>NZ_QEWP01000014.1 GCF_003121985.1 Marinilabilia rubra
TGGTGGAGTATGGAGAGATTTCCACCTATCCGGCCGGTTATAAGGAAAATGCCGGAATCTTCTGCCATAACAACCCCTGGATCATGATCGGTGAGACCAATATTGGCCGTGGTGAAAGAGCCTGGGAGTATTACAAAAAGATTTGTCCTGCCTACCTGGAAGAAATCTCCGATCTGCACCGCACAGAGCCATACGTGTATGCCCAGATGATTGCCGGAAAAGATGCCTTCAAACCCGGGGAAGCCAAAAACAGCTGGCTCACAGGAACAGCAGCCTGGAACTATTATGCCATTACCCGCCACATCCTGGGAATTCAGCCTGATTATGACGGGTTGAGGATTGATCCTTGTGTGCCTGGCGATTTTAATGAGTACCGCGTACTCAGAAAGATAAGAGCCAAAAATTTTAGTATTACCGTTAAACCCGGAGGAAGGGGATCTGGTGTAAAAAGACTTATCCTAAACGGGCAGGAGATTGAAGGCAATGTAATTCCTTTTGAAATAAGCCGGGACATCAATGAGGTTATTGTTGAGTTGAATTAATCTGTTAATTGGAGTATAGACTCAATTTATGAATAATCAGTCCGAAGTCTGTTATTTAAATCTATTGTAATTATGAAGTTGAATCTTAAGAATTTAATACTGGGAATAGGGCTACTGGCAGCCACATCTGCTTTTGCCCAAAAGAAAAGCAATGTTTTGTTCATTGCCGTGGATGACCTTAAGCCGGTGATTGGCAGTTATGGAGACGAATTTGCCCAAACGCCTCATATCGATCAACTGGCAGAAGGAGGTACTTTGTTTACCAATGCACATACCCAGCGTGCGGTTTGCGGACCTTCGCGTGCCAGTTTGATGACCGGTATGCGACCAGACTATACAGGGGTTTGGGATTTGAAAACCCGCATGAGGGATGTGAATCCTGATATTTTGACGTTACCGCAGTATTATAAGGAAAACGGGTATGCAAGTGTGGCCATTGGAAAAATTTACGATCCCCGATGTGTGGGTAACAATTACGATGCACCCTCATGGTCTGTGCCGTATTCTGAAAGTGCCCGTTACACTTATCCTGAGAAATATGGGGAACCGGCTTTGTCTTATTATGCATTGCCTGAAGCCAAAGAGCGGGTTGATGAATTGAGAAAAGAAGCGCAGGAAAAGGGGGTCAAAAATGTTTCGAAGTACATTCGGGAGCATTTCAAACCTTCAACTGAGTGTGCCGATGTGGAGGATGATGCTTACATGGATACACAGATTGCCAATAATGCTTTAAAATATATGGAAGATCTGGCCGGTCAGGATGAGCCTTTCTTTTTGGCGGTTGGCTTTAAAAGACCTCACCTTCCTTTTGCGGCTCCAAAAAAATACTGGGATTTGTATGAGCGAGATGAAGTTCCACTGGCAGAATATCAGCATGCCGTGAAGAACGGAGTTGATCTGGCTTATCACAAACACGGAGAATTGCAGTCATATACCGATATTCCTGAAATTGATTCATTTTCTGATATTTTCACCAAAAAGCTTAGCGAGGACAAGCAACGCGAACTGATTCATGGCTATTATGCCGCTGTATCCTTTATTGATGCACAGGTTGGCAGAATAATGAAGCGCCTTAAAGAACTGGGACTGGATAAGAACACTACCGTTGTGTTGTGGGGCGATCATGGCTGGCATCTGGGCGATCATGCTTTGTGGTGCAAGCATACCAATTTTGAACAGGCGACCAGAGTGCCTTTCATCATAACTACCCCAAAGGGTAAAAGAGAAGTAAAGTATCATCATCCAGTTGAGTTTCTGGATATTTTCCCAACCCTTTGTGATATCAGCGGACTTGATATACCGGAACATCTTCAGGGGGAAAGTCTGAAGCCTGTATTGAGTGATCCTGATACAAGAATAAAGGAGTACGCTGTAAGTCAGTTTTCAAGGGGTAAAACCAATGGTTACTCCATTCGCACCGATCGCTACCGTCTTACCCTTTGGTTAGAAAATGATTACCGCACTTTCGATCCCCTTGACGAAAATCTGATTGTAGCAGGTGAATTATACGACTACCAGGAAGATCCGCTGGAGACTGAAAACTTTTATGAAGATCGTGAATACCTGGAGGTTCGGGATCGCCTGATGGATTATTTTCGTGAATTTGTAAAGCAGCAGAATCAGGAATTGAAAGGTGCCGGAAGCATTCCTCAGGGAAAAGAGACTAATACAACCGGTGAGGCAAGAATGAAAAAGAAAGCCTCTGCAGATCCTGAAGGTATTTCATTTGATCAGACATTTCGTCAGAACTGGAAAATCATTGCCCGCAATGGTGCTAAAGTGGCTTTTGATACAAAAAACGGTAGACTGAAAGCAACTGTAGATAAGCTGGGAGAAAACAACTGGGACATTCAGGTGCAAACCAAAGAGCCTTTGTACTTCCGGGAGGGGCAAAAATTGATTTTGAAATTAGAGGCCAAAGGCGGTAATATAAAATTTGCCTGTGGTCCGGTGAATGGAGAACGGGTGGTGAGAAAGATCAAGACCGGAAATCAGCTGCAGTCTGAAAAACTCTATTTCCCTTTTCCTGAAACCGGTGAGTGGGACTTTAAAATTCAGTTTCTGGATAAAGGAGATTATGAAATCCGGATTTTGGATGTGAAAGTGAAGTAATTTAATCTGTCAATCATTCGAGTTTTAATTATTCAAAATGAAGAAAAGAATTTTATTAATTACCGCATTGGCCGGCCTGGTTTGGGGTTGTGCCGGCCCGTCAGAAACAAAGCAGGAAGAGCAGAATCAACAAAACCTTGATCTTCCTGTGGTTTCTGATGTTCAAAAAAGAAATGTGATCTTTATTCTTACCGATGATCACCGATTCGATTATATGGGATTTACAGGGAAAGTGCCCTGGCTTAAAACCCCAAATATGGACAAGTTGGCTGAGGAAGGGGCTTACATGGAGAATGCTTTTGTTACCACCTCTCTTTGTTCTCCCAGCCGGGCCAGTATCCTTACCGGTCAATATTCTCATGAGCATACGATTGTGGATAATGTGGCTCCCAATCCCGGGAATCTTGTTTTCTTTCCTCAATACCTTCAAAAGGCAGGTTATCAGACAGGCTTTTTCGGAAAATGGCACATGGGCGATGAGGAAGACCATCCACGTCCCGGATTTAATCATTGGGAAAGTTTCAAAGGACAGGGTGAATATTATGCACCTAATCTGAATATTAATGGCGAACGGGTACAATACGATGACTCTGTGTATATTACCGACTTGTTGACCGAACATGCTTTGGAATGGTTGGATAACAGAGATGAAGAGAAGCCCTTCTTTATGTATCTTTCTCATAAAGCGGTTCATGCTCATTTTAAACCTGCCAAACGCCATGAAGGGATGTATGCGGGTAAAACCATCGAGAAACCGGATACTTATTATCAGACAGAAGATGATGAATATAAAGAGCTGAAGTGGCCTGAGTGGGTCAAAGACCAGAGACATTCGTGGCATGGTGTTGACTACATGTACCATGGCGACGGGGAGTTCGATGAGTTGGTGCAGAAATATTGTGAAACTCTCATGGGGGTTGACGAGAGTGTTGGAGCTGTGATGGAATGGCTGAAGAAGAACGGCCTTGATGAGTCGACCCTGGTTATTTACATGGGAGATAATGGCTTCAGTTGGGGAGAACACGGACTGATTGACAAACGTCATTTCTACGAGGAATCTGTTAAAGTTCCCATGCTTATTCGTTGTCCGGAAATATTTGAAGGTGGTGAACCGATCGACCGCATGGTGCAGAATGTGGATGTTGCTCCCACTGTTTTGGAGGTAGCAGGTTTGGAAAAGCCTGATTATATGCCAGGAAAATCCATGGTTCAGCTTCTAAAAGGGGATGAGTCAGGATGGCGCGAAAGAATCTATTATGAATATTTCTGGGAGTACGATTTCCCAATGACGCCTACTGTCTTTGGGGTACGTACGGATGAGTACAAATACATTCGTTACCATGGCATCTGGGATCAAAACGAACTGTACAATATTCAGGATGATCCTTCTGAAATGTATAATCTGATGGGACAGGAAGAATACCAGGATGTTTCAAAGCAGTTGGCTACCGATCTTGTAAACTGGCTGGATGAGACCGGCGGACTTCAAATTCCTTTGAAAAAGACCGTTAAAAAACCTTTCGGAGATTATAAACATCCGGATCAATACTAATCCTTTTACCTGCTGTCCCTAAAACGGGGCAGCAGGGTTTTGATTAATTCTTAAGTCATGAAAAAATCATTCCTTTTCTTTTTTTCTTCCCTTTTACTGCTTTCTGCTTGTCAAGCTACTGAGAAACAACAAGCCAAGCCGGAAAAACCAAACGTTTTATTTTTCCTGGTGGATGACATGGGGTGGATGGATGCCGGATATCAGGGATCGGAATTTTATGAAACCCCTAATATAGATCAATTAGCAACTGAAGGTATGCGCTTTACCGATGCCTACGCCACGCACCCCCGTTGCGTACCATCCAGATATTCTTTAATAACCGGAAGGTATCCTGCCAGGGAACAAATGCCGGGCCCCGGAGAGGGGAAACTTCAGAGCAGTAAAGGGGATATCCCTCTTAGACCGGGTGATGCAGGCAAACTGAAACCAGGGGAATTTACCATCGCCAATGCGATGAAAGAAGCGGGTTATTCTACTTTTTTTATCGGAAAATGGCACCTGGCAACCTCAGGAACTTTTCCCGAAGATGTGGGGTTTGATGTTAATATCGCCGGCGGTCATGCCGGATCACCCATTTCTTACTTTTTTCCTTACAACGAGAGTGAACGCACGACTAAAAAAGCACCTATCGAAGGTCTGGAAGAGGGCGAACCCGGAGAATATCTGACCGACAGGATTACCCGGGAAACCACCAATTATCTCAGGAATCATTTCCAAAACGATACAACGGATCAACCGTTTTTTGCATTTGTCTCTCATTATGCCGTTCATCAGCCAATAGAAGCCAAAGCTGAACATGTTAAGAAGTTTGAAGCGAAACTGAAAACCATGAAGTATGATGGTCCGGCCTTTATCCCTGAAGGAACCGGAACGACCAAAATGCATCAGGATGATCCGGTTTATGCAGCCATGGTTTACAGCATGGACGAAAGTTTGGGGCAAATAAAACAAACTCTCAAAGAGTTGGGACAACTGGATAATACCATCATTATTTTCTTTTCCGATAACGGAGGATTGTCCAACAGAGGTTATAATCCCCGAAATGTAGCCACCTCCAATTATCCCTTGCGGGCCGGGAAAGGGCATTTGTACGAGGGGGGTGTCAGAGAACCCCTGATTGTTAAATGGCCGGGTGTTACCAGGGCAGGTAGTGTTTCTGATGCCATTGTTACCGGAACCGACTTTTTCCCTACCATCCTGGATATGGTAGATATGCCTTTGGTGCCTTCTGCTCATGTGGATGGAAAGAGCTTTACCTGGGCTTTGAAAGGGAATGAAAATCCGGAATCTGAACGTGCGGTTTTTTGGCATTCACCGGTTCCCAGGCCTCATGCAACCGGGGATGTCAGTTGCACGGCAGTAAGGAAAGGAAAGTACAAACTGATTGATTTTTATGAAGCCGACAGGGTGGAACTATACAATCTTGACAACGACCCCGGCGAAATCAGGGATATTTCTTTGTCACGCCCCAAGGTAACCAGGTCACTTTTAAAACTGGTGCGTAACTGGCGAAAAGAAACGGGTGCCTGGGTGAAAGAAAAATGAATAACCACTCACTAATTAGTGCCCGTCTATAAAGTCGGGAATGTTTCTCAGTTAACATGTGTCTGATCAGAAAGTGCCAGTTGCGATCCCGATGCTTCGGGAGCGAAGCCGCCAAACACGGAGTCCCGATGCTTCGGGATGAGTATTTTGGCGGCAAGCGTAACGAAGCAAATGGTACTTTATGGACAGACTTTAATTAAATATTTAAGTCATGAAAAAAAAGTTTACATGGTTGCTGTTTGCAACATTGCTGATGGCCTTTTCTTCTTTATCAGCACAAAACCTCAGTAAAAAGGCCAAAGAAAAAATTGATCAGGAAGTTTCCGAGATGGCTCGTGTTATGGATCTTGATGATACACAAAAAGCCAAAGTTCTTGAGTTAAAAACACAGCAAATACTGGCTCGAAAACTTCTTAGAGATAATGTGGAGAAAGGAACTGATCAGTTTAAAGAGGCCAAAAGTAAAATTAATCAGGAATTCCGGGGTGGTTTTAAGGAGGTCTGTACCCGCGATCAGTTAAAAAAGTGGCGAAAGCATCAGAAAGCTAAAAAATAATTAAAAAGTCGAGCGGCAATCTGTGTTTTTTGTAATTCAGGAATTACACTCCTGTCAAACAAAAGTGGTCTCCTGCCACTACATAATGGTCTCCTGCCGGGGCAACACCCGCTCCCTGCTGCCTTATCATGGTCTCCTGCCGATGCATTGACCGCTCCTGTCGCCTGATCATGATCTCCTGCCGGGATATTATGGTCTCCTGCCGGATCTTCTAACTTCTCCTGTCGGAGGGGAACCCTCTCCTGCCGGGCAGGAAGGCGAAGTTGAACGGCAGGAGCCATCAATCTGCTAACAGGGAGTGAAACAGCCTGCCCTGCCACTTGCTTGCTGATCTTGCAATAGCTTAATCAGTTTATTGGTCAGTTTGGCTTCAATTTCTTTGTATTCTTCTTTTCCGGCCAGCGAAACCGTCTCATTGGGATCTTTCTTGTAATCATATAACTCCACACTTTCAATTTGCGGAGACGAAAGTACGTCTGCTTCTCTAAATGGGCCTTCAATCCAGAGGGTAAGGCGGTACCGTTGTGTTCTCATAGAGTAGCCCATTCGGTTATCGCCTCTTGGGTACTGGCTGATGGCAAAATCCTTAACTTGCGTTTCCGGATTCAGCAATGCCGGTTTCAGACTTTTTCCTTCGGTGAATTCAGGCACCGGCAGGCCGGTTAATTCGCAGAGGGTTGGGTAAATGTCCACGAATTCGGTCATGGTGTTGGCTTTGAGATTTTCGTTGAGTCCGGGAGCAGATATGATGAGCGGTGAATGGGTGGCTTGTTCGAAATTGGTGTGTTTGCACCACATGCCGTGATCGCCCAGGTGCCATCCGTGGTCGCCCCAAAGAATAACGATGGTGTTTTTGTCCAGACCTGATGCTTTTAGTTTCTCTAATACTTTCCCTATTTGGGCATCCACATATGAAACGGAAGCATAATAACCATGTATGATTTCCTTTTGTTTTTCGGTTATCAAATCTCCTTTCTGAGGAATGTCTGAATAATTGCGAAGCTCGCCCCAGTTGTGATAGGCAAAACCCGGACTGTTCTCAGCTCTATCAGTAAAATCAGCCAGTTCTATTTTATCCCTGTCATAAAGATCCCAGTATTTTTTGGGGACCGAAAAAGGCAAATGAGGTTTGTGAAAGCCCAAAGAAAGGAAAAAGGGCTTATCTCCCTGAGGGAGTCTATCAAGCAACTCAATGGCTGCATTGGCAATGGCGCCATCTTCATAAGCATCGTCCGGGATATCTATACATTCCACTGATGGGGCCAGATCCAGCTTTTTAAGATACTGGTTGGTGGCCCTCCAACCCAGTTTTTGTTTTTTGGCCTCTTTCATGGCTTTATGAGTCTCCGGATTTTGGTATTTGCCGTTAGCCGGATATTTAAAACCTTTGGCATATTCCAGTTTATTGTCTTTTTTGTATGGAATGGTCCACGAAACAGGATCGTTATCTTTAGCGCCGTGCATCAGTTTTCCCAATCCGACGGTTTCATACCCGTTTTGTTTAAAATATTGTGGAATGGTTACCGCATTGGGAATAACATCCCGCATCTGGGTTTTTAAATCCCACACTTTGGTTCTGTCGGGGCGCAGACCTGAGAACAGACTGATTCGTGAGGGTGCGCACACTGCTTGCTGACAATAAGCATTGTTGAATTGAACACCCGATTTTGCAAGGTTGTCAATGTTTGGCGAAATGGCTTTTTCATCTCCATAGGTTCCCAGGGTGGGTTTCAGGTCATCTACCGAAATAAACAGCACGTTCACCGGTGATGATTCCTGGCTTTGTGTTTTGCAGGAAAACAGTGTCATGACTGTTATTCCCAAGATTACTTTAAATAATATCTGATTCATCTTTTTATTAATTATGGTTTCTCTCTGAATTCTTGTCCTGCACTTCAGCAATTTCCATTGCATTCGTATCCTCATTGACAATGGATTCATACACCTTAAAAAATTCGATTCCTATTTTCTTCATGCTTTTTGCTGTATAGTGTCCTACGGGCGGAGGATTCTTTTCATAGAAATCCTCAGAATGCGGATTATTGGATTGTGGGATTATGAAGGTGTTATCATCGGAATATGCAACTTTTTTCATGCCATCCACAACCTTTCCGTTTCCTACCTGAAAAATGATAAAAGGAAGATTGGGCACATTTAAGGTGTCCCGGGTGGTTTTAATAAGATTTTTAAGGTTTGCTCCATAGGTGTTTGCCGGTTTTTCTCCCCATTTTTTTACGGCACTGTCCGTTTCACCCTGCACCCAAAGCATGGCGCATATTTGGTATTGGTCAGGTTGATAATTGGTTAAAGTGTTATTTGTGAAGTCAATAAAATCGTAAAATAATTTGGGTTGATGAACCTCGTTAACCAAGGCAGCTTTTTCTTCTGTCCATTCCGGATTCCAGCATCCGTACAACGAGGTACCTCCTTTTGCTCTTTTAATAAAAATAAATTCTTCATCAGGGAATCTTTCTGCCAGCTGAATACCAAAGAAGATTTCCGGCCCAAATGAATGAGTAATGTTGAATTTTTTCTGATGGTATTCCTTTGGTGTTGTCAACTTCAAGGGTGCAACCGGTTTGCGGTTGTAATAAAAATGGATACGATCGGAAATTTTGGCAAGTCTTTCCAGATCTTCAGGGTTTATTTTATCACCATTCGCCCTGCCATCCATATTGGATTGTCCTGCCAACAGAAAAACCTTTTTTTCTTTAAGTTGAGCTCGGCTTGTATTCGTTTGGCAAATAATTAAGCAGAAACCTAAGAGCAGAATTATTATTGTTTTGTTCATCTAATAGTATGAAGGGGGATCGATGTTGATGTTTTCTCCGGTTATTCAAAATTCCTTAAAGAGAAGGCTGAAGGGAAAAATGAAGTTGGAAATTGATGACTTCCAACTTCATTTAACAATAAGGTTTTATAGTTGCGGGTGTAGATTACTTTCCAACGTAGGCATCTATCTCTTTTCGCCAGTGGCGAAGAATTTGAAGCATGTCGCTTGTTTTTCCCGGCATTTTTTCGCTCAAATCAGTGGTTTCACCAATATCTTCTTTCAGATTAAACAATTCAACCCGGTTTTGATCGTACCAGTCAACCAGCTTGTAATCGCCAATTCTTACCGCACTGCTGTTTTCGTCTCCAGTACGTTTTGGGCGTCCAAGCGGAGAGTGCCAAAATAGAGGTTTTTCACGTTTAAAGGCTTTCCCTTTGATGGCTTCAACTACGTTCTCTCCATCAAAGTGGTCCTGGGGCCTGAGGGGAAGTTCGGCCATAGAAAGAACTGTTGGATAAATATCCGTCCCCGAAACGATGGCTTCTGACAGGGTTCCGGCTTGGGTTACACCGGGCCATTTTACAATGAAGGCTTCTCTGATACCTCCCTCGTAGAGCCATCCTTTGCCATATCTTAACGGATAATTGGAGGTGGCCAGTTTCCGGTTGTTGCCTCGGGTTGAAAGGCCTCCGTTGTCGGCCGTGAAGATGATAATTGTATTATCGGCAATTCCCAATTCATCAAGTGTGGCAGAGATACGAGCCATACTTTGGTCTACGCTTTCAATCATGGCCGCATATACAGGGAAATCCTGTCTCAGTTTATTGTCTCCGGTGATGGTTTTTTCATATTCAGGAAGATCATACTTCATGGTTGTTAGTTTCTTCCTGTACTTTTCAATAAGTTCTTTTTTTGCTTCAAATGGTGTATGTACACCATAATGTGAAAGGTAAAGGAAGAATGGTTGATCGGGGTTGGAGGCAGTGTGCTCTTTCATGAAATTGACCGACTCACGGGTCAACCGATCGGTCAGGTATTCGCCTTCACTTCCGCCTTCGTCCAGTCCGTGTAATTCTTTCTTTTTGTAACCTTTTTGACCGGCTGGTGTCTTTTCGCCTTTACGGTAAGGATAAAAATAGGTGGGAGGAGCACCTGCAGCCCCTCCGGCTACATTAATGTCAAACCCTTGGTTTTCGGGCATATTGCCGGCCTTGTCGTTGAATAGGAGATGCCATTTTCCGGTAAAGAAGGTTTTATATCCACCTTCCTGAAGGGCTTCGGCAATGGTGAAATCTTCAGGTTTTAGTCCGATGCTGCCTTTTCCCGGTACTTTGGCTCTGGCGGGGTAGCGACCGGTAAGGACTCCATATCTTGCCGGAACGCAGCGGGGATGAGCCGTATATGCCTGGGTGAATCTCACACCTTGCTCTGCCAGCTTATCAATGGCCGGGGTTTCATAAAACTCAGAGCCCTGACAGGAAAGATCCATCCAACCCAGGTCATCTACATAAAATAATATGATGTTGGGTTTTTCGTCCTTTTGTTGAGCTTCGGCTGTCCCCAGCGAAACAATCATTATCAGGCTTGCTATTAAGCCTCCAAGCTTCCAGGTGATTCTTTTCATGTTCTAATAGTAAAAATAATATCAACTTTCGCGGGCGAGGATGTTATTAAAAGAATGGGACTGTCTCAAAAGTTTAAAATCCCAAAGGCTGTCATTTTGAGGGTAGTTGAAATATCTGTTTTTTATCCCAACAGATTCTTCAACAAGCTCAGAATGACACCAAATTTGGGCTTTTGTGACAGCCCCGTCTTCCGAAATACAAGAAAATTCCGGGCTATTCTTTAATGAATTTCTTGTTGATTTTCTGACCTTCGGTTAAAATAGTCATAAAATAGATACCGTCATTCAATGAGCTGACATCAACCTTTGAATTGGGTGTTTCCACTTCTTTAACTTTTTGTCCGGTAAGACTGTAAATTTCAACTTTTTCAACCTTCCCAGGTGTTTCCAGATTAATTTCTGATGTGGCCGGATTTGGATAAAACTTCACATCGCTTTTTGAAACTTTGTTGATAGAGGTGGCAACATATTCATCAATAGTAATGTCGTCAATCCATACCTTGTAATTGGTGCCATCTGGTAGGGTCTCATTATTGAAGAAAATTACGCTCAAACGAGTTGTGCCGTTGTTTGGGTTGGCCGTAACATTGGCGGTGCCCGAGAACTCCTGGTAAACCTCTGTTAAATCTACCATTTGGGTTTCGTCTCCTGAAAATCCGATTTTTGCGTTTCCAAGGCCTGCAGCATCAGTCTTGGCCCAAAGAGTTATTTGATAGTCACCTTCGGGGATGTTGACAGATCTTAATTTAAAATCTTTACCACTTAGTGTAGTCAGATCCAGCATAACAGCTTTTGATCCGGCATGGGCCTCTTCAACAACAGTTAGTGTGTATTCAGTAGTGAATTTCTCACGCCAGAACCGATCGAAAAACTGAGGCGTTGTGGTCCACCAGCTGTCACTTCCTTCATTGGCTGTGTTGTTGAAAATCTGATTCCCGACAACATAATCAGCACTTTCAAAATCTTCATTAAATGGCCAGGTGTCATATTCTATCTGCGCTGACGCCATTAACGAAAATCCAAAAAATAATGCCATTAAAACTTTAGTAGATTTTCTCATGATAATAAATGTTAAAAATTCGACATAGAGCAAATGTATTACGAGGTACAATTTTTCAGGCGATAAAGATCGTTCTTAAGGGGTGTGAAAATGATTCTTTTTGAGATGTTGGTTTTGTTTAATTGTTGATTTGGAGTGCTTAGGACTTAGGTGAACGATTTTTAGAACCAATAAGAACGATGTTGTAGAGATGGGAGGTTTTAGGTTGGCTTATTTTTAAAAAATGATAAAAACTGAAAACTTATCTATAAATAGCTATGAAAAAAATCTATCTAATTTTTGGACTGTTTTTAATGGTCGCTAATTTTTTATCCGGACAGTCTGATAACTTTTTTCTGGATAAATGGCAACAGAAGTATTATTCTTTGCCTGCCTCCACCAATCCTCAAACCCTTCTAACTTCCAATATCCCGGATGCAACCATCTCGATTGACAAAAGTGTTACGATAAATAAGGTTTTATCGACTCACTTTGGGGTGAATACGCCCTTCCGAAACGGTAATGATCAGCTTGACAGAACGTCTCTTTACACCGGGGCCGGTATTGGTTCGATGCGTTATCCTGCCGGCAGTGGTTCAAATAAGTATTTTTTTGATGGTAATATCCCTTCAGAATTTCTTATCGAATTAAATGGTATTAATGGTGCAAATACAAATACCATGACTCCGGATTTGTTTGTGGATTTTAAAGAAAACGCCAATAGCGAAGCAACGGTGGTGGTTAATTACTTCTATGCCCGTTATGGTGTGACTGATGAAGGAACCCGGGAGGCAAGAGTTCAGCAGGCGGCTGGCTATGCAGCAGATTTTGTAAGAAAATTAAATGTGGAGTATGGCGCTGGTATTAAGTACTGGGAGATAGGTAATGAGTGTTATGGTAAGTGGGAAGAGGGCTATGATGTAAACGGAAGCATCGTTACCGGTAAGGAGTATGGTGAAGACTTTTGCGTATTTGCGGATGCCATGAAGGCGGTTGATCCTGAAATTAAAGTGGGGGTGGTGGTGACTCGTGAAGATGATGCCTGGAACAGTTCATTGTTGCCTGAGGTGGAAAACCATGCCGACTTTTTGGTGGTGCACAATTATTTTACCTCTGTAAAAGATGCTACTGCTGAAAATATTCTGGGCAGTGTGGGGCAGGTAGAATCAGTAAAAAATACGCTTTATAACTGTGTTGAGAAATATACTTCCAAAGCGCGGGACTATTTCCCGGTGGCGATGACAGAATTTAACAGCCGCGGACCATTAAACTGTACAATGGTAAATGGTTTATTTGTATCCCAGTTATTGGGAGAGTTTATCCGGAATGGATATGGCATGGCCAATTTATGGGTGTCTGAATGGAAATGGAGTGTTGAAGACCAGGAAAGTAAAGGATTTTTGGCTGTCGATGACCCCGATCAGCCTGATTATACACCACGCCAGAGTTACGTTCCTTATCATTATTATAATAAATGCTTTGGTGATCAAATGGTGAAAGCTACTTCTGACCATCCTGACGTCAGCGTTTATGCATCTACATTTTCAAGTGGTGAAGTTGGAGTGGTTGTGGTTAACACTTCAGGAACCGATAAGTCGGTGAAATTGGATATGAGTGGTGATTCACCGTCCAAAGGATATGGGTACGAGTTTTACGCAAACAGCATTGATGCGGGAGATAAAAAGTTTTATGTGAATGGGGAAACTTCTTCTACCTTTGGCGGTGGTCCTGAGAATCTGGCAGCGGTTGAACCTTACGAGGTCGCATTTGAGGATAACTCTGTAATTTCTGCCAAAAAGTACAGCGTCAACTTTTGGGTGTTGACTTCTGGGGTTTCGGATCCTGTAATAGAGAACGATGGTGCTGAGATTACCATTACATCCGATGATGCAGGTGCCAGTTTTTATTATACGCTGGATGGCAGTGTGCCTGACGAAAGTGCCAATTTATACTCGGGGGCATTTCAGGCGCCTCCCGGTGCTATCATAAAAGCTGTTGCAGTTAAGAATGGAGCTCAGAGTTCTGTTGTGAGTAAAAAAAATCAATATAATGTGCTTTTTATTGCGGTGGATGATTTAAAACCGGTTTTTAATTGTTATGGCAGTTCACAAATTGTATCCCCAAATATTGATCGTCTGGCAGATCAGGGCATTCTTTTCTCCAATGCATATTGTCAATGGTCGGTATGCGGGCCTTCGAGAGCCAGTATCTTAACCGGACAAACCCCTGATGGTACCGGTATCAGGAATCTCTCTTCTCAATTGAGAATTGAAAGTCCGGGTCTGGTCACATTGCCTGAGTATTTTAAAAGCAAAGGTTTTGTTACCGCCGGTTGCGGTAAGATCTTTGATCCCCGGAATGTGGATGACGGCCATGACCGGCAATCCTGGTCAATTGCTTATACCGATCCTAACGATTATACTTATCCGCCGGAGTATGGTGACTTTGTAAAAGGCAATAAATACCGTGTAACAGCCAATACCGCTACTGAGTGTGGACCCGAAGGAGTAGGAGATGACGGGTATGTGGATGGTCAGATTTGTCTGGATGCATTAACGAAACTGGATGATCTTTCAATCAATGCTGATCAGAATTTCTTCCTGGCAGTAGGTTTTAAAAAACCTCATATCCCCTTTATTGCTCCCAAAGAATATTGGGACTTGTATGATCCATCCACTTTTGAACTGGCCGAATTCCAGCGAATAGCAGAGGGCAGTCCCGATTATGCTTATCACACACCCGAACCAATGGGGTATACCGATATCCCGGATCCCTGGACTTTCGATGACATTGATAGAGGGGATGATATTCTTGACCCTGAAATTCAACGAAGACTTCTTCACGGTTATTATGCCAGTGTTTCATATATTGATGCTCAGGTAGGGAAATTGCTGGATAAACTTGAAGCTACAGGACTCGATAAAAACACCGTTGTTGTGCTGTTTGGTGATCACGGTTATCATCTGGGAGACCATAATCAATGGGGGAAACATACCAATTTTGAGAATGCTTTGCTGGCACCACTGATAGTATCTGCACCCGGAGGATCAAGCGGAGTCGTTAATGATCCTGTTGAGTTTGTTGATATCTATCCCACTGTGTGTGATCTGGCAGGCCAGGAGGTTCCTCAGTCCAAACTTCAGGGGCAAAGTCTGGCACCGGCCCTGAGAGGAGAAGCATTACAAGGAGAACCTTATGCCGTTTCCGAGTATCGATCGGGTGGAGGTTCAGGATATTCTTTTAGGTCCGACCGATACCGTTTAACACTTTGGTTCAACAGCTCTGGAGACAGGCCCGATGTTGTAACATGGGATGAAAACAGAATAAAAAAAATAGAGCTTTATGATTACCAGACCGATCCGTTGGAAACCAGGAATCTGGCTGATGATCCCGGCTATTCTCAGGTGGTTAGTGACTTGAAAGTCATGGCTGAGGAATGGTGGACTAAAAATTATCAGTTTTTCCAAAACAATGCTCAGCAAGGTTTGACATTGCCATTTATCGAGCATTTCGAAAACTATTCAGCAGGTGCTTCTTTTAATGACGATTTTTGGTTCAATGAGAATTCTTTTTGGGAACGGGTGTGGAAAAGTGATTTTGTAAATGCCTTTTCTGCTCAGGTTGTTGATGAAAGCGGGCTTGAGGATGGCAGTCAGGCCCTGAAGTTTAACCTGGAGGCATTAAATTCCGCTGATGGTGGGGATTTATTTAAACTCCGCACCATTGATATGACTATCTATGACAACGACATTTATGTTGTATCTTACCGGGCCCGAACGGATAATGCAGGAAGTGGTTCTGTTAAAATAGGGGCCGATCGTGATGAGCAAAACTGGCATACGCTTTCCACCTCTTATCAGGAATTTTATGATACTGTTAGCTTGTCCAATGGCCGGTTATTTGTTTATTTTAATACGGCCGACCTTGCTACCGGGTTTACTGCCAATGTTTGGATTGATGATTTGAAAATTTCAGCGGGGACTTCAACAAACGACGATGATGTTTCGGTGCCTGAGACTATCTCTTCAAAATTTAACGTGTATCCCAATCCTGTTCGCGACAATATCCTGCATATCGGTTCTGATGCCATGATTGAAAAGGTTGAAATTTATAATCTGAAAGGAAGAAAGGTTTTAGAAGAAGGCAGCATTTCTCATTCTCTTGATTTGAGCAGGCTGGGCAAAGGAATTTACTTTCTGAAAATAAAAACAAAGAATCAGGTGGAGGTAAAGAAAATCCTTAAATTGTAATTCAAAAAATCTTTGATTATGCAAGTAAATAGAGTTTTGGTATTGTTATTCAGTGTCGTTTCATTGTTCTTTCTGGCTCCGTCTGAAACTATTGCCGGAAACTCAGAACCAAAGTACAACATTCTTTGGCTCAGCTGTGAGGATATTGGCCCTGCCATAGGTGCTTATGGCGCCAAAGGCGTTGAAACACCTAACATTGATCGTCTGGCCCGTGAAGGCATTACCTATGCACATGCTTATTCTACGGTAGGGGTTTGTGCACCCAGCCGGTCTTCTATTATTACTGGAATGTATCCGGTGCGAGTTGGCAGTCACAATATGCGCACCGGGCCTCATTGGGAGTATCGGTCACCCGATGAGGAGACCTATGACACCTATCAAGAGGTACTGGATAAAACAGGCCGCAATGTTCCTCAGTATTCTGTGGTACCTCCGTCTGAAGTGAAATGTTTTACAGAGTATCTGAGGGCTGCCGGTTATTATTGTACCAATAATGCAAAGTGCGATTATCAGTTTAATTGTCCCATAACTGCCTGGGATGAGGTTGGGAGTAATGCTCATTTCGACAATCGTCCGCAGGATATGCCCTTCTTTGCGGTTTTTAACAATGGAGTTACTCATGAGTCAAGAATATGGAAAAAGGCTGATGATCCAATGTTGGTGGATCCTTCAGAGCTCGAGATTCCTGATTACTTTCCTGATATTCCGGTTGTTCGTAAAGATGTAGGAAGAAAATATTCCAATATCGAAGAGCTGGACAGAGACATTGGGGCTTGGTTGGAAAAGCTGGAAGCGGAAGGATTGCTGGATAAAACCATTATCTTCTTTTGGAGTGATCATGGCGGGCCGCTTTTGCGCCAGAAAAGAGCGGTTGGGAATTCCGGACTTCAAGTGCCATTGATTGTCCGCTTCCCTGATAAAAGGATGGCCGGCGCTGTGGTTAAAGACATTGTATCTTTGATGGATCTGGGCCCTACCGTAATGTCGCTGGCAGGTATTGAACCGCCTGAATACATGGACGGGAAAGCTTTTCTTGGTAAATACAAAAAGACTCCCCCCAGGAAATACGCTTTTGGAAGTGCCGACCGTTTTGATGAGCATACTGATATGAGCCGTTCCGTAATTGATGGGCGTTATGTCTACATTCGCAACTTTATGCCTCAGTTACCATTGATCTATCGTTTGTTTTATCGCGAACAAATTGAGATGACACGGTTACTTCTCGAGATGAACCGAAAAGGGCAGTTGTCTGGTGATGCCGCTTACATCTTTATGGATAGCAAACCTGTTGAAGAACTATATGATTTGAAAAACGATCCGGACGAAGTGCATAACCTGGCCGGTAATCGGGAGTATCAGGATAAACTGGAAGAATTGAGGGCCGCCCTTGCCGCATGGCAACTCGAAACTGGTGATAAAGGGTTTATTCCTGAACACGATCTGGTTAATATGATGTGGCCAGGATTTGTTCAGCCTGGAACAGCTGAGGTGATTTTTTCCAAATCTGAAGGAGGTTTTTGTGAGCTTAATTCTTCGACTAAAGGGGCTTCCATTGCTTATCAAAAGGGAGATGACATAGGTGGAAAGCACTGGCAATTGTACTCAAAACCGGTGAAAATGGAACCCGGTGAGAAAATAAATGCGAGAGCTGTTCGTTTAGGATATAAAACATCAGAGATTACTGAATTTACATATTGATTTTGTGTTTGGTTTGAGTGGATGGTTCAATCGATGTCCTTTATTGGGAAGGACATCGGTTGAACCATTTTCGTTTTTAACCGACAAAAGAGTTATCAGATAGTGAGCCGCATTTGTTAATTAGACATTTCGATCATGGTGTATACTGCATTCATTACCTGATCAAGTGTGTAGTAACAATGGCCGTAAGACGCAATCGGGAAATATTCCACGTTATCAGTTAGCTCATTGATGTAAACTTTTTCCATATAAGCAACCATATGCCATGCAGGCACGACGTGATCGCCCAAAGTGTGCATGAAAACAACAGGAACGCCGGGGGTGCCTTTTGTTTCGTAAAGAAGTTTTACCCTGTGGATGGCTTGTTTGTCACCTTCAATTCTTTCCACTTCTGATAACCCCGCATAAACAGTTTCTGTATTATCGTAAGGTACACCATGCACCCTTTCTATCATATCATTGGTGGCCATAATGTTGAATCGAAGTATTTCTATGGCAACACCAATTAATTGCTCTTCAGTAAGATCATTAACAATAACAGGGACATTGGCGACCTGAAGAAGGAATTTTAATTTATCGATGTTTGAGGCCAGGATTCCGCCAATGATAGTTTTCAGGTTTCCATATTCCCAGGTTTGCATTAATTGTGTAGGAACATGTGCAGGACTTCCAATGTCTACAGGGCCTCCCATTACAGGAGGAACGCCGGCCAGTTCAATGGCATAAAGATGTTTGAACAAAACATGGAAGTCGCCAAAATACTGAAGCTGCCCATGGAAATTGCCAACAGGGCCGCAGCTCACCAATCCGGCATCAAAGACATTTTGGTTTTTTTCAAGGGTTTGTATGGCAACCAGCCCTCCTTCTGAAACGCCACCCAAAAATATTTTCTCAGGTTTGAAATGAGCTTTGATCATTTTGCCCAGAAACATAATGTCCATTACTGATTCTTTTACGGCAAATCCGTTTTCACTGTAGCTGGTGGAGGCATAGGCAAACCCAAGATCAGGACTTGTAATTAAGTTTTTTAGGAGAATGCCGGCAATGTTGTCATTGGGCAAAGAGATCGGGAGAATCGGGTCAACATACCCGTGGGCGTAAACCAAAAATGATCCGTTCCAGTATTCTGGGATAATGACCTCGATAGAATCATCATTTACCATTCCTTTGAAGTGATAAAATTCGCCTTCAACAAAGTTTGGGAAAATTCGGACACTTTTGAGCTCTGTGTTCTGAATAACCTCTTCATCCATTGGTGATTCAGAGCAATTGGTGATGAAAAGTGCAGCCAATATGAAAATAACGACCATGCACTTTTCCTTGCAATTAAAGATTTTTGATTTCTTCATGGCTTTGTGGATTACTGTTATAAACAATAAAACAAGTTACCCCCAAAACCATGAGCTGTAAATAGGATTATCTGAATATTTTTCCTGATTAACAGTTGTTAGTAGATTCTATTGTATCTGACTTCTGAGTTGTTCAACAACTTGTTTCACCTGTTGTGCATCGGGATATTTCCTGAGTATTTCTTCCCCCAGCTTAAGTGCTTTTTCTCCATAGTTGTTGTCCAGGTAATATCGCAGAAGTTCCATTTGACTGTTTAGGTTATCTGCAACCTCAATCTCCTCTTTTAAAAATTGTTCAGCCTGTTTCTTGTTGTTCATGAAATCATACATCATGGCGATGTTGTGATTGACCCTCGGTCTTTCGGGTGTCATTTCTTTTACTTTGAGAAGTGTACTTAAAGATTCATCATATTTGCCTATTTCGGTGAGCAGCAACCCGAATGAATAAAGTGCATCTGCATCTTCGGGGGCATCTTTAATGTATTCCCGAAATAGCTTTTCAGCCTGCTCGTTTTGGCCGGACCGGTTGTACAAATAGGCCAGGTTTAACTTTATGAATACCAGTTCCCCATCTTGCTTAAGAGCGGCTTTGTAGTATTTTTCTGCCTGATTCAGTTGATTTTGATTGTAATAAAAATTAGCAAGATTCAATTTTCCGGTGGGGAAATCGGCATTGTAAAACAGGACTTGTTTGTACTCTTCCAGCGCTTTTTGATAGGCGTCCTTGTATTTGCCGGGAATCCGGTCTTCTCCTGCCTGCATCAATCGCTGAACGGATTCTGTCCTCACTGCTTTGGTGGCATCAGTTAATCCGGTAAGCAATCGGTCAATGTTTTGATCGGTTTGTTGCTGAATGGAACGCATAGCAGATAACCTGAAGGACGGATTCATATGGTTAAGGAAATTGTCTATCACAGGCTTCAGGGAATCGGGGTAATAAGTGCCGAGGTCTTCGATTGCCAGACTTCTGATGTTTGGGGGGTAAAGGTCGTTTTCCGCGATCGCAATCAATTCAGTTGCCGCCTCCGGTTGCCCCCCTTTGGCAGCAACAAAGGCTTCAGCATAGTGGTACCTTCTCCGTTCTCCAAACCATTCAGTTATGTATCTTTCCGACCATTCATTGGTTTCCTCAGCATGGCACTGGTTACAGGCATTGGGCGTGCCATTTTCAATGGACAAGTCGGGGCGTGGTATACGAAAACTGTGATCGTTGCGGTAATCAACACCCATGTAATACTGACCATGCATATGACAGTTGACACAGTCGGTGCCGGAGCCTACTTCAAATTTTACTCCCGATTCTGAAATAACTGCCTCTCCCGGTTCTCCGGCCTGTTTGTGATGATGGTGGTCGTAAGTATCATAAATGTCACTTCTATGGCACTGAAAGCACAGTTCGTTGCCATCAAAAAGTCGCTCTCCGCTGTGCACATTGTGACAATCGTTGCATTGCACCTCCCGTTCGTACATTTTACTTTGAAGGAATGAGGCGTAAACATAGTCCTCATCTTTAATTTGTCCATCTACATGCCAGCTGGGTTCATCGGGTAAATCCGGAATGACATGGTCGTATATACTGGCAACGGAATGGTCAAAATCACCCAGCGAACTTTTGCGGGAGTGACAGCGAACGCAGTTGTCCACATATTGAACGTGATCGATGCCACTGGTTTTTACTTCCAGTCCGTAATTGGTGAAATCCTCCCTCGAGTATTCAGGCAGATTGGCCCATTCCACATGTTTGGAGCCGGGGCCGTGACAAGCTTCGCAACTCACATCAATCTCTGAGTAAGTGGTATGGTAGGTATCTGTTTGGTGGTCATAACCTTTCACCAGATTGGTTGAGTGGCATTCTGCACACATCCCATTCCAGTTCTGTGCCTGATTGGTCCAGTGCAGCCAGTTGTTATGATCGATTTTTTCATCTTTGTAGATCGAATCTGCCATGTGGTACCATACGCTATCCACCGTATTCCAGGTGATGGGTAATGTTTGCAGTCGTCCGCCGTCAAATTCTACCAGGTATTGCTGAAGAGGCGTATAGCCGAAAACATACTTTACTTCAAATTCCTGCATCTTGCCATCTTCACCATCAGTATATACCAAAAAGCGTCCGTCTTTTTTGTACATCTTGTGGGTTTTTCCCTGGCCTTCTAGTGTTTGGTCTGAGAAATTCCCCAGTACAGTGGAATCATTGGCCACATCCATAGCCATGTCGTGGTGGGAGCCTACCCAGTCGTTGTATTCCCCCAAGTGGCAGTCTTTGCAGTTCTCTTTTCCCACAAAAGCGGCTCTTTGTTTGATGGGTAAGTGATCCGGGCTACTGAAAGCTACCTTAAGAAGCAGGTAAGCCGGGAGTATAAAAACAAGAATTGCTCCCAGGATGCGTGCAGTTTTTTTATATGATGAAAGATCCATTGCTTAAACGTACTTTACTTGTGAGTTGTCGTGCTTATTTCTTCTGACAGGATGGTTGACATCTACCAAAACCCGGTTGTTTTTAAAAACCACAGGGTAATAATCCAGGGCTCTGGTGGCGGGAGGAGACAAGACCTCGCCATTGGTGTTAAAGGCAGATGCATGACATGGGCACTCCAGTCTTTTGTTATTGGCGTTGAATTGAACGGTACATCCCAGATGAGTGCACCTGGAAGATAATGCAAGAAATCCGCCATCAGTTAATCGGTGAAGATAGAATTGCTCTGATCCAAAAGGGTACATCTTTCCTTTTTGGAAGAAAGACACATCACCGGCATCATAAAATTTTTCAATGTCGGCAGCTTCCTTTTGAGGTTTAAAAAGCCTGAACAAAATGTAGACAAACTGCAGGGTTACCAGTGAATACAGAAATCTTTTGAAAAACTTGCGCCTGTTTATTTTTAATTTTTTCATTGCTGATAATCAATTCAAGTGATTCTTTGCCACATTTTTGTGGTATTAAAAAATAAGCTGCATGCCTTCACCCCGCAGTAAGCTTCCTGTTAGCATCATGGTGATGTAGGCAGAAAGAATGATGGTGACAGCACCAATCATCAGTTCTGGGCGATTGGCTTTATGTTTTATTTTAAAGTAATACAAAAAGGCAGTTACAGGTGCCAGGTACAATAATGTTGGAAGCACCCCTGTGCTAATTAAAGACGGCCATTCCGCCAGTCGATTGCTGAAGTCAAAAACGGCATCATTAATAATGGCAAAAGCAAAGGTAAATATGGCTGAGAAAACAGCTGAAGCAATGGTCATTTTTCTGCCTTTTTTTGAATGAAACCAAGCGCCCGGCTCTATTTCCTGATATTTAATGAAAGGAATAGCGATAAAAAAGACTGTTACTGCCAGCGGAATAATAAAAGACCCAAAAACCGGATGCACATGCATCAGTAATTCCTGAAAGCCCATAAAGTACCAGGGAGCTTTGCTGGGGTTGGGACTCACCGTTGGTTTGGCTTTTTCGAGAAGGGGAGCATCTACAAAAATGGAGAACAGTAATAGGGCCATGATGATGATCAGAGCAACAAAAGCTTCTTTATAGGTAAGATGGGGATGAGTGTCGACTTTCTTTGATTTCTCAATTTTGGGAAGCGCTACCCCTCCGGCTTTTCTGACCAACCAAAAATGAATGGCCATGAAAAACACCATCAGCAATGGCAATAAGCCTGTATGAAAATGATAAAATCTGAGCAAGGTAGTTTCACCAACGGTATCTCCATCTCTTATCAAGTCGGCAAGACCTTCGCCGAAAAGAGGAATGTAGCTCAATAAATTGGTCATGATGGTCACAGCCCAGAATGAAAGCTGATCCCAGGGTAAAAGGTAACCGGTGAAATTGGCGCTGACTACCAAAAACATCAGCAAAAGCCCGTAGAGCCAATTCTTGCGTCGCTCATAGAAAAGTGACTGGGAATAAAAAACCCTTACCAGATGAAGAAAAGCCACTACCACAAGAAGCATCGCACTCCAATAGTGCAGGTTGCGAAGCAGGTTTCCGAATATGATGTCATTTTTCAGTGAAAGAATTGAGTCATGAGCCTGTCCGGCTGAAGGAATGTAAACAAACTTAAGCATCATGCCGGTGATGAATAAAATTGTGAACAGAAGGGCGGCTATTCCCCCCAGACCAAATGTCCGGTTAAAGGCAATGGCTCGTTTATCAATCTTAAGGGGGTGAAGGTGTAATATAAATTTTTTTATGGCTTTTTTGGTAGCTGGCTCTCTCATTGGTACAATATTCGATCAAAAATGGAAATCCTTTATGGAAATAGAGGAACCAAATATAGATATTTGGGTGATGAAATGGGGAAGAAGAATCGTTCAAAAGCAATAAAACTGCATAATTTTGAATGTTTTCAAATAATTATAAGCCTTTTTTTTGAAGGATCTTGTGACTTTATTACATATTTATATATTTTCTTTAATCACTTTTACAACAAAACAGATAAATCAACGTACAATTCTTTGAGTATTTTCAATTGAAAAAATTTGAGCTGAATGACCTGTTTCAACTTAAAGGATCTCAGCTTTTGGACATGGGTAAAATAAAATTTAAATATTTCCTGGCTTTTGCATGGGTGTTCTTTGCAAGCGGTTTGTTTGTAGATGCTTATGGGTCAAATAAAGACCCTGGTTCTTCAGCTAATGTGGTAATGAAAGTCCAGGAGTTATCCGATCGTTGTTGGAATAACAGGGAAAAAGATCCGGAATTGGCCATTGATCTTGCCACTGAAGGAATACAATTGGCCAGGGCCCATGAATTAAAGGATGAGTTGGCTCAACTCTACAACTACTCCGGAGTAATTAACCTCCATTATTTGCATAAGCCCCAGTCTTCATTAGTGTTTTTTAACAATGCATTGAATTTGGCACTTCAGACAAAAGATTCAGTCCAAATAGCATATGTCTACAATAATCTGGGAGATGCCTTCTATCTTACAGGGAATGTTGCTTTAGCAGGTGAGTACTCCAAGAAATCACTAGGGATATTTAAAAGACTTGATCATAAAATGGGCATTGCCTATGGTTTGATAAATCTTGGTCAGGTAGGCAGGTTTAATGAGAATTATGCAGCTTCATTGGATTATTTCTTTAGAGCCATACAAATCCGCTCCCATATAGAAGATTCATTAGGTTTCGCTTCGGCCCATCTGGAAGTTGCACAGACTTATCTGGCAATGAATCGAAAGCAAGACGCCATGGATTATTTCCTGAAGAGCTGGAAGTTACATAGGGAGCTGGATAACAAAAGGTATATGGCGCTCTCACTTCAGGGTATTGGGGATGTTTTCTTTCAAACCGGGAAAAATGAGGCTGCTATGGTATACTACCAAAAGGCTTTGAATATTAACATGGAAAGAAACTATCCCACCGGAATAATTCAGTCCCAGGTGGGAATGGCAAGAATTTTTGGGAAAACGGGCTATCCCCAAAAGGGGGAGGCACTTTTGGAAACAGCTTTTCAAGAGGCCGGGAAAAACAAACTTTCCAGGGAACTTATGGAGATTCTTCAGGCTAAAGCCGACTTTTACAGTGATACCCGGGAGTATCAGAAAGCTCTTGAAAGCTATCAGCAATATGTTTCAGTCTATGATTCCATCTATTCGGAGATGCAATATCAAACCATGCAGGAGATTAAGAACAGGTTTAAGTTATCAGAGGATTTGAACCGCATCAATGAGAATCTGAAGAAGGAACACAGGGTGCAGTTCTTTGCCTTTGTTGTAATCTTTTTATTGTTATTGGTTGTCGCTGTGTTTATTGTGTTATTCAGAATAAAGAGAAAACTTAATGCCAGATTACAGGAATCTAACAGAGCCAAGGATCAGATATTCTCCATTGTGTCTCATGATTTAATAAATCCATTTAATGCTTTATTTGGTGCCTCCGATTTGCTTGAACTGGATTTAAAAGAAGGTAATCTTGAAGAGGCAGAAAAAAACAGACGCGTTATTCATCGGACAGTCACAGAAACATTCAAGCTGTTGAATAATATTTTGTATTGGGCAAGGTCTCAGCAAAATAAATTAGTTGTTTCTCCTGTTGAATTTGATTTATCTCAGTTAATAGAAGAAATTCAGTCCTTATCAGAAAACCAGGCCTACTCAAAAAAAATCACAATAGAAACGCATGTGAGTTCACCGCTGTTGGTAAGGGCAGATAAAAATCTGGTTCGCATTGTTCTCAATAATTTTCTGAGCAACGCCATTAAATTTACTCCTGAAAAAGGGATTATTCAGATATTTACTCAGATTGAAGAGGATTACGTAAAAGTATCGGTAAAAGATAATGGTGTTGGTATTGCCAAAGAGAAACTTCCCAAATTATTTCAGGCTTCAGAAATTGACAGTACCACGGGAACCAATCAGGAAGCCGGCACCGGCCTTGGGTTGATGGTCTGCAAGGAGTTTATTGACAGGCAGGGAGGAGAGGTTGGTGCAAGAAGTGTCAAGGGATATGGTTCTGTTTTTTATTTTACTCTTCCAACGAAAGAAAATGAGTAATAGCTTTCCTTAAGTTTGGGAATGCTGAAAAAGTTGATGGGCCAAAATATGCAAGCCAGCCAATCGAAAGAATATTTGAATACTTCGAGGCCTGCTCCGCGAAGTAAATTTTATTTCTGATTAGCGGTCTTAATCTAACCAGGTACAAACGTACAGGAGTCTTCTTATGAAAACCCCTTTCACGTATGCACTCATTAATATGTCTCGAGAATAGATTAGTTAATTAAATTTGCTTTTATCAAGGCTTTCTGAATACTTTCAATTGTGATAGGCCAACAAAATAATCTTTCTCATTTCGAAGAAATGTCATCTTCGAATCGTAAATCATTTCAAGGTCCATCATGTATTCTGCGAAAGAAATATGACCCGATTCCAATAATACTAAACTGGCGGCTGAAGCCTCTTCATTGTCCATTAGCGAGCGCATTTGCAGATAATTGTCCCATGTAGCACGTACTTCATTGTGAAGCTTTCTGAAACGAACCATTGTTTCATATTCTTTTTGCATAAAACGGGCCTTCTCCTGATCAACTTTTAGTTTGGCATACTTTACCTTATTGGTGTTTTGCCACAGTGGTATTGAAATACCTGCATGAAACCCCTGCAGCTTTTGGTCCAGAATGGTTTCCGATTTAAATCCGGCATTAAATGAAGGCCAGCTTTCCAGGCGTCGATGTTTGATTTGTTCCTCAGACTGCTTGATGTTGAGCCGGGCAATTATTAATTCCGGGTGGGTGGCCGTCAATGTATTTAGAATTGAATCCATGTCAGGTAATTGCCATTGAAAAGGATATTCTTTTGGTGTTTCAGGAATGGATTGCATGCCATTCAGTGCTTCCAGTTGATGGCGGGTAATATCTATTTCGGTTTTGGTCTTTCGCCACTCATTCTGAATGGTGATGGCAAAGATCCGTGCTTTATCGTAAACCGGTTTTGACATTTCGCCACCATCAAAGCCTTTTTTTATTAATGCTACCAGTTCCTTTGCATTTTGATTTCTGGTTTTCAGTAAGTTCTCTTTTTTGTGAAGCCATATTAAGTTAAACCATGCTTTTCGTGCGGAGTGAAGTATTTCTCTTTTTCTTTTCTCCACCAAAACTTTTTTTTGTTCATACCCTAATTGCTGTATGGCAGATTTTGAGGTGTAATAGCCCGGTAGCTTAAATGACTGAGAAACTTCAAATTCTTCCTGGTTGCCAATGGCTTCGGGGCTTCCTGTTAGATAGCTGTAACTGACCTCAGGATTGTCGGGATAAATTCCTGTTTTGGCTTTGGTAGCTTCAGCATTCAGCCATTTTTGCAGGGCAATCAACTGCGGATTGTTTTCCTCCAATTCTAGAAGGAAGTCTGTCAGGGCCTGGGAATGCACACTTGCTGAGGCACCAATTAATAGAATTAATAATATAAATTTCTTCATTTTTCGATCTCTTTGTTCTTTTTGATTAGAAAATAGACGGCAGGCACTATAAATACATTCAGCAAGGTAGAACTGAACAATCCCCCAAGGATGACTACTGCCATGGGGCTTTGGATTTCATTGCCGGGTTTGTCTCCGGTTACGGCCAGCGGAATTAATGCCAGTGCTGCCGTTAGTGCTGTCATTAAAATGGGATTTAGCCTATCCAGCGATCCGTTAATGATTGCTTTGTATAGTGGCTCACCATCTTCCAGCAAGTGATTGTAACGCGAAACCAGCAATATGCCATTGCGGGTGGCAATTCCAAACAGAGTGATAAAACCTATAATGGCCGGTATGCTCAGCATTCCTGATGTTGCCCAGATGCTTACCACACCCCCGATGAGTGCAAGAGGCAGATTCAGCAGGATGATGGCAGAAACCGAGAGGTTGCGGAACTCCATGTATAGGAGCAGGAAAATAATGAGAATCGCCATCAATGAGGTGTAAAACAGCATTCCGGATGCCCTTTCTTCACTCTCAAACTGGCCGCCGTATTCAATGAAATAATTCTCGGGTAAATCAATGCTTTCATTGATGACGCTCTGAACATCCATAACCACACCATGCAAATCACGTCCGGCCACGTTGGCAGAAACCACCACTTTTCGTTGTACATCTTCACGGCTGATGGTGTTAGGACCAGACGCAGAGATGATGTCAGCTACTTCTTTCAGGGGAACTTTATTCCCATCATGTGTGTCTATCAGGGTATTCTTAACCGCGTTTATTGATTTCCGGTAGCGATCATTGTAGCGCAAAACCAAATCGAAGCTCATATTGCCTTCATAAACCTCCGATACTTTTTCACCGGCAAATGCCACATCAATAAATTCTGCAAATTCATTCATCGGGATGCCATACTGTTTCAGCATTTCCCGTTTAGGTTTGATTTGCAATTGGGGAATTTCAACCTGCTGTTCCACATTCACATCTACCAGTCCTTCCACATCAGAAATATTGGTTTTTATTTGTTTCGACAGTGAGAACATCTTTTGCAAATCGGTGCCAAAAACTTTTATGGCAAGGTTGGCGCGGGTTCCCGAGAGCATGTGGTCTATGCGGTGAGAAAGAGGCTGACCAATGGTGATGTTGATGCCCCGGACGGTTCCCAGGCGGCTTCTGAGTTCTTCCAGAAAGTCCTCTTTGGAACGGTCATCGAGGGTAAAGGGAACATCCACTTCTGATGAAAATACTCCCTGAGCGTGTTCATCCAGTTCTGCACGTCCGGTACGTCTTACGATGGTGTTGATTTCATCCATTTCCAGCATCTCCTCTTCCAGCATCAGGTTCATCTTGTTGCTTTCTTCCAGCGAAATGCCCGGCTGACTAACCG
Source organism: Marinilabilia rubra (assembly GCF_003121985.1). Classification (GTDB taxonomy): domain Bacteria; phylum Bacteroidota; class Bacteroidia; order Bacteroidales; family Marinilabiliaceae; genus Marinilabilia; species Marinilabilia rubra. The sequence continues at coordinate 28,321 of NZ_QEWP01000014.1, forward strand.
TACTCAGCGTCAGCATGCCTTCGTTAAATTCGGGGAGAAAACTTCGGCCCAGATTAAACAGAACAAACATGGAACCAATAAACAGCACACCTGCTGAGCCAATCATCCACTTTTTGTAGTTGAGCGAACTTTTTAAGGCTTTGCCGTATCTGCTATTGAGCCAGCGAACCCATCGGCTGCCTGTTTCATGTTTTACCAGCTGTTTTTCGCCGGTTAGCATGTAGCTGCAGAGCACCGGAGTTACAGTGATGGCCACAATCAATGAGGCAAAAAGCGAAACAATGAAAGAAATACCCAATGGTTTGAGCATACGACCTTCCATTCCCGTAAGGAAGAAGAGCGGGATAAAGGCCACGATAATGATTAGTGTCGCATTAAGAATAGAGGCCCGGATTTCTTTGGAAGCACTGAAAATAACAGAGAGCTTTGGTGTCTGCTCCTGTTTTGGCAGCCTGGCATTTTCCTTAAGCCGTTTCAATACATTATCCACATCAATGATGGCATCATCAACCAGCGACCCGATGGCAATGGCCATACCTCCCAACGACATGGTGTTGATGGTCAGTCCCAATAATTCTAATGTAATGACAGAAACCAGTAATGAAAGCGGGATGGCTACCAGTGAAATGACTGTGGTGCGATAGTTCAGCAAAAACAGGAAAAGTACAATGGTTACAAACAGACCGCCCTCCAGCAGGGCACGGGTAACATTGTCTATGGCCCGGTCGATGAAATCGGCCTGGCGGAATACATCGGTTCTGATATTGACATGCTTTGGTAGTGATTCCTGCAGTCCTGCAATGGCTGCATCAATTTTTTCAGTGAGCACCAAAGTGTTGGTATTGGGTTGTTTTAAAACGGTCATTACCACTGCAGGCTCCCCGTTCAAGTACCCCGCACCGATTTTGGGAGAGGAGCTCACCTTTACATCAGCCACATCATTGACCGAAACAGGACTCCCGCCATTTATCTTTACTACTGAATTGCCAATGTCTTCCAAATTGTTGGTGCGAATGACTCCGCGAATCACATATTCATTACCAAAGTCATTCAGGAAGCTTCCGGTGGCATTCTGATTCAAATGATCACAGGCTTCGAAGAGCTCAGAAAACCCCACATCGTAATAGTCCATTTTTTCAGGGTCGGCCTCTACGATGTACTGTTTATAGTCGCCGCCCATCACTACAACCTGAGATACTCCACCGATGGATAGGAGGCGGTTTCTGATTTGCCAGTCTGAGATGGTTCTAAGCTCCATGGGAGAGATTGAATCCGATGAAACAGTCAGCACCATGATCTCTCCGATGATTGATGACTGAGGGGCCAGGGTGGGATTGCCAGCATTTTCGGGCAGTCGTTCGGCAACTGTAGCCAGTTTCTCACTGACTATCTGCCGGGCCCTGAAGATATCTGTATCCCATTCAAAATCGACCCAAATGATGGAAATGCCGGTTGCCGAGGATGAACGTACTCTTCGGACATTGGTGGAACCATTGACGCTGGTTTCGATGGGGAAGGTTACCAGCCGTTCCACTTCTTCTGCTGCCATTCCGTGGGCTTCTGTCAATACTACTACAGAAGGTGCCGTGAGGTCGGGGAATACGTCCACATCCATCTGCGTGGCCACATAGCTTCCGCCAACCAATAGTATGAAGGCCGAAAACAGCACCAGAAGACGATTCTTTAATGAGTAGTCAATTATTTTATTGAGCATGTGTTTCGGTATTTTAATGTGTGTGACCATGTAGCGGCAACTCGCCAGCCATAGAGGCCAACTTAATTTGGTAAGCTCCCTGGGTTACAACCCTCTCACCGGACTTTAATCCTTCCTTAATTTCTGCGCGTATGCCATCGTTATTGGCAATGGTTATTTCACGCTTTACAAAAGATTCGCCGCCTGTCTGTACAAATACATAATATTGTCCCTGCTCTTCGAGAATTGCGGAAAGGGGGACTACAAGGGCATTGTCTTTAGAGCCCGTTTTGAGATAAGCCTCCAAAAACATTCCGGGCATTAGGTCGCCATTGTTTTTGCCGGAAAAGATGACCGGAATCCGGGTATTGTTTTTCTTTACAAATGGGTTCTTACCAATCACCTTCCCTTGAATGTCTTTTAATGTTACCGGCTTTCCCTTCTCTGGAATAGAAAAATGGGCATCAAATATTTCGGGAACTTTTTTGTAATCGGATTGATTGACGTAAGTTTCGATCAGTATTTGAGATGAGCTGGTAATGCTTAAAATGGGAGTTCCGTTTTTTACGAAATTTCCATTGTTAACTTTTACATTACTTACAAACCCGGAGTGCGGAGCTGTTATTTTTAGTCCGTCTTGGGTGATTAGCTTTGTCATTTGATAATAATGAAGGGAGTCCTGTTGGTAACGGGCCTTTACTTCCAGAAAGTCTTTCTGCGAAACGACCTGGTCATCTGCCAGTGGTTTTGTCCGGAGGTAATCGGACTTGCTTTTGTCAAAAGCGATTTGGCTCTCTTTAAGTTTGCGCGACAGGTTATTTTCAATTCCGGCACCACTGATAACCGCCAGTAAATCACCTTTCGAAATGTTCTCGCCTAAAGCGGCCATGAGGTTTGCAGTTCCTTCAGCCTGGGCATTCACCGTTGTTTCGGCCTGAGGTTGACTTTTTACCTTTCCGGAAGTCCGTATTACCGAATAAAAAGGCTGGCGGTTAACCACCTCCGTGGCAAATTGAGTTTTCCAGGCCTGTTCTTTCAGGAAAGAAACGGCTTCGCTTTTCTCTTCCGGTTCAACGGCATGGGCTGGCTCGTCCGCATTAGCATACACCTGGATGTCGGGAATCTCGAATATGACGTTTCCTGATGGGCTGCTTAGCTCCAAAAGCATTTTGTACGTACCAGTCTCTTTGGGTTGAAGGACCGGACGAAATATGCCTGGTGATGCAGGTGATTCCACGCTATTGCGCAAGCCTTTGGTTCCTTTGATGATGCTTACCGTAACAGTTCCCTCTTTAACTGGTTTGTAATTATCGAGTTTGGTAAAATGTGCTGCAAAAGCACTTGTCTCACCTGCAACCAATGCAGGAAATTCAACGAACAGCTCATAATTATTTGAAAATAAGGTGTGGCTAATCGTTCCGGCCCCATGGGCGTGGTCATCGTGTTGCTCTTCCTGTTCACCCACCATGTCATGGGAGTGCCCACCTGTGCTATTGCTTGCGTTACACGAAATGAGGAGTGCAAAAAATAAAATGATCGGAATATATTTCAATGTTTTCATCTTTTGAAGGCTTTATTTTAAAAGATGAGGGTGTCAAAAAAGTCACATATTAAAGATGGTAAATACAATGCTTGTCGATGCAAGCATTGTATTTTAATTGGTTACGCAATGTTTACGGAGCCCCTCACGAAGGGGCACAGATAAAAATGGACTTTTTAAACAGCCTCAACTGGTTTTAATGTTCATGACCGTGTTCGTCGTGATCGTGGTCATGTTGGTCTTCCATTTCAGAAGTATTTGTGCTGTCACCAACAACAAATTCTTCTTGTTCAACGTGCTCGTGCTCGTGAGTTTCTGCGCCATGGTCGTGCCCATGATCATCTGATTTTTGTGATCCTGTTGCGCACGAAGCAGCCATGAAAGCCATGTAAACAGAGAACACCAAAAGATACATGAATCGCTTCATAATAAAATTGGTTTTACCCCCATCGGAGACAGGGCAAGTTTAAAAAAAGATATATTGAAAAATTGTCCTTTAGCAGGCAGATAGCAAATACACTGGAACTGCAATGTCAGGAATCGTCAGGTTCCTTCTATTCTTGTTCCTTATGAGTAATGGGAAAGCGCTGCTGGACCTTATTGAAAGAAATATCAGGTAAAAAAGGGAGGTGCCCGCAGGCCTATGACCCCGGGGATGAAAATTGAGAAAAGAGGAATCGTATGATTCCAAAATTTAATTTGTTTATGTTCGGGTGGATCCGGATTTAATGGGGATAAATTGCCGAATAATTCAACGGCCAGAAGCGAAAGATTCTGAGAAGTTGGATGACTGTTTTCGACCCTTGCAAAATCATAATCATCGAAGGTGGTGGGGTGGAAATGCAGCGGAAAGTTTTGAGGTTGCTCAGATTCAGAGTCATTAGAGCTGTCATTAGAGTGAGATTCTTCATGTTCATGATGAGAGTCCCCTGCATGATGAGCATGTTTTCCGGAATGGCTGTGAACCGAAAAATCTTCATTCACTTCAACTTCATGATGATGATGTGGCACCATCTCATGAAGGAGAACTGTCAGAAAGGACAGCAAAAGTGTTATGGAAATGATTTTTTGTTTCACAGTAGCAAATATAAGCAAATCAAACAACTTATGAAATTGGGGTTACTTATTCCCAATAGAAGACAAAGGAGGCTTGTCTGAATTCGTTTCTGTCAAGATGCCAGTCCTGTTTTATGTCTTTAAGACGAGGAATGCATCAAACTAAAAGATGAATTATAAGCGTAATGATAAAAATGATTGCAAAAATATAAAAGAGGATTTTGGCTATGGCAGCAAAACCTCTGGCTATTTTCGTAAAGCCCAGCAGGGCAAAAAGTATAGCCGCAAATACTGAAATAAGAATCCATCCAAGCATATCTGTTTTTTTTAGTTGGTTATACGTCCTTGATCTTTGTTGTTTTGTCCGAGAAGGAACCCGATAGGCTCCAGTCCGGGAGTGTTGTTTGAAATAATCTTGATCATGGCAAATAGGGGCACGAAAAGAATCATCCCGGCTATTCCCCATACCATGCCACCTATAATTATGGCCACAATTACAACTAGCGGATTCAGCTTTACTTCACGTCCTATTATCCAGGGTTCAAATACATAACTTTCAATTAGCTGTTCTATCATAATTATAATCGAGAAAATTACTGCCTTTGGCAGGCTGTCAAAAAAGATAAAAGAGAATATGATGGGAATCAATCCACTGATTAACGGGCCTAAGTATGGAATAATGGTAATGAGGGCACCGAAAATTGTGATCAGCAAAGCATAGGGTAAATCGAAAATGATAAATGTTGTATAATACATTATTCCCAGTAAACTCATTACTTTGGCGCGTCCCCACAGATAGTGATATACCACTTTATTCAGGCGATCAGTGATCTCCTTTACCTTGTTTTTGCTCTTATCAGGAGTGTACATCATAATAAAGCCATCTATCCGGTCCTGGTAAAGCAACAATAAGAACACATAAATCAGAATTATAAGCAGACCACTAAGGGCGCTTACTACTCCGTTAATAAGATTGGTTGCCATGGACTCCACACGATCCAGAATTTGATTGGATCTTCCTATCCAAAAGTCTTTCTGCTGTTCTTCCGATATGTTGGCTATTGAAGATATTTTCTCTTGAATGCTGTCTATTAGGGTTTTTGCCTGATCTTTTACTGATCCTATATCTGAAACAAATTGATTGGCCTGAAAAACAAATAATAGCAGTACCCCTCCAAGTATAATAAAAACAACAAGCGCGCTGGTTAATGCGGCGCTAAGTCTGTTAAATTTTAAAGACTCCAGTAATTTGCAAAAAGGCTTCATCAGAGAAGCAAGAAATGCTCCAAATAAAAAGGGGATAAAAAAAGACGATCCAAAATATAATAAAGCGAAGCCTGCCAGTATGAAAATAAGTACTTTATTGATTCTAGTAAGGTTATTCATTGATAATGGCTGTTTTGAAAATATATGGGTTTTGTTTTTACTGTTCCATTAACCAAAAAACTTAAGTATAAAGGGTACAATGGTTTGATATAAATTCGAAATACCCCACTGGTAAAGTAACTTGTGACAGCCAAACTTGTTTTCTGAAAGGAGGGGTAATTGTTTTAATCCCCAATTTATTTTATTTTCATTGAAAAAGCAATAAAGTAATGCTTGAGTGAGGTTGCCAGAATCAGAGATTCGAAGTAATTGATAATATATGAATGTATGTCTTGTTTAGTGTGTTGATTATCAGTTTGTAAATTGTCGGTTCCGGAGCTTCCCATTATAAAATATTCCGGGATTTAACGATCTTGTGAATCGGTCTTTGATCAAATGACAATGGCAAGGTCTCTTTACAGTAACTTTTTGTACAAAGGTCTTGCGTAGATTGTTAGAAATCAAAAATATCTTTGAAAGTGTATTAAAACTTAATTGGACAGATGTCAGCACTTGAGCGTGTTGGGTTTGTTTTGAAAATGACATTCAATTTTTTCGTGTTATTTTTTACTTAATCACAGAAAAAATATGCGCTAAACTGGGTTAGGGGAGTATAATAAATTGTCAAAACCCTAAAAAATGTTAATATTGCAAGACGGGAATCGTTTAATGTTGTCCTTAATCCTCAGAAATTGATCAAAGACCAACTATGTCATGCCATGGAAAACCAAAAATTGTGCGAAGGTTTAAGAAAAGGAGATAAAAGCGTTTTGGATGAGGTATATGCTCTTTATCATGAAAAAATATTTGCATTTGCACTTTCCTATCTTAAAAATCAGGACGATGCCTACGATATTGTTCAGGAAGTCTTTATTAATATATGGAACCACCGCGCCGGGCTTAAAAAAGATGCCCGCATAGAACCTTTAATTTACACGGCCACGAAAAATGCCGTGATTTCTTTTTTTCGCAAAAAATCCACAGAGAAAAAATATCTTGAATATTTGGGCAATGCTACTGTCTCCAATAACCTTGGAGCAGAGGAATTAACCGATTTTGGCTTTCTGGAAGAGGAATATAAAACTCTCATTGATCAGCTGCCTGTGAAACGGAAAGAGGTTTTTATATTGAGTCGTCAAAAGGGATTAACCAATAAAGAAATAGCTCAACAGTTAGGGATTTCAGAAAAAACGGTTGAAAACCAATTAACCAAAGCGCTTGCTTTTTTTAAGGACAAATTTGGTTCCGGAGGCTTTCTGGGGCTGTTGTTCTTTCATTTGTTTGTTTCTTAAGGATAAAAAGCTTAAACGCGGAGACCCCAAGACGCAAAGTTATATTGAAAACAACTCCAAGTTACAACAATTTGTCCTCTGTGTTACCCTGTGCCCTCTGTGGTTTTTACAGACGAACCGGCGATGCCGGTTTTTTTTATTTAACCACAGAGGAACGTGGAGGAGCACAGAGAGGGGGTATAAATGCCTCCCACTCCCTCTCGTTTGCAACAAGTGGGTTTAGGGTTCTCGTCTCGGACGAGTATTTTTTGATACAGCTCCATTTTTTCCTGGTAACCTCACTCTCTATTACTTGTGACCGGGAATAAATCCAAGTTACAATAGTTTACCCTCGGTGTTACCCGGTGTCCTCTGTGGTTTTTACAGACAGACCGGCAAGGCCGGTTCATTTATTCAACCACAGTGTACACTAAGTGACAAGGAGAGGAAGCTGTCTAAAAAACGTATTAGATTTATTTTAACTTTTTCACAAAAAAAGAGTGCTAAACACGCAGATCTGGCAGATCTAAGCGGATATTATCTGCGAAAACCATTTTTATCTGGGTCATCTGCGTTCTGTTAATTTTTAATTGAAAGCTCACATTAAAAAAAAATCATCCTCTTTTTCCCTGAAAGTCACTCTGATGTAAAAAAATGTCAAAAATAATTTATTAGTGCGTAGGGGATCCCGATCTTTACAGCGTAGTAGTTAATAGAAGGCAATAAAATGAAAGAAATTTTAAGAAAATATATTAAAGGCGAATGTACAGCCGCCGAATTTAAAGAGGCTGTAAAAGCACTGGCAGGTTTTTCCGGACAGGGAGAGCTCAATGATTTTATGCATAAGCATTGGAGAGATATTCAAACTGAAGGTTTTTCAGGGGATAAAAACCGGTTTTCAAGAGTGCTGGATCAAATTCATCATCGCATAAATATTGAAGGTCCGGGACCTTCGCTGACTCGTCGTTTATATGCAGGTTTTGCGAAGGTTGCTGCAATTTTGATATTACCATTAATGATTGTTGCAGGGCTTTTCTTCTCAGAATATATAGGAGAGAAGTCAATAGCCATGACAACCATGTCTGCCCCTCCCGGAATTCAGAGTATTGTGGATTTGCCCGATGGCAGTAAGGTTTGGTTAAACTCTGAAAGTGAGATAACCTTTCCTTCCTCATTTCAAGGTGTTGAAAAAAGGGAGGTTCAGTTAAAGGGCGAAGGTTATTTTGTGGTGGCCTCAAACAAAACAAAACCTTTCATTGTGTCTACCGAAACAGGTCTGGGGGTTCAGGTTACCGGAACCGAATATAATGTTTCTGCCTATTCCAACGATCCGGATGTTTCAGTTACATTGGTTGAAGGAAGTGTGCAAATACTGGACATAAAAAGTGATGAGCAAAAAGTTGTATCTGAGTTAAAACCAGGGCAGGTGGCCAGGTTGGAAAAAAAATCAGGTGCTTTCAATATCTCCGGGGTAGAGAACCTGGCACCTTATATCAGCTGGAAAGAAGGAAAACTGGTATTTATCAACGAACCTTTAACTTCTGTATTACGACAGATGGAACGCAAATACAACGTGAAATATCAGGTTGAAGATGAGGTCTTGCTCGACTATCGAATTACCGGAACATTTTTGAATGAGACTCTGGATGAGTTCCTAAAACTTATAGCTACATCTTCTCCCATAGAATATGAAGTGTGCAGACCAGAGAAAGGAACAGATAACATCTTTGAAAAACGGGTGGTGAAACTCACCAGTAAAAAATAAAACAGGAAAGTGTTGCAGCACTTTCCTGTAATTAGTACCTGTTTGCAGACAGGTAAATGTTTAATAGTAAAACAGTTCAAATTTATGAAAAATTATCGTGAATGGCGAAGAAACTTTGCAGGGTTTCTGCCGCGAAAACTAATGTTGATTATGAGGTTAACAATTGGTTTAGTTTTATTGGTGAGCTTTCAGGCTATAGCTTCTGGTTCCTATGCTCAGGATGCCAGGGTGAGCCTTAAAATGAAAAATGCTCGTGTGAAAGAGGTTTTGCAGGAGATCGAAAAGTCTTCTGAATTTTTCTTTGTTTACAACAATCGCTTGATTGATGTTGAGAAAGAGGTGGATGTTGAGGCAAACAGTGAGGAGATCCGTGTTATTCTGGATCAAATCTTTAACGAAGAAGCAGTCTCTTATACGGTCATGGGTAAGCAGATCGTTTTGTCTCCTTCGGAAATGGTGATTGGGAATTTGCCGGGAGTACCCCAGGAAAAGAGAGTATCCGGGACGGTAAAAGATCAAAAGGGAGAGCCTATCCCGGGTGTAACTGTAATGGTAGAAGGAACAACCAATGGAACTATTACCGGATCGGATGGGAATTTTTCCCTGGATGTGAGTGAAGCTGCCAATGAGTTGGTGTTTTCTTTTATTGGTATGGAACCCCGAAAAATAGAGATTGGGAATAAAGATTTCTTTAATGTAGTAATGAAGCAGCAGATTCTGGACCTTGATGAAGTTGTAGTTGTGGGATATGGCACCAAGAAAAAAGCCAATTTAACAGGTTCTGTTGCCACAGTCGATGGTGAGGAATTGACAAAAAGAACAGTGCCGGATACCAGGCTTGCACTCCAGGGAGCCACTAGTGGCGTTACTGTCATTGATAGAGGGGGGGCACCTGGATCTGAAGATGTATCCATCAAGATTCGCGGAAATACATCCCTCTCGGCGGGAAGTAATCCTTTGGTTTTGGTCGATGGTATTGAGATGCCCATAAGTGAGGTGAACCCTGCGGATATAGAGAGTATGTCTATCCTGAAAGATGCTGCTTCCTCTGCCATTTATGGTGCTCGTGCAGCAAATGGAGTGGTTTTAATTACAACAAAGCGTGGAAAAGAGGGAGCGTTTACAGTCAATTATGATGGTCACATGGGGTGGCAGACTCCGGCAACGCTTCCCGAATTGGTTGGAGCCGGTGATTACCTGAATCTTGTTAATGAAGCTCTTGAAAATGCAGGACAGAATCCTAAATATTCTGAGGAATATATTCAAAATACTGTTGCAGGGAATGATCCAATTAAGTATCCGTATACTAATTTATTTGAGGAATTGTTCAATACAGCACCAATGCAAAAACATTCTTTGAGAATTAGTGGGGGTAAGGAAAATGCAAATATAGCGTTTTCGGTTAATTATCTTGACCAGGATGGAATGATGAAGAATGTCAATAGTAAACGGTATGGGATGAGGTTGAACACAGATCTTTCGGCAAATGAGAATTTGAATTTTCGGGCTGATATTAGTTTTAACCGCCGGGATAACAAACGGCCTTCTCGTTTGGGAGACGCCATTTCTGACATTGTAGGTTCTTCACCAGTACTAGTCCCCAAATATCCCAGCGGTCTGTATGGCTTGAATAAAGACAATAATAGTGCTTTGGCAGATCTTGAAGTTGGGGGGAGTTATGAAGATCAGTATGAAACGCTTAATATCAAGACAGGGGCTGACTTTGAAATTACTCCAGGACTTAAGCTGACTTCAGATTTTTCCTATAAAAGTATAAACAACCGGAACTATACATTTAGAGCAGAATATAAATTTTATGATCCTTTTGATGAGGACAGGCTGGTGACTGAGTGGTACCCGAGTGATCTGGATGATAGCCGTTGGATGACCCGCGAAACTAATTTTAAAATGCTATTGGATTATGATAAATCATTTGAAGGTCACAATGTCCATGTTTTGGGTGGTTATGAGGCCATCGAGTCCAATTCATATTATTTGTGGGGGTCGCGCAAAAATATTTACAGCAATGACTATGCAGAGTTGAATACAGGTGATGCCGAGACCAAGGATAATAGTGGATATCGCGAAGATTGGGCCTTACTTTCTTACTTTGGCAGGTTTAATTACAACTTTAAGCAGAAGTATTTACTTGAAGCCAATTTCAGGTATGATGGTTCCTCCCGGTTTGCTAAGGGAAATAAATGGGGGTTTTTCCCTTCTTTTTCTGCTGCCTGGCGTGTCTCGAAGGAAGGATTTATGAATGAACTGAGTTTTGTGGATAATCTGAAATTCAGAGCTTCCTGGGGACAGTTAGGTAATCAAAATATTGGGCTTTACAGGTTTACCTCTCCTGTTTTTTCGGGATATGACTACAGTTTCAATGATAAGGAGGTAAGTGGATATTCTCAGTGGTATTATGCCAATACTGATGTTACCTGGGAAACTACCGAAATTACAGATATTGGATTTGACTTGACTTTATGGAATGGAAAATTTGATTTGGTTGCCGATTACTTTATTAAAGACACCAAGGATGTTTTGATGACACTCCCCATTTCCAATATGGTAGGTCTTGAAGCTTCAGAATCCAACGCAGGTCAGATTCGCAATGAAGGCTGGGAAATAAGTGTTTCGCACAGAAATAAAATTGGGGAATTTGATTATTCTGTTGGTTTCAATATGTCTGATATTCAAAATGAAGTAATCAGCTTGTCGGGAAAAGAAGCATCTATCAGTGGATGGACGATTTTAAAAGAAGGAGAGCCAGCATGGGCATTGTATGGCTATAAATCTGACGGGCTTTTCCAATCTGAGGATGAAATAAACAATCATCCGACTCAACCTAATCAGTCCGATCTGAAGCCTGGAGATATTAAGTTAGTTGATTTAAACGAGGATGGTGAGATTAATGATGAAGACAGAATCATTATAGGTAATACTCTTCCCCGCTATACTTTTGGAGGCGATCTCTATGCTGCCTACAAAGGATTTGATCTGAGTGCCACATTTCAGGGTGTTCTCAAGGCTGAAAACTATTTTTACGGAGCACCCAATGAAGGACCGAATTTTGAAATTTTCACCACTACACGTGCCCTGGATAGATGGACTCCTGAAAATCCGAATGCATCTTTCCCTCGCTTAGAGGCTGCATCCAATAAAAATAATTTTCTGTATAATGATTTCTGGGTAAGAGATGCTTCTTATATCCGCATGAAAAACCTTCAGATAGGTTATACACTGCCCGGTTCCATTCTTGAAAAGATTAAAGTGGATCGTTTGAGGCTATACCTCGGAGGTACTAATTTATTTACCATTACTGATGTTGAGTCGGGACTGGACCCGGAAACATACCAGGGACGCCCCAGCTATTATCCTCCGGTTTCAACCTATATTTTAGGTATGCAAATCAATTTTTAAGCTATAAACACGATAAATTAGTTGAAAATGAAAACAATAACAAGATATATTATAGCTTTTGCTTTTATTCTAAGCTTTACATATTGTAGCGATGATTTTTTGGAAAGAACTCCGAGTGATCAGGTTTCTTCAGCTACTTTTTTTGAGCAAACCAAAGATCTCGAGTATGCTTTGAATGCTGTTTATGACCTTATCGGTTTTAATAGCTGGAATGTGAGCTATGGAAGCGGCACTGATATGTTACGCGTTGAGATTATGACTGACAACGCAGTGGATCACCATTCATGGAATGCCGGTTACCAACTTGCGAATGGTACAGCTTCCGCTTATGACGGATATGTGGAATATAGATGGAGTGAGCGTTACAGAGGGATTATGAGAGCCAATCGTTTGATAGAAGGTGCTGATGGCGTGGATGATATTGATCCGGACTATAAGGCCCGCTTGATTGCAGAAGCTACTTTTCTGAGAGCTTACTTCTATTGGGATTTGGTTTATTTATTTGGAGATGTTCCTTTTTTGACCGAAAGTGTTGATCCCGGGGAAATGGATCCGGTTGATGGGGACCAGGGTGACTTGAAGCCTTCACCCAAAAGCCAACGTGTAGATAAAAACGCTATACTTGATCAATTGTTGATCGATTTGGATCAAGCGATTGCAGATTTGCCTGACAGCTATAACGAAGACAATAGAGGTCGAATTACCAAAGGTGCAGCTCTTACTTTAAAAGGCAGAATTTTACTTATGCAGGAAAAGTGGGAAGAAGCAGCAGCAGCAGCTAAAGATGTAATAGACTCTGATGTATATAGTTTATTTCCTGAATATGCAAATTTATTTGATTACAAAGGAGTTGACTGCAATGAGGTCATTTTCGACATTCAGGTAATGAAAGATGTGGATGAAGGAGAATTTTGGTTGGCAAATTATGGTCCCAATTCGGCAGGAGGGTGGAGCTGTTCGTGTCCGCTGCAATCCATGGTGAATGCTTATGAAACCATTGATGGTAAGACGATTAATGACCCCACCTCTATTTATGATCCGGAGAATCCTTATGAAAACAGAGATCCTAGGTTGCATCATTCAATCTTATATCCAGGACGTGAATGGCAGGGAGGTGTATATAATACCATTCCCGGTGCTTCATATCCAGGTGAAGAAATAGTACCTGGTGATGATCTTACCGATGGAACCGGTGGTCAATGGAATAAAACCGCAACCGGTTATAATTGGCTTAAATATATTTCTCAGGATGATATTGAAACGTCTAATTACTGGGATAGCTCGATTCAGTATATGTTAATGCGTTATGCAGAGGTGTTATTAATGTATGCAGAAGCTAAAATTGAAGCCAATGATATTGACCAATCCGTATATGATGCCATTAACGAAGTGCGTCAGCGTCCCGATGTGAATATGCCTCCTGTTTCTTCCGGGAAATCTCAGAGTGAATTGAGAGAAATAGTTCGGCGTGAACGCAGAGTTGAACTGGCATTTGAAGGTATTCGATTGTTTGATATCCGCCGTTGGGAGATTGCTGAAAATGTAATGCCCGGAGAGGCCGAAGGGCTGACCTACATTGATTCTGAATCAGGCGAAGAAGTGACCCTTTCCGGAGGAGAGCGGATTTTTGACCCGGAAAAACATTATTTATGGCCAATACCTCAGGCAGAGATTGATCTGTCGCAAATAAGTCAAAATAAAGGATGGTAAAAGAATCTTTCTTACGGGGCAGTTGAATGGTCCCGTAAGAAAGTTTTTTATGGTTTAAACGAGACAAGTGTTTAGAAATTAAGGGTTGATATTGTGTTAAGAGATTGTAATATGAAAGGATATATATTATTATTGGTGTGTTTTTTTCTGGGTATCGTTAATACGGCCGGGCAAAAGAGTGTTTACCCCGGTGCCGATGAAAACACACCATCAAAGGCTCAATATTTTAGTTGGATAAACAATACCAATGAGGGGGCCACAGCGGAACAGACTAAGATAAATCTTGCTTTTTTTGAGTGGTTAAAGCAAGAGTATGGTATGCAGTTAGATATTTATGCTTTGGATGCGGGAGCCATAGATGGGAAACGGTTTTATGGCAGCATTTATTCAGATAGATTTAAAAAGCAATTTCCCAACGGTTTTGAGCCCATTTATAAGCAAGCGAAATCGATGGGTGTTAGATTAGGTGTTTGGGGGGGGGCTGATGGTTTTGGAAATACTCCTGAAGAGGAACAGGCACGCATTGATGAGATGGTGAAGCTTTGCAGGGATTATGATTTTGCACTGTTTAAGTTTGATGCAGTATGTGGCCCGCTTCGTCCCGAAAAAGAAGATGCTTTTATCAAAATGATGGAAAAGTGTCGCAAATACAGTCCTGATTTGATACTATTAAACCATCGTTTGGGACTGGATAAAGGTAAACCTTATGCTACTACTTTTTTGTGGGAGGGATACGAGACCTATATTGATGTGTTTATGACCAATAACAGTACAGCGCCTCACCACAGAGCCGGGGCTTTGTCTAGGGGATTGCCTCCGGAATTGAAGCGACTTACTGAGGATCATGGTGTTTGTTTATCTTCTTGTCTCGATTTTTGGGAAGATGACCTTGTTCTCCAGGCTTTTAACCGATCGCTTATTCTATCTCCCGAATTGTATGGTAATCCCTGGTTGCTTCGGGATGATGAATTCTCACAATTAGCCCGTTTTTTCAATCTTCATAAAAAATATGGGGATATTCTTGTTAATGCTAAAACATTACCCAAATCCTATGGGCCGCATGCAGTTGCAAGGGGAGACGAAGAAACAAGATTCATCACATTAAGGAATCTTGGCTGGAATGATACGAGTTATGTTGTTAATTTGAATAACGAATTAGGATTATCAGCCGGTGAAAAAGTGACACTTCTTCAACTCCATCCTTCTGAGAAGGTTTTAGGGGCGTTTAATTTTGGAGAAAAAGTTGAAGTTACGGTTGATCCTTTCAGAGCTTGTATGCTCCTGGCAACAACAGCTCAACCAGATGAACCATTGGTTAATGGGGTTGATTATAAGGTGATTCGTGATATCGAAGGGGAGCCGGTTGAAATTAAATTATTGGGAATGCCTGGTGAGAAAGCCCGGATAAGGCTACCTCAAAATCATAAGTATAGTAAGGTTTTGCTTAATGGGCGTTCCGACACAAGACTGGTTAAGGGAAAAACGGTAAAAGTAAATTTTGAAGGAAAAGAGCTTAAAAAAGACCCTCATCGAAAATTGGCTGAAATGAAACCGGTAAGTAAAACTGGAAGCGAAGAAGCATTTTATGAAGCTACTGTTTTTGCAGCCGACAATAATGCACTTGAAGTGCGTTCACTAAAACGTTCCGGTAAAACAGATATTCCGGCTGTAAAGGCTGCCCGCAACGCTTTCTTTAATCAGGAAACTTTCGTTGAAAGAGGAATTTGGGATAAAAATTTGTTCGATGGAGATATGACAACAGGTTTTTGGCCTTCGGAAAAATATAAAATAGATCAACGTGTAAAAGGAGGAGGTTTTCGCCTTGATTTGGGAAAAGTAATGTATCTGGATGAGCTGATTATTCATGTGCCGGATGATTTCTCCTTACAACCTCTTTTGAGAGGCGAGGGGAATTATGTTGAAGTCTCTTCAGATTTACAGGAATGGAAACAGTTAACTTACATTGCCGGTCAGGAAATGAAGATCAGACTGGAAGAGCCGGTTCGGTATTTTCGCTTTAAGGATTTCCCTCAGCGGATTGTTGAAATCGAAGGTTTAAAAAACGGAGTAAAAGTGAACAATGACTCCTGGCGGGCTTCAAATCTTTTTGCCCATCCTGATAATATGGAGGTGCAAAGAGTTTGGTCAGCCTCGTTTGAACTAGATGAAATTGCCCCCAATAGCTACATGTGTGTTGCACTGAAGGGGAAGCATGGCGTCGAAGGGGCTTATGCAGCTGCTCGTATTGGAGGTGAATTGGTGGGTGCACCTGACCGGGCTGTTTCTTATCCATCCAATACATGGGAGTATGTTAACGCCCGACGAGATGAAAATTATACTTACTACATTCCTGTTGATCAAGAAGATGTGGGGAAGAAGATTGAAGTGTTTGTTATGGGATACGACAAGGAAAATCTTCAATTTTCTCCTGAAGTCTGGATCTCTTCCTATCCGGTTCCATCTAAATCTCTCAAGCTTGAGCTGATAAAATAAAAGTAGAAACCATAGTTGATATTTGAGCCGGGTTTTTCCCGGTTTGGAGATTGGTATGTCTAATTTTAATTAAAGAGATATGTTTGATATGAAATATAAGTTATTAATATTGATTGTTTTGTGTGTTGCGGGAGCCGGGAGGGCATCTGCAAAACAAAATAATTATCGATTGTCTTCTCCCGATAAAAAAATAGAAATCGTTGTAAGTACAGATAGTGTAATTCATTTTTCTGTAAATTTTAATGGAGGTGAGCTTTTTAGCCTCTCAGAAATAGGGATGCAACTTGAAAATGAGCATCTGGGAGGTGACCCTATTGTTGTAAAGGCTAAAAGACAACAGGTTGATGAAACAATCACACCGGTTGTAAAAATAAAGGAAGCCGAAATAATCAATCGGTTCAATGAGTTGAGGCTTTTTTTTAAAAAAGGCTTTTCGCTTTCATTCCGGGTTTTCAATGAGGGAATTGCTTACCGTTTCGAGACTGAAAAGACGGGAGAGATTACTGTTTTGGATGAAATATGTAATATGAGATTTCCTGATAATTACATGTGCTGGTGGGGGAGTGAGAGGCAGTTTCAATCCAATAATCAGGTTTATTATGATTATACATCAGTTCAGGAACTGGGAGGGGAATATTTGGCGAGCTTGCCATTAATTCTTAAACCCTCTGAAGGGCCTAAAATGGTTATTGCCGAGACCGATTTGCAGGATTACCCGGGACTTTGGTTAAAGGGAGCGAATGGTTTAAATCTGAAAAGTGATTTACCCAAGGAGGTCATGGATTTTAAAGAATTAAGTGATCGTCGTCTTCCCATTACTGAGCGATATCATTATATAGCGAAAACTTCCGGGGAGCGTAGTTTTCCGTGGCGGGTTTTTGCAATTGCCGAGGATGATGCCGATTTGATTACCAATCAGATGACCTACCTTCTGGCTTCTGAAAATAAAATTGAAGATGCTTCCTGGATCACACCGGGGAAAGTTTCCTGGGATTGGTGGAATGCTAATAATGTCTACAATGTGGATTTTAAAGCAGGAATAAATACCGAAACTTATAAGTATTACATTGACTTTGCCTCAGAATATGGATTGGAATATGTAATGTTGGATGAAGGTTGGTATAAACTCGGGGATTTGATGGAAGTTGTTCCTGAGATTGATATGGAAGAATTAACATCATATGCTAAAGATAAAGGTGTAGGACTTATGCTTTGGTGTGTATGGAAAACATTGGACGATCAATTGGAAGATGCGATGGATCAATTTGAAGCGTGGGGAATTAAGGGCATAAAAGTTGACTTTATGGACAGAGATGACAAATGGATGGTGAATTATTTTCATCGTATTGCATCTGAGGCTGCTAAACATAAATTGATGGTGGATTTTCATGGTTCTTATAAACCTGCCGGAATTCGGCGTATGTATCCCAATGTTATGACCAGGGAAGGTGTAAACGGAGGCGAACAATTCAAATGGAGCATGCGCCAAACGCCCGAACATGATCTGATTCTTCCTTTTGGCAGAATGTTGGCCGGTCCTCTTGATTATACTCCCGGTTCTATGCAAAATGCCCAGGAGAAAGATTTCAAACCTATTTTCGATACCCCCATGAGTATGGGGACCCGATGCCATCAGCTAGCAATGTTTGTTGTTTATGAAAGTCCTGTGCAGATGCTTTGTGACAGTCCGACAAGGTATTATGACGAGCCAGAGTTTATGGCGTTTTTAAGTGATGTCCCTACGGTTTGGGATGAAACTGTGGTGTTGGAGGCCAGGGTTAGTGATAAATTGTTAATGGCCCGCAGAAATGGCAAGAATTGGTATCTGGGAGGAATGATTGATTGGGATGAGCGAACAGTGGATGTGGATTTGTCATTCTTACCCGATGGACAAAAATATAAAATGACTATTTACACTGATGGTGTTAATGCTAACCGGCATGGTAACGATTTCAAAATGGATGAAGTAATCGTCGACAATAGCTATAAAAAAACAATCCTTCTTAAAAAAGGGGGTGGAATGGCAGCGATGTTGCATCCTGTCCTTAATTAGAAGGGAATGATATAGTTGTTTTTTGTTTGACTCTTTTTTAAAATAGAGAAAGAATGAAAACTTTTACCTCCAGGCAAAAGTTGGATATTTAAACCACAACTGCCCCTCATTAATATTTTTAGGTGTTTTAAAACTTGGAAGGGGAGGAGGAAGCTATTGTTTAGTTTGTAATAAAAGAAAGTTTAAAATATAGATCATGAATATGTTGAGATATGTCAAAGCATTAATGCTTTTTTGTTTCATTGGATTTTTATCTTTCTGTTCATCATCAGATGGGGGCAAAGTTAGAAACTCTTATACTATTAAAATTACAGCAGAGGAGAAGGGGGTTGTATACCTGAATGGTAAGAATACTGGAAATATGACTCCTGCAGAGTTAAATGTGGGTAAAGGAGAGCACGTTTTTGGGGTGGGAACAGACGGATCCAATCAATATTTTAGAAGAGAAATAGATGTTGATGAAGATGCCGAAATATTCCTATCGACAAAAGATCAACCTGACCCAAAAGTTTGGAAGGCGTT
This sequence comes from Marinilabilia rubra, assembly GCF_003121985.1. GTDB lineage: Bacteria > Bacteroidota > Bacteroidia > Bacteroidales > Marinilabiliaceae > Marinilabilia > Marinilabilia rubra. The sequence continues at coordinate 47,206 of NZ_QEWP01000014.1, forward strand.
GTGGGTAGGAGTCCATGAAGTAAAAGGTTCTTCTCCTAATGGGGTTTGCAGTTCTCATTTTAGTAAAGAGGAGTTAAATGCAGGTTATGAGTTTTTTATGTGGAGTATTGAAAATCATTTTGAATCTTTTACTTACAATACAGTGAAGTGGGATGTGGAACGGAAAGATATTCAATTGCCGGTTCGATTACACAAGGCGAGTAATACCTGGTTTACTCTGGAACCAAACTCAATAACTGAGTTGATTCCTGATATCAAACCCGGAGAATATGATGCTGTTTTTGTGTTTTGGCCAGAGCAGGACGGAGATTGTAGCTTTGAGAGTTCTTATTTCGGTTTGGCGTGGACTGATCCAATGAATGATCCGATTAAAACCGGATATATTACCATTAAATTCGATGCCGGTTCAGATATAAATGAAAAGATAGCATGGTATAAAAACAATGATCCGGGAGTTTGGGTGCATGAATGGTTGCACACTGTTGGTGAGAATTATTATCAAGATCTCGGAGTTTCAATGCCGGAAAAAGGAGATGACGGTTTGGTTTTACATGCCGCAGAGAAATATGGTTATTCTTATCCCTGGATGGATTGGTATAAGGAATTCATGGGAGGTCAAGTGAGAGATCAAAAGAATGGATCCTTATTTTTAGGGATTGGTCCCGAAACCTTTTTAAAGAAATCGTTGCGGGAGGTTGCAGTAGTTGATTAGCAGAGCCTAACTCTGTTTTTTTAGCATTTGCTTATAGAGATTAATTAGTGCTTTAAAAAGCTGCATTTAAATGATGTAGCTTTTTTTTATTGGGTGCTTTGTTGAGGGGCTATTTTATGTTCTTTCTAGCATTTAAACTTAAGATTGCGTTGTCTGCTTGAGAATATTACGTCACGGATTCCTTATATGTGATCTGGATTTAAATTAAAATCTTCATTATTTTTCGGACGGGACTTAATTTTTTTAATATGATGGTCTAAGTAATACCATATGAGTATTTTCCCTTCGCTTACCATTCGTCCCGCCGTCGAAACTGCTTCGGTCCTGCTTCGTAACAGCTTCGGTTGTTGTTCGTTCAGGCTTCGTTCCCTTATAAGCGAAGGATAACCGAAGAACAACCGAACAAACCACGAATCTGCCTCGAATTTGTCCCGGAGCAGGGGCGAAGCAGAACCGAATAATGAAGATTTGGTCGAATACTCGTGTGGGGTGAACAGCATTTTGGTGTTAGAGACAACCATAAAATACCGGATGTTAAGGTGTTTTAGCTGTAATGGTTTGGTAATGAGGTTGTAATTTTGCTGATCGGGGCTAAGTTATCGGATGACAGGTGTTTAGGTGGTTGAACCTTGTTGGTGATTCAACAAATGCAATAAAAACCAGATCCTCTTGAGTGTTGATAATTAGTTGTTTGTTGATTGTTTCTGAAATTCATGTAAGATTACCGGAATATTTTTTTATGAAAAATCCACTTACATTGCGCTTATCAATCGATTGAAGAAGCAGGGTTACCGGAATGGTTATCGCTTGGTTACCGAGCTATTGTTGAACTTTAAAACGATTTGAAATGAGTAGAAAACTGTTGTTAATTCCAGGCCAAACAGAGGCTGAGGGCCTCATACGGAGGAGGGGAGGAATTCTATAAGTGGCGGATGAAAACCGCTCCCATGTTAATACCGGGGTGAAAATCCAGGCAAAAGGAGAAGAACAATTCATTTTTATTTGAAATTCCTTTTCCTGTAATGGGTGGGTGATTGAAGCATAATGCGCTTAAAAGTCCGGGAAAAATAGAAAGGATCTGAAAAGCCCAGATTAGAAGCAATTTCAGCTACACTTAAGGTTGAAGTATCCAGCCAGCGACAAGCTTCCTGCATTTTTAACTGATTAAAATATTCCATGGGGGCATGGCCGGTTTTTTCGGAAAATATTTTTGAAAAATGAGAGGCACTGTATCCTGCGTCACGGGCCAGGTCATCGAGCTTTAGGGGTTTGTTGAGGTTTTCGCGCATAAAATTTATGGCTTGTATTGTAAAGTCGGGTTGGCTGCCTTTCAGTATTTGTCTGAACTGATTGATATACATGAAGGAAGCCATCAAATGCCACAGGCAAAGGTTGGCGTATTCAAGATTTTCACGGCTGTAACCCATCGAAAGGTTTACCAATATTTCTGTGAACAGTTCGGTTCTTTCCTTTTTTCGGGAAACCGGCGATGGAGAGATGACATTGATATGCCCCGTTATTTTTGAAAAAAGGTCCGATTTTTCCCCCGAAAAATGGACCCAGTAAATGTTCCAGGGATTTTCCTCATTCGAATAGTAAGTGTGTGGAGTATGAGCGGGTATTACAAAAAAAAGGTTGGGTAATATTTCATGCTCTTTTGAGCCTATTTTTATTGTGCCTTTTCCTTCCAGGTTATAAATCAGAATATGTTCTTCAATCCCTTCCTTGCGGTCGCGGTAATGAAACCTTGCATTGGGATAAAAACCAATGTCCGTTACGTACAACCCATTGATCAAAGGATTCTTTTTTATTTCTTCAATTATTTTTCCCGGAACAACGATGATCATTTCTCCCGGAAAACCTTCCATTTTTTTTACCATAATGAGAATAAATTGAATTTATTTCATTCAATCATTATTTGAAAACAGGAGGTGTAGGCCTGTTTTTTTATTTTATATGCAAGAGATACAGTGCTTAGTAGTTTGCATGTGCAAATATTGACATAAATTATGGATTATTGGATTAAAAATAAGAAAATCCATGTAATCGCAAAAAATGGCATTTTAATATGACCTTTTGTAATCTACATTTGTAATGTGATTCTAATGTGATATTGTAATAAGTAAAATGGAAACACTTCGATAAATGGAAAACTACAATTTTAAATACATCTGGGGAATAACCCTGGTCTCAGCTATGGGAGGACTCCTGTTTGGCTACGACTGGGTAGTGATTGGCGGTGCCAAACCATTTTATGAACGATTCTTTGATATTGTGAATTCTCCGTACCTGCAGGGATGGGCCATGAGCAGCGCCTTGCTGGGCTGTATTGTAGGGGCCATGGGAGCAGGCTGGTTAAGTGACCGGTTCGGACGAAAGCCATCACTTATTGTAGCCGCATTTCTTTTTACACTTTCTGCGTTAGGAACAGGATGGACAAGTGATTTTACACTTTTTATCTGGTTCAGGCTCCTGGGTGGTTTAGGCATCGGACTGGCATCCTCTATTTCTCCCATTTATATTGCCGAGGTAGCGCCGGCTGAGAAGCGCGGACGCTTTGTCTCTCTCAACCAGCTGACCATTGTTATTGGCATTCTGGCAGCTCAGATAGCCAATTATTTGATTGCTGAACCAGTTCCTGAAGGGGCCACCGATACGGTTATCCTCAATTCCTGGAACGGACAAATGGGGTGGCGCTTCATGTTCTGGGCAGAATTGGTGCCGGCATCACTTTTCTTCGGCCTCATGTTCTTTGTCCCTGAAAGTCCCAGGTGGTTGACTAAAAATCACAAGAATGAAGCAGCATTGAAAGTTCTAAGTAAAGTAGGAGGTCTGGACTATGGACAAAGAGTGATTGATAGCATCAAGCACAGTTTAAAAGGAAATTCACAAAAAGTAAGACTGAAAGATCTTTTGGCAGTGAAGGTAAGACCCATTTTGCTGATAGGCATTGTATTGGCCGTATTCCAGCAATGGTCGGGGATTAATGTGGTTTTTAATTATGCTGAAGAGATATTCAGGGCAGCCGGCTTTGGCGTTACCGATGTGCTTTTCAATATTGTTATTACCGGTATTGTCAATCTGGTGTTTACTTTTCTGGCTTTGAAAACGGTAGATTCTTGGGGAAGAAGAAAATTAATGCTCTTTGGATCGGCCGGACTGGCAGTGACCTACCTTTTACTTGGAGGCAGTTATTTCTTTGAATTGAATGGTTTTGTTGTCCTCTTGTTTGTGGTGTTGGGTATTGGTATTTATGCCATGTCACTGGCGCCAATTACATGGGTTGTACTGTCCGAAATCTTTCCCAATAAAATACGTGGAACAGCCATGTCCGTTGGTACTTCTTCTCTTTGGATTGCCAGTTTTGTGTTGACTTATACTTTTCCGTTGCTTAACAGTTCGTTAGGGGCCTCAGGTACTTTCTGGGTGTATGCACTTATTTGTCTGTTAGGGTTTTCATTTATTTTGAAGAAGCTGCCTGAAACTAAAGGAAAGACCCTTGAGGAGATTGAAGAGTATTTTGAAGGTGAGAATAACTGAGAAAACTAAAAATTGAATCAGATTATTGTTAAAAGAAGCAGGCTGAAGGCCTGCAATCAACTTAGCCCGGGGCAATCGCCCCGGGAAAGAATGAGTTCCTCATTCTCCTCCGCCCCGCCCGTTTGGTCGCAAGGCGACCAAACGGGCGGGGGAGTGGCTGTGTTGGATTTACATACCCAGGGCGGTTGCCCTGGGCTATATTGCTATCAGGCCTTCAGCCTGAAATTTTGAAGAACCAGATTTCATCAAAAAAAGTAAGTGCAAAAAAACTTCAAGTTGTTTCAAATTTCCTTGCACATTATTAATGCGTTATTCTTGTAATATAATGATAAAGAGTAGTTTTCTATTTTTAGCAAGCCTGTTAAAATGACTTTTTTAAAACAAAATAATTATGAAATCAAATGTAAAAGTATGGTCTCAGGAAGAGGTCATTCCCACATACGGTATCGGTTACCCCGATAAAAACCCTATTTTTCTGGAAAAGAGAGTTTACCAGGGAAGTAGTGGTGCGGTATATCCTTATCCCGTAATTGAGAAAATTTACGATACTAAGGAAGATGTTGCTTATCAGGCCATCTATCTGGAAAATGAGTATGTGAAGCTGATGATACTTCCCCAGTTGGGAGGCAGAATTCAGATGGCATGGGATAAGATTAAACAACGCCATTTTGTTTACTATAACCATGTTATTAAGCCCGCTCTTGTTGGGCTTACCGGTCCCTGGATATCGGGCGGAATTGAGTTTAACTGGCCACAGCACCACCGTCCGTCTACCTATTTGCCGGTTGATTGGCGCATTGAGGAAAATGAAGATGGAAGTGCCACGGTCTGGGTCAACGAGATTGAGCGCATGTTTGGACAAAAAGGCGCAGCTGGTTTTACCCTGCACCCCGGGAGAGCCTATCTGGAAATTAAGGGACAGTTGTTTAACCGAACGCCATTTCCGCAAACGTTTTTGTGGTGGGCCAATCCGGCTGTAGCTGTGAACGACCATTACCAGTCGGTTTTTCCACCCGATGTAAATGCGGTTTTTGACCACGGTAAACGGGATGTTTCAACATTCCCCATAGCTACGGGAACTTATTACAAGGTCGATTATTCTTCAGGCGTGGATATATCACGGTACAAAAATCTTCCGGTACCTACGTCCTACATGGCTATTAAGTCGAAATACGAATTTGTGGGAGGCTATGAAAACGATACAAAGGCTGGTGTTCTTCATGTGGCCAATAATCATATTTCTCCCGGTAAAAAACAATGGACCTGGGGTTGTGGCGATTTTGGCGTGGCCTGGGACAGAAACCTGACCGACGAAGATGGTCCATATATTGAGCTGATGGCCGGTGTATTTACCGATAATCAGCCCGACTTTACCTGGTTGATGCCTGGAGAGGAGAGGACTTTTGAGCAGGTATTTTTACCCTATAGAGAGTTGGGTGTTGTAAAGAATGCCAACCGGAATGTGTTGCTTAATCTTGAGCCCGAACAAGGCAAGCTGCTTTTAAAACTGTTTGGAACCTCGGTTTTTGAAAATGCCAAAGTTGTTTTAAAAGAAGACTCCAAAATAATTTGGGAAAAAACAATTGCCCTTTCCCCGGAGAAGGTTTTTGAAGAACGGTTGGATATAGATGCATCATTGATGGACAATGTATGTGTGGCGGTTTATGACGGCGGTGGCGAGCAACTTATCAGTTGGAGGGCTGAAAAAGATGAGATAAAAAAACCTGCCGAACCTGCAAAAGCAGCCAAAGAGCCTCACGAGATTCTCACCAATGAACAGCTATTTCTTACGGGGCAGCATTTGGAGCAGTATCGTCATGCTACCTTTTCGCCTGTTGATTATTATCAGGAGGCATTAAAGCGTGATCCTAAAGATATCCGTAATAACAATGCCATGGGTTTGTGGTTCTTACGCAGAGGCAAATTTGCATTGGCGAAGACATATTTCCAGACTGCCATCGACACCCAATTGGAGAGGAACCCCAATCCTTACGATGGGGAGCCTTTATACAACAGCGGGGTGGCTCTCTTTTATCAAGGGAATTATGACGAAGCTTACGACAGCTTCTATAAGGCTACCTGGAATGCGGCCTGGAAAAGCGTCTCGTTCCTGTTTCTGGCCCGTATTTCTGCCAGAAAAGGATTGTTTAAACGAGCGCTCAGTGAAGCAGAGCAAGCTCTCATTGCCAACTGGCACAACCACAGTGCCCGCTTTTTGAAATCTGTTTTGCTCAGAAAGCTGGGTGAAAGTCAAAAGGCTCAGAAGTGGGCTGAAGAGTGTCTGGTGATTGATGGTTTTAATTTTGGTTGTCTGTATGAAAAAGCACTGCTTTCTGGCGCTGGATCAGATAAAGATTATTGGCATCAGTTAATGCGGAACGCCAATAACAATTACCGCGAACTGGCTCTTGAATATGCCTCTGCCGGCTTTTTTGATGAAGCCCGCAGTATCATTCTTGTAGGGATAGAGTCTTGTCCTGCTGACTGTATGGATCAATATTATACCGGGTGGTTTTCATCAAAACTAGGCGATGAAGAAGCCAGGAATAAATACTATGAAGAGGCCAAAGACGGAGCTGAGGGCGAATTCTTTCCAAACAAACCTGAGGAGATTCTGATTCTCTCGGATGCCTTGAAGTTTTCTGCAAACGATTGGCATGCGGCTTATTTACTAGGTAATATCTGGTACGATAAGCGTCAGTATCCTGAAGCTATTGAGTGCTGGGAGCAATCTGCGGCTTCCAATCCCGATTTTCACAGAGTGCATCGCAGTCTTGCACTGGCTTATTACAACAAGCTGGATCAAAAAGATGCTGCTCTTAAAGAACTGGAGCTGGCGCATGATCTGGAACCATCTGATCCCCGAATCGTTATGGAATTGGATCAGCTTTACAAGAAGTTGAATAAACCATTTAACGAAAGACTGGCATTTCTTGAGGCCCATCCCGAGGCCCTTGATTACCGGGACGATCTCTATCTCGAGTTGGTAACCTTGTATAATCAAATTGGAGATTATGAAAAGGCTAAAAACTTAATCTCCGATCGTAAGTTCCACCCCTGGGAAGGCGGAGAAGGAAAAGTACCGGCGCAATACCAGATTTGCCGTCTGGGACTGGCCAGGGAAGCCCTTAAGGTGAAAGAGTATCAGAAAGTGGTGGATTTGATGAAAGAAACGCTCTATTATCCCGAAAATCTGGGTGAGGGCAAATTATATGGCGCTCAGGAAAATGATTTCTACTACTACATGGGATTGGGGTACGAAGGTTTAGATGAGAAGGAAAAAGCCCGCGAATGTTTCGAAATCGCTTCTCAGGGTCTGGACACTCCCTCTGATGCCATGTTTTACAACGATCAGAAACCGGATAAAATTTTCTATCAGGGATTGGCCTTGTTGCAATTGAATCGCACCGATGAAGCCATGAGCCGTTTTAACAAACTCATTGCTTATGGGGAAAAGCATCTGTTTGATGAGGTTAAAATTGATTATTTTGCCGTTTCGCTTCCCGATTTGCTGGTGTGGGAGGAGGATCTGAATGTGAGGAATACCATTCACTGTTATTATCTTCTTGGTCTGGGATACCTTGGACAGGGGAAAACCGACAAGGCTGATTATTTTCTGAGTAAAGCTTACGAATTGAATGTAAACCATCAGGGAGTACAGATTCATTTGGAGATGGCCAGGGAAACAAATAGAATAAAAAGTGTACAATAATTTTTAAAATCAGGACACAATGAGACATATATTACTGCTTCTGCTGGTCATTGTAACAATGGCAGGCTGTCAAAGTAAAGAGATAAAGGAGCTTTCGCTAGCCGGGGAATGGCAATTCCGTTTGGATAGTGCGGATGTGGGAGTTGATAGTGAGTGGTATGAACAGAATCTTCCGGGAAGTATTAATCTTCCCGGGACTCTGGATGATGCCGGATTTGGAACACCGACTTCACTGGAACCGGAGTTAAAGAAGGAGGTTTTACTTGGGCTCACCAGAAAATACGATTATGTTGGGCCGGCCTGGTATTCGCGTGAGTTTACTGTTCCTCAGAACTGGGACGGAAAGCAGGTTGAATTGAACCTTGAAAGGGTGATATGGAAAACCACTGTGTGGGTTGATGGACAGGAAGTTGGAGGTGGAGAGAGCTTAGTGGCTCCCCACAGGTTTGATTTTTCAGAGTACTTAAAGCCCGGTCAAAAGCAAAGACTGACTATTCGGATTGATAACCGTAAGCAATATGATATCAGTGTAAAACTGTTGGCACATGCTTACACAAACGCTACCCAGATAATCTGGAACGGAGTTATTGGTGATCTGAAACTTGAAGCCTCCGATAAATTGAGTATCGAAAAATTACAGGTTTTCCCCGATTTGGAGCAGAAAAAACTGAACCTGAGCTTTGAGGTACATAACAATACCGGAGAGAACTTTGAAGGGGATGTGAAAGTTGAGGTTTTTTCTCAGAATGACAATGCCAATCCTGTGAAAGCCAGTAAGTCCATCAATGCCAATGTGAAGAGACAATTGGTGTCGCTTACAGTGGAGATGGATGACGAGGAGGTTGTTGCCTGGGATGAATTCAATCCTCATTTGTATGATCTTCACCTTAGCTTTGAAGGAGGCGGATATAATGATGCCGTTTCCGAAACTTTCGGTATGCGGTCCATAAAAAGGGAAGGTGATCAGATGATGATCAATGGCCGTCCATTGTTCCTGAGAGGCACACTGGAGTGTTGCATCTTTCCATTGAAAGGTTATCCTCCAATGTCAAAGAAAGAGTGGAAAGAATTAATGATCACTGCCCGGGACTGGGGACTTAATCATTTGCGCTTTCACTCCTGGTGTCCTCCTGAGGCTGCTTTTGAGGCTGCTGATGAAATAGGATTTTATCTTCAGGCTGAGTTGCCTTACTGGAATCTAACCTTTGGGGAAGACAGTGCCACCGTTAGGTTCTTGAAGGAGGAAGCTCAGCGAATGATCGATGAGTATGGCAATCATCCATCTTTCTGTTTCTGGTCGATGGGCAATGAGATTGAAGGTGATTTTGAACAGCTGAATGATCTGGTACATAGTCTGAAATCCAGAGATAACCGTCATCTGTATTGTGTTACGGCTTTTACTTTTCAGGAGGGGCACGGAAAGGCCCCTGAGCCTTACGATGACTTTTTCATTACCCAATACACCGACAGTGGATGGGTGAGAGGACAAGGGGTTTTTAATGTGGAATATCCCTCGTTTGATAAAGATTATCAGGCCACGGCAGGACATCTTGAGGTTCCGCTGATAACGCACGAAATAGGTCAGTATTCCGTTTACCCCGATCCGGCAGAAGCTGCTAAATACACTGGCAATCTTTTACCTTTGAATTTCCAGGCTATCGGAAATGATATGGAGAAAAACGGAATGCTGGAAATGGCTCCCGACTTTCATAAAGCTACCGGTGCTTTTGCAGGTGTTCTTTACAAAGAAGAGATAGAACGGGCCCTGAAGACAGAGCCTGTAAGCGGTTTTCAATTGCTGGATCTGCATGATTTTCCAGGACAGGGAACTGCCCTGGTTGGTTTGCTGGATGCTTTCTGGGATCCAAAAGGTGCCGTTAGTAAGGTGTGGTTTACCCGTTTTTCATCGCCCGTAGTGCCTCTTTTGAGATACGAAAAAGCGGTGTATGAAAACAATGAAGTGTTCAAGGCCATTCCTCAGGTGGTTAATTACAGCAATAATGATTTGAGCGAGGTTCTTACCTGCAGAGTGAAGTCTTCTTCAGGAGAGCAATTGTTTGAAGAAAATGTGGGTGTTAAAGATATTCCTGTTGGCAATCAAAAGCTGGAAGAGTCATTTTCTTTTGATTTTTCAACCATCGATGAAGCGCAACAGTTGACTTTGGAATTGCAATATGGCGAATTTGTGAATGCCTGGAAAATATGGGTTTATCCTGCAGGTAAATCGGTTGATACCACTGATTTAGTAGTGACAAGATCTTTTACAGAAGCCAGACAAGCGTTGGAACACGGCAAAAAAGTATTGTTGAATCCGGATGTTGAGTCACTGAAAGGCATTGAAGGAATGTTTGTGCCGGTTTTCTGGAGTCCTGTTCACTTTCCCGATCAGCCCGGAACTATGGGGTTGTTGATGGATGAGAACCATAAGGCTTTTAAGATATTTCCTACATCATATCACTCAGACTGGCAGTGGTGGGATTTGTGCAAACGATCCAAAACCCTTGAACTGCCTTATGATTTCGATGGAGAAATTATCGTTCAGGTGGTCGATAATTTTGCCAAAAACCGTCTGCTGGCTGATGTATTTGAAGCCCGCATTGGTGATGGAAAACTGATTTTCTGTTCTATGGATATTTCCGAAGATTTGGATGAACGCCCTGTGGCAAGGCAACTTAGAAAGAGTCTGCAAAAATATATGAATAGTGAGGATTTTACCCCGGAAAAGACGCTTAAATGGGAAGATATAGAACAGTTTGAGTTGTAAGAGCACGTTAACAATGGACGATTAGCAGTTTAATAATTGCTTTCCCTTTAAAATACTTCGAGAAATAGTTTTGACGTTAAATGGGGTGTCCAAAAAGTATAAAACACCAAAGGCTGTGTCATGTTGAGCGAAACCTAAACCTCTGCTTATTAAACGAACAGATTCTTCGACAAGCTCAGAATGACTTCAAATTTGGACTTTTTGGATAACCCCTTTTATTGCTCTGAAGGTGCTCAATTCATAATAAAAAATGTCATGTCAAGGGTAGGATGTCGGTTGAGACTGACTTGATAATAGTGTGACATTTATTAAATTGGGTTACTTAAGTTTTTTGTGGTTTTTTTCTTTATGCAAGGCGGGGTTTGCTTAGCATAGCCTTAGCTATGGTTAAAAGCCCCAACGAAGCAGAAAGGAAAAAAGCGCCTGAAATTAGTGAATGAATTTAGTGATTGTCACACTAGGTTACGCCATTACTTTTCTTTTGATATTGAGTAGGGGTAACCCCAAACTCTTTTTTAAAAGTCACTCCAAAATAGCTCACATCTTTAAAACCGCATTTAAAAGCCACATCCGAAATTGTTAAATCACCTTCCTCAATCATTTCGGCTGCTTTGAGCATTCTGGTTTTTCTGATAAATGTATTTGGGTTAATGTTCAGTAAATCAGATATTTTTCGGTAAAGCATTGAGTTGCTCATGGAAACCTCCCGGGCCAGCAATTTTACCGAAAAATCAGGGTTGGCAAGGTTGTTCTCAATCACTTGTCTGGCCTTTTGTAAAAATGCATCATCTTTTGTGGTTACTTTGCTGACAGTGGCCGGCTTTTTTTGTTTTTCAATCCGGTTCAACGTTCTTTTTTGTTGTTCGAGTAGTGCTTCCATTCTGGCCAGTAAGGTGTTTATGTTGAATGGTTTGGACATGTAACTGTCGGCTCCTGCTCTGTATCCTTCCGCCTTTTCCTCGTCCGAAGATTTTGCAGTAAGCAGAATTACCGGTATGTGAGTGGTTGTTTGGCTGTTTTTTATTTTCCGGCACAATTCCAGTCCATCCATAGCAGGCATTAAAATGTCTGATATGATGATGTCAGGTCTTCTGTTTAACGCCATTTCATAGGCGGTTATTCCATTTGGCGCTTCCAGCACAGAAAACAATTTTTCAATGTTACTTTTTATGATTTTTCTGAAATCAGCATTGTCTTCGACAATAAGAACTGTAGGCTTTTCATCAAAAACGTGATGAAGGTTTTTAAGTCTTAAGAGTGTTTCTTCTTCAATGATTTCAGGCTGCATGAAACTTTCTGAGTGATGACCTTTTTTCTGAGTTACAATTTCATCAGATCTGAACGCTTTTTTGTTGATGGGAATAGAAAAGAAGGCTGATGTACCATTTTCAGGTACACTATCTATTCTTAGAGTGCCTTTGTGAGCTTCAATCATCGACTTGGTTAATGCCAGTCCAATACCAAAGCCACTGCCATTGCTGTTTTTCGATTTAAAGGACTGAAATCGTTTGAATATAAGATTGAGCTTTTCTGCAGATATCCCGCTACCAGAGTCCTTCACAATGAAAAGTGCCTGTGTTTGGTTTCCCTCTTTTTTTAGAGATAGCTGTAAATTGACAGATCCTTCTTCAGGTGTGAATTTAAAGGCATTGGATAACAAATTGTAAAGAATAATGTCCAGTTTTTCATGATCAAACCAAACAGGTGATTCCGGACATTGTATTTCACAATAAAATTGAATGTGTTTTTTTCTTGCCAGTGGTGTGAAGTTGTCACATATATTTTGTACAAATTGGTTCAGATTATCTGATGCCACACTTAAGGGGAGTTGTTCTACTTCCGATTTACTGTAATAAAGAAACTGCTGGTTCAATCGGTTTAGCCGGTTTATATTTCGTTCGGCCAGAGAAAGGTCTTTTCCGTTAGGAGCATTCCGAAGATGGCGCCAATCGTCAATCAGGCATGATAAAATATTGAGAGGAGTAAGGAATTCGTGAGAAATATTGGCAAATAATCCCTGTTTGAAATGATTTAGTTTTTCGGACTTTTGCCGTTCTATATGTTCAATTTGAAGGGCGTGTTTTACCTGTTGGTTTTTGCGCTCCATTCGGAATATTAAAGCAATGATGCCACCGAACAAAAAGAAGTAAAGTGTAAAGGCCCACCAGGTTTTGTAAGGAGCTGGTCTGACTTTAATGAATAACTTTTCTGCATGGGGGTTCCAGTAGCCGTGACTGTTGGAGCCTTTTATTTTTAAGGTATATTGTCCAGGTTTAAGGTTTGCATAATTTAATGTTCGTGTATTGGCATCCATTACTCGCCACCGGTCTTCAAGTCCTTCCAGTTTGACTGAGTATTTATTGTTTTCGGGCTGAGAGAATGAGAGGGCTGCAAAAGTAATTGAGATGTTGTTTTTGAAGTGGTTTAAAATCAAAGGATCATCAGGACCTGATGCGCTCTGGACCGGTTCCCCCATAACTTTAATATCAGTAATGACTACAGGAGGAATAAAGCTGTCCGGTTTTATCTTTAGCGGATCAAAGAAATTGAAGCCACGGTTTCCTCCGATAAATAAATTTCCTTCATTATCCAGATAGCTGGCTCCTTTGTTAAATATATTGCTTTGAAGTCCGTTCTCCTGAAGAAAATAGTTGGATTTAATCTGCCCTTCGTCAGTGTTCATTCTGGTTAATCCCCGGTTGGTACCAATCCACAGATTACCACCGGCATCTTGTTCCATGTTATAAATGATATTGCCGGATACATGGTTGTTGAAAGGAATGAAATGACTGTTTTCGGAATCCCATTTAAAAAGGCCTCCTCCTCCCGAACCAACCCAGAGTTGCTTGTCCGCATCTTCAAAAAGCGTGATGATGTGGTCGGTTATTAGTCCGTTTTCGCTATTGGCCATGTATTGCTCAAATATAAGCGGATAATGGGTTCTGATATTAGATGTCAGTCGGTTGATGCCATGATCAAAGGTAGCCACCCACAGGTTTTCTTGGTGGTCCTCAAGTATTTTTGATATGCGGTTACTGCTTAACGACCCGGCATCGTTCGGGTTATACTGGTAACGAAGAACACTGAAATTGCTGAATTTTTCCGGTTGAAAAGGCACTATTTTGTACAGACCGTTTTCTGTGCCAATCCAGAGGTAACCCAGATGGTCCTCATAAATATCAAATATTTCTCTTGAGGGGAAGTCGTAAGCCTCGGTGGTTTTGTTAATGATCAGGTATTGACCTGTTTGTAGGTTGAATTTAATGAGTCCCGAGTACCGTGTTCCCAGCCAGAGGTTTCCTTGTTGGTCCCAATGGAAGCAATTAACAGTGTTAAGATCGGAGGGTAATCTATTAAAAGGGATTAATTCGGTATAATGAGTGAAACTTTCCGTTTTGGTGTCATAAGCGCCAAATCCCAGACTACGTACACCAATCAGTAATTCTCCTTCAGGAGTTTTGGTAAAGGCAGAAACCGACTGACTTTGCCGTGAAACAAAAACATCCGGGATTTGATAGGGCGTGAATAATTTAATTTTATTGTCGATCTTATTTACACCTCCCCCCGATGTGCCCACCCACATGAGGCCCGATGCATCACATAAAAGAGAGTAAGCTTCATTCTGCGATAAGCGTCGATTTTGAATGTTATTTCTAAACTGATAAAAAACGGGTGATGGATGAGCCGGCTGTTCCATCATTGTTAAACCATAGGGAGTCCCCACCCATAAGTTGCTGTCCTTGTCAAATGCCAGGTCATAGATGATGTCTCCGGCAATGGATTTTTGGTCTTCTTTGTAGGTGAGATGATTTTTTACAATCATCGAATCTTTTTGCAAGGTGAAATTTATTAGCCCGCCATCCCAAAGTCCAAGCCAGTATTCATTGGCTTTTCCTTGTATCATGGAAAAGGGTGAAAAGTGTGGGATGTTCAGCAGGATATCTTTCCCGGTCCAGGTGTTAATTTGTCCGGTGGATTTGTTTATCTGAGTCAACGCTCCTTTCCACGAAGCAATCCATACATTTTCTGATTTATCAATGTAAATATTGGTAATCCAGTTGGAATTCATTCCACACTCCTGGCGTGATATGTTGTAAGTCTCGATAATTCCGGATTCCCTGGAAAGAACCTCGACGCCTGCCCCAGAGCTGCCTATCCATATGTTGTCATCCTTGTCGATGACGAGGGTGTTTAAAACGTCGTATGAGAGATTGAAAGGAGGCTTTGTTTGTGTATTATAAAAAGTGAATTGCTCTGTCACTTTATTAAGACTTGCGACTCCCCGGTCAGTGGCACACCATAAAAGACCTTTTGAGTCTTCTTTTATTTTGTTGAAAGAGTTGGTGATAAGCCCTTTGCTATGATGATGAGCGATTGAAAATGATTTTAGTTCATAACCGTCGTAACGGATGAGTCCTTCGGTGGTGCAAAACCACAAATAACCTTCCGAA
This sequence comes from Marinilabilia rubra, assembly GCF_003121985.1. Classification (GTDB taxonomy): domain Bacteria; phylum Bacteroidota; class Bacteroidia; order Bacteroidales; family Marinilabiliaceae; genus Marinilabilia; species Marinilabilia rubra. Next base: position 62,385 of record NZ_QEWP01000014.1, read on the forward strand.
TCCTGAAAAACATCATTTATCTCATCTGAGGGCAAACCGTGGTTGCTGCTGATTATGTCAATATCGTAATGACTTTGGGCCTTTAAATTTAAAACAAGAGGAATCATGATTAGCATCAGGCTTGTTAGACGGACTAACCCTTGATTCATAATTGATGTCGTGATCATGGTATTTATGTTTTATAATATCCGGTTATTTACCTTATTGAAAATATAGAGGGGCTTTGCCCCTTAAACCCCAATTACTTTTTTGTCTTGACACAAAAAAGTAATCAAAAAAAGTCAAGGCTGTGATCGCTTCACTCAAAAAAACAGCGTTTGATGGCTAAAATCTTTTAAACTCGCCTGTCGGCTCAAACAGAAAAGATTTTTTAACGCCATCTTCACTTGTTTTTTTGGCTCACCGGTCAAGGCCGTCCTTCTCGGTGGGGGCTGCTTTCAAGTTGGGCATAAGACCAGATACTCATTTACGTTTTTAATCTTTTTGCGTCTGTGTTTTTGCCTTGATCATGCTCTGCGATATGACAACACTCCGTTATCCCCGATGCTTCGGGATTATAAACAATTGAAAAGGAGTGATTTGCACAAAGATTAATGTCAAAATCAACTCTCTGATAATAAAAACTTTGCGACATGGCGTCTCTGCGTTTAGGCTTTTTTAACGGACTATTGATTTGAAATAGATGGCTAAAAATAAGCTTTGTTTTGCCGGATTTGAGATTTATTCACCTTGTAAATTATTCAAAAATAAGAAAAATGATGAATGAAATTTAAATAAAAACCCCAAGTAATTAAAGATCAAGCTCATAAAAATGTTTTTGCAGAAAAATTAATAATTGTAAATGCACGAAAAACAAGGTTTTGTGAATGAAAATTAATGCATTCATCGTAAAAAGTTAACTTATTTTGATGGTGTTGTTTAAAAATTAACAAATATTCAGATGCAAAAGATTTCGCTTTTATTCTCGGTTATTTTTTTACTGGTTTTTTCGGGATATGGTAAAAATCCCGAATCGCGCCATATAAATATCAATTTAGATAAAGAATATCAAGTCATGCATTCTTTTGGTGCTTCGGACTCCTGGCGTTGTCAGTTTGTGGGAGCCAACTGGCCCCAAAACAAAAAAAACCAAATGGCTGAATGGCTTTTTAGTAAGGAAACGGATGATCAGGGCAATCCGTTGGGAATCGGTTTGTCAATGTGGCGTTTTTATATAGGAGCCGGTAGCATGGAGCAAGGTGACAGCAGTGAAATTTACAATCCATGGCGAAGGGCAGAATGTTTTCTTAATGAGGATGGAACTTATAACTGGTCTAAGCAAAAAGGGGAGCAATGGTTTTTAAAACAAGCTCATAAGCATGGTGTTGAAAATACCATGGCGTTTTCTATTTCAGCCCCTGTGCACTACACTTTAAATGGCAAAGCATTTTCTCCCAAAAAACGGACTCATTTAAATATAAAGGAAGATAAGCTGGATGATTACGCTGCTTTTCTGGCTGAGGTTTGTGAGTATTTTGAATCAAAAGGTCTTGGTTTTGATTACCTAAGTCCTTTTAATGAACCCCAATGGGATTGGAGTAATCCTTCACAGGAAGGAACTCCTGCCACGAATGAAGACCTGTTTCTCTTCACTCATTTTTTGGATCATGAATTTACTAAGAGGGGATTGAACACACAGATGGCTCTTGGAGAAGCTGCCGAATATCAGTTTTTGTACCGGAAGGGTGATCAATATGCAGGAAGTTCAGGGCAATTTCGGGAGTTTTTGTCAGAAAACAGCCCCATGTATATCGGGCAATTCAGAAATGTAGCTACCCTGTTTTCCGGGCACAGTTATTTCACTACATGGCCGGTAGAGAAACTCATTGACATTCGTCAAAAGCTTAGAAGTTCTCTGGACAGTATTAATCCGGCAATGGATTTTTGGCAGAGTGAATTCTGTATTCTGGAAGAAAATGATGACATCGAAAGCGGACACGGACGAGATTTGGGTATGGGAACAGCGCTTTATGTAGCCCGTGTTATTCATCATGACCTGACCATAGCCAACGCGACCTCATGGCAATGGTGGACAGCTCTGACCCAATGCAATTATAAAGACGGATTAATTTACCTTGATAACGGCAATGAGGGAATTCCTTCTCAACAGCATCCGGATAATGAAGCATTGAAATACGATGGCAATTTCCATGACTCTAAACTTATGTGGGCTCTGGGGAACTATTCACGGTTTGTCAGACCCGGGATGGTAAGAGTGGAGGTTAGTTACGGACAGTCTGCTTCGTTGGAAGACCAGGCAGTTTCTTTAATGGTTTCCGGATATAAAAATACAGCTACTAATGAGTTGGTTGTGGTTGCAGTAAATTATGGAGGCGAATCAGAAAAACTATTCCTGGAGGAAGATGGCCGTTTTTTGAAAAAGGTGAAAGCATATGAAACCTCCGAAAAATCTGATTTGCAATATGAATTAACGGAACTAACCGATCTTGTTGTAGCACCAAAAAGCGTGAAAACGTTTGTGTTGAAATTGAAACAATAGAGCGAAGCGAAACAATCTTGCCCGTTTTAAGGAGCTCCGTGAAATAGAAATAAAATCATCAAATTGTAGTTTATAACCAAATAATTAATGGTTTATGAAAAAAAGTGTATTTAGTTTTTTGTTGTTGTCATCAATGTTCTTCGGACTTATTTTCTGGGGATGTGAAGATGACGAGACCAAGACCTGGGATGTTGACAGCGACCCGGTTTTGAACCTAAAAGCTGAGGAAATTCATTCCCGGCAGGGACGAACCATTCGAATCGAAGGTACTGTTTCCGATGAGGTGGGGATTAAAAAAATCAATCTGAATATTGATGATTGGTACCTTAACCGGGATATTGAAATTTCTACCAATGACTCACTGGTGACAGCTTACGACCTCTGGTATGATTTTAAAGTTCCTGCAGATGCACCCGATCAGGGACATACCATCAATGTTACCGTGTACAATATGGGAGACAGATCGGTAAGTCGTACAGTTGAGGTGTTTATGGATGGCGATTTTGAAGCTCCTTCAATGGATGTACAAAGTCCTGTAAATGGGCTGACCCTGGCACCTGAGGGTGAGATTCCTGTTGATATACATGCTTTGCTGAGTGACACACGTCAACTGGGGTACTTTGTGGCTAAAGAATCTACCATTAACTACTACGACAGTATTTCGTTTATGGGTACCGGAAAAGTAGCTCATGAATATCAGGCTACAGCAACATTGCCTGCCGAATTAGGAGAATATAATTTTGAATTTATTCTGGCTGATAGTGCCGGAAATATGGTAAGTGAGAGTCGGCTGGTGAAAGCTTCTTTTGACTTTGACAAGCTATATCTTGCCGATGTGGCTACAGATGAGGAACTGACTTCCGATTTGTTTGGGGTGCCTATGCTGATCTCTAAAACAGCGCCTTACAATTTTGAGGCAAAGTATTATTCTGAGGCTCCCGGAACCGAAGTGAAGTTTGTGGCTCAAACCACCAGCTTTGCGCCTCATTGTTATGGTCTCGATCCCGATGATCCTGACAAGCTAATCAACGATCCGCAAAATGCATTGCCCATTATTCTGGATGAAAAAGGGTATTACAGAATCACGCTTGATCTGGAGAATCTTACTTATGATGTCGAGACATATGTTCCTGATGATTGGTACTTTGAGCCCAAAATGGAAAATCCTGATGATGATACCTATATTGAGAATGAATATGTAGGAAAACTGGGTATTGTAGGAAGTGGATTTCCTGAATATCCCGACCAAAACTGGGCTACATGGGCAGCCATCGAATTTGAACGTGATCCTGAAAATAATTACCGCTTCTACAAAACCCTGGATATGGAGGGCAACGTTCAGTTTATCTTCCAGCCTGAACATCCATGGGGATGGTGGCCGGAACCATTCTGGAGATTTGACCGGTCTGTAGATCCTGAAAAAACTGTCCTTAAAGGCGGAGACAACGTAAATATGGATGTTCCTGAGCGAACGACCTATAAAGTGACTTTCGACAGTCACCTCAATAGGGCCAAAGTGGTGCCTGTTAACTAAGCTTGTTTTTCCATCCGGATACCGGGCATGCGTAGCCCGGTTATCCGGTGGCTTATACTGAAATTTTAATGAATGGATTTCGAATGCAATAAGAGGTTTTGTTTTGGAGTGAGCAGAAGCTGTTCTGAAACTTAAGACTTGTTGATTATTCCGAAAAAACAAACGAAAACTTTGATCAAATGAAGAAATATATAAACAGATCATTATGGCTTTTGACGGTCTTTTTTTGCTTTGCAATGGCCGTAACAGGGCAGACTAACCTTATCCAGGGGAAAGTGACAGACTCAGGCGGAGAGCCTTTGCCCGGAGTGTCTATTGTGATTAAAGGTACCAGTACCGGTACGATCACTGATGTGGATGGAAATTTTCAGGTTGAAGCCAGTCCTTCTGATGTTTTACAATTTAGTTTTATTGGTTTTGATAAACTGGAAGTTCCGGTGGGGGACGATACCTCTTTTCGCAATATTTCCATGCAGGAATCGGTAGTTGCACTTGATGAGGTGGTTGCCATTGGTTATGGAAAGGCCAAAAAGAGTGATCTTACCAGTTCCATCACTTCCGTTAAGGGTGAGGAAATGAAAACCATGACCGTTGGTAATCCCGTGCAGGCCTTACAGGGTAAAGCCCCCGGTGTTCAGGTGGTTGCCGGAGGTGGCCAGCCCGGGGCGGCGCCTAAGGTTTTGATTAGGGGATTTACCTCCCTGAACCTTTCCACCGATCCACTATATGTTGTTGACGGAGTGCCTATGGGAAGTAATCTTAATTTTTTAAATACGAATGAAATTGAGAGTATGGAGGTGCTTAAAGACGCTTCTGCTTCAGCGATTTATGGTAGCAGGGCTTCCAACGGGGTTGTTTTGATTACAACGAAGCGTGGTACTGCTGGTAAAACACAGTTTTCTGCTGATTTATCCTATGGTTTCCAGGTTTTTGAAAAACCTTTTGATATGGCCAATGCGGCTGAATATGGACGTATTATGAACCAATCGTTGGTGAACGGTGGTTTGGAAGAGCGTTTTCCTGATCCCTCCAGCCTGGGCGAAGGAACCGATTGGTGGGGAGAAGGGGTTAATAAAGTGTCCCCTCAACGTAACTTTAGTTTCCAGGCATCTGGTGGTAATGAAATGCACAAGTTTGCGGTGAGTTTGAACTACTATGATCAGGAATCTTTTTACAATTCAGGCGATTGGAAGAAGTTTACAGCTCGCTTAAGTTCTGATTGGGATTTTGCCGATTGGATTTCAGCAGGAGTTATGCTCAACCCTCGTCGTGAAGTTTGGAAAAATACACCTGACTGGTATCAGGACTATTTACTGATAGATCCTGTAACTCCGGTACTTCGTCCTGAAGCAGAACGGGAAGGCTTGAATGAATTCAGTATTTATCAACGTTCTTACTATACTTACACATGGAACCCCATTGCAAGGGATGCCAGAAATTTTGGAGAAGGTGGTTATTATGCTCTGGGAACCAATGCATATGCCGAGATGAGACCTGTTGAGGGATTGGAATACAGAACTCAAATAAGCGGAGATTTCAGCTTTAATCACAGTGATGATTTTGTTCCTGATTTCGTTATCGACGGGGCACATGAGAAAAATGAAATCAATTATGTGTATCGCAACCATGATTTTAATTCCTACTGGAACTGGACCAATACATTGACTTATTCTCTGGAGACAAATGGGCACAATGCATCTCTGATGGGTGGAGCTACAATGGAAAAATGGGAAGGTCGTTACATCGACGGAACCAAAGAAGGAATTCCAAATAACTCTGATGTTTTGCGGGAAATAGATGCCGCAACAGAGAACCCGGAAGTGAATGGTAATTCATGGGGAACTTCTATCCAGTCATACCTTGGCCGCTTGTCTTACAATTATATGAACCGGTATTATCTCACTGCAACTTACCGCATGGATGGCTCATCAAAGTTTCTGGAGAATAACAAATGGGCCTCTTTCCCATCAGCTTCTGTTGCCTGGCGTATCTCAGATGAAGCTTTTATGTCAGGAATTGATTTTATTGATGACTGGAAGCTGAGAGCTGGTTGGGGGCGTCTTGGGAATCAGAATTTGCCTGCTAATGTTTATACTTCGGGGATTGGCCAGGGATATTACGTATTAGGTCCCGGACAAGGGGCACTGGTTAATACCACTTATCCCAGCAGTATGAAAAACGAAGACATCAAATGGGAAACTGTTGAAGACATCAACCTGGGAACTGATTTTACCTTGTTCAGAAGTCAGATTGATGGTTCTCTGGAATATTACCAGAAGAAAACCAAAGACATGATCTTTCAGTTGCCTTATCCCAATTACAGTGGATATCCAAACGATGCCCAGATCTGGTCGAATGTGGGTTCTATGAAGTCTGAAGGTCTTGAAATGGCCTTGAATTATCACAACCACAACGGTCGACTGAAATACGATGTAGGCATTACGCTTACCACCGTTGCTGTGGAAGCGACTGATTTACCCAATGCTACACCGGTTATTTACGGAGACGATGAATATACTAAAACAGTGGAGGGTGATGTTCCGGGATATTTTTACGGCTATAAAACCGATGGTATATTCCAGACCTGGTTTGACGTAAATGCTCATGCCAGCGAACATGGATCTCTCATACAGCCACAGGCAAGACCCGGAGATATCAAGTTTGCAGACGTGGATGGTGATGGTTCTCTTACGGGCAATGATCGCACAAAAATTGGAAGTCCGTGGCCCGACTTTACCGGTGGATTTAATCTGAATATGGCCTATGACAATTTTGACCTTGTAGCCAATGTTTATGTAAGTGTTGGTAATGACCTTGTAAACTGGACTAAAGGTGATCTTTACAACACGCAGGGATCTGATAACAATGTGATCTCAGGTATACTTGGGGATGCATGGGATGGAGAAGGAAGTACCAATCAATATCCGATGGTTTCGCATACCGATTTGAATCAGAATTTTGGAAGATTCAGTGATTTTTATGTGGAGGATGGCTCATTTATGCGATTAAAGAATATTCAATTGGGGTATTCTCTACCCCAAAATGTACTCACCACCCTTGGGTTAACCAAATGCCGTTTCTACGTTTCCGGTCAGAATATTTTAACCGTTACCGATTATTCCGGAGTAGATCCTGAAGTAGCCGGTGATGTTTTAAATTTCGGATTTGCCGGTTGGACATACCCTGTTTTGCCTACCTATCTGATTGGTGCAAACATTACTTTTTAATCATAGTCTCAGAGTTTTTTGCGGACATTCAAATATCAAAAATTAAAACGAAATGAGAAATAGATTATTAAATATACTAATGGTAGTGGTGCTCCTTACAGGTGTCTCATGTGACGATTTTATTGAGATAGACGAAAGGGGAACCCAGAATCTGGATAATTATTTTGCCAACGAGCAGGAAGCGGTGACATTTGTGAATGGCATTTACAAAGGCTTCTCGGGCTGGGATGATTGGTGGCCTCAATTTCAGAGAATTAATAATATTATGTCGACCGATGATGCCTGGATGGGCAATTTGCATCAAAATAACAGTGATAGCTATGCTTTTGCTCACTATTTTGTGGATGCCTCCAATGCTCCATGGCCTTTATCAGATTTTTATGAACAGAAATATCTGAATGTAGGGGCTTGTAATATTGCTATTCATGAAATTCCGAATGCACCTGTCTCAGATGAAATGAAAAAGCGGTTGGTGGCTGAAGCTAAATTTTTCAGAGCTTTTAATTATTGGGAACTGATACAGAACTTTGGAGATGTGGTTTTGATAACACAACCAGAGGGTACATCAGGTTTAAATAAAGAACGTTCCCCAAAATCTGAGGTTTATGCGCAGGTGGTCAAAGACTTGCAGGAAGCCACAGCAGTTCTTCCCGATTCTTATGGAAATGACGAGCTTGGCCGGGTTACAAAATGGGCAGCTCATGCCTTACTGGCCAGAACCTTCCTTTTCATGGAAGACTATCCCAAAGCATACGCCCATGCCGATACGGTGATTCAACAGGGGCCTTACTCTTTGGAGCCTAATTTCGTGGATATCTGGAGCGTTTACAACCACAACGGTGTAGAGTCAATTTTTGAAATTAAGGCCAACAGTAATCAAAACTACAATGTAGGTAACCGTTTTTCAGTGGTTATGTGTGCCCGCGGGGAACGCTGGCCCGAGGGTGAAGAAGATAAAATTATGGACGGATGGGGCTGGTGTGTGCCCTCTTCTCACCTGGAACAGGCTTACCTTTCAGAAGGTGATGAAATTCGTCGCAAGAGCACCATTATAACTGCTGGAGAACCGGTATATGGCGATGAAGAAGAAAACCCGAATTACCAGTTTGATGTGGATTTGAATAAATCGGGTCGTGTATGGCGCAAGTATTATGTGCCAATTGATATGCGACGCCAACTTACGGTGAAAGATCGCCACATTCCTTTGCCGAAAATTATGTTGCGACTGGGTGAAATGTATCTGACCAGAGCAGAGGCGGCTTATCACAATGGCAACGAATCTCAGGCCAAAAGTGATATTGCCACCATTAGGGCCAGGGTGGATCTGGAACCTAAAAACGATTTGTCTGGTACAGATCTTCTGTATGCCATATGGAAAGAACGTCGTCTGGAGATGGCATCGGAAGGCCTGAGACTTTACGATCTTCGCCGCCAGGTTGATCCTGTATCAGGTAAAGCAAGGATTGCCGAAGCGATGGGCCCCAATGGCTGGTTTGTTCAGTACAACCTTAATGAGAGTAACGATCCTTACGAGACAATCCATCCTGAGGAGCCCCAGGACAAGGGTACCCTGTTTCAGGAAGGGCGACATGAATTATGGCCCATCCCACAATCTGAAATTGATCGAAGTAACGGGGTGATCTCTCAAAATCCAGGTTATTAAAATATCTTATAAAGCCGAGGTGAAAACATTTTCAGGGGGCGGGATCATCTTTCCCGCCTCCTTCTCATTCTTAAAAAGAATGTGTGCAATTAAACGAGCATGACAAGCGCTGTCACAAAAGGACATGTATAACCTTCAATCATGCGAGAACGAAGCGGTTTCATTCGTTCTCAAATTTTTAATTAGTTCCTTATCAGGAAATTACAAAATTTTAAACGAATGAAAAGTTCTGTTTTTAGGTGGACGATTTGTTTGCTGGTAGTTTTAGGTACGTGGCTTTCTTCTTGTCAAACATCGGGAGATGGTAAGGGGAACAGGGTGAATTACCGGAGCAATCTGTTAGATTCTCTTTTGCATGGGGCAGTCATCAATAATGAAATACCAGGTGCTGTAGCATGTATTGTGAAAGAAGGACAGGTGGTTTACCATAAAGCTTTTGGCTGGAAGAACATGGAAAAGCGGCTTGAAATGGATACCAATGATATTTTCAGAATGGCCTCTATGACAAAAGGCATGACTGCTGTTGCAGTTTTGCAGCTATACGAAAGAGGTCTGATTCAATTGGATGAGCCGGTGAAAAAGTATCTTCCTGAATTTGATGATCCAAAGATTTTGTTGCATGTGAACGAGGATTCTACTTTTACAGCTGCACCCGCCAATAAAGATATTACCATTCGCATGCTGCTAACCCATACATCCGGTATCGGGTATGGATTTCAAAATGAAGAGTACAATGCCTTGGTGCTCAAAAACAATGTTAGTGAAGGGTTTGGCAATGATGATCGCACTTTGGCTGAGAATGTTCGTCGTATAGCTGCTCTTCCTTTGTTGCACGAACCGGGGAAGAAATACACCTATGGTATGAGTTACGATGTGCTTGGGCATTTGATTGAAGTAGTATCGGGGATACGTTATGATAAATATATCCAGCACTATATCCTGAGTCCCCTTCAAATGACTGATTCATACTTCCTGATTCCGGAAGAGGAGGTCGGCCGTTTGGTAAAAGTTTATCAGCCCGGTGCAAATGATGTGGGCATCCGGAAAAGCAATTATGAATTAGTGAATTATCCCCTGATAAAAGAGCGCAGGGCTTTCTCCGGAGGGGCTGACCTATGTTCTACAGCTTCTGATTATGCCAGATTCGTGGAGATGGTTCTCAATAAAGGAGATTATAAAGGAACCAGAATTCTGGGAGAAAGATATGTTGAGATGATGCTTTCAAAACAGACTTCCCTGAAGGAGGGGGGATACGAGCAGGGCTTTGCTGCCTGGGTTACAAATGATAAAGGCGCTGCAGAGGGACCCATGGATGTTGGATCCTTTGGGTTTGGCGGTTTTTTTGACACTTACAGTTGGGCCGATCCGCAAAAAGATTATGTCGCTGTTTTACTCTTGCAGATGTATCCCGAAAACCGTCACGATATTCATAGTAAGTTTCAGCGCATTGTATACGGTGTTATAGATGAATTTTAAACAAAAAAACCATGTTGAAAATATTTAGCTTGCTGATATTAGCAGGATTGTACTGCTCGTCACTATCTGCTCAGGTTTCTTTCGGAAATGCATTGAAAATTAATGATCAATGGAAATTCAGAAAAGGTGACATTGAGGGGGCAGAAAATCCCTCATTTAATGATAAGGAATGGCGGGAACTAGATTTACCACATGACTGGAGCATTGAAGGTCCATACAGTCCTCATCATGCTAGTGCAACGGGCTATCTTCCCGGGGGAATTGCATGGTATAGAAAAAACATTGAGGTTCCTAAGGATAAGGCTGATCGCAAAATATATATTTATTTTGAAGGCATATACCGAAACGGAGAAGTTTTCGTCAATGGTCAATTGGTGGGAATGCGCCCTAATGGTTATATATCCTATATGTACGATATTACTCCCTATCTTGATTTTGGTGAAGAAAATACAGTTGCAGTCAGAGTTGACCATAGTAAATCTATAGACTCACGCTGGTATACAGGATCGGGTATTTACCGTGATGTTTATCTGATTGATGCCAATCCGGTACATATAGCCCAATGGGGTGTTTTTTATCAAGCAACAAATGTCAACCCCCGGAATTCTGAAATTGAGATTGAAACCAGAATTTCAAATACAACCGTTGACGATGCAGCGCTGGTTATAGAACAGGAAATCTATAACAAAAACAATCAGTTGGTAGCTTCTCAATCGGATCAATTGAATGCAGATGCCCATAACCAGGGGAAAATTCTTCAAAACCTGAAAGTCCGGAAACCTCACTTGTGGTCACTGGAAAATCCTTACCTGTATCGACTGGAGACTAAAGTTTTCAGAGGTAATAATCTGATTGATCAGACCACTACACCAATGGGAATTAGGAGTTTGGAGTTCGATCCGGACACAGGATTTGCCCTGAACAGCAAGAATATGAAGGTAAAAGGTGTTTGTCTCCATCATGATGCAGGTACCCTGGGAAGTGCCGTTCCCCGGGAAGTCTGGACGAGAAGGTTGTTGAAGTTGAAATCTCTGGGAGTCAATGCCATTCGTACCAGCCATAATCCACAAGCACCTGATTTATATAGTTTATGTGATGAAATAGGGTTGTTGGTTTTGAACGAAGCTTTCGATGAATGGGAATTTCCCAAAAAGAAGTGGGTTGATGGTTGGAACGTGGGGGAACCAGCTTTTCAAGGCCCTTACGAGTTTTTTGAAGAGTGGGGAGAGAGAGATTTACGCGATATGATACTAAGGGATCGCAATCATCCATCGGTTTTTATGTGGAGCATAGGCAATGAAGTGGATTATCCCAACGATCCTTATTCGCATCCGGTATTGGATGAGGAAGGTATTCAACAGCAACATACAAAAGGATATCAGCCAGATCAGCCCAATGCTGAAAGGCTCGGGGCTATTGCCAAAAGACTGGCAGCAGTTGTTCGGGAATACGATCCCTCCAGACCTGTTACTGCCGGCCTGGCCGGTCCGGTGATGTCGAATAAAACCGATTATCCGGGCGCGCTGGATGTAGTAGGCTACAATTATACAGAACGCAGGTATGAACAGGATCATGAAACGTATCCCAATCGCGTTCTTTATGGCAGCGAAAACAGACACGATTATGCTGCCTGGAAAGCTGTAAGAGACAATGATTTTATTTTCGGACAGTTTTTATGGACCGGAATTAATTATCTTGGAGAATCTTTTAGATGGCCATCACGCGGATTCACTACCGGCTTGCTTGACCTGGCTGGGTTTGTGAAGCCCAGGGGGTATTATCGCAAGAGTCTCTGGACAAAGCAACCAATGATCTATGCGGGTTCTTACCCTGTTCCTCACGGTAGATGGGAACCGCTTATTGATGCACCTTCGGTTTGGAATTATGAAGAAGGAGATACCATCCGGGTAGTTAGTTACACCAATTGCGAAACTGCAAGATTATTTCTTAACGGAAAGGAGGTTGGTAAGGAACAGACGAGGGATGAAGAAACGGGGGTGATTACGTGGGATGTGGTTTATCAACCAGGAATTCTTGAGGTGAAAGGTTTTAATGGGCAAGAGATGGTTGTTTCTGATGATCTGGAAACGACTGAACGACCCCATGCCATAGATGCCAAAAAGTGGAACGATGCTTCTTTGCAGCCCGGGGACGTTGTTCAAATCGAACTTCGGATAGTGGATGCAAAGGGACGTCTTGTTTATCTTTCAGACAATGAAATTACTTGTCGGATAGAAGGTTCTGCGACATTATTAGGTCTGGAAAGTAGCGACCCTACTGATATGGGGAATTACAACGATAATAAGCAGCGTGTGTATCATGGAACCATGATCGCATACATTAAGTTTGAAGATCATGGATTTACAAAAGTCTCGTTTTCATCACCATGGTTAAAAGGGGCAGAGGTGGTGTTTGGTGCTGAGAATTAGGAAAATTTAAACAAGTTATGTTATTCATAAAAAAAACAGTTTTGGAATGAAGATATCCTGGGCAGTATTATTTTCTTCGATATTCCTTCTCTTTTCTTCTTGCGAGAAAGACTCAGGGGGCAATAACGAAGATCCGAATAAAGAGGGAGATTTGATTTTTGTCGACCCCTCAGTGGAAATGCAGGAGATGGAAGGTTTTGGGGCATCTGACAGCTGGCGTGTACAGTTTGTTGGTAAAAACTGGCCTTTGGAGAAACGAAATGCTATGGCAGATTTGCTTTTTAGCAAAGATTTAAAAGAGGATGGCAGTCCCGAAGGTATCGGGCTTTCTCTTTGGCGGTTTTACATTGGCGCCGGAAGTGCAGAACAGGGAGTTGAGAGTGATATTCAAAATTCCTGGCGAAGGGCAGAATGTTTTCTTACGGAAGATGGAAGCTATGACTGGTCAAAACAACAAGGTCAGCAGTGGTTTCTTCAAGCCGCAAAAGAACGTGGTCTTGAATCAGTATTGGGGTATGCCATTAGTCCCCCGGTTTATTATACCAAAAACGGGAAAGCTTACTCTCCGGGTGGGAACAACATCAACCTGGACGCCGGACGAATGAATGATTATGCTGAGTTTTTGGCAACTGTAAGCGAGCATTTTCAAAACCAAGGAATTCCTTTTGATTATTTAAGTCCTGTAAACGAACCCCAATGGGACTGGGAATCACCCGGACAGGAAGGTTCACCTGCCACTAATCAGGATATTGCCGGCTTGGTAAGGGAATTATCGCCAAAACTCCATGAAAAAGGCCTGCAAACTCAGATTATATTGCCTGAAGCCGCTGAGCTGCAGTTTCTTTACGGAGAGAACGGTAAGCCTGAACGACAAAACCAAATGGAAGCCTTTTTTAGTGCCACATCCCCGGATTACATTGGAGGCATGAACAATGTTAAAGATGTGGTTCTGGGACATAGCTATTTTACCACTGCCAATATACCAACTCTTATAGGGGTGCGACAAAACCTTGGAAGAAAATTAAACACTTTTGGGGGAGCTCCCGGATATTGGCAGAGTGAATTTTGCATACTGGAAAATACTGATGATATTGGCGGTGGCTGGGGGCGTGATCTTGGCATTGGCACTGCCCTTTATGTGGCCCGCGTTATTCACTTCGATTTAACTCTGGCCAATGCACAATCCTGGAGTTGGTGGACTGCATTATCGCAATATGACTATAAAGACGGATTAATATACCTGGACAACGGAAATGATGGCATCAATGGCCCCCATCATCCCGACTCTGAAACACTGAAGATGGATGGTTTCTATCGGGAATCCAAACTCCTTTGGGCCTTGGGTAATTTCTCCAGGTTTATTCGCCCTGGAATGGTGCGTGTTAAATCCGGATTTTCCATTCCTAAATCAGAGGAGCTTCAGGCATCTAACCTGATGTTTTCGGCCTATAAAGATCCGCAATCAGGAAAACTGGTGGTTGTTTTTGTCAACTATTCTGAAAGGGATAAGCAGGTTAACATTGGGAGTTTGGGAGAAGCTTTCTCCGTTGAAGGCAATGTGTTTGATTCATATACAACCAGTGCCTCTCAAGACCTGCAAAAGGGAACTATGCCTGCTGATGAGATAACCATTGGAAAGCGTTCGGTGGTAACATTGGTTGGAATGATAAATTAAATCACTGGTGTCCGGTTATAGTATTTGTCGAATTTGCCTATTTGATGAAAATCAATTCGTTTGACCAATTTTACTTAGGTGAGGGCTTGCTTTTCGCATTAAGAAAATCTCGTGAAGAAAATCAGAGTCTTTTCCGTAAAGAAATCGGGATTGTTTGAGCAAAGCGAGTTTCCGGATTTTAGGAAAAGACTCTGATTTTTAGAGATTTTATTTAAGCGACGGCATTTTTTGTTTACTTTTTTTTGCTGTTGAAAAAAAGTAAAAGCCAGCGCGGCTTGAGCGCAAAGTAGAAAATACTATTGTTTACCGGACAATAGTGAAATTAAATGTATACTGATAATAACTAATTACTATTATGCAAAAAACTCTTTTCGTAATGGCCATGAGTCTTTGGTTAATGGCCTGCACCAACTACAAAGACTACAGCGATGTTCCTTTTGAGGAGAAGTCGCCTGCCGACTGGGAAAACCCGTCAGTAAACCAAATCAACCGGGAGGCACCCCGCGCCTGGTATGTGCCATTTGCCGATGCATCAGAGGTAGATGCCGATAATAAGTGGGCTTCCTCTTTGCTGAAAACCCTAAACGGGGAGTGGCTGTTCCACCTGGCGGAAAATCCATCTGAGCGTCCCTGCTACTTTTTTAAGGATGATTTCGATACCCGTGACTGGAGTGCTATTCCGGTACCCTCCAATTATGAACTGGAAGGGCATACCTACCCCATTTATACCAACGTAAAGTATCCGCATGCCAAGACGCCACCCACGATTCAGGATCATTACAATCCGGTGGCATCGTATAAACGTACCTTTACCATTCCTGAAAACTGGGACGGGAAAGAGATTTTCCTGCACTTTGGAGCCGTTAGTTCGGCCATGTATGTATGGGTAAATGAGCAGAAAGTTGGATACAGCGAAGACAGTAAAACACCTGCCGAGTTCAACATCACCCAATACCTGAAGCCTGGAGAAAATACTCTGGCTGTGGAAGTTTACAAATGGAGCGATGGCAGTTACCTCGAAGACCAGGACTTCTGGCGACTGGGAGGTATCACCCGCGATGTATTCCTGATGGCACGCAATCCTCAGCATATTCGTGACTTCCGGGTTACCTCCAATCTGGCCGATGACTATACCACCGGACTATTTGAAGTGGATGCAGAAATTGTAAATGTATCTGAAGAAACTCCGGTCAACATAGAAGCCCGTTTGCTGGATGGGGAAAATCTTGTTGAACGCTTTTCAGCGGAATCCGACAATGGAGCGATCTCCTTTTCATCAGAATACAATGATGTAAAACGCTGGTCGGCCGAGATTCCCAACCTCTATGAGTTGGTAATCACCCTCAAAGATGCCAACGGAGGTGTCATAGAAGTGATCCGCCAGGATGTGGGTTTCCGTCGCGTGGAGATCAAAGGCAACAACCTGTTGGTAAACGGGGAGTATATTTACCTCAAAGGGGTCAACCTGCATGAGCACCATGATGTAACAGGACATGTGGTGGATGAGGCCACTATGATCGAAGACATCAAAACGATGAAGGAGCATAACCTCAATGCCGTTCGTACTTCCCACTATCCGCAACCAGAACGTTGGTATGAGTTGTGTAATCGCTACGGACTGTACGTGATCGATGAAGCCAACATCGAATCGCATGGCATGGGGTATGGTAAGGAATCACTGGCCAAAGACTCGGCCTGGATGTCATCGCACCTGTTCCGAACAAGAAATATGTTTGAGAGGGACAAAAACCAGCCCTCCATCATTATCTGGTCGCTGGGCAACGAAGCTGGAAACGGCATCAATTTCGAAGCTACCTATGATTATCTGAAAGCACAGGACGATACACGCCCGGTACAGTATGAGCAAGCCCATGGAGGCCGCAATACAGATGTCTTCTGTCCAATGTATGCGCGAATTGAAAGGATGGAACGGTATGCCAGAGAAGATGGCAGCAAACCACTCATTCAGTGTGAATATGCCCACGCAATGGGAAACAGTGTAGGTAATCTACAGGATTACTGGGATGTGATTGAGTCTTATGATGTGATGCAGGGTGGCTTTATCTGGGACTGGGTTGACCAGGGACTGCTGACCGAAAATGAACAAGGGGAAGAATACTGGGCCTATGGCGGAGACTTTGGGCCTGATACCGTGCCATCCGATGGCAATTTCTGTCTCAACGGACTGGTGGATCCCGACCGTCAGCCACAGCCTGCATTGGAAGAGGTGAAAAAGGTGTATCAATATATCAAGTTCCATCCGGTCAACCTGGAAAACGGCACCATCGAAATAGAAAACAAATACGATTTTCTGAATACTTCAAAATTCCAGTTTTCATGGATCATCAAAGGCGATGGCAAAAAAGTGAAAGAGGGAACTTTCTCTGATTTAGAACTTGCGCCCGATGCCAAAAAAGAGGTTTCTGCCCATATGGACTTTGAGCCTCAGCCCGGGGTAGAATATTTCCTGACTGTAAAAGCGAGTCTGAATGATGCCATGGGACTTGTTCCGGCCGGTACAGAACTGGCTGCAGAGCAGTTTGAATTGCCTGTTTATGTTGCAAAGACAAAAACAGAAGAATCCTTACCAGCTTTGGAACATCAAACCAAAGATGGCGTGCTTAGCATTACGGGCGATGATTTTGCAGTCGCTTTCGATATGCAGAAGGGTCAAATGACCAGTTTTCAATCATCAGGCAAAGAACTCCTGAAGAAAGGTCCTGAGCCCGGATTCTGGCGTGCCCCCACCGATAATGACTTTGGCAATAATATGCCGGTTAGAGCACGTATGTGGCGAAAAGCAGGAGAGAACCGGAAGGTGACCAATACCAATGTTGAAGAAGCCGGAGAAGGGCAGGTGAAAGTGACCTTTGCGTTTGATCTGAAAGACGCGGAAGGAAACAAAATAGGTGACTATACCAGTACCTATCTGGTAAAAGGCAATAAAGAGGTAGAAGTGGATAATCAGTTTCAAATGGCCGGGGACGATCTGCCCGAGATTCCACGCATGGGTATGACATTGCATATGCCACGGGAATATGATCAGATGGCATGGCTGGGCCGTGGTCCTCACGAATCTTATCAGGATCGAAAGACATCTGCTTTTGTGGATCTCTACAGCGGAAGTGTGGCCGATCAGTACTGGCTCTATTTGCGTCCGCAGGAAAACGGCAACAAGACCGATGTACGCTGGATGAGCATCACCAATGAAGCGGGGCAGGGACTTAAATTTACCGGCAAACAGCTTTTGGAGGTCTCAGCACACCATAACATCATTGAGGATTTTGAATCACCACGCCGTACCGATGGTCGCTGGGAAGAAGGGGAGGAGCGTCCCGTGCAGCGTCATACCGATGATGTGCAACCTCGTGATCTCACCTCAGTGGATGTAGACCTGAAACAGTTGGGTGTTGGTGGCGATGATAGTTGGGGTGCCTGGACGCATGATCAATACAGGCTGACAGGTAAATCATACAGTTATGAATTTGTAATGAGTCTTGTGGAATAGATTGGTAGTTATAAACTGAAGTTTCCCTCTTCTGTGACCCTTGAAGAAAGGAGATGAAAGATTTGAAAAAGCAGTGGTTTTTAAGTTGTATTTTAATGTCCTTTAGGGATTTACAAAAAAAAAGTAAGAATATGGCAAAACCACTGCTTATGTCATTCAAAATAGGAAATTTAAACGAATTAGAAAACGTTCTTTGTTATAAGAAAGTTTACACGAGGCCGTGCTCAAGCCAATATCAGCTTTCAAAGTCGGTTTCTGGGTTTATTTGAGTCAGCTAAAAAGCGAGTATGGCGGGTTTTTATTCTTATTGTTTCACTTTTGCTATTCCGGTTAAAGGCAGAATTTACTTATTGTGGAAATGAAAGTATTTCGTTTTTGCCTAAAATTGATGATAACCTATTTTATCGATTGATGAATAATTGCAGAATGAACTGGTGGGGTTACTTTGCCCTTTTGTCAAAGAGTTTAAATGAACTGTTGAAGAAAAAGGTAATCCTTTCTCTGAACCAGAATGTTTTGTTATTGATGATACCGATTTAAATAAAACTGGCAAAACATTAGAATTCATGGGGCATGTATACAACCATGTCATGGGAAAATGTTTTTTTGGGTATAAAATGTTTTCGCTTGGTTAAAGGGACAATAAAAGTCTTATTTCCACCGATTTCTTTCTGCACCCTGAAAAAGGGAGGCAAAGGCACTTGTGGCATATCAAAAAAGGAGGCTAAAAAACGATTTGCCAAGAAAAGGAACATTAAGTGTCAGGGTGCAAGGCGGGTTAAAGAATTGGACATACCCAAAACCCAAAATTGCTTATCGATTATAAAGCGTGCCATAAGAAATGGTTTTATTGCAGATTATTTATTAATAGACAGTTTGTTTGTCAATAATACCATAATTGTTGGTATTAAGTCGATTAAAAACAGTTGCCTCCATGAATTGGGTATGAGTAAATTAAATACTCGCATTTGTCTTCTTGAGGGCAAAAATCTCAATTCCATATTGTAATAGTAAGATATGCACGAAAAAATGGTCACTATTCCCGGAAGCATGAATCACAATATACATCCCTGGTAGTTGATTTCAAAGGTAATCCTGTTCGTTTGTACCTTATCAAATATTAAAATTCCAAGAAATGGGCATTATTGTATACAACAGACTCAACCCTGAGTTTTGCACAAACTTTCGAACTAAACTAAATTCGGTGGACAATAAAGGTTCTGTTCAAAGAATAAAAACAATACTTGGGTTTAAGTCAATCTCAAAATACTGATTTTGTCGGTAAAATCACTGATGCAACTTTAGCTTTGATAACCCAGATAATATTAACGCTTAATAAACGATTTGAAAATTAGGAGACAACTGGGGCAATCTAAAGGCAAGTGCAGCAGAATTTATTAGAACTAACATTATATGAGAGACTACTGTGCATTCTGGCAAAAGTAGTTTTGGTATTGGTCGATATGTTCTGTATTGAGTTGGATGAAGTAATGGAAAAAATGATTAGCAATTAAAATATTTTTCGGCAGCTAATCAATATTGATGCACTAATTAGCTGCAACGATGCAATGGATTGGGAGTACTTGATGTGTTAGTGCAAGATGAGGCTTTGGATGATGTTGTTGTAAGTGGTCAGTGTGCAACATTGGAGGCTGTGAGAAGTATTTACAGAGGAGAATTGGGAATTACTTTCATCATCCCAGAAAGGAATTAGGTCAAAAAGCAGCTGAGTTGATTATATCAATGTTGAAAGAAAATAAATCAGGAGAAGAACTTTCAGATGGAGAGGTTTTTAATGGTTCATTTTATGTTCCTGTAAGGCAGGTTAAATCAATTCCTGTTACAAAAGAGAACCTTGATGTCTTTGTGGGAAAAGGAGTTTGTACCTGGGAGGAGATAAAAAACTAACAGAAGGGGCATTCTTTAGCCCCTTTTTTTGCAATAAAGCTAAAACACTCCATAGAGGGCATAATCCGAAGTATTGCAAAAAACCTGGCTGTAAATAAAAAAACCGTCTTTGCTGGTTTCAATTTTTCGATCCAGTTGGAGTATAGGATGTCCTTTGGGGACATTGAAAAATTTCTGCAGTTCCGGATTAGCAGTAATGGCCATTATTCGCTGTTCACCACCTGTTACGTTAATTTGATAGTTTACCCTTAGGGTGTCGAATAGTGATTTGTTCTCTAAGCTTCGATTAGTGAACCTGGGGAGGTTAATGTTTGGAATCATTGTAATGTCATAAAAAACTGGCTGTTCGTTCATGATCCTGAGACGCTCAAAATAAATGCATCCCACTTGTTTCTCAGACTCCCGCAGTGGGTAGCTAAAGGCATTTTCCCATTGACGAATCTGTGGCTTCACAATGATATGTGTTTTAAGATTTTCTTTTCCTACGGCAGAAGTCGTTCCTGAAAGCGATAGAATACCCACTCCCTTAGGTTGCCCCATTACGATGCTCCCTTTGCCTTGTTTCTTTTTAATATATCCTTCATGCATCAGTCTGTCGAGTGCTTTGCGGACGGTTGGGCGAGTAACATTGTGAATGGTACAGAGATCATTCTCGGAAGGAAGAAGATCACCTTCTTTATACATTCGATCATTGATATGTTTTCGCAAAGTTTCATAAACTTTTTTGTGTGATGGTAGCTTTTCCTCTGTTTTCATTTTTTAAGGTTATGTGATGTTATATTTTTCTTCAATGACCACCTAAAAATAGAAAATGGTTGGCATTTTCTGCTACAAAAAATGCTAAAAATTCATGAAGATGATAATACAAGTAACTTGTAAAGGTTGTTAAGTGGCATAAAAACAGTGTTTAAGCGAATTATTAAAAACAACTTGTATATACAAGAAGGTGTTGTTATGTTTGTAAACAAAATTTAAGTATTTATGGCTACACCTATAATTATGCCCAAGCAGGGGCAATCGGTCGAAAGTTGTATTATTACAGAATGGTACAAAAAGAAGGGGGATAAAGTTTCCCCCGGTGATACTTTGTTTTCTTACGAAACAGATAAAGCATCTTTTGAGGAAGAGGCAACTGTGGAGGGTACCTTGTTGGAAATATTTTTTAAGGATGGGGATGAAGTTCCTGTGCTTACCAATGTTGCAGTTGTTGGTGAAGAAGGTGAAGATGCCGGATCATTTGCACCGGATGGTAATGCGGAAGGTGCAGCATCTGAAGATTTTTCAAGTGAGGTACCGCCAAAAGAAGTTGAGGAAACAAAAGCAGAATCTAAAACAGACTCTGTTCCCCATAAATTAACTGGAGAATTAAGTGGGAAATCTTCAGGTATTAGCCCGCGTGCTCGAAACAGGGCTGAAAAGGAAGGTGTTTCTACAAAAGATATAAAAGGTTCAGGTCCTAAAGGACGTATTATTGACCGGGATGTATTGGCCGTTCAAAATTCCCGTCCGCCAATGACAGAGCTTGCTAAGCAGCAAATCAGGGAATCTGACGCGGAAGCTCCATCAATTGGAAGCGGACCCGGGGGCATTGTCACTTCAACAGATATGGGAGCAGCGAACCCAGTTTATGGAGATGATTTTGTGGATAAACCACTCTCAAATATGCGCAAACTCATTGCCAAATCGATGCATGCATCCTTGCAAAATTCTGCTCAATTGACACACCATCTCGGAGCCGATGCAAGAAATGTTTTGGCATTACGGAAAAAAGTCAAGAAGAAGCTCGAAAATGGGGAAGGCACAAATATTACCATTAATGACATGGTTTGCTTTGCTGTTATTAAAGCTTTGAAAAAATTCCCTCAGGTAAATGCTCAGTTTCATAACGACTCAATGCGTTTATTTAATCAGGTACACCTGGGATTAGCTGTTGATACAGAGCGCGGATTAATGGTGCCAACCATTAAAAATGCCAGTGATTTATCCATTGAAGGCCTTAGTAATCAATTTAAGGCGGTAGCAGCCAAATGCCATAAGGGTAATGTTGATCCGGAGCTTCTTGCACCACAAAGCGCTTCATTTACTGTTTCCAATCTTGGGAATTACGGAGTGGAAATGTTTACTCCGGTAATTAATCTTCCTCAGGTTGCTATACTTGGTGTGAATACCATTGTGCCACGTCCAAAAGATATGGGAGATGGTGTTTATGGTTTTGTGCCATACATGGGGTTAAGTCTTACCTATGATCACAGGGCCCTTGATGGCGGCGAAGCAACACGATTTCTTAAGCAAATTGCAAATGAAATAGAAACCCTTGAGATAGATTGATGGTGTGGGCAGAAGGCAGTAGAGTCAGTGGATAGTTTTTAGCGGTCCGGTCCAGGATCAATGGAAGAAAAAGTTGGAGATTGGAAAAGCTGGAAATAGGTCTAAAGGGCGCTTTAAGACATAAGGAAGAAACCTCTAATTTCTAACTTCAGCCTCTAATCTCTGTTATCTAATTATCTAATCTCTAATTATCTAAAAATATGTATCAGTTAGGAATAATAGGTGGAGGACCTGCCGGATATGTGGCTGCAGAAAGAGCCGGTCAAAAGGGCCTGAAGGTCGTCATTTTCGAGGCAAAAGATCTCGGAGGCGTCTGTCTTAATGAAGGATGTATTCCGACAAAATCTTTTTTGTACTCAGCCAAATTGTACGATCAGGCCAAAGGCGGTTCGAAATATGGAATTTTGAATGAGGGGGTCGGTTTTGATTACGATAAGATTTTAAAAAGGAAGAATAAGATTGTGAAAAAAATGGTGGGCAGTGTCGGTGCCAAAATGAAGCACAATCATGTGGATGTTGTAAAAGGCCAAGCCATTATTAAGGGTCGAAAGGACGGTGTAATAATGGTTGAATCCGGAGAAGATACTTATCAACTTGAGAATTTATTGATTTGTACAGGTTCAGAATCCGCCATCCCTCCCATTCCCGGATTATCATTGTCATCCGATTATCTTCTCACTAACCGGGAGGCGTTGCAACTCGACTCCCTGCCTGAATCGCTGACTGTAATAGGGGGAGGTGTCATCGGATTGGAATTTGCCAGTTTCTTTAACAGTATGGGGGTTTCTGTAACAGTCATTGAAATGCTGGATGAAATACTGATGGGTATGGATAAAGAGCTGAGTTCTGAACTTAGAAAACAATTTGAGAAAAAAGGCATCAACTTTCATCTTTCTTCAAAAGTGACAAAGGTTGATGGTGGTTTGGTGCATTTCGAATCAAATGGGGAGGTTCGCAGCATTAGTTCTGAAAAAATACTTGTAAGTACAGGACGCCGTCCGGTAGTTGAAGGTTTTGGATTGGAGAATTTGGGTGTTGAACTCTTCAAAGGGGGGATAAAAGTCAATGAGAAAATGGCCACTAATATTCCCAATGTTTATGCTGCCGGCGATGTTACAGGTTTTTCGTTGTTGGCACATACAGCCAGTCGAGAAGGAGAAGTTGTGGTGAATAATCTAACTGGTCGAAAAGACCATATGAGGTACAATGCCATTCCGGGGGTCGTTTATACCAATCCCGAATTTTCGGGGGTAGGGCTAACTGAAGAAGCTGCCAAAGCCAAAAAAATTGAATATGATGTGGTGAAGTTACCGATGGCCTATGCCGGTAGGTTTACCATTGAGAACGAGGGCGGATCCGGGTTTATTAAACTTCTTTTGGGTAAAAAATATAAGGAAGTGCTGGGCGTCCATATGCTCGGAAATCCTTCAAGTGAAATGATATACGGTGCTGTTATGGCCGTTGAAATGGAAATGACGCAAGAACAGCTTCAGGAGATTGTTTTTCCACATCCCACCGTTTCAGAAATATTTAAAGAGGCTTTGTTTGTATAGCAAAAGTCTTATCTGTCAAGTTTAATCTTTCTTACATCTTAATTGAAATCAAACGTAAGATAAAAATCAAATAATATGCCTAAGAGTCAATTTATAAATCCGGATGAAGCCCGGAAAAGCAGTCAATTGGAATTTAAACCGATTCCGGTAAATCAGTATAACAAGACTTTCGAAGAGGAGAAAGCGAATTTCTCAAAAGAGGATTTTTTGCGGATCTACCATGATATGGCTTTAATCCGTGAATTTGAGAATATGCTTAATCTCATAAAAACAACTGGTGGCTACAAAGGGGTTGAATACAATCATCCCGGGCCGGCTCACCTTTCTATGGGACAGGAAGCTGCAGCTGTAGGTATGGCTTACAATCTTGATGTTGACGATTTTATTTTCGGATCTCACCGTAGTCATGGTGAAATTTTAGCCAAAGGTCTTAGTGCTATTGAGAAACTGGACGAGAAGGAGTTGGAAAAAGTGATGACAGAGTTTTTCGATGGTATGACATTGAATGTCGTTAAAGACAACTTCAAAGGGAGCGTAAAGGATCTTGCCAAACGTTTTCTTGTATATGGAACATTGGCTGAGGTTTTTGCACGTGAAACCGGCTTTAACAAAGGTTTAGGGGGGAGTATGCATGCCTTCTTTACACCATTTGGTGTGTATCCCAACAATGCCATTGTAGGTGGGAGTGGTGATA
Source organism: Marinilabilia rubra (assembly GCF_003121985.1). GTDB lineage: Bacteria > Bacteroidota > Bacteroidia > Bacteroidales > Marinilabiliaceae > Marinilabilia > Marinilabilia rubra. The sequence continues at coordinate 86,919 of NZ_QEWP01000014.1, forward strand.
TTGCAGTAGGTGCCGCTTTGTATAAAAAAGTAAACCGTAAACCGGGCATGGTTGTGGCCAACATCGGCGATGCATCCATGGCTTGTGGCCCTGTGTGGGAAGGCCTTATGTTTTCTGCAATGGACCAGTTCCGTGAATTGTGGGAAGGTGATATGAAAGGTGGTTTGCCATTGATTATTAACGTGATGAATAATCAGTATGGAATGGGCGGCCAGACCTGCGGTGAGACTATGGGATATGGTGTCGCAGCCCGCGTTGGCGCAGGGGTTAATGCTGATCAGATGCACGCCGAGCGAGTGGACGGATATAATCCGCTGGCAGTGATTGATGCTTACAAAAGAAAAAAAGAAGTCCTTGATAAAAAACAGGGGCCGGTTCTCCTTGAAATACTGACCTATCGTTACAGTGGGCACTCTCCTTCTGACGCATCTTCCTACAGAGCTAAAGAAGAAATCGAGGCCTGGGAAAGCCAGGACAGTATCCGTGCTTTTAGAAAGCAGCTCATTGAAGGAGGTATAGCCAAAGAGGCAGAACTGGATGATATTATTGAAGAGATTGACAACCTGATATTTGAAATGTTCAAGCTTTCTATTGACGAAAAAGTATCTCCCCGAATGGATATGGCGAAACATCCGGAATTGATTGGAGAGATGATGTTCTCCGATGAGTCTTTGGATAAGATGGAAGACAGAGAGCCTGAAGTTTTAATGCCACTGGAGGAGAATCCAAGGGCTAAGCAGATTGCCAGAAAAGAACGCTACGCCTTTGACAAAAACGGGAAGCCCTTTTCCAAGATGAAGCAATACCAACTAAGAGATGGTTTGTTTGAGGCCATTGCTGACAGGTTCTATAAAGATCCCACGTTAATTGCTTTTGGGGAAGAAAATCGTGACTGGGGAGGTGCTTTTGCGGTTTACCGTGGCTTAACGGAAGCCTTGCCATATCATCGGTTGTTTAACTCTCCAATTGCTGAAGGTGCTATTGTAGGTGTTTCCATTGGTTATGCAATGTGCGGTGGACGCGTGATTCCTGAAATTATGTATTGTGATTTTCTGGGGCGAAGCGGGGACGAAGTATTTAATCAGTTGCCAAAATGGCAAGCCATGAGCGGCAATGTGTTGAAAATGCCAGTGGTATTGCGGGTATCTGTTGGGTCAAAATATGGTGCTCAACATTCGCAGGACTGGACTTCACTTGTGGCCCATATTCCAGGCTTAAAGGTTGTATTCCCGGCTACTCCTTATGATGCTAAAGGACTTATGAATTCCGCTTTACAAGGTACTGATCCGGTGATATTTTTTGAAAGTCAGCGTATTTATGATATTGGTGAACAGTTTCATGAAGAAGGGGTGCCCGAGGGATATTACGAAGTGCCATTGGGAGAGCCTGATGTGAAACGTGCAGGAAAAGATGTTACCATCTTGTCGATAGGTGCCACTCTTTATGTGGCACTAAAGGCTGCTGATGAACTTAAAGAGAAGTATGGAATGGAAGCTGAGGTTATTGATGCCCGTTCGCTTGTGCCGTTTAATTATGAACTTGTTCTTGAATCGGTAAAAAAGACCGGACGCATACTCCTTACAAGTGATGCCAACAGCAGAGGATCCTATCTTAATGAGTTGGCCCGTAATATTGGAGAACTGGCTTTTGACGATTTGGACGCACCTCCTGTTTTGGTGGGGTCAAGAAACTGGATTACTCCTGCTTTCGAATTGGAGGATTCATTCTTCCCCCAGCCGGGTTGGATTATTGATGCCATTCATGAGAAAATTGTTCCACTCGAAGGACATCTTGTTAAGAATAACTTCACAGACGCAGAACAGATAAGGAGAAGCAAGTCAGGTGTATAGAGTGATGATCAATGAATAGTATTTTTTTAATCAGCAGAAAATAGTAATGATAACGGATTTTTTGAAAAGGTTTTAACAGATGAGCTTTTTTAGAGTTTAGTTTTTTCATGCGTTGCCCGGTTTTAATGTATTAAAACACTGGTAACGCATGAATGCTTTTATATGTCAGGATTTTCAACTGTCTGGCAGCGCAGTTTGTTCTGTTTTTCAGAAAACGAAAACAAAAGCAGAACTTCTTCGAGTCGAATTAAACGTTTTCCTGCCATTTGTGCTTTTTCAGTGGATCAAAACAGAGAATATACCATGAAGTTTGTAGATTACTTTAAATCCTTTGACCCGAATCAGAGTGTTTCAAATCCCGGTGGGATCCCAAAAGTCAATAATCATTTGCATACGCCTCATTCATTTAGTGCTTTTGAGTCTGAAGAAGAGGTACTTGGTCAAGCTTCTGAAGAGGGGGTAAGTGTTGTGGGAGTGAATGATTTTTTTAGCTTCGACGCCTATCAAACCTGGTGTGATGAGTCATTTAGAAGGGGGCTTTTCCCATTGTTTAATATCGAGTTTATTGGCTTAAGCCCGGAAGACGAGGCAAACGGACACAAGGTGAATGATCCGGGCAATCCCGGTCGTGTTTATTTTAGCGGCAAAGGTTTGGCACATCCGGTTATTTTTTCTCAGGCAACGCTTACCAAATTAGATAATCTGCGGAAAGAGGGGAATGAATATGTCAGGGAGATGACCTCAAAAGTAAATAAGCTAATGGCTTCAAAAGGTTATAATCTCCGAATTGATTTTGATCAGATGAAGAAGGAATTGGCCCAAAACCTGGTTCGTGAGCGGCATTTGGCCCGGGCCATCCGATTGCTGGGAGAGCAGATTTTTAACCGGGATGAGGAGAAAATATCTTTCTTTTCCAAATTAATGGGGACAGAGGTATCCTCATCCCTGGATGATGAAGCCGGATTAGAGAATGAAATTCGCGGCTCATTGTTAAAAGCAGGGAAACCGGCTTATGTCCCGGAAAATCCTGAAGGATTTCCTGCCTGGGACACCATCCGCGAAATAATTCTCGACGCGGGAGGCATTCCTACTTACCCATTTTTGGCCGACGCAGTAAAAGGATATACTGATTTCGAAAGAGATAAGTCTCTTGTGGCTAAGAAGCTTAAGGAGAGAGGGGTCTGGTCGGTAGAGTTTATTCCCACCCGTAATGATCATGGGGTATTGAAGGAGTATGCCATGTTTTTACGTGACGAAGGGTTTGTTGTCAGTTTTGGAACAGAGCACAACAGTCCCGGAAAGCAGCCTGTAGAGGTGATGGCCAAAGGAGAGGTTCCCTTGGATGAAGAATTGCAGAAAATAAACTACGAAGGTGCCTGTATTATTGCCGCACACCAGTATTTACTGGCCAAAAACGGTAAAGGTGTTTTGAATGAAAAAGGAGAATTTAAACAGCAGGATCGCGCTTCTTTTTCTGATTTGGGGAACAAATTGATATTAAGTGTAATTAATAAAAAACAAAAAGATGATTGATTGGACAAATATTGTTCCGGCTATACGCATGCTGGCTTCCCGAAGTAGTTTGCTAACATGCCGTACTTTCATAAAAACCGAGAAAAATTCATTTGAGGGGATTGATGACCTGAAAGAATTAAACGAAAGCATAGATGAAAATTCCATCTTAGAGCTATCTGCTTCTGACTTGGATCACCCATCTCTTGTAAAGGCATTTGAATATTGGTTTAAAACTAATGAAAAGGCCCCTTCTGCCGTGTGGATTAAAGGCGAAGGTGTTATTGCCATTGAAAATGTCGCTAAAGAGAGTGAGCCAGAGTCTTTTGACCGTCGTATTGCCAATAGGATTGTTTTGGTAACAGGTGGTGCACAGGGATTTGGTGGGGGTATTGCCGAAGAGTTGTACCAAAAGGGGGCACATGTTGTTATTGCCGACATGAATGCTGAAGCAGGAAATATGATGGTGTCAGGCCTGAAGGCTAAAAAGCAATCCAATAAAGCCTTTTTTGTGGAAGTAAATGTCTCAGATCCCGCTTCAGTAGAAAGAATGGTGGAAAAGATTGTTCTTGAATCTGGAGGATTGGATGTGTTGATTAGTAATGCCGGAATTCTTCGTGCCGGAGGATTGGATGAAATGGAGCCGGAGACCTTTGAGTTAATGACAAAAGTTAATTACATGGGCTATTTCTATTGTGCCAAATATGCATCCAAAATCATGAAGATACAGTCTTCTGTTGACAACGGCCATTTTATGGATCTTATTCAGATAAACTCTAAATCAGGACTCAAGGGAAGCAACAAAAACTTCGCTTACGCAGGAGGGAAATTTGGTGGAATTGGTCTGACTCAATCGTTCGCATTGGAACTCATGCCAAACAATATTAAAGTTAATTCCATTTGCCCCGGAAACTTCTTTGACGGACCATTATGGAGTGATCCGGAGAAAGGTTTGTTTGTACAATACCTGAAAGCCGGAAAAGTTCCTGGTGCTAAATCAGTAGCTGATGTCAAAGCCCATTATGAGAATCAGGTTCCGGCCGGCAGGGGCTGCCAGGTTTCAGATCTTGTTAAAGCAGTTCTGTATGTGGTGGAGCAGGAATATGAAACCGGACAAGCTGTGCCGGTAACAGGTGGTCAGGAGATGTTAAAATAGATTTCAATCTCAAAAACAAAAACATGAAAACAAGAGCAGTCAGATTATACGGAAAGAAAGAATTAAGGCTTGAAGAATTTGAACTTCCTGCCATAAAAGAAGATGAAATACTGGCAAAAGTTGTGTGCGATAGTATATGCATGTCATCTTACAAAGCTGCCAATCAGGGAACCGACCATAAGCGAATTCCTGATAATGTAAAAGAACAACCCATTATTATTGGACACGAATTTGCCGGTGAAATAGTGGAAGTTGGCAAAAAGTGGGAAAAACAGTTTTCAGTGGGTAAGAAATTCTCTATTCAACCAGCCCTTAATTATGAAGATGGTCCGGTTGGGGTTTTGAGTGCACCCGGGTATTCGTACCAGTTTATTGGCGGTGATGCTACTTATGTAATTATTCCGGCCGAGGTTATGGAATTGGGATGTTTGCTTACTTACGAAGGTGAGGGGTTTTATCCGGCATCACTGTCTGAGCCGTTGTCTTGTGTTATTGGAGCCATGCATGCCAATTATCATACCAAGCCAGGATCTTACATTCATGAAATGGAGATTGTGGATGGTGGGAAGATGGCCATTCTTGCCGGTGTTGGGCCGATGGGACTTGCTGCCATAAATTATGTGCTGAATCGTTCCGATCGTAAACCATCTCTTCTGGTGGTTACCGATATTGATCAGACCAGGCTTGATCGTGCGGCTTGCCTGTATAGTGTAGAATTTGCCAAAAGTCAGGGAATTGATCTCAGGTATGTGAATACCGCCGAAATGTCTGATCCTGTTGCCGGGTTAAGAGATGTTTCCGGTGGAACAGGCTTCAATGATGTGTTCGTATTTGCCCCTGTTGCTCCAGTAGTAGAGCAGGCAGATGGAATCCTGGCTTTTGATGGTTGTCTGAATTTCTTTGCCGGCCCATCTGATCCCGATTTTAAGGCTACATTGAACTTCTATAATGTTCACTATGCTTTTACTCATATTGTGGGAACCAGTGGTGGTAATACCGATGATATGAAGGAGGCACTCCAGGTAATGAGCAATGGATTGGATCCGGCAGGATTGGTTACTCATATCGGAGGAATCAATGCTGTAATTGATACCACACTTGACCTGCCCAATATCCCCGGAGGAAAGAAATTGATATATAATCATCTTGAGATGCCATTAACAGCCATTAAAGATTTTTCTTCACTGGAAGATAAGAATCCTGTCTATGGTAAACTGGCTGAGATATGTGATAAGAATTCCGGCTTGTGGAGTGTGGAAGCAGAAAAGCTGTTGTTGGATAATGCCGATAAATTGACCTATTAAGCCCGATTCAAAACAGGGTGTTACTCTCTTGAATGGTGTCTAAAGAATAGGCCCTTTTTATTGATAATGAGATGTTAATCATTTAATAACAATACAAATAATGAAGACAATACATCAAAAAGCAGCAGATAATATTCGAATTTTATCTGCCGCCATGGTTGAAAAAGCCAAATCAGGGCATCCGGGGGGCGCAATGGGTGGTGCTGATTTTATAAATATTCTTTTTAGTGAATTTTTAAATTATGCTCCTGATAATCCTCATTGGATTCACAGGGATCGTTTTTTTCTTGACCCCGGACACATGTCCCCAATGCTTTATAGTGTGCTGGCATTGAGTGGTTATTTTTCCATGGAGGATTTACAACAATTCAGACAGTGGGGCAGTCCCACCCCGGGCCATCCGGAGGTGGATGTGACACGTGGTATTGAAAATACATCCGGTCCCCTGGGCCAGGGACATGCCATGGCATTGGGAGCTGCTATCACAGAAAGATTCCTTGTTGAAAGGTTTGGTGAATGGATGGCTCATAAAACCTACGCATTTATCTCTGACGGCGGTATTCAGGAAGAAGTCTCGCAGGGTGTGGGTCGAATTGCCGGAAATCTGGGGTTGAGCAACCTGATAATGTTTTATGACTCAAATGATATTCAGCTTTCTACAAAAGTTGATGCGGTTACCAATGAAGATACTGCTCTCAAGTATAAAGCCTGGGGCTGGGAAGTGATTTCGATTGACGGAAATGACGAGAATGAAATACGTTCAGCCCTGAGAAAGGCGCAAAACATTGAAGATAAACCAATCCTTATTATTGGAAAGACCAAGATGGGGAAAGGATGCCTAACCGCTAAAAATGAGTCTTTTGAAGGGCAATGTTCGACTCATGGACAACCCTTGTCGGCTGCCGGAGTTGATTTTGCCAAAACGATAGAAAATCTTGGGGGGAACCCGGAAAATCTTTTTACCATATTCCCTGAGGTTGAAGAACTTTATGCCGAACGCAAAGAGAAACTGAACTCTTACGTTCAGAAGCGCATTTCAGAAGAAAAAGCGTGGGCAGCTGAATTTCCCGAACTGTCAGAGAAACTTGCTTCCTTCTTTTCAGGAAAAACCCGGGATTTTGATTTTTCAAAAATTGACCAGAAAGAAAATCAGGCAACACGTGCCGCATCATCTGCAGTATTGGGGGCCATGGCAGGGGAAATTGAAAACCTTATTGTTTCATCCGCCGATCTTTCTAATTCAGATAAAACTGATGGTTTCCTGAAAAAGTCCAAAGCATTTACAAAAGGTGATTTTTCAGGTGGTTTCCTGCAGGCAGGAGTAAGCGAACTTACAATGGCTTGTATTATGAATGGCATGGCTCTTCACGGTGGAGTTATTCCTGTTTGTGGTACTTTTTTCGTTTTTTCAGACTATATGAAACCTGCTGTCAGGCTTTCTGCGCTTATGGAGCTGCCTGTTGTTTATTTGTGGACACACGATGCTTTCCGTGTCGGAGAAGATGGTCCCACGCACCAACCGGTTGAGCACGAGGCCCAAATACGGCTGATGGAGAAACTGGAAAACCATGAAGGTGAAAACTCAATGGTGGTTTTAAGGCCGGCCGATAGCGCCGAGACCAATGTTGCGTGGGAGATGGCCATAAAAAACACTTCCACCCCCACCGGATTGATTTTGTCCAGACAGAATATTACTGATTTGCCCGGAAACAGGGTTGAAGAGGCCTTGCAGGCAAGAAAAGGGGGCTACGTTGTCAAAGATTCAAACGGTTCTCCAGATATTGTATTGTTGGCAAGTGGCTCAGAAGTGTCCACTCTAGTTGAAGGTGCAGCGATGCTGGAGAAAGAAGGGGTTGCTGTACGTGTGGTATCCATCCCTTCGGAAGGCGTATTTAGAAGTCAGAAACGTTCTTATCAGCGTTTGATACTACCTCCGGATGTGCCAAGGTTTGGTTTGACGGCCGGATTGCCTGTCACACTTGAAGGATTGGTCGGTGAAAATGGAAAGGTTTGGGGACTTTCAAAATTTGGATTCTCAGCTCCTTATAAGGTGCTGGATCAGAAATTTGGTTTTACTGCCGAAAATGTATTTAATCAGGTGCAGTCTTTATTGAAGGAAAGAGTTGAGTCTGTAGCTTCAGAAAAAGAGGGATGAGGGGAACAAGGATGAGAGCTTTGTCCAGAACAAGGGATAGTTAATCTTTTGTTGATTAGCCATTTTCATAAATGCAAGTGCAAAGAAATTTGAGTAATTGTGAAATAACCTTGCATTTAAGTGCTTGTGGGTATGATTTAAAGATTTAATAGTTAGTTGAATATGCGTTTTTCAGCAAACCCTGAATAAAGGAGGCTGTCTTGATCTTTACGGTGGAGACAGCCTCTATTTCTTTGGGGGGTAAATACCGAAAACTGACTACTGATCACTTTTCTTTTTTCCGGTAATCGCCATCCAGTACTTTTTAAACAGATCTGTGATTTTATCAAACTCCTCTTTGAAAGAGATCCCAATACCCTGTGTTGTTGGAGAGGTTTCATATATGATATCATCATTAGACCGGGTGTAAGCTTTGGCCCTAATGGTACCACTTGGATTAAGTTTTACATCCATATCAAAGTCGCCCACCATCTTACTTGTATTGGTTTGATATTTTCCATAGCCCACGTTGCCATTGATGGTAACCCTGTTGTTAAACATCTGAGTTGACAGGGCAACTTCAATTTCTTCACTTGAGATGTTGTCTTCAGGCCGGTAACTAACACCCACATCTACATCGCTGCTGATGTTGGATAACCATCGGCTTAGTTGGTTGGAAAGCATTTCAGTGGTGGTTACCAGAGCGGCATTGTTGGTCTGCATGCCCTGATCACCCCCCATTCTAAGGTAGTCGGGGGTGTAAAAACGGTTAAGTACCAACAGCGATAAAACCTGGCGGTTCATCTCATCTTCCGAGGAAATGAAATCCAGCATGTAACTTTCCCGGCTTTCGGTAAGGGTAGGAGCTTCAATCCCAAATCTGATGCCGGGCTTTTCCAGTGGCCCATTTAGCATAAGATTGCAATTAATGGGGATGCGTCGTTGAATGTCATTCTGACCACCCATTGAGTTGTATTCTGCCATCGGTCCTACCAGATCAGCCAGTGAGGCTTTCAGTTTATATACTGCTGTCAGGTCAATTCTTGCCTTATAGGGATCACCCTGCCACGACACAGTTCCACCTTTATTGATGTCAAATTTTTTGTTAACAAGGTTTTGAAGGGAAAAAAGGTATTCTCCGCGGTCAATAATATAATCCCCAAAGAAGCTGATGTTTCCCTGTCTGTCAATTTGAATCTGGATATTCCCACCACCGGTGGCACTTAATAAATCGCCAAGAGCGGAATCGAATATGATTTCTATTTTGGCTTGTGGGGTGACATCTATTTCCATATTCAGCTCAAGCCCTGAAAGGTCGACTTTGTATTCATTGTCCTTTTCTGCTTCATTGCTGTTGAAGAGTGGGTTTCCGGTATCTTTAGACGTGAAACGGATGAAATTACTTTGCACAGCCTCTTCAGTATCCTCCATAGGGATGAAAAAGCGTGTGCTATTAAGGGTTTCTCCACTGATGTTGAGTTCCACGTTTTTTGCAACACCCGTAATACCCATTTCTCCATTTCCGTATACTGTTCCATAATAGAACGGGTTATCTTTCTGTCGGGTATCTAGGACAAGCATTTCTTTCACATCCAGTTGAAGGTTGTACACCATATTTGCAAATCCCTCATGGAAAATAGAGCCCCTGAATGTTCCGGTTTTGTTGTGTCGGTCCTTTATTGTCAGGTCTTTAAATCTTATTTCGTAGGGATAAAACCATACCGAATCTGTTATTTCGTAGCTCGTTTGAAGCAAATCAACATCAAAACGTCCTTGGTCGACATTCACTTTGCCTGTGAGATGAGGTTGATCAAGAGAACCTGTTATATAAAGTTTGCCGGATGTTGAGGCATCGAAATCCTGAAGAATATGTCCAATGAATGTATCTAAAAAAGAAATGTTGAAACTGTCAAGGTTCAATTCCAGATCAACATTGTTTTGTAAAGGATCAATGTAACCGTTGCCCTCAAGTGGCTTGTGGTTGCCATCCATTAAGGATGTATTTACTGCCAGAGCCTCTTTTTTTGTATCCCATCTGGAACCAAGTGTGAAGAAACCTGCCGTGTCGCCGTCAAAACTGAATTGGTCTACTGAAAAATTAGCGGACCATAACGGAGTTCGGTAGTAATCTTTTAACTCTATGCTGCCATCTGCAATTCCCCCAATCTGATGTCTGGATTCACTCTCTTTTCCAAAAAACTGCGCCAGGTCAATATTGTCCATTTCCAACCTTATTCCATCCATTGATTCCCGGTGCAGAAAACCATTAACGGCAAGTCTTTGCTGTTTGTTGGAGATTTCCAGCCCCTGGATGCTGAACGAACTGGGAGTGAACAGAGCTTTCGCCTCACTGATTTCCCAGATGGAATCTTGTAAAATAACGGTGGATGGTAGTAAGTGGGTAGAAGAATAGAATTTATCTCCCTTTTCTCGTCTGAAAGCTGTTGAAGTATAAAGAGCACCACTGTTGGTTACACTTCCCCAGTTGTTCCAGAATACGTTCATGTTTAAGGTATCTCTTCCTGCTTTTTGATGAACAGAAAAATTGTAAAGTGACATGGTGTTGGCACGGTCAATTTTTCCCGCCCGTGCAATAATGTTCATGTCAGAACCACTTTTTGTGTTGGCATGAAATTCAATGTCACGCGCCGAAATATTCTTGTAACTGATGCTGTCAAACTCAGCTTTAATGTCCACAATTTGCTTTTCGGAATCAATCTGGCCTTTTAAATGACCATTATAAGCCATTCTGAGATCCGGATAAATGATCTTCAAAGCCCTGTCGAAACCTTTAAAGGAGAAATTGAAGTTAAATTGGTTGACAGGCAGTTTTTTTCCTGGTCTTTGATGGGCCAGTGATGGTAAAAAATGGGCTACCATATCCAGAAAAGACTGTCGGAATTTGTTGAAATTGTACTGTCCTTTTATTTCACCTTCTATAAAGTCCGAATTTAATATGATTTTTTTTGCATCTCCTTCTTCAAAAGCTTTTAGCGAAAGTGTGTCAATGGTCAGAGATGTTTGTGGCGTGAAGATCAGCCCGTCATGAATGCCAATGTCTCCTGAGAGGTTGTCCAGATTGCTCCCTTCAAAATTGGCACCAAGAGACATAGTGATTACGCCATCTTTTAATTTGGGAATCAGGTTTAGTCGGTCGGGCATAATGTTTTCAAGATCTGCCGTGAATTTGAAAACAGGTTTTTTTCCAGAAGCATCTACTTCTCCATCAAATCTTAAGGTTCCGTATGGATCTTTAATGTCCACAGAACCATCAAATTTTTGGTGTGTAAACAAACCGTTTAAATCAATATCCTGATACAGGTGTTTTTTCCACTCCAGTTCGCGAATTTTACCATCCAGGTGAGCGGAATAGTTGGTCTCGGTCTTCCATTGACCTTTTACCTGCACATTCATGGTTAGGTGACCGGTGTTGTTCTCTTCCGGGAATGCTTCTCCTAACTGGAAGTTTTGAGTATTAAGGGTTCCGCTAAAAGAAAAGCCGTTGCGCTCTGAGTATTTCATTCCAAGATCGGTCTTCAGAATTCCCAGTTCTGTATTGAAATCTCCAAAAGCAACCAGATCACTTGTAAACCCGGTTAAATTTCCTGAATAATGAATGATTCCCAGTTTTTTTATGGCATCCGGCAAGGGGGCGCCATTTTCGTTATTTTCGCCTAAAATACGCTGGATATCTGTTGCCGTGGTCTGCAGTTTCTCAACCTTCATGAAAATAAACATTTCCTTGAAGTCTGACAGGTCTGTCAGGTCAAAAGAAGTACGCATTCTGGTGTATCGTCCCAGAGATATCAAAATATCCCGGCCTTTCAGATTCTTGAGAGACCCTGAAATATCTCCGGACAGCCCCAGTGGTTTGTCCAGCTTGGGGATATTGTGGAATAATAAAGCTGCTTCTCTGGGAGCAATTAGTATTTGCTCAATACTTGCTTTGAACCTTCGTTCCGGATCATTACCCTTTTCCCTGGGATTGACCGGAATATCCAATTGGTTTATGCTTATTTCGGAGGCGTCGGTACGGATGAAGAAATCATTAATTGAAATCTTTTCTCTGCGAATTTTGCCTTTTGTTCCGGCACTCTTTATCGTCAGGCCGCTTTGCTCTTTCAGAGATAGCTGATTAACATGGAAATCCAATGAGTCATTTACTCCTGAAGTCCGGGATATACTCAGGTTCAATTCTGAAAATGCAAGCGAATCTCTTTTGAAAGAGGAATTCTTTAAAATGGAGTTTTTTAAAATGAGTTGACCGTTTTTTATCTCAAATCCTCTTACTGAATAGTGCCATTTGGATGTATCGGATTTGTTATTACCAATCGAATCGATCAGAAAGCTGAAATTCATGCCATCTTCATACTCTAAAAGTTTAACTTTAGGGTTTTCCATTGTTACACGACCAATGTAAAAGTGCCTCTTAAAGAAGGAAAAATAATCGATTTCGGAATGAACTGTTGGTGAGAACAGCAGTGTGTCATTATTTAGGTCACGTACCAGAAATTCTTTTATGTCAATCCCGGAGAATGGCAATGCCTGAACTCTGCCAATTGATATCTCTGTGTTGAAATCCTTACTCAGTCGCTCGGTGAGTTTATGGACAATATGAGTTTGGATGCCCGGTAACATGAGTATTACCGACACAAAAAATGGAATCCCTACCAATACTGCAAGGATGATGAGTAATATTTTGTTGTTGTTCTTAATCAATACTCCGTTGAATTTTTACAATACATTCGTAATCAAATGTTTGTAGGTGTATTTTGGTTTAGGGTGATAAGCAGGTTTTCAGGGTTATACGATAAATTTTTATCTCATATCTTGCCTGCCTGCAGGAAATCTAACGATCTATTTTAATAGCTATTGGGCTTTTTTGCCTGTTTAAAATACATTCGAATAAATCTAACTCGGGAAAAGGTGAGGTTTCTTAGGCTAGAACCGGTTTTCAGATGTTTTATTATTCTTTTTTTTAGCAAACATTTTCATTGATTGAACACCGTTACAAAACTTTATTCAGAAAAATTCAGGCTAAATACGGGTGGCTGATCCTGGTATGTTGCAAAAATAATGCAAACTACCGATGTTTTCTAAAAATAATGATGATTGTATGTGTTTATTTTATTAAAAGAAACCAGTGCAAAAACGGAGGCATAAAAAACCCCGGCAAAACCGGGGTGAAAAAATGTTATCGATGTATCTCGTTTAAAAAATCCTTAATTAGCGGATCGGCTTTTCTAATATCCGATCCGTTGACAAAGAGATTTACATTAGCGGGAGGTGTACCTCTCAATCCTTCCGGTTCTTTATCTTCTATTTCATCTCTGATTTTGGAAGGAATGCTATGTTCTTCAAGTTTTTTTCTTAGGTTTTTTGCTTCTTGCTCTGTTCCTGAAAATACTTTTACTGAATGTTCATTGGATTCCATAATGAATTAATTTTTGTGTTTTTTACTTTACAATACTCCGTTAATCTTTTGCAATGTACCGAAAAACAGCTGTTTACATTTTAAAAAAATGGTTTATTAATAATAGTCCGTTATCCCGATGGTTCGGGATTGCAATAAGCTTTAAATCAATTGTTTACAGGTCAATAGTTTTCCTGAGCTAACATTCGGATTATCAATTTGTTATGATTTATCTTAAATCTAATATCTATCCCGAAGCATCGGGACTAACGATCTATTGATTAAGGTTTATAATCTCAATACAGTTTTTCATATGTCTTAATTTGTCCAGATTTAACGATCTGTTTTTATTTATTTTAAGATAAAAAAAAGACCGGGCTTTTGCAAGTCTCAGAGGGGTATATTTTTGTTAAACTAGTGTTAAGTCAAGCATAGTCTGACGAGCCAAGCCTTGCTCTTTCTACCTTGTGCTTCTCAAAAAAAAGACTCACGTAGCTTCGGCTATGCTTACTTTTTTGTTGATTTGCACAAGGTGAAAAATAGCGGCAGCTAACCCGAAATTCTACACTTGACTTGACACTAGGATTGGAGTTCGGTCAATATTTTGTATTGTGGGTTAAGGTTTTGCCGTACTTCAGGCAAAATGCTGACAAAAGTTTCCTCTTGTTTAGAATGGATAGTTGTTAAAATTTTGTAATTTTCAACTTCGATATCTTAAAAATCAATTATATGATAATAAATCAATTATCTGTTTTTCTGGAAAATCGCTCCGGAAGAATGCATGAAGTCTTTGATATTTTGGGTAATGTCAATATTAATGTTTCAGCATGCAGTCTGGCTGATACTTCTGAGTTCGGAATTCTCAGGATGATCGTATCTGATCCTGGAGAAGCCAGGAGGATCCTGAAAGAAAATCAGTTTTCTGTTAATGTGAGTGAGGTGATTTCGTTTGCCACTCCCAATACCCCGGGGGCATTGTCTAAAACATTGAAAATACTCTCCGAGGCTCAAATTGGGATTGACTATTTGTATGGGTTCTCTCCGGGAGATAAATCTTTTATAGTGCTTAAAACAGATAATGTACAGAAAACGATTGACGAGTTTCAGAAACATGAAATGGAATTGATTTCGGCCAGTGAGTTATATAAATTCTAAATTTTACTATGAAAACATCGATTTGGAACAGACATTTTGAAACCATGTCCCGCGATCAAATGAAGCAGATTCAGAGTGAAAGGTTGAGGGAAACGGTGGACCGGGTGTATTATAATGTTCCGTATTATCGGGCAAAAATGCAGGAGGCTGGTGTGGGACCTGAATATATCAAATCTGCAGATGATCTTAAACTGCTTCCTTTTACCACAAAGCAGGATCTGCGCGATAATTATCCTTTTGGTTTGTTTGCTCTCCCCATGAGTGAGATAATCAGGCTTCATGCATCTTCAGGAACTACCGGACGTCCGACGGTTGTAGGGTATTCCCGACGTGACATTGCAGTTTGGTCTGAGGTTATGGCCCGTACCTTAACAGGTGCCGGTGTGGGAAAAGACGATTTTATTCAGATAGCCTATGGATATGGCCTTTTTACAGGTGGTTTGGGCTTGCATTATGGAGGTGAAAAAGTTGGGGCCTCTGTAATTCCCATTTCGGGGGGTAATACCAAACGTCAGTTGCAATTGATGCATGATTTTGGGAGCACGGTTTTGGCATGTACCCCTTCTTATGCATCTTACCTTGCAGAGGCCATCGACGAAAGCTCTTTGGACAGGGAAGATCTAAAATTGAAAGTCGGTATCTTCGGGGCAGAGCCGTGGACTGATAATATGAGATTCGAGATTGAGAAAAAGCTTCAGATAAAAGCATTTGATATTTACGGGTTAAGTGAAATTATCGGCCCGGGGGTGTCTTTTGATTGTGAATATCAGTGCGGATTACATATTAATGAGGATCATTTTATTCCCGAAATAATTGACCCGGATACATTGGATGTTTTGCCGGAGGGTGAACTGGGTGAATTGGTGTTTTCAACAGTAACAAAAGAGGGACTTCCAATAATCAGATACCGGACGCGGGATCTTACACGCCTCCATTATGATACTTGTAAGTGTGGAAGAACCCTGGTGAGAATGGAGAAATGTACCGGAAGGAGTGATGATATGCTGATCATTCGCGGTGTTAATCTTTTCCCTTCTCAGATAGAAAGTGTTTTGCTTGAAATGGATGAAACTACTCCGCATTATCTGTTGGTAGTGGAACGCATAAACAATCTGGATACCCTTGAGCTGCATGTGGAAGTTGAGGACCGGTTTTATCAGGATAAAATCAGTGAACTCCAAAATCTGGGTAAAAAAATTAAAAACCAGATCGAGAGCACTATTGGGTTGTCGGTCAACGTGAAACTGGTTGAGCCTAAAACCATTGAGCGGAGCGAAGGAAAGGCCACCCGCGTTATTGATAAAAGAAAAATGGGATAGTAATATTTTCTGTTTCGCAGCAAAATTTGAAAAGAAAGCAAAATGTCAAACAATAGTCCATTTCCCATTGGGAAAGAAGTTGTGCAAAACTTAAAAGAGGAGTTGGGAATTAGAAACCTGGCTTTTTGTACCATCCGCCAAATCGTTCAACTGGCCAACCGTTTGGAAGAAATGTGCGGAAAACCCTTCATTCGTACCGAGATGGGGGTTCCCGGGTTAAATACCCCGGACACCGGAGTTAAGGCTGAGATTGAAGCTCTTACCAGAGGAGTCTCTTCAGTTTATCCTCCCATTGAAGGAGTGAAAGTACTTAAAGATGAGCTTTCACGGTTTGCCAAACTTTTTCTTGATCTTGAAATTAATCCGGGATGCTGCATACCTACGGTGGGCTCAATGCAGGCATCTTTTGTGACTTTTATGGTGGCCAATAAGCGCGAAAAAGAGAAAGATACAACCTTGTTTATTGATCCCGGATTTCCGGTTCACAAACGTCAGATTCTTATACAGGGAATGAAGTATGAGAGTTTTGATATTTATAATTATCGTGGTGAAAAACTCAGGGAGAAATTAGAATCATATCTGAAGAAGAGAAACATCAGTACATTTTTGTATTCCAACCCCAATAATCCTGCATGGATATGTTTTACCGATACCGAATTGAAAATAATCGGCGATCTTGCCAATAAATACGATGTCATTGTAATGGAGGATCTGGCTTATTTCGGAATGGATTTCAGGGAAGATTACGGTATTTCGGGAAAGCCCCCCTATCAGCCTACGGTTGGGAAATATACTGACAATTATGTGCTTCTGTTTTCCAGTTCAAAAATTTTTAGTTATGCCGGTCAGCGGATTGGAAGTCTTTTGATTTCAAATGCACTGTTTGAAAAACGTTTTCCTCATCTCGGCGATACTTTCAATTGTGATAAATTCGGGAGTGCCATCCTTCAGGATGCCATTTATGCTTCCACTGCAGGAACTGCACATTCTCCTCAGACAGGTTTTGCAGCTTTGCTGAAAGAAGTCAATGACGGAAGTTTCGATTTTCGTTCTTATGTGAAAGAATATGGTGAAAGAGCAGGGGTGATGAAAAGTCTTTTTCTCAAAAATGGCTTTAAAATTGTTTACGATAAAGATGAGGAGAAAGATTTGGCAGACGGTTTTTATTTTACAATCAGTTACCCGGGACTTTCAGGTGAGCAGTTGTTGGGAGAGCTGTTGCGCTTTGGCATCAGTGCCATAACTCTGGATACAACGGGAAGCTCCCGCAATGAGGGTCTGAGAATTTGCGTATCTCATACATCCATGGATCAAATGGAGGAATTTGGCCAACGACTCGCACTTTTTCAGTCAGAAGTTTATAATGAATAAACCTATAACCTGAAATTTTAAAAAAATAAGGAAAGATTATATATTTGGAAGTAGAAAAGTGTATTTTTTTCTTAAAATATAGAATGTATATAAACAACTGAGATAAGTGCCTGATTTTTCAAAAGCTTACAAATTGTAATTCTCTTTATTCTCTTTGTTTATAGGAAATAATGACGGGTGTCATAAGGTTGAATTACAATTTTTATCTAAATTCGTAATGCTTTAAAAAAAGATAAACAATTTCATTATGGCAAAAATGATAGGATTAATTGAGGTGGACATTGAGACCTGTAAAGGATGTTCACTTTGTGTCGAGGCTTGCCCGACCAGTGTAATTGAATTGGCAGAAGAGGTGAATGGGAAAGGGTATAATTATGCTTATATGGAAAATCCTGATGCCTGTATCGGATGTGCAAACTGTTCTATGGTTTGTCCGGATAGCTGTATTACAGTATATCGAAAAAAAGTAGAAATGGTCTGATGATTTTCTCTCAGCTAAGAGAAAATCTGAACTTAGAAACTATATAGCAAATGAGTGAACTAAGGTTAATGAAAGGCAATGAGGCCATTGCCGAAGCTGCCATCCGTTGTGGAGCCGACGGATATTTTGGATATCCGATTACTCCACAGTCTGAAGTGATGGAAACACTTATGACTTTACGGCCCTGGGAAACTACCGGCATGGTTGTTTTGCAGGCAGAAAGTGAAGTCGCTTCGATAAATATGTTGTATGGAGGCGCAGGATCCGGAAAACGCGTAATGACCTCCTCTTCCAGTCCCGGTATTAGTTTGATGCAGGAAGGTTTGTCTTATATGGCAGGCGCCGAGTTGCCATGTCTGGTTGCAAATGTCGTGCGTGGAGGCCCGGGTTTGGGAACCATTCAGCCTTCTCAGTCGGATTATTTTCAGTCGGTTAAAGGAGGTGGTCATGGTGATTATAAATTAATCGTACTGGCTCCTGCTTCTGTTCAGGAAATGGCTGATTTTGTAGAGTTGGGTTTTGATCTTGCGTTCAAATACCGTAACCCTGCCATGATTTTATCCGACGGGATGATTGGTCAAATGATGGAAAAAGTGGAACTGAGTCCACAGAAGGAGCGCTGGACCAACGAAGAAATTGAAAAAATGCACCCATGGGCCACCACCGGAAAAAGACCCGATCGTGAAAGAAACATCATTACGTCGGTTGAACTGGATTCAGAAGCTCATGAGACTTTCAATAATAAGCTTCAAGCCAAGTATCGTGAAATTGAGGAAAATGAGGTCCGGTACGAACTCACCGATGTTGAAGATGCAGATTATCTGATTGTTGCTTATGGAAGTAGTGCCAGGATTTCAGCGGCTGCGATTGAAATTTTAAGAGAAAAAGGCATAAAAGCTGGTCTTTTGCGTCCCATTACACTCTATCCGTTTCCGTCTAAAAAAATTAAAGAATTAAGTGGCGGATTGAAAGGTGTATTGTCGGTTGAGATGAGTAGCGGACAGATGGTAGAAGATGTGAGGCTGGCTGTTGAAGGAAAAGTGAAAGTTGAGCATTTCGGGCGCTATGGTGGAGTTGTTCATTCTCCCGAAGAGGTAGCCAACGCTCTGGAACAAAAATTGAATGGAGGAAAATAGTATGGCAGAAGTATTTAACGATATAAAAAAGCCTGAGAACTTAGTTTATTCAAAGAGTAAGGTCTTGACAGATAATGTAATGCATTACTGTCCTGGGTGTAGCCACGGTGTGGTTCATAGAATTCTTGCTGAAGTTATAGAAGAGCTTGGTGTTCAGGATAAAACCATTGGTGTTGCTCCGGTTGGGTGTTCGGTGTTGATGTATAACTACATAGATATTGACTGGCAGGAAGCAGCTCACGGCCGTGCACCTGCTGTGGGAACAGCAATCAACCGGTTGTGGCCCGAAAAAATTGTGTTTACCTATCAGGGTGACGGAGATCTGGCTGCCATTGGAACTGCTGAGACAATTCATGCCTGCAATCGCGGAGAAAACATGATTATGTTGTTTATTAACAATGGTATTTACGGGATGACAGGTGGTCAGATGGCCCCAACTACCCTTAAAGGGATGAAATCCTCTACCTGTCCTTTTGGCCGGGAACCTGCTCAGGATGGAAATCCATTGAAAATCACTGAGCTTCTTGCCCAATTGCCCGGAACATCTCTTGTTACTCGTCAGGCTGTTCATACGCCTGCGGCAGTGCGCAAGACCAAAAAAGCCCTTCTTAAAGCTTTTGAAAATCAAAAGCAGAAAAAGGGAACTTCGGTGATTGAGGTGGTTTCTACTTGCAATTCAGGTTGGAAGATGACCCCTGTGGAATCCAATAAATGGATGGCAGAAAATATGTTTCCATTTTATCCGCTTGGGGATTTTAAAGATGAATAAAAACCAAAAACTATGAAGGAAGAAATTATTATAGCGGGATTTGGTGGTCAGGGTGTATTATCAATGGGTAAAATTCTGGCTTATTCAGCTGTTATGCAACAAAAGGAAGTTAGCTGGATGCCTTCGTATGGTCCCGAAATGAGGGGGGGGACAGCCAATGTTACCGTTGTACTCAGTGATGACCGGATCAGCTCTCCCATTCTCCATTCTTTTGATACTGCCATCATTCTAAACCAACAATCTCTCGACAAATTTGAATCAAAAGTGAAACCGGGGGGGGTGTTGTTATATGATTCAAATGGCATTACGCATCATCCCGAGAGAAATGACATTAATATCTACCGTATCGATGCAACCGAGGAAGCATCTCGTATGAAATCGACCAAAACTATGAATATGATTGTTTTGGGGGCTTTTTTAAAAGTTAAACCCGTGGTGGAAATGGAAAATGTTTTGAAAGGTCTCAAGAAATCATTACCCGAAAGACATCATCACTTGATTCCGATGAACGAGAAAGCCATCGAGCGAGGTTTTGAAATTGTTAGGGAGGTGTCATTGATGAATGCCTGAGGAGCATTTATGCTTAATTGATAATATTAGAAGAGTATCCGGGTTGGGTACTCTTTTTTTACATGGTGGGTTGGACTAATTATGATGATTTGGTGCGCAAATATGTAGGGTGCTAAATTTTTTTTTAGATATATGACAACGAGTTTGAAATTCTTCTTTTTGGAAGATTTTTTTGAAGGATTGAGCTCTTTGATAGGTCGAAATTGATGAGAATAGCAGCGCTATTTGAGGAAACCTTGACGAAGTATAAGGGCTCAAGGCTCGAAAATATTCCAAAGGAAAAAACTTAAACAGTTTCTTGGTAGTCTGGAATTGTTTTTCTCAAATAGCAACATCTTAAGCCGGATGCTGAATCATTTTACTCCCAAGTCCCGGAGGGACGATATATCGGTAGAAAACGGGTAACCTCAAAACGACCAGAGTGCCGTAGGCACGAAATAAGCACAATCGAAATTTTCAAAATCTTCAGTAATTAAGCGTCACCAATACCCCCATTGAAAGCTTTTGTTTTCCTGATGAAAATTTCACAAAAAACCATTATCTTAAAGGAGTAGGAAGAGGAGAAAGCGAGTGACCTGTTTTTTTATGAAAAAAAATCTAAAGCATGAAAGAAGGAAAAATACACTTGGTAGATCTTGATTTTGAGTACAAAATGTGGAAAAATCATATTGAATGGTTTTTACGCGATCTCAAAATTGTTCGTGACCGTAATGAAGAAATTTCCCAAGGCCTTGGGCACGGCGAACTCAATACCGTTGAGGAAATGATCATTGACGAATATGAGCAACAATTAAAGAAAATGCAGGGGAGGATTAAAACCCAGGAGCAGGAATTGCAATATTACAACAAAGATTTTCCGGTCACCCCCGATCATCAGTATGTAAAAGAGCATATGGATCTTAGAGGTAAAATGGAAAGGATGTCAAATGAAGTGATTGACAAAATTTCTGATTTAATTAAGGAGTTGAGTGTTTGATCTCTTTTATTGTATGCATTATATGTCTATTGGCCAAAAGTGAACGATCAGTTGCTGTTCCTCAGGGTCTTTTTAAAACAAAAGACTCTGTTGAGCGGTTAAAAGAGTTTAAGTATCGCCTATGCAAGGAAACAGTCGTTTAAAAAAGGAATTGGGACTATTTGATGTTTTTGCCATTAGTACCGGGGCTATGTTTAGTTCCGGCTTTTTTCTATTGCCCGGACTGGCCTCGCAGTACACTGGTCCCTCGGTCTTCTTCGCCTATTTGGTTTCCGGAATTTTTATTTTGCCGGCGATGTTCAGCATTGCAGAAATTGCAACTGCTTTGCCTCGTTCAGGAGGAGCCTATTTTTTTCTGGACAGAAGTTTGGGTCCGTTGATGGGCACCATAGGAGGGCTTGGAACCTATTTGTCCCTGGTTTTTAAAACGGCTTTTGCCATTATTGGTATAGGTGCATATGCCGCCATTTTTTGGGATGTCCCGGTGAAAATGGTTGCTGTTGCTGCAACCATGGTATTTATGGGGCTTAACCTGATTGGCGCAAAAAAGACATCCGGTCTGCAGAATTTCTTTATAGTTTTTTTATTGGTGGTTCTGGGAATGTTTATTTTCGATGGGCTTTATACTGTTTTTTTTACTGAAAAAGTTGAAGGCCCATCCATGAATGAACATTTTACCCCTTTCTTTACCAATGGTATCGAAGGTGTTATAACTACAGCAGGCTTTGTGTTTGTATCCTATTTGGGATTAACAAAAGTGGCGAGCGTGGCAGAGGAAATAAAAAAACCTGAGCGAAATATCCCAATGGGCATGTTGTTGTCCCTGGTTGTTACCAGTGCAGTTTATTTTCTGGGGGTCTTTATCATGGTTGCGCTTATAGATCCCGTTCAGTTTGCCAATGAACTGGCTCCTGCTGCGACAGCCACAAAACTGCTTTTTAAATGGTTGCCTGGCGATACAGGAACCTATCTGATGGTAGGGGCAGCCATGGCAGCTTTTGCCTCCACAGGTAATGCGGGGTTATTATCTTCTTCCAGATATCCCTTCGCTATGGGCCGGGACAGGTTATTTCCACCAAAGTTTACCAAAGTGGGGAAGTCAGGGACTCCTTATCTTTCAATATTGCTAACTACTGGCATTATCCTTATTCTTATTCTGACAGTTTCTGAAGAGGGTATTGCTAAAATAGCCAGTGCTTTTCAGCTTTTTATTTTTATGATGATCAATTTTTCTGTCATTGTTTTCCGGAAAAGCAATATTGAATCTTACGATCCTGGTTATAAGTCACCATTATATCCGTGGATGCAGGTAGCCGGTATATTTATTTCACTGGTGCTGATCATTTATATGGGGTGGATTTCAGTATTGTTTGTCCTTTTTGTAATGACTGTTTCTTTCTTGTGGTATTATTATTATGCCAGAGAGAAGGTGAAACGTGAAGGAGCGATCTTTCACTGGTTTGCCCTGTTAGGAAAATATCAGTATTCAGAGCTGGAGAATGAATTCATGGTCATTCTTAAGGAAAAAGGACTCAGGCAGGGAGATCCTTTCGATGAAACCATTGCGCGGGCAAGAATATCGAATATTGAAAGGGAGATGAATTTTGAACATTTGGTGGATTTTGTATCCGAGACTTTCTCAACAGAAATGCATGTAAGTAAAGAAGCACTGGTGAATGAGTTTTTGACCACATCGGCCATTGAACCAGCCCTGATTATTCCAGAGGTATCTATTCTTTATGGTAAGTGTGAAGGGGTGGATCATCCTTCTTTGCATATTGTATTATCCAGCCGGGGCATACGCAAGCCGGTAGGTAAAGGAGGCATTTCTTCCGAGGATTACATCAGGGTCTTTTTCTTCCTGGTAAATCCGCCGGCTGAGTCCCGGCAGCAGCTGAGAATGTTGTCCAGGTTGGTTGATGTAATTGAAAGAGAGGAGTTCGTAGAAGAGATGTTCGATCATAAAAGCCATCGGAAAATTAAAGAATATCTCCTTCATAATGAGCGTTTTTTTTCCATTCGGTTGTTGCCCGGTACCGAGCAGGCAGGAATGATAGGGCAGCCCCTGAAAGCCGTTGAATGGCCTTCCGGCGTCCTGGTGGCATTGATTGAGCGGGACTCTGAAACATTTGCCCCTCATGGAGATACAGTGTTACAGGAGCATGATGTTCTAACTTTAATTGGGGAACCCAAATCACTTTCTCGACTATTTGACAAGTACCTTATGCAATAATTTTTTACAAGACAAAAAAGCAGAGTGATCTTTTGTGAAAAAAATGATCTCAATACTCCGTTAAACTATTGTGAAGGGGAAAAACACTTGTCTGCCTTTACCCTTTAAGCCAGACAGACCATGAATGGTCAAAATGTTTTGCTATTCCAGAATTTTCTGGTACGCCACCACATCCAGTAACTCGTCAAACTTTTGTCCAACTTGTTTGTAGTGTGCACACTTTTCAAAGCCGCATTTTGCAAAGAGCGCAATGCTGTTCTCGTTGGTTCCGGTAATAACACCTACAAGTACTTTGATGTTTTTCTTTTTAGCAACCTCTTCCAGAAAAGTTACTGTTTTAAAGCCAATCCCCTGTCCGCAAAATTCGGGCTTCAGATAAACTGTGGCTTCCGCAGTGCGGTCGTATGCCTGTCTTTTCTTAAAAGAAGAGAGGTAACAATAACCTGCTGTCTTGTCCTCAACCTTAACAAGAAAAGAAGGATATCTTTTATCATAGAAAGGAATCACCTCCCTCAGTTCCTCAAAACTTATGGGGTGGGTATGAAAAGTAGCAGTGGTTTCAGTGATGTAATAATCATAAATTTCCTTTATAGCAACCAGGTCATTAAGGGTTGCTTTTTCAAATGTAACTTCCATAAACAAGAAATTGGCTATTTGTTAAACAATCTTTTTGTTATCAGCCCGGCCCTTTTGTGCTCTTTTCTGGCAATTAAAAAACCCGTGGTGAAATGAACGATTCCCAGCCCCATAAATATAGCTGACCACAGGAAATGCACGTTAATGGTATGGGTAGCAATTAGTGCTGTTAAAACGATTGAAAGCCCTGTAATAACCCTCCCATATCGAGGCTTTTTCGTAAATCGCATAATTAAGAATGTTTTTTCTGTGAGGTCTAAAGATAATGAATTTGAAATTTGAGAAATGGTTTTTGTTACAATTTTTTTGAAGCGCCGGGTTTATATCAGATGTCGTTAAGTGTTATGCATTATTAACGTGACTGATTTTTTGTATTGTGGTAGTTGCTTTCATTTTTTATTTGGCCTTCAGTTAATGTTTTTTCGAAATAGACTATCAGGATACCTGGTTATGGTAGATTCCATTACCTAAAAATCCAAAAATCTATCGATCTATTGTATCTTTACACCCAAATTAAATGATACATCAATATGAATCCCATAATACTAGGCATAGAATCCTCGTGTGATGATACTTCGGCTGCCATCATCAAAGGAGATATCATACTTTCCAATGTGGTTGCAGGGCAGAAGGTGCATGAAGAATATGGAGGTGTAGTGCCAGAGCTTGCTTCCCGGGCTCATCAGCAAAATATCATTCCGGTTGTACACAAAGCCATGAAGGATGCCGGCGTTAAATCAGGAGATGTTTCTGCTGTTGCCTTTACACGGGGACCGGGTCTTATGGGATCATTGCTGGTAGGCACCAGCTTTGCAAAAGGATTTGCATTGGCGCTCGATATTCCACTTATAGAAGTGAATCATCTTCAGGCCCATGTTTTAGCTCATTTTATCCAGGAACCTGATCAAAAACATGAAGTTCCCGAATTTCCATTTCTTTGTCTTTTGGTATCCGGAGGTAACAGTCAGATTGTTCTGGTTCATGATTTTCTGCATATGGAAATTATCGGCCAAACCATTGACGATGCCGCCGGTGAGGCTTTTGATAAATGTGCCAAAGTAATAGGGTTACCCTATCCCGGAGGTCCGCTGATTGATAAACTGGCACAGGAAGGAGACCCGGAAGCTTTTGAATTCTCCAAACCCCGAATTGCCAATTTTGATTACAGTTTTAGCGGACTTAAAACATCCTTTCTATATTTCTTGCGTGACAATGTGAAAAAAGATCCTGATTTTATTGAACGGCATAAAAACGATTTGTGCGCTTCCCTGCAGAAAACCATTGTTGATATTCTGATGGATAAGTTAATTGCAGCTGCAAAAAAGACTGGGATTAAGGAAATTGCTTTGGCAGGCGGGGTATCGGCAAATTCGGGCTTGCGCCAGGCTTTTATGGAGGGGGAAGAGAAGTATGGCTGGAATATCTACATTCCAAAATTTGGTTATACCACTGATAATGCCGCCATGATTGCTATTACCGGATTGTTTAAATATCAAAAAAAGGAATTTGTTGGTCAGGAGGTTGCACCTTTTGCCAGGATGGCTTTATAGTAGAAAAATATGGAGCAGAAAAAGATTTTTTATCGACTTAATTCAGACAAATTTGTGACTCGCCAAATGGGCAGTGAGATGGTAATGGTGCCTTTGAGCAACAATGTTGCCGATATGACCAGTGTGCTCACTCTTAATGAGGTGGGTGGTGACATTCTGAAAGCATTTGTGGAAGCAGCAACAGTTGACGAGGTAATTGCAAAACTGCTCAAGAGCTATGATGTGGATGAACCAACACTAAAGCTGGATGTAGAGGAATTTATTGAGAAAGCGATGGCTCGAGGCGTGATTGATAAGGTCTCAATTTAAAAGTTATAGAGCACCTTACAAAGAGATGTTATGAATGTATATCTGCCAGGCATAAAACTTAACTTTTCACTACGCTCCACCAAGCTGTTTTTGGAGCCTTTGGGCAGTGCGCTGTATGATTTTCCTCTGACAGAGAATTATGTGGAATTTCATTGCTTCTATTATTTAACAGAAAAGACAGATTTGACGGGGTTTTCGGAAGTCCTCTCCGGAAAATCATTTGAAGGTGCTGAAATTCCTTATAAATGGGCTATTTTAAGTAGAGACGGATATTCAGGTATACATGTTGAGTTTTATGATGATCCCCACCTGTTGAGGGCTTTTTGTCTGATCGATTTCCACAAAAACACTCTTGAAATATCTCTCGTTCCTAAGGTTACAGGGAATGTTATTAAGGTTGATCCACTGTTTCAACCAATGGGTTCAATTCTGATGGTTGTAATGGCTCATCAGCAAAATGACGTTATAATTCATGCTTCAGGTGTTGATGATGATGGAGTTGGGAGATTGTTTACAGCCGTTTCAGGAACCGGGAAAAGTACCATGGCAGGTATATGGAAAGAAAAAGGGGCGAAAGTGATTAATGATGACCGGCTCTGGTTGCATAAGGGTAACGATAAGTGGTACATATTCAATACCCCCATGCCTTATTATGCTCAAACTCCATCATTTGTTGAGTTGAATGAAATTTTTCTGATACGCCAGTCACTGCAAAATGAGTTGAAGCAACTGAATGGTGCCAATGCTGCCATGCGATTTATGGCCAATGCCATTCAGCATTTTTACGATAAAGAAATGACCGGACGGCATCTGGATCGAATTTTGGATATTGCCTCTAAGGTGCCTATTTATGATTGTGGTTTTAAGCCCGATGTGGAAGTTGTAGAGACCATAAGGTGCCTGGGCAGTGGTCAGTGATCGGTAGTCAGTAATCAGTGGTCAGCGATCAGTGTACTTTTGGAAACGTTTTTCTTCACCAATCATGAATTTTTGAAATTTGGGAGGAGTATCGATGTTGAGGTGCATGATTTGATGTGTTTCGGGATGCAGAAATTTTACTTCGGTGGCACATAAGAAAAGACCTTTACCCATTAAAATGTGACCTTCATTTCCATAGATTTTATCCCCGAGTATGGGGAAACCATCAGCTGCCAGGTGTTTGCGTATCTGGTGAGTGCGGCCCGTAACAGGAATGGCTTTTGTAAGAGTTAAAGCCTGACTTCTCAGGGATGGAACGGAATACCTTTTAGAAAAAAGTGTCTTTGCAGGTTTACCCTCAAGCGCCAGATCAGATTCCCAGTTATCTGGCGTTTCTCCCATAACTACGGCATGATAAGACTTTTGAATCTTTTTTTTCTCCATTTGCCGGCTGAGATATACCCTTGCGCTGCTGGTTTTGGCAATTATGATCAGTCCACTGGTTGGGGCATCCAAACGATGAATGGGTTTTGGAAAAGACAGTGCATCAGCCAGTGAAGATATTTGCAGATGTTCGGGAAGGGCATTTTCAAGGGTGCGGAACTGATTGCCACTGACTACAACCCCTGATGGCTTATTGACAACGGCAAGATGCTCGTCCTCATAAACAACATCCAGCTCTATATGAAATACCTTTCCCGGGTTTTTGTCAGGTTCGTGCCATGCAATTTCTTCTCCGGGCTTTACTAAATGGCCGGTGGTTTCCGGCTGTCCGTTGACATAAATCTCCTGTTTTTTGATTGCTTTCTTGAAAGCAGATTTGGTGGGTAAATTGGGGAATATTCCCGGGCCGTAGTCGCTTAGTCGTTGTGATTTTGCTACCGAGGGAACTATGTGTTTGTGGCTTGTCATGAGAACAAAATTACCATAAATAGGGCATGTTGCAAGTTTTTGTGTTTCGGGTTGTGTAATAAAAGAATGTTGAGCTAACAAAATAAAACTCTTACTAAAAAACTTTCACTATTTTTGAAAGGATGTTCAATAAACACAACAAAAACCTTCAGATATGTCTTTAAAAAAACTTCTTTTTTCATTTCTTTTAGCAGCCAGCACCTTCATGGCAACAAATGCGCAATACTACCAACCTGGTCCCCAGGTAGAAACTTTCTATTCGGAGATTGATGATTCGGAACAACCTTACGCACTTTATCTGCCTGAAGATTTTGATCCTGATAAAATTTATCCATTGTTGGTGATGCTTCATGGTGCCATGTCAAATCACCGTTTGGCTTTGAAAAGAGTCTTTGGCAAAACCAATCTGCCCGGTGAAAGCGATGCTGAAGCTTCGCGTTATTTTCCGGAGTGGGACAATGTTCAGTACATCGTTGTAGCGCCTTATGCCCGTGGCACGATGGGCTATGTAGGAATTCCGGAGGATGACGTGATTCAGGTGATTGATAAATGCCGGAAAGACTTTAATATTGACAGGAACCGGATTTACCTCACCGGACTTTCAATGGGAGGCGGAGGCACCCTTTTCATGGGAATGGCTTATGCTGATTTGTTTGCCGCTATTGCCCCGGTTTGTCCTGCGCCACCTGACGAATATTTTGATATTGCAGAGAATGCATTGAATATACCTGTTTCGGTTCACCAGGGCGGAGCTGACCCGGTGGTTCGTCCCGAAGGAACCCGTCGCATCGTAGATGAATTGCGCAACATTGGAACCATGGTTGAATATCATGAGTATCCAGGCGTTCACCACGATTCCTGGGCCAATGCTTATGAGAATGAGAAGATATTTGAGTGGTTCGATGGCATTGAAAGAGATCCCTTTCCTGCAAGGGTAAGGTATGCCACTAAATGGTACAAAAATCCCAAAGCCTATTGGGTAAAGATTGATAAACTAACTCCCGGTATGCTTGCAAGAATAGATGCTGAGTTTACCGGTTCCAATGCGGTTGTCGTTAAAACGGATAATCTGGATGCATTTTCGCTCAATTTGAAAGGCCACCCTCGTTTTGATACTTCTAATTTACTATCTGTTACCATTGATGGAAAAGAGATCAACAGTTTACCGAAGTATAATCATTCATTCGTCAGGAAAGAGGGGAAGTGGGAGACTGGAAAATATCACGCTCCCGTGGTGGCTAAAAAACAAGGTCTGGAAGGCCCGATGTACGAAGTGGTCACCGATCGGCATGTTTTTGTTTACGGCACACAGAATGATTCGGGTAAGGAAGAAATAAACCAGCGAAAAGAAATTGCCAAAGAAGCTGCTGATTTCTCAGTTTCGTTCGGTGGTTTTTTCGAGCAAAACAGTGAAGTGAATCCCCGGGTTATCGCTGATCAGCAGGTAAGTCGCGATGATTTGTTACATTCTAACCTTGTGCTTTTTGGAACAAGCGAGACGAACAGTGTAATTGCTGATATGGCCGATGAGTTGCCTCTGCAGCTTGAAGCCAAAGGAGATAGTCTTGGACTTGCTTATTGCTATCCCTACAATGGCAATCTTGTTGTTGTTAGTTCCGGATTGCCGTTTTGGACATTTGTCCCTGATGAAAATGGCCGGGAAACTGACCAGGTCATTCGCTTCGGAGGAGCCACCGGGGCACAGGCATTGAAAGGGATGAAGGATTATATTTTGTTCCGGAAGAGTAACCACAATGTATTGGTAGAAGGGATTTTTGATAACGATTGGAAATTACCGGTGGATGTTATTGAGAAGTTGGAGTCTAATGGCGTGGTTGTGAGAGAATAAGTTGATGTGTGATTGGTTGCACAGCAGCCTGCCTCGACCCGGGAAGTAATCTCGGCCTTCTCCGGTTACCGGTAAAAATCATATTGTTTTATTTGTTCATTCTGCAAATACGTACTTGCATATTCCATTTATAATGTCCCCGAATGGGCATAGCCGTCAGGCTTACAAAGCCTAAGTGCTTGATTTGAAGATTGGTAAACAGACGCAACTCACCCCTTTCGGGATGATAGTCGAATTTTCTTCATATATTTGCTGTGATTTATTTAACAATA
>NZ_QEWP01000015.1 GCF_003121985.1 Marinilabilia rubra
TAGAAGTTAGAAGCTGGAAACTTTCGAAGTTAAGAAATTTTGATTCTTTTTGCGGCATATTTAAAAAACTAAGAAAATTATAAAAAACACGTTTTAAATGGTTTATGACTTTACTTAGATAAAAGATGTTGAGATTATAGCTAAAAAGATGTTTGAGTGCTATACACTTTAAAATTAGCAGACTAACTATCAGCTCTATTAAAATATCTTTTATCTAACAATCGAATTTCCTAACACCTCATCATCTTAAATCTCATTATCTCAAATCTAAAAATCTAACAAAACAGGAGGAATTATTATGAAAGCAACATTAATCGCAATCCTGATTATGCTATCAGGAACATTAACTGTGAATGCTCAGATGGACAAGCAGAAGAAAGAAAAATCCATGGAGCAAAAAGAGATGATGATGCATCAGGAAGAAAAAGAAATGTCGGGTATGCAGGGTATGGTGCCCGGAATGAAGATGATGCAAATGATGCAAAAGCACATGATGATGCCTGGGCAAGGCAACATGATGATGCAGGATATGCCCATGCGCCGTTATATGATGATGGTGAATAGGCTGCCAAAAATGCAGGACAAACTTTCCCTCTCTCCTGATCAGACAAAAGAACTGATCGACATGAAAGCTGAATTTGAAAAACAACAAGTGGACATGAAGTCTGAAATGGCCAAAAAACAAAAACAATTAAAAGAACTTCTGAAAAATGAAGCTTCTCCTTCTGAAGTTGAGGCTCAATTGCAGAAATGTGCCGAATCCAGAGTAAAAATGCACGTTGCTGCTTATGAGACAGCTATGAACATGCGGAACGTCCTCAACGAAGAGCAAAAAGAAAAAGCGTGTAAAATGATGAATGATGACTCGAAGGGTATGATGCCCGGAATGAGACAAGGCATGATGAATCAATAACCACAAACCTTCTATATTATGCAAGGACTAGGACACGGCTGGGGAATGGGCTTCGGATGGATTATTGGTATTATCATTTTACTGATAATCCTATGGTTGGCCTTCAGAACTTTTCGCTCCGGTGATACGAATCAAACTTCTTCCGGCCAGAAATCACCTTTAGACATCTTAAAGGAACGGTATGCAAAAGGTGAAATTGACAAAGAGGAGTTTGAACAGCGCAAAAAGGATTTGGAGAATTAGGTCTGGCGGATTCCGATCCGCCCAAATATTTGGCCGAAATGGCGAGGCTCAGTCCTTTCCGCTGAAATTATTTACCGAACTTATGACCGACCATAAACTCTAAAAGCAGACTTTATGCAACACAACCATAAAGATCACATAAATTCATCTCATCAGAATCATGGTCACGATCATAAAAAAGAAAAACATGATCATGAGCATCAACATAAAAACCATTCAAATCATAACCATGATGGTCACAACCATCAACACGATAATGGTGACAACAGGGGCCATGGGGGCAACGAAGACCACCAGGGACATGAGGGACATGGTGGGCACGACCACTCGCAGCACCATGCCATGATGATCAAAGATTTCCGGAAACGCTTCTGGATTTCTCTGGCCATCTCTATCCCCATATTGGTATTGTCTCCCATGATCCAGGGCCTTCTGGGCTTTGAATTCTCACTGACGCAGGGAGCTGACAATTATCTCCTGTTTGCACTTTCCACCATTGTATTCTTTTATGGTGGATGGCCCTTCCTCACCGGATTGGTGGACGAACTCAAAAAGAAACAACCCGGTATGATGACCCTCATTGCAGTGGCCATCACCGTAGCCTGGGGGTATAGTTCTGCTACTACTTTCGGACTTGAAGGAAGTACCTTCTTCTGGGAATTGGCAACATTAATAGACATAATGCTGCTGGGACACTGGATTGAGATGAAATCTGTAATGGGCGCATCCCAGTCTCTTCAAAAGCTTGTAGCACTCATGCCTTCAGAAGCTCATCGTCTTAAAGATGGAGAAACTGAGGACGTGAAAGTGGACGAACTAAAAAAGGATGATAAAGTATTGGTTCGTCCCGGGGAGAAAATCCCGGTTGATGGTGTTATTACGGACGGCGAAAGCAGTGTAAATGAGTCGATGGTAACCGGAGAATCCAAGCCGGTTAAGAAATCAAAAGATGACAAGGTAATTGGCGGTACCATTAATGGCAATGGTTCGCTCACCCTTTCGGTAGAGCAAATTGGAGAAGAGGCTTACCTCAACAAAGTCATCAATATGGTTCGGGAGGCACAAAGTAAAAAGTCAAAGACCCAAAATCTGGCCGATCGTATTGCTGCCTGGCTCACTATCATTGCGCTCACCACTGGTTTTGGAACCCTGGTAACCTGGTTGTTAGTGGGGGAAAGTTTTGTTTTTGCATTGGAACGTATGGCCAGTGTTATGGTTATTACCTGTCCGCATGCTCTCGGTCTTGCTGTGCCACTGGTAGTAGCCATATCAACATCGTTATCGGCAAGCAAAGGGTTACTTATACGCAACCGCACTGCCTTTGAGAACTCACGCAAAATATCGGTTCTCGCCTTCGACAAGACAGGAACTTTAACAAAAGGAAACTTTGCGGTAAGTCGTTACGATGCCCTTTCAGATGAATATGAGAAGGATGATATCCTTAAACTGGCCGGAGCTCTGGAATCAAAATCGGAACACCCTCTGGCAACCGGAATCATGCAAAAGATTAAAGAGCTTAACCTGGATGTCAAAGAGGCGGATGACTTTAATTCCATAAGCGGAAAAGGTATTGAGGGAAAGGTGGGCAACAAAAATGTGAAGGTTGTAAGTCCAGGCTATCTTAAGGAGAACAACATTGAGATACCCGAAAACGAAGAAGAAAACCAACAAGAAACGGTGATTTATGTGCTGGTAGATGATAAGGCTGCTGGTGTTATTGCCCTGGCTGATGAAATAAGACCCGAGTCACACAAAGCCATTTCAACGCTAAAAGAAAATGGCATTAAAGTGATAATGATGACCGGGGACAACGAGAAAGTGGCCAAAGCCGTAAGTGACGAACTCCAACTGGATGACTATTTTGCAGGTATCTTACCCGATCAAAAACTGGAGAAGGTAAAAGAGTTGCAAGACAAAGGCGAATTCGTAGCCATGACCGGCGACGGAATCAACGACGCCCCCGCCCTTGCCACTGCAAATGTAGGCATTGCTGTAGGCTCGGGGACCGATGTAGCTGCCGAAACGGCAGATATCATCCTGGTTAACAGCAATCCGCAAGACATTGCGTCACTCATCACCTTTGGTAAAGCCACTTATCGCAAAATGATTCAGAATTTCGTCTGGGCCACCGGCTACAACGTAGTGGCCATTCCCCTGGCAGCCGGGGTTTTATACAGCGCAGGCATTCTGATCAGTCCGGCTGCAGGTGCAGTTCTTATGAGTTTAAGCACGGTTGTTGTGGCCATTAATGCACAGTTATTGAAAAGAAAACTAAAATAGTGGCATAGAGCAGGGGAGCCAGGGGCATAGAGCATGGCGCAACAGCTAAATGCACCGTGCTCTCAGCTCCATGCCCTCTGCCCAAATTGTATAACAATAAAAATCCACGACTATGAACTATTACATTGAAACAACTCTGAACACAGATTTTGATTCTGCAGTAGAAAAAACCAAAGAAGCTTTAAGTGAGCAAGGTTTTGGTGTTTTATCAGAAATCGACATCCATGAGAAACTGAAAGCTAAGTTGGGTGTGGATTTCCGGAAATATAAGATTTTAGGGGCCTGCAATCCTCCAAATGCCTACAAAGCATTAGAGCAGGAAAACAAAATTGGAACCATGCTTCCGTGCAATGTTATTGTTCAGGATCTACAAGGTGGAAAAGTTGAAGTAGCAGCTGTAGACCCGGTTGCCTCAATGATGGCAGTTGAAAATGATAAACTGGCCCCCATTGCCCAAGAAATAAGAGAGCTTTTGAAGAAAGCCATTCAAGCCCTTTAATCAGAATCTTTAGTTTTAAGCTAAAAAGACAGGCAATGTTGCACTTAACAAATGTTTTTGCTAACATTGCCTGTTCTACGGCCCTACCCCATCTTATTCAATTGGTTACCACCAATTACTCCTTTTCGTTTATCAGCTACAACCTCCTCAATAAAATATTTCTAATAACTTAATTATTTTTACCCCGTAAAGTTTAAATCGTATAAAACCAATAATATTACGCGGGCGAATGGAGAAACTATGGAATTGGATTTCATTTAACGGACTGGCCAATGGCGAAAAAGACCGGCGTGACCTGATACTGCTCAATAAAATGGCCTTTATACTAGTGATTTTGACCCTCTTCATCACTCTGATTGAGGTCTTTAACCTAATGCTTTTTGACAACTCCATGGAGTATGGGAGTCAAAGAATCATTCTGGTATGGATGATCTCCTTATTCTGCTTAATACTTAACAGCAAAAGACTTTTCTTTTTCAGCAAATTAATATTATCGATAGTTCCGGTTTTTCTTCTTACGCTTTACCCCTTATTATTCAATGCTGCCAGAAATGAATACATATTGTACAACCCCATCATTGTCATTGCTTTTTCGATTATCCCACATGTATTATTTTCCTCGCCCGGGGAGAGACCATACTATTACGGGAGTTTGATATATTTGTTATTTCTGGTAATGATCGTGGATGTAATCTATCTAAAAGCCGGTGAAATAAGCCTGACTATTTATGACGAGGTTTCAAGCAACCTGTTTTACATGAAACTGGCCCACTTCATGACATTTATCTTCATCAACTCAGGCATAATATATTTCAAGCGCATTACAGAAAATTCTGAAGCCAAACTTGAAGCCAAAAACCTTCAACTTAAAGATCATAAGGAAGAATTACTGGCACAAAATGAAGAATTAATCTCCTTTCAGGAAGAATTGCAGTCAAAAAACGAGGCACTGACCGAATCTATGCAAAAACTGGAAAGTGCCCAAAGTCAACTTATCATTTCAGAGAAAATGGCTTCTCTGGGACAATTAATGGCAGGCATCGCTCATGAAATCAACAATCCGGTTAATTACATCCAAAGAGGGGTGACAGGATTAAAAGAGATTTTACGGGACTTTGAAGAACTTGTGGACATTATTAACAGCCACAAAGACGATCCACCGGGAGATACCTGCAGAAGAATAACCGCATTCACAGAATCACGTGATCTGACCTCTGCTAAAGAAGACATAAATACCATTGCAGACACCATTCTTACCGGTATTCAAAGAACTACTGAAATACTTAAGGGATTGAGGCATTTCTCTTACCACAATACAGAGAAATATGTACTGTACAACCTTCATGAAGCTATTGACACAGGCCTTATTTTACTGCATAGCAGGTATAAGGATCACCTCAACATCATTAAAGAATACGGTGAAATCCCATTAATTGAATGCTCACCCGACCTATTAAGCCAATTGATGCTGAATATTTTAGACAATGCCATAACGGCCTCACCAGATAATGGCAATATTAGAATTAGTACCACTCCTGAAAACAAAGGGGTCCTTATTGAAATACATGATGAAGGATCAGGAATTCCGAAAGTATTGCAGTCAAAAATATTCGAACCATTCTACACATCGAAAGAAATTGGACAAGGAACAGGACTTGGGCTATCTATCAGTTATGATATTATTGAAAAACACAAAGGAAAAATTTGGGTTGAAAGCGCCTCAAACAAAGGAACCAGTTTTTTCATTTATTTAAAAGAACGAATTGGGAACCAATAAATATATATTTTCACACAACCATTGAAATTAAGCACAAAAATGCCCAAAGATTCAATTCTTTACATTGATGACGAACCAGGAAATCTGACAGGTTTCACATATACATTCAAAAGATATTTTGATATCACTACCGCTCTCAGCGCTAAAGAAGCTTTGGCGATTTTGGACAAACAGCACTTCAAAGTTATTATTTCTGATCAGAGAATGCCTGAGATCACAGGACTGGAATTGTTTGCCAGACTTAACGAAACACATCCGGATGCTATACAAATCATTTTGAGTGCCTATGCCGACAATGCTATCATTATAAAAGCCATTAATGATATTGGTATTTACCGGTTTCTTACCAAACCCTGGGACAAGGATGACATGGAGGTTACCATCAGAAGTGCAATAGACAAATACAACCTTAAAAACGAAAATCAACAATTAATCCAAAACCTGCAAAAAGTTAATTCTGAACTCCATCGCTCTTACTCACTCCTGGAAGAGAGCGAAGAAAAATTTCGAAACATATTCAATCAAAGTCGCGATGCAATCGTTATTTCTGACATAGAAGGCACCTTCATTGATCTTAATCCCATGGCCCTCGATTTTATAGGCTATACCATTGAAGAAGCCCGCAAGCTATCCGCTGAAGACATAATAAGCCCTAAAAGTAAAGAGATCCTGCTCAAAAGACGGCAGAAACTAATTGATGAAAAGTTCGTGAAGGCCCGGGAAATGGATATCTTCAATAAAAAAGGGAAAAAAATGACTGTTGAAATTCAAAGCCAACTTCTTAAACTCAGAAACCGACCATTAATATTATCTCTTATCCGCGATATAAGCGACAGAAAACAAAAGGAAAGAGAAATACTTAAAACCATTATTGATACTGAGGAAAAAGAAAGAACTAAATTCTCCGCCGAGCTGCATGACGGCATGGGGCCACTGCTCTCAACACTAAATCTTTATATGGGATCACTAAAAAAAGATGAGGTTCCTAAACATGAAAAAAACCGACTCATCAATGAAATACAAAGCATTCTGGATGAAGCAATAACAACAACCAAAGAAATATCCAATAACCTGAAACCCTCCATTCTGAATGATTTTGGACTAATAGTTGCGTTGAATGCATTCATCCAAAGAATAAACAGCTCTCAACACCCTATAATTGAATTAGAGGCTGACAGATACACGCAAACTCACAACGAGAACATTGAGTTGAACCTATACAGAATAGCAACAGAGCTAATAAATAACACCTTAAAACATGCCCGGGCCACCGAAGCCCGATTATCTTTGGCGTCAGATAAAAACGAATTGTCGCTGAATTACTGTGACAACGGCTTAGGATTTGATCTTTTCAAAACAAACAGCCATAAGCCTCAACACGGCCTTAAGAATATTGCGTCCAGAGTGAGCTCCATTAATGGAACACTTGAAATCAAAACAGCAGAAAACAAAGGGTTTAAAATAAAAATTCAAATTCCTGAACCAAATGCCGGATAGTATGGATAAAATTTTCAAAACCGTCATTGTTGATGACCACAAGATTTTCAGAACCGGATTGGAGTATATCCTAAATAATCTTTCTTGCATAAAGGTTATTGGAGAAGCAGGCAATGCCAAAGACTTATTCAACCTCCTTAAAAGATCCCGGCCAGACCTAATATTCATGGATATAAAACTACCTGATACCGATGGAATTGAAACCACAAAAATGGTAAAAGAGAAATTTCCTGACGTAAATGTAATTGG
The DNA here is from genome assembly GCF_003121985.1 of Marinilabilia rubra. Taxonomy (GTDB): domain Bacteria; phylum Bacteroidota; class Bacteroidia; order Bacteroidales; family Marinilabiliaceae; genus Marinilabilia; species Marinilabilia rubra. Next base: position 7,459 of record NZ_QEWP01000015.1, read on the forward strand.
CCTCACAATGTTTAGTGAAATTGAATATTTCAATAAGATGATTGAGGCTGGCGCCAGTGGTTTTTTGCTTAAACATACTCAGGAAGATGAGCTTGAAGAAGCCATAAAAACCGTAATGGATGGCGATTACTACTTCTCCAAAGAATTTCAGGCCAATACTCTTCAAAACCCCATTCTCAATAAAAAGAAACACAGTATAAGCTATACTAAAAGAGAAATAGAAATTCTGGAGTTGATTGCCAGAGGAATGAGCAACCATGAAATTGCCGACCAACTCAACATCAGCGTCTACACCGTGGACGGGCACCGTAGGAACCTCATCAGTAAAGCAGGGGTTAAAAATTCTGCCAATCTCATCTTCTTTGCTATTCAAAATGGTATTATAGACCCTTGATTATCATTGCCGGCAAAAGAAATCTCCGCACAAGAACTTTTAAACCCCATTTCCCTCATTTCACTACCCCCTGAAATCTGGTGTTTTTTAAAAAAAAGACATTTTCCTCATAAATACATAAAAAACTACTAATAAACACCTTAACTCAAACCACAAACATACCCCCACCAACATCCCCTTCAATACATTGATTTATTGATACATACCCACCCCCTCTTTTAAGGGGGTAAAATCAGGTACATTTTCACGTCTGTTTCAGCCTGTTTGCTCTCCTTACATTTGTAATGTGAAAAACCGGATAAATTACCATCCCAAAATTTCCGGAGATTGTTAGAAAAAAACAGAAAGGCTATGGCAAAACGAATAATAATTGTTGACGACTCAGAAAGCACGAGGTACGTGGTAAAACTCGCCCTTGCCCAAACTGATGCTACAATAATTGAAGCATCTGACGGAACTGAGGCCCTGGAGCTATTTGATGGTAGAAAAGTTGATTTGTTAATCACCGATTTTAACATGCCTGAAATGAATGGAGATGAACTCATTAGAGCCGTCAGAAAAAATGATAATTATCTGGAAACCCCTATTCTTCTATTAACAGGAAAAGAAAAAGAGTTCTCAGATAATCAACTGATGAATGAATTAAGAGGGTGGATAAAAAAACCATTCATCAAAGACAGTTTTGTCAAAGAGGTAAAAAACTGCCTTTATCAAGAATCACTTTGCTGCCGCTAATACAAACGAAAAACAAAATTGCATTACATAACTAATTAAAAGAAATTGAAATGTCAGGAAAAGTATTAATCACGGTACTGGTAGTAATTTTTGCTTTTGCACAAACAAGCCTGAATGCTCAGGAATGCCAGTCATCCGAAACACAATCACAGGAAATATGTGCTGAAAAAAAAGCCAGATTAGAACAACTTGCCGATATGGACTTTGAGGAATTAATGGATATGGCAGTTGTTTCTGAAAATTCAAAGGAAGCTATAAAGTCCAATTCCAGAGACTTAACCATTATTTCAGAAAATGAAATAAACCAATCCTCTGCAAAGAATCTGATTCAACTATTAAAGGAAGTTTCCGATTCAAAATGCTCAGAATATATTCTTGATGGAAAAAAATTGAATACAGAAACCAATCAGAATGAAAAACAGGCCTTAATTGATCTGCCTATTCAAAACATTCAGCGAATTGAAATAAAAAAAGAAAATACTGATAAAGAAAACCAAACAATTAAAACTGTCCGTATTTTCACAAAAGGATAGACAATGAAGCGTTTCTGAGTAATATCTTCTCTTTTAAGACAATAGATCGTTGGACTTTAGGATTTAAGTAAATCAGTCGCATGCCGTTAGACAGCAGAAAACAGGTTTGGCGGATACCAGTCCGCCACTGTTGAGCTGCCGTACGAAGCCCTTTTGCAGTATTCCCAAAGATCTAACAGTGGAACGTGTCTTGTCAATTGGAAGTGTAGCAGTTTGTAAAAACTCGTAATGTTCAGACCTTACGTTTCAATGGTGCCTTTGAGCCCATATGACGTATAGGGATATATGCTTTTAGAAAAAACCGGATGAGCTATCGTAAATGCCATAATCGAAGGAGAGCGGAGCCCCGCACGTTTAGCTTCATTTCGTAAAAGTAAAATCACGTCTCAGTCAAATCAAACAGCCCAAATTTAATGTAGCCCGGCATATTTTTAATGTTCATGGAGCTGATGTATTGGAGATTTATGGTTTTAAGCAAACGGCTGCTCTAACAGTATTATGAGAGACAGGCTCTGACCTTTAGGAAAAGTTCCAACTGTAAAACGATTTCTTTCCGGGTTAAATGTAATGCCTAATAATTAAATTTCCGGGGATAAACAATTAAACCCAAAAGTCAGAAAAAGGAAAAACAAGGCTGGTCAGCCCTTCAGAGAAGCTGCAAATAGATTATGAAATTCTCATACTCCTTTTGGTTGTTCCTGAGTCATCTTCAAAACTTTCTAACGTTGCAAAAATAAGAATTATTAACAACAAGACAAGGTTTTTATACAATTTCCTTCAGATCTTTTTTTCTCAAATTATAAATTAAAAATGAGAGAACCCTTTCTTTACGTTTTGCATAGCCCAAACCGTTGCCCCGTGAAATCAAAGTCTAACCTTATCCCTAAGCTTGTTTACACTCTTAGGATGGATTCTAAAGAGAACCTCACCTTTTACATGATAAAAGGAGTAGCTTTAGAATTTAATCCTACTGAAGAAAACTACCCGGGTTTTTGATTTATTGACTTTTAAAAACAGACGGTGCTCGATAAACTGAGTAACATCCAACTGCCTTTTACTCGCTTTATCCTTGGGTATTTCGACCCTGCGCACCGGATTCGGATGGTACTTTATGGATTTTATTCTACCCTTGACTTGACAATGGTGTCAAGTCAAGGGTAGAATGTCTGGTAAGCCGCCGCTATTTTTCACCTTGTGCAAAACAACAAAAAAGTAAGCATAGCCGTAGCTACGTGAGTCTTTTTTTTAAGAAGCACAAGGTAGAAAGAGCAAGGCTTGGGCCGGCAGACTATGCTTGACTTGACACTAGTTTTGACCATGTAGCATGTCCCGTTCCAAGATGTCCGAGATACCTCCCATGGTAAAATAAATGGTTTTCACACCATGTTCCCACCATATTTACATTCCTGTATCCGTATAGTTTTTGGACATCGTTTGGTTTGGCAAACTCATCCTACAGGATATGCCTGATGCGGTTCGTAATCCTAAGGACAGTAATTTGCTTCCAGCTTCCTTTATCCCGAAACATTGGGAGCCTCGCGATGGACACCATTGCCTTCAGCAAATGGCTTACACTATAAACCTCTACCGTGGACTTGCACCACCTAACAATTTAGCATGTACGACACAAAAAAAGCGCAACTCCCTAAAAAGGAATTGCGCTCTCTTTCTTATCTCGTTCCAATGATAATGAACCACTGGAAAGTAAATCTAATCAATGTTACTCTCCTACCTGTTCGGTCTCCCGTTTTGTGACAAGTTTATCGTACTCTTCCTGAGACCCGACAATAATCTTATCATATTCACGCAATCCCGTTCCGGCAGGAATAAGGTGACCACAGATAACATTCTCTTTAAGCCCGTCTAAGCGGTCAATTTTACCCTGTATGGCAGCCTCATTTAGCACTTTTGTGGTTTCCTGGAAGGATGCCGCAGACATAAAGCTCTTAGTCTGCAATGCTGCTCGGGTAATCCCCTGAAGAACCTGACCTGAGGTTGCAGGAACTGCGTCACGGGTTTGAACCAGTTTGAGGTCTTTACGCTTAAGCTGAGAATTTTCATCCCGTAAGCGACGAGCGTTAACAATTTGCCCCGGACGCAATGTACTTGAATCACCTGCATCCACAACAACCTTTTTGCCCCATATCTCATCGTTCTCTTCCATGAACTCAATCTTATCGACAATCTGACGTTCAAGGAATCGTGTATCACCAGCATCTGCAATCTCAACTTTACGCATCATCTGACGTACAATGATCTCAAAGTGCTTATCGTTGATTTTCACGCCCTGAAGACGATAAACATCCTGAACTTCATTTACGATATACTCCTGAACGGCGGTAGGTCCTTTAATGGCCAAAATATCTGAAGGTGTGGTAGCACCATCTGACAGAGGTGTACCTGCACGAACATAATCGTTTTCCTGAACAAGAATCTGCTTAGAAAGCGGAACCAGATATTTCTTCACTTCACCATTCTTGGAGGTCACAATGATCTCACGGTTTCCTCGCTTGATTTTACCGAAAGCCACTTCACCATCAATCTCAGAAACAACAGCAGGATTAGATGGATTACGAGCTTCAAACAACTCGGTAACACGCGGCAGACCACCGGTGATATCACCTGAACGTCCCATAGCGCGCGGAATCTTGGCAATGGTTTCACCTTGCTTGATTTCCTCTCCTTCATCAACAGAAACGTGAGCTCCTACAGGAATGTTGTAAACCTTAAGAACTTCTCCATTTGAATCCAGAATGTGAATAGCCGGGTTCTTCGTCTTGTCACGGGTCTCGATGATTACTTTCTCACGGTATCCGGTTTGTTCATCGGATTCCTCTTTATAAGTAATACCATCGATCATATTCTCGAATGAGATCTTACCTGTTTTTTCAGTAATGATCAAGGCATTAAACGGATCCCATTCACAAATCAAGTCGCCTTTCTTAAGTTCTGTACCATTCTTAATATAAAGCTTGGCACCATAAGGTATAGGCTGAGTGGTCAGTGATATATTTGTATTCTTGTCAACAGTCCGTAACTCAGCCAAACGACCAATTACTACATCCACTTCAAGACCTTCTTCAGTAGTATAAGGTACCGTTCTCAGTTCATCAATTTCGGCAACACCTTCATACTTAGCCAACATGCTATTCTCAGAAGTAACATTCGAAGCGGTACCCCCCACGTGGAAAGTACGCAATGTCAACTGAGTACCGGGTTCACCAATTGACTGTGCAGCAATAACACCAACAGATTCTCCTTTGTGGACAAGATTACCGGTAGAGAGGTTTCGACCATAACACTTGGTACAAACGCCTTTCTTGGACTCACAAGTCAATACAGAGCGGATCTCTACACGCTCAATTGGAGATTCATCCATGATTCGTGCTTCCTCTTCAGTGATTTCTTCACCGCTCTTAACGATGATTTCCCCTGTATTAGGATGATACACATCATGAACAGAAACACGTCCAAGAATACGTTCATAAAGCGAGGCAACGACTTCCTCGTTACTCTTAATAGCAGAGGCAGTCAATCCCCGAAGAGTACCACAGTCAACTTCGTTGATGATCACATCCTGAGAAACATCTACCAGACGACGAGTAAGGTATCCGGCATCGGCAGTTTTAAGGGCGGTATCGGCCAAACCTTTACGAGCACCGTGAGTAGATATAAAGTACTCAAGTACAGAAAGACCCTCCTTAAAGTTAGACAAAATCGGGTTCTCGATAATTTGTCCACCTTCGGCTCCTGACTTCTGCGGTTTTGCCATTAGACCACGCATTCCTGACAACTGACGAATCTGTTCTTTTGATCCCCTTGCACCTGAGTCGAGCATCATATAAACGGAGTTAAATCCATCTTTATCTGAACTCAGCTGATTCATCAGGGTCTGTGTCAATCGCGCATTTACATGCGTCCAGATATCAATGATCTGGTTATATCGCTCGTTATTGGTGATGAATCCCATGTTATAGTTATTCATCACTTCCTCAACTTCCTGATATCCATCGTCAACAAGGGTAACTTTCTCGGCAGGAATAATAACATCCTGAAGGTTAAATGAAAGTCCTCCTTCAAATGCCAGACGGTAACCAAGTGATTTGATATCGTCAAGGAAATTGGCAGTTTTGGGAGTACCACAGATTTTATGAACCTTACCAATAATATCCCTAAGTGCCTTCTTAGTCAACAATGTATTGATGTAGCCTACTTCTTTGGGAACAAATTCGTTAAACAGAATACGACCAACAGTAGTATCTAACATCACTTCTTCCAGCTCTCCTTCTTCATTAAGATCCTGAGTTTTCACTTTAACCTTAGTATGAAGCTCAACTTTTTTCTCATTGAAAGCAATTTTCGCCTCCTGAGGAGAATAGAAAACCAAACCTTCATTTCTTGCTCCCGGACGTGCTTTGGTCATATAATAAAGACCAAGTACCATATCCTGAGAAGGAACAGTAATAGGAGCACCGTTGGCAGGGTTCAATATGTTCTGGCTGGCAAGCATTAACATTTGGGCCTCGAGAATTGCAGCATTTCCAAGTGGTAAGTGAACCGCCATTTGGTCACCATCAAAGTCGGCGTTAAAGGCCGAACATGCTAACGGGTGCAACTGAATAGCTTTACCCTCAATCAGCTTTGGCTGGAAAGCCTGAATACCCAAACGGTGAAGTGTTGGAGCCCTGTTTAGCATAACCGGGTGTCCTTTAAGTACATTTTCAAGGATATCCCATACAACAGGATCTTTACGATCAACAATCTTCTTAGCCGATTTAACCGTTTTAACGATGCCTCTTTCGATCAACTTACGAATAACGAAAGGTTTATAAAGCTCGGCCGCCATTTCTTTAGGCAACCCACACTCATGCATCTTAAGCTCCGGCCCAACAACAATAACCGAACGAGCAGAATAGTCAACACGCTTACCAAGAAGGTTCTGACGGAAACGCCCCTGCTTACCTTTCAAACTGTCACTAAGAGATTTCAAAGGACGGTTAGCATCTGTTTTAACAGCATTCGATTTACGAGAGTTATCGAATAATGAATCAACCGATTCCTGAAGCATACGTTTCTCGTTTCGAAGAATTACTTCAGGCGCCTTAATCTCTATCAAACGCTTCAATCGGTTATTTCGAATAATAACACGACGGTACAAATCGTTCAAGTCAGAGGTGGCAAAACGACCACCATCCAACGGTACAAGAGGTCTCAATTCCGGTGGAATGACAGGAACAGTTTTCACCACCATCCACTCAGGACGATTAACCCCTTTGGACTCTCTAAAAGATTCAACAACCTGAAGACGCTTTAAAGCCTCGTTCTTACGCTGCTGAGAAGTTTCAGTATTGGCCTTATGACGTAAATTGTATGATAATTCATCCAAATTAAGACGAGAGAGGATCATATGCAATGCCTCAGCCCCCATTTTGGCAATGAATTTATTTGGGTCTTCATCTTCCAGGTGCTGATTGTCTTTTGGAAGGGTATCTAAAATATCCAAATATTCCTCTTCAGTGAGGAAATCCATATATTTAACACCATCCGCAGCAGTTACACCAGACTGAACAACCACATAACGTTCATAGTAAATAATAGAATCAAGCTTCTTGGTAGGAAGCCCCAAAAGGTATCCGATTTTGTTGGGCAATGAACGGAAGTACCAAATATGAGCTACCGGTACAACCAAGGAGATGTGCCCCATTCGCTCGCGACGCACCTTCTTCTCAGTAACTTCAACACCACATCGGTCACAAACGATACCGCGGTAACGAATTCTTTTATATTTTCCACAATGACACTCATAGTCCTTAACAGGTCCAAAAATGCGCTCGCAGAACAACCCGTCCCGCTCGGGTTTGTATGTACGATAGTTAATCGTTTCAGGTTTAAGTACCTCACCGCTTGATCTCTCAAGAATCTCTTCCGGAGAGGACAAACCAATTGTGATGCGGGTAAAATTACTCTTGACTTTCTGATCTCTTCTGAATGCCATATATAGCCGAGTATTAGAATTTAAAAACTAAAAGAGGCAAAGTGTGCTGCCACTGCAGCACACAGCCAGAGTATTATTCAAGATTCACGCTCAGTCCAAGACCGCGCATCTCATGTAACAGAACATTGAGTGACTCGGGGATACCCGGCATTGGGAGCGGGTCACCTTTTACAATGGTTTCATAGGCCTTGGCACGTCCAAGTACATCATCCGACTTAACAGTCAAAATTTCCTGCAATATATGCGATGCACCAAACGCCTCAAGTGCCCAAACCTCCATCTCACCAAATCTCTGTCCCCCAAACTGGGCTTTACCACCTAGTGGCTGCTGAGTAATAAGCGAGTATGGTCCTATTGAACGGGCGTGCATCTTATCCTCAACCATGTGTCCCAGCTTCAACATATAAATCACCCCTACAGTTGCAGGTTGGTGAAAACGTTCTCCGGTACCACCATCGTACAGATAGCTTTTACCAAAGTCAGGTACTTTAGCTTTGCGCGTCCAGTCAGTGAGATCTTCATTCGAAGCACCATCAAAGATAGGTGTAGCAAATTTCACACCAAGAACTTCTCCGGCCCATCCAAGAACGGTTTCATAGATCTGACCAAGGTTCATCCTTGATGGCACACCCAATGGGTTAAGCACAATGTCAACCGGTGTTCCGTCTTCAAGGAAAGGCATGTCTTCCTGACGTACGATACGGGAGACAATACCCTTGTTACCGTGACGACCGGCCATCTTATCTCCTACGGTAATCTTACGCTTCTTGGCAATGTAAACTTTAGCCAGCTGAACAATACCGGCCGGGAGTTCATCACCAATGGTGAGATTATACTTCTGACGTTTCTCCTTGGCTTCAAGTTCTTTATGCTTCATCCGGTAATTGTGAATCACCTTCTGAATGAGCTCGTTTTTATCCTTGTCAGTAGTCCACTTGTTTGGATTAACTGCAAGATAATCGATATCCTGGAGAATCTTTTGAGTAAATTTGGTTCCTTTGGAAATCAAATCAGCTCCAAGATAATCTTTAACTCCCTGGCTGGTTTTTCCATTAATCAAGGTGAACAATTTATCTACCAAACGGCCTCTCAATTCTTCAATAGAACGATTAAACTGCTCATCAATTTTAGCAAGAGCGGGTTTATCTGTAACGCGGTTTTTCCGGTCTTTAACCACTCTTGAAAAGAGCTTTTTATCTATAACCACACCAGATAAAGAAGGAGACGCTTTCAAAGAAGCATCCTTAACGTCACCAGCCTTTTCACCAAAAATGGCACGCAACAGTTTCTCTTCCGGTGTAGGATCACTTTCTCCTTTTGGAGTAATTTTACCAATCAGTATATCCCCAGGTTTAACGTGGGCACCAACTCTGATCAGACCATTTTCATCCAATTCTTTTGTTGCATCCTCACTAACGTTGGGAATATCTGAGGTAAGCTCCTCAAGTCCTCGTTTTGTATCACGTACTTCAAGTGAGTACTCATCAATGTGCACTGAAGTAAAAACGTCCTCCCGAACCAACCTCTCTGAGATAACGATGGCATCCTCAAAGTTATAACCTTTCCATGGCATAAAGGCTACCTTAAGGTTACGACCTAGAGCTAATTCACCTTTTTCAGTAGAGTATCCTTCCGTCAATATTTGACCAGGTTCAATACGATCCCCCTTCTTAACCAAAGGTTTCATATCTACTGTAGTACTCTGGTTGGTTTTTTGATATTTAATGAGGTTATATCGTTTGGTTTCCGGATCAAAGCTCACGAAACGTTCATCATCAGTAAGGTCATACCTCACGACAATTTCCTGAGCATCTACAAAGTCAACAACTCCATAACCTTCCGATACAATCTGGGTACGTGAATCACGAATCAGCTTACCTTCCAGTCCGGTTCCAACGATAGGCGAATCCGGTCTCAATAATGGAACTGCCTGGCGCATCATGTTAGATCCCATCAAGGCCCGGTTGGCGTCATCATGCTCAAGGAAAGGAATCAACGAGGCAGCAACAGAAGCAATTTGGTTTGGTGCAACGTCCATCAGATCGATCTCGTCCCTGTCCAAAAGCGGGAAGTCACCATCGTGACGTGCCTTAACCTTATTGTTAGCAAATACCCCCTCCTCATCCAACGGGGCGTTGGCCTGTGCAATAATCTTAGCTTCCTCTTCTTCAGCGGTAAGGTAATAAACACCCTCATTGGTAAGATCCACTTTACTGGATTCAACCCTTCTGTAAGGCGTCTCGATAAAACCAAGGGTATTGATCTTGGCAAAAACACACAATGAAGAAATCAATCCAATATTAGGTCCTTCAGGGGTCTCGATAGGACAAAGGCGTCCATAGTGCGTATAGTGAACATCCCTAACCTCAAAACCTGCTCTTTCACGTGAAAGACCACCAGGCCCAAGTGCTGACATACGGCGTTTATGCGTAATTTCAGCCAACGGGTTTGTCTGATCCATAAACTGGGACAAAGCGTTGGTTCCAAAGAAGCTATTTATAACCGATGACAGAGTTTTACTATTGATCAAGTCAATAGGGGTAAACACCTCATTATCCCTAACGTTCATCCGCTCACGGATGGTTCGTGCCATACGGGCAAGACCAACACCAAATTGATTGGCCATTTGCTCTCCAACGGTACGTACCCGGCGGTTACTCAAGTGGTCAATATCATCCACTTCAGTCTTAGAATTAATCAATTCGATCAGGTACTTTATAATGGCGATCATATCATCGCGTGTAAGCACCTTAGTGTCGAGGTCAATGTTTAGGTTAAGCTTTTTGTTTAAGCGGTAACGGCCAACATCTCCAAGATCGTAACGTTTATCAGAAAAGAAAAGTTTATCAATAACGTCACGGGCAGTAGCCTCATCTGGTGGTTCGGCATTACGTAATTGTCGATAGATGTGTACAACAGCCTCTTTTTCGGAGTTACAGGGGTCTTTCTGAAGTGTATTGTAGATAATGGCAAAGTCAGAAAGATTTTGGTCTTCTTTGTGAAGAAGAATGGTTTTAGTCCCTGAGTCAATAATCTCTTCTATATGCTCATCCTCGAGAACGGTCTCACGGTCTATTACAACCTCATTTCGTTCGATAGAAACAACCTCTCCGGTATCTTCATCCACAAAATCCTCAATCCAGGTTTTAAGAACCCTTGCAGCAAGTTTCCTGCCGATCACTTTCTTAAGACCGGTTTTCGAAACTTTGATTTCATCAGCGAGGTTAAATATTTCAAGGACGTCTTTATCGCTTTCATACCCGATAGCCCTTAACAATGTTGTAACCGGCAATTTCTTTTTCCGATCAATGTAGGCATACATAACATTGTTAATGTCGGTAGCAAATTCAATCCATGAACCTTTGAAAGGGATAATTCTGGCAGAATATAATTTGGTCCCGTTGGCATGTACACTTTGTCCGAAGAAAACACCGGGCGAACGGTGCAACTGAGACACGATGACCCTTTCGGCACCATTGATAATAAAGCTACCTTTATCGGTCATGTATGGTACAGTTCCCAAATAAACATCCTGTACAACGGTGTCAAAATCTTCGTGCTCCGGATCGGTACAATAAAGCTTCAACTTAGCTTTCAGGGGCACACAATAAGTAAGTCCTCTTTCAATGCATTCTTCGATGGTATAGCGGGCGGGGTCAACACCAAAATCAAGAAACTCCAGAACAAAGTTGTTCCGGGTATCTGTTATTGGGAAATTCTCCATAAAAACCTGCCACAACCCCTCTGTTTGCCTTTCCTCGGGGGTCGTTCCCATCTGGAAAAATTCACGGAAAGATTTCAGCTGAATTTCCAGAAAATCAGGATAGTCCAACTGGTTTTTGATGGTAGCAAAGCTAATCCTTTCGGTAGTAATTGGAGTCATCTATCAACTAATTATTTGAACTTAAACATATAAGCATAAAAAGGTTTAGGATCCCAAATGAATGGGTTCCTAAACCGTCACCATATTTCAGGTATATTGTCCTGTTTACTTAAGTTCAACTTCTGCTCCAGCTTCTTCTAATTGAGATTTAAGGCTTTCAGCTTCTTCTTTAGATACTTTTTCCTTAAGAGGAGCAGGTGCTTTGTCAACAAGTTCTTTTGCTTCTTTCAGGCCAACACCAGTCATTTCTTTAACCAGCTTTACGATAGCCAATTTAGAACCACCTGGTGAGTTCAAAATAACATCAAACTCAGTTTGTTCAGCAGCACCGCCTTCTTCACCACCGGCAGCACCACCAGCAACAGCAACAGCTGCAGCTGCAGGCTCAATGCCATATTCTTCCTTCAAAATTTCAGCAAGCTCGTTAACATCTTTCACAGTCAAATTTACTAATTCTTCTGCAAGTTTTTTAATATCTGCCATTGTCTTAGGTATTAAATAATTTCAATTTCAGTTTGTAAAAATTTATTCCTTTTCACTAAGGGTTTGAAGAATTCCGTGGATTTTAGTTCCGCCGGACTGCAAGGCTGAAATAACGTTCTTCGCAGGGGACTGCAGAAGAGAAATAACATCGCCAAGCAATTCTTCCTTCGACTTAATAGTAGTAAGTACTTCTAATTGATCACTGCCGAGATAAACGGATTCCTCAACATATGCTCCTTTCAATACGGGAAGCTCAGTTTTTTTCTGGAATTCTTTTATCAATTTGGCAGGAGCATTTCCTGTATTACAGAAAAGAACAGCAGAAGTACCTATAAAGGCTTCGTCCATGCCTTCAACCTCCTTGTCGCTCTGCTCAAGGGCCAATTTGAAGAGGGTATTCTTTACCATCATCATTTTAATGTCCTTCGCAAAGCAGGCGCGACGTAGATCACTGGTTTTACCGGCATCCAAACCAAGAGTATCTGTCACATAAAAATGACTGTACTCATTGAGTTTTTCCGATAGCTCTTTAATAAGTGCGCTTTTATCTGTTTTTTTCATGATTCCTAATACTCTTCAGTTAACATTAAAAATTAAACCTCAACCGATTTGGGTTCAACACGAATACCGGGACTCATGGTACTAGAAAGCGCGATGCTTTTAATGTAAGTACCTTTAGCAGCTGAAGGTTTCAGCTTAATAATATTACCTACAAATTCACGCACATTCTCAGCGAGCTTATCAGGGGAAAACGAGACTTTTCCAACAGTAGAATGGATAATACCATATTTATCTACTTTAAAGTCAATTTTACCTGCTTTAACTTCGCTTACAGCTTTTGCAATATCCATGGTAACAGTACCACTCTTGGGGTTAGGCATCAGACCACGAGGTCCGAGAATGCGTCCCAAGGCACCTACCTTAGCCATTACGCTGGGCATGGTGATGATAACATCAACGTCGGTCCATCCTTCTTTGATTTTATCAATATACTCATCCAAGCCAACATAATCAGCACCGGCAGCCTTTGCTTCCTCTTCCTTATCGGGAGTACAAAGTACCAAAACCTTAGTTTCTTTACCAGTACCATTAGGAAGGGTTACAACACCGCGCACCATTTGATTTGCTTTACGAGGGTCTACACCCAGACGTACGTCAATATCAACTGATGCATCAAACTTAGTATTGGTAACTTCCTTTACCAAGTTTGCAGCTTCTTCAATGGGATATTGCTTTCCGGCATCGATTTTTTCTAACGCTAACTTTCTATTCTTTGTTAGTTTTGTCATTGTTGCAAACGGATTTTAATTGTTAACCGGAAACTCACCATCTACGGTGATTCCCATACTTCTGGCAGTACCAGCAATCATCCTCATTGCAGAATCAACAGTAAAACAATTCAAGTCGCTCATTTTGTCCTCAGCAATGGCCTTAACCTGATCCCAGGATACTGAAGCCACCTTTTTACGGTTAGGTTCAGCTGAACCTGACTTCAATTTGGCCGATTCCAATAACTGCACAGCAGCCGGAGGAGTCTTTACTACAAAGTCAAATGATTTGTCTTTGTAAACTGTAATTACAACAGGTAAAACCTTACCGGCTTTTTCCTGAGTACGAGCATTGAATTGCTTACAGAATTCCATAATGTTCACACCTTTGGCACCCAATGCGGGTCCTACCGGTGGAGATGGATTTGCTGCGCCACCCTTAATCTGAAGTTTGATTAAAGTTTCTACTTCTTTAGCCATCGTAGCAATTCGTGTTGGTTATTAATAATCAGGATTAATCAAGAATAAGTTCCCTTTTCATCTGCAGAGGCAATTAAAACAATTGCCCTGGAAGCTCCGCTGCTCGATGAACAGTCCTATTCTTTTTCTACCTGTAAAAAGCTAAGTTCCAGGGGAGTTTTTCTTCCAAAAATCTTCACCATAACTTTCAACTTCCGCTTTTCTTCATTCACTTCTTCAATAACACCGTTAAAGCCATTAAATGGTCCATCAACAACTTTAACTGTCTCCCCAACATAAAACGGAATGTTGATTTCTTCTTCGTTCTCAGTCAACTCATCTACTTTACCAAGCATGCGATTGACTTCAGACTCACGCATTGGAACCGGACTATCGTCGCCGAGAAATCCAATTACGTGCGTAATATTTTTTAGAATATGAGGTATTTCTCCAACCAAAGCAGCCTCTATAAACACATAACCAGGATAAAAAGTTCGTTCTTTATTAATCTTTTTACCGTTACGTATTTGATAAACTTTTTCGGTGGGTATTAAAACCTGGCTAACATAGTCCTGAAGATCCCGGCTGGAAATCTCACTTTCAATAAATTCTTTGGCTTTTTTCTCTTTACCCGTGACAGCCCGGACTACATACCATTTTTTCTGAATTTCACTCATCGGAATAATTCCTTCTTCCTGTTTTTAATACAATTGCTGATAAACCCACTGCAAAACGTTGTCAAAAGAATAATCCATCACATAAACCACAGCAGCGATAATAACCGAAGCTACCATTACAACAATAGCACTGTTCTGCAGTTCTGACCAGGTTGGCCAGGAAGTTTTGTTTACTAGTTCATGATGAACATCCTGAAAATAGGCTTTTATCTTCTTCATATTCTATCTGGTGCTAATTTCTTTTCCCACATGGGAATTATATTTTGCACGGGAGGAGAGGCTCGAACTCCCGACACCTGGTTTTGGAGACCAGTGCTCTACCAACTGAGCTACACCCGTTTGTAAAGAAGGATGGAGAAATTCTCCATCCTTAATATAGTTGGGAATAAATTATTCCACGATTTCAGTTACCTGACCGGCACCTACAGTACGACCACCTTCGCGAATAGCGAAACGCAGACCTACGTTCAATGCTACAGGGTAAATCAGGTCAACAGTAATTGTTACGTTATCACCAGGCATTACCATTTCAGATCCTTCTGGAAGAGTGATCTCTCCGGTAACATCAAGAGTACGCAAGTAGAACTGAGGACGGTATTTATTATGGAAAGGAGTGTGACGTCCACCTTCTTCTTTTTTCAATACATAAACCTCAGCTTTAAACTTAGTGTGAGGAGTGATTGAACCAGGCTTAGCCAATACCATTCCACGCTTAATGTCTTTCTTGTCAACACCGCGAAGCAACAAACCTACGTTGTCACCAGCCTGACCATCATCAAGAATCTTACGGAACATCTCAACTCCGGTACATACAGTTTTCTTACCTTCTGCACCAAGACCAATCATTTCCATTTCGTCACCAGTATGAATCACACCAGTTTCGATACGACCAGTAGCAACAGTACCACGACCGGTAATTGAGAAAATATCCTCAACAGGCATCAAGAAGGGCTTCTCATTGTCACGCTCAGGAGTAGGAATCCACTCATCAACAGCGGCCATAAGTTCAATGATTTTCTCTTCCCACTTCTCATCGCCTTCCAATGCTCCAAGAGCAGAACCTTTGATAATGGGCACATTGTCTCCGTCAAATTCGTAAAAACCTAACAGATCACGTACTTCCATCTCAACAAGCTCAAGAAGCTCTTCGTCGTCAACCATATCAACTTTGTTCAGGAATACAACGATACTAGGAACGTTTACCTGACGAGCCAGAAGAATGTGTTCACGAGTCTGAGGCATGGGACCATCAGTACCGGCAACTACCAAAATAGCACCGTCCATCTGAGCAGCACCAGTTACCATGTTCTTAACATAGTCGGCGTGACCAGGACAGTCAACGTGAGCATAGTGACGGTTTTCAGTCTGATACTCTACGTGAGCAGTGTTAATTGTAATACCCCTTTCTTTCTCTTCAGGAGCATTGTCAATAGAATCAAATTCTTTGATTTCGGACCAACCTTTCTTTGCCAACACTTTTGTGATAGCAGCAGTCAGAGTAGTCTTACCATGGTCTACGTGACCAATGGTACCAATATTAACGTGAGGCTTCGTCCTTTGAAATGTTTCTTTAGCCATAACTCGAAATTATTAGACAATTAGATATAAATTGAAACCACTTATTTTTATACAAAATAAATATCAGCACAAAACGCTTTATCTGCTTGATTATCTAAATCAAAGAAATAAAAACGCCTTTTTTGGGGGCATAAAGATAAACATTTTCAGAGCAATATTCCACAAATCAATATTCTTTTTTTCCAAAAGATCAGCGCAATACCCCAATCAAAAATCAATTTTTTTGCTCTGAAAAATCTTCGCCCTTTCATTTTAATAGGCTGATTATTAACTATAATCAGCCTATTAAAACAATCTCCGGAGGCCTTAAACGCCACCGAAAACGGTGTGCAAATGTATAATATTTTTCAAATAGCACCAAAAAATGTCACATTCTTTTTTGACTATTTGGCTTTTAACTTTTCTTTTCGTTTAATCAACTGTTTTCTTAAAGCCTCGCAAGCCAAATCAACGGCTTCTTCAAATGTCTTATTTTGCTTTTTTGCAAAAAGATTACTTCCGGGAATATCCAATTGAACTTCAGCCAACTTGTTATCAGAACTCTCAGACTTATCCACTCGCAGAATAACTTCTGCAGTAATTATTTCATCCGAAAACTGATCCAGCTTGCCTACTTTCTGTTGAATAAATCCTTCAAGCCTTTCAGAGGCATCAAAATGCACCGATTGAATCGTAATATTCATAGACACTCCTCCAACTAATTTAAGCCCTTGGATGGGCTTGATTATAAATAGATGATAATTTCTCAAAAGTATTATGTGTGTAAACCTGGGTCGCATTAAGGTTAGCATGCCCAAGCAATTCTTTTATAGCGTTTATATCGGCTCCACGATTAAGCAATATGGTGGCATATGTATGTCTTAAAATATGCGGACTTTTTTTCGCTAATGTTGTCACACTTCTCAAATGCTTGTTTACAATCCTGTATACCAGTTTGTGATAAATGGCTTCTCCTTTATCGGTGAGAAAAAAACTCTTGGCTTTATTTTCTCCAAACTCTTGATTGCGCCTTAGCATATAATTTGAAACGCTGTTCAGGGTTGTTTGGTTCAGAGGCACAAGTCTCTCTTTGTTTCGTTTACCTAGCACCTTTACCAGACCACTCCCAAAATCAAAACTACGATCCTTTAAGGCAACCAATTCAGATAAACGAATACCGGTTCCATAAAACAAATCAATAATTGTGCGATCCCGAACCCCTGGGTAATCTTCACCAAAAGGAACATGATCTAACAATAAGTCCATTTCCTTTTCTTTAACAAAATCCGGAAGATTCTTGGATAATTTGGGAAGAATAACACCCTCAACAGGTGACGTTTCAATAACTTCTTCTCTCAAAAGATGCTTAAAATAGGCACGCAATGAAGCAATCTTACGATGAATAGATCTGGGTTTTAAGTTGTCGTAATGCAAAGCAACAACCCAATTTCTGATAAATCTGGTTTTCACCTCACGTTCATCCTTTACCCCCATCTCTTTCATGTATTCAGCAAACTGTTTCAAGTCCGCTTTATAGGCCACTACGGTGTGGTCGGAACTACGTTTTTCGAATTTGAGAAAATTTAAAAAAGAGTCGATATATAGCATAAAAAACGCCTGACTTTTCAACTAATGGTATTAACGAATATACGAAAAAACCTATGAAAAGTCAGGCGTTTTTTAAAAAGAATTTGTCTATTCAGTGTCTTCCTGTAGCTTCTGAATATATGCCGCTTTCTTCACTTCTTCCCTGCGCTCAACAGAGGGCTTGGTAAATGCCTGGCGACTACGAATTTCACGCATAGTTCCTGTTTTTTCAAACTTACGCTTAAACTTCTTCAGAGCTCTCTCAATATTTTCACCTTCTTTAATTGGTACTACGATCATAATTGTAGATTTAAGTATTTTCTAATTATTATTTTTTAAAAATCAAACTCCCCTTTTCACATGGGAATAAACATCGGGTTCAGGGTAAAAAATTTATCAACCTTTTAAAAAAGTCAACAACCTCCAATCTTTTAGAACGTTACACCTAAATAATTCAACTTTTCTCAGAAAAGCCGGTGCAAAGAAAAGGAAGATTATTGATTGAAGCAAGTTAATTTCCAATTTTCTATCACTAATTCTCTTAAAACGAAAAATATGGAAGGATTCTTTTTAATTCATTTCCATCAAAGGAGGCTAATTGCTCAAGAGTTTCAGGTTCCTCAAATGCCCCATTATTATTTCGATACTCAATAATATCACGAGCCTGATAAAAACTAATATATGGATGAGCTTTGAGCACTCTCAAAGAAGCTTCATTAATTTTAATTTTACGGAATGGCTCACCCTCTATTTCAAAATTTTCGCAAAGATCGTCAAAGAGCTCTTCTGAAATACCATAAACTTCTCTTATTTGATTTACAGAATAAAAACCACCCAATAAATTTCTGTAAGCCACTATGCGGCTGGAGTAAACCTCCCCAATGCCCCGAATCTGCCTAAAATCTTCTGGTGTTGCTGAATTTATTTCAACTTTTACAACTTCATGGTTAACATCGGTGCCTGGTTTGTCTGCATGGGATATATCCTGTTTTGCCTGGTTATACCTAAAATTTCGCGAATGAGATGGAGATGATTTAGAAGCTGGCTCTTCCCGGGAAATTGAAAAATGCACAAAAGGAGCCATCTGAACTAGAGCAATAGAATCGATACCATAAACTTTTCCAACATCAGATAAACTAGAAAAATGGCCTCCTGCCTCCAGGTATTTAATCCAATTTACTACCGCATAAGAAGAAAAGCCCATTTCATCTAATGCTGTAACATTTACTTTATTTGGATTAAAGTTTCCGGAGAAATGATATTGGCGAGTATCTTGTTGACTTTTAGCGGGTTCTTTGACTTCTTCAAATTCAATAAGGTCATTTATTTCAGCTTTTTCCACCCTTTGCGGAGGTTCATCCCAAATCCCCACCGACAATCTGACTATCAGTAAAATAAATATAAGAATAGTGAGCACTAAAATACCATACTGCTCTTTTCGGGTGAAGGCTAACCAATCTTTCCACATGATATGGTTTTTGGGAAGCAAGATAGAACATAACCTTCAAATAATCAAACCAAGATAAAAAGCTTTATCAAATCCAACCAAGTCCGTTTAAGAAAACAAGTGCTATAGCTATCGGGGCAATAAATTTGACTATAAACACAAAGCCCCGGTAGTACTTTGCCTTTTTCCCGTCAGCTTCAATCTCAGCACGGGTCAACTTTGATTGAAGAATCCATCCCACAAAAACAACGACCAACAGTCCACCTAAGGGCAGTAAAATATTTGAAGAGATATAATCAAAAGCACCAAAAACAGAACCATTTAATGCACATAAAACAGCCAGAATGGACATAATCCCAGCAGCAATCCAGGTTCCTTTTTTGCGGGGAAGCTTGAGTTCCTCGGTAAAATAAGCTACCACCACTTCCAGCAGCGAAATGGAAGAAGTAAAAGCAGCAATGGAAAGCAATACAAAAAACATAAGACCGAATAAATACCCTCCGGCCATTTGGTTAAAAATATTGGGCAATGTTACAAAAACTAACCCCGGCCCCTGATTGGGAGCCATGTCAAACGCGAAAGCTGCCGGAAAAATTGCAACTCCAGCTAAAACAGCAATGCCGGTATCTGCAAGAGAAACAGAAAGAGCGGTCCCTCCCAGGCTTTCAGTTTTCTTTATATAAGATCCGTAAGTAACAATCACACCCATCCCGATACTTAAGGAGAAAAACGCTTGTCCCAAAGCTTCAAGGACCACATCGGGGGTGATTTTTGAGAAATCGGGATTAAAAAGAAAGTCCAATCCTGCAGAAGCGCCTTCCAAAGTAACAGAACGAACATTAAGTATTAAAATTATCAGCAACAATAAAGGCATCAATATTTTAGTATACTTTTCAATGCCTTTCTCAACACCTGAACGAACAATGAAAGCTGTTCCTCCCATGAATAACAGAGTCCAAAAGATAGACATTCCTTTAGAGGATTGTACGCCCTCAAAAACAGCTATCATTTCATCGGGGGTATTACCTGCCAATGCGTTGGTTATTGAAAGATAAACATAGTGAAGTGTCCAACCTGCAACCACCGAATAGAATGCCAAAATAAGGAATGCAGCACCAACTCCCATCACACCAATCATATACCAATGCTGACCCGGAGCCAGTTTGCGAAACGCCCCAAAAACATTTTTTTGAGCGCTGCGTCCAATCAACAGTTCGGAAATCATCACCGGAACTCCAATTAAAAGCACAAAAGCAAGGTAAATCAAAAGAAAAGCCCCACCACCATTTTCACCTAAAACATAAGGAAATCTCCAGATATTTCCCAAACCAATGGCTGAACCTGCGGCAGCAGCGATAATTCCGAACTTTCCGGAAAAACTATCTCTTGATGGTGTATTGGATTGCATAGTATTTAAGTGGTTTTAGCAAATAGTAAATCTGATTAATAAACATCTGTAAATCACAGAAAAAACATCACATACTACAAATTGGAACTGAAAACTGTGATGTAATTTCAGGCAAGATTAGAGTATTAAAAAAACCCCCACGCAAAAGGTGGGGGGTTGAAAATAATGTCTGTAAAAGAAATTTCTACAATACATCAACGCAATTAAGGGCTTTGAAAGCAAGACCAAGACGCTTAGCCATAGCTTCTTCTCCGGATCTGAGCCATTTACGTGGATCGTAGTATTTTTTATTTGGCTTATCATCACCATCCGGATTACCAATCTGAGCCTGCAGGTAGTCATGGTTTTTAGCTTCGTATTCCCGAATGCCATCCCAGAATGCCCACTGAGTATCCGTATCAATATTCATTTTGATTACGCCATAGCTAACAGCCTCCTGAATCTCGGCATCAGAAGAACCTGAACCACCATGGAATACAAAGTTTACAGGTTTGCTTTCAGTTCCGAATTTCTCAGAAATAAAATCCTGAGATTTCTTCAGAATGTCGGGGCGCAATACAACGTTACCTGGCTTGTAAACACCATGAACATTACCAAATGAAGCAGCAATGGTGAAGTTAGGAGAAACTTTCTTCAACTCTTCATATGCAAAAGCAACTTCTTCCGGCTGCGTATAAAGCAGAGAGTTGTCAACATTAGTATTGTCAACACCATCTTCTTCTCCACCGGTAATACCAAGCTCTATTTCAAGAGTCATATCGATTTTGCTCATTCTTTCAAGATACTTTTTGCAAATATCGATGTTTTCCTGAAGAGGCTCTTCTGAAAGGTCAAGCATATGAGAACTAAACAAAGGCTTGCCAGTTTCTTTGTAATATTTTTCACCTTCGTCAAGCAACCCGTCAATCCAGGGCAACAATTTTTTAGCAGCATGGTCGGTATGCAGAATTACAGGTACGCCATAAGATTCAGCCAACATATGAACATGCTTGGCTGCAGCTACAGCACCTTTAATAGCCAGTTCCTGTCCTTCACCGCTAGCACCTTTTCCTGCATAGAAAGAAGCACCACCATTAGACAACTGGATAATAACAGGAGCCTTGGCAACTTTTGCAGCTTCCATAACAGCATTAGCAGAATTGGAACCAACAATATTTACCGCTGGCATAGCAAATTCGTTCTCACGTGCTACACGAAAAATTTCCTGAAGATCTTTTCCTGCAGCAACGCCTGGCTTTACAACATCCAAAATTCTTTCTTTCATAATCACTTTTATTTGATGAGATGTAAAATTAAAGACTTGTTAATTCGATCAAAGATTTGTATTAAAATGTAATTATATAACACAAAGTCAATTACAAATCCGTGCAAATTTAAAAATAAAATAGGAAAAAAAGCAACAGTAAAGTAAAATCCACTTTCAGTCTGGTTTCAAGTCAAGTATAGAATGTCGGGTAAGCCGCCGCTATTTTACAGCTTGTGTAAAACAACAAAAAAGTAAGCATAGCCGTAGCTACGTGAGTCTTTTTTTTGAGAAGCACAAGTTAGAAAGAGCAAGGCTTGGGCCGTCAGACTATACTTGACTTGACACTAGAAGGGATAACCTATAGCGAAGTTAAAACCAACATCTTCCCAAGTCCAGGGTCTGTTAACCGGAATCCACCTCTCATCCTTCGGCAATGAGGGATCATGGGTTTTTAATCCCATATCAAATCTGAATATAAAATATTTGAAGTCGAATCGGGTCCCAACCCCGGTGCCCACAGCTAATTCTTCATAAAAACGGTCAGGTTTAAACAAACCACCTTCCGGACTGGAGCTTTCTTTTATACTCCAGATATTGCCGACATCAAGAAACAAAGCACCCTCCAGTATCCAGAATAACTTAAACCGATATTCAAGGTTAAATTCCAGTTTTATATCTGCGGTCTGATTATAAAATCCAAAACCTTCATCTGAGTAACTGCCGGGACCAAGTCCTCTAACCGGCCAGGCACGTATGCTGTTGGCCCCACCAGAGAAATACCTCTTTTCAAAAGGCAGAACATCAAGATTACCATAGGGTAAACCCACACCAGCGAATAAACGCCAAACAAGTGAAGTGTAATTATCCAGGCGGTTATGATACCGCAGATCTACATCAGATTTTAAATACTGGGCATATCTGATTCCTAATAATTCATCATAATCTTTGTCTGTATTGTTATCCCACAAAGGGGAAGCCAGAGACAATAAATTTCCTGCTGACTCCACATTTGCCCTGAGATACCAGAAATCCGAATTAGTTCCCAATGTTTGCTGATTAAATAAAAAGGAATAATTCATATTCACAATCAGGTGATCCTCGTAGGTAAATTTTAAAAAAGTATCGCTGATTTGATCTCTAAATTGCGAACTGATCTCAGGAATGCTTACAAAGTTAAATTCAACCGGATAAAAGGCATGACTTATATACCTGGAAGATCGCCAATTATACCCCATCCTTGCATTAGCAATGGTCCGTGTATAATCCGGTCGTCGCTGAAAATTATAGGCCAGAGAAATATTGGTCTTAGGATTATACCTCTGTCTGAACTCCTTAATGCTCAACGGAATCCAAAATATTGGAACAACAATTGATGCTTCAGCCCCAAGCTCCAGCGTGTTAAATTCCTCAGTTGAAGACCTTACAAACTGGTTTTGTCGTGCAAGGCGAGTATTCAATGTAAAAAACTCCCCCCCCCGGAGTAAATTCTTGTGCTGATAAGTAAAATTGCCGGCTGCTCCCATGTTTCCGGAAGAATTGGTCCCCTCAATGTCAATCGAAAAGGACTGGTCCTTTCCGGGTGAAAGGCGGATAACACAATCAAGAAGAGGTTGACCAGAATCATTGATTTCACCGGTTTCCCGAAACCGGATATTAATATACTTAAAAAGACGAAGCCCGCTAAGGAGTTGATGCGTGCGGCTCACTAACCTGGAATTGTACAAATCTCCTGAATGAATATAACTTGAGTTAGTCAGCAACTGTGGCTTGAAAGACAATTCTTCCTCGTAGATAATATAGGCTCCGCTGTAACGAAGAGTATCAAATTCACTGGCTAAAGATCCCGAGTCTTCTTCAAGCAGATTGTCGGTTCCAATGCCGACATGAAACAACACATCGCGTATACGAAAACGGCGATGATGCTTAAGCCCGGTAACATCCTCGGGAGTCATAACCATTAAAGAATCCTTAACCTGATGTTCTCCTACAGTGGTATCAGACAGATAATAAATGTATTCCTCGGAAAAATTATAAAAGCCCTTACTCCTAAGGTTTTCTGTAATTCGCTCACGCTCCTGCTCATGGATTTCAAGGGTAAATGGCCGACCATCCTTTAAAAGGGTCTTGGTTGTATCTGCCATAATCTCGCCATAAACGCTATCATCCTCAATGCCATACCCCAGGTCTTTGAGATAATATCGGGGGCCGGGGGCTATCGTATAGACAACTTTGGCTTTCTTTTTTCCCGAATAAATAATGGTATCAGATACAGAGGGCTGAAAATATCCTTTATTTTGAAGGAACAACGACATTTGCTGAGAAGACTGAGCCACTAAAAAGGAATCAAAAACCACCGGTTCTTCCCCAATACTTCTCAACCATTTGTTTATTCCCTTTTCATCATCACGGCCGGATAAGTTATAAAGTCCAAGGTAGAATTTCCAAAAGCCCAATATCTTAGTATTCTCATGTTGCCGGATATAAGGCCTCAATTGTTCCTTACTTATATCAGCACCTTTATTTCTGATTCTAACATTGGAGAGTAAGTAATCATCATCGGGAACAAACCTGGTGGAAGAGCAGGCACTCAAAAACAAAAGCACCGCGATAAGCAGTCCCACAAAGACTTTTTGTAAGTATTTTAATATATAATTTCTCAAAACATTCACTATATACAAACAAATTCAGATGGGTTCTTTATGCAAAGAAACCAAATATATCGGTTATAATTATAATTTTGCAACCAAAGACAAAGCCAAAATGGTTGGAAAATCGAAAAAAAAACTCATTGCCTCGCTTTCGCAAAAAAAATATCGCGACAAGCATGGTCTTTTCGTTGCGGAGGGCCCCAAACTGGTAAACGACCTGCTTGATTCAGGATTATCTCCGGAATTTATAATATGTACAGAAAAAAATATCATCCTCAATTCCCGATTTCATGGAGTTGCAGAATTATCCGAAGCATCAGAAATTCGAAAAATAAGTTTCCTTAAAACGCCCCAAAACATCCTATGTGTGTTCCAAAAGCCGGAAACATCATTCACTTTTGGCGATCATTCTCAATCAATGAGTTTGTGCCTTGACGGCATTCAGGACCCCGGAAATATGGGCACAATCCTGAGATTAGCCGACTGGTTTGGAATTTCTTCCATCATCTGCAGCCCGGATACTGTGGATGTTTTTAATCCAAAAGTTGTTCAGGCTTCCATGGGGGCACTCGGCCGGGTAAATTTGCATTATACACCAATGGCTGAATTCTGCAAAAAATCCGCTCAAGAGCTTAACCTTCCTGTATTCGGAACTTTTATGAACGGCGAGAACATCTACAAAAGTGACCTCCCATCAAAAGGACTCATCATATTGGGAAATGAGGGGAAAGGCATTCGTCCGGAAACCGAGCAGTACATAACCAGGAAACTGACAATTCCGAGGTTCCCTAAAGGCAACAATTCTTCCGGGATGGAATCGTTGAATGTTGGTGTGGCGGCAGCTATAGTTTGCTCCGAATTTAAGCGGTCTATTTTGTCTTAACCGCAAGGGCTACTTTCTCAGCACACCTCTCTCCGTCCAGGGCTGAGGAGGCAATTCCACCGGCATAGCCAGCCCCTTCCCCACACGGATACAAACGACGGATGCGTATGTGCTCCAAAGATATTTTATCGCGTGGAATTCTTACAGGGGAAGATGTTCTTGATTCCGTACCGAGTATAATTGCATCTTCATCCAGGAAACCTTTTGCCCATTTTCCAAATTGCAGAAAACCTTCCTGAAGTCTCGTGGTAATATGCTCAGGTAAAATAAAATGCAACGGTGCCGAAACCGTTCCGGGAACATAGGAACACCCGGGAAGATCGAAAGAGAGACAACCATCCACAAAATCGACCAGCCGCTGGGCCGGAGCAATTACTCCCTGTCCCCCGTTAAGAAAGCAAAGACGCTCTATTTCCTGTTGATATTTCAGCCCTGCAACTGGTCCCAGTTTTTCATAGTCCGGAACGTCTTCAGGCCTCATTTCAACGACCATTCCACTATTGGCAAAAGGCGAATTTCTTTTGGAAGGCGACATCCCATTCACTACCATTTCGTCGGCACTTGTCATCGCAGGAACAATAAACCCACCCGGACACATGCAAAACGAATAAACACCACGATCCTCTGCCTGATGAGAAAAACTGTAGGAAGCAGCCGGCAGATACTGTCCCCTGCCATCGGGAGAATGATATTGAATCTGATCGATCAATTCCTGAGGATGCTCCACCCTGACCCCCATGGCCCAGGTTTTGGCTTCAAGCTCTATCCCTTTATCATTCAAAAGATAATAAATATCCTTTGCAGAGTGCCCGGTAGCCAGTATTACGGCTTCTGCTGATATGCGGGTTCCATCTCCGGTAATAACACCGGTGATTTCATCTCCTTTAAGGATTAAATCCACCACTTTTGAATTGAACTGAAAAACTCCCCCTGCTGAAGTAATCGTCTTTCTGATGTTTTGGATAACGCCGGGCAAGCGATCTGTGCCGATATGGGGATGTGAATCAATCAAAACATCTTCGGAAGCACCATGAAAATGGAGGATTTCCAGAAAGTTCTTAAAATCTCCACGTTTTTTACTCCTTGTATAAAGTTTTCCATCAGAGAAAGTTCCTGCTCCCCCTTCTCCGAATGCATAATTGGAATCTTCGTCAAGTTGCTCATTCCGGTTCAACAGAGCAATGTCTTTTTTCCGGTCACTGACCTCTTTTCCCCGTTCCAGAATAATTGGTTTTAAACCTAACTCCACAAGTTTCAGGGCTGCAAACAACCCTCCCGGTCCGGCCCCTACCACAATAACTTCGGGAGCATTTGAAACATCGGGCCAATGAAAACTTTTAGGTTTTACCGGTTCCGGCTTTTCGTTGATCCAAACATCTACATGGAGTTGCACCATCACCTGCTTCTGCCGGGCATCGATGGATCTGCGATGAACCCTGACACCCATGATTTTTGAAGGAGAAACCTTCATTTTGCGGGCGACAAATTTCTTATAGTTTTCTTCGCGTGACGCCTGTTCGGGCGTAAGTCGTAAAGCTACTTGTTGCTTCATTATTCAAAATAAAAAGTAAAAACAAACAGTCGGGATGTCAGCCGGTCAATAACATCTGTGTACATAACATCCTCTGGTTCTCCGGTCCCTGAAGGATCCAAAACATTTCGCAAACCTACTGAAAGTTTTGCTTCTGTTGAAAGTCTGAAATAATTCAGATACATATCAAGTCCGGCTCCCACTTCCAGATAGAGATCCGCAGAAGTAAGATTTAGTCCGTCATTTTCGGACTTAGCCAGATCAACCCTTGGGTTAATTCCGCCCACCACATAAGGTTTCAGGTTAGTCATTCGAGACCCGCTGAATTTCAATAAAAGAGGAAACTCCAAAAAAGTGGATTTGATTTCCAAAAGCCCTGCATCTTTTTCGCCATCCTGAATGTACCAAAGATCCCGTTGTCCGAAACTGATACCGGGCAGAAACCTGAGATTAAAATTCTTATTAAGACGCAGGCTGGTTACAATGCCAATATTGACCCCGGGGTTCAGATTTACAACTTCGGCATAACGGTTCTCCATTCCTTCCGGACGATCAGCAGGAGCCTTATGATACACTCTGAAATCCATCGTATTTAAACCAATCAGGAACCCAAAGTGCAAAGGACGATAATCAAATGCAGGAAGGTTGGGCACCTTCTTTTTGTCGGTGGCCTGGGAAAACCCGGGAGTCTGAATTATCAACAAAAGAATAAGCAAATATAGTAGTCGCAAGGGCATATTATTTTTGAGCCTAACGCAAAACGAGGTCACTTTATTGCCATTATGGCTTTGTGGAAACATAAATAGTTGCAATCCCAAAAGTTTGAGGTAAAGATGCTTGGGGTTGAAGTCCGGCTCTCCTTAATTTTTCTTCAAATTCTTTTCCCTCGGGAAATTGAAGAACAGAAGCAGGCAAATAAGCATAAGCCTCTTTATCTTTGGAGATTAATCCTCCCCACCAGGGCAATATTTTGGTGAAATAAAAATGATACAACTGTTTAAACGGGAATTTCTTCGGTTTCGAAAATTCCAGAACCACCAGACGTCCTCCAGGACGGAGAACACGGTGCATTTCTTCGAGTCCTTTGCTAAGATTCTCAAAGTTTCTTACCCCAAAAGCCACGGTAATGGCATCAAAAAAATCATCTTCGAAAGGCAGGTTTTCTGAATCTCCCTGCCGCAACTGCACCGTCATATGCAATTTTTTCCTAAAGATTTTTTCTTTGGCAAACGCCAGCATTTCGTTTGAAAGATCGAGCCCATAAACAGCAACAGGATCAATTTTGCAAATCTCAACAGCCAAATCTCCGGTTCCTGTAGCCACATCCAGCACCATGGGGCCTTTAAGCTCCTTAAGCTGTTTGACAACATTTCTTCGCCAGATTTTATCAATGCCAAATGAAAGTAATCGATTCAAAAGATCGTAGCGGGGTGCAATGCGGTCAAACATTGATTGAACCTGATCTTTCTTACTTCCTTCCAGAGTATTATAAGGTTTTACCATTTTCAGGGATAATTTTGTTCAAAAATACAAAGGTTTTACGAAATAATAGATCATCAGATTTTTTGATTTAATATTTTAGCTGTTTACTTTTCAAGAAAAGCAACCTTGTAACCCATAAATCTTTAGAAAAACAATAACAACCTGCGCAAACGGGTGGTTGAATGAGCAAGTTTATTATTTCCATTAAAAAACAATAGATCGTTAGATTTTTAGACATAAGATATAAGATGAATCGTATGATATTGAAAATCTGCATCTTATCACAAATAATCGTTTAAATATAAATAGCTGACTACAAGTGCCTTATAAAAGTTTAACGGAGTATTGAAAAAAGGGTTGATGAAAAAAGCACCAACCCATTCAAATAATTCTATAAATAGTGTTTGCAAGAAAACGACAATTGCTGCCCCGAAGGGTTGGGGTAAACTCAATGCTTGCCTTCAAAACAGTCATCCCGAAGCATCGGGACTCCTGATTTTCAGACATCGCATCCCGAAGCTTCGGGATTGCACTTGACGCCTTCTTGCAAACACAGATGAAAAACATGAGTTTTCTTGCTGGCCCTAAATAGAAAAACAAATCAGACTTTTCCTTCAGCCCACCATCTCAGTCGATTCTCAAATTTTGTTTTCATCTCATCAATGTAGCCGTAAGATTCATCATCCACTCTTATTTCTCCCTTAGTAACATGACCAAGAATCGAGAAAGGCATCTCTTTTTCAACCATGAAGTCAACAAAATCATCCTGCTTCTCGGGGGAGACAGAAACAATAACGCGCCCTTGTGACTCACCAAAAAGGAAAGCATCTTTTCTTATTTCGGCATCCGAAGTAATGTCAAAACCATAATCTAAAGGAATGCTGCTTTCTAACAATGTAAAAAAGAGGCCTCCGTTGGAAACATCATGAATAGATCTCACCAATTTCTGATCAACCATACCATTAATAACTCCGTATAGTTTTTTCTCTTCTTCCAGATTAAAGTATGGAGGCAAAGACTTATGAATATCGTGAACCACAGATAGATATTCCGAACCATTCAGATCGTCACGGGAACGTCCGATCAGGAATATCATATCACCTTTATGCTTAAAAGAGAGCGTGGTGTGTTTCTCTACATCATTAATAACTCCCACTACCCCAATCACAGGAGAAGCCACGACAGGTTCTATTTTTCCGTCCACCGACCTTTGATTGTAAAAACTGACATTTCCGCTTACCACCGGAATGTCGAAGAACTTACATGCATCAGCCAGACCTTTTACAGAATCTACAAAATCGGAATAAGCTTCGGGGTCATAAGGGTTGCCAAAGTTCAGACAATCTGAAACAGCCAGTGGTGTACCTCCACCGCATACAATATTGCGCATGGCCTCTGCCAAAGAGACTCTTGCACCATTGTACGGATCAGAAGTAAAATAAGAAGGATTGCTGTCCAACGTTGCCAGAAGCGCTTTTTTATCCTCGCCTAATTCAATGATGCCTGCATCAGAAGGGAACTTAGTGCTTGCAGCTTCGCGTCTCAAAGTTTTAGAAAACTTCTTGGTCAGCCATTTTTTGGAGGTTACATTCAGCGATTTCAGCATTTTTTCAACTACTGCCGGGTAATGATCGGGTTCGGGAAGCTCTTCAACGTTAATGCTATCCGGAAGCTTTCGTTCTTCCACCCTTTCGCGCTCATATACAGGTCCTAACTCTGCAAGACCAAGATATTTTACAGGGAACTCCACATCAGCATCTCCGTTTCGACCACATTTTAATATTTTGGAATCATTGACTTTCCCGACAATTCCCATGGTAAGATTACCAGCCTCTGCCACCTTGCGAATTTCAGCCTCATTTTCAGGAGTAAAACAAACGAGCATTCGCCCCCATGTTTCTGATATTAAGATCTCCCGAAGCGACATGTCCTTTTCACGCAAAGGCACCTCATCAGCATTAAACTCAACACCGCTGTTGCCTCGGGCTGCCATTTCGGTAAGAGCACCAACAATTCCCTGAGCACCAATGGTCTGAACCCCTACCAACAGGTTCTGGTCAATAAGTTTTCTGAGAACCTTGTACAAATGCTTTTCAGATTCAATGTTGCGCATTTGATTGGCAGAAATACTCTTAGTCTCATTGTCCGAAATCATATCGGCAACAAAAGCCTCCCCATCAATACCGTCTTTACCGGTAGGAACACCTATTACAGCCACCAGGTTACCGTCGCCTTTGGCAACAGCCGAAACCAGCTCATCTTTCCTGGCAACGCCAATGGACATGGTATTAACAATAGGATTTGTATTGAATGCATCACTAAAAAAGACCTCGCCTCCGATTACAGGAATCCCAAACCCTTTTTCAAAATCAGCAATTCCCTCGACTACTTCATCAAAAAGCCAGCGGGCAGTATCACGGTCAGAGTTTCCAAACCTTAAAGAGTTGAGCAATGCCACTGGTTTGGCCCCCAATGAAAAAATATCGCGGTTCACCACACGCATACCCGTTGATGCGCCCAACCGGGGCTGAACGGCACAGGGATGGTTGTGGGATTCCAGTTTAAAAACAGCCACCTGTCCATCACCAATATCTACAACACCGGCACTTTCCTGACCGGCTTCAACCAACACATGCTCGCCTTTACGAGGTAAGAGTTCTAGCCACTTTCTGGAGTTTTTGTAACTGGCGTGTTCTGACCAAAGGAGCGAGAAGAGCTCCAATTCTAATTTATTGGGCACGCGTCCCAATATGGTCTGAATTTTTTCATATTCGTCTGATGTCATATTCAATATTTCGACATCTTCTATTGTGGAAAGGTCTTCATTATTCATAACACGTCTATTTTAGAATGTCAAACAAGCAACTTAAGGGAAGTTTGTCTAACCCTGAAGTTAAAGAAATCTGTCAT
Organism: Marinilabilia rubra; assembly: GCF_003121985.1. Lineage (GTDB taxonomy): Bacteria > Bacteroidota > Bacteroidia > Bacteroidales > Marinilabiliaceae > Marinilabilia > Marinilabilia rubra. Next base: position 38,585 of record NZ_QEWP01000015.1, read on the forward strand.
TGCAGAATTTACTGCTATTTTAGCCTATATTTGTGTATGTGCTTATACACATCGAACTACATCAAAACACCTCTTGTTTTGAATTGAAAAATAGCAAAAATTCTGCATAAAACAAACTAGTTGGATTATGAACAAAAAAGCAATTATAACCGGAGCCTCATCAGGAATAGGAGAAGCATGCGCTGCCATGTTGGCACGTATTGGTTACGATTTAATAATAACCGGAAGACGCAGTGAAAGGCTGGAAAATCTGGCCAACAAACTGGAAAACAAAAATACAGCCGTAAAAATTTTAACTTTTGATGTCAGAGACCGGAAGGCGTCCAAAGATGTCCTGGATACGCTGCCTGAAGACTGGAAAAAAATTGATCTGCTGATCAACAATGCGGGACTGGCGGCAGGTGCAGATCCCATCCAGGAGGGTGATTGGGATGATTGGGAACGAATGATTGACACCAACCTCAAGGGGCTTTTGACGGTAAGCCAGTTGGTGATTCCGGGTATGATTCAGCGAAAAAGCGGACACATCATAAATGTAAGTTCAATTGCGGGCTCGGAGGTATATGCAAATGGCAACGTTTATTGTGCCTCAAAACATGCAGTACATGCCCTTACTAAAGGGATGCGCATTGATTTGCTGCCTCATAATATAAAAGTGGGATCAATTGCCCCCGGTATGGTGGAAACAGAATTCTCAATTGTGAGGTACCATGGCGATCAGGAGAAAGCAGATAAGGTGTACGAAGGCTTGACTCCATTGTATGCCAATGACGTGGCTGATGCAGTTGAATTCATGGTTACCCGGCCGGCACACGTGAATGTCAATGATATGTTGCTGATGCCAACGGCTCAGGCGAGTGCGGTGTATAATTACAGGGAGTAGGAAGGCCTCCTAAATCCCCCAAAGGGGGACTTTGAATGATCAACGTAGTTCTGTGTTCGGGGGTTTGTCTGCCGGGTTCTGAGTTCGGGGTTTTGGGTTCTGAGTTTTGTGTTCGGGGTTCTGGGTTGCGGGATAGAGGTTCCCCCATCAGGGGGTTAGGGGATGCGGGATTGGGGTTTCTGAGATTGAAGTTCCGTTACCAATGATCAGATACTGTTTCATACCTGATCATTGGTTATTGCTCATTGATCATTGCTTTGGGTTCTCTATTTTCCCGGAGAAAAGGATGGCATCGCTCTCCTCCTCTGCTATGGCAAAGAAGAATGGCCGGTCAATTCTGAATGGCATGGGCCCTCCGCCTCCAACAGAAGTTACAACCACGCTCACACTGGTAACAGCAGCAGCCTCGGTTCCTTCCTCATCAGCCTTAATGTAAGTTTTATGCATCACTTCATCAATAAACACCTGAGCCTCTGTCATATTAGAAAAGTCGGCACCAAACTCGGAAAAAGGCAGTTCCATTCCCATATCTATAAGCGTCTGATTCAATTTAAACTTGCACTCCACCTCGAAACGCGGCATAAAGAGTGCCAATCCCCTCTCATGCATATTATCGGTTATGGTTGACCACTTGTTCGTATCCAATGAATTGATGAACTCATCAAGTTCAATGCCATTGGCTGGAAGAGCAATCACCATATAAAATGATCCATCGCCATAGGGCAATTTAACAGCCTGACAATCTTCTCCTGAGTAAAAGTCCAGATCTGTTTCCTGATTCATCATGGGTACCTGCATGGTGCTTCCATCCGACAAGGTAAAGTCTTCATCTTTGGTAGCAGACTTATCAAACTCATATTGCCACTTACCCAGGAAATAGACGGCATTAATCAGAAACATGTATTGCCCGGCACTGATTTCGTCTACAATAGAGGGTATCTTACCTTTCGTTTTGTCATTCACCCAGCCATTGATAAGATCTTTGGCTTCCTGTTTTTTAGAAAAATCGACTTCCCTAAAAGCAGCATCGTAATCCTCCTCCAATGCTTCACCAAAGCTCTCTTTGGCCGGCATTCCCTGACGGTACCAAACCGAATTGGCAATGTCCACCTGAACCTTAGGATCGGCTGTTTGCAGTACTTCCCGGATATTATGAAAGGCTTCATTCATCTCCGAAACCTCACCAAAATCCATGACATCCAGCATCTGACTGAGGGTTTCATTGGCAGCTCCGTTAGTGGTCATCCCAAGCGCCTGGGCCACACTCAATGATGATATCACCACATTTTGGCCGGGATCAGCCTCTTTGTTAACGGCTTGCAGTAATTCCCAGCCAAAACGGTCGGTGGCTTCAAGTACCTCTTTGGATTTTAATTCCAGCTCCTTTTTTTCCGGTTTTTCATCGTTTTCAGACTTATTGCAACCAGATAAGAAGGAGATCATGATTAAGAAAATAAGGGTAAGTTTCATGGTATGTTGTTTTTATTGATTTCTTGATTGCCAGAAAGGACTTTCCCCAAAAGGGATTTCATCCCTTAAACCCTGAATTCCTTTTTTGTCTTGATACAAAAAAGGAATCAAAAAAGATCAAGACTGTGGCAGTTTTCGCTCTAAAAGCTACGGTTCTTTTATCGAAATCGCCTAAACTCATCTCACTTGCTCCGCGCGCGAGATTCAAACAAAGACGATTTTACGATAAAACAACCTTGCTTTTAGGCTTATCTGCCAAGGTCCTCCGAAATTTGATCTCTATTATTTCAAAGTTCAGCAATTATTATAAAGATGCAAGAGGGATGTTGAGGTTGCGTTGAGATGCTATAAAAATGATAGATTTGCAGCAGCAAGACCAGGCTTTACCTTCCGAAAGCACCATTCTATTAAAAAGACATTGAACTATCAATTTATCATGAAACAATATTCCGCCACTTCATTAAAGCAATTTACCAGCCAGATTTTTCAAAAAATGGGAGCCTCCAAAGCTCAGGCTGAGCTGGCTGCAGAGGTGCTCAATTCGGCAGACTTGCGCGGAGTTGATTCGCATGGTGTGGCACGGCTGAGTGGCTATGTAAGGCTATGGGAGAAAGAGCGATTGAATGCTTGCCCCACCCCCACAATTGTGCATGAGACGCCTTCTACAGCAGTGATGGATGGAGATCAGGGTGCCGGATTAATGGTAGCCCCGGAAGCCATGAATATTGCCATAGAAAAGGCAAAAATAGCAGGAACGGGCTGGGTTGCCATCCGCAACAGCAATCATTACGGCATTGCCGGCTACCATGCTATGATGGCTTTGGAACACGATATGATTGGCATCTCCATGACCAATGCCAGTCCGCTGGTATCGCCCACTTTCTCCAAAAGCCGCTTATTGGGCACCAATCCCATTGCGGTGGCTATACCGGCATTATCAGAACCACCCGTGGTCGTTGATATGGCCACCACCCCGGTTGCCAACGGAAAACTGGAAGTACAACACCGAAAGGGTGAAGATATCCCGGAAGGCTGGGCGCAAACCCGGGAAGGACTCTCCACAACTGATGCCGAAGCCTTGAAAAAAGGAGGTGCTATGTTGCCGCTGGGAAGCGACCGCACTCATGGCAGTCATAAAGGTTACTGCCTGGGGGGCATGGTAGACATATTCTCGGCAGTATTATCGGGTGCCAATTACGGACCGTGGGTGCCACCATTTGTAGCTTTTCTGGAGCCGCCGGCCCAACAAGTAGGTGAAGGCATCGGACATTTCATTGGTGCCATGCGCATTGACGCTTTTCGTCCGGCGCAAGAATTCAAAGAACATATGGATAACTGGATCAAAGCCTTTCGGAGTGCCGAACCTGTTGAGCCTGATCAAAAAGTTTTAGTCCCCGGTGATCCCGAAAGGGCATTGGCACATGAGAGGTTGAAAAATGGAATTCCATTATTGGAACCGGTGGTAGAAGATCTCACGAATTTGGGGGAACAAATGGGGGTACCGTTTCAAAATTCCTGATTGAAGTAGTCAGTTTTTGAACCTTATCAGGCATATAAGGGGATATTAGTTGATAGTTATAGAAATAGTAAAGAGTCTTTTAACCTAAATCACTGGTGTCCGGGGAAAAAGATAATAAAATTATCTATGCCTTAATTCACGGAGTAATTAGCTATCTGAGCTATGAGGCGGGGTTGGAATCGCTTCAGCCAAATCCCGTGAAGAAAATCAAAACATTTTTCGTTAAGAAATCCGAACTGTTTGAGCGTAGCGAGTTTTCGGATTTTAGAAAAATGTTTTGATTTTTAGGGTATTTGGGTGAGCGACGGCATTTCTTGTTTACTTCTTTTTGCTGTAGAAAAGAAGTAAAAGCCCGCGCGGCTTGAGCGCATAAAAAGGAATATTATTTTTTAACCGGACAATAGTGAACCTAAATATTAAATTTGCTTCAGAGGCTGGTCATGAAACATACGACACCTTCGGCGTCGATTCTTTTTCTTTCTGACTTTTCTATAAACATGGGAGCCCTTCAGGCTCCGGAAGTGTGGAATGTCTGTTACGTGATTGAAAGGGCATATCCTCAATCGGAGAAAGATTGTTGCACGTCTGAAATACCATGACCACAACTGCGGGAAGGTTATGGCACGCCTGCAAGCAGGTTTCCGCAACGGAGGATGGTCGTTACAGAGCTGCGAGAACATGTCCGCAAAGGCGGAAAAGATGTTTCGCGACTGCAACACCATCTCCGCAACTGCGGGAAGGTTGTTGCATGTCTGCGAGGAGGTTTCCGCAACTGCGGGAAGGTTGTCGCAGACGTACTACAAACTATCTGTCAATCATTTAATCCATCAAACAGATTCCTCAACATTCACAGAAAAGGCATTCAGGATATTGCCATGCTCTTCATCAAATTCTTTGAGGGCCTGCATCAACTGAGAAGCCTTTTGGTTTTCGATAAAGGCAAATACCCCGAGAGAGTTTGTGGGTCGTTGGCGCGGACCTGAAACAAACCAATTTTCCTTGAAGGTCTCATTTTCTTCAAAGACTTTAAAGCCTTGTACATCCATCTCGAAGTAAGCAAGGACTTTTTTCTCACGAAGGAAACGTTCTATTTCCTTCGTAAATTCATAAAGGCTTGTGATTACAATTAACTTCATAATATTTAGATTTTTCTATTAGAGGTTGTCTCAAAAGTCCGATTACGATGTCATTCTGAGCTTGTCGAAGAATCTTTTTGTTTGAGAAACAGATGTTTCGCCTCCGCTCAACATGACATGCATTTTATATTTAATACTTTTGAGACAGCCCCGCTTTTTATTGAATACAGATATTAACCTACACCATGTTATTGAGGGGCTTTGCCCCTGTAACCTCCATAAAGCCTGTAAAAGCTTCATTGGGAGTGCCTACCCCAAAAAAAAGTTGGGGCATAATGGGTATATGACAAACTGAGATGCTCAATGTTAAAATCCCTCAGAAAAAATCATTCATTGAGCAAGGCGAAGCAATCTCCTTTCAAAAGAGATATTTTCTCCGGACAATAGTGATCTTATTTGTTCTTTTTGGCATCGCCCCAAAAAAGGCCAACGCTCCTATTAACAGTCACATTCATTCTACCCAAAAATATCCCTAATGAATACTAACCTGGGGAAAATGCACCTCCTGCTATATTCATAAGATATTTTCATAAATCAATTGGTACTATTTATCAGACTGAATTTCCTTCTCATCTTTATCTGATTCCGATGGCTCCTCATAACGCTTTCTCTCAGTCATATAGAAAATAAGCGGAACCAGAATCAGTGTCAGGAAGGTGGATGCAATGGTTCCTCCCATCAGCGAAATGGCCAGTCCCTGGAAGATCGGGTCGAACAGGATTACAAAGGCACCTATGACCACGGTTCCGGCTGTCAGCAAAATAGGGATGGTACGAACCGCACCTGCCTCAATCACTGCCTGTTTCAAGGGCACATCATCGGCCAGACGCAGGTTCACGAAATCAATCAACAGAATGGAATTTCGGACCATGATACCCGCCAGGGCAATCATTCCAATCATGGAGGTTGCCGTAAAGAAGGCCCCCAGAATCATGTGGCCCAGAATAATTCCCACAAGGGAAAGCGGAATGGCTACCATCATTACAAATGGCACTTTGGTATTCTGAAACCAGCCAACAATCAGCATGTATATAATGACCAATACCACGGCAAAAGCGGTTCCCAAATCACGGAATACTTCATAAGTAATTTGCCACTCTCCGTCCCACTTCAATCCATAATTGTCCTCTTTCTGAGGTTGCCCTTTGTAATATTCACCGAGCGAATATCCTTCAGGCAAGTCAATACTTTTGAGTCTTTCAGAAATATCCAGCATAGCATACACCGGACTCTCCAATTCCCCGGCCACATCGGCCGTAACATATACCACCCGTTTCTGATTCTTGCGGTAGATACTCTTACCTTTTACCCTCTCTTCAATGTCTGCGATGTCGCCAACCGGCACCATGGTTCCGTTTTTCGACATCAGCTTCAGCTTCTCCAAATCCCGGATACTGCTGCGTTGCTGCTCATCCAGACGTAAAGAGATACCTACCTGCTTGTACTCATCCTCATCGTAAAGCGTAGATACTTCGCGCCCGTGCAACGCCATGTTCAATGCGCCTACCACCTGCTCAGTGGAAATCCCGGCAAGGGCAGCTTTTTCTTTATCAACATTGAAAAAGAACTCTTTCTGATCATCTTCCATCTGCCAATCCACATCGACCACATTTTCAGTGTTGTGCAAGAGTGCTTTGACCTTCTCGGCAATTTGAATCTGTGTCTCACGGTCGGGGCCGTAGACTTCAGCCACCAGGGTTGACAACACCGGAGGTCCGGGAGGTACTTCCACCACCTTTACATTGGCATTGTAACGGGAAGCAATACGGTGAATCTCAGGTCGCAGAGCTTTGGCAATATCGTGACTCTGAAGATCGCGCTCCCCTTTTGGCAGCAAATTAACCTGAATATCGGCCACATTATCGCTTCGTCTCAGGTCGTAGTGACGTACCAATCCGTTAAAATTGATAGGCGCAGCAGTTCCCACGTAAGTCTGATAATCAGAAACCAGCTTGTCCTGCTTCAGATAAGTAGCGATCTCCTTGGTTACCATGGCCGTACGCTCAAGAGTCGTCCCCTCAGGCATATCCACCACCACCTGAAACTCGTTTTTATTATCGAAAGGCAGAATCTTCACCGTCACCACCTTCAGGGCAAACAACAGCATAGAGCCCATCAGCAGCACGGTAACACCACCAATAAATCCCCAACGCTTCCATTTAGAATCAATCAACGGCATCATGGAACGCTTATACAGGCGATAAATGCCGGTTTCTTCCAGCTTGTAAGGTTTATCTTCTTTTTTATCCTGATGCCTTAGTAGCCGGAATCCCAGCCATGGTGTTACCACCAACGCAATAATAAGCGACAGCATCATGGCAATGGAAGCCCCAATAGGCATGGGACTCATGTAAGGCCCCATCAAACCACTTACAAAAACCATCGGTATAACGGCGGCAATCACTGTAAAAGTGGCCAGAATGGTAGGGTTACCCACCTCATCGATGGATCGTATTGCAGCCTGCCACGGCGGCATCCGGTTCATCTTAAAGTGCCGGTGCATATTTTCGGCAATTATGATGGAGTCGTCTACCACAATACCGGTTACAAATACCAGTGCAAAAAGAGTGATTCGGTTGAGTGTATAATCAAGGAAATAGTAACTAAAGAGCGTAAGTGCAAAAGTGATGGGTACTGATATAAATACTACCAGACCGCCACGCCAGCCCATGGCCAGCATCACCACAAAAGTCACTGCTACAATAGCGCCCAAAAGGTGCATCAACAATTCCCCTACTTTGTGAGAGGCTGTGGCACCGTAATTTCGTGAGATGTCCACATTCACATCGGCAGGAATCAAATCATTGCGCAGATGGTCTACTTTATCCAATATCTGGTCGGAAACCCGCATGGCATCAGCCCCGCGACGTTTGGCTACCGAAATGGTAACCGCAGGATAATCACCGGGAGTCTGTTCCAGTTTCTCCTTTTTTCCCATTCCGTAACCAAAAGACACATAGGTTTCGGGCAATTCAGGACCGTCAGTCACATCGGCCACCTGTTTCAGGTAAACCGGATGTCCGTTTTGAACACCCACCACCAGATTCTTCAGTTCGCGTGCCGACTCAAAGAAACTGCCCGCTTTAACATTGATGGCTTCATCGTTCTTGTTGAAATCACCTGAAGTTACCTGCTTATTCGACTGATTGATTTGTTGGCTGATCATCAACGGGTCAATATGGTAAGCCTCCATCTTTTCTCTGTCGAGTACCACCCGCACACTGCGACTCCGGCCACCAATCACCTTGGTTTCGGCCACCTCATTCACTTTTTCAATCTCAGAGTTCAACTCCTGAGCCAGCCGCCTTAGCTGATAATCAGAATAATTCTCACTCCAAAGGGTCAGGCCCAAAACAGGAACATCGTCAATAGAGCGCGTCTTAATCAAAGGCATGGATATTCCCTTAGGCATTTTATCCATGTTTTTGATGATTTCGTTGTACATTTTCACGAGGCTTCGCTCGATGTCTTCCCCCACATAAAACTGCACAATCATCATGGCCCCGCCCGGCGATGAAGTTGAATAAACATATTCGATTCCTGTAACGTTGGAAATTACTTTTTCCAGTGGTTTGGTAATTCTGGCCTCCACTTCCTCCGGACCGGCCCCCGGATACCTTACAAAGATATCTGCAATGGGAACGTCAATCTGAGGTTCCTCCTCACGGGGTGTTAAATAAGAACTGTAAGCTCCTATCAACAGGAATACCACCATGAGCAGAGGTGTAAGCTTGGAGTTTATGAATAGTTTTGCTATTGTTCCGGCTATACCTGTCTTCATTATATATATTTTTCTTAGTTACCGACTGTTAGAGATTAGAGATTAGAGGTTAGAGATTAGAGGTTGGAGGTTAGAGGTTAGAGGTTAGAGGCTAGAGGTTGGATCCATATCAGGCATATTAGGGGATTTTAGTTGTGTTTTCTATCGATGGATCATGAGATTTTCCCTGAAGCACCGGGATTAGAAAAAACATTCCCATTCTTACATAGCCTCCTCTATCACAGAATATTCCAGTGTCAAGTCAAGCATAGTCTGATGGCCCAGGCCTTGCTCTTTCTACCTTGTGCTTCTCAAAAAAAAGACCCACGTAGCTACGGCTATGCTTACTTTTTTGTTGATTTGCACAAGGTGATAAATAGCGGCAGCTTACCCGACATTCTACACCTGACTTGACACTAGTTTACCTCCACCAAAATTCCATCATATAACCGGGCATCGTGTTCGGTAATGTACCTTTCACCGGATTTTACCCCTGATAGAATTTCTGTTTTACCGTTGAGTTCTCTACCCGGGCGAATCCAGCGCATCAAGGCTTTATCCTGAGGACTCACCATCCAGATACCGGTGAGCTGGCCTCTTTTAACGATCAAGTCAGAAGGCACTTCAATCACTTGCTCTGTACCATGATGCAGCTTGACATTGGCAAACATTCCTGATTTAACGGCGGATGCCTGACCCTCATCCGGCATTAATCCGATAAGAATTTCATACTGAGGTCCGGAGAATTTACTGGAAGGACTGATATTGGTAATAACACCTTTCACAGTCTCCTCTACTGAGGATATCTCAACCATAGCTGTATCTCCGGCAGACCAAAGATTCATTTCACTTTCCGGAATTCGCGACAATACTTCAAAAGCACCTGGCGCTTCAATGGCCAGCAAAGGCATGCCCGGAGAAGCCATATCGCCTGTATTCACAAATTTGTTAATTACAGTGCCATCGTAGGGCGACCGGATATTGGCATATTGCAACATCTCATCCACTTCCCTGCGACGCTGTTTGGCTGCCTCCAGGCGGGCTTCCGCCATTTTATACTGAGTTTTGATATCGTCGAACTCTTTCTGAGTTGCACTCTCTTTATCATAAAGGGTTTTAATGCGCCTGAAGTTGGTTTCCACATTTTCGAAAGCCGCTGTAGCTTCGGCAATACCGGCCTCCACTTGCTGTTCTTTGGCATTAATGGCATTGCTGCGAATGGATATCAGAAGATCACCTTTTTTTACCCGATCCCCCTTCTCCACCAATATTTGCTCAACCTGTCCCATGAGACGGGTGGCAACGGCAGATTGCTTTTGCGCCTGAACAATACCTGTATAATCATATACTTTGGGATTGCTGGAGGATTCAACGGTGGTGGCTTTCACCTTTGCACCGGCTTGCTTTTTAGTTTCTTTTTCAGAACCGGAGCAGGAGGATATCAAAACTCCGGCAACAATCAATATTAGTAAGGATATATTCTTCATAACTCTAAAAATTTTATTTGGTTAAGTTTTTTGCTGAAATTTTCTCTTCCAAACTGTAAGTAATTACTCATTAACAATTCTTTTGCGCTCAAGCTCCCGAAGGATCGGGACAGGCTGCGCGGGCTTTTACTTCTTTTCTTCATTCACCCGGTTCTATTCTGCTTCCATCAGATATTCCAGATAGAAAACAGCATTATTATAATTGTAAAGTGCATTCAGTCTTTCCAGTTGCTTTTGAGAGTAAGCAGCCTCGGCAGCCAGCAGATCAGATGTTCGTTCAAGTCCCTCCTTGTAGCGATCCTTCCTGATGCGCAAGGCTTCTTTCATTTGCTGTTCGGCAAGTTGACCGGCATTCAATGAATTCCCGGCCACTTTCAATTTTCTTCGTGCTTTATCGAGCTCCATGCGATTCTTGTCCACATATTCGTTTTTCCTGATTTCGGCCAGTTGTGCATTAGCCTTAGCCTTCTTTACTGATGCCAGGTTTTTGTTTCCGGAGAAGAGAGTCCATTGCAACTTGGCTCCTACAACCCAGCTTTCGGCATCAAAACCGGTAAGTTCATCACCATGAAAATTATACCCTCCAAACGCATTTAGACGAGGCAGAAACTTCATTTTTTGCATGCCAACCATCTTATTTCGGGCCTTCACGCCACTTGACATGGCCAAGACATCGCTACGGGTTTGCAAGTCAAATTCGGAGGCATTGACAGTGAGCAACACCTTAGAAAGTTCCTCCCCGGGAATAATACGCTCATCGATGTCACGTCCTAAAAGAAAAGCCAGCATTTGTCCGGCCGAAACCACATCGTTTTGGGCTTCTTCAATTTTTGCCTGAAGATCAAGCACCCTTACATTGGCTGCCATCACATCTGCCTTATTCACATAACCCTGATCCTGATTATCCCGGGCAATGCGATGATTTTCTTTGGCATGCTTTAGCGCTTCCTCCAAAACGTTATGTTTAGCCTGAGCCAGTTGTATGGCATAATAAGACTGCTTCACCATATATTTGATGTAATATTTCATATGAGCAGCTTTCTGTTTGGAAGCCTCCAGTTTGTGGGATACCGCCTTTCTGCCTGCAAAAGCATCGGGATTGATTAAAGGTTGCTCCACCATGACGCCCAGATTGAAATCTGTAATCTCTTCCGGATCATTCAACAACTCAGGATTAAAATCTGACTGGGCAACAATCTCCTGCTGCAGCTTGATACCAAAGGCAGCCAATGGATTATTGGTATGGGTAACGGTTTCTGACAGATTGATCCTGGGCAGGAACGTAGCCAGGGTTGAGCGGTACTCCGCTTTCTGGCTTAATACTTCCTGCGCAGACTTTTGAATTTGCCAGTTGTTGGCTTCTGCTACTTCAAGAACTTCATCCAGCGTCCAGGTTTTTGAAGTATCCTGTTGGGCCTTCAATGTTGCAGGTAACAACATCAGTGTTGCCATCAGTAATTTGATTTTAGCGCCTAAAAGTATTTTTCTCATAAATATTGAATATTTGCCGTTTCACTTTTAATTAATCTCTGCTTCAATTTGCCAGGATGACTACCTGGGATATTAATTGAGGGTGCAAAGTAAATAGATGGAGACCAATATTCCAATATTCACATATGTAAAAATGTAGATTAGTTGTTAAAATAGTAAAACAAAGGGCTAGGAGTAAATAATAGTCAGATAGTTACAAAAGAGATTGGCTTAAATTTAGAATAGCAATTTTTCCAAAGTCCCCGAATGGGGGCAAATATGAATAACCCCGGGTACACCTGCCCGGGGTTGAAAATAAGGGTATTATCGGTCTCTGAAAGAGGCCAAAATTTCATAAATCATTAAAATCCCCGGAATAGTTGGCCCCTTTTAGGGACCCTGCAGCTTCGACATCTCTCCCCCCCCGGGCATATCTGCCCGGGGTTATCTAAGTTTGCCCCTTTTCAGGGACTTGATGGATTAGCATTTTATGCATCATGTAGGTATTTAAAAGAAAAACCTAATTGTTAATATCATCGCAAGTATAAACTAGAGCCAAGAGATTTTAGTGGATAGATTTTGGAATACTAATAGTGAATAGTAAATACATAAAAAACACCCGTCGGTAATCCCACAGGTGCTATAAATCGTCCTTAAAAATAGCTTCTAATCCAAAAAGCCCTGTTTCTTCAAAACGTCGAGATAGACTTTACTGAAATGCTCATTGTTGGCTTTGGTATAACGAACATCGGTAAAGACCTGGGCAAGAGTTTCTTTTTCATTCTCCGCTACAAACTGCTTATTGGCTTCCAGCTCTTCTTTCTCTTGATACAAGCGATCGATGTCCTCCATAGAATAATCCTTGTAAGTTTCCTGATGCACCACTGCCTCAAGGGGAAGACGTTCAGTTTGTGCCGGATCTTCATCGGGCCAGCCCAGTGTTACGGTGGCCACCGGAACCACGCCTTTGGGCAGATTGAGGATATCAATAATTTTATCAGCGTTGTAAGTTACTGTGCCGAGGTAACAAATACCCAGGCCTCTAGATTCGGCAGCAACACAAACATTCTGGGCAACCAGCAACGCATCAATGGCGGCAGCCACAAAAGACTGGAAATTATCATATCCCGGCTCAGCATTTCGCTGTCGGCACCACTTGTTAAAACGGTTGAAATCGGCACAGAAAGTCAGGGAAACAGGAGCATTTTTAAAAACAGGCTGACCAAAATGGGTAGGCGCCAATTTCTCTTTCATCTCCTCATCGCGGGTAACCACAATGCTGTAAACCTGCATATTTCCGGTTGTCGATGCCCGGGTGCCGGCAGTAAGTATGTCACTCAGTAAAGTATCATCAATGGGTTGGTCGGTGTATTTTCTGATTGTGCGGTGATTAAGTAGTACGTCCATCATAATTACAGATCATTTATTTTTCCCGAGGAGTCGGGATTAGATATCCGGGTGAATAATTCAGCTTCATGGCAAAGCTACAAAAAAGCCAGAAAATGAGTCTTTAGATCATGAGATTTTGAGATTTAAGAAATCAACAGGCAGAAGTTTGAATGGGAATAGAAAAGCGAGGTTGTCACAAAAGTATAAAATATCAAATTGCATGTCATGTTGAGCGGAGGCGAAACATCTGTTTTTCAAACAAAAAGATTCTTCGACAAGCTCAGAATGACATCAAAATTGGACTTTTGAGACAGCTTCTCATGCAAATACGTTAGTTCACTCTTCCGGGGTCCACTCAAATTCTCTCCGGTAGCGGGCAGGAGAGACTCCGGTGATTTGTTTAAAAATTCTGGAGAAATGAAAACGATCGGCAAAACCAGTTTGAACAGCAATATCATCAATGGTGTAATTGGAATGGTGCAACAGGGCACAGGCATTTTCAATCCTTTTCTTTTTCACATAGCGCTGGGGAGATTCTCCGGTTTCCTTTGTAAAAAGCCGGGTAAAAGCATTGGTAGCCATACCGGCCTTTCGTGCCAAAACTTCGTTATGAAGGGGTTTATGCAAATTCTTTTCTATATACCCCAAAACCTCAAGAATTCTAAAATCATTAGACTTTAAATCCCATCGCGCTTCCGGAACATCGGCCAGCAAATCTCCAATAAGGGATTGAATATTGAGTGCTGAATAAAAATTAAATCGCGTAAAATCCACTGTAAGATTATCTATGATGGCATTTATCTTTTCCCTTAAATGAGGGGTCAGATCAAACACAAATACTCCGGAGGAAACATTGTCGTAAGGCATGCCAAGATTAAAATGGATAAATAAATGCAGAACGTTCCCCATGGCATCTATATCCTTTTCCGAAATCTGATCAGACATACGGGCACCCTCCAGTTCGTATTCTTTTCCTGACCCAATTTTCCCCGATAGAGCTGTGGAAAATGATGTATTGGGAGCAATCATAATGACTTTGTCAGGGTTTAATTCATATCTCTCCCCTTCAAAGAAGATGCTTGCACCAGCAATCTTATTGTAATAGATGCGCCAGTAAGGATATGCCAATTCTTTAAACTCCCATTTACGCAACCACCAGTAGCGGCAACATAGTAAACGCAAGTTAAACCGCGGAAACAACTGCAACACATCAGACGGGTCTCCCCGATCGGGAATTTTAAAAAAGGTATCCTTCATCTGAGTCAGGAGATTGTTAGATTTTTAGACATGAGATATAGTTTATTAACATTCAAGTCACACAGATCATCCCAACACCTATATATTACTGATTATCTATAGATTAACTACATTTCATTTAAATTATTCTCTTTCAAAAAACAGAGAAAAAAGGCGTAAATAATCGACAAACAAGTGCGACATGTTTAAAACAGATACAAAAATATCAAATTCGAACATTTATTAATAACAAAATACTGCCGAATTTTGAATTAGTTTTTTCAGCAACATATTTCATCAACTCATTTAATCAACACAAAGCTTCTTATCCCGCCCATTTTCCCTGAATATAAAACACTCAGCAACCAGTAAAAAAATCACAAAACATGTCAAAAAGATTAATAGGAAACTTGCCTAAAGTTGGTATTCGACCAGTCATTGACGGCCGAGAGAGAGGCGTTCGGGAATCACTTGAATCTCAGGTTATGGAATTGGCCAAAGCTGCAGCAGAGTTCATAAAAGAAAACCTGCGTTTCCCGGACGGAGAACCGGTAGAGTGCGTAATCGCTGACACCACAATTGGAGGCGTGGCCGAAGCAGCAATGTGTGCCGGTAAGTTTCAGAAAGAAGGCGTTGGCGTTTCATTGACTGTAACCCCCTGCTGGTGTTACGGCACAGAAGTAATGGACACCGACCCGCTTATTCCAAAGGCTGTATGGGGTTTTAACGGGACCGAACGCCCCGGAGCTGTTTACCTGGCGGCAGCCCTGGCCGGTTACACCCAGAAAGGGCTACCGGCATTTGGGATTTACGGACGTGATGTTCAGGATTCAGATGACAACAGCATTCCTCCGGATGTAAAAGAAAAAATACTCCGCTTCACAAAAGCAGCACTGGCCGTAGCCCAGATGAAAGGCAAATCCTATCTCTCTGTTGGATACAGCTCCATGGGCATTGCAGGATCGATGGTGGACAACAATTTCTTCCAGGATTACCTGGGCATCCGTACCGAATTCGTTGACTCAACCGAAATCATCCGTCGCATAGAAGAAAACATTTACGACAAAGAAGAGTTTGAAAAAGCCCTTGAGTGGACCCGCCAATACTGCAAAGAAGGCGAAGACCCAAACAAACGGGACATTCAGGTTGATCAAAAACAGAAAGTTCACGAATGGGAAACAGTCGTTAAAATGGCCATCATCATGCGGGATATGATGATTGGAAACCCCAAACTTGCAGAGATGGGCTTTCGCGAAGAAGGATTGGGACGTAATGCCATAGTTGCGGGTTTTCAGGGACAGCGCCAATGGACCGACTATATGCCAAATGGAGACTTTATGGAAGCCATCCTCAACTCCTCATTCGACTGGAACGGCATTCGTGAAGCCTTTGTGGTGGCTACAGAAAATGACAGTCTCAACGGGGTTGCCATGCTCTTCGGACATCTCGTATCCAATACCGCCCAAATGTTTTCGGATGTCAGAACTTACTGGAGTCCGGATGCCGTAAAACGTGTAACCGGAAAAGCTTTGTCAGGTCTGGCACGGGACGGGATTATTCACCTTATCAATTCAGGTTCAACGACACTGGACGCAACAGGTCAACAAAAAGACAGCTCATCAAAGCCAGCTATGAAGCCATTTTGGGAAATAACTGAAGAAGACAAAGAGAAATGTCTGAATAATACCCAATGGCCCCAGGCAGACCGCGAATACTTCCGCGGTGGTGGTTTTTCTTCTCTGTTTAAAACCGAAGGTGAAATGCCGGTAACGATGAGTCGCGTCAACCTGGTAAAAGGTCTGGGGCCGGTTCTTCAGATTGCAGAAGGATGGACCGTCGATATTCCCGAGGATATCCATGAAGTTTTGGATCAACGCACCAACCCTACATGGCCCACCACCTGGTTTGTACCACGGACCAATGGCAAAGGTGCTTTTGAGGACGTCTATTCGGTAATGGCCAACTGGGGTGCCAATCACGGGGCCATCAGTTACGGACACATCGGAGCTGACTTAATCACCCTGGCATCGATGCTGAGAATACCGGTATCTATGCACAATGTGGATGAGGGGCAGATATTCAGACCCAGCGCATGGGCCTCATTCGGAGCCGAAAAAGAGGGTGCCGATTACAGAGCTTGTGAGACTTACGGGCCATTATATGGCATTAAATAGATTAACATTTGTTTTTAGGTTAAAGGGAGAATGAGGTTGTCCGAAAAGTATAAAACAACTAAAACGTGTCATGTTGAAAGTAGTCGAATCAAAGGAAGAGATTCTTCGACAAGCTCAGAATGACATCAATTTTGGACTTTTCGGGCAGCCTCGTTTAAATCTAAATCAAATCAACACTTTTCTCTATGCACAAAAAGGACATTGCCATTGTCTTTGACTGTGGCGCTACCAATATCAGAGTTATTGCCATCGACACACGCGGAACAATTATCGCTTCGGAATCGTTCCCCAATGAAACCACAGAAGACCCCCACTTGCAAGGAGGAAGAATCTGGGATCTGGAAGCGCTATGGAATAAGTTCTGCAAGGCATCGAAAGCTGTAATGGCTAAAACAGATGCCAGCCGAATAGCTGGTGTTACAGTTACTACGTTTGGCGTTGATGGCGCCTTTCTGGATCAAAACCAGGAACTATTATACCCTGTGATTTCGTGGCAATGTGAGCGCACCAAACCAATTGCCGCCAATATAGAGAAGTATTTTCCCCTTGAGGAACTGTATGCCATAAGCGGTGTTTTTCCTTATGTTTTCAATACCATCTTTAAAATGATATGGTTTAAAGAAAACAAACCGGAGGTTATTGAAAATGCTGATCGTTTTGCGTTTATTCCATCACTGTTTATCCGGAAACTGGGAGGAAGCCCTTTGAACGATGCAACCATGACAGGGACATCCATGATGGCCGACCTGAAGCAAAGGAAATTCGCTAAAGGTATTCTTCAAAGGCTGGACCTCCCTCCTTCCCTATTTGGAGAAATTGCCGAACCCGGACAATTGGCCGGAGAGGTGGATGAAGTTGCTTCAAAAGCAACAGGGTTGCCTAAGGGTTCACCATTATTTTTTGCAGGACACGACACCCAGTTTGCACTCATAGGTTCGGGGGCCGCTTTAAATCAACCCGTACTGAGTTCCGGCACCTGGGAAATACTGATGGCCCGCAGCAGAGATTTCACAACAACCTCAAAGGAACTGGCATTAAACTTAACCACCGAAGCAGATGCAGAAAAAGGACTTTTCAACATCGGTCAAAACTGGATGGGTTCAGGGGTATTGGAATGGTTTTCCGGAAATTTTTATCCTGAGTTGAGTGGAGATGATTTATATGAAACCATGATAAGAGATGCCCAAAGTATACATCCCGGAAGCCACGGACTCATGGTCAATCCTACGTTTTTCAGCGACAGCAAAAATAAGGGGGGTACAATCCATGGTCTTTCACTCCGGACTTCCAGGGCCCACATATACCGCGCGTTACTGGAGAGTCTGGCCTATCAGCTTCGTGAAAGTCTGGAAACCCTCCAGAAAGCCGGCAATTTTAAGGCAGCACAAATCATCTGTGTAGGAGGCGGGTCTAAAAATCGCTTATGGAACCAGCTTAGGGCAGATGTGTGTAACCTGCCTCTGCAGGTCATCGATCACAAGGAAACGACCGTCCTTGGGGCAGCCCTTTTCGTCTTTAAAGGATCAGGACTTTATAGCAACATCGACGAAGCAAGATCGGGCATAAATTACCAACCTGAAACATTCACCCCATCAGAAGAAAAAGAGGTTTATGAGGAATTATTTCAGAAAAATCTTAGTTTTAAAAAGAAAACGCAGGATTTTTAAACAAAAATTAAACAACCATGCTAAAAGGAATATCTCCACTAATCAGTCCGGAATTGCTTCACGCTTTAGCCTCCATGGGGCATGGCGATGAAATTGTTCTGGCAGACGCCCACTTTCCCGGCCACAGCCTCAACCAACGTGTGCTAAGGGCCGACGGACTCAGGATCCCTGACTTACTGGAAGCTATTCTGCCTCTTTTTGAACTGGACAATTATGTACCACACCCATTAATCATGATGACCCCGGTTCAGGGAGACATCCCTGATTATCAAGTGGAAGAATCCTACCTCAAGAAAATCCACAAAACCAATCCGGAGGTGGCCCCGATTCAACGAATGGAAAGATATGCCTTTTATGAAAGTGTGAAAAACGCATATGCGGTTGTAATGACGGGTGAAACCGCCAAATATGGAAACATTATACTGAAAAAGGGGGTGACACCCATTTAGAATCACCTTCATCGCAGTTTTATCTAAAAATCTACACACCAAGTCTCAAAAAATCTACACATGACCACCAAATCAAAAGTTGTTGAAAAAAAATACTTAGTTCCCTTCATCCTTATCACAAGTTTGTTTGCCTTATGGGGATTTGCCAATGACATCACCAATCCTATGGTAGCAGCCTTTAAGACCGTAATGGAGATGTCGAATGCCAGGGCATCGCTTATTCAGTTTGCCTTTTACGGAGGCTATGCCACCATGGCCATTCCGGCAGCTTTGTTCGTGCAACGCTTCAGCTACAAAAAGGCAATTCTTCTGGGGTTGACACTTTATGCCATTGGAACATTGCTGTTTTGGCCGGCTGCCAAATATGAAGTATTCGAATTTTTCCTGATTGCCTTGTACATACTCACTTTTGGTTTGGCATTTCTTGAAACAACCGCCAATCCATACATCCTCTCACTCGGTAGTGACGAAACAGCCACCCGCCGGCTCAACCTCGCCCAGGCGTTTAATCCAATGGGATCGTTACTGGGAATGTTTGTAGCGTCTCAGGTGATTCTAAAATCCTTACAATCGGACATTCGAAACGAAGCAGGGGCATTGGTCTTTCCCACGCTCGACGAAGCCGGTAAAGCAGCCATCCGCACACAGGATCTGGCAGTAATCCGTGATCCTTATCTTATACTTGGCCTGGTTGTTCTGTGTATGCTTGTGCTCATTGCCTTTACCAAAATGCCTAAAACCGGACATGCAAACCACATTCACCCCATGCAATCGTTCCGGAATCTGATAAAAAACAGGCGTTACAGGGAAGGCGTTTTGGCTCAGGTTTTCTATGTGGCTGCACAAATTATGTGCTGGACCTTCATCATTCAGTATGCCGAAAATCTGGGCATCGACAAATCCACCGCACAGCTTTACAACATCGTGGCAATGGGCATATTTCTCACCAGCCGTTTCATAAGTACCTTCCTGATGAAATATGTAAATGCCCGAAAGCTGCTAATGATATTTGCCCTGGGAGGGATGGGCACCATAACAGGTACCATTTTGATTGAAGGTATGGCCGGACTGTATTTTCTGATAGCCACTTCAGCTTTTATGTCATTGATGTTCCCGACCATTTACGGCATTGCGCTGGAAGGAATCGGAAAAGATGCCACATTGGGATCCGCCGGTTTGGTAATGGCCATTGTTGGCGGAGCGCTTATGCCTCCTTTACAGGGGGCCATTATTGACATGGGAACGGTAGGGCCATTACCGGCAGTGAATGCTTCCTTTATACTTCCATTTATCAGTTTTGTGATGATTTCTATTTATGGATACCGGAGTTACAGATTAATGAAATGATAAGATCCTGAAGATTGTATTGTAATTGAAAAAGGCTGCTCTTTCACGAGGCAGCCTTTTTACTGTTTTCTTCGATATTTTTATCTACTGACCAGCTTCATCTAAAATCAGCAGATCTAATAAGTCAACCATTTTTTCAAATTCCTCTTTAGAAAACCCTTGCGAGGCATACACAATTTCGCCATCGGCATCGATAATATAATTGCGAGGAATATACCTCGTAGCAAATTTGGTATAAACAGACTTGTCTTTATCTCCATACATGGGAATCTGAAAACCCTGTTCTTTCTTAAAAGTGTCAACTTCTTCCTGATCATGCCCCCGTCCAATGGCCATCAGTTTAAAATTATCCTTCGTCTTATATTTATCCCAAACATCCTTTTGCAGAAATGGCAACTCTTTTCGGCATGGGCCACACCAGGTTGCGAAGAAATTAATAAACACCACACTTCCTTCATAATCGGAAATATTCAGAGTTTTCCCATCCTCTATCTCAATCGCGAATTCCGGAACCTTATCTCCCTTCTCTACTACGTCAAAACCCTGGCCAACTAATGATAATGAAAAGACAGAGAAAAGAAAAAGAATTGCCAGGCGATGAAAAAAAATTTTCATTGTTATCGTTTTAAATTTTAGGACCATTTTTATTTGAAGTTTTCAGGTTTATAATTTGTTATTGAAAGTATCCCTGACAACTTCACTGCAAAAATAAGACAAATAGCATTAACCTCGTTGGAAAGTCGGTCTTATTTAGTGTTTGTCTAGAAAGTCCAACTTCTGCGTTGTTGCTCAAAATCTAAATCCTCAAATACAATAGTATTCTGCGGTTTAGATTTTTCACACGCCTTGAATTTGAACTTTCTAGTTCAAACACGTGAAAAACGCTTAGTTTATGGACAGAGACTATTTAGTCTTTGCAAGAAACCTCCGATAACTGCGTTGCGCTCATCTTATTTGCCAGTCATTCACAGAAGTAAACTCATGACATTCAAGACTCGCGAGCCTTATTCCCGAAGTTTTCTTATTAAAGCCGTCGAAAAAAAGAGGGTTTTCTTGCAGGCATTCTTTAGATGTTCCTCTTTATCACTTCCCAAACACTTCAAAAAATGCCTCCACATCTTTAATATCCTGTAAGCCCAGTATCCAGCAAGCTTCAGAAAGGTCGGAGAAGTCTACCCCTCCGGCAGCGATGGCTTCATTGTTGTAGCGTCCCTCTTTTCCATTGTATTGATGGCTCAAATCCACTGCCAGCTGCCATATTTCGAGCAACTTGGGATTTTTAATTTGTTTTTTAAGCTGAATATTTTCAGGAGTGCGGAACCCAGGAGTTCCGTTTCCCTCGGCATTTCCATCGGGAATTTTGTGATAATCTGCGTTTGTTTTTACAAACCGGAGGCATTCAGGAGTGGTTACCTCCTCGTTCCAATCACTATGCTGGACAACATGGAAGCGCTGCTTAGTATCAATCTCAGGCAAATCTTTTTGAATGGCCTTTATCAACGCTGCAGAAAAATCGGACTGACCGGCTTCGGCAATCCACACATCTCCCTTATTGGCAAGAATAGGTTTTACTATGGTTTTGACCTTCTCCACAGCCTTTTCAAAGTTTGCATGGGCATCGGTCCAGTTATCGCCAAAGGCCTCCAGGAACAATGGGTTGGGCGGGACATACAACCCCTCCTGCATGCCATAAGCTCCGGCTACTGCATGATAATTAATTCCGGCAAAGGCAGAATCCGACAGGAGTGTGGCCAAAGCGGCGACGGTATGAAGGTCATCGACATCCGTTTTGCAATCAAATTGGGCCAATAAAAGGTCTTTTTCCTTGTTGAAGCTTCCGGCTTTTGCTGTCCCATTGGCTGCGGCGACACCATTGAAGCACATTGAAAGCATTACCGACACAGAAAACAGTATTGTTTTAAATTTCATTTTATGTAGATTTTTGATTTGTAGATTTGACCATGTATTGATGGGTTTATCTCAAAAATTGATCCCTGCGTATCTTTCGCTCCGCAAACATTTACACAAAAATCCTGTTATGAGCTGGTTTTTACCGGGAATGCAAACGAGCCATTGCCGAAATGGGTAAGATCATGTGCCTTATCATCAGTAACACCAAAGCCCCACCAAAACCCCATTATTGGAAGTAAAAGACATGGTTTCTTCCCCCTCATAAGCTTCGGTGGTGGTAGCCGTCAGCGTATTCTCCCAAATATAAATATACCTGCCCACATCATCAATCAGCAAATTCTCTGAAACGTTAGAATTTTCAGTGTAGACTCCGTAATAATTAGAAAGATCAACTCCTGCAGTAGAATTCAGACCAAAGCCATATCAAGTGCCTGAATGTGGGGCATAAAAAGCCATCACTTCAGAACCATCGCAAGAGGGCGTTCTTCAAGAGGGACAAGGGTATTCTCCCACATTTGAAGGGAATTACTCATCTCATCCAGCACAAAATTTTCAGTAATAGCAGGATTTTCGCTAAAAACCCCGTATTAACCAGCAACCGGAGAAGCCGGAGGCGTCACCATCCTTCTATTTCCGATGTATCCTTTTTGTTAATGAATAACCTTTCCCATTACAATGAGTTATAAAATTGCCACCTTGTATTATTCCAGAATCATTTTTCTGTTGAACGACCTCTCTTTCAGCTATTTTTTCATTATTTAGACCAAAAACTTGACTTGAAGCTTTAATTCGGCAAATAAAACTTAATAAAAAACAAACTATCAACAAAAAGGCAACAACCTTAAGAGATACAATCAATTTTTTTACAGGATTTTTCATGATTCAGGTTTATACCGTCCGACAATTGAAAACCGCAAAAAATGAAGCCCACAAAAATCTGTGGACTTCATGAAAGGATTCGGCAGGTAATATTAATTAGTGAACGATTACTTTGGTTGCATTAACAAACCCTTTATCTGCATCAAAGATTCGAACGATAAAAATACCGTTGGCTTTAAGATTGATACTTTCCCGATTCTCTGAAATATTTTCAACACATACCTTCTTACCGGAAATGTCGTAGACCTCAATCAAGCCTCCTACGTAATCTGCAACATTAGCTATCAAAAGATTTCGTTTGCTGACATAGATATTCACATCTCCAGATTCCACTGAAACAGTTGCTGTCGGAACCGACATCATAACATCGTCCCAGTAAAAAATCTCATCACTAGCGGGGGTTGTTCCAAAATCGAAAAAGATGGAAGCTTTATCATAGTTGGTATTGATATCGAAAGCCATAGTGCCATTAACAACATTGCTCAAATCAAACACCAGTTTTTCCCACTGGTTAGCAACTGTTGTGGTTACTTCGGTTTCAGCGGTAAGTGTATTATCATTTGAATCTTCAACTTTAAAACGAACCGGAATACCCGCCGATGGCGAATAAACCATTACGGTCATCATGGTATTGTCGGCAGTAAAAGGAATTGGAGAGGCAAAGCCATAAGGCGTACTAATGGTTGTTCCGGCCCAGGTTTGAGCTCCGGCAGTTTTTGTGGATACCGCAACGGTATTATTAGCATTTTCAGGGTCAACTCCAAGCTCTGTTGAATTACCGCCAAAGTCGGTTAATGTGTAATCGGTAGCAGAACTTTCAAAATCAACGGGGAGATCAATCTGGTCAAGACCAGTGGGTTCATTTACCAGCCGAACATCATCAAACAAATAAGTAAAATCCGCAGAGCCATCCCCCATAGTGCCCAAATCGAAAATAAACACCACTTTTTGATAGGAATTACCGGTATTAATAAGACTAAAATCAAAAGTCAATTCCTCCCACTCATTGGCTTTGGTTGTGGCGACTTCTTTTTCGAAATTAACTCCTGAGTCATTTAGATTCTCTACTTTCAACAGCAATTTAGCACCTGCTTTAGGAGAGAATACTTTCACTTTAAATGTTTTGTTGGTTGAAAAATCAATAGGGTTGTCCAGCGTTATTAAACTTCCCCCCCAGGTTTGTCCGGCATTTTTAATCATCTGAGCCACCTGGCTGCTGGTATTTATTCCTGAAGACTGAGGATTACTTATAACAGTGGTTTCACCTCCGTCAAAATCATTAAAAGCATAATCTCCGGGAGCAGATTCAAAGTCAAGGGGTAGATCAACAGCTCGAAGCATTCCGGTGGTTGCAATAAACATTGCCAAAATGGTAAAGATTTTCTTCATAACTATTCGTTTTAAATATTTAAATAAATGATTTAGGTAGTTGACTTCAAAGCTACACCCAGAACATTTATTAGCAATATTTAACAGTTATACACAAACCTTACATTGCCCCCTACAACACCTATACAACAACACGCAAACCACTCATTGGTACGCTCTTAAATTGCCTTCAAAATACATCAGATTGTAAGATTCATAGATTTAATTATCGACAGGCAGAAATTTTACAGGCAAAAGGCAGAAGAAAAGTAATTAACTGAATAGCGACGTAAAAAGTCAAAACCGCACAAGAAAGTCATTGAGAGTAACCGAGGAGCTAATTTCTATTTTCTTTCGGATACGGTAGCGGCTCATCTCAACACTTTGAGTAGAGATGCCCAATTGGTCGGCAATTTCTTTATTACTTTTTCCCATCCGGATATAAGAGCATATCATCAGGTCTTTTTGGGTGAGCCTGGAAAAGGCCGTCGCTAATCGATCAACATAGCCATCCTGAATGGTGTTAAGATTATCCAAATATTCATTGGGAGAAGCTTCAGCCTTTACCTCCTGCTCTATCTTTCCTAAAAAGCCGGATATTTTTTTACTGACTTCAGGTTTCGCATTTTGCAAAACTTCTGCAATATGATTCCGCAAAGCAATCAGTCTTTCTTCTTTTTCCCGGATGAATACTTTTATGGCCGCATACTCTTTTTCTTTTTCCTTAAGTTCCTTTTGCAGATGGTCGTGTTTTTCTTTAATATTTCTCTTTTCTTCTGCCAGCGAATCATAATTAATAAGAATATTTTTCCTTTTCAGATCCGACTTTATTTTGTTCTCCTTAATCCTGAAAAACAAGTATAGCAACGACAATAAGCAAGCAATCATCAATCCCTGGAAAAAGGGTCGTTTATAGAAAGGGGCCTGCAATGTCAATAAAATACGTTTCTCCTTCCCGGTCCAAAGCCCGTCACTATTGGAAGCTTTCACCCGAAAAACATACGCTCCCCCCTCCATATTTGTATAAGAAGCCCTTCGGCTACCAGCATGGACCACAGTCCAATCGGCATCAAAGCCATCCAGTTTGTAACGGTATTCAATTTTATCTGACATACGATAATCCAGCGCGGCAAAATCAACGGAGAAGGTGTTCTCATTTGCTTTCAACTGTACAGTCCATTCACATTCTCCGGAGTGGTCAGGCTTTAATTTCACACGTCCTCCCTTGTTGTTGACACTGAAATCAGTTATTACAACATTGGGCTCAAAAGGGCTGTCGACCAATTCACGAGGATGAAACAAATAAAACCCATTATTACCGGCGACTAAAATGCGGTTACCGGACAGCAACCAGGAGTGGTTAAGCAATTCATTTTCCTGCATTCCCATTTCAACATTTAAGTGGCGAAATTGCATACTCCGGGAATCGTAGCGCGAAAGGCCATTGCTGGTACAAATCCACAAATTCCGGTCTTCATCGGGATGGATGCTCAGTACCTCATTCTTTAAAAGCCCACCGGTTTCATCCAAAAATGAAACTCCTCCATTCACAAAATCCAAACTTGCCACCCCCCGGCCCTGGGTTCCCATTAACAAACGGTTGTTAATTTTATCTTCATAAAAACAACTGATGGAAACATAATCGGACATGGAAGGGAAAGGTTGCCTGACAAATTTGTCAGCTTCCCGCAAATAGCGGTACAAACCATTTCCGGCTCCAACCCATAAGTTATCTTTATTGTCCTCGGTAAAAGCCCAAACAGTATTTCCCACAAAGCCTGCCTCCGGATAATCTCTGAAAACCATTTCATCCGGTTGTTTTTTTAACGATTCCAGATAATCCAGTTTTCTTAAACCGGTTCCCCATTCTCCAAACCACAAATCGTCCCGGTTGTCCTGAAAGATGGAATAAACACTCTTATCGCCTATCCCATTATATGCAGGATCGAAAGGGATAAAAGTCTTTTTCTTTAAATCTTTATTAAACCGGAATATTCCAACATCTGTGGAAACCCAAATCCTGTTATCTCTGTCTTCAATAATGCAACGAATCGTTTTTGCCAGCGAAGATTCACCTTCTAGAAGATAAGTAAAGGTTTCCCTTTTGGGGTCAAAAACATTAATACCACCTCCCAAAGTTCCAATTAACAATCTCTGATCAGAAAGCTCGCAAAATGCACTGATAGAACTATTGTTTAAATTGCCTGAACTACCGGGAATGGCCCGGTAAGACTCAAAAACGCCCGAGCCGGGATAAAAAAGATTTACACCACCTCCGTAAGTTCCCAACCAGATTACACCCGATCTATCCTGAAAAACCTCCCAAACAATATCATTATTTAACCCATGAATATTTGTTGAGGATTGATTGATATTCAACAACTCTCCTGTAGTAATGTCGTACTTAAAAACCCCGTTACCCATTGTCCCTATCCATCCCATGCCATCTTTGATATGTATGGAAGTAACTGGTCCTCCGGGAAAACCTGTATTATTGGATGCTTTAAAATCCTGAAAGATACCGCTTTCAGGATTGAAAATCTTTATTCCTTCATTCCAGGTTCCAATCCACAGTTGACCGGAATTGTCTCTTCGTATTTCAGTTATGATAGCCCCTAAACCATCTCTCTTTGAAGTTTGGATATGATGGACGACCTTTTCCCCTGTATCCGGATTATACTCTATTAATCCCATATTCTCAGTTCCTATCCAATAAGCACCTGTATTGCCAGCACAAAAAACATTGACTTTAGCGTGCCCCGGCAACAGTTCTTCTTCAAAAAAATCATTGGAATTGAGAAACTTTCCCTGATCAGGATCAAAAACCTTCAGTCCGCCACCATAGAAACCCACCCACAACAAGCCTGAATCATCCTCATAGATGGTGCGGATATTATTCTCAATGTGACGGGAAGAGTCTGATTTAAGATTGTAAAACCGTTCGACCTCATTGGTGACAGGATTTAATTTATTAAGCCCCAAATCAGTACCAATCCACAGCAGCCCTTTTGTGTCCTGAAATATGACATTGACTGCATCTTGGGAAAGCGAAGAATCGGATGTTCCGGAATGATAAGTTTTAATACCATACCCATCATAACGGTTTAAGCCATTGTAGGTTCCAATCCATATAAATCCATCCTTGTCCTGAAAAATACAATTGACATGGTTTTGCGAAAGCCCGTTTCGTGTTGTAAGGTAGTTAAAACGGTATTGCTTGTTTTGGGCCACAGAAACCGCTGAAAAAAAGAAAACCTGCCATAAAACCAGAAAGAGGAACCAGGAACCTCTCTTTAATTGGTTTATGCTTGCAGACAAACTATTAATCATGGATCTATTCGAGTCGTTGGAAATTGAATACCGGTTAAAAATTATGTATAAAATTACCCATAAATATTAAAATAATTTAATATTTATTTCACAAAAAACTCATTTTACGGCAAATAAAAACTCACAAAAACCTCACACAGCTAACTGCCACATAGTGCCAAAAAAGCCCGGACAACATAAGGTTGACCGGGCTTTTGTATGTTCTTCCAAACTTATTCAGCCGGCTCTATTATCGCTGCCCAACCACCTCCGGGCTTCATCTTAATGGATAACTTTTCTCCACCGCCAATAGAAATAACCTCTTTGGTATAATCAACTGCAGCGCGGTCGGCGTTAATGCCATCGGCAAACACTGTAGCTTTAAATTCACCATCTCCCAGAAAGGAGAAATCCAGTTCCACTTCGCGCTGGTTCCAGTCGGTCATAGCTCCTATATACCATATATCACCTTTTCTTCTGGCTACCGCAACATAGTCTCCAACTTCCCCCGCCAGGGGAACAGTCTCATCAAACACAGTAGGAACAGAGGAAATGAAATCAACACTCTCCTTTTCCTCCATGTAACTTGAAGGCACATCGCAAAGCATAGAAAATGGGGAATCATAAACCACGTACATAGCCAATTGATGACAACGGGTTCCCTGGCTCACCGGGTCGGTGTGCACAGCGCGCCAGGCTGACCGGCTGGCATTATCCATGGCCCCGGGAGTGTAATCCATGGGGCCTGCAAGCATTCGGATGAAAGGAATGGTAACATCATATTCCGGGAAATTTTCATATTTAGTCCATTTGACCTGCTCCAAACCAAATACTCCTTCGCAGGTAAGCACATTAGGATAAGTTCGTTGCAATCCTGTTGGCTTGAAAGCCCCATGGAAAAGCACAAACTGTTTATATTCTGCAGCTCTCTTCGCAACGCGGTAGTAAAAATTGACCATCTTTTGATCGTCGCGATTCATAAAATCAATCTTATATCCTTTAACCCCCATGGATGAATATTTCTCAAAAACCTCATCCATTTTCTGATCCAAAGGCAGCCAACCAGCCCAGAGAACAATATCAACCCCTTTAGATTGAGCATGGCCAATGATTTCCTGAAGGTCAATTTCGGGAACAATTTTCATCAAGTCGGTACTTTCCGACCAGCCTTCGTCGAGGATAACATACTCAATACCATTTTCGGCTGCAAAATCAACGTAATACTTATATGTTTCAGTGTTAATTCCGGCCCTGAAATCAACATTGAATAGGTTCCAGGCGTTCCACCAGTCCCATGCCACTTTTCCGGGGATAATCCAGGAAGTATCTTCAATACGTGAAGGGGACGCCAGTTTGTAAACCAGGTCATTGTTCAGAAGTTCGGCATCATTTTCGCCAACTGCCATCATTCTCCAGGGATAAGCCCGGTTACCATTAGATTTTGCGATAAAATCGGCTCGATTGGTTACAAGTGACTGAAGATTATTATAACCACCTTGCTTTTCTTCAGTAGGATAACCTGCATATTCTGCCACAAAACCGGAGGCGTCATTATTTATTTTCAGAAACATTCCTGGATAATTTTCCAAGTCGGCTTCGCTAATTACCACCGAAGAACCATCGTTATTCTTTACCAACAGAGGTGTAATAATCAATGAGTCTTTTTTCACTTCATTCAGTTTCAAAACATCATATGTACTCTCAAAAGACACCTGATAGCGGCCATGAGGTTCACGTACATAAGGCACATAAGCTTTGTCGGCAGCAGGAAAATTAAACTCCGCCTTTTCACTCTTTACTTTTACATCTTTCTTCATGGAAGTTACAAACCGGTATGCCATTCCGTCGTTGTAAACCCGGAAAATCAGCCCGTAACTCCCTTTGAAAATAAGATTCAATTCATTGTATTCGTTGTCTATTTCAGACTTTTTATACAGCGATGTTTTAATCACCTCATCTTTGGAAGAAGGAAATGAATTTCTTAAAACAGGTTCTTCGCCCAAAACACCGTACTCGTCAAGTTCAAGGGCTATTGAAGAGGGACCGGCGATGAGGTTGTCATTAAACTCCAGGCTCCAGGTAATTTCATCGGTAACTCCAATGGTAACATTTAATTTACCATCTGGCGACTTAACAGTGAGTGTTTCATTTTTCTTTCCATAAACCGATGTGCCCCAAAGAAGCATCGTCAATGAAAGAGCAAGAACTACTTTCTTCATTTTGATTTATATTTTTAACGTTTTTTCAAAAATAGGGGTATTTTTTGAAAAAATTGTGGTGAAGACAGAATACACTCACATTTTGAAAATATATGTGCAAAGTCGGTTCTATATGGGCTTCTGAGAATATAAAACCATGCCCGACTAATTTTTTAGTCGTTTTTACGCATTAAAAACTTGTCCGACTAAATATTTAGTCATATGTTTGTATCGAAGGATTGACAAAAGAGAAAAAATATGCAACTGACAAAAGCAGAAGAACAAGTTATGCAAATATTATGGGAACTGGAAGAAGGCGCTGTTCGCGACATCCGTGAAAAGTTTGCTGATCCCAAGCCAGCCCGTAATACGGTATCGACGATTGTTCGAATTCTTGAGAAAAAAGGATTTGCAACACATAAGACGTTTGGAAATGTGCATGTGTTCACTCCTGTTGTAAAAAAGGAAGAATACTCAAAAAGTCAACTATTTGGGGTAATGAAAAAGTATTTCAACAACTCATTCCCCGCTATGGCCTCCTTTTTTGCCAAAGAGAAGGATCTCTCTATTGAAGAGTTAGAACAGCTCATGGAAGAGACCAAAAAAGAACTAAATCGAAAAAAGAATAAATGATACCCCCATGGAAGCATTAATGTCATATCTGATAAGATCTACTATCTGGCTAACTGTGTTTGGCCTGATTTACTTCCTTGTTTTGCGAAATGAACGCTTCTTTGTGCTAAATCGATTGTTTCTCATAACCGGACTGCTGTCTGCTATAATATTTCCGCTCATCACCATTCGGTATTCTGTGACTATACCTTTTACATCATCCCCTGTAACCACAGGCTCTGTAGTAGTTGAATCGGTGCAACCCTCACAGAATCAAGGCATGCCCTGGGAATTTTATATAGGAAGCATCATAGTATTGGGAACCCTGTTTTTTCTTATTAAAACAATGATCCAAACGCTGAAGGTATACAATACCATCAGCAGCTCTGAAGTCAAATATAAAAACAATCTGAAAGTGGTAAAATCCGGAAGATTCCGGCATTCTTTCTCCTTTTTCTCATACATCATTGTCAATCCTTCATCAACAGAGAAAGAGTACCGGGAAATTCTGGCTCATGAAGCCGCCCACATTAGACAATACCACTGGATTGATTTGGTTTTGGCCGAACTCTTGCGAACCATCCAATGGTTTAATCCCATGGCCTGGCTGTACAGCCATTACATCAGGCAGAATCATGAATACCTGGCCGACCGCTCAGCTTTGAAAGCCACCTCTGATCCGGCTGTTTACAAAGCAATACTCATCAACCAACTATTAGGCGGTGAGGCAATCAGACTGGGCCATTCATTTAGTTATTCACTCAACAAAAAACGATTTATCATGATGAAAAATACATCCATACCTGTCATACACAAAATGAAACTCCTTATTATTCTGCCGGTTGCTTCCATAATTTTTTACGCATTTTCTGAACCAAATTATGTCTATGAAACCAATTCTGTTTCAAATCAGGAACAAACCGCCCCATCACAAACACAGGAGCTGGTTAATCAGGGTGAAACGAATATTCCTAAAGAAGAGGCAATCCCCATAGAGACTAATTATGAAAATTCAACCCGCGAAAAAACCCCGGAAATAAATAAAAAGTCTGAGCAAAAAGGGGAACTAATAAAATTGAGTCGACTCAATGACAATGTCAGCTTGCAACAACCTAAAGAAGAAATAATTAAAGGAAAAGTAGTTCAAAAAAATGGTGAGGCATTACCCGGAACCAGTATTGTGATTGCCAACTCAACCACCGGTACCATTTCGGATTTGAACGGGGAATTCGAACTGAGAGATGTTTCGGAGGATTCCGAAATAGTATTCTCTTTTGTGGGGTTTAAGACCGTTAAGAAAAGGCCCGATTTCAAAGAAGACATGAAAGTGATAATGAAACGGGACACCGTTGAAAAGGACCTTAAACTGACAGTCCGAACCACCGAAAACCATAAAGAGGAAAGAAAACCATTAATATTTTTGGATGGAAAAAAGATTCCATATGAATCGATGGGCGATATAGCCCCTGAAAGTATTAAGTCTATCGACGTTTTAAAAGACAAAACGGCTACCGCGAAATATGGTAAAGAGGGGGAAAACGGAGTCATTATAATAACCTCAAAAAAGCAAAGTCCGCAGGAACCAGAGGAAACAATCGTGGAAATAACAGCAACCGGCAACACCGACCAAACTTCGAAAAGAAAAACCTATAAAGGCAAACCTGTGTTTTTCGTTGTCGAAGATATGCCTAAATTTCCCGGTGGTGATGCTGCACTTCAAAATCATCTTTCCACCCATTTAAAATACCCTAACAAAGCCAAAGAAAAGGGTATTCAGGGAAAAGTTTATATTTCTTTCATTATCCCTCCAAGTGGCAAACCTGATCAGGTTAAGATTGTCAGAAGTGTTGATCCTGCCCTTGATGCAGAAGCAAAAAAAGTAATTGAAGAGATGCCCAAGTGGATTCCCGGAAAACAACGAGGTAAAAAGGTGGCTGTGAATTATACCATGCCCATTAATTTTGAATTGGGTAATGAAACCTCCAAGGAGATAAAATATCACTAAGCCCGAAAATTCAAAAAGAAAGCCATAAAAATGCATTCAATCACAATGCATTTTATGGCTTTCTCAATATCCCCCTGAGGGTTATATCAGAACATCCCTTCCAAAACTTTCTTCACATCATTAATATCAGGATCGACATCAAAAACATGATCCGGGGCCAGGGCAGTTACCAGCTTCTCTTTTTTGAATAGCTTTTCACCGCCACCGGTAATGTTAAGCATTATCACATCATCTTTGTGAACAGTTCCTTTCTCAACCTCTTTGATAAGCGTGGCTGTTGCCACTCCTGAAGCAGGATGAATATCACATCCCTCAAATTCTTCAAACAAGTCAGCCGCATTTTGAGCCTCCTCATTAGTCGCCAAAAGAACGTCGCCGTCTGTGTCTTTCAATGCATCATACAATCCACCATAAATTGGATAAGGCGGCTTTCGGTTTGAAAGCACCTTAGCATTAATTTCCGCTACCTGCTGATGCGCTTCTTCCTCATCATATGGCAACATATTGCGCGAATCAGCCTTCCACGCATCAAAGATGGGGGTGAACGGAATGTTCTGAGAAACCATGAGTTTCATATAATGAGTGCCAAAACGGCCATCGACCATCAATCGCTGATTGGCTTCCCAGGCAGCAACTGCCCCTGTTCCACTGCCGACGGCCTGAAAGTAATAATCAGGAATACGTCCGATGAAAGTTGCGGCAGAAAGCACAGTAGTCCCCATTCCATCGCGACGGGCCACATTTCTGGCACCACCTTCAGCAAAGAAACCAGGAAGTTCACAAATCTTCTCAGAAAGATGAATAGCGTCGGAATAATCACTTCCGGCTCGAGTACATACAAGCTTAACATTGTCGTTTATTACTTCATCAAACCAAAGTGCATCCAAATTATCTTCCGGCACACACAGAAGAAGTTTCACATTGTTATCGGAACACACACGGGCAAAAGCTCTGGCTGTATTACCTGCCGAAGCAACCACCAAAACGCCTTGCTCATCTGCCTGCATACGGCCGCAAACAGAATAAGCCTCAGTCTCCTTGAACGAGCACGTAGACATTTTTGCTCCTTTATCGGGCCAGTAACCACTAAAAGTAATATATAATTTTTCGAGCCCAAGATATTTTGCCAGACCCTGACTTTTATATGTCACAGGTGATGAGGATCCCTTAAGCAATCGGCCCACAGGCAACCAGTCGGAAAACTTAAAAAGTCCCAGTCTTTCATCTTTTAAATTCAGTTGTACCTCTTCGTAAACAGCACGAATTAAAGATGGTTCTTCTTCATTTGGTGCATCTAATGTCCAACCTTTATCAATAAATTCTTTACCTGTTTTAACTGATTGTAGTAAGTACTGTGTTGGACCAAATCCTGAAGTCATTTCTATTTATTTTAAAATGAAGTTGCAAAATTAAAATAATAAAACAATAATCCATCGAACTTATATCATACTGTTTGAAGATGATTTTAAACACTAACACAAACATTTGTCAAACAACAGATTAAAATACACCACACACATAAACAAAACCGATCAAAGCATCTAATCCCAATTAAGATTACTTTCAGTTTATTATCTAAATCAGGTTTTGAGGTGCGTTATTAACATTTAAACATCAGATAACAATAGATCGTTAGTCCCGAATGCTTCGGGATAGATATTAGATGTAAGATAATTTGTATCACATTGATATTCTGTACATTAACACAAAAGAGAGTGCTCATATTATCAATTGATTATGAATCTATTGTAATCCCGATCCATCGGGATTACGGAGTATTGAGATAAGCTCAAGCAAATAAAGGCTTTTCAAATTACAATCAGCTGAAAATCGAACACAATTTCTTCTGGTAAAAGATCCTGACAAACACGTTCACATTTCTTTTTTATGGCACAATAAAGGGGCTCTTCAGGGGAGTAGGGTATTATATCTGCAACAGCATTGGCTAATTTAACAGACTCAATTGTCTGAGAAACAGACTCACCATATCCGCAGCCCCGGACTATCCGGGCGAGAAAGGTGGGATTAAAGCGTGCCTTTTTACTATGGGTATTCAACTTGCCTTCAGCCAGTTTTACAGCTTTCCCGAACATAACGGCCAGGCAAATCTCGTTTATGTCAGCATCTGCAACCGCCTGCAAGGTTTCCCCCACCAAGTTACCAAAATGAATAAAAGCTGTATCAGGCAAATCAGGAAATTCCTTTCTCATGATGTTTTCGCTCCGCTTGCCGGAAGTCAGTACCACTTTTTGAACACCTGAGGCTTTAGCAACGGAAACATGATGACGGACTGATGCCATAAAAGCTTCATTGGAGAAAGGATGCACCCTGCCGGATGTTCCTAAAACAGAGATTCCTCCTACAACCCCAATTCGTGGGTTAAAGGTTTTTACAGCCAATCTTTCCCCCTCAGGCACAAACAATGTCACTTCCAGGCCTCCATCATATTCATAGTTCAGAGAAAGTTCTTCAAAAAGGTTGGTCATCATTTGCCTGGGAACGGGATTAATGGCGGGCTCCCCCACAGGTAGCTGCAATCCCACCAGAGTAACCCTTCCAATGCCTTTTCCACCTTTAAAAACAACCCCAGGCGTATCTTTTAATTTCAGTTGACATCCAATTTCATTAGCATGCGTCACATCCGGATCATCTCCGGCATCCTTAATCACCACAAACGAAGCCAAATTTTCCGCCTTTGTTTCTAAAAAAACCGGGAATGCAGCCTCTGTCCCATCCGGCAAACCTATGGTAACCCGATCCGGCGCGGAGCTCTCGAACAGCGTTAAAAAACAAGCTTTTGCCGCAGCTGTAGCGCAACTTCCTGTGGTATATCCCGATCGCAATTTCCCCTCCTCCTCCAAACTCTCCTTGCGCAGTTCGAAGAACTTCTGCCAAAAAGCTTTTTCTGAATAAACAGTATAAGTGAATTCAGGTAATGATGGTCGCCGGACCATCCAGAGGGGTACATTCAACATCCGGGCTGCATCTACTTTACTTTGGATGAAGCCCGAAGGACCACTTTCTTTGCTCAATATAACCTGAGCTTTAGTTTCCCGGGCCAGAATTACAATTTTCTCAACCTTATCATCAGGAGCCATGGGAAAAACCAGATGTTGAGGAATGCCGTAATTCAAAACTTTCCCCCGGCTCAATGGCGTATCCAGAATACGAAAACAGCACTGACGGTTTTCCCATACAGCACGAAGCTTTGGAATGGTCTGCACTCCGGTAAGAGCAAGTATTTTGTCAAAGTCACTTTCAAGCAGGGCTTTTTCCAGGGAAGCGTAATCATCAAAAAAGCGAACATATTTGGAATGGCTCACAACAGTTGCGGGCCGCTCAAATCTTAAGGTTTCGATTTTACATTTGATGGAAGCATCATGAATATTTTGGTGCAATTCAACCGCATAGGGGTGGGCAGCATCAACAATCAGCATGATACTATTTTTAATGCAAAACTCCTCAATGGCATTGGCATCCATGGTTCCGGTAATAACAGTTCCTCCCACCCGTTGAGTGGTTTCCGTTTTTGTCGAGTAGAAATAAGGCTGCTCAATTACATCGAACAACCGGGCTGCCTGCCGGCCTTCTGTGGTACCGCCGAAAATAAGGATCATAATTTCTTGCTTTGCGCAAGGAGCAAAGGGGAAACACTATGCGCCATGCTCTTTGCTCTATGCCTTTCTTCTTTCCCTAAACTCATGAGAAAACGACTGGTCGTACAATTTGGAAAATCCCGAACGGTTATCGATGGCTTTCCCTACCACAATAAGGGTTGTCATTTTTAAATTATTTTCCTCCACGGTTTCAGAAAGCGTCGCCAGAGTACACCTATAGATTTTTTCATCTTTCCAAGTGAGTTTGTAACACACCGCCACAGGAGTTTCGGGAGGATAATGTGTTAGCAATTCCTGTTGAACTTTTATGGCAATGGCGGCACTCAGGTAAATACACATGGTGCTTTGCGATGCTGCCATTTTGTGCAATTGCTCACGCTCTGGCATAGGTGTCCGACCTTCGCCACGGGTAAGCACGATACTTTGTACCTCCTCTGGAATGGTAAATTGCGATTTCAGAGCTGCAGCCGCTGCCTGAAAGGACGAAATCCCAGGCGTAATGTGGTATTGCCATTCCCACTGATCCATAATATTCATTTGTTCCTGAATGGCTCCGTAAATGCAAGGATCCCCGGTATGCAAACGAACAACAAACAACCCGCGGTCATAAAACTTCCGCATACTCTCCATTTGTGTCATCAAATCCATTCCTGCCGAACTCTCCACCACACAACGGGGTTTGGCGTATTCTGTTAATTCCCGTGGCACCAGACTTCCGGCATAGAGAATATAGTCGGCAGACTGAAGCATGCGCTTGCCTTTTACCGATACCAATTCGGGATCTCCCGGGCCCGCACCCACAATTTCCACAAATCCTTTGCGGTCAAAACAGCGGTCAACGCTAATGGCGTATGTAAAGTTTTTGTCTGCAACTTTTACTTTTGTTTTCTCAATGAGTAAAGAGTTATTGGCCAAATGCATGGCCGAAGCTTCTGAAACACCTGCACAGCCTGTCATTTCCTCAACTTTGGAGGAGGGATTGGGCACATCGTATTTACTGAGTTCTCCTCCTGAAAAGCAACACAGTGGAACATTCCATTTTTCGCTTAATTGAAGGAATGCTGGTTCGTCTTTCTTAATATCCACAGTTCCCAGTGAGGCCAACGAAAGAAAAGAAACCCCATCTTTATGAAACCCGTCCAATAAGAGACGCTCAAACTCATAAAAAGGCAAATCCCGCTGACAACCTATTCCGACATGTAGCATTGGTGGTCGGTAAAAAATGGCTTTGTCGCCAAAGTTGTGAAGAAACGAGGTCACTGCAATAACCAGATAGTAATCATCAATATTTAAATCTGCACTATTAAAAAACAGATCCACATGTGAAGGAGCTTCTGTTTCTAAAAACAAGGTCCCTTCATCTCTGGCTTCCAGTAATAGTGCCGTTTTGCGGCCATTGACAAAAGCTGCCATTAACCGTGTGAGATTTCCGCTACACTCCATCTTCCAGTCAAACCGTGACGCTAAAGTATCCAGGGACCATAAACCGGAGGTATCACTAACAGTGGTGATAACCGGCTGAGCACCTAACATTTTAGAAATCCGCTGCGCCAGAGTATTGGCTCCTCCCATATGCCCCGAAGCCACAGGCTGAACAAATTGTCCGTTGGCATCGATGTTAATTACTGCCGGATCTGTTTTCTTATCTTTCAGAAATGGAGCTATTTCACGAACACAAATTCCCAGGGCACCAATAAATATCAATGCTTTGTTATTCTGCCAGAGTCGATCATATTGTCCGGGAGACCTCTTGATTGTCGCCTCAAAGCCAGAAGAGATCAATCTCTGTGCGAGTTGTTGGCCTTTATCTGAATGGGTAATGATTGTTTGCATATATAAATGTAATTTTAACGCAAAGACGCAGTGTCGCAGAGTCATAAAACCCTTTGCGAAATGGCGTCTTTGCGTTTAATTAATCTTTTGAGCCACCAGGATAGAGATCGGATTATGATCATCCACCTGAATTTGCTGTTGTTGTGTTATTTCAAATTGGTTATGGGAGCACCAGTCCAAAAACCGGTTTAGGCTTTCACTGGAAACAGAATTAAAGCCGATGACACCATTGGATTGCAAGTATTTGTTGACATCATCCAGTACTTTTTCCATTTTACCCCCATAGCCGCCAATAAAAACAGCATCAGGAAACGCCAATTCCTTTTTGCTTACTTTCAGATAATCCCCCATCACAAGTTGAATCCCCGGCGTCTGGAATTTTCGGGCATTTCGCATTATGATTCCTTCGGATTCGGGCCGGATTTCAAAAGCAGTTACCTGAAGATGCGGATGATTAAGTTTGGCTTCAATAGAAACACTCCCGGTGCAGGCACCAACATCCCAAAATACTCTGTGCTGGTTAAGTTGCATTAAAGCCAGCGTTGTCAGCCGTATGGGCATTTTGGTAATCATGCGCGGACGACCTGCCAACGGGTCAAAGTCCGTTTCGGGAATTCCCTTAACCGGGATCGTCTCATTTGTTTTCTCCAGGAAGAAACAATTGGGATGTTTAAAATCCAGACTTAAGGCCTCCTCAAGTGTCAATTCAAGAATGCGCTCTTCGTCGCCGCCTATTTTTTCCCCGTAAAGCATTCTGTAATTGACATATCCGAACTCCAGCATACGGCTGGCAATAGAAGCCGGTGTTTTTTTGCGATCAGTAAGAACTGACATTCGCTCAACTCCCTCAATCAGTGCTTTGTCAAAAACCTTCCATGATCTGCCGGTAAGTGAAATAACATGATATTCTCCATAATTAATTCCGATTTTATGACCAAGAATTTGCAAGGAATTAAAGGTAGGCAACACAACAATTTCAGCATCCGGAAATTCCCGTTTCAATGTGTTACCGATACCAAAAAACAAAGGGTCACCTGAAGCAAATACAATCCAGTTTTCTGAAGATTTACGAATTGTTTCAATGAGAGACTCCAAAGGAGCCACCACAGAACACCAATTGTGATTATCCGGAAGAATCGATTTCACTAAGTCATGATGGCGTTTTCCACCAGCAAAGCAGTGCGAAGAATTTATTTCCAGGGTTACCTCTTCAGAAAACTGAGGAAATTGATCGTTGACACCGATGATAGTTATTTTCATTTTTGTTGCTTTAAACTACTGAACTAACGGACTGGTAAGCTGATGAGCTCATTAGTTCAGAGGCTCGTCAGTCATTATACTCCTTCTCCGGGATGCATGGCCAGAGCATCGTCCCAACTCAATATGGAGTTGATGATAGTGGCGGCCAGGTTACTGCCCCCTTTTCGGCCTTCCACTATAACCGCAGGGATATCAGGACATCCAAATTTCAACTGCCATTTACTTTCACGCACATTCACAAAACCTACCGGAGCAGCAACAACCCCGGCCGGATGGGCTTTCCCGTTTCTGATGAGGTTGACCAATTCCATCAGGGCTGTTGGCGCATTTCCAATGGCAAAAAGAGCATTCGGGTGTTCCTCTGCAGCCAGACGGATTCCAGCCTGGCTTCGGGTGATTTTCTGCTCTGAAGCCTTCTCTTTTACACGCTCATCATCTAAATAGCATTTCAATTCCACTCCAAGTTTTTCAAGTGTTGCTCGACGCACACCACGTGTAACCATCGAAACATCCGTAACAATAACCGGAGGTTTTCCGGAATAAAAAGCCTTATGCAATCGGGCTACCATGTCATTCCTTATTTCAAGTAAATCATTCATGCCAAAATCGGCCGTTGTATGGATACAGTGCAAAGCCACCCAGGTTTTGTCCAGCGACTGATCTTCAACATCCAATTCTTTAAGAATGGTGCGGAAGCTTTCAATCATAATCTTTCGCCCCGGATTGTCTTTTCCCTGATCCTCTTGATTGTAATAACCTCGAGGCGTAACCATCCGATCGCAAATCATGCGGGTCTGGCTGTTCCCCACCATCACCAGAGAAAACATATCCGCCATGGATGCTTCCAGCTCTTCAAGAGTTACAAAACTCAGCTGCTCATCTTTCCGTCCCACATTACGGGCAATGCACACACTGGTTTGAGGAGAACGAAATTGTAAAAATATCTCCCGGAACCTCATCAACTGCCAAAAGCGGCCCTTGCTTACAGGATTGTAAACTGCTGTTACAAAATCCGCATCGGCAGCTGCCTTTATACGTTTCTCTATACGCTCCCAGGGCGTTAATAAATCGGACATTGAAATGGCACAAAAATCATGGCCCAACGGTGCACCCATGCGTGCTGCAGCAGCAAACATTGCACTGATGCCGGGGATTACCACAATTTCAATTATTGATTCCTGCTCCTCCTTCATTTCCCAAAGAAGTGGTGCCATCCCATAAACTCCGGAATCACCACTGCTGATGACCGAAACGGTTTTTCCCCTTTCAGCCTCCTCAAATGCTGATTTTGCCCGGTCCCGTTCCTTTTTCATACCAGTGCTGATGGTTTCCTTGCCTTCAGAAAGGTGACCGATGTACTCAAAATAGTGGTTGTATCCCACAATGACATCGGATTCATGTAAGGCCTGCACAGCCTGTGGTGTCATTTGATTCTGATCGCCGGGACCAAAGCCTATAGTGTATATTTTGCTCATAATATTAAATGGTTGAAGAGAAAAAGGGTGGAAAGGTAAAAATGGTAAAAAATGAAGGACGATATGGAACCTTCACCATCCAACCGCTTCACTGTTACACCCGCTCACCCTCGTAAAATACTATTACTGAAAAATAAGGAATCTCTCTATCTCTTAAGTCCTCAACATTGGAGGTAACAAACTCATAAGGTGTCCCTGCCTTCTCCACATACAAGAAGGGGCGGGAGCATTGGGTAAGATAGCCATACCACTCTTCAAGAACTTTCATCTTCATCACAACCAGAGTGTCGTTCACACGGGCATGAAGCAAATCAGAAATCTGCTCAAAACTTTGGGGACGGGCAATAAGGTTAAAACCCGAGCTTCCTTCCGTAATGGGCCTATCCCCCAGACCTCCGGCAGCTATAAAAGCGGGGATACCCGAGATTACGCTGCACTCAACCCCATCGGCTTTAGCCATTTTGAACAAATAACCAAAAGTACTGTAGAAGAGCACATCTCCTTCGTTCACCACAGCCACCTCTTTGCCTTCATCCAGCGATTCCTTTATTGCATGGTAAGCCTCGCGGTAAATTTCATCACGATTCTTTCCCATCATGGGAATAACTAACGGGCGGCATTCTGTTTCGAAATCCAGTTGTTCAAGGATTTTCAACGAATAAGACTGGACCTCTCCCGAATTTGAATAAGAAGCCGGATAAAATACTACGTCAGCACACTGCAAAGATCTGAGTGCTTTCAGTGTAATCATTTCCGGATCGCCCGGCCCGAGGCCTATGCCTGTTAATCGTTTCATATATATCGTTAAAAAAAAGAGATGTTAGATTTTTAGATATACGATTTAAGATGAATCCAATAATTTAATTAGGGGCATATCCATGCGTCTTTGGCCTCTTCTTTTTATTTGATTTTTCCATCATCATTATACTTTTCTACCATTATTCCCTCTCACCTTGCTCCCCTCTAAAATTTGCTCCAAAAAACTCTTCATTCGCCCGGGTTCTCCCAGATACAAATGCATGTAAGAAGCCCAAACCTTATTAAATCTGAAAACAGGCATTTCAATGGTTTTACCGCGAGCGGTCTTTACCTCATATTCCGGAGTCGTGTGTCCATTTAAAAGTTTCGAATAGTGAAACTCATGCCCTTTCAACTCCATGCCATCAAAGAGAACCTGACGATACCCCAAATGCAATTTCATATCCTCAAAGGAGGTGGAAAAATCAAAAATCCCTGCCATTTCATGGACTTCCCCTTCTTTTGAAATAATTGATTTACCCAGATACATCATTCCGCCACACTCGGCTACCACAGCTTTTCCTGAATGGGCAAACTCACGTATGCTCCTCATCATCAGTTCATTTCGGGATAACTCTCCGGCAAACAATTCAGGATATCCACCAGGTAGCCAGAGAAGGTCTGCTTCCGGCAACTGCTCATCTTTTAAAGGAGAGAAGTAATGCACATTCCCTATTTCCTGCAAGCAATCCAAATTGGCCTTGTAATTGAAATTAAAAGCCTTATCGGAAGCTATTGCGATGCTAATCTTTTTGGAATCTGTCGTTAATTCAGGAGTGACTTCAGAAAAATCCATCTGACTCTCTTCCAATAAAGTACTCAAATCAACATGTTCCCGAATGTGTTTAGCAGCCTTTTTAACAATTCGGGAGCCCTCGCTCTCCCCCGGCATGTGCAACCCCAAATGCCTGTCATCAATGGCCAAATCCTTATCGCGAGGAATATAACCCAAAGCTTTTACGCCTGATGCACTGGC
The DNA here is from genome assembly GCF_003121985.1 of Marinilabilia rubra. Classification (GTDB taxonomy): domain Bacteria; phylum Bacteroidota; class Bacteroidia; order Bacteroidales; family Marinilabiliaceae; genus Marinilabilia; species Marinilabilia rubra. Next base: position 80,813 of record NZ_QEWP01000015.1, read on the forward strand.
AGCCTCTTCCAAAAATTGGTAATGAGAAGCTCCTGCCACCTTATTGAAAATGACACCAGCCAGACGAATGGTCTTGTCAAAATTTTTAAAGCCATACAAAAGAGGGGCCACGGAGTAGGCAACGCTGGAGGCATCTACCACCAAAACAACAGGAATATCCAATAACCTGGCAACTGAAGCAGAACTCCCTTCATCCTTAAGGGCCCCGTCGAACAAACCCATTACTCCTTCCACAACACCTACATCTGCATCTTTCACCTGATTATTAAAAACCTCCATCACGTGGCTTTCGGACGACATCCACAAGTCCAGATTGTAGGATGGTCTGCCGGCAATCTCAGCATGATGCATCGGGTCGATGTAATCGGGTCCACATTTAAAAGGCTGCACACACAGTCCCAAATCGGCAAGAGCCCGAATCAACCCCAAGGTAACCAGTGTTTTGCCTGAGTTACTTTTGGGTGCTGCTATGAGGAATGTTGGTTTTTTCATATGTTATCAAATAAATTTGCAGGGGAAGGGCCTGGGGCATAGGGCATAGAGTTTGATTAGTTTAATTCTTCTTTCTCCATGCACCATGCTCTATGCACCGTGCATCTTCAACTTCAAGGGCAACCCTGCCACCATCATCGTTGCTTCATCCGCACGGGAGGCAATGTACTGGTTCATCCAACCCTGAAGATCGGTAAACCGTCGAGCCAGGGCATTTTCGGCATGTCCGCCAAGACCTATTTCATTGGAAATAACAATGAGTGTAGCATCTTTCTGCATCAATTTCTCAAACTCAGTTTTGGCTTTTACCAATACCTCGTCTACCGACTTATCCTGATGATCAAAAAACAGGTTGGTCAGCCATAGAGTGACACAATCCATTACCACAACACGCCCTTCGATATCGCATTCAGATATATTAACCGGCTCTTCCATACTGGTCCATTCCGGGCCACGATCTCTCTGATGACGCTCCACCCGTTGCCTGAAGTCATCATCCCAAATTCGGGCAGTAGCCAGATAAACCGGGTTGGATGACTTTTCCAGCGCCAGCTTCTGGGCATAGCTGCTTTTACCTGATCGTTGTCCGCCTGTGATAAAATGAAGCATACTTTAGATATTAGAAATTAGATGATAGATGCTAGAAACTGAGAATTAAAAGACATTTCTAAAGGCCCTTTTCTATGGATCATAGGGGCTTTCATTAAATATATTTCACTTTAAAGTATTCGCTATTGTGCCATTCCAGACAAATTACATCTCCATAATCTATCTGCATAGAAAAAATTTTACGGGGTGATGCCTCCAGTAAATGAGCCAGCAATGCCCGGAGCAATCCGGCATGAGTAACCACTATAATATTTGAGTGATCTGTGTTGACCAACTCATCCAGAAAGGCAAGGACCCGCCGTTGCACATCGTAAAAATTCTCACCCCCGTGAACTTTGCAATTGATGAAATCCTCACCCCATTCCTTCTGTTCATCAGATGGGATATCACTCCAGGGAACCATTTCCCATCTGCCAAAATCAATCTCTCTGATACGTTCGGAAGTCACTACCATAGCATCCTCCATCAATGCTTCTGCCAGCATGGTGCAGCGTGACAGTGGACTTGAGTAACAAATGTCAACATCCGTAACCTTAAGTTTGCTGCGGACTTTGTCGACGGCCGTCTCCAGAGATTGTAAAGTGGGTTTTACATCCGAATTGCCGTAACAAACATCTGGTGGGGCTTCAGTTTTTGGATGTCGGATGAAATAGATATTCTTTGGCATAGATATATGAGATGTATAGATAATTAGATGTTAGATTTAAGATGGGTTCTAAACATTGTTAATCCTCTGATTGGCACGAAAATCAGATATAAGATCTTTAAATGCAAAACAAAAAGCATTGCATCCAAGAAGCCTTTGATTATCAATTATTTAAATTCCATTTTCACTTAATGGCCTATCACCAAAAGAAGAGAAGCCATTACCAGCACTTCATTAACTTGTTGGACAGACCCCAGGCAATCGCCTGTGTATCCTCCAATTCTTTTTTGAAACCATGATCCTGCAAGCCATGAAAATAGAGTGACAACAGGAATCGTCACCAGCACCCACCATGAATCAAATAAGAGGAATGGTAATAATCCCAACCCGGTAGCCCCAAAAAAACGTACCCAGGAAATAGGATGACTGGTATCGCGTGATTTGGACTCCTCGGTTGGTCGGGCATAGTTCCACCCCATAGAAATGATTAATGTTGACCAGCGGCTCAAAACATGTGAGGTAATCAAAATCACCGGTATCCATAGTGGTTGTATCTCTATCAGCAAAGCTATTTTAAGTGCAAAAAGAATGACTACCCCAATGAGGGCATAAGCCCCCACACGTGAGTCCTTCATAATCTTCAACCGCTGATCTTTACTATAGCCTCCACCGAATGCATCACAAACATCTGCAAATCCATCTTCATGAAAAGCACCGGTAACTAACACACTGGCTCCTAAGGATACAATCACTGCCACAGTGTGGGGCAAATAGAGACTCATCAGCCAAAAAACCAGTGCTGCCAGACCACCAACTATAGCTCCAACCAAAGGAAACCAGGTGAGAGCCAATTGCTGGTTCTCTTTTCTATACTCAACCTTAAATGGCAAAGAGAGCCGGGTAAAGTAGAGGATTGAGGAAAACAAGATGTTTAATTCGCGCATAATATATGGTTAAATGGTAAAAGGGTGAGAGGGTTAGACGGTGCAAGGGTAGAATGGGAATGCAGAGAGCATGGGGTCTATTGAAAAACGCTACGATATGCTCTTTGCTCCATGCCCTGTGCCGCTCTACTTTGATACAATATTTCCGGTTTCATCAACAACATTATATACTTTAGCTTCACCAAAGGAAGTCATATCGTTAAGCATAGCAACACTTCCCTGAATGATAGGATATGCAAGAGCTGAGCCAGTCCCCTCCCCCAGGCGGAGGTCAAGATTCAGAACTGCACGTCCATTCATATGATCAAGCATTTTCACATGTCCGTATTCTTTGGAACAGTGCGAGAAAACAGCATAATCTCTTACTGCAGGGCAGATTTCATAAGCAGCCAGGAATGCGGAAGTGGTAATAAAACCATCCACAACAATCAACATACGACGTTGAGCAGCTTCTAACATTGCACCCGCCATGGTGGCAATTTCAAGTCCGCCATAAGTTGCCAGGTTTTGTTCAGGTTTATCGGAAACACCATGTTTTTCAAATGCCTGACGCAATACGCTGGCTTTATGTTGAACGCCTTTTTGATCCAAACCACATCCGGGTCCGGTACACTCTTCCACAGGCAAACCGGTAAAAACTGAAAGCAAGGCAGTGGCAGGAGAAGAGTTTCCAATTCCCATTTCACCAAACCCAACCACATTGCTTCCTTTTTCAGCAAATAAAGCCATAATGTCCCTACCATTCCGAATGGCTTCATCGCATTCATCAATTGTCATTGCAGGCTCTTTCAGAAAGTTACGCGTGGCTTTACGCACTTTCTTATCAATCAATCGTGGATGTGCCTCAAAGTCGTGATCAACACCGGCATCTACCACATACAAATCGAAACCATATTGTTTGCAGAATAATCCGATTCCACCACCACCATTGATGAAATTACTGACCTGCTGCCACGTAATCCGGGTAGGTACCGGACTTACCCCCTCCTCGGTAATGCCATGATCGGATGCTACGGTTAGCATGACAGGCGATTTAAGTTCAGGCTTTGTGGTTTCCTGAATAAGACCGATTTGCAGGGCCAACTCCTCCAGAAATCCCAAAGAGCCAACAGGCTTGGTCTTCTGATCGATATTGTGCTGAAGAAGTTTTCTTAGCTCACCATTTTCGATGGGCTGAATGTTTAGGTTGTTTAGTGAATTCATAGATCTATTATTTTAATGTGAAGACACAACAGAAGAGGTTAGAAAATGAAATCTCTGCACGTTGCGCTACCCAAGGTAAATCAGTAAAAATAAAGGCTGCAACAACCAATACTATCATGGATATTTCCACTGCTCTGTTGATTTGAATTGTTTTTTTCAGATCATTTATATTTAACGTCCGCAGGTTTGTACCAATCTTCGGTTTGGGAACCAATTTCCCCAAATAGGCATGATCCCCGCCAAACTGTACACCCAGGGTTCCTGCCAAAGCTGCTTCAGGAAATCCGGCATTGGGACTCTTATGGGCCCGTCCAAATCGAAAAATGTATTGAAAAGCTCTTGAGTTAAATCCACATAAAGCCATTAATAAAGCTGTAATTCTGGCCGGAATATAATTGGCAACATCATCCAGGCGGGCTGCAAATTTTCCGAAATATTCGTATTTATCATTTTGGTAACCAATCATTGAATCTAAGGTGTTGACCATCTTGTAGACCATCATTCCGGGAACACCGGCAATAGCCAACCAAAACAAAGGAGCCACCACTCCGTCACTGAGGTTTTCGGCCAATGTTTCAAGTGTTGCGGTTTTTATTTCATGACTATTAAGGTTGGTCGTATCCCGGCCTACTATGCGGCCAACCTGCTTTCGCCCCTCTTCAATGCCTGTCTGTAGCTTTTCAAAAACAGCTTTCCCTTCACGAATGAGGGTAGTTCCGGCCAGGCCGAAGAAAATAAAGACCGCTTTCAAACCGGTAACCAGCCAAATATTTATCTGAATAATGCCCATAAGCAACAATTCAAAAAAGAGAAACACTCCGGTGACCAATATCATAGTCACCAACATTCCTCTTATAAATCGTCTTTTTCCCCGGTTACAAGTCTTGTCAAAAAAAGCAATGAGTTTTCCATACACGACTACCGGATGTGGCAACCACGAGGGATCGGCCAGAAAGCGGTCGAGCATCCAGGCAACAATTAAAGCGGGTATAAGTATGTTCAACTCCATTCTTTGAGTACTTCAATAAGTTGATTGTTCTCTTCGTGCGATTGCACAGATATCCTGAAGCAGCTATCTGACAACCCTTTAAAATTAGAAGCATCCCGGATTAAAATGCCACAATCATGAGCCAATTGTTCTTTCAAATCTGCTGCAAGTACGGGAGTTTCCACCAAAAAGAAAGTAGTTAAGGAAGCTACAACATTAAATCCATCTATCCCTTTTATTTCATTTTGCAATCGAAGCGATTCCTTAATGTGTTTGGAAATTTCAGTTTTATCCAGGTTCAAATTAGAAAAACAAAACCTTCCTGCTTCCAGCGCCAGGGCATTAATCCGCCAGGGCATCACCTGTTTTTGCAAGCGATCTATAATGAAAGGATTGGCCAAAAGGTATCCCAACCTCAGGCCGGGAATCGCAAAATTTTTGGTTAATGATTTCACGATGATCAAATTCTTGTATCCGGTTAAGCAGGTTTCAAGAGAAATATCTGTGTTCAGAAAATCAGAGTAAGCTTCATCAACCACAAATATCACACTTGGATTTGCTACAATCTGTATCAGTAGCTTTTCCTTATCATAAATGCGACCATCCGGGTTATTGGGGTTACAGATCCAAACCAAATCGGTTTCTGAATAATCTGTCTCTTCAAACTTTGTGTGGTGGAGAGACTCAATTTTGTGATTTGACTTTCGGCAAGCATCTTCATACTCCGAAAAAGAGGGATAAAAGATAAGAGACTTTCTGCCCTGAAACAACTCTGCAATCAGGTAAAAGGCCTCCACGGCACCATTTGTAACCATTGCGCTTCCGACCGGCAATTGTTTTACATCCTCTATGCGACTGGCAAGGCTTTCGCCCAATGGTTCCGGATAGCGTTCAATACATTTCATTTGCAAACACAAGTACTCTTTTAAAGCCGAATTAAGACCCGACGGGATAACATTCGAACTGAAATTGATTCGAATATCAGGGAAATCATATATATCGTCACCGTGCCCTTTTATCATTCTGCCAGGATTTTATAGACCATATCCATATTCACATTCTGCCGGATATGGTCAGCCAACAGATCGTACTGCCGTTGTTTAAATTCTTCGTAATTGGTAGTTGTTGATTTTCCCTGTACGTAAGGTTTCAATAAATCCTCTATTACAATGGGGTTGTCCAATATTCCATGCATATAGGTGCCCCAGATACATTTATTCATCAGACAACCTTCAGGTTTTCCATTCTCCAGTTGATTAAGAGCCTCTATCCCTTGCCTTTGGGTTTGTCCCATATGAATTTCATAGCCAACACAATTCTCCTTATAATCCTTATAAAAAAACGAGGTCCGAACGGTTGATTTTTCCAATTCCAGGGTGGTGGTCACCGGCAAAATATTTAATCCGGGAACAGCATCAACATTACCCTCAATATGCCTGGGATCTTCAATACGGGAACCCATCATCTGATATCCGCCACAAATACCAATAACCGTTTTGCCTGATCTTGACTGACGAATAATTTCGGCAGCGACACCATTGCGGCGCAGTTCCATTAAATCGGCAATGGTACTTTTTGATCCCGGCAGTATGATGATATCCGCTTTTTTGATTTCTTCTGTATTATTGGTGTAATAGAGATTCACCCGCTCATCCTGCTCTAACCGGTTGAAATCGGTAAAATTGGAAAGCCTTCTCAAATGAACCACTGCCACATTGATTTTATTATCTATGGCAAACGTTGCTTTGCGTTCCAGTGACACCGAATCTTCCTCCTCAATGCTGATATGAGTGAAAGCAGGAATAATACCAATTACAGGCACCCCAGTCAAGTCTTCCAGAATCTTTCGTCCCTCATCAAACAACGACACATCACCGCGGAATTTATTGATGATAATGCCTTTGATTTGTTTTCGTTCATGGGATTCTAGCAGTTGAATAGATCCATAAACCGAAGCAAAGACACCGCCCCGCTCAATATCAGCAACGAGAATAGTTGATGCATTAACAGCAGAAGCCATCCGCATATTAACGATGTCGTTGTTTTTCAAATTCAGTTCTGCAATGCTCCCTGCACCTTCCAGCACTACAGGATTATAGTCTTTCTGTAACCGTTTGAAGGAATTCTGAACTTCAGTAAATAACTGATCTTTGATCTCTCCCCTGAAATAACTCCCGGCAGAGTAATTCCCGAGCACTTTTCCATTGACAATTACCTGCGATTGTTTGTCCGATCCCGGTTTCAGCAACACAGGATTCATATCGGTATGGCAGTCCACCCGGCATGCTTCGGCCTGCACGGCCTGAGCCCGACCAATCTCCCCACCATCGGCTGTCACAAAACTATTTAGTGACATATTCTGGGCCTTAAACGGAACCGGACGGTATCCATCTTGCAGGAAAATGCGACAGAAGCCGGCAGCCAGCACACTTTTCCCAACATCGGAAGCAGTACCGACAATCATTAGTGGATGCTTAATTTTATCAATCATAAATTCATATATGTAAGATTATTAGATGTAAGATTAATGGCACGGATTAGCTTTAAACACTCTTTGATTCCCCATTCCAAATTATTAATCATTCCATCACTCTTTTCAATTTGTCTTATGCAACTACAGTTGTTTTCCACTGCTCCTCTGAGCCTCCTCCATCCCCTCTCCTTCATGCCCCATGCTATTTCCCTTTCTACCATCCCCCCTTACTCTCTATTGCTCTTCCCTTTCCATATCACCCAAATCACCACCGGAGCCCCCACAAAAGCTGTAACCGAATTGATGGGTAACTCTTGTTCTATCCCTGGAAGGCGGGCTGCCAGATTACAGAGAAGTGCCATTGCACCCCCGAGAACAGCAGAATTAACAATCAGATAAATATGATTGGCTGTTCGGGATAGCAATTTGGCCATATGTGGAACAGCCACACCAATAAAAATTATCGGTCCGCAAAAAGAGGTAACTAAAGCTGTAAGAACCCCGGCTGAAAATATGGCCAGAAACCTTGCACGTTTTATTCGCAAGCCCAAATTGACAGCATACCGATCCCCCAGCGACAATAAGTTCAGAGGTTTACTTAATGTTGCTGAGAAAAGAGAAACAGAAACTGCAATCACGCCAAAAATCCAGGCTTTATCGGCAGAAAGGCGGCTAAAACTTCCTAACCCCCATATTACATAGTTATGCACATCCTCTTCGGTGCTGTAAAACTTGAGCAACCCTACCAGTGACGACGAAAGGTAACCAATCATTACACCTATAATAAGGACACTTAAAGCACCTCCTATATGGTTCGAGATGAATAAGATTAACATTAAAACCATTCCTGCACCAAACAAAGCTGAAGCCACTACCGCCACATCGCCCCATAAGCCCAGGCTGTAAAAGGAAAACCCCAATACCTGACCCGAAAAAAGCATCACAAAAGCAACTCCCAAACTCGCACCGGAAGAGATTCCCAGCACTGAAGGCCCGGCAAGCGGGTTTTTAAAAAGGGTTTGCATCAGCAGCCCCGAGACACCAAGAGCCATGCCTGCACTAAGGGAAACAATAGTTTGTGGCATTCGGGTTTTGATAACGATATTCTCGAACACCACATTCCCTGATTCCCCGTTAAAAAGTGCATTGACGATTCCGGACAGGGGAATATTCACTGACCCTAAGGCCAGATTAAGCACCACAAGAAGGGCCATCAACAGGATGCCCATCAGAAAAACTATGATTATTCGTTTATTCCCTTTTTCAATCATTTACTTCTTTTTGCTTGTATCCCTTATTCTCTAATGCCTTGAATTAAGAATACTTTGATCTTAATTCACTTAAGTTTCTCATAGAAAAAGGGTTTATAATCAGTCAATAACCCAGGATGCAAAAAATGAATATAATCGGCCAGTAAGACTTCCGGTTTTACAGCTGCCTGTTCGTAAAATGGTTTTTCGCGAATGTTGCACAGAATGATGTTTCCATCTTTAGCTGCTTTAAAGTCAGCATACCTGTGGTCCTGAGACAGGAACTCTTCCAAAGAAATTCCGGGTTTTTCGGGGGTGACCACCCGCCAAAAATCGGCATGAACAGCTTTTCGATAAATAGTTTCAAAATCAACCGGGTAAGCTCCCTGATCATCATTTTTTATGACATATTCTCCTCCCGCATCTCTGAAATAATGAGCATAAAAACTATCGCCACCGGGAAGGTACCAACTACCCGAGCGTAATTTTCCGGAAAAGATTTTGGGTCGGTGATTAACATCGGCTGTCAAAGCTTTCAATTCCAGATAACGTTTTTCAATACACTTAAAGATGGAATCTGCATCAGCAGTCTTGCCGACAAATAAGGACATCATCTTGATCCATTCGGCCCTGCCCAGTGGCGTTTTTTCATTGTAGGCCGCCATGGGAACCAGTGGGATACCAAGATTTCGCAATGCATCATATCCTCCCCGTTTAAAGGGCGATACAAAAATGACATCGGGATCAAGTGAAGCTATTATTTCCAAACTAAAATTCCCCTCCTTCCCCAACCGCATCACCTTCCCTGAGTTGACTCTTTCATTCATCTCTTCATTAAAGAGATAGCGACTGCTGTTAATCCCAACTATATTTTGGATATCATCGAGGGCAAAAAAGTAGGCCAACTGAGTGGAGGAAATACAAACAATGCGTTTACAGGGCACCTGAATGACACCAGAGTTTCCTGATTTCTCAGATGCTCGATTCACTAATGTAAAAGACTGGGATACAGATTCGGTATGACTTTCATCCATATAAACGGTAAGCCGTGTGCTGTCTCCTCTCTTTTTCAGTGAAAACTCCTTTGCGTACCCCAGGGCTACTGATTCCCAATCTTTTGTTTCTCTTTTTTCGGAACCATCAAAGCGACAGGAACTCAAGCCGGAGATTACCAGCAGGGATATGAGAAGGATTCTACAATTCATGGTAAATATCCTTTAAGTGACTGATCCACAAATCCACCACCTCATCATATTCAGCCAGTCCTTTCATAATGATTTCAACATAGAAACCCTCTTCTTCGAGTCGCGATTTCCAGCTGTCCTTCTCCTCGCCGGCCATGTCATTTTGGGCATGATCTCCGGCCACAGACAGAAAGGGAGTCAGCAAGACCTTCTGAGTGCCCCGTGCTTTCATTTTCACTATAGCCTCATCCAGTAAGGGATATCCTTCAACTGTTGCCAGATGGATTTTAGAAGAGGCAGCGTTGAGGTAATATTGAAATCCGGGATAAAAAACATTAGCATTGTGATGGCTCCCATGTCCCATCAGCAGTAGTGAAGATTGCTCATCCAAACCTTTTGCAAACTTATTATGGATAAAATCCGTCATCACCTGCAAATCGTTATGCCCGCACAATAGAGGACTGCCTACTTCAATATTGACAATTCCGCGTAAAGTCTGCATAGACCTTACAATTTCAAGCAAGTCATGATATTCGGAACCGGGAATGACATGCAATGATTGAACAGCAATATGGGTAAAACCATCCTCAGCCATCTTTACAAGAGCCTGAGCCGGAGAATCAATCTCTGTTCCCTGGCGCTGAAGCTTGGCCCTGATGAATTTTGAAGTATACGCCCATCGCACCTCCACATCAGGCCATTGTGCTTTCACCTTATTATCGATATTATCAAAAGCCTTGCTGGCCAAAGGATAACTTGTACCAAATGTAACGAGCAGTATTCCTTTCTTATCCTTAGTATTTTGTGCTTTTGTACCCATAAAAGTTACAAATAAAGAGACAAATACTATTAATATCTTATGATTCATCTTCATTCAATTTATATATTTTCTTTTACACCAATTCCACATTAAAACCAATCCGGTGACAGCCACTATCAACAGACCGGCCGATACTATAAGCAAAAGGCTTTTCCGGAGCCACTCGAGCTTTAGTAAAAAAGGAAAATTGAACGTATGCAACCCCCTGTAAAGCCAACGACGCAGCCGGTATTTTAAAGTTATTTTTCGGAAGTTTTCACCGGTGGCGGCATCAATGTACAGCCATGTGTTTGATGCATCATTAAAGATAATCTTGTAAACGGGCAAAGGCTGATAGCGCATACCCGAAGGGAAATAATAGCTATCGTATTCTGTTTGTTTGGTAATTTCATAGCTTTTACCCTCAAAAATACCTGAAGAAAGAGACTTCACTTCTTCCATAGAAAGAGGTTTCTTCTTATGAATCGCAACCTTATCCTTCACAAAAACTTCTGCTTTTTGATAATGATTGGAATAAATCCCGAACTGAGACTCGCCAAGAACATTGCTATACTTTATACGCCTCACTTCAATTGTATCATCCAGGGCTTCCCATATTTCAAGAGGGGTTTTGGAGTAATTGGGCTCACTGGCATCTTTAATCTCCCAGTTTATTCTCTCTTTCTTTGCAGCTTCAATCACTACCATCCAGTCAGGAACCCCGGTCACCGAGATTAACCCGCTCAGAAGAAATGTAAAGACAAATATACCTGTGACGAAGCCGGAAATATGATGCCATTTGTAATGTAACTTACGATAGGGCGACATCCTTCCATTGCGACACGCCTTGCTGAAGCGAATAAGCCCTGCCACTATTCCTGAAATCGCTGATAGTAAGCCAACCGAAGCCAAAAATATCAGAATTCCTTTCCATACGCTTCTGTTTTGCAGCAATTCTAAAAAATAGAGCTTATGCGGAATAACCCCCAGAGCTGCCAGCCACTTACCTTTTCGGGTAGTATGCTGAATAACAGATCCGGTTTTAGCTGATATATAAATGGTTGAATGAGCTTCATCATCCATTTTACATTTATAAAAAGGCAGCAATGGTTTGTAATACGACCAGGGCACCCATTGATCCAATTCATCCTGAAGATGGATTTCAACAACGCTACTTCCTGTGTATGAAGTACTCAACCGGGCAGCATATTCGCAGGAAAAAGAATCTACTGGCTCCAATGTTCTGGCATCATAAACCAATTCTCCCCTTCGACCTTTAGGTACCCGGTAGACAGGTTGATCACCTGCCATTTCCAGTTCAACAGCATCTCCCCATTTGGACATTGGGGCTTTTAACCCGGACAAGTCCGTTCTTTCGAAGGGTATCAGATGCTGAAATCGTTGTTCCCTTGAGGCATGAGGAAAACCTTCAAAAATCAATATGATTCCCGAGAAAACCCAGACACAAAACATCAGGCTCATCAATAAGCCCGATATTTTGTGCGTTTTAATTAGTATTTTTTTAAAATTCCCCATTCAGTTCAATAGATCGTTAGACTTTTAGATACCTGCCTGACGGCAGTCAGGTAAGATTTAAGACAAACCATACAACACTGACAACCAAAGCCTTAAAACCAACACACTCATAACTTCAAAATACTGACCTATGGTCTTTTACAAGAGATTAACGGAGTTTTTTCAGTAATTACTTAGAGAAATTGACCTTAAGCTTAATAAAAAGAGTCCGGCCCGGGGTTAACGTACCATAGTGGCCACCGAAAGGACTATCATCCACAAAACCGAAAATATTGTCGATGCCTGCCGTTAAGGCAAAAGTGAAATCACCAATTTTGGTAAAAGTATGATTGGATGTAAGGTCCCAAACAGCATATCCCATGGCATTACCATCATCATAGTATTTATCATCCTGAAGGCGACCTGTAAAGCTGATATTCAAATAATAGCCGGGTCTTCCATAATCATATAATAGTCTGACGTTTCCATAGTGCTCAGCCACTCCCTCAAGGCCCTCATCAGTAGTAAGATTTCCGGCATCCACATAACTGTATCCTCCTCCAATTGTAAAACCATACCCAGCCTTCAGATTCATCAGCACATCCACCCCTTGCGAGCGGGCTTCTTCAATGTTAAAATGTTTTTTCCGGATATTAATGCCATTTTCCTTGTCACCAGATTCCGGATTGATAACCTGGTAATCAATCAAATCATTAACATCATTGCGATATCCGGTAACGCTAAAGGAAAGACCACTCTTATCATACTCCACTCCGAAAGAAGTATAAGTGGAAGTTTGTGGATCGAGATCGGGATTTCCAAGATACAAACGACCTCGCTTTTCGTAATGGTAATAAAGCTCTTTGAGAGTAGGAGCTTTGTATCCCAAACCATAAGTACCGCGCAAATTGAAATTGCCCGGGCTATAGAGAATACTCATTTTGGGAGTAAATGCACTTCCAAATTCTTTATGCTTCACATATCGCAGGCCTGCCACAATATCCAATGCCTCAAAAAAAGTAATTTCATCCTGAACATAGGCAGCCAGCGCATTAGCCGAGGCTTCTCCTTCGATCACACGACCATCGGAAAACATCTGTTCCTTCAGGTAATCCAGGCCCAATGTCAAACGGTTATTAGCGGATAATTGACTAACGTATTTAAGCCTGAGATTATCCAGACGCTGATCATTGTTCCGACTCTTGTCTCCCTTTTCGAAGCCGTTATTATCCTGATTATACTTGTAGTAGTAGAGATACTGATCGTGGTGATAATCGGCAAAAATATAGTCTTTATCTTTCAGCAGATACCTGGCTCCTGCCCCATAAGTATAATCTTCAAAGTTGTATCCGAAACCTGCTACTGAGCGCTCACGGTACATATCCTTTTCATAAGCGGATCCATCAACATAAAAGCTAAGTTTTTCAGTGGCTTTAAAAACTATCTCCTGCCTTAAAGTATAGTCATCATAAGCCTTTTGAGCCTTTTCGTCAGTTTCAATTAACGCTCCTTCATCTTCCTCGTACCTGCTCAACTGCCAGCCATCGCTGCTTTTGCGGGAAAACGAAGTATGAGTACTAACCTTACCCAGGTTAAAATCAATGGTATTGTTCTGCTGCCAGGTGTTGTAAAAACCAAGCCTTGTAGTATTAGAGATATGAATATTTTGACGAGACTCTTTAGTAATAATATTCACAACTCCTGCAATGGCATCCGATCCATAAAGCAGTGAAGCAGCTCCTTTCAGAATCTCAATGCGCTCAATATTTTCGGGATTAATGCGGCTAAGATCGGAGTTTCCACCCATGTCGCCGTAAGTACGCCGCCCGTTGATTAGAACAACAATAAAATCGTTTCTGAGACCATTAATGGTCATGAAAGCTCCCATGGTACCCGGGTTAAAATCAAAAGACGGGCTAAGTGCCATCATCAATTCGGTAAAATCGTTAGCCCCCACACTACTTATAGCTTTTGAAGTAAGTAATTCGGTGGGAACCGGTGCATTTTTAAGATGATGAGGAGTTCCCGTGCCGGTTATTACCACTTCACCCAGACCATTGACCGATTCATTTAATTGGTAGTCATGCTTATTAGATCCTGAAGTTAGGGTAATTGAATCTTTAACATGCTTAAAGCCTGAAAAGGATACGTTTAAGACATAACCAGCCGGCTTCAGATTTTGAAGAATGTAGTTTCCCTTATTGTTGGTAGCAGTCCCAATATTGGTGCCTTGCAAATATACATGAGCACCACGAAGAGGCTGGCCCGAATCATCGTAAATGGTTCCGGAAAGAGAAACCTTTTGCGCTAAAGAATAAGAAAAAAATGCCCCGAAAAACAGAGCAGAACAAAGAACAATAAACTTCTGCATGGTTAAAATAATTTTTATTAATTATTCCACCTTGCATCCATAATGATAAAGAAAAACATGCCGAACACGCGCGCGAATGTCCTAAACACATACTTCTATCCCGGAAGCAAAATGTTAGTTTAATATCATTCTGGCAGGTTTTCTGGCTCGCTCCGGTTTGAAAAGACCTTCCCGGAAACATTTTCAATTATCAATTACCATTTATCAATTACCAATTTTAAATTGCTTATTGATTATTGGTCACTGCTCATTGTTTTCTGTTTCCAGTGGCAATAGAGTTTTTCAAACCACCATTAAAGAGCTTACAGCTGCGGGTACAGCTCCGGATTTTAACCGGATTCCCTTTTATTACCCCATAAGAATTGAGGGGTAATCACCAAAATCAGGACAAATATATTGATTATTTATCAATATGAAAGAATTACGAAATATAGACTTATTTTAAACAGACCGTTAGATTTTTAGAGACAAGATTTAAGACGAGTCGTATGACATTGAAGATTTGAATATTAACACAAAACACCCTTAAAGCATAAACAACTGATTCAAGGGTTATTGTAAAAGCTTAACTGTCAACCCCCAACATCCTCTGACTTCTTTACCCTGGATTATATAAAAACGGAACATCAAGAAAAAAAAAGGCAGGCCAATTAAAATGACCTGCCCTGAATTCTATTAAAAAGACAAATATTAAAGAAGCTTCAACTTCTTCAATTCGATCTTAAGCTGTTCTCTGTTTTCATCTTCCATTTCGCAAAGAGGTGCGCGAAACACTTCTCTCACGCGCCCCATTAAAGCCAATGCAGTTTTAACAGGAAGTGGATTAGATTCCAGGAACATCAATTCCATTAAAGCTCTGTATTTAAAGAAAAGTTTTCTTGCAGCTTTGTAATCTCCATCAATTGATTCTTTCATCATTTTATGGAAATCTGCCGGAATAAGATTGGCAATAACTGAAATACACCCATCAGCTCCCATACAGTTAGCAGAAAAAGAGAGAAAATCATCTCCGCTGTATATTTTGAAGCCTTTTGGCCTGTTGGCAAGAAGTTCTGCAAAAACACTCATATCACCTCCGGCTTCCTTAATGGCGATAATATTTTTATGATTGTTCGCCAATTCAATAGCAGTGGCAGGATCAATGGTGCTTCCTGTACGACCCGGAACATTGTAAAGAATAATAGGTGCATCAACATTTTTAGCTACTTGCGAAAAATGCTTGTAAATACCTCTGTGTGATGGTTTATTATAGTAAGGTGCAACAATAAGTAGAGCATCCACTCCCAATTCAACAGCTTTTTTACTGTACTTGATACAATCGGCGGTAGAATTGCTTCCTGTTCCGGCAATTACCGGAACACGACCGTTTACTTTTTGCACACACCTTTCAATCATCTGAGCGTCTTCTGCATCACTCAAAGTTGGAGTTTCTCCGGTAGTTCCACAAACAACAATACCATCGGTATCATTTTCAATATGGAACTCCACCAACTCATCAAATGCTTCCAGGTCTATCTCTCCGTTGTCTTTAAATGGGGTTACAATGGCTACTATTGAGCCTTGCAATTGTTCAATCTGCATAGTTTGTTTTATTTTATATTAATTCAAACTTCCTTCTTTAGTAGAATGACCCTCTCACTGCATCAAGAGTCTGTAAAGCGTCAAAATCAAATGCCACCTGCCTGAAATTTAGATTCTCAAACCTCACTTCACAAAATTCAAAGGTAACACATATTCATGATTTGGTGAAATTTTTGTTTCAATCAGGCATGGGATGCAGTTTATCCGGTATTTATTGAAACTCATCAAGAAAATAATGGTCGTACGTAACTTTGAGCTACAAACAACGTTAATTGTAAAATAAAATCTCAAATTTTGTGATTATCGAATAAACCATTTACTTTTACACTGCAAAAAATAATTGATCATGAAGAAAGTAGCACTCTTTGCCTCCGTATTACTGTTGGTAGCTTTAAGCTTTTCATCTTGTAAATCTGTACAGGATTGTCCCGCATATGGACAGGCCAACGATGTTGAAAATGTTGAAGTACCTGCATAGTTTGAAATTGGCATTCAGATTACCTGAATTGAATGCATTAATTTTGGCAAAAGGTTAACCAGTTTTTTTCGGCTGCAGCCAGAAAAAGCAAATTTTTTACATAGCGATATTTGCAATATTGCTTAAGAACTTCACAGAACAAAATTATTTTCAGGGTAAAAAGGAGCATTAAAAGTGTTCCTTTTTTTATTGACACATGTTTTTTTCGGGGACTATGTTTCAATTAACGTTTATTTAAGAAATTCAGCATGTTATTTCTTGATGTTTTTGCTGCGATTTCTTACTTTTGTACCGCGAAATTGAGAAGGTATATAAATATAATCTCTAAAAAAGCGATAATATGTCAAAAATTAAGATTGGTATTAACGGTTTCGGTCGTATCGGCCGCCTGGTGTTCCGCGCCGCTCAGAATTTCGATAACGTACAAGTTGTAGGAATCAACGACCTTATTGACGTTGAATACATGGCTTACATGTTAAAATACGACTCAACTCATGGTCGTTTCGAGGGCGATGTTGAAGTAAAAGACGGTCAACTTGTTGTTAATGGCAACACAATCCGTGTTACTTCTGAAAAAAATCCTGCTGACCTTAAGTGGAGCGATGTGGCTGCTGAATACGTCGTTGAGTCAACCGGTCTTTTCCTGACTAAGGAAAAAGCTGAAGGACACATCAAAGCCGGTGCCAAAAAAGTTGTAATGTCTGCTCCTTCTAAGGACGACACACCAATGTTTGTTTGTGGTGTAAACCTTGACAAATATACTAAAGACATGGACTTCGTTTCAAACGCTTCATGCACTACTAACTGTCTGGCTCCTATCGCCAAAGTATTGAACGACAAGTTTGGTATTGTTGAAGGTTTGATGACAACTGTTCACGCTACTACTGCTACCCAGAAAACTGTTGACGGTCCTTCTATGAAAGACTGGCGCGGTGGACGTGGTGCCGGACAAAACATTATTCCTTCCTCTACCGGTGCTGCTAAAGCTGTAGGAAAAGTAATTCCTGAGTTGAACGGAAAACTAACTGGTATGGCTTTCCGTGTTCCTACTCCTGACGTATCTGTAGTAGACCTGACTTGCCGTCTGGAAAAAGGTGCTTCTTATGAAGACGTTTGCAAAGCTATGAAAGAAGCTTCTGCAGGCGAATTAAAAGGCGTGCTTGGTTACACTGAAGATGCTGTTGTTTCTAACGACTTCGTAGGTGAAACCCAGACTTCTGTATTCGACGCCGATGCTGGTATTTCTTTGAATGACAACTTTGTAAAAGTTGTTAGCTGGTACGACAACGAAATGGGTTACTCTACTAAAGTTGTAGAATTGATCGAGCACATGAATTCTGTTGACAACGCATAATTTAGTCAGCATATAACATTTAAAGCGCCTCCTTCAGACGAAGGGGGCGTTTTTTTGCGCTGTATCCATAGCCAGCGAATACCCATAGAGACATTTTTCAACAAAAGAGCCGCACGGATTGTTAAAGAGGCAGTAATATTTCTATGCAATCCGGCCATCTGACCGGTTCTGAATTGAGATAAACTGGCAAGTTTTCACTAAATTTGTCAATTCGTAACCTATAGCAACTAATCATCTTACAAAAAAATACTTAATCATGGCATTCGACATTGATATGATCAAAAAGGTCTATGCCGGAATGGACGAAAAGGTTAAAGCTGCTCGTTCACTCCTGAACCGACCTCTTACACTTACCGAAAAAATCCTTTACAGCCACCTGGCTGAAGGAATTCCCACACAAACATTTGAACGGGGAAAGTCATATGTAAACTTTGCTCCCGACAGGGTTGCGATGCAGGATGCAACGGCTCAGATGGCTTTATTGCAGTTCATGCAGGCAGGGAAAGACAAAGTAGCTGTTCCGTCAACTGTTCATGCCGACCACCTCATTCAGGCACAAGTAGGTGCCGATAAAGACCTTGAAGGAGCTAAAGTTACCAACAAAGAAGTTTACGATTTTCTAAGTTCTGTGTGTAATAAATACGGACTTGGCTTTTGGAAACCGGGAGCTGGAATTATTCACCAGGTTGTTCTTGAAAACTATGCATTCCCTGGAGGAATGATGATCGGGACAGACTCCCACACGCCTAATGCCGGAGGACTTGGAATGATTGCTGTTGGCGTTGGTGGCGCAGATGCCGTAGATGTTATGGCCGGCATGCCCTGGGAGGTAAAATTTCCGAAGTTAATTGGTGTCAAGCTGAACGGCAAATTAAACGGATGGACTGCCCCCAAAGATATTATTCTTAAAGTTGCAGGATTACTGACTGTAAAAGGCGGAACAGGTTATATTCTTGAATACTTTGGTGAGGGTGCTAAATCACTTTCGGCAACCGGAAAAGGAACCATTGGCAATATGGGAGCCGAAATTGGGGCAACTACCTCTACTTTCGGCTTTGATGAGGCCATGGAGCGTTATTTAAGGGCCACCAAACGTGACGATGTTGCTGATGAAGCCCTTAAAGTAAAAGAAAACCTGACGGGTGATCCTGAAGCCTACGCAGACCCCGAAAAATACTTTGACCAGGTCATCGAAATTGATCTGGACAAACTGGAACCTCATCTCAATGGTCCCTTTACACCCGACCTGGCAACCCCAATATCAAAAGTGCGTGAAGTAGCAAAAGAAAACGGATGGCCAACAAAGGTGGAGTTCGGACTTATTGGATCTTGCACGAACTCATCATATGAAGATATATCGAGAGCTGCATCCATTGCAAAACAAGCAGTAGATAAAGGTCTTAAAGTAAAGTCTGAATTTACAGTCACACCAGGATCAGAGCAGGTTCGCTACACCATTGACCGGGATGGTTACATAGATATCTTCGAGAAAATGGGGGGACGCGTTTTTGCCAATGCTTGTGGGCCCTGTATTGGAATGTGGGCTCGCGAAGGCGCCGACAAGCAGGAAAAGAACACCATCGTTCACTCCTTCAACCGTAACTTTGCAAAAAGAGCTGATGGCAACCCAAATACACATGCATTTGTAGGATCACCTGAATTGGTTACTGCTATTGCGATTTCAGGAGAGCTGGGATTTAACCCCCTTACCGAAACCATCAAAAATGACAAAGGAGAAGAAGTAAAACTTGATCCGCCAACAGGATATGAGTTACCTCCCAATGGGTTTGATGTAAAGGATGCCGGCTATCAGGAACCAGCCAGGGACGGATCCGGAGTTGAGGTAGTTGTTAAGCCCGACAGCAAGCGCCTGCAATTACTTACCCCTTTTGAACCATGGGATGGCAAAAACATTGCCGGAGCCAGGTTGTTGATCAAAGCGGCCGGAAAATGTACCACCGACCATATCTCGATGGCGGGCCCTTGGTTACGCTTCCGGGGTCACCTTGATAATATTTCAGACAACATGCTTATTGGAGCTATCAATGCCTTCAGCAAAGAAAGCAACAAGGTCAAAAACCAACTGACGGGAGAATATGGCAAAGTGCCTGATGTGCAGCGTGACTACAAAGCCAAGAACATTCCAACAGTTGTAGTAGGCGATCATAACTATGGAGAAGGGTCCTCTCGCGAACATGCCGCAATGGAGCCTCGTCACCTGGGAGTGAAGGTAGTGTTGGTAAAAAGTTTTGCCCGCATTCACGAAACCAATCTGAAAAAGCAGGGAATGTTGGCATTAACCTTCGAAAACGAAGACGATTATGATAAAATTCAGGAAGATGATACCTTCAACATCATTGATTTGGATCAATTTGCTCCTGATAAACCAATAACCATTGAAGTAGAACATGCAGATGGGTCAAAAGATACCATCAAGACATTACATACTTACAATCAACAGCAAATTGCATGGTATAAAGCCGGATCAGCATTGAATCTCATTGCTGCCAAAAACGCCTAAGCTGGTTGTTGAAGACACTAATTCACAAAGCCTGGAGAAAAATTTCTCCGGGCTTTTTTTGTTGACTACTCTTTCTCAATGCCCGAGAATTCCCTTAATTAGTGCTTGTCCATAAAGTCCCATTTAGGGCGTTACGCTTGCCTGAAAATTACTCATCCCGAGGGATCGGGACTGCGTATTTTCGGGCTTCGCTCCCGAAGCCTCGGGATTGTAAATGAAACTTTCTGAACACGCACATAAATTTTGACACTGTTTGCTTAGTTTATAGACGGACACAAATTAGAGAAATAAAAGTTTGGCCCACGTAATATTTATCAGCCTTTGGCGAATAAAGGATATACACGAAGAACTCCATAAGTTTGGGTAATAAAAAAAGCCACCTCGAAAAGAGATAGCTATTAATTTTGCTCCCCAGGTAGGACTTGAACCTACGACCTACGGATTAATCCCGAAGCATCGGGACCGCTCCAGCCTGATACTACTTAGAGATTGCTTTTCACTATCATCCGAGAGTTTTTTGAAATTGAGAAGAAAATTGCTGCATCCCTTTATCCATAGAGGGATAATTGCTCGTTTTGAGAAAAAAAGTCGGATGACAGTGGTATTTTCATTTGCTTGCTCTG
>NZ_QEWP01000016.1 GCF_003121985.1 Marinilabilia rubra
AAGGAACAGAATGTAGAACCAAAAAATAAAACATTTTCGAGTATCCACATATTAGAAATGATAAACCAAACCTTTGATTTTGTGAATATTCCATTGCATCAATCTGCTTAGCCTGACGGCTATGCCCTGAAGGGGCGGCATATTTGTGGAGTGTAGCAAACCTGGAAAAAAAGTGGCATAGAGAAAAGAAATGTCATTTAACCATCTTTTATCTGACTCAAAAGAAAAATAGCTTTTTGCAATCGCTTAATTAAAGTGAGTTAGATGTTTGCATATAAGGCAGTCCTTCCTATAAACATTACAAGACGAGCAGATTAGCCAATAATCTCTCTTCTGCCTTCTGTCTCGCAATCTTCTGTCTGTGGTTACATTTATATAAAAATAGCCCTATTTATTGTTTCATAATTCACTACATTTATAGTTCAGACAGGAAATATTGTTAATCTTATTTTTCTGAGTTATGAAGGAAATTATTTCTACAACTAAGGCACCTCAGGCCATTGGCCCCTACAGTCAGGCAACCATTGCCGGTAATATGGTTTTCATTTCCGGACAAGTACCCATTGATCCCGCATTGGGGAAACTGGTTGATGGGGACATTAAAGACCAGACGGAACGGGTTATGAAAAATTTACAAGCCATTCTTTCAGAGGCCGGATGTGATTTTTCGAATGTTGTGAAAACCACCTGTTTACTGAGCGACATCAATAACTTCAAAGCCATGAATGAGGTTTATGGCAAATATTTCCCCGAAAATCCTCCTGCCAGAGCAGCTTTTGCTGTTAAGGATCTGCCTTTGGGAGCATTGGTGGAAATTGAAGCCGTGGCTGTAAGGAAATAAATCCCTTTTGGACACAGCAACAAGATAAAACAATCAAAAGACCTGCAAAGAAGATAAATAAACGTTACCTTTAAGGAAACAGAAAATATCTCACATGCAAGTAACGGTAAACAGAAAAAACTTAGTATTTAACCCTGACCCGAGCAGGGTTATTGCCCGTTTTTTGTTTACTGGTGAAGAGAGGGCATTAAATACCATCCAGTCCATCCTGGCAATGTCAGAAAAACAAGTGTTATTGACATTAAATCAAACGCTTAGAGACTATTCTATGCGTCACAGAAACATTTCCAGAATTTTTGAGAAACACTTTAATAAAATTGCAAACCTTATCAAATCACTGGATAAAAATCCGGATGAAATAGATTACTCAAAAAAAATCCTTATAGGCTCCTATTTTACCATGGAGTACTCCATTGAATCGGCTGCATTTTTTAATCCATCAATGGTAGAGCATCCTGACCAGACTGATATAAAACCTGGCTGCAAAAGAGTTATAATCAGCTTTCGGGCCACCGGAGAGGGACACATATCATCTATTGTGTTCAGAACCGGAATCCTTGATAAATCCAACAACCTCACAGTGGAATCTATTGGTGATATGCTGGAAGAAGCAGAACATATCAGACGGCATGTTTATGATAAAAAATCCTTTAATCACAAACTGGAAGAAATGCAGGAGATTCACGGCCTTATTCCTCCTGCTTTAATATTAGATAAACTCCCCGAAAAATTCACTTATGGTGAATTGCGAAAATGTATTTACGAGTCCAGAAAATCAGTCCATTTAACTTCTGATAAAGAATTCCTTTTTAACCAACTTACATGGTTGGCCTCCTCTCATTATGAATTACAGTTTTCGCTGGATACCAATATTTCAGAAAGGGTTATTTTCCCTGTTTCTGTCAATGAAAAAAATGGAATTGAAGATGCTCGTTTTGTAAAATTCACGGATGAGGACAACAATACCATCTACTACGCCACTTACACCGCGTATGATGGAACAACAATTCTTCCAAAGCTGCTTGAGACTGAGGATTTCTACCATTTCAGAATAAGACCTTTACATGGTGAAATAGCACAAAACAAAGGAATGGCTCTTTTCCCCAGAAAAGTAAATGGCAAATATGCCATGCTTTGCCGGCTGGATGGGTTTAACAACTACATTGCATACTCGGAGAACATTACCGTTTGGCGAGAGGCCAACATCCTCCAGCAGCCCCAATACCCCTGGGAGCTTATCCAGATTGGAAATTGTGGCTCCCCCATTGAAACAGAAGAGGGGTGGCTGGTCATTACTCATGGCGTGGGGCCCATGCGCGAATATTCATTAGGAGCAGCCTTGTTTGACCTTGATAATCCTGAAAAAGAAATAGGAAGATCAAAAACTCCGCTTTTAATCCCAAATACGGAAGAAAGAGAAGGTTATGTTCCTAATGTAGTATATTCCTGTGGTTCAATGATACATAACGATGAGTTGATTATACCTTATGCTATGTCCGATTATTCATCCACTTATGCTTCTGTAAATTTGAAAGAACTCATTAGCGAGGTAAAAAATTCATAATTGTTTTTTCTAACTATTATGTGCAGCTTTCTTTGCCATAAGAAATGACGCTAGCCCTCTCTGTTTCTACTGCCATTAATCTTCTCTTCATTTGCTACTGACTCCTGAGTAGCGAAACCTGCTTTACCAAATCTATGTGTGAAAGATGTAACTTATTATCATAGAAATGTAATACTCCTGAAATAGGATAGACTTATTTTTACAAGACACAATAGTCCGTCAAATTTTGTAACGAGCTTTTAATTAAATATTTATACACTGAAGGCTCTTTGTGTTAACACCTAATTTATCAGCGCATTGTGTTTTATCTTAAAGCTAATATCTAACGATCTATTGATTCAACGAACCAACCAATAAAAAATAATATCATGAAAAACTTACTTTATATCATTGCCGCTTTGCTCATGGTAATTTGGGGAATACTATTCTGGGGTTTACATTCTTCAGGCCCTGTTCATCTTATTCTTGCTGTGGCAGGAGTCGTTGTACTGGTCAGGGTTATTTTCAACAAACAACTGACTCACAAAAAAATCAAGGTTCGGTAGCGTTAGGCTATCAAAGAAAAAAAAACCAAAGACCCAATTCCGCTGTGAAGTAGAGAAAAAAATATTAACTGAAAAATAATTTTAAAGAGGTAATCCCAGCTATCATATGGGCAATCTTTTCCAGAAAGGATAGTAGAACTTATACCCGGTTGTATGTTAACAAAAAGGAAAAAGACTATTGTCGTAATAGTAGCTCACCCCGATGATGAAACACTTTGGAGTGGGGGAACAATCTTAAGTCATCCAAAATGTGATTGGTTTATTGTTTCCCTGTGCCGTGGTAAAGATCCGGAGCGTTCCGCTAAATTTTTCAAAGCATTGGAGGCATTAAATGCGGTGGGCATCATGGGAGACCTCGACGATGGCCCTGAACAGCAACCATTAGATTTACAAGCGGTTGAGAAAGCTATTCTTAATTTGTTACCGTTGAAACATTTCGATATGATTATTTCCCACAGCCCGTCAGGTGAATATACAAAACATCTCCGCCATGAAGAAATTGGCCGGGCCGTAATTAAATTATGGCATTCCAATCAAATCGCTGCCAATTGTTTGTGGGCATTCGCATATGATGATGAAAATAAAAAGTATTTACCTAAAATAATTGAAAAAGCCTCGGTAATTACCAATTTTTCCCATCAAATATGGACAAAAAAATATAATATCATTACCAAAATTTATGGTTTTGAGGATGATAGCTGGGAAGCACAAACCACTCCAAAAACAGAAGCGTTTTGGCAGTTCGGTAAACCTTCAGAAGCCATGAGTTTGCTCAAAACAGTGAAGTAGAAACATCCGCCAGCGACGAAAAAAATTTGATAGTATTTCGACACTAAAAACGCAACCCGTATTTTATCGTTTCAGTAAAAAATCAAAATCTATGAAAGTACTTGTTCTGTATGATTATCCGCCATCCCCCGGAGGTCTGGCCACGCAGGGCGATTTGCTTTACAAAGGGCTGCTTGAAATGGGGGTTGATGTTCATGCTGCACATTTTGAATCGGCACAGGAAAAATAATGGTATTATCGATGGTTTAAGCCCGACGCTGTGGTTGGAATAGGCTACTGGGGACATACGCCACAACTGGTGCTTCACCCTCAGCGCTACGGTATAAAAGCCGTTCCCTGGCTGGTAGCCGACGGATTTATTGCCAACTATCAGGAAATTTTGAATGCCTTACCGCTTATTCTGGTTACATCTAACTGGGTAAAGGAAATGTATGTGCGCGATGGGATTAATCCGGATATCATTGAAGTACTACCGGTAGGCTGCGATACCGATTCTTTTAAGCCCTTCAGTAAGGACGATCCAAAAATACTTGCAGTAAGAGAAGCGTTGGGAGTTTCTCCCGATCAGCTCATGGTACTCACCGTGGGAGGTGATGCTGCTTCAAAGGGGGCACAGGAAGTAATGCAGGCACTTGCCATAATAGATACTAATGCACCCGATTGGAAATATGTTTGCAAAGTTTGGCCTCAACCCCGCACCAAAGCACAAAATCTGGCCGATCTGGAATTGGCAGAGCGGCTGGGAATTGAGAAGAATGTCACCTATGCAACCAACACCATCTCCCGCACTTTTATGCCTTACCTTATGGGAGCATGCGATATTTATGCAGCCCCCGCCAGACTGGAAGGTTTTGGAATGCCTCAGGTTGAAGCCGGTGCATGTGAAAAACCCGTAATTGGCTTAAAAGCCATGGGAATGCTTGATACATTAGTACATAAAGAAAACCGCCCTGCTTGCTAAAGTTGCCCGTAAAATCGTCGTTAATGAAGTTATTATCGGTGAGGAATCAGGATTCGAAGAAAAACACAAGATGTTGTTTAAGACACCCCGCATTGTTGATTACCGGGCCAATGTACAGGATATAGCAAAACATTTGATGACGCTAATGAATGATAGTGCTTTAAGATTGAGTATGGGAAAAGCGGGAAGAAAAAGGGTGGTGAAAAAATTCGATTACCGAACTGTTGCCAAACGTTTCATTCAAATTGTAAGTGAAAGACTGGAGATTGATTGAAAAAATACCAGAATTAAGGCTATCAAAGAAGATTGATCTATGTTATGTTAAAAAACAATCAAGTAGAGATCGATGACGCGCGTAACGCAGCGATAAAGGTTCTGTTACATAATGCGCATGGCCCGTTTCATGGCCTTCCACGAACAGCAGGTTGGGGATATCCCGAACCCTATACCCGTGATTTGATGTTTGCTCTTTTGGGCATCGCGGTTTCGGGAAAGCAAGAGCTCATGAACAGTATGCGTAATGTATTGCTGGCACTGGCGAAAAATCAAACCAGGCATGGACATATTCCATCATTGGTGCATGATGCCAGAGATTTGGGGGCCAGTGATACAACCCCATTGTTTTTACTGGGGATTGGTATTTTCAGGAAAATTACAAATGAGAAAAAATTCCTGCAGCAAGCCACAGAAAAAGCCTTGCAATGGATGGAATATCAAAGTCCTTCGGATCGCTTTTTGGTTGCCCAACAACCTACCAGCGACTGGCGTGATGAACAATGGGTAACCGGTTATGGTTTTTTTGTTAACACTTTGACTTATAGCTACCTACGCTTGCTTAACCAAGACGAAAGAGCAGACCAATTGAAACACGACATGGGAAGATTCACCATTACCAACGGCATTATGCACAAACATGTACATGAAGGGCTTGTGGTTAAGTACAAGCCCTACTATGCATTTTGGTCATATAAAATTTTCAGCAGTGAACGTTTCGACCTTCTGGGAAACAGCCTGGCTATTTTGTCTGGATTGGCTTCACCAACCAGGGCAAATGAAATGGTAACATGGATAGAAGAAGAGTGTATCAATATGCGCAAAAATGAAGAACTTGCCAGTGATTTGCCTCCCAATTTCTTCCCCTATATCAACCCCCTTGATCCCGACTGGCATGAACGATACGAACAATACAACAAACCCGGTGAATATCATAACGGAGGTATCTGGCCATTTATCTGCGGGTTGTATATTGCAGCCCTTATTGCAGCAAAAAGATATAGGTTGGCAGAGAAAAAGCTAATTGCTCTTACCCAAACAATAAAACTTTCAAAAAGCAAATCACTGAAATTCGGATTTAATGAATGGATAAGAGCCCAGGATGGAATGCCCATGGGCCAGGACTGGCAAACATGGAGCGCCGCCTTGTATTTGTATGCTGCCAAATGTGTTGAAACAAAAAAAGCACTTTTTTTTGATGATGCATCCATCAATTCCGGCATTTGACTCATTCATCCAATGGTTTCATGCGCCAGATGCATGATTCTTGGGATGTATAGAAAACAACTTCAACAAATTTGCAAAATATCCTACTCATAGTGGCTCCGGTCATAAACATCCCGTACACAAAATATTGATGACTCTGGAAACTTTTAAACCTCTTCATAAGTGTGAATTATGTAAGATAAAAAAACAATCATGTAACGAGTTCCAGATTCCTTATCTGTAAGTTTATAAAATTGTGCATCAGATATTTTATCTCTCCCCCATAAGCAGGAATGCATTAATCGAACAAGGATGACGCCGGGAGAAAAAATATCGATAAAGATCCCAGAAGACCTCCTTTGATTCCGGAGCATAAAAGGTTATTGGGTTTTGAACTAACAACAGCCACGTTGCAACCGGAATACCCTTAAGCCGGTACCGCAGTTACATTGTAATTAAACTAACAACTATCAAAATGAAAGCAATTGAAAAAATTAAAGCAAACGTTGCTATACTTTTGTGCCTGTCCTTATTAATGATAAGCGCACTCAGTTATGCTCAACAAACAAAGAGCACTTTGTTTAAGAAAGCCGACAAGGCAATGCTTGATGCAAAATTTGCACGGGCTGACCTTCTGGTTCCGGATGAATACAATAAAGGAATTGAATACTACAGGCAGGCTGAAAAACATTTTGCCGACCAAAAAAGCGTTGAAAAGATTGAAGAATCACTTGTTGAAGCTGTAAACCACTTTAACCGGTCTGCAACCTTTAGTGTTTCAGCCAAATCGGTATTTGCCAGTTCACTCGATGCTCGTTCCGATGCATTATCGGCAGGAGCTGACAGAAGTGCAAAAAAAATGTGGAAAGAGGCTGAAGACGTTTTTAACAGAGCAGCCAGAGAACTGGAAAAAGGTGACCGGGATGACTCGTACAAGTATTCGACCGAAGCAGTTGAACTGTACCGGAAAGCAGAATTAACTTCTATAAAAACCGACTTGCTTGACGAAACCCGCGTTTTGCTGGAAAAGGCAGATGACAATAACGTTGATCGCAATGCTCCGAAAACCTTGAAAAAGGCTGAAACGTTGCTGGCTGAAACTGAAAGAGAACTGGAAACAAACAGGTATGATATGGACTATCCTCGTACGCTGGCCAAGCAAGCCAAATATGAGTCCCAACATGCTATCGCACTTGATAAAACCATATCTGAAATTGATGACAGAGATATGAAAATGGAAGATGTCATCCTGCAATATGAATTACCACTAGTCCGGATTGCTGAAAAAGCCGGTTTTGTAGCTCAGTTTCATAATGGAATCGAAAAACCTGAACAGGAAATCATCGGATATATTTCGGAGTTGCAACTTGACAACCAAATGATTATTGCCGAAAATATAGCTATAAAAAATGAAATCAAAAACCTGAAAACGACTGTCGAATTATTGAAAAGTGAAAACTTAGCACTCAATACCGAATTCAATGAGGAAATCGACAAGCGTACAGATGAAATGAAATCGCAAATGATGGAGTTTGAAAACGAAAAGGCGAAACTTGACGCTAAAATAGATAAACAAACAAAACTAAATCAACAGTTTGAGAACGTCTATCTGATATTTGACAAATCAGAGGCATCGGTATTTCGATCTGGAGATGAAATCGTTATAAGGCTGCATGGGTTTGGTTTTGAAACCGGCAAATCGGAAATAACTCCAACAAATTTTGACTTGTTAACCAAAGTGCAGAACGCAATTAAAATTTTTCCGGAAAGTAGCGTAATTGTGGAAGGATATACCGATTCATTCGGAGGAGATGCCTCCAATTTAATGCTTTCCCAGAAGCGGTCAGATGCGGTCACCCAATATTTGAATGCCAATTCAGATATCGAAGAAATCAGTAGAATCAGTTCTGTAGGTTATGGAGAAATAAACCCTGTGGCCAATAATGAAACTGCAGAAGGAAGAAGACAAAACAGACGAATTGACATAAAGATTCTGCCAGAAATGTAAGAAAAAAAGCCATAGGGGTAACTCTGAAAAAAACAGGTTTCTCCTATGGCTTTTGTAGCTAATGTTGCTCTTTCCTCCTTAAAAAAAAACAATGGGATGAGAATTTTGAACAGGGGAAGGAGAGATATTTAAGAAGTAACGAATATTATCTAAATTTTTTAACCATTTCTGCATTAACAATCATTATCGTCATCATTGGTGTTGGAGTTTTACTTTGGCTGATTAACCGATTCATACCCATGCAACCCACAATTAAAGGGGTTTTGAATGTCGTTGTCATTCTCATTTTAATAATTTGGTTATTGAACGTTTTTGGAATTCTTGA
Organism: Marinilabilia rubra; assembly: GCF_003121985.1. Classification (GTDB taxonomy): domain Bacteria; phylum Bacteroidota; class Bacteroidia; order Bacteroidales; family Marinilabiliaceae; genus Marinilabilia; species Marinilabilia rubra. Next base: position 8,513 of record NZ_QEWP01000016.1, read on the forward strand.
AAGTTTGCAAATTATTAGAATTTAGCAGCGGTTTTATGAAATGGTAAATGTGGGAAGAAATTACACTCACAACAAAATAATCCTCATTATGACTAATCAACAAAATAAACTCGATAATTTACGGCAAGCAGCCGAGTTGTTGTTAAAAACGAAAGTAGCAGTTTCAGATCCACCTCTTTCCGAATCTGCCTCCCTGAAAATCCTTCATGAGCTGGAAGTACATCAGCTGGAACTGGAAATTCAAAATGAGGAACTGATAATCGCCAGGGAGAAAGCCGAAGAAAGCGAAAGACTGAAATCATCATTTCTGGCCAACATGAGCCATGAAATCAGGACACCTATGAATGGCATCCTGGGGTTTACTGAAGTATTAAGAAATTTCAAGTTGGACGAAAATGAACGATATTACTATTTAGATATTATTGAAAAAAGCGGAACGCGTATGCTCAATATCATTAACGATATTTTAAGTATTTCAAAAATAGAATCTCAGCAAACTGAAGTCTCTAATTCCGAGGTAAATGTAAACGAGCAGGTGGAGGATATTTATCATTTTTTCAAACTGGAAGCCGAACAAAAAAAACTAAAATTATCTTTCCATACTGAACTTCCCACAAACAAAGCATTTTTCTTGACAGATAGAGAAAAAGTCTACGAAGTGCTTACCAACCTGGTGAAAAATGCAATAAAATTCACCCAAACTGGCTCAGTTGATTTTGGGGTCTCTCTCAAAGGAGAATTTATAGAATTTTATGTCCGGGACAGCGGTCCCGGTATCCAGTCAAAACAGCAAGAGAGCATATTTGGCCGATTTATGCAAGGCAGCAGGAATTTAAACCAAATCCAAGAGGGGGCAGGCCTGGGATTATCCATTTCAAAGGCTTACATTGAGATGCTGGGAGGAAAGATTCACGTTGAGAATAACTCCGCACATAATGGTGATAATACGGGGGCCACCTTCTTTTTTACAATTCCCGCCACTCCGGTAAAGAATAAAAAAGCTGTAAATTCGGTCAATAAACAAGAAAAGACAGTGGTTAGCAAAAAACCTTATGTTTTGGTAGTTGAAAATGATGAAATATCGAGAATGCTGCTTTTTACCATGATTGAAGATATTAGTAAAGAAATTTATACAGCTACAACCGGAGTTGAAGCAGTTGATATATGTCGGAAAAATCCGGAAATCGATCTGGTGCTGATGGATATAAAAATGCCTGAGATGGATGGCTATAAAGCCACGCAAAATATTCGTAAATTCAACAGGGACATAACAATAATTGCTCAAACTGCCCATGCCCTGTTAGGTGACAGAGAGAAAGCCATTGCTGCAGGTTGCAATAATTATATTTCCAAACCTATACACAGCGCAAGTTTAAGAAAAATGATAATCGATTGTCTTTCAGAGAAAAATAAACTCTAAAACGCATTAGCCGTTAACCACAGAACCATGAAAAATTCACTTTACTCATTGCTTTGTTTCTGAATATTGCATGGGCCATCGGGTGTCTGGGATACAACAGCGGAGGACTCATTCACATTTTGTTCGTAATCGCTGTTATTGAAATGATTTTAAGATTTATTCAGAACAGAAAATCCTACTTACTGTGACCGTAAATGAAATAAATATTCCTTTCTACGTAAAAGCGATTCTGGTTATAATGGGGCTACTGGCCTTTTTCTTTACACTTTATATTGCTCAAAGCATTATAATACCACTTGTCTTTGCAACCATCCTGGGCATAGTACTCCTTCCGGCATTAAACCTGATAATCAAGCTGAAAGTTCACCGGGTGGTGGCCATCGCAAGTGTGATGTTCCTCACTTTTTCAATCATTGCTTTGTTTGGAATACTCCTATATTCTCAGGCAAGTCGATTCACAGAATCATTACCCAAACTGGTTGATAAGTTCACCCAAATACTCAATCAGCTCGTCTTCTGGATATCCGGTTACTTTGATATTAGCGCCTATGAAATTACCCAATGGATTACAAAAACAAAAAACGAACTCATTGGGAGTGCAGAAATCGGGCAAACATTAGTAAGTGTCGGCAGCATACTGGCTTTTTTGTTTTTGATTCCGGTATATGTATTTATGATTTTATTTTACCAGCCATTGCTCGTTGAATTTTTGCACCGACTGTTTGGAGAAAACAACAGAGACAAAGTGAGCGAAATCATTAGCCAAATTAAAACCCTTATTCAACGTTACCTCCTCGGATTGTTATTTGAGGTAATAATCATTTCATTTTTATATACGATTGGCCTCCTGGTTTTGGGCATTGAATATGCTTTAATTCTTGGGATATTAGGGGCTTTGCTCAATTTAATACCTTACCTGGGTTCGATCATTGCTGCTTCTATGCCAATGATAATTGCTATTGTAACTAAGCCATCCCCATGGTTTGCAGTTTTGGTTTTAGCGCTTTATATTTTCATTCAGTTTATTGATAACAATTTTATAGTTCCCAAAATAGTTGCCTCAAAGGTAAAACTTAACGCGTTGGCTTCCATTATTGCGGTTATTACATTTGGTGCCTTGTGGGGCATCCCGGGTATGTTGGTTGCTATTCCTCTGGCGGCAATTGCAAAACTTATTTTTGACCAAATCAAACCATTACAACCATGGGGGTTTTTATTGGGCGATAATCGACCCGATTCATAAATGAGTTCGATCATTATCTAAAAAACTTCTGAAAGGGAAAACCGAAATATATTCGTGTACCAATCAACGCAATATATGTGAATAATGTAACTCTTATCAGGAATTCTGTAAAACAATCAATAATAAACTCTCCTACCTTTATTCTGTGGAAAAGAAGACACCATTTAAAAAAGTGACAATAAGCCCCCTCGTTGTAAAAGAGCAGGTAATAAGACTTGGTGAAAAAACATATAAAAAAACTCAGGAGGCCAATGTTTTTTTCGTCGGGATAGGTGATTTCATTTTGTTTTTCTGGCAAACAATAAAAGAGACTTTTTCTCTTAGTTTTGAATTTAACGAATTCCTTCGTCAGTGCTTCCAAATAGGAAATAAGACTTTGCCGCTTATTTCAGTAACGGGCCTAATCATGGGAGGTGTGCTCACAATACAATCTCGCCCTGTTTTAGCCGATTTTGGAGCTTTATCCCTACTTCCCGGAATGGTTGCTTCATCAATAATACGGGAAATGGGCCCGGTTATTACTGCGTTAATATGTGCTGGCAAAATAGGATCCGGCATGGGGGCCGAGCTGGGGTCAATGAAAGTATCGGAACAGATTGATGCTATGGAAGTCTCTTCCACTCATCCCATTCGTTTTTTAGTGGTTACAAGGGTTTTGGCTGCTACGTTAATGATACCAATATTGGTTTTGTATGCCGATGCTCTTGGAATTATGGGAAGCTGGGCTGCTGCAAACATCAAAGGGAGTGTTTCATTTGTGCTGTTTTTTAATCAGGCATTCAGGGCGATCGATTTTATAGATTTTTTCCCTGCTCTGATTAAAACGTTCTTTTTCGGCGCTGCCATTGGCCTTATGGGGTGTTATAAGGGCTATTCTGCCGGACAGGGAACAAAGAGTGTAGGCATTGCAGCCAATTCAGCCGTTGTACTTTCTTCCCTGCTGGTGATTATTATTGACCTGATTGCTGTTCAGATTACCGATATGCTTTTATAGAAAGAAATAGTAAATGACAAACAATAAACCCGTAACACCGGAAAGTCAAAATACTTTTAATTCGGTTATTGAGATCAATAATCTTAGTAAAGGTTTTGCTGAACAGCAGGTGCTAAAGAACTTGTCGTTAGAGCTTCATAATGGTGAAAATCTGGTAATACTTGGGAAATCAGGCTCCGGGAAATCGGTTCTTATAAAATGTATTGTTCGTTTGCTTAACTCCGATTATGGAACCATAAAGGTATTAGGGGAAAACGTAAATGAATTAAAAAGTAAGGGCCTGGCAGCGTTGAGGAAGAAAATTGGCTTCCTTTTTCAAAGTGGCGCCCTTTATGACTCTATGACCATTAAACAAAATCTTGAATTTCCTTTAATCAGAATAAAAAAAAAGCTGACTAAAATGGAAAGGAACAAAAAAATAGAAGAGGTTTTGGAAAATGTAGGATTGGCCAATACGCTGGATAAAATGCCATCCGAACTTTCGGGGGGCATGCAGAAAAGAGCCAGTCTGGCGCGTACCATCATCGTGGACCCTTTGATTATGCTCTACGATGAACCCACAACCGGCCTTGATCCTGTTACTTCAGACGGCATAAGCGCATTGATTAACGATATTCAAAAAAAATACAAAACATCATCTATTATTATCACACACGATATTGAATGTGCCCGCGCAACTGCCGACCGAATTATCATGTTAAAGGACGGCGAGGTTTACCTGGAAGGAACCATTGATGATTTTGAAAATTCAACCGATGAGTTAATCCAGTCTTTTTTTAAGGAATAAAAGATAAACAATGGAAAATCATACACCACGTTTTAAAGCAAGATTAGGTATTTTTATTGTCCTGGGAATGGCCATTTTTGTAATTGCCATTTTCATCATTGGAAAACAACAAAATTTATTTAATCCGGTATTTAAAATCACCACCAGGTTCTATAATGTAAGCGGGCTTCAGGTTGGAAACAATATACGCTTTTCAGGTATTAATGTCGGCATTGTTGATAACATCAGAATAACCAATGATTCAACGGTGCAGGTCGATATGCTTATCCGAAAAGATGTGCAGCAATTTATAAAGGCCGACAGTTATGCCAGTATTGGTTCTGAAGGAATTATTGGCGACCGGATCATAATTATTACACAGGGAAGCACAAACGCCCCCTTGGCCAAAGATGGACAAGAGATTTTATCCCAAGAACCATTTGAAACCGATGACATCATGAAGAGTTTAAAAATCAGTGCAGAAAGTGCCGAAGTTATTACATTTCAACTTGCCGAAATAATGACCAATATTAACCGTGGAGAAGGAATGCTTGGAAGATTGATAAAAGATTCGGTAATTGCAGAAAATGTGAATATGACCATTGAAAATTTCAGAAAAAGTTCTGAAGGATTGGATGAAACGATTGAAGTTACAAAAGAAAATGTCTTTGCTTTTATGGAGAGCTTACAACAAACTGTTGCCAAAACTGAAGTTGCATCCAATCAGCTCGGAGAAATAATGATGAAAATTAATAATGGACAAGGAGCTATTGGAATGTTGATTCAGGATACATCTATTGTAAATAATATTGATGAAACCATTATTAATCTTAAAGAAAGCAGCATTCGTCTCAATGAAAACATGGAGGCGCTCAAACATAATTTCCTCTTCAGAGGATATTTCAGGCGACAGGCCAGGGAAAAAGAAAAAATGCAAGTAAAAACCGATACGGTTATACCTTTAAAGAACAAGTAGTTGAAAGAAAAAAAGACCAAAGAGACTAATAACTCAATGGACAAAGCTTCTGATATTAAATCCGGTAAGTTTCCCATTGTTGGCATTGGCGCCTCGGCTGGAGGACTGGAAGCATTGGAGCAGTTCTTGAAAAATGTTCCTGAAAAAAGCGGAATGGCCTATGTTGTTGTGCAACATCTGGATCCGACACAAAAAGGAATGCTTCCTGAGTTGCTACAGCGAATATCAGGCATGCAGGTGTTTCAGGCCGAAGACCTGATGCCGGTAGAGCCTGATCGCGTCTATGTGATTCCGCCAAACAAAAATATTTCCATCTTCAAAAGGGTACTCCACCTGTTTGAACCTGTCGAAAACCGTGGACTTCGTCTTCCGGTAGATTTTTTTCTGCGTTCGCTGGCCGATGACTGTAAAGAGAATGCGGTGGGAATTATTCTCTCCGGAATGGGCTCCGATGGATGCATCGGAATCCGGGCAATTAAAGAAAATAACGGAGTTGTTTTGGTACAGAAACCCGAAACGGCCAAGTTTGACAGTATGCCGCGTCATGCAATCGATTCAGGACTGGTTGATATCATTGCTCCTCCGGAAAAACTGGTCCGCGAAATCATTCATTTCCTAAATCAAATACCTGAAGGCAAACCAACCCGCCACACTGCAATAAAAGATCATAGCGCCTTTGAAAAAATTATCATTTTGCTGAGAACACAAACAGGCAATGATTTTTCTCTCTATAAAAAGAATACAATCTATCGACGCATTGAAAGAAGAATGAGCATCCATAAAATTGATAAAATAGTTTCGTATGTCCACTTTTTACAGGAAAATCCAAAAGAAATACACATCCTTTTTAAAGAGTTAATGATTGGTGTAACAAAATTCTTTCGGGACACACCGGTTTGGAAGCACTTACAGGAAAAGGCGTTTCCGGCTCTTATAGACCAAATGAAACCCAATTCGCAACTGAGAGCTTGGATCCCCGGATGCTCAACCGGAGAAGAAGCCTATTCGCTTGCCATATTGTTTAAAGAGGTTTTGGAGAAAACTAACCCACATGCCGGAATATCATTACAGATTTTTGCCACCGATATCGATAGTGATGCTGTTGATACTGCCCGTAAAGGCTTATTTACAGATAGAATTTCTTCCGATGTTTCTCCCAAAAGACTAAACCGTTTTTTCACCAAAACAGAAGAGGGCTATCGCATTAGCACAGAGATAAGAGAAATGGTTGTGTTTGCTCAACACAACATCATAATGCATCCCCCCTTTACCAATATTCATTTCATTTCATGCCGGAATCTTTTAATATACATGGACTCTGAGCTTCAAAAAAAACTATTGGGCTTGTTTTATTACAGCCTTAATAAGGAAGGGCTTTTGCTTCTTGGTACTTCTGAAACCCTTGGTACACAAAACCATCTATTCAGACCGGTGGACAGCAGTCTGAAAATTTTCAAGCGCTCCGGCACCAACCTCAATCCGCTATTAATGGATTTTTCATCTTCTTTTGCCCGGCCTGCAACAGGTTATTTTGAAGACACCAAACCCGAAAGACCAGTTATGAACATTCAAACACACGCCGATCAACTTTTACTAAGCCAGTTTGCGCCAGCCGGTGTGTTGGTTAACGATAATGGCGACATCCTGTACATTAGCGGACGAACAGGTAAATATCTGGAACCGGCCGTGGGCAAAGCCAACCTCAATATTTTTGCCATGCTGCGACCGGGTTTTCAGAATGACTTCGTTATGGCCTTTCGTAAAGCGGTAATGAAGAAAGAGGCAGTGGCATTACATCATGTAAAGACAAGCACCAACGAAGGCTTAATAACATTAAATGTCACTATCCACTGGATTCAAAAACCTGAGCTTTTATATGGCAAACTGATGATCATTTTTTCTGAAGTTGCACTTCCTGCTGAAATAGCTCCACAAAAGAAGAAAGTAAATGAAAAAGCAGCCAGTGCCAGGGAAAAAGAACTTGAGCAAGAGCTGCAACATACCCGTGAGCAAATGCAAAACATAATGGAAGAGATGCAAACATCGCAGGAAGAGCTTAAATCTACCAACGAAGAGTTGCAATCTACCAATGAAGAGCTACAGTCGACCAATGAAGAACTCATGACCTCGAAGGAAGAAATGCAAAGCCTCAATGAGGAGCTTCAGACGGTTAATGCCGAATTGATGGCCAAAGTGGAGGACTATTCCCGGGTCAATAACGATATGAAGAACCTGCTCAACAGCACCGATATTGCAACTTTATTTTTGGATAAAGAACTCAATATCCGCCGATACACGAACCAGACAACCAAGATATTTAAACTCATAAAAAGCGACATTGGAAGGCCATTTACCGATCAGGTTTCACAACTTATTTACCCTAACCTGGCTGAAGATGCACAGGAAGTATTGAGAACCCTCATTTATGTTGAGAAACAGATTCCAACCAAGGATGGAAGATGGTTTTCTATTCGTATCATGCCCTACCGGACTCTGGACGATCGAATTGACGGACTGGTAATAACGTTTATTGATATTTCGGAACTGAAACTGGTAGAAGAAAAATTACTTACAATGAATCAGGAAAACCAGCTGCTTATTGACACTTCGTCCAGCGTAATTCTAAAATTGTCAGCCGATTGTAAAATTTTGGAGTTTAATTCAGCAGCCGAAACCTTTTTCAATACGAAACGCGAGAAGGTAAAGGGTCATAGTTTTTTGGAACAATTCATTCCGGAGAATTCACGCCAAAAAACAGAGAAAAAATTGGCCGATCTATTGGCCAAACCGGGAAGTAACAATCTTCAAGTCAGGGTAATTGCAGCCGGAAAGAAAGAAGTGGATGCAGTATGTTCGATGAACGTATTATTCAATCGTTCTGAATTATCCTCAGCAATAATTACAATCACACAAAAACAAGAAAGCTATGACAAGTGATGAAACAGATTTCAGGGATTCAGGCAAACTGAGGGAGAAAGCAGAAGAGCAACTGAAAAAGAACCAAAAAACAGCTTATGCATTGTCTATAGAAGCCGATGCAGGTAAACTTCTGCACGAGTTACAGGTGCACCAGATTGAATTGGAGATGCAAAATGAAGAATTGCAGCAGGCTTATGAAACTGCAGAAAAAGCCCTGAGAAAATATACCATGCTGTTTGATTTATCCCCCATGGGGTATTTCTCCCTCAATCCTGATGGTGTTATCTGCGATTTAAATTTCACAGGGGCCGATATGCTTAACGAGCGGCGTTTTTCCTTAGTTAACAGCAATTTCAAACTTTTTATTACCGAAGACTCAAAGACTGTATTTACTGATTTTTTCAAAAGAGTATATACCAGTAATGCAAAAGAATCATGCCAGGTAATGCTTGGCTATGACAATAAATCTCTTTGCAGGGTATATATGGAAGGGGTTGTTACCGAAGATGAACAAAACTGCCTTTTGTCAGTGGTGGATATTTCTAAGTTTTCAAGAGATTAAGTGATTATTGCATATAATCTCTTGCAGGAAAACATCAACGACTGTGTTATTATCATTTTGATCCATCCTGAAACAAACCATCTTATGATTCATACCCAAGCAAAACGCAATCCTCACAATCCAGGTACAGAAATTTAAACATAACCTGAAAACCTGAAAAGAAATATAATTTTGTATGATAGCTGCGATTACCATTGATCCGGTTCTTTCCAAATTTGTAATTCTCTCCCTGATTATTCTAGTGGTAGGTTTTCTGATGCGGATTATTAAACAACCGTCCATCGTAACTTACCTTATTGTGGGGGTGTTGGTTGGACCATTTGGATTAAAAATTATCGCCGATGAAATCCTGATTACCGATCTGGGTTCTCTGGGACTTGTGCTGCTTTTATTTTTTGTTGGCATGGAAATCCATTTGCCCAACCTGGTTACAAACTGGAAAGTATCTGTTATTGGTACTTTCGTTCAAATTGTGGTGAGCATCATTATCGTTTGGTTTCTGGGGCAAATATTTGAATGGCAAATCAATCAGGTCATTATGCTGGGGTTTGTCATAAGCTTAAGCAGCACCGCAGTGGTAGTTAAACTTTTACAGGAAAGAAATGAGCTATTTTCAAGAGCAGGGCAAAATGTTTTAGGTGTACTTATTGCCCAGGATATACTTATTGTGCCGATGCTGATAATACTTAGTTACCTGGGAGGTGATAAACCCGGAGCGGCAGAAATGCTAAAACAAATAGCGGGAGGAATACTGATTATTGGCATAATCTTGTACATCCTTAAGAAGAAAGAAATTAAGCTGCCTTTCAAGAAATACATCGAAAGGGATCACGAAGTGCAGGTTTTTGTCGCATTTTCTTTGTGCTTTGGTTTCTCCATCATAACAGCATTATTTGGTTTGTCGTCTGCCCTCGGGGCATTTATTGCCGGAATCATCTTATCTGCCACAAAATCTACCGCCTGGGTGCATCACAGCCTTCATGCATTTAAGACCATGTTCCTGGCTTTGTTTTTTGTTTCAGTAGGAATGTTGATCGATTTGCAGTTTTTAAAAGAAAATGCAATTATTATAAGTTCTCTTGTACTTATGGTTTTTGTTGTCAACAATACCATTAACATACTAATAATGCGTATCTTTTGCAAAGACTGGAAGATAAGTGTTTACGCAGGTGCCCTGCTGTCACAAATTGGTGAGTTCAGTTTTATCCTGGGATCCACGGGCTATTATTCCGGTATAATTGATTTTCGAGACTATAAACTGGTAATAAGCATTATCGCCATAACCTTATTTCTTAGTCCCTTTTGGATAAATCTAAGCAGAAAAATGATGAAAATTTAACCGGAAAAAGGACATTTTCTTTTTCGGGATTAGTTATTTCGGGGATAGAGCCGTCCGCCAAACAAACCTTAACTAAAATCATGAAATTCTTCATAAGCCTGCAATACAGTTAAATGAGAGATTAAATACGCCAGAGAACTTTCCGCACCCTGATTGCGATTTACTCCATAAACTTCAAAACCGTCACAGCACCCCTGAGTTTCAAAATCGTACAAGCTCAACCGCAAATCGTTTTCACCCAAAAACCATAAGAAAGAGGTGTAAAGCTTATTCAGAAACTCTTTGTCTTTGGTTACATGAAAAGCCTGATGATACATTAACACCATTGCCATAGCATCTACAGGCTGTTGTGCAAACACTGAACGCTCTCCGTCCTTTTTGTACCACTTCTCGTTTCCGATAACAGACAGGTAATTCTCTTTGAGAGTATGATCTGTAAGAAACTGCATAGATTTCATGGCCACTTCCAATACTTTTTCTTCGTTCAGGATTTCGGCTGAATGCAGCAGGGCCAAAGGCAACATTCCGTTGTCGTAGGCAAGTAGTGATTCGAACCATTGCCAGTCCGGCGACTGGTTATCGTCGAATTGTTGAATCAGCTTATGAGCCATGTTTCGAAGTCGTTCTGTCATGGAGTCATCTCCAGGACTGGTTCTCAGGTAATAACAAATTCCGATCATCGTATTGGCAATACTCCTGATGGATTTCAATTTTTCGAAATTGGGAGCAGCATTGAAAAACATCAGACGGCCGGTTTGGTAATAGGCATCATTTGGAGCGTTGCCCAATAAATAACCGAGGGCCCAGATGGTACGACCGAAAGAATCTTCAGAGCCTACTTCATCAAGGTAATCTCTGCTAAAGCTCAGAAAATTCCTGAATGTTCCATCCTTATTTTGCATATAATGGATATAACTTAAATAAACCGGCGATAATTCAAGAGACCGAAAATCTTTGATTTGCCGGTAAGCCATCAAAACCATCAGCAGTGCCCTGGCATTGTCATCCAGACAATAGCCTTCTTTCAGGTTGGGAATTCCAAACTTTGCATGCTGAATAATACCGGTATCATCTGTCAGCCTGTTTATATGCGCTAAAGAAAAGGGAGGAAGAATAAGCAAATCCAATATGGTATCCTTTCTCTCCAATTCTAAAGTTCCCTGCAATACCGCTTGTTTCGCTGCAGCAAGGTATTTTTCCCCGGTTTTGGGCCATGTTATGTTTCGGCCATATTCACCGGCTCTCGCTTTCAATTTTTTTAATTCCGCAGGATTGTCCAAAAGCTCTGTTAATATCGAACTAAGCTCGTCCGAATTCCCGAAACTGAAGAGCCTTCCTCTTCCCTCTGCCAGCAATTCAGCTGCATGCCAGTATGGAGTTGATATTACTGCCGACCCCACTCCTACTGCATAAGCAAGTGTTCCACTGGTAATTTGAGCCTCATGCAAATACGGGGTAATATATATATCCGTAGCCGACAAGTATTTAAATAAGTCTTTAACATCTAAAAACTCATTCAAAAAGAATACATTTTTATCCAGCTGAAGGGTTTTAACCAGGCGCATTAAGTAGATGCGATATTCTTCACCTGAATGTCTCAACACATTGGGGTGCGTTTTCCCCAAAATCATATAGAATACATTGGGGTATTTTTCTATAACCCCGGGCAAAGCTTTGATTACCGTCTCTATGCCCTTGTTGCGACCGATAAAACCAAAAGTTGTAAGTACATTTTTGTGCTCAAGCTTAAATTCTTTCTTTGACTTTTCTGCACTGAACCGTAAGTCAGGTACACCATGGTCAATGAAGGCAATTCGCTCCTCCGGAACATCATAAATATTAACTAAAAAGTCAATGGCCTTATGGCTCATCACCACAATTTTGCCGGCCATTTTGCAAATTTCCTGCAAAACGGCCTTTTCATTATATGAGGGTGATTTCAGGATTGTATGCAGCGTAACAATCAGAGGTATTTCTAACCGATGCAGTAAAGGAAGAATATATACTCCGTTTTGTCCGCCAAAAATGCCAAATTCATGTTCAAGAATGCAAACTTCAGCACCACTATGATTAATGAACTTCACCGCCTGAATATAATCTTCCTGATGTTCCTGCCTGATGGTCAGTTTTACCTCTTCGGGATAGTCATAAACATTGGAAAAATCGTTCAATGCCACCACAAATCCGTCATTGGTATTCTCTTTTCGGCCATTTACTGAAATCATCGAATTAAAAAGATCATGAGTAAAGGTTCCGATTCCACATTCGCGCGGTGGATATGTTCCGAGAAAAGCTATCTTCATTTTCTAATAGTTTAGTAATTTTATTTTAATCATGATACAGAAAATAAATCTCTGAATCATTTACATTCCTGTTTCTCCCGAAGCCCGTAAACAGTCCTGAAATGGTAGCCATAGACTGCAAAAGTGATGGCATCCGCAAACAATCCGGGTTTCTTAAACAGAGTCCAGAACAGTAATTTCCAAAATTCAATCCTACCTTTGTTTAGTATACCAATGATGTACATCGACTTCAGGAAGGCACTTATCAGTGAGAAGTTTATCCTCTTTGCCATTTTAGAGTTTTGTTGATAATTTACGAACATTTGCCTGACTCTATGATAGTAAGGCTCGGGGGCATAGATATTCCTGATTATTTGTTTATAACCTCTTATTAATTCGCCATAATCCATTTTAGGAATAAAATTCATCGATGAATCCGTATTGTTCCCCGATGCCTCGGTGGTCAACCTTTTTTCGGTCTCCAACCGTTTATATAACTTTGTGTTTTTGGGTGCATTCAACAGTCCTACCATAGCTGAAACAATACCACTTTTCTGAATAAACTCAACCTGCCGCTGAAAAACACTGGGCGTATCACTGTCAAAACCAATAATAAAGCCTCCGGAAACCTGAAGCCCGTTATTCTGAATGTTTTTCACACTTTGCAGCAGATTACGATTTTTATTCTGAACTTTATGACAGGCATGGAGCGATTCTTCATCCGGAGTTTCTATTCCGATAAAAGTAGATGTTAACCCCGTTTCAACCATCAGCGACATCAATTCCGTATCGTCTGCAAGATCAATAGAACTCTGAATATTAAACACAAAGGGATATTTGTGGCTTTGCATCCACCTCTTAATGGAGGGAAGTAAATTTGATTTTATCTCACTTTTATTGCCGATAAAATTATCATCTACAATGGAAACCGATCCACGCCACTTAAGACGGTACAACTCATCCAATTCCTTAATGATCTGGTCAGAATCCTTCATTCTTACCTTATGTCCAAGAAGCGATGTTATTTCACAAAAATCACATGAAAACGGACACCCTCGTGAAACCTGAATGTTCATAAAAACATACTTTTTCATCTGCAATAACGAAAAATCCGGAATGGGTGAAAGAGAAAGATTTGCAAATTGATCGGTTTTATAAACCTTAGCAGGAGTTCCATTTAACAAATCATCGAGAAATAATGGTAACGTTATTTCAGCCTCATTTAACACAAAATGGTCTATTATAGGATAGTTATTATACTCCTGCGTAAAAAGGGGGCCTCCGGCTACCATTTTAGTCCCTTGCTCCTTACATTTAAGCATTATGTCTTTCACCGATTTCTTCTGAATATACATGGCACTGATAAAAACATAATCTGCCCATTTAATATCAGCAGTCTCAAGTTCGGAAACATTCAGGTCGACCAGCTTTTTCTGCCACTCCCGGGGGAGCATTGCCGATACTGTAATTAATCCAAGAGGTGGAACCGCTGCTTTTTTCGAAATAAACTTAAGGGCATGTTTGAAGCTCCAAAAAGAATCAGGATATAACGGATATACCAATAGTATTTTCATAAAAGATCTATTTTTATCTGTCAATCAACTTCCATTTCCCAAACTGACAAAGGACTGCCAAAACAACTCCGAGACAAAAAAATTACAGGCGGTTTAAAGGATACTTTTAAAAGCAATTAGGGAGAGGATAATACAACCGGAAGATCTCGTGAAATATACCATGTAGTTGAACAATAATATCAGCTATCTGATTAAATACGGTTATATCTCGTTGCACAACCACTTAATGGAGGAGGTTACAAACACCTGCACTCTACCCCTGAATAACCCCATTTCATTAACCGGGATTTTTATTCAATATGGTTAAAAAGAACCTGTAAAAATACTGCAATGAATTTTCTATAAATTACGGCAATCAGAGAGCTATTACTATTACATAATTCCTGCTAAAGATTACATTATTCACACATCCTCAAGAGTATCCCGACTCCTGTTTTTGAGATTTTTGAAGCCGGACGGGGTTAAACCCGTTATTTTTTTAAATTGATTCGACAGGTGTGCTACACTGCTATAATGCATTTTAAAAGCAATTTCGGAAAGATTAAGGTCGTCATAAACAATCAATTCCTTTACTCTTTCAATCCTGTGTTTCAGATAAAATTTTTCAATGGTGGTATGCTTTACCTCCGAAAACAGATTAGCCAGATAGGTGTAATCGTAGTTCAGTTGATCTTGTAAGTAATCGGAAAGATTTACCTTTAATTGTTCATCTTGGTTATGAACCAGTTCAATAATGGTAATTGCTGTTTTCTCTACAAGAATATCTTTCCTGCTTTTCATCAATTCAAGCCCGGCCTTTCTTAAGGAGCTATCTAATTTTTTTAATTTTTCTTCAGGCACTTCTCCTTTAGTATTTGCTTCACCAATTTTCACCTCGTAATAATCCTGTCCGATTTTATCCAGTTCACTCTTAACAACCATCTGGCAACGAGTGCAGACCATATTCTTGATATATATTTTCATTGGCCACAGAAATTTCTTCTTTAATCAACCTGCCTGGATAATTAATTAAAGATACGATTTTTGTGCTGCTAATATCAATCTGATTTTAATAGTGTTTCCCGCGGCATTTCAAAGACATCAAGTCCATAAAGAGAAGTTGGCTACTTACAGAACCCGTAATTGACCTGCTCAGTCACATTTGTAATATGACTGGATCTGGGAAACGGATTTTCAATCCATGACTAAAGAGGGTGTCCAAAAAGCCAAGGTATTTATTGGCCTGAGCATCTAAAAATTTTAAAGATTTTGACAGAGAGATCCTTCACTACGTTCAGGATGAAAAAATACTCGTGTTTTCAGACTTTTTGAACATCTCCCTCCAATAAAGAAATGCCTCAGCTAAGCTGGATTTGTAATTCGGCCGGCCGTCATTTGCGAATTTTTAATCCGCATTGTATACAATCTCAGATATTATTATCACCCTCAAAATTCAGCAATTGGATAATTAACTACATTTTAACAAAACGTCCTGCAAATGCAGAACCATTTACTTCTAACCGAATCACATAAACACCAGGAACCAATGAGGAAACATCCAATTCATTGCAAACACCCTCATAAGTTTTTGATTTCCCTTTACCGGCTATATTGGTAATAACTGCATACCCGCCATCAAATCTGTCACCTACATTAATTTTCAAAACATTCCTGACAGGATTTGGAGATATAATCAGTTTCCTGACTTTTAGATCATCCCTCACACTATTGATTACGGGATTGAACAACCACAAATAGGCCGCTTCAAAATCACTTGCCCAGGTAGCCTCGTTGTGACCACCCCCTGAAATCACTTTAGACGAAACATTTTGGAACCCCTGGGTATTCAAATTATTGTCCATGTCATTCATTGGGCCAATGTATTGCTGCCCTTCATTTTCTCCCGCATTTTGGTAGAAGCGGATATCATGCTGAAAACCGGTCTGTATAAGGTAATTATTGAGAACATCTGTTTTGGCCCAATAAGCCGGGGAAAAAAGACCTGCTTTGCTGAATACATTCTGGTATTTCAAAGCCCCGTATAATGAGATCACACCGCCAAAAGAGCTACCCATTATGCCTGTATTATCGCGGTCTGAAAGCGTCCTGTAGTTGGAATCAATAAAAGGCTTTAGTGTTTCTACTATAAAATCGATATAGGCATCTCCGTCACCACCCGGAAACCCCAGATATTCTTCTGCCCGGTACTGACTGTTATCAATACCCACCACTATGGGTACCTGGTATCCCTGGTCTGCCAGTTCATCGAGTGTGTCGTCAACTTTCCATTCTCCGGCAAAGGCTAAAGACGAATCGAAGAGATTCTGACCATCATGCATATAAAGTACCGGGTAGTTTTTATTACTGGTGCCATAGTCTGGTGGAAGATATAAAGAAATACGGCGATATCTATTAAGCTGAGGCATATAGAAGTCATCGGCCATCACCATTACATTATCCGATACAATTGACGGTTCAGGGGGATTATCGGCCCACATTTCAACAGTGACTAAAACGGTTTCGCCATTTCCAAAAGAGAATGTCCGGTTTGCTATTTCCTCCCCATTGGCACCTTTCTCCACACTCGGCCAGTTGCCACGGGTAAATTTATATTCTATCACATCGCCATTTGAGAAGCCTTCAAGAGTAATTTCCCATTTATCATTGGCATTTTTGTGAAGCATATAATTCGTGTCACCCGGATTCCATCCGTTAAAAGAACCGGCAATATAAATATTATCCCCAGCGGGAGTATTCGATGGTTGAGAGTCAATTACAAAGGTAACCTGCGCTTGCATAGATATGAAAACCATGCAAAACATTAAAGTAAAAATTTTTCTCATGACGGGACTTTTCAGTTAAACTTGTTTGGTTGCTATGAAGGTATCAGTATTTTTCCAAAAAATTCATTTTTCACTTTATTTCAGACCAATAAATCTCTTTCATCACCTCTATTTTTTGGGGATCCTGCAGAAGTGACTGGTCAGAAAACATCATAATGCCAGATGAGGGCTGCCTGGCTCCTTCCATCATAACCTGCCGGAATTCATTGGCAGTGATAACCCCCGGACTATTATGGGCCTGAACAATTGGCCAGATCAGTGGGGCATTATTTTCACCTGCATTGGTAAGATCCCCCAGCCATTTCACATATTCCCCACCCCATTCGACTGGTCTTCCTTTCATTTTGTGAAAAAGCATCGGCGATAAAACATCGGCAAGTTTGGCAAGTTCTGCCACATCGATTCCAAGATTACGGTATAGTGCCGAATCGTGGTCTGCCGGATACCACGAAGCATAGAAGACGCCTAATAAAGCCTCCGGTTGTTTCTTTTTCACTATTTCCCGCATATCTTTAACCCAGCCATTTAACACGCCGTTTCTCCAGCTTCTCCATTCATCATCAGCATTATTCAGTATCCATGCGGCTTTTTCCGGAATACGGGAACCGGGAATGTCATGTCCCAGATTTTTTTCAAACCTATCCGTACACCTGTTGCAAAAACAGGTCAACGGTAATATAGGATCAGATGTTTCAAACTGTGCATGCCAGTGCAGATAATCCAGAAATATGCCATCCACATCAAATTCACTAAGAATATCATTAAGTTGGTTGACCCTGTAAGTCTTAAATCCCGGATCAGTTGGACAGATGCCCATAAACCAGTCTGCCGGTGGTTCTTGTTCCCCCTTTTCATTGATGGGCCATGCTTCAGGATTATCCTTAAGATAATTTTTTCCGTTAAGCGCAGGAAATTCTACATAAACACGGCAGCCCTGCTTTCGGGCGGTATCATAAAACTCCCTGGTTAAGGAAATACTCCTAACAAAAACCGCATTCATCCCCAGGGAATCGAATGAGTAACCAGCATCTAAAAGTGTTCCCGGATTGCCATAGACACCTTTAATAAAGGGAAGTGAATCGTTTTGCGCTACCACTGAAGTGCATGAGAACACGAATACAGCCAACACAAGAATAAAAATAATTTTCATGTCCTTTGCCTTTTAGAGGATTTGACCAGACACATACAAAATCAAGCAACTTTCTTAAATAGAGGCATGTGTTGTCAAATATAATGTATTTTTCTAAAATGAAAAGAAGGACTAAAAATTCTCAGGACACTTTTTTAATAATCTAAATGTTGATATTGTTTGATAAAGCTTGGGCGAAATCAAATCAAAAAATCATGTTGGTTCCCTTTTAATATATTTCTATTTAAAACAAA
This sequence comes from Marinilabilia rubra, assembly GCF_003121985.1. Taxonomy (GTDB): domain Bacteria; phylum Bacteroidota; class Bacteroidia; order Bacteroidales; family Marinilabiliaceae; genus Marinilabilia; species Marinilabilia rubra. The sequence continues at coordinate 26,793 of NZ_QEWP01000016.1, forward strand.
TTATTAGTAGCAAGAATAATCACTGCCAGAATTAATACAGCAATACCCCAGTTAAGGTTATACCTTGCTTTTCTTGATGCCTTCTGCCATTCCCCACGGAATATGCCCCACAGGTTTCCTACTACAATTGAAAGCGCCACCAACAATGGCCAACCTACTACAAGTCCCAATTCCCCTAAAGTGGATGCTCCAATGCCATAAGCATAAAAGCTTCCGATCCACATGAGAGACATGCCTAAAATTAAGCTCCAATTCATGTTTTTATGATGGTTAAGCAAATCAGCTAATTGCCTATCCTTGATCATGATATACAAACAATACGCCATATTAACAATCCCCCCCATTGTAAAAAATAAAGACCAGATTACATTACCCGCAATGGTCTGGTCAACCCCCTGCTCTATGGCAATTGCTGTGATGTCCTTACTGAATGCAGCTCCAAGGTTGGGTAAACAAGAAGTAATGCCTGAAATAATGGCAATGGTAAGCCCTTTGGAGGTATAACTTTTAATCTTGGCTTCCTTTTCTTTTTGCGAAGAAGCTTGGGCGCAAAATATAATTCCAATAACCGAAACAATGGCACCAAGCAGTATTAGTAACCCTTTTAGTTCGAAAAAGACCGAGGGGGCAAAAACCAATGCAGGGACAAGCGTTCCGGTTATGGCATTAATGCCCATAATAATAGGGTAACCAAGGGCCATACCCAGCATGTGCATGGCCTTTCCAAAAAGTATAGCACCAATTCCCCAAAGGAACCCAAATAAAGAAACAAGCAAAATTAGATTTAGTGGGATCAATACTATTATTTCAATAATACCATCAATTGTAAGTAAGGCAAATGCCCAATTCACCAACACCATTGCCAATAATGAAAAGGCGAACCAATTATGGCCCCATGCCCACTTTTTGGTATAGGTCATCGGCAAAAAAAAGGAGCCTTGTAACAAACCTGCAAGGACTACAATTAACAATCCTGATAGAAATTCCATGGGAGATAGTGTTTATTGCAATTGTTTAATCTTTTCTTAAAGAAAAAAGGGCTGTGCCAGATATTGCAACTGGCACAGCCCAGTACATATTAATTATACCCGGGATTTTGGGTTATATTGGGATTTAAATCAATTTCTGATTGAGGTATGGGTAACAAGTAATTGCGTTCCGGATTAAAGTCTCGTTGTTCTACAATGATACGATCTCCTTCCCAGGTAACTTCTCCGGTGGTGTGATCGACGGATCCCAACCTGGTTCCTAAAACCGGTCCATTCAATGCTTCTTCACCGATATCCCAGCGTTTAATATCAAAATACCGCAATCCTTCAAATGCGAGTTCTATACGTCGTTCATTACGTACAACTTCTTCTGTAAGATTTACTTTTGGAGGCATATCTACACTATTCCTGGAACGTATCATATTAATGTATTCCAATGCTTTGTCTTGGTCTTTCCCTGTATACAGGGCGCACTCAGCAAAAGTCAGGTACATTTCAGCCAGGCGGAAAACCATAAAATCTCCCGATTGGTTCCAGGCATCGGTATATGGTTCCACGTATTTTCGCACGGGCATGCGGGTGGGGCAGTTAATCGGGGCACTACTTTTGTCGGGGCCACTAAAGGGATCGAAATAATCCCCGTAATAGGGGGCTCCCGGGTATAAAATCGTCATGGCCAGCCGGGGGTCCTTATTTTCAAAAGGTTTATCTTCATTAAAAGGAGTTCCGTCAATGGATTCATAGGCCTTTACCAAATCCCATGATGCTTGAAGAGCTGCCCAACCTCCCTGTGAATTTGGCAAACAGGTAAGGGAAGCAATATTATTGTATTTGTCCGGAACGAACTGAATACTTAAAATGGCTTCTTTGTTGCTGCCTTCGCTTTCTTCCAGGAATAACTTGTCATAACCATTTTGGAATAATTTATAACATGACATGTCAATAACTTTTGCAGCAGCCTCCTGAGCCTTTTCATATTCTCCCAGGTATAACTTAAACCGCGCTTTGAGTGCCAATGCAGCACCTTTAGTAACGTGTCCCTTAGAATCGATTACATTTTGAATTGGTAAGGCTTCTCCCGAAATTATAGCATCCAATTCATCAAAGATAAACTTAGTAACTTCTTCCTTCGGAGTTCTGGATAAAGCGGCCTTATTGATATCGGTAATTACCTCGGTAACTAAAGGCATATCTCCGTAGTGAATGACCTTATTGAAATAATCATAAGCTCTTAAAAAGCGAACTTCCGCTTTATACCTTGCTTTTTTGGCTTCATCCATCTCTATGTTGTCAATACGTGCCAAAAAATCATTGTACTTTCGAATTCGGTAGTAGGTAAACCATTTACCTGAATTACCGTCTGTCCATGTTCCCGTTCCATCAGTAGGTGTTAAGGAACCATTGCCAAGTTTTTTGGCGCCGTAATTGTATTGTTCATATCCATTATCAGAGGCACCGTCAAAAAACAGGATGTTACTCCAGCCTTCCCATCCTCTGTAACAGCCCGTTAAAGCAAGGTCTGCATCTTTTTCAGATTTCCAGAATGTTGCTTCCGACATGTCCCCGTTTGGTGCCAGGTCAAGATAATCATCATTACATCCTACAGCAAGCAATGTAACTATTAGTGTATATATAATTTTTTTCATGAGTATTGTTTTTTAAGCTAAAATGTATTTAATGAAGAGCTTAGTAATCGCTATGCCTGAATTAGCTCAAACCAAATTTTACCAGTCCTTCGTATTTCCATTTGACTTAATTTTGTTAATTATTAAATTACCATGTGGGTAAAAACCTCTCTTCTACTCAAATTAGAATGTGACATCAATTCCAAAAAGGAAAGTACTTACCTGTGGATAAGAATAACCAGCATAGCCGCTACTTACTTCCGGATCTGCATCATCCGAAAAGTTTGTAATGGTGAGTAGGTTTTGTCCGTTAAAGTAAATCCGTGCTTTCTTTACTATATTTTTGGTAATTGATTCCGGGAGGGTATAACCGATAGTAATGTTTTTCATTCTCAGATAATCAGAGCGCATGACACTAAAAGTACTTAAGGCTGAATTAATTGCATAACCATTGGGAAGTATTCGTGGGTAATAGCCTTCATTTACGACCCTCCCGTTTTCAACGATGGTCCGGTCCAGATGTTTTTCCTGAGCATTAGCACCATCTATTAATCCCCACATCAACTCCCGGTTAAAAGTACGGTACACATCGGCTGCTCCCTGGAAAAGGGCGTTAAAGTCAAAGTTTTTGTAATCAGCCTGCAGGGTAAACCCATAGGTATATTTGGGCTGCATGGTTCCGATTACGATTTTATCCTCTGAATCGATAACTCCGTCATTATTCTGATCTTTATACCTGAGATCGCCTGCTTTTTCCTGACCAGTTCGATTGGGTAACTCAGCAGCTTCCTGGTCGGTCTGAAATTTACCAATATATTCATAGCCGTAATAGGCTTCCCAGGGATCACCTTCTCTTCTGATTAATCCTCCGGTTGAAGGATTGGGATAAGTTACAACTTCATTTTTGTTATAAGTTCCATAGGCAGTAATACCATAGTTAAGTGCACCAAAATTACCGTTATGGGACATTTGTAATTCAACACCTTTATTGCTCATGGCACCTATATTAGAGACAGGTGCACTGAGACCATAAGGTGATGCAACAGGTATTCTGGTAAGGATATCCTCTGTAAGGCGGTCATAATAATCAAAACCCATGGTGAAGAGACCGTCAAATGCAGCGGCATCAAAACCCACATTCCATTCTGTGGTTGTTTCCCAGGAAATATTGGGGTTGTTGGCCGTTGTTTGAGCGGCACCATCCTGCATGGCATTTCCAAAGGGATACCCTTGTCCGGCACTGATCGTACTCAAATATTGGTAACTAGCGGTTCTGTGGTTTCCCAATTGCCCCCAGGATCCGCGAAGTTTCAAATTATAAAGCCAGTCTGCACTGGCCAGAAAAGATTCTTCCGAGACTCTCCATCCGGCACTAAAAGCTGGGAAAAAGGCTTCTCTGGCATCGGGCGCAAATTTAGAAGATGCATCCCGTCTTAACGTGGATTCCAGGAGATATTTCCCCATGTAATCGTAATTAAATCGTCCGAAATAGGATCCTAAAGCGGTTTCTTCAGACCAACCTTCTGCATTCATCCCTTCCGTTGAACCTGCATTCAGGTCAGTTAATGCATTTGAAGGGAAATTTTTACGGTATCCTTTTGTGGTATGGGAGGCATATTCCTCTTTAGATGCTCCAATCATGCCCTTTACAGAATGGTTGTTGAACTTTTTTTCATACGTCAGGGTTCCCTGCAAAGTTGTTGTAATTGTTCTTCCCAGATAATCTTCTTTGGAATTGGGGCCTTGTTCAATTCCTCCGGCATAAGTGATACTTTTTACGTGAGTTCTTCCATCATCGATGGAATAATCCACTCCTGCCATTGTTTTAAAGGAAAGCCCTTCTGCCAGAAACATTTCTAAAAAAGTACTACCTAAGGCATGTGAGTACATGGAAACCCCTTGTCCGCCAGCTTCAATCCATGCGATGGGGTTCCCATCCACATGTGATTTAATAAATTGACCTTCCCCATTTTTATTGGCTATTCCGTTAGGAATTCTGTTGGCTTGCCGGAAAAACTGATCAACGCCAATCCCAACAAACGGATTTGTGGGTTGCACGATTTCCCGGCGTGACAAGCTTGAATTAATGCCAAATTTCAACCAGCTTGAGAGGTCACTATCAAAATTTATTCTGGCAGTGTAGCGGTCCTGATTGGTGTTTTTTACCAGTCCTTTTTGATTGTAATAACCCAAAGAAATCATGTACCGGGATGTTTTACTACCTCCTCTGATACTCAAATTGTGGTTATGTGTAAACCCGGAACCTTGAAGTAATAAATCGAGCCAATCGGTATTAGGGGCTTGCCCTAATCTGAATGCTTCTATTTCTTCATCTGAATATTGAGGTGATTTCCCTTCATTAGCCAATCCCTCGTTTAATAACTTGGCGTATTCATAGGAGGAAAGATGGTGGGGTAAATTAATTGGTTCCTGAAATCCAACATAGCCGTTGTAATTGAGTTCAGGCTCTCCCTTTTTCCCTCTTTTGGTTGTAATCAGAATCACTCCATTAGCCGCACGAGTACCGTAAATTGATGCAGCAGAAGCGTCTTTAAGAGTTGTGATACTTTCAATATCTGCCGGATTTACGTCGCTCATTGTGGATTCAAGTCCGTCTACCAAAACCATTGGGTCAGAGTTGTTCATGGTACCCACTCCCCGAATCCGTATTGTAATTCCTTCCTTTCCAGGCTGACCAGTGTTTTGGGTAATGGTAACTCCAGGCATACGCCCCTGCAATAAACTGGCTACATTATTGGCAGGCTGACCTTTAAGTTCATCTTCTTCAACTGAACTCAAAGCACCTGTTAAATTCAATTTTTTCTGCGAACCATAGCCCACAGCAACCACCTCATCAAGACCAATGGCATCATTTTCAAGATTTACATCAATTACTCTTTGTTCACCTATAGGAATTTCCCTGGTTTTCATCCCTACAAATGAGAAAACGATGGTTTTTGCTTTGGAGGTTACATCCAAAGTGTACTTTCCGCTGCTATCGGTGATAGTTCCGATTGTTGTTCCCTTGATAAATACAGAAACTCCAGGCAATGTATTACCTGTTTCGGCCTCAGTGACAGTTCCGGTAAGGGTTATAGGCTGAGCATGTAGGAAGCATGTTCCTGCGAAAAACACCAGGAATGTCAAAAGGACTTTCCTGAGAATTTTGCTTTTCGATTCTTGATTTTTTTTCATAAGTTTGATTGTTTATGTTTAACAATTGCCATTTTTTGGCAGTTAACTGAACTGCATGATGTTGCAAGCATCATGTCTGTTTTTATCACCGGCAAATGTTCGTGCATTTGCCGGTTTTTTTATGGATTCTTTTTTTTGTACCTTTTTCAGCTTGAAGCACCTGTTGTTTGACACCCCTCAAAAACGAGTAAGAATTGTTAATCTTTTTTATATTAATTTCAGGTTTAAAAGTAATGGTTTTGGTACTCAGCATTGATGAACTATTTTCTCCTATAACTGAACTATATTTTCCAACAACAATTTTTTAGGGGTAAAATATGTACAGTTTAGAGGTCTTTGGAATGCTGTGTTTTTAGGGGTGTTGTCCTTTTTTATGATGCATTCAGCTTTTGAAGACACCTGCTTTCACCCCCCGGTCTCCTGGTTGAATTTTAAAAAGCCTACCACTTAAAGGGTGTTCTTTAATTTTTTTTTCGGACAGGCCCTCCCGCGCAGTTGTGATGTATAATGTTTTCATATCCTTGTCTCCAAATGCGCAGGAAGTAACATTTGGGGCAGGCACTTCAACCTTTTGTATTGGGATCCCGTTTTCAGGATCCCATTGGATTACAGCGCCGCCGCCCCAGTGAGCTACCCACAGCAGGCCTTCTGAATCAATAGTCATCCCATCAGGAGCTCCAAGTGATTGTGAAACATTAACTGCTTTTCTGCGATTGGAAAGATTTCCGGTTTCCGGGTCATAGTCATAAGCGAAAACGGCATACTCAGGAGTGTCGATGTAATACATGGTTTTACCATCGGCCGACCAGGCTATACCGTTGGAGATGGTAATATCAGATTGTTTACGAATAAGTTTTAGGTCTTCATATAAGTAAAGATTTCCAGCTCCTTTAATTACGTCTTTATTCATCGTTCCCACCCAGAAGCGTCCCTGCGGATCGCATTTGCCATCATTGAACCGGTTATTATCCATTTCAGGAGGATATTGTGTCAGCTGAATTAATTGGCCATTCTGCTCCATCGCCCAGATCCCTGTTTCCAGTGCGACTAGTACAACAAATTTTCCTATTGCCGGCACAACGGTTCCAATCATGCTCCCCATATTAAAGGTGGAGTTTTGACTTTTTCCAGGGTCATAACGATGAAGTTTTTTTCCTGTAATATCTATCCAATAAAGGACATTTTCATTGCAATGCCATATCGCCCCTTCTCCAAGGGTTGCTCCGGGGGCATTCTGAACAACATTGATTTTTCCTTCCATTATCACCTTTAAATTTGCAGGCATGCAAAGCCCAAAGAAAACTTAGATGCCTTCAGAAATTAAAAACTTATTCTTAATGTTTTTAGCTGTCCTGCAGAAGAGCAGACCTGCCTCCGTCAATCAGATAAGTACTTCCCGTAGCAAAAGCTGCATACTCACTGGAGAGGAATGCGCACCACCCACCAATTTCTTCCGGGGTGCCCAGTTTGCCTGCAGGATGCATGTTTACAGTTCTTTGACGCTCAGCTGAGGCATTCGGGAAAGATTCAAACCATTTATTATTGCCAGGGGTATCTATAAACCCGGGAGCAAGCCCTAATACTCTGACCGAAGGCCCCCATTCAATGGAAAGAGATCTGACAAGTCCGGTGAGTGCGGTCTTTGTAACGTTGTAAGGAAAACAACCAGGGATGGAGGCATAGGCATGATTTGAACACATAACAATGAAAGTACCAGTATTAGCTTCCAGGTGTTTTTGTGTATAGTTGGCCAGTCTCCAATGAGAAGCCAGATTTAATTCATGATTGTAGGTCCATTCTTCCTCTGTACAGCTCGATGCCCCTTTAAAGACATTCATCCCGGCATTGGAAACCACAATGTCAATTCGTTTAAATTCCCGGGCAACGTTATCAACAAAGGTTTTCAGTTGCTCTTTTGAAGTAACATCTACACTTTCGTAGTAGGATTTTTGTCCTGATTTATTGACACTTTCAAAAAAGGCCTCTGCTTCAGGTGTTTTTGCGGATTCTTTGGCACATCCGGCTATATGGCAACCGGCTTTGGCCAGCATTTTGGCCACTCCGGCACCAATTCCGCTGGAAACACCCGTGACCAGGGCGACTTTATCGGTTAGATCTATTGTTAGCATGTTTGATATTTTTTGGATTAAATAAAGTACAATTGGGAAAATCTTAAAAAGCAACCTAAAAAAACATTAGGGGAATCAGATATAAAACGCTTTTTTAGGGGTGCGAATACCAGGATGCTTCTCCATTTCTAATTCAATTAGATCCACTCCGAGGCCTGGTCTTTCGGAGAGAACCAGACAACCGTCTTGAATATCCATCGGGTGACTAATTATTTCATCGCGCCAAGGAACATCATTGAATATAAATTCCTGCCGGAAAAAATTGGGCACCGCTGCGCATACTTGAGCACTTGCCAGTGTAGACAACGGTCCATTGGGATTGTGTGGAGCCAGCAAAACATTGAATATTTCAGCCATGGTCGCCATTCGTTTCATCTCCGAAGGTCCTCCACAGCGGGTGATATCCGGCATGATCACATCTACAACATGTTTCTCCAGCAAGTCACGAATCCCATGCCGGGTGTAATGCCGTTCTCCTACACAGATAGAGACTTTCGGATCAATACGTTCACGAAAAGCCCGCAAGGTATTGGCATTCTCAGGTCCTGCAGGTTCCTCATACCAGGTAATGTCCAGCTGGGCTAATCTTTCGGCCATGGTCACTGCTGTTTTGTAGTTGAGCATGGCATGGGTTTCGATCATCATATCCGCATCGGGACCAATTGCTTCACGCACCGCCTCACTAACTTTAAAGGCCCTGTCCTGCTGAGCCTTAGACAACCCCAGATCGACATTAAGATCTTCACCGTAAAGATAGTTTACATGGGCAAACGGATCAAATTTTACACCTTTAAAGCCTGCGTCCATCACTTTTCGAGCTTGCCTGGCGTAATCCTCTGCATTGTGACCGCCTCCGGTAAACCAATAATTGGCGTATAATCTGATTTTTGTCCGGAATGCCCCGCCTAGTAACTCATACATAGGCACTCCAAGTTTTTTTGCTTTTAAGTCCAGCAAGGCCATGTCGATACCCGAAATGGCACACATGCTGGCTCCAAAGGGGCCCACCCAGTTCAGATCACGGTACAATTTAGTCCAGATAAAATCGGTCCGCATGGGATCCAGACCAATTATCCTTTGGCCTGCTTCAATAGCTGCGGCTTCGACAATTTGACTCCCTGGCCAGTTAGTGGCTTCACCTACTCCTGTTACACCTTCATCTGTATATATTTTAAGGAGGGTCCAGTTGTACTTTACTCCCTCAACTAACCAAACTTTTACATCTGTTATTTTCATCAATATTATTTTTTGTTTTTAGGGGTCTTATGAAATTTTTCTTACGGGCAAAAAATGTTCTTCATTTTGAACAGATATTTAAACCGTTGTTCTTTACTCGCTTCATTTCTTTTTGGGGAAAGGTAGCCTAACCTCAAATGTGGACAAATTGGGTTAAAGATTTTTAGGATGTTGGGCTATCAGGGTAGCCCTATTTTACATGATTCCAAATTTATTCCAGGCATCCACAGCACTCATTCCATCCTGAATAGCCTTTAGCACGGTCTTTTCGCCCCGTGCCTTTTCAAGTGCTTTCATAAACACTTCCTCTTCTGCCTCCTGTGGTACCACACATACACCATCTATATCTCCGAGGATGATATCCCCGGATTTGATACGTACCCCATTCATCTCAATGGGCACCCGATAATCAATCACCTTTCCCCGAGGCGCCTGATCCTGAGCATAGGGACCATAAGAGAAAACCGGTAATGCAACATCGTAAATACCCTCCGTATCGCGTGAATAACCATTTACCACCGCCCCCATTCCGCCACACATTTTAATGCGGGTAAGCATTAGTTCTCCCATCAATGCATAATTTGGGGAGGAGCCCGAGCATATATATATTTCACCGGGTTTAATGTCGTCAAGGGCTTCGAGCATTAATCCAAATGGTTTATTCATTAAAGCGTTCTGAGAGTTTGGGGTGAGTTCTTCAAAGCAATCCGCTTCAAGAACTGTCATGGCTCTTCCTACTACATTCATATTTTCCTTCAATGGTCGGATTTGTGGAGGTAAAAACTGATGCTGGAAGCCCATTTTATCCATAATATCTCCAACTACGGCTGTGTATAACTCTTTTCTGATAAAGTCGAAAAGTTCATTGTCGTTTTTCCAGTATTTATTCATTACTTGTCATTATTTCAATTTTTACAGTACCTTGAATGCGATCTCCTTTTTTCAATGGTCGGTCCCATTGTTTGGCATGACTTCTGAAAAAACGCTCTGCACCCGGATTGTCATACTCAGCAATCAGAAGGTTTGAGCCTCCGGTTTGCATCCAACATCGAATATGCTGAAGTCCTGCTCCCTTAAGTCTTATTCCGGATTTTGACGCATTAAGAAGACTCGCTTGAAAAATATTTCTTTTTGTAGAACGAAAATCATTGGTGCCATAACTGGTTTGATCATTTTTCCAGCTCCAGGAGGGGCTTTGGGCAGGGCCCGCCAGACCGCATTCGGGGTTTTGGTTAAATGCAGAAGCCATTCCCTTGTTTCTGCCAATATGATTCTCCGGGTAGACCGACCACAATCCATCTCTTTTCCAGCTTAAAGATTGTAATTCTTCTGCCAGACTAAGTCGAATACCCCATTGACGAGGATTTAAGGCTTCTGTTATGACATAATCGTAAACAATAGTCATAAGTCCTGATGGAAAAATGGTGATCACCATTTTTCCATTGGCCTTATCGTATGATTCAGTGATATTAATTCGAACCTGTTCTTTAGATCTGTCAACGGTGAATGATTGAATATTCCGGTGGCCTGCACCAGGTGAAAAAAGTTCAAATTCTGGTGTATCTTTGGTCATCTGAATGCCGTCACCTTCTCCGGTTAACGGAATCAGCATCAATTCCGGCAGATCTTTTAGAATTTGATCACCGTTTTTATCCAAGATGGAAAGGCCACCATCTTCTATTTTAAGAGAAAAGTTGTTGCTCTCTGTTATTTGGTCTTTTGATTTGAATTTGGTGTTATTCTTTTGAGTCCACAATATTTCCGGCTTATTTGAGGAAAACAGGTATTGATCAACAGGAGTATCTCCATCCTTGAACACATCGATTGTCAGCTGCTCCAGTTCTTCTCTGATCAAAGGGAGCTGGAATTCTTTTGTTTTGCCGGCTTCCAGAGAGATATTCAGGATGCCGCTTTTTTCAGCGTTTTTCCATTGAATTTTACATTCACTAAGGTTAGAAAACAGGTAACGGTTTTCCACCTGAAGCCTAACCGGCTCCTTCTGATTTCCGGAAAGTAAATGAATTTTAACAGGAGAATAAACTTTCTTCATGTGCCAGAATTCCGGTTTTTTTCGGCGCCAACCATCAACTGGCCCCCAGGTTCCATAACCTACAGGTTTTCCTGATGGGAGGAAGAAGGTATCATCAATTCCTGCCCAAAGAGCACCACCTAAGACGGCTTCGGTTTGGTGCATCTTTTCCCACATCATCATAAAGCCTTCCCCCCAGAAATCACGCACCCCGGGATCGGTTATTAGTTCAATACGGTTGTAGGCATTTAGGTGACAGTATTCATCAAAGGTGATTGGGCGTTTTTGTTTGGCATATTTTGCCGGACCATCAGGTCCGCAATAATGATCGTTGTTAATCTCAAGATAGCCATTATCCATGTTTTCCGACCACATGCTAAACACCCTTGGACGCGAGGGATCGGCCGTCTTTACCAAATCGGCGGATTGTTTGTATAATTCTTCAAAGTTATGTGACTCATTGGCTAAAGACCACATAAGAATACTTGGATGTGATTTGTCCCGTTCAATCATCTCCAAGGTAGGTTGGAGAATTGCTTCAAAGTAGTTGCTGTCGTTAACAGGGCCCTCGTGAGCCCAACAAAAAGGAGCTTCTTCCTCCACAAACATGCCCAATTCATCACAGGCATCTAAAAGTTTCTGATTGGGAGGGTAGTGTGAAGTACGAATGTAATTAACATTGCCTTCTTTGAATAGTTTTACATCATTATACCAAATATTTCCGGTTAATGAACGGCCACGCTGGGGGTGAACTTCATGTCGGCAAACCCCTTTTAGTTTTATGGGGTGATTATTCACAAATACTTTGTTTTTGCGGACTTCAATTTGTCTAAAACCAAAGCGCTTTGAGATTTTAGTTTGTTCTTTGCCATTGGTTTTAACAGAACAATTCAGATGATATAAATTGGGGTGTTCGGGATCCCACTTGGCCGGATTTTTTACTTTCAACTTTACAGTTACGGCATTGTTCCCGGGTGACGCAAAGATCTCAGCCCGCTTTTCTCCTTTAAGGGGAACCATGTTGTTTTCAGCATCAGTGAGTGAAAAATTGAGGGTTGCCCGCTGATCATTGCGGCTCTCGTTCGAAAGTTTAAGGTCAGCAATTATGGTAGCATCTTCATAGTTTTCGTCAAAAACCGTTTGCACATGAAAAGAGGCAAGGTTTACCTCAGAAAGTGCCACCAGTGAAATAGGGCGGGTTATACCCCCCAATGGATGTACTGCATATTGAGATGCCGATGAGAGAGTGTCAGCCAGGCTCTCACTGCGAACGGCCAAAGCAATGGTGTTTGTTCCCCTCTTTAAGGCGTCGGTTACATCTATTTCGAAAGCGGTAAACCCTCCAAGATGGTTGCCAACTTTTTGTCCGTTAATCCATATTTTACAATCGCTGTATACGGCTTCGCATTTAAGTTTAACTCTGTAACCATCCCAGGAATCGGGAAGTTCAAATTGTCTGTGGTAACCAGCATATTTACCCGTGTCCACTTGAAACCCCTGCATAACCCATTCTCCGGGCACTTCAATTTCACTCCAGTGGTGAGCACTTTTTTTCTTCCAAAAGGCTTGTTCTGGTGAGGCATTGAAATGCCAGCTTCCATTGAGATCAACTTTTCGTTTCTCAATTCCTTGAACTTTCTTTGGTAGCGGGCTCCAGCGAATTGTCTCAGTTTTTTTGCGATCAAAAGAATATTGAGCCTTGACCATTGAGGTGCTTACCAGCAAAATGACTAACAGCTTTATGATTTTCATTTTAAAAAGTTTTTGTCTGGTTAATTTTTATTTTTTTACTAACTGAAGCTTGACAGAGGATTTAAACGTACTGCCTTCTTCAAGTTTTTCTCGTTCATCACTATAGTGCCCCCCAAAGAAGAGATCTCCTCCTCCTGTTGAATAGCCGGCTACTAAAAAACTGATATTATTGGAGCCATTGACAAAGGATCTGAAAGCTTGTTCGCCATTCGACAAAACGGTAATTCCCCTGCCATTTGAATTTGATAAAGCTGCCCAATAAACATTTTCCCTGGTTGCCCTGAAATCATTTGTTCCCAGTTCAATAGCATCAAATCGCCAGTCATTTACCGGTTTTTTGCTATAAGCTTCCTGATGCAAGGCTTTTTCTCCAAAAGGAAGGGCAGTGCCGTTTGTTCGTCCTATGTGGTTTTCAGGATACCAGCTCCAAAGGCCGCGTCGGTACCATTGAAGTTTATGAGAACTCCGGGGCACAGAAAAAACCAGCCCCCATTGTCTGGGATTCATTTCTATTTTTGAGGTCATTTGGTAATCCACTAAAAGCTGACCATTGTTCGTAAATGAAAAATTAATTTGACCTTCTGCCTGATAAAAATTCACCTTTACTGATACCTTTACGGAGTCGTTTTTTTGATACCATTTGACCTCTTTCACTTTTTTCCCTGAACAAACGGAGTTGTGAAGAGGGATTTCAAGACTATGTTCGGTATTGCATGGACCTGTTTTCAACTCAAGCATCATTAATTCAGTTCCTCCATTAAGCACACTTTCTCCATTCACCTTTGCGCCCGAAACAATACCGGATTTGAGATCGAAGTCCCAGCTAAAATCCTGCCCCTTAATGGTTAGTTGATCATTATGCTCATTTACGTCCAAATTAGAGGAAGTCATTTTCTGGAAGGGAAAATCATCCCGTTTTACATCACCAATTTCGATAGCGCAAGCTTCCACTTCTATATTTTGCGGAGATACGAAACGTAGGGTAAGAATCTTTCCGTTCATATCCTCAATTTGTGGATGAATACTCAGAATTCCACATTTTTTGGGCGGCAAATTCATTTCGGAAATGCCTTTTTCTTTTCCAATTTCCCAATGAATTTGACATTCATTTAAGTTTGTGAAGTCAAACCGGTTTTCCACCTGCAACCTAATGGGCTCGCCTTGTGAGGGAACAGGAATTTGGCGACTGTGAATTTTAACAGGGGAATAACTCTTTTTCATATGATAATACTCGGGTTTCCTGCGCCGCCAGCCGTCTATTGGTCCCCATTCTCCATAGCCTACGGCGCGGCCGTCGGGCAAGTAAAAGACGTCATCAATTCCCGACCAGATGGCACCTCCAACACAGCCTCTGCTGTGATACATGTTTTCCCACATTTTTCGGAATCCTCTCCCCCAGGCATCACGCACCCCCGGATCAGTTTTGATTTCTTGTCGATTGTAGGTATTCAGATGTGCATATTCCCCAAACAAAAGAGGCCTTTCAAAATCTTCAGCAACCCGAGGGCCTGAGGTACCTGGGTAATGAATATTGGCTACCGGCATTTTTTTACTGCCATGATTGTTGAACGCTCCATAAGCCTGGTCATGAAAAGTGGTGGGCCGTGTAGGATCTTCTTTGGCATAAAAGTCTGCCAATTTTGACCAGTTGTTGGTCCACATGGATTCATTAGCCATTGACCATAGGATTATACTGGGATGGTTTTTGAAAAAAGCCAAATTTGCGCTGGCAATTTCTTCAAAATAGTCATAAAAAGACGACTCTTTGGGGCTATTTTCTATCCAATGCTTGTTTGCATGGTGTCCTACCCAACTAATTGGATTCTCAAGTTCAACGTACAAACCCAAACTGTCGCACCACTCAATAAATTCCTTTGACGGTGGATAATGAGAAGTTCGAATATAATTAACATTGCCCTGCTTGAATATTTTGGCATCTTGTTTCCACAATTCCGGTGTAAGGCTTCTGCCCCGGAGGGGATGTACTTCATGCCGGTTTACTCCTTTTAATTTGACCGGAACACCATTTACAAAAAGTTGGTTTCCCACTACCTTTATTTCTCGAAACCCAACATTTTTCACTATGGTTTCAGAACCACCTAAAGAATTCAGTGTGATTTCAACTTTATATAAATTAGGATGTTCAGCATCCCATTTCAGAGGATTGTTTACCGGCAGTGAAAATTGAATGTCTTGTTGCTTTTTGCCATTCAAAATAATACTTTTCCGATTTCCAGGCAATTTAACACTCTCTCCATCAGGATCAAATAAACGCAAGCTCACTTCAGCTTTGTTAATCCTTGCGTCGTTTTGTAGATTGGCCGAAAGCTTTAATTCAGCATCCTGGTATTGTTCATCTAAAGACGTTTCTATTGATAGATCAGACAGATGCAGTTCCGGAACGGCATACAAGTATATTTTTCTTAAGATACCCCCTAATTGATGAGCGGCATATTGAGTACCTGACATAAGAGTGTCTGCCATTGTCTCTGCAGTTACCGAAACAGTAATTCTATTGCTTTTACTGATTTTAAGAGCGGAGCTGACCTCTTTTTCAAAAGCAACCAAAGGCCCTGTATGAGAACCAACACTTTTACCATTAATGACTAAATCAGCTTTACTGAAAACAGCATCACAGCGCAGGAAAATCTTGCTGTTTTTCCATGTAGAGGGTACGGTAAAGGTGCGGGAATAAGTTCCGGCTTCTCCATCCTTTACCTGGAATCCTTGCATGGTCCATTCACCTGGAACCTGAATTAGAGACCAGTCCTCTGCCTCAGCCTTGACCTCAGCGGGAAATCCCATATAAGACGAATGAAAATGCCATTCACCGGTTAAGTCCAGTGTTCCAGGGCTAACAGATGAGCTGTTTGGAACAACAGTCATTTGTCCCTTACATACGGAAAGCATCACCCAAAGTAGCAACAAATAGGATATTCTTCGTTTTGTATTCATGGTATTTGAAATTTAACTTATCAATTTAATTCCTGATTGTATTACAAGCGGCTGCTTGTCATCTTTATCCTTTAATGATTATCAATTATGTGTTTCAAAATTACAGTGTTTTGAAATAAATCATTTGAATCATTTTATCTTTGAATTGAACTAAATTTGCCAAGATTGGGATAAATGAGTAAATTTTATTCAATTTGAGTTTTAAGAATGAACAGACTTAAGTATTTAAAGGATTATCATGCAAGCAAAATATCATAAACTCACGAAACAATTACATCAGTCGATTGCCATCCGAAAGGATACCCGAATGGCTTTTTTCGATCATTGGCATTATCACTCTGAGCTTGAATTGGTTTATATACTACAAGGAAAAGGCACTCGTTTTATAGGTGACGATATTTCTCCTTTTAATAGCGGGGATCTGGTTCTTTTAGGTGCTGGATTGCCACATGTTTGGAAAAGTGATGACGTTTATTTTGAGAGCAATTCCAAAAATAAGGTAAGCGCCATTGTTCTGCATTTTGGGGCTAATTTCATGGGAGAGAACCTGTGGGAATTGCCTGAGATGAGCTCCATAAAAGAACTATTTCAAATTTCTCCAAGGGGTGTTTGTTATCATTTACCGGAGGGACATACCGTAAAAATGCAACTAAAGAAAATGCTTAATCAGTCTCCTTTTACCCGATTATTGAGTTTGCTCTCCATTTTAAATAAACTTGCCAGGATAGATAAAAGATCAGTTTTGTCAGGAATTCCCTTTGCCGAACATTATCAAAAACATCAATCTAACCGAATTGATAAAATTTATGACTATATACTTTCTAATTTTGACAATGACATAAAACTGGAAGACCTTGCTCTAAAGGCTAACATGACTCCTGCGTCTCTCTGTCGGTTTTTTAAGCAAAAAACCCGCAAATCCATAAGTGAATGCATCAATGAAGTTCGGATTGGTTTTGCCTGTAAGTTATTGATTGAAGACAATTTTTCCATCTCTGAAATTTGTTTTCGTTGTGGTTATAATAACCTTTCCTACTTTAACCGGCAGTTTAAAAATATTATTGGATTAACTCCTGGAAATTATCAGAAAAAGAAGAGTTTGTTTGAAGAGACAAAAAGTAAGGACTAGTATTTGCACAGGCATGCAGATTTAAATTCTGTCCTAAACATACTATTATCACCATAATTAAATTAAACTGATTAGATTTTTTGGGCCAAACTAAATAAACTCCAGATTAAAGGAAATAGCTCTTATCAAAACAGCTCTTTTTCTTATTGTTTCAGATTCAAATCTCCTCCACTCCTGCTTCGTAACAGCGTCGTAACAGCTGCACTATAAAGTCATATTAAATTCATTATAAAGTCGTATTAAAGTCGTATTAAATTCAGTTTTTATTGAATTTAGTTTGACTTTGTAATGACTTATTAATAACTTGAAAACTAATTTGTAGTGGGCTTGCCACGAAGTTGTCACGAACCTGATCAGAAACTGGCAGGTGACAAAGCATTTTGAGAAAGAAAAATATTAAATAACCTAACAAACTAAACAATGGCACGACTAAAACAAGGCATTAACGGTCCAGGACAGGGAAGAGTTGGCAATGTTATTATGTATGAAATGTATGGTAAAACCTACCTCCGCTCCCGCCCGAACCGGTACAAAGACAAAAAATCGGAAAAACAACTGGCACAGCGTCAGCGGCTCACACTGGCACAAAACCTGGTACGGTATCTCAATCACCTGATACGCATCACCATGAAAGACATTTCAACGGGACGATCCACCTACCACACAGCTGTTTCAATGAACCTTAAAGAAGCCATTGAGGGCAATTATCCCGATCAATTTATCAATCCGGAAAAAGTTGTTCTCAGCAAAGGAGACCTTACCACCCCCGAAACTGTGAGTTTCAAAAAGACCGATGAAGGAATCCTTGTGGAGTGGTCTGCCGAAAACAAGAGGGTTGGCTCCAATCACCCATCTGACAATTTAATCTGGTGCATGAAGGACTTAGAGTTATTGGTCCATGGAGATTATCAGATCACCACCATAAAAAGACACCAGGGAAAGGCTTTATTGCTCACTCCCATCTCCCGGGAACCGGTGGAACTATGGATCATGTTCCGCAGTGCAGACGAAACGATGATAAGTGACACCAAATGGGTGGGAACGATTGATTAATTAACCGGTTGGCTTGTAATATTAGCATTGAAAAGAATTTGAACAGAGTTAGTTCCTCTGCTGTTATGGTCTGAGAATAATCATTAAGATAAAGCGTTTTGGGGTTCTACCCCAGTATTAAGTATACCTGAATTCTTAAGTCTGGCAAACAATTAAGGACGGGTCTGGTTATTAAAAGGTCAATACAGCAACTTACGATTAAAAAAACTATGAGAAAATTTTTCAAAGTCGTCCTTTGGGTCTTTATTGTAATTTTAATTCTGGCCGGAGGCATTGCCTACTATGTAAATGAACAAATAGGGAGCATTGATTCTCTGGAGGAGCGAAATGCCAAATATGCCGGGTTAAGTTATTACTCTGCAGAAAAGGGAGAATTTATCAGCCCAGAAAAGCTTCCTTTTTTTCCGGAAAAAGTCACAGGAGGTGATCCCGGCTTTGCAAGGTTTTTAAAAACCTCCCCATATGCTCCGAAACATACACTCCCCAAGAATAAATTATCCAAAAGTGATTTTTCAGAAATCCCTTCTGATTTTGCAACTTATTGGTTGGGGCACTCCACAGTGATTCTTGAACTGGATGGAAAGCGGATCTTATTCGATCCGGTTTTCAAGAACGCAGGACCCCTACCAATCATAACCAGAAGGTATGATGAGTCCCCCCTTCCGAGGGAAGAACTACCGGAGATTGATTTGGTCATCCTCACACACGACCATTACGATCATCTGGAAACGGCCACCATAAAATTTCTTGCAAAAAAAGATGTAGATTTCATTGTTCCATTGGGCGTAGGTGCCAGACTGCAAGGTTGGGGTGTTTCTCCAAACAACATCACAGAATTAGGCTGGGAAGAGGAAACGATTTATAAATCCTTAAAAATAACGGCCCTTCCGGGCATTCACTACTCAGGAAGAAGCAATTCAGACCGTAACCAAACCCTCTGGGCATCTTATGCCATTAAAGGTAAGGATAAAAACATCTTTTCCAGTGGGGATACTGGTTACGGTAAGCACCTGAAAGAAATTGGAGACCAATACGGTCCTTTTGATATGGCATTTGTGGAAATAGATGGTTGGAACAATGGGTGGCCATTGACCCACCTGTTTCCCGATGAGGCTATTCAATTATGTAAAGATGTGAATACAAAACTGATGCTCCCAACTCATTGGGGCACTTTTGATTTAGCTCTGCATCCCTGGAAGGAATCGATTCAAATGGTAGCTGACAAGGCAGAAGAAAATGATATTGAGCTGGTCACTCCCCTAATGGGTGAAAAAGTAATTCCCGGGGTGACTCCAACATCTAATTGGTGGGAGACTGCTTATGGGGAGTAGTAAAAAAGCCACCCTTTAAAGGATGGCTTTTCCCGAGGAGAAGTGAGGGAAATGAACTTCAAGCTCTAAAACCTTCACTTTCAATACTTTATTTTAGCAAAAAGGCAAGTCCACTGGAAATCCACCAGGATTATGTTAATTATACCTCTTATGTTCACTTCGAAATGAACTCTATTTCACTTCAAATATACGTTTTTTTTCAAAAAAGGATTCGAACCTAAATTGAGAAAATATGTCAAGTTTTTTGTGCAAAAAACTTGACATGATTTAAGTGGATTTATTAAGTCAATTTCATCACTTAATCAAATTGAGTTATCTCCTTTCTATGATGAATTATGGCGTGATCTTTTATAATTTAATATCACTATTATCCGGAGAAACTTATTTCTTGAAAAAAGATTGCTTCCCCGAAGGGTTCCCGAATAGGCGGGACAGGCTCAATTGCTACCAATGACAGATTTTTGTAATAAGCAAGAAGCTAACCCCGGGTTTTCCACCCGGGGTTATTCAAATTGGCCCCTTTCAGGGACCTACCAGTTCTGTCATGTACGCCTTATGCCCCAAAATTTAATTGGGGTAGCCACTCGCAATGACACCGTTCTACAGGCTTCAACCCTCAAAATCCTGCAATGTCCAGTCATTGCGAACGCAGTGAAGCAATCTCATTTTTTTAACCAAACACCACTACCAATGATTTAATATAGAATAAGATATCGCTATATACTAAAAATAGTACATGCTTATATACTAAATATGGTCCGCGATTTAATTTGAAAATACGGGCACCCCTGCCAGGGCTTAGATTGTTTATTTCCTGTGTATCATATTTTTCTTTTTTCCTTGTTCTTTTTGGCATTGCCCCAAAAATAACCAAAAAGGTCTAGTCCGCTTTATCCTATCTGCCCGCCAAAGCCAAAATTTCCGGCCATTACGCAAGGCCTTGAAAGTCGCCCATTTTGGCTTCCCGCCATCCGCCGGCCCGGAAAGCGGACAGGCCACCGCGCCTTTTAAATACTGAGATGCTTAACTATTTTGAAAAATTCTTTTAGAACAAAAATATATAGACTAAAAATGGTACATGCTTATAGACTAAATTTGATACGCGATTTAATTTGAAAAATACGGGCACCCCTGCCGGGGCTTGGGTTGTTTATTTCCTGTGTATCGTATGTTACCATACGGTCGCCCTTGCCAGGGCTCTATAAAATGTATTGGCTATTTTTTCTAAATAATTCATTCCCTTTTTTTAAAGGATACAAAAAAACCCTATTTTAAACTATCCCTTTTTTTCTTAAACGCTCTCTAATGCCTCAATATACCCCATAAGGTATAAACACCCATTTCAAAAATATTTTATATCCAATCGGGTATAAATTAAAAACATTTACTACTTTTATACCTCAAAAGGTATAAAACATGCAAAATCTCATACAATTTGTAAAACAACGCCGAAAGCAGCTTGGGCTTACTCAGCAGGATTTGGCTGAACGTGCCGGAGTGGGTTTGCGCTTTGTCCGTGACCTGGAACAAGGTAAAGAGACTTTGAGGATGGATAAAGTGAATGAAGTGCTGGCTTTGTTTGGTCATGAACTGGCCCCTGTTTCATCAAAAGAATTGAACGATGTATAGAAAAGGAAAAGTCTTTTACGAGAACTATTTTGCCGGTGTCATTGAAGAGACCGAAACAGGGTATCGTTTCTCTTACGATAAAGAGTATCTGTCAAAGGAAGATAAATGGCCAATCAGTAAGACTTTGCCGATATCTGAAAAGGCTTACTTGTCGAATACAATGTTTCCTTTCTTTGATGGGTTAATTCCGGAAGGTTGGTTGCTGGATGTGGCCGTAGATAACTGGAAGTTGAAAGCGAATGACCGAATGGGCCTGCTTTTAGCTTGCTGCAAAGTTTGTATTGGTGCTGTTTCTGTGATACCGTTTAATGAAGAGAATAATGAGTAACAAGTGTTTATATTGCTATCAACCCCTTAAGGAAAGTAATAGTGACTTTCATGCTAAATGCTCCAGGAAAATATTTGGGACTTCAAAGGCTCCTGTTCTGGACTACTCTTTGGATCAAATGCATGAATTGGCAAAAAAGGTAGTCCAAAGTCATGTGACAGTTCCGGGCGTGCAAGCCAAGTTGTCTTTTCATTTTGAACCCGCGAGAAACCGGGAGAATCGATTGACATTGGTGGGTGTTTTAGGAAATTACATCCTGAAGCCCCCTACTCCACAATTTACCAATCTGCCAGAAAATGAAGATTTAACCATGCATTTGGCCGGAATATTTAATATTAAGGTTGTCCCCCATTCTTTAATCAGGCTTAAATCAGGAGAACTGGCTTACATTACCAAACGGATTGATCGTGTTGGAGGAAAGAAACTGCCCATGGAGGATTTATGCCAGTTAAGCGAGCGATTAACTGAGGACAAATATAAAGGCTCCATGGAACAGGTTGGAAAGGTCATAATGCAGCATTCATCGAATCCATTGTTTGATGCACAGGTATTCTTTGAGCTGACGCTGTTTTCGTTCTTAACCGGAAATGCTGATATGCACCTGAAAAACTTCTCATTGATAGATTTAGAAAACGGACTAACTCAATTGGCTCCGGCTTACGATCTTTTATCCACCCGGCTGGTCATTTCAGAAAAAGATGATCCTGAAGAGTTGGCCTTAACATTAAATGGCAGAAAGCGCAAGCTTAAATCCGCTGATTTTATGCATTTGGCTGATAGTCTGAAAATAAACCGGAAGCAAATTGACAATATCTTCAAGAGGTTTAAAAATGCGATACCTAAAGTGCTGGATTTTATTGATGACTCTTTTTTACCTGAGGATAAAAAGGTTGAGTACCGGGAGTTAATTGAGACGAGGGCTAAGCGACTTTGGTCGTAAGGTTTACTCCACTTATTCAGGAAATCAAAATAGCCATCCACAAACTTTTGATATCCCTTGAAATATCCACCAATTCAAACTGCCAGTATAAGTACTAAACTATTTTCAACAAGGAAAAACTCAAACCAACCCCTCTTCCAATTGTCCTTTCCAGACAACAAACCCTTTTTTAACATCTGAATAATCATGAAATATCCTGTTGAAATTCTCAGGCTGATTTTCAATAAAGAATTGGCGCCCTTTATTACGGATGGTGTTTAGATCTTTATTAATGATGTTAAGATTTTCTTCCAAACGGCTCTTGTCAAAGTGCCAGATATAGGTTGCCTCTTCTGTGTCAAGCGTTTCCACAATTATGTGATATTTTTCTTTCCCATGGAGTAAGAATACAAAAGAAAAGGGAGAAAGCACAAATCTGATTTTAAGAATCTGTGACTGATGGTGCTTTAACAAATATCTAATCTGCCTGTAATGCTTAACAGATTCGTCTTTAAGTATCTCATTGAGAAGTTCTTCTTCAGAATTATATAGTTGGCTACCATTTTGGAGGTTATTTATATCCACAATATTAGGGTTATTTCGCTTTTTACCCCCAATTATCTCACGGTTTAAGAAGTGAAACTTAACGCTGTCAATTATTTCAGGATTTATACGGTCAATATCTGCTGAAGTGGCATTTTGAGCAATTAAGATCCCATCTTTATATTCAGCATAAATATCCGCTTCAAAATTTATTACCCCCAATTGCCTGGCAAAATAAGGCTTTAAGATGGAGAGTTCAGGCCTAATGGTGTCATTTTCGATAGAAAACTCTATTACTTCGCCGGTTTCTTTGTCGATGTAGTTGAAAAGAACACTTCCATAGTGAAATTCCAATTGATAAAATTTGAGTTTTATCCGTTCTCTGATTTCAGTATAAAGAGGTTTATTGTCTTGCTGGTCTTCAATATTGTCAAAGAGGGAGCGCTGCTTTTCCAGTTTTCTGTAATGCCAATTTTTGTTTTAGGTATTCCCAGGAAGCTTTGTATTCTGTCTATCCATTGTTCTGCAATTTGTTTTCGGTGTACCACGATCAAAGCAGGTTGCTTCTTTTCAGCAATAAGCTTTAAGCCAATAATAGTTTTCCCACTACCCGGCGGAGACACAATTATTCCAAAGTTTTTTTTAGCTGTTGCTGAAATCGCTTGCTCCTGGTGTTCTCTAAGTTGAATGTCACAGGAGAAATGGGCTTCTTTCAGTTCATTCCGGCTGTCAATAAATTCAAAATCAACTTTATTCTTGTTACAAAAGGTAATCAGCTTTCCGGCCATTCCCCGCGGTATTTTAATTTCATCGTCCTCTTCTTCAATGAAGTTAAAGTATCGGTCAATTTTGTATGTGCTTTTGCCAAGCTTCTTTTTTATGAAATATTCAGTGTTGGCAAAATTCAGTTCCTCTTTCAAATAGTTTATTAGGTCAGAGGTTAAACCGGAGCGATTCAGAATGACTTTATTGCTCAGCTTGATTTTTAATTTACGGCTATCTTCCTGTACTGATGGTTTAGAGGCTATTGGGGCGGATATATATTTAGAAAATTGTTGGTAAAACCTTTCTTCGGGCAGACGTTTTATGCTTTCTAAGTATTGCCATTGATTTTCAAATGCCTCAAAGGTATTTGCATCTATGAAACAGTTATTTCCCTGTTCTAATGTTAATTTATTGAATGGAAGAGCGATCAGGTTTCCAAACCCTTTTCCTGATAGATAATTCTGGTTTGGGAATAGTCTGTCAAAACTGGAATATTTATCGAATTCGGAAATGATGCCACATTCTTTGAGCAATCCAATAAATAATTTTCTTGAATCCTTAGCCGGAAGTGGCTTTTCATAGAAAATCCAAACATGAGCTCCTTGCCCTGACCGCGAACGCTCAATGCATGCCGGGATTCCGTTTTCATTGCATTTATTGTGGAACAGGTGGCATTCTTGCTTCCAGTTTTCTTTGTCAAAATCTGCAGCAATAAACCACGAGGTGTTATCTCCAGAAGAGGGTAAATTCCAATGAACTGCTTTCCTTCAAGGTGAAGTTTTATTTCATGTTGGGTGAGGGGGCTTCTTGTTTTGTCTTTAAATGTTGCTAAAGTACCACCACCAAATTTATGCTGCATGTAGGCATAAGGGTCATAACTATACGCAGGCATATAACCTTTCTTGTTGCCTTTTTCCCAGCGAATGGCTAATACATATTCACGACACCTGAAGAATTGCTTTATAAGTTCAATATGGTGCTTTAGGTCGCTCAAAATTGTTGTAAAACTTTATTCAATAGATCGTTAGATTTTTAGATATTAGATGTAAGATGATTCGTACAATCTTGATATTCTGTATTTTAACAAACAAAAACCTATAAATACAAATTACTGGCTTGCAGCGCATTGCAAAAGTTTAACGGAGTATTGTTATTGATAGCAAAGAAAATAATAATCTGTGATTATTCATTCGAATAAGAATAGAATTAGGTCTTAATTTCCTCCATTTGGAGTAAATTCTTTTAAGAGTGAATGGCAAACAAAATAAAAAGCGCAGGAAACAGATTCCACATGCCTCCTGCGCTTAAAAGATCATATCCGTAACAGAATCAATACCTCCCCGCAAGTTTCAACATATTCTTTTTAATCAGATTTTCAGTCGTACGGGCATAACGTTGTGTCATTTTGATGTTGGAGTAAAAATCATTTTTATATTTTGAGTACTCCAACAGGACGATATTTAATTTTCACACACCAATGAAACTGATTTTCTGAATATTGATTATATTGTATTTTGAAAATATTTAAATACTTCATAAAACCTTTTTTAATTAAAAACAAACTAACCCTAATTCATGAACGAAAAATATCAAAACAAATACCGCATACCATCAGCCCGCCTGACAAATTGGGATTATGCTAGTAATGCCCCCTATTTTGTCACTATTTGCGCTAAAAATCGCAAACATTATTTTGGGGATATCGCAGCCTGTCAAATGCATCGATCGTCAATTGGCCAACTGGTCGAATTATTCTGGCATGAAATTCCCATTCATTTCCCTTTTGTGATTTTGGATGCATTTATTGTAATGCCCAACCACATTCATGGTATAATTATCATTGATAAAAATGGGGATAATGGTGGGAACGGTCTGAATGGGGATACGCGGGATACGGGGGATACCGTAGAGACGCCCAATTTGGGCGTCTCTACCACCAACCCGGAACGGTGCAATTCATCAGCGCAAACCGATGCGGCAACACAGAAATGGAAATCCGGAACATTGGGGGTAATATTGAATCAATTCAAACGAATATGCACAATAAATGCCCGTAAAACAGATCCGGATTTTGGATGGCAATCCCGTTTTTATGATCATATCATACGTAACGATGCCTCTTTTAATAGAATTCGAAATTACATACTGACTAATCCTCAAAATTGGAAGAACGACAAGTTTTATGGATAATATGAAGAGGCGCACAATGTGATTCGTTTTTTGGCATGTGGCCTGTTTTTTAGCCCTTTTGGCACTTGTTTTTAGCGGAGAATGAGGGATTATTCGCGCCCAAAAGGCCACAATCGCAACCTGCTCATGGTTACAGAGTAATTCGAACCCATGCCCACCTGTCGTTCGAACCCTCTCTCTCTAACGTAAAAAAGCCACCCTTTAAAGGATGGCTTTTCCAGCGGAGAGTGAGGGATTCGAACCCTCGAAACCCTTTTGAGGTTTACACACTTTCCAGGCGTGCGCCTTCGACCACTCGGCCAACTCTCCAAATTTTGCACGGGAGGAGAGGCTCGAACTCCCGACACCTGGTTTTGGAGACCAGTGCTCTACCAACTGAGCTACACCCGTGTATTTTGGCGTTTGTGCGGTGCAAAAATATAACTTTGAAGCAGACAAACCAACGTTTTTCAGGTATATTTTTTCACCCTGACGCCAAAGTTTTGACAATCAACTTTTTTAACCCTAAATTTAGAAAACCCTTTTAGGCACTTGTTTTGCATGGATAACGGTGTTAATTTCGCAACTCAATTTGTAACAGCATACCTAAACAACAATTTAATCCGCTCTCACGGGAAACAACACCTGAAGTAGATTAATAGTTTTGAAGGCATTAGAGCAGTAAAAACCTAAAAAAGGCCGCCGATTTTTTGTTCAAGCAACCTGACCAATGACTTGATAAAGGCTTTGGGATTTATTTAAATGGAAAGAAAAAGATAGAAAGATGAGAATAAGAAAAATTTTTGCCCCGGTAATATTAATTGCTGTGCTAGCGAGTTGTAATCCATTAAAACAAATGCAAACCCATCAAAACTCCATGAAAGAGTCCTTTGATGCCGGAAATCACAACCAGGTTTTAATGGCATTCAATCAGCTTGAGAATTACCATGAAACGAAAGAGTCTTCTGTTAGTTTGGATTACATTAAAATGGCTGCCAAATCGGCTCTGGAAGTTGAAAAATACACTCAGGCAGAAGAATTACTAAAAAAATGGAAGTCTAAATCAGACGATTTTGAGGCCGTTAAATTACTGGGCGAGGTATATCAAAAAACGGGAAAGAACGACAAAGAATACAACCTGTGGAGTGAGAATTTCGATAGAATTGAATCGGAAGAGATGAAGAAAGAAATTGGGTCCAGACTCTTTGCCATCGAAATGGAGAAAAAAGAGTATAACAAGGCGCTGGATCGTGCACGCAAAATGCCACCTATGTCTGATCCCAAAATTGTTTTTCTACGTGTTCAGGCTCTTGAAGCCACAGACCAAACAGATGAGGCCCGGGAAGTTAATAATGCCTTGTTGAAAAAGAATCCGGAGTTCAAGCCTGCACTGGAATGGAAAGCTGGTGATATTTATGAACGTGCAGAAAAATGGTACAAAGCTGAAATGAGTGAATACAATAAGAATCCTGAATACACCGCTTACGTTTACTTAAAGAGGGAACTTAAGAAAATCTCCTCTATGTATCGTCAAAGCAGGGATATCTTTGAGAAATTGCATCAGGAAAAACCAGGGAATGAAAAGTACATAAAATACCTGAAGAATATTTATCTAAGACTCGAAATGCGGGAAGAAGCTACAAAAATGGATATGCTTCTAAAAAATCAGAGGTGATTTTTTAGTGAATAGTTATAGTTTGAAGTAATTAGTTGAAGAGCTAATAAAGCAAAAGAAAAAAGGCCCTTTTCCCTAGGTTTGGAAAATGGCCTTTTTCTCTAATTTACTACTAATTATCTATCATTTAAAAGCCAATCAAATCATAATCCTGCCTAGCCAATACCATAATCCTTACCATACTTTTCTACCACAAAATCAATATCCTTATCGCCACGTCCACTTAAATTGACAAGGATGGATGTCTGTGGATTCTTTTTAGCGAGTTTCAATGCATAGGCAACAGCATGTGAACTTTCCAGTGCCGGAATAATACCTTCCAAACGACTTAGTTCAAAAAAGGCATCGATGGTTTCCTTATCCGTTACCATATCGTAATTGACACGTCCCATGTCTTTTAACATACTATGCTCCGGACCAACACCCGGGTAATCTAATCCGCTGGCAACGGAATAAACCGGACTGGGCTCTCCATTTTCATCCTGAAGAAGGTAGCACTTGAATCCGTGAATGGTTCCGGGCTTACCCTGCATCATGGTAGCAGCATGGTCTCCGGTTTTCATGGAAAGTCCTCCAGGCTCAACACCATAGAGGTCAATACTTTCATTTTCAATGAAACCACCAAAAATTCCCATCGCGTTACTACCTCCACCAACACAGGCCACAACACTGTCGGGCATTTCTCCTGTCATTTCATAAAACTGTTCTTTTGACTCCACTCCTACTACTTTTTGAAAATCACGAACCATCATAGGAAAAGGATGTGGTCCGACCACCGACCCAATACAGTAAATTGAATTTTCAGGATCTTTCACATAAGCTTCAAAAGCAGAATCAACAGCTTCTTTAAGCGTCTTAAGACCTTTTGAGACAGGAACAACTTTAGCTCCCAGAATATCCATTCTCACTACATTGGGGTGTTCTTTGGCAATATCAACCTCTCCCATATGAATCTCACATTCGAGACCAAAATAGGCAGCTGCTGTGGCCAGTGCCACTCCATGCTGACCAGCTCCGGTTTCTGCAATCAGTTTTTTCTTACCCATATACTTTGCCAAAAGAGCCTCCCCCATACAATGGTTCAATTTGTGTGCCCCACTATGGTTCAGGTCTTCTCTTTTCAGATATATGCGCCCCCCGTATTTATCTGAAAGCCGGTTACAATAGTAAACCGGAGTAGGACGGCCCTGGTAGTGTTTCCGGATACTTCTGAGTTCTGAAATAAAATTGTGTGATTTACTGATAGCATAATAGGCTTCAGTAATCTTTTTCATCTCTTCTTCAATTACCGGGGGTAAAAAAGCCCCTCCGTACTCTTTATAGAAGCCATCCTTGGAAGGATATTGCTTAAAATAACTTTGTGCCATAATCAATCGGTATTTACTGGATTAAAACTCAATGTTTGAACTTATATTTTTAAAATCTATGAAATAAAAAAAAACCGCAGGTGGTAAAGCCTGCGGTTTTGTGATATTATCGTTGCACACGAATGACGGCTTGTCCCACTTGTTAGTAGTCAAGTTTGCGCCACCAAATATGTATTTGAATGCTCTTCATATATTGATTTAATGTTAAAATCATGTGCAAGATATTAATTTGATTCAAAAAATCAAAATTGAGCTATAGTCCATTTTAAAACTCAGGCCCCTCAATTAATTCAAACTCAGGATCAGGACCATCAGATATACACTGAAAGTCAAAAGTATACTTACCTCGACTCAGGTCATTCTCATAAGTATCTACAGTCACAATATAATGTACATCCACTCCATTAACCTGAGTCACGGCATCCGGATACTTTTCCTGCAAGAGTACCTCAACGGCTTCAGTAAGTCTTTCATAAGAAAGATCCACAGCTTCTTCAGTTGAGAGACCTGCAAATCCTGGAATATCATTCTCTGTCCGATTAGAGATACGAAGATCAAAGTTCTCAAAATAAGCATCGGCGCCAAAGTAATATTCAGCGGTACCATATGAGTTAACGTAAGAACTTTCAAGGTCTCTGCTTACATAGTCAACAACCATCTGGTAGTCGTCAGTAGTCATCGTAAATACGACAGTAGGATCAAATACCCACTTAGTTCCATTGTGCACAAATTGCTCTGTACGTTCAATGATTCTTGAAGTATTTAACCAGGTAGTGCCATTGTAAATATATTCGCTGGCTTTTAGTTTCGTAGAGCCTGCATAATACATATAGGCTACCACAACACTCTCTCCTTCCTGAGCAAATGGAAGATTTAGTGAAATTAACTGCGGTATATAATTATCCGGATTATCACTACTTGAAAAATTATTATAATCTCCCGGATCCCCCATAGCATCGTAATCCTCAGCTTGGATTAAATATACTCCGTCTTCAAAAGTATCGCCTGCTTCGACATCAAATTTCTGCCACCCGTCCTGATATTCGAAAACATCTGAATAGTAAGAATATTGTGGAATAGGTGTTTTAGATACTTTTATCCAATCAATTTCCCAGGTTGCAGCTTCACTTGTCGTAGAATTATAATTAAAAGCAATCGTAATATTCTCACCAGCCCAGTCGGATAAATTGACAGCTTCAGATTCCACAAAGCCCCATGAATCACCTTCTGGCTTTTCTTCAACCGTTATTTCGGTCCAGGATGCTGCTTCAATATCACCAGCATAATCAGATGAAACCATTACTTTAAGATTAGCCCAGTCATCTAAATAGTTGGCGGCTTGTCTTATTGTCATGTAAGCAGATGTTTGACCAGACAAATCTATTACAGATGAAACCAGCCAATCATTATTAGTGTTTGCTCCTCCGGAGAAACCACTGATTTTTGCATATTCATCATCATTGTAGTCATCTAGTTCCCATGACTGCTCTCCATCGAGACTGACAGTTTCAAAGTCTCCAAAGTCTCCATCAAAGTGTTCTTCAAAGAACAGCTCAGGGGGAGCTTCAACATCTACGTCTGAAACTCTATAGGAAACATATGCCAGTGAACCGTTTGGTTTATCGGGGAATTGACTATCCATAATAGTTGATGCATTGCCTTCAGCCGGGAAAGAAGGTGAAAAAGCATCAATGAATCCTAAAGAGGCATCGACACTAACATAGTCAGATGAAGATAATTCATAATTGATCATGTAGTTGTCAACATAATCAGGAATTGGCTGCGTATAATTAAATGTCACCTTTGCACTTGAACTTTCCTTAAGTGCAATGTATTCCTCACTAAGAAATCCAGGGATATAATCAGCAGCCATATACTCCTCGCTAAAGGACATATATTCATCGATAAATTCAGCGGCATCATTGTTGCCCATTTTTTCTGCGATTTCAGAGAGAGAGCTGTAATCGGCATCCTCCAGGGTAATCTCTATATCCTCGCTATAAGCCCCCTGCTCTTCATCCAGATCGTTGTAAACATCCTCCATTGGCTCACAGCCCCATAAAAGGAACAAGGAAGACGCCATAATATATAATAACTTTTTCATGATCTTTTTCTTTTTATTCGCTTGCATTAAAATTTGATTTTAAGACCGGTTGACCAGGTTGTTCCAAAGCCATAATATACCAAAGCTGTTTCTGCATTGTGCTTATCACCGTCTCTTGCATCAGCAATATATTCTGTATTCAGCAGGTTGTTTACCTTTCCATAAAGAGAAGCATCCAGCGAACCAATGTTAAAGTCGTACTTCAGATTCATGTCAACGGTATTATAATCAGGCAATTGCCATGAATCGGTTTTTTCGTTCTCTTTGGTTCTATTAGTGGGATCAAACTCGGCATAATTTTTTCCATAGTAATTGACATCGGCGCCAAGCTTCAAGCCAGGAAATATTTCATAATCAACCCGCAGTGCAGATGTTATCTGAGCGGAGTTACCCACATGAACGCCTCCAATATAAGCACTGTAACTATCAATCAAATCATTATTATCATCAAACAATGAAAAGTCAATGTCATCTTCCCAGGTCCAGTCCCCCCAGGAGAACATTCCTTTTATGTAAAGCTCAGGAATTGGTTTCCAGAAAATTTCAGATTCAATACCGGTATGCAAGGCATTAATTCCAGGGATATTGGCAGTTTCATTATTAAAAGAGCGAACCAATCCTTTGTCTTGCCAATTGGTCCAGTAACCATTAATTTTTGCACTGAAATTAGGTAATGAAAAACCATAACCTACATCAAAAGATAATACCTTCTCATACTTTGCACCATCATTTATTTCATTGGTATAATTTAGGAAAATAGTAGAAAAGTATGGTGCACGGGTAAAGTAACCACCGTTCACGAAAAAGTTATGCTCTTCTGTTGCATTGTAGTTCGCGCCTAGTTTAACACTCCAGGGAGTAAAGTTCACCCAGTCAGACTTTTGATTATCGGGCTCATATTGGAAGTAATCTATTCTTTGGTAACTTTTTTGTGAAACTGAAGCCGTCAAAAAAGCTGAGTAATTGGCTCCAACATATTCCATCTGTCCAAATAATCCTCCCCAGGCCACAACACCGTCGTTGTGGTAAGCGTATTTATCCCCTTCTTTAAGTGGTGTACTTTCCGGACGGTTAATGCTTTCATCATCAAGGAAATATTCGCCTCCAAGAAGGTCTGTGATTTCTTTGTAGTGTTCTCCGATGTAGTAACGGCCATCGAAACCTCCGGTAATATTAATATTTCCCAACTCTTTGTTCATGGTTGAAAGGAGACCATACCATTGATGCTGGTTAACACTCATTCCAACAAAGGCTTTGGATCCGGTTAACGATTCGCCGTTTCTTCGGGCTGCCTCTTCAAAATCAAGAAGTCCGTCAGGTGTTTGAAGGGTTATATTAGTCGGTTCTCCTGTATCATAATCAATATTCAACCAGTCGCCGTTTTCGCCATCTACGCGGCGTCCGCCACCTTGTGATACAGAGGCATAAAGGGCAGTAGAAATGATGGTATTTTTATCAATATTCCAATAATGGTTCAGTGAAAGCTGTGGTTTATGGTATTCATTGTAACCATATCCGCCACCATATATTTTCCCGTCGCGAATACCATAACTCAGGTTGCGGCGGATGCCATCAGGATCATCTCTGTAGGCCTGAATCTTTGAAGCCGTTCCACGCTGATTGTGCCACTGTGGAGCGCCAAAAGCAGTAAATGAGATACGATGCTGATCGTTGATTATTTTTGAAACGTTCATAAAATAAGTCCAGGCATCAAAACTGGTCCCGTTGATATATCCATCACCATAAGTATGTGTACCCATCAAAGAAACAGACCAATTGTTCTCCATTAAGCCAGTTGAAGCATTGACCGATTGCTTGCGGTAGCCGTTATTTCCAACAGCACTGTAAAAAGAACCGCCTTTTGCAACATCAGTACTATTGGTAAGTATGTTGATAGTTCCTCCAACTGAACTTAAAGCCAGTTTGGAAGCACCTAGTCCACGCTGCACCTGCATTGTTTTTGTAACATCAGAAAGTCCGGACCAGTTAGACCAGTATACGCGGCCGTTTTCCATGTCATTTACCGGAACACCATTGATCAATACACCAATGTTGTTGGTATCAAAACCGCGCAGGTAAATCCTTGAGTCGCCAAATCCACCACTGCCGCGGGTAGCATACACCGAAGGTGTGGATTTCAAAATCTGTGGAAATTCCAGCGACCCCAGTTTCTCGTCGATGGTGGCCGGTTGGATGGTTGATAATGCCACAGGTGTTTCTTTGTCCCTTGCAAACGAGGTGAGTACCAAAACTTCATTAAGACCTACCACATTAGATTTCATTGAGATGGTTCCCATATCCAGCCCGTCATTGCCCGGGTTGATAGTTTCTTTGTGGTCACCATAGCCAAGGTATTTGAACAAAAGGGTTTGTTGCTTTTGTTCCACAGGCAGCTCAAAACTACCATTCAGGTTGGTTACTGTACCTTTACTGGTACCTTCTACCACAATAGCTGCTCCAATAAGCGGCTCTTGCGTGTCTTTGTCAATGACCTTACCAGTGACGGTAACCTGGCCATTCAATCCTGCAGAAACAAATAGCAGAATTGTCATTAGAAATAAGAAACTCATTTTTCTCATAAGTAACAAATCATGTTAAAGGTTGCTTTTTACGATTTATTTAGATCAGGATCAATTCAGGTGTATTTCGAATGTCTTAAATACCAATACAATAAATTAAAATACCGGGAATATCAATATGACATAGCTCATTTACGTTTACAAAAATGCAAAAAACCGACCAAGTGGTCGGTGTTTTTTTTATTAACCTTGTGTTAATTTCGATAAGCCCACTTAATTTTGTGATACTCCATTCCAATAAAGGTCAAATGCCAGCTTAAATTTTTCATCAAAACATTTTAGCGGATCTTGAAAGCTCAGAAAATAATTGGCAGCAGCTCTTGTAAAGGAAAAGTCAAAAAACGTAATCATTTCGGGGGGATAAGCTTTTAGCATACCCATATCAACCTTCTTCATGGTGTTTTGGAGAGGAGCCTGGAGCGTTTCATCCACCTTGCCCACTACCTTCTTTATATAAGGACTGGTTTCAAAAATGACGATGTAATTAAATTTTTCCGGATGCGTAATAAACCATTTAACGATTTCGCTAAAAACAGAAAATGAGTATTCACGTGCAGTTTCATTACAATATTCGGTGACACATTCCCTTTCAACTTCAAACATCAATGTTTTATACAACTCAACAATGAGATCTTCCTTCCGCTTAAAATAATGGTAAAAGGTTCCTTTGGCAATTCCCACAGCGGCAATAAGATCATTTACTGATGCTGAAAACCCTTTTTTCACAAACAGCCGGATGGCTTGTTTGTAGATTTTATCCCTGGTGCAAAGTTTGGGCATTAGTTCTTATTTACTTTTTCCTCCAAATGTATGTAATTCTTGAATGGTGAATGTGTAGTTAACATTAATTTTCGAAAATGGATTAAATGCAGTTGTTTAAACCAAAATAAAATAATGGAACATATTACCGGTAGCAAAAGATCAAAAAAAAAGCCGGTTCCATTCAGGAACCGGCTTTTAAAAGTATATCGTTGAAAAACATGCTATTTTTCAATTTCTTTCCATACCAGGGCACTGGCTCCAACAATAGCAGCGTCGCCAAGCTTCAGTTTGGAAGGAAGAATTTTAATTTTGTCTTTAAAAATAGGCAGCAAATGGCGATTCATACTTTCATAAGTAGGCTTAAAAATATAATCTCCGGCTGCAGTAGGTCCACCAAACAAGAAAATAGCTTCAGGTGCCAGATGGTGAACAGTATCTGCTAATCCCTGACCCAGATAATGCCCGGTTTTTTCAAATACTTCAAGAGCAATTTTGTCACCTTTCTCAGCAGCTTCATAAATCATTTTTGATGTCAGTTCTTTGAATGATTTATCAGCCAGAACACTGTCTTCTGCATTGTAATGAGCTATTAGCTCAAAAGCAGTACGTTTCATTCCGGGTGCTGAGCAATAAGCTTCAAGGTGCCCCAGTGCCCCACAGCCACAAACTCTTCCTCCGGGAATAAGGGTGGTATGCCCACACTCTCCGGCAAAGCCATCATGACCATAGACCAGATCGCCATTGACGATAACGCCGCTACCGACGCCGGTACCAAGAGTAAACATGACGAAATTTTTCATATTCTGTGCCCCGCCATAAACCATCTCACCTATAGCAGCTGCATTGGCGTCATTGGTCAATGCAATAGCATAAGATTCAGGGAAGTTCTTTTTCAGGCCTTCAACAATATTGACAACACCTTTAAAAGACAAATTTGGAGCATATTCAATGGTACCGTTGTAATAGTTACCATTAGGGGCGCCAACTCCAATACCAAGAATATCCGTATCCTCATTCATCAGCTTAAGAGATTTAATCAACTCTTTAATCTCTCCGGAGAGGTCGGTCATATACTTGTCAAAATCGCCATGCTTTGGTGTGTCAATTGTGCGATTAACCATAACATTACCATCCTGATCAACCGCACCAATAACAGTATTGGTACCACCAATATCAATACCTATTGCAATTTTTTTCATAACAACACTCTTTTACGTTAACAGAGCCGGAGGAGAAAGTCCTTCCGGCTCATTATATTAAGTCACTTTTTTTAAGCTGTTCGAATTGCATGTCCCTTTACAGCATAGAAGAAGATATAAAGGTAACAAATGGCCGGAACAACAAATGCCCAGGTGTAACCAACTGCATCAGCAATACCCCCCATTAATGGGGGAATAACTGCTCCACCTACAACAAGGGAGTTGATGATTCCGGATGCAGATGCCATCTCTTCTCCATCAAGGTCTTTAACCGCCAATGAGAAAATATTGGGGAACATAATTGAGTTGAAAAGACCGATTGAAATAATGGTCCACAATGCAACCTGGCCGGTAGTAAATGTGGTTATAAGGGCCAGCGAAGCTGCAACAATGGCAAAAACGCCCAAAGTACGGGCAGCTTTTCCTGATCCAATTTGCATAATGATGAAGTTTACCAATGCAACGATCATAAAGGTTAGTCCCGCGTTGAAATTCCAGGAATCGAATGTGTAATCTGTGGCAGTCACGAAAGCACCTGAAACAAAAGCAAGACCAAGTACAAGAAGTACCATTCCATATTTCTTCGCTTTACTCTTCATATCAGAGAACATTATCGCTCCAAAGAAACGACCAATCATTGCTCCACCCCAATATATAGCAGCATAAGTAGAGGCGACTTCCGGGTCAATACCTCCGGAATTTTTGAGATAGTTTACAATAAGGCCTGCATTACCTACTTCAGCACCTACATAAGCAAATATGGCAAAGGCCCCGAGGATAACGTGGGGATAAGACCATACGCTTTTTTTCGCACCTTCTTTCTTTTCTGAAACCAAAACAGGAAGTTTAATTGCAAATAGGATAACTGCAACGGCAATTACAACAATTGCCATGGTTATAAAAGGCAGCGGTACTCTTTCAGCGGCTGCATAACCATACTCTTTTGCAGTCATCATGGTTTCACTCAAACCTCTGAAAATAGCTACTGAAATAATCCATGGTGCAATCATTGTTGCAATGGAATTCAACGCCTGTGTCAGGTTTAATCGACTTGAAGCAGAACTTTCTGGCCCAAGAGCTGTCACATAAGGATTGGCGGCTACCTGCAGGAAAACAACTCCTGCGGCAAGTATAAAGGTTGCCACTAAAAACATCGGAAAGGATGGAATTTTTGCAGCAGGCCAAAAAATCAAACTACCAATACCCATTAACAAAAGCCCCAAAATAACGGTCCACTTGTATCCAACTCTGGCCACAAGCTTTCCGGATGGTATTGATAAAATAGGATAAGAAATAAAAAATGCGGAAGATAATAATTGGGCTCCCCACTCTGGCAAACCAAAAATCGCCTTAACCGGCGCTGTCATTGTCACAATAAACGTTGTGGCAAATCCAAAAATAAAAAAGACGGCACCGAAAACCCCCATGCCAAGTCCGTAATTACTGTTTTTCTGTTCCATAGAATAAGTCGTTTAAGTTGTGTGTGATCTAATCGAATGCAATAATACCGCAAATTTGCTTTTTTTACAAAACTTAACAGCACTAAATTACCCATATGTTCCATTAATTTATTGCAAAAGTATTTCATTCTTTTGAAAAAAATTACATTTCACACCTCAATCATCTGTGAATTAATCACATTCGACTTTCTATTTAAAAAACTCTATTTCCCGCACAAAAAAAGGGTTACCGTGAAAAGCAACCCTGAAATAAGAAACTGTTTAAGTTTTAAATTGGAAGTCGCTTTTAGTTTTCATGACAAAAAAATCAACTCCAAACTCAAAATTTAAACAGTCTCTTAAAAAATGGAAACCCAGATTAAATATTATTCTGTAGTCCCATATTTATAATCTACTTCGATTTCAGAAAATGGGGCAGCATAAAAACCCTGATTCGGAAATTTAAGATTTAAAGAATCTTCCCCTTCTACTTGCAAGCTTTCAAGATAGAAACTCATTAAACCACGATAGCGGGAAAGTGCATCATCCCCTCTTGCATCATGCCTGATTTGCAAGTTCACTTCATTAGGACTATCAGGTTGCTCCAAAGGATCTTTCACTAAATTAAAGTAGTGTACTTCATCGGTTCCATAAAAAGAAAAATCAATATTCAGAAATCCACCGGAAACCCATACATCATTGATAGAAAGCTGATCTGTGCCAATGGTATCACGATTTTCTTCATTCAATTCAATAATCTCCTTCAGTACCACGTCCTGGATACTATAAACATCTACCAAATAATCATATGAATCACCCTCTTCTCCGCGCTCATTCACAGAGTACTTGACCATAACCCTTGTATCCGCCTCAAATTCATAATTTTCAGGAAAAGTGGCAAACTCCAGAGTAAGTTCGGAATCCGTGACCACCTGCATTTGATCGGCATCACCCACTTTGGTCATTCCCAGTTCGAAATATTGGACCGGTGTGGTATCATTGTCATCGTCAAGACAGCCGGTAAAAAACAACCCCAAAGCGCCAATAATCAGCGCAAAAAACATTCTTCTCATAATTCTTTTCTCCCAAAATAATTAAACAATAAAACTTAGCTATTTTCAGCAAAACAGCTTTGATAAAATTCAAGAACCATTTGCCGTTTAATCTTTAGATGAAAAAGAAAAATTTTGGTTGCGTTGGAATAGTAAAAAAAATTATTTCTCCAGGTAGGTAACCTCAAGATCAACTACCCATGGTGTATAATCATAATTACCCGTCCACAATCTGGAGGAAATAAATGCTCTGGCCTTTGACCCATAAGTCATATTTTTTATTGCCTCATCAACTCCCGGATATATATTATTGTAAATATCAGGATTGCCGGCGATATAAATTTTAGGACTGGGGTCTCCATAATTATTATAACTTTCAAATAGAAAAGGCACCCCCAGGCT
The DNA here is from genome assembly GCF_003121985.1 of Marinilabilia rubra. Taxonomy (GTDB): domain Bacteria; phylum Bacteroidota; class Bacteroidia; order Bacteroidales; family Marinilabiliaceae; genus Marinilabilia; species Marinilabilia rubra. The sequence continues at coordinate 65,148 of NZ_QEWP01000016.1, forward strand.
GTCTCGGACAATTTCATAGTAAATACATCGAAATCCCACTTTCTTCCCCACTTTCACAGAATCCCCGGTTCCTTCCTGAGTCTCAAAAAAGGCGAACCCATTGGTTCTCAAATCGTCAATAGAATCTCCAAGCTGTGCCAGACTATCTTTTTCTTCATTGAAGTATTCTTCCATAAGCGCTTGCTCTTCCTGTAACAATTCCTTAGTATTGATACGATAGCCTTCATCACAGGCATTAATCATTACACTTCCGGCAAGGACCGCAAGAATCAGCAGTATGTTAATCGAAATATTTTTCATTGATAAAATTATTTTATGAACCAATAATAGGTGGAAATTGTCTGTTTGTATTTAAAAAGCTACAAAATAAATTAATTTTACCGGTGTGCACAACACCGCATGTCAGATTAATCAATTGTTTTTCACATCAAGAACTGTCACTTCATAAAGGATAATTGCCCGTGAGGGTATTTGATCATCATCACCAATAAGCCCGTGAGCAAGATGAGGAGGCATTATAAAACGTGCTTTTGCCCCGGGTTTCAACAATAAAACACCCTCTTCCAATCCTGATTCAACACCTCCCTGCCCTACCAAAAACTCTTTGGGACCCGATTCATCGGATGAATAACAAACCGTTCCATCCAGCAGTTTTATCTCATAATCGAGGGTAACAACCTGTCCTTTCTTTACCTTATCTCCTTCACCTTCTGCTTCAATGCCATACCATAGCCCGGTACCGGTAGTTTCCATTTCAAGATTATGCTCTTTTACATATTGCTCTATTTTTTTCTGCTCCCGCTCTACCAATGAACGATTAATCTTAATATAGGTCTCCAGGGGAATCTGCCCCTGATTTTCTTTTTTCCCATCACGATTTTGTGAACCTGAGCAACTGGACATCGCGGTCATCAGAACCAGTAATATTACTTTGGGCAACGTTGAATAAATATTCATGACTCCCGGATTTGGTTAATAAAATCAGGCAATGTTTTTTTGAAGTGTTCTATTGCCCCTCTCAGTGTTCCATTCCATTCTCCCCCGGCAGCTTTGGCATGTCCGCCTCCCGAAAAGTACTTCTCTGAATACAGGTTAACGGGAGTATTATCTCTGGAGCGAAATGAAACTTTCACAAACTTTTCTCTTTCCTTTTCGGTAAACATTGCTGAAATCTCCACTCCTTTAATACCTAAAGGATAATTAACAAATCCTTCCGTATCGCCAGGCTTGTAATTATGATTGTCCAAATCATCCTTTGAAATAGCAATATAAGCTGCCTCTAAATCATTCATCAATTCCATTTTATTACAAAGAACGTGCCCAAGCAAACGCATCCTTGTTAAAGAATTACTCTGAAATAATTGTTTGTGGATTTTGTCCTTGTCAATACCTTTGCCTACCAGTTCCCCCACAACCATATAGGTTCTGGGATGGGATGAATTATAACTTAAAGATCCCGTATCAGTAATAATACCTGAATAAAAACTTTCGGCTGAAAACTCATCAACATTATCCTGCCAGTTCAAGCTTTTGATAATATGATATGAAAGTTCACAAGTGGATGAAACCCCGATTTCTGAAAAAATTAAATCAGCCACACCCCACACTGGATCGGGATGATGATCAATAAGCACCCTGGTAGTATTCAGGGTACTAACAATGTCGGCCAAACTACCACATCTTTGGAGATTGTTAAAATCCATTAGAAACAGCAAGTCAGAATGTTTCAGAGCCTCCTTCGATTTTTGAGGGTCATTTTCATGAACCACAATTTCATTGGCTCCTTTCATCCATTGCAAATTATCCGGTACTGCATCCGGAACCACAACCGTGGCATTCAGACCTTTATTTTTGAAGAGATTCCACCATCCAAGGATGCTTCCTATTGCATCCCCATCAGAATTTTTATGGGGAATCAAAACAATGGATTCCGATTTTAAAATAAGCTCTCCCAACCGGGATATCTGCGATTCATTAAATATCATTGGCTCTTTTTCTAAAAAGGCAAAGGTAATAAATTACCCTCCCTAAGGAAAAATTCTTATTTTTAATAACGTATCCTGACCTTTATGTAATCATAGGCGACATTGAGTTTTTATAATACTTCGTCTGGATTTCATAAGAGTCTGAAAATTATTTGCTTGAAGTAACCAATCATCTATTATTTTTTAAATCAGATTAAAAATAGTTTTATGGAAAAAGGAAAAATCACCCTCACAATGATTAAACCAACTGCCGTTAAAGAACACCATGTTGGTGATATTCTTGCACATATTGAACATGCAGGCTTCAAAATCATAGGACTTAAAATGACTCAAATGCCCAAAGAAAAGGCAATGGTTTTTTACGAAGTTCATAAAGACAAATTCTTTTTTGATGAACTTGTCAACTTCATGAAATCCGGTCCTGTAGTAGTAGCTATTTTGGAAAAAGAAAATGCTGTAAAGGATTTCCGGGAATTAATAGGTTCAACGGATCCGGCTGAAGCAGAAGAAGGCACTATAAGGAAACTTTTTGCTAAAGACAAAACCCACAATGCCATTCATGGCTCTGATAGCGATGAAAATGCCGTTAAAGAAGCCTGGTTTTTCTTTAGTGAAATGGATCAATTCAGGTATTAATGGCTCAAACACACCTAAATTGGCTATTTATCCTACTTAAGGCAAAAAATGATTTTTAAACCAGGGAAGGCATTTATGCAGAAAACAGAAATCTGAGACATAAAGCCTTTAGGCCAACATAGAAGCTTTGTACAAAAAAAAACTGCTTCACAACGATTTGGAAGCAGTCTTTCTTAGAGTTTTGTATTCTAAAGATTAATTTCCGGCTAAGCGCTTATTAATCTCTTCGATGGTAGCTTTAGCATTGCTGTTGTCCGGATCATACTTCAATGCTTTTTCAAACCAGGGCTTAGCTTTTTTGAAAGCTTCATTTGCTTTGGCATTGATCTCATCATACTGCGATGGGTCAGCATTTTGGGCCGAAGCCAAAATTTGAGAAGCCTCATTGTAAGGTTCTGATCCCTTTTTTAGATAGTAAGTGACAAGCATTTTCTTCATATGGCCAACATACTTACTTGAGCTGTACTCTTCAATGGCATCACCCAGGAATGCTTCCATTTCCTCTTCTTTGTCCTGCTTTTTCAGGGAATAAGCGATATAGTAAGTTGCAATATCACCACGGAAACCCTGTTCTTTTGACATTTTGTAATACTTGATAGCTTTGTCATAGTTTTCGATACGACGGGCACAAGTAGCCATATTGTATACCAATGCATCTTCAACAGGCTCTTCTTCACTCCAATTTGCCAACGCCTCTTCATAAAGTTCAAGGGCTTTTTGATAATCTTTGCTTCTCAAAGCTTCATTTCCCTCGTTCTTATAATCGGCAGCTGATTTATCCTGGGCAAAAACACTACCCGCCAGCGCAAACAACACAAAACTAACTGTCAATAAATACTTCATAACGCGATCAAATTAAATGTTTGGTTATTCTAATTTCTTTTTATGGCTGTAAAAATAGCCCTTTTGATAAAACTAAGAAACAAAAAACAGGCCAAACCTTAAAATTCTTTAAATTTATATTGTTTTTACAATTGTAAAAGATATTCCTTCAAAGAATTATAGGAATTACCCATGGATTCTTTGGTTTTGGCTGAATCAAAATTCGCCTGAAAATCCTGCTTTAGTTTTTGGGCTACGCCCGGTAAAACGTCTTCCACGATCTCGATAAACTTTATTGGATGAGCTGTAGACACAAAGAAACCATGCTCTTCGCCCCACAATTCACGTTTCAATCCAAGGTATCCGGCAGCTGAATGTGGATCTAATAAATAATTAAAATCGTTGTAAACTGATTTTATGGTCTCTCTTATTTCATCATCCGTAACAACATTGGCAGAGAGTAATTTTTTCAATTCCTCAAGATTGTTTTGAAACAATGCATACATGCGGGGAAAGTTACTTGGATCTCCCACATCCATTGCATTGGCGAGGGTTACAATCGTTTGTCTGGGATCATAATCACCAGACTCCAGAAACCTGGGAACTACGTCATTTGCATTGGTAGCTGCAACAAAACGCTTCACACGCAACCCCATTCTGTTGGCCATAATAGCGGCCGTTATATTACCAAAATTACCACTGGGCACGCAAACAACCGGTGCTGTTCCGTTATTTTGTTGCATTGATCGGGCAACCCCCTGAAAATAATAAACCATCTGTGGAAGCAAGCGTCCTAAATTAATGGAGTTCGCTGATGTTATAGAAACCTGTTCCCGAAGTGATCTGTCATTAAATGCCTGTTTCACTAACCGCTGACAATCATCAAAAGCTCCCTCAATTGCAATGGCATGTATATTATGTCCCAAAGTGGTCATTTGATTCTCCTGATAAGGACTGATTTTACCTTCAGGATAAAGCACCACAACTTCAATTCCGGGAACTTTGTGAAACCCGTGAGCAACTGCTCCACCTGTATCTCCTGAGGTAGCAGTCAAGACAACCATTTTATCATTTTCTACCGGATGCAAATGACTCATTAACCGGGAAAGAAACCGGGCACCTACATCTTTAAATGCTTGAGTTGGCCCGTGGAATAGTTCCAGTACATTGATTTTATCATGAACACTGACAAGCGGAATCGGAAAAGAAAAAGTTTCCTGAACCATCTTTGTAAGAACAGTATCATCGAGATTTTCATGAACATAGGGCCGCAAAACTGAAAAAGCCATTTCGGGCAATGTCAATTCAGGCAAGGCTGACAAAAAATCTTCCTGTAAACGAGGAATTTCCACAGGCATAAAGAGACTGCCATCATCTGCCAAGCCTTTAAATACGCCCTCGGGCAACGAAACAACCTGTTCTTCCTGACCTAAACTTTTATATTGCATAATTTGTAATTATTTCCTTTTTAAAGCAAAAAGATGATTTTCACATAGCCTCTTTTCTGAAAACCTCACCCAATTGAGTTAGCTAAATAATTTTTCTAAAACTCCACCATCAGATAAAGTTCCCATTGCCCCATTCTTTACAGATTCTTCATCAAAAGAATCCACTCCATCCGCTTCCAAGCCAGGCTTAACAATAAAGAAGGGCACCGGATCGGAGGTATGAGTCCTTAATTCGCAGGGAGTTGGATGATCAGGTAACAAAGCAATAGCTACTTCCTCATCCAACTGATTTAACCCTTCTAAAAGAGGCTTTAGTAATCTTTGGTCGAAATCTTCTACCACTTTCTTTTTCAAATCTTTGTCTCCTTCATGGCCAGCTTCATCGGCGGCCTCAACATGCAAAAAAACAAAATCCACTTTTTTGAGAGCCTCCACAGCTGCAGCTGCTTTACCTTCATAATTGGTATCAAACAGGCCTGTGGCACCCTCTACATGGATACTTTCCAAACCAGCCATTCCACCAATGCCATGAATTAGGTCTACGGCAGAAATAACGGCACCTGATTTAATGCCCCAGCGTTCTTTAAAGGAAGGAAATCCCCCAGCTTTGCCAGGTGACCAGGGCCAAATAGCATTGGCAGCAGCCAATCCCTGTTCTCTACGCCTTTTATTAACCGGGTGCTTATCCAGTATTTCTATAGATTTTTTTATAAGTGACTGAAGTCTGTCAACAGTTTCAGATCCGCCCGCTTTCCCTGAGGGTAGTAAACCTTCAAAAGGCTCACCCGGGTAATCATGGGGAGGTTTACATTCAATTTCTTCAGAACCGTTTTCCATCATCATAAGATTCCGGTAGCTAACGCCCTGATGAAATTTAACACCCTCGGAGGTCAATTCATTGTTAAGTGCTTTAATCAATTCACCTGCTTCTTCATTAGAAATATGACCACCTGAATGATTGACCAATTTTCCACCTTCAATAGTCACCAAGTTACATCTAAAAACCAGCTCATTGGGCTCAGATGGAACATTAAGGGCCGCTGCCTCTAAAACACCTCTTCCGGGAAAATATTCACGCGGATCAAGTCCCAAAATATTCATATTTGCAATCTCGCTGCCGGGATGCATCCCGTCGGGAATGGACTTTAGAAGTCCTGCCTGTCCCCTCTTGCAAAGACTATCCATCACAGGCTTCTTTGCCACCATTAATGGTGTTTTATTGTCCCATTCCGAAATTGGATTATCGGCCATTCCATCAGCCAAAACAACGATATACTTCATCTGAAATTTCTTTTTTCAAAAATAAGGCATAAGGGTTGAAAAACATTTTATTGCCTCAAATAAATTTCTCTCCAACCAAAAAATATCCGATAATTGAATCATTCAAGTGTAATCGAAAATAGCTCATATATTAAGGAAGCTGTTTGAAAAAAATGTACCTTTTTTTCAAACAGCCTCAACGTCTTATGAATGGTTCTATTTATCTTCAATTATACCAGCGGAATATTGTTTTCACTACAAACCTTCCGCATTTCTTCGGGCCACAAACTTGATTGGATTTCTCCGATGTGCGCTTTGCGGAGGAAATACATGCACAAACGAGACTGTCCAATACCACCACCTATACTCAAAGGCAACTCTCCATCTAATAAACGACGATGGAAAAGAAGCTGTTTTCTTTCAGTACAATCTTTCAATTCAAGCTGGCGCTCGAGAGCTTCTCTGTCGACTCTGATGCCCATGGAAGAAATCTCAAAAGCCCCATTAAGAACCGGGTTCCAGAGAAGAATATCTCCATTCAATCCTTCCTGCCCATTTGCTTCGGGTGTACTCCAATCATCGTAATCCGGAGCTCTCCCGTCATGTTCTTCTCCATTAGATAATTTTCCACCTATTCCGATTAAAAAGACTGCACCATATTTTTTACATATGGCGTCCTCTCTCTGTTTTGGCGTAAGATCGGGATACATTTGCAACAGATCTTCACTGTGGATAAAATGAATATTTTCAGGCAAATGTGGTGTTAAGACAGGATATTTCTCATATAGAATAAATTCAGTCCTTTTCAGCACCTCATAAATACGTTCCACATTTTTTTTCAGGAATTCCACATTTCTATCTTCTTTAACCATATGTCGTTCCCAATCCCACTGATCTACGTAGATGGAGTGCGTATTATCCATAATTTCGTCGGGTCGAATGGCATTCATGTCGGTATAAATACCATACCCCGGTTCAATGTCGTAATCAGCCAAAACCATTCTTTTCCATTTGGCCAAACTATGCACAATTTCAGCTTCTCTGTCACCCAGATCTTTAACCGGAAATGCAACAGGTCTTTCGATTCCGTTAAGGTCATCGTTAATACCTGTTCCTTTCAAAACAAACAAAGGAGCAGTAACTCTTCTTAATTTTAATTCAGACGAAAGTCCTGATTGAAAAAACTCCTTAATGATTGTAATGGCATGTTCTGTTTGCTTTAAACCCAGTAAGGGCTTGTAATTTGCGGGAAGAATTAAATTATCTGTCATAACTACAGTAAATCAAGAATAACTTTTGTTTGCTCTTACAAAACTACGCCCTATAATTACAATTAAAAAATTTTTACACACATTTTTTTTCATATTATCACGCTACAGACAAACATTATTGACTAATTGAAAGCTGCGCGTGATTCACTGTTGTCTATCCAAAAGTGATAAAGAATTTTGTTTTACGCCTTTCAAAATTCAATAAAAGGTTTTGGTATTTATTTATCTTTGTCCCCACAAAAACTCAGTCCTTCAACGCGAAGAACATCAGATACAGTTTGATGCAACATTCCTACAGTCAAAATATTTACCGTCTTTATATCATTAAGATTGCCAAATGGTTTATGTTGACCATGCCAATCATCATGCTCTTTTATAAAGACATGGGCTTAACCAATGAAGAGGCATTTCAACTTAAAGCCATTTACAGCATTAGCATCGTAATTTTCGAGGTACCGTCGGGCTATTTAGCAGACATTCTGGGTCGAAAGGTAACATTGATTATTGGAGCTTTTCTGGGGACTCTGGGTTTTGTTTTTTATTCATTTGGAGAGGGATTCTGGATGTTTCTGGCCGCAGAGTTAACCCTGGGAATAGGGCAAAGTTTTGTTTCAGGGGCTGATTCAGCAATGCTCTTTGATTCGTTAAAGGCAGATGGCAAAAGCAATAAATATTTAAAGTACGAAGGCATCAATTTCTCTGTTGGAAATTATTCAGAAGCCTTAGCAGGATTAGCCGGAGGCGCTCTGGCTGAAATCAGTCTTCATTTACCTTTTTACTTTCAGACCGGTATAGCCTTTTTAGGCATTCCGGCCGCCATCACTTTATTAGAACCACCGGTAAAATCAAGCCGAAAGAAACCACGCTTTAAAGATATTCTAAATGTGGTACATTATGCACTGGTGAAAAACAACAAATTAAGATGGAATTTGATCTACTCCTCGATAATTGGAACCTCGACCCTCACTATGGCCTGGGTTTATCAGTTGAAACTGCATGAGTTCGGTTTTTCCGAATTATTCATTGGAGGCACTGCAACCGTATTAAATTTACTTGTAGGTACTGTAACGCTGTTCTCCTCAAAGCTAAAAAACAACATGGGGAGTCGAGTAACTGTCTTAAGCACAAGCCTTCTAATCACTGGTGGATTTATACTGGCCGGCCTTTCTTCAGATGCCTTGTTTTTTCTCCCTGTTCTTGGAATATTCTACATGGCCAGGGGCATTGCAACTCCGGTTCTAAAAGATTATATCAATCAAATAACCCCCTCTGAAATCCGGGCTACCGTTTTGTCTGTGAGAAGCCTGCTCATTAGGGGCATATTCGCGATTGTTGCACCATTATTCGGCTGGCTAAGCGATGAATTATCTCTTTCTCAGGCATTATGGATCATTGGACTTGTGTTTTTTACATTGTCACTATCAACAGTTACCTTGTTCCTGAGAACTTTAAAAGTACGCCATTGATATTACAAGTCTATTTCAAGTCCATCCTGCCCCAGAAAAACATTTGGCGGCAATTTTTCCGAGGTTTCTGCATGAAGGCCAATATTATGACTCATGTGGGTAATGTATGCTTTTTCAGGATTGATTTGCTCAATCATCACGAGTGCCTGCTCCAGGTTGAAATGCGAAATATGGTTTTTTATCCGCAAACCATTTATCACCAAAACTTTTGATCCTTTAAGCTTTTCAATACTCTCATCCGGAATATAACTGGCATCAGTAATGTACGAAAAATTCCGGATTCTGAAGCCCAAAACCGGCATCTTGTGATGATAAACTCTTATTGGTAATATCTCTTCGCCAAAAAGCGGGAAAGGCCGGCGCTCAATTTTATTTAGCACTAATTCAGGTGCTCCGGGATACTTTTCATCCATTGCTTTAAAAGCATAGGAGAATTCGTTTTTAAGGGCATTCAACGTTGGTTCTTCGCCATAAAGATTTACTGCCTGCCGGTTGATCCAGTTAAAAGCACGTACATCGTCCAATCCGGCAGTGTGGTCTTTATGTTCATGAGTAAATAAAATCGCGTCCAGTTTTTTCGTCTGCGAAGCCAGCATTTGTTGCCGAAAATCAGGTCCGGCATCAACAACAATCACATGATTGCCCATCTCAATTTTAACGGACGACCGTAAACGTTTATCTCTGGGATCTTTAGATTTGCATACTTTACAATCACAGGCAATCATGGGAACTCCCATTGATGTGCCTGTTCCCAAAAGTGTAACTTTCAAAGTTTTTGTTTTTTAATAAGAATTCAACAAAGTTCTGTAAAAATAGTAAGTCCTGCCCACCCTTCCAAAATCAAAATCGAGGTTGGAGAGGGAGTTATCCCTTTTTACCTCTAAACCAAATCTTGTTTTTAATGTTTAGTTAAATAAAAAGAACAAACTATGAAGATTAAAACATTTTTATTTTCCGTCCTTTTCATTCTGCCTCTTGCATTCGCCTCTGCCCAATCCGGTTTTTACGATTTCACAGTAAAAACACTGGCTGGTGAAGATTTTGACTTGGCAGCCCTTGAGGGTAAAAAAGTAATGGTCGTCAACACTGCCAGCAAATGCGGCCTCACCCCTCAATATGAACAACTTCAGGCTATTTATGAGCAGTACGGAGGAGATAACTTCGTCATTATTGGCTTTCCGGCCAACAACTTCATGAACCAGGAACCTGGTACTGCCGAAGAAATCAGGGAATTTTGCTCAGTGAATTATGGAGTTACCTTTCCTATGATGGCCAAAGTCAGTGTAAAAGGTGACGATCAACACCCACTTTATCAATGGTTAACCCAGAAAGAAAAAAACGGGTACAAAGACAGTAAAGTGCAGTGGAACTTCCAAAAGTACCTGATAAGTCCAGATGGTGAACTTCAGAAAGTGGTACCTCCGAAAATAAAACCAGACAATTCGGAGATAATATCCTGGATTACTGACGAGCAATAACAAAATTTCATACAAGCAATCAGAGTCAGGCCTTCAAGGTTTGCTAAATTTCTCTGATTGAAAAACGAAGGATTTTTCTAATTTTACCGAAATCAACATTTGATTCTGGTTAAAAACAATTGAAATCCTTCGTTTTTTTATGTCTCAACTCAATATATACAGAGCATCTGCAGGTTCGGGAAAAACCTTTACCCTCACCCGGGAGTTTATTAGGTTACTTTTTCGTGAACCTTTTGATTACCGACATATTCTGGCTGTAACATTTACCAATAAAGCCACTGCCGAAATGCGACAACGCATTCTGCAAAAGCTATTTGAACTGGGTTACACCACCGACAAAAAACCGGATTACCTGGAAGAGCTAATGAAGGAGCTTGAGTTTTCAGAATCTCAGGTAAGAACAAGAGCCCAGTTAATATTACGCCTTCTACTCCACGATTTTTCTCGTTTTTCGGTAAGCACAATTGATAGTTTTTTTCAACAGATTATCAGAGCTTTTGCTCGTGATGCCGGACTGCAGCTTGGTTTTCGTACCGAATTGGATCATCAGTCCATTATGGTACAAGCCATTGACCGCGTAGTTCTGGAAATGGATATGAAAGGTCATGAAACCCTGAAAAAGTGGTTACTAGACTTCGCTGAAAAGAAAATTCTTGAGGGCAAAAGCTGGAATATCAACAGAGAGATAAGTTCTTTTTCAGAGGAAATTTTCAAAGAAGCTTATCAATCTGTAGCGGGCTCTTTATCGGAAAAACTGGCCGATCGGAAATTCATGAGCCGCTACCTCTCTCAGCTTCATGCTATAATTAGGGACTATGAAAAGCAACTCCAACAGATTGGAGAAGATGGATTGGCCATCATTCAAAAATGGGATCTGGATATTTCCAAGCATTTCAATAACGGAAGCCGGAGTAAAGTCCTGTTATTTAAAAAGATGGCTAACCAGGAAAAGTACAACGAAGAACAGGTCTATGCACTTCACAATAATGTGGAAACATGGCAAAAGAAAAGCAATCCAGAACATATAAATATAGCCATTGAAGGAGCATTTAATGATGGACTGAACCAGTTATTGGGACAAATAATTGACTTGTTTGGAAAAGAAAAGCATGATTATCTAACGGCCAAAGCAATAATCAGGAATTTTTATACTTTAGGAATTATCAATGATGTGAACCAGAAGATTCTGGAAGTCTCCCGTGAGCAGAATGTTTTTCTATTGGCAGGCACCAACCATCTGCTTACCAGAATCATTCGCAAAGATGAAGCTCCTTTTATTTACGAAAGAACCGGAACTCGTTATTCCCATTACATGATTGACGAGTTTCAGGATACTTCCTCTTTGCAATATGCCAATTTCCGTCCACTAATCAACAACAGTCTTGCGGAGGATCAGTTTGCTATGTTGGTAGGAGATGTAAAGCAATCAATTTACCGTTGGCGCAACTCTGACTGGACACTTCTGGCTGAAAAAGTAGAGAATGACTTTAGCACCTTTGGCTCAAATGTCCAAACACTTGATACTAACTGGCGAAGCAGTGCCAATGTCATAGCATTTAACAATAGTTTTTTTGAGCATGCATCAAAAGCATTACAAGCCCAACTGCTGCATAGAATGCCCGAAAATCTTGAAGCCGGAGCAAATGGTGTTGATCACAAAATAATGGAGGCCTATCATGATGTTATTCAGAAACCAGCACCTAACAAATCCTCTGATGGAGGGAATGTCAGGTTTTCTTTTCTTGAAGCCGCCAACAAAGATGAATTCCGGGAAACCGCACTAAAAGCTGCGGTTGATCAGATAGGACATATATTGAATAATGGCTACTCCCCCTCCGATATTTGTGTTTTAGTCAGAAAAAAAGACGAAGGCATAGCCATCACAAACGCCTTGTTGTCCGGGGAATACCATCCGCATGGCACTCCCCTTCCGGTTATCAGTAATGAGACGTTGCGTTTAAACAGCTCACCGGCAGTTTTATTTATCATCAATCATTTAAAATTCATTATATCTCCTGATGACAAAGTTCTTGAGGCTTTTATTCGTCTTCATTGGGAGCGTTCCCGAAGGGAAGCTGAAGAGGCAGAATTTAATGCTTCGGAAGTTTTTCATAATGCTGAAACCGCCTCGTCCTGGGAAGAACATCTTGGATTTTTGAAAAACCGTCAGCAATTACCTCTTTACGATCTTGCTGATGAACTGGTAAGACTTCTTCCAGAAAGCATAAGATCTGAGCAGGGCATTTATCTGCAAGCTTTACTAAACAGCATAAACAATTTTTCTTCACAGGAAACAGCCGACTTAAGCTTGTTTCTGGATCAATGGGAAAAAAGAGGACAATTTGATACCGTAATGGTTCCTGAAAGTCAGGAGGCCATCAGAGTTATGACTATCCACAAATCCAAAGGACTGGAGTTCAAAGCTGTAGTATTGCCATTTTGCAACTGGGACCTGGATGCCAACAAGGTTCAAAACTTATTATGGTGCCAGCCCCGAAAAGCACCATTTAATGAGTTGGATCTGGTGCCGGTAAACTATGAAAAATCTTTGCTTGATTCTCATTTTGTCAATGAATATCTGGAAGAACTAATGCATCAGTATATCGACAATCTGAATTTGCTTTATGTAGCATTTACAAGAGCTGAGCAAGTTCTTTGTGCATTTTGCCAAAGAAAGAAAAAAGAACCGGTCGAACTGGCAACCGTTTCGGATTTGCTTTGGTTTCATTTTGAGGCAAGAGAATCAGATCAAAACGAGTTACCGGGAGAATGGGACGGAGTTACATATAATTATACTCTTGGAAATTTTGGAACTATTAATCAAAAGAAAACTTCCAAAACCCCAAATGGCTCAGCCAACCGGTTTACTTCTACCAGAAATCTTCCAACAATGGAGACTTTTGCGTTCAGAGATCGTGTAGCCATCCACCTTGAGAGTGGTGAATATTTTGAAGAAGCAGGAACCGAAAGCGGCTCGACTTATGGAAAAGTTATGCATCATGCATTTGAACTCATTTCTCACAAGAGTGACTTGAATGATGCATTAAAAACGTTGTGGTTTGAAGGTAAAATTGATGAGAAGGAACAAACCGAATTAAAGGAAAAGATGGAAAAATGGTTGAGTCACCCTGAAGTTGAAGATTGGTTTAACGGGACCTATAAAGTGCTTTCAGAAGTAGCCATTTTACATCAAAACATTCGTCGTCCTGACCGGGTAATGATAAATAAAAATAAAACCATTGTTGTTGATTATAAATTTGGAAAAGCAGAATCGGCTAAACACCAACAACAGGTTAAAGGATATATGAATAAGATTAAAGAGATGGGCTATCCCAATGTGAAAGGTTTTATTTGGTATGTTTCACAAGAGGAAGTGGTACGCGTGGATAATGAAATTGTGCAGGGAACTCTGTTTTGATTGCTTCCCGGAAGTTATCCCTAACGCGCATATTTGCCGCTCAGCTCTGCTGCTTTAATTACAAAGAATCGGCGTTTTTTTTAGCTCAGGATTAGTAAACCTATCTTAAAAACAAGCAAGACACGAAATAACAGCATGACCAACATTTAAAACAACGATGGATTACAAATCCACTACTAAATGATGCGGATTGCAAATCCGCATCAGCCAGGAGTTTGGGCAAAGGTGGATTATAAATCCCCTTCAGCCTGATCATCAAAAAATATACATCAATTCATATCATCAAAAACGGCGGATCAAAGTCCGCCGCTAACATAAACAATTGTTTCTACATTCAGAAAACTTAATCTAAATCCAGAAAATCTTTGAGTTTATTTTTTACTTCATCCACTTTTTTCTTGACTTCCGGATCTTTCATGATTTCATCTACTGCTTCTTTGGCCTTTTTCTCCAATTCTTCTGCAGCCTGATTCTTAAAATCTTCGTCGAGGCGGAATTTTAATTTCGGATCCTGAACCGTACCCTGTACCAGAATGTCAACCATTATATCCTTAGTAGAAGAAGGTAAAGCGGTTCCTAAAAGACCGGCAACATTACCCAATTCATTTTTACTGACGGGCATTTTAATAATGTAATCAAGACTCTGATCGAGCCCCTGGGTTCCTGATATGGTCAGTTGTTTTCCATAAATACCGGCAGTAAACGGATCAATAATAACATTCCCGTTTTTAAGGGTAAAATTAATGGAAAGGTCTTCGGCTCGTGCTTTTTTGTATTTATCGTTGTTGAGCATACTTGCCATCGCACTTTGAACTTTTGCCCCGGAGATCTCAACCCCCTGAGAATTGAGCAGGCCGCCTCCATTCACAGAACTCAGTATTGGTGACATATCATTGGCAATCATACTTGTGAAATCCAATTTTGTAGTGACAGTTCCAACGGCTTTCCGGGCAATTGGCATCATTGAATCGATCATGCTAAAAGAATTGGCTGCCTTATGCACATCAATGGTATTCAATGCCATGTTAAAATCCACATAAGGTCTGAGAGTATCGGCAGTATTATATTCACCACTGATGACCATGCCTCCGTCCAGCATATCCGATCTCAATCCATCCAGAATAACGCGACCATCTTTTATGGTAATCCCCCCACTCATATTGGTCATCACTAGTTTGTCATAAACAAGTCGATCAATTTCACTATTCAATGAAAACTGAAGATTCTTAGGAACAATGACCAGCTCCATATCTGTTGTGTCAGTTTCCACTTTTGCTGAATCCTCATCCCCCGCCAAACGCATTAATTCATTTGTGTCTATTAATTTGGACTTATGATTCAGCCGACCTTCAAGTGTTCCATCTTTCATGACATACGAAAGATAGTTTTCCACTCTCCCACTGAGTGAAAAATCGCTGGAGCCAAAGGAACTGTTAAACGTTTCCAATGCCATAAAACGGGGTGTAATTTGCAAATCGGCTTCACTGATGGCAAATCCTGCCGGCATATCAAATGTGCTAAAGAGAAAGTCCCTGATGGTGACATCCCCGTTGGCTTCAATTTCATCATAAAGCTCTTTCTCAACCATCTCATAATCCCCGTCAATGGTCATATTGGCAGTTATCACCCCTTTCATACTGATACTATCCATGGGAACTGCTTCCTGCAATGATGCCAGGTCAATGACGCCATTGATTTGTCCTTTGTAGGTTGCGTTAGATACCGGAGTTCCCACCCAAAGGGATGCATCAAATGGATTCTCACCCAATTGAAAATGAAATTTATTTATGTCAGTCACTGTTGAATCCATTGAACCTCCGGGATTCTCAACATTAGCAGTAATTTGAATATCCCGGATAGATTTGGGTAAATCGGGATATTGAATAAGCCCGTCTTTTACATCCAAAAGCAGGTTAAAAGCAGGGAGATGATCCGTATCAATGTAAGTTCCTTTTGCCGTGGCTTCGAGTCCCAATGTTCCTTCTGTGGTAAGATCTTCAAAATCCTGAAGGTAGGTCTCGGGAACCATAGACAGGAGGGTCTTAAAACTGGTTTCTTTAGCTGCCAGAGAAAGATCCAGTTCATAGCCTTCTTCAAGCATCCCCAAGGTTCCATCAAAACCAAGAGCCAGGTCGTTTAAGCGGAATTCATTCTCCCTGAAGGAGAAAATCATGTTCTCCAAATCGGCTCCAATAATGGCATCCAAAGATACAAAAGCATCCTTCAGATATCTGACTCCTTCCATTGACAGGTTCAATCGTTCTATAGATGATTTAACATCAATATTGGTAGCTTTTTGAGACAAATCACCTTCCATCTCTACATCAAGATCATCTACAGTTGTTGAAAAGGCCATCGTTTGATCGGAAAATCCAACTTTTGCATCGCGGATTTCAAACAATTCTAATTGCACCGAAAAATCGGAAGCAGCAGAGGCAGTCTCTTCCTCCAACTCTTCATCTTCAGATTCGGGAACAATATCCCAGTTAGCAACAGAATCCTTATTTACTTTAAGCCACACTTCCGGTTCATCCAGCAATACCGAATTAATTTGGATACCGTCACCTCCTATTGCACTCCACAAATCAACGCTTGCTGCAAAATTTCCGATATGCATAAGTGTATCGCCTTCAAAAGGAGCTTTATTAACCACGGTAAGTCCGTTCAGGCCCATCGAAAGGTTTGGGAAATACCGGAACATACTCAGATTAAACTCATCAAACGAGACCGTAGCATTAACATTTTCATTGATTACTTCAGTAACTTTTTTCTCAATCCTGCCTTTAAACAGTGATGGCACCACCAATAATAGCAGGAGAATAAGAGCAGTAAGGCCCAACACAATCTGAAAAAATCGTTTCATAGAGTTCGTATTTTTGAATAATTATATCAGTTTTATCTTCTCCAAATTTAAGAAAACAAAACCAATTGTCAGGGAGAAAGACCGATGAAACAGGCTTCAGCGACAAATAAACCTGCTCAATATCTTAACAATCAGAAAAGGACTGTGTTTACTTCAACACCAGAGGAATATCCCTGATCAGTTCAAACAGCTGATGGAATACATTATTCTTCAAGACTCTCCTCCTCCATCAATACCATACGTCCGATATTGGTAGCATGACTGTTAATCATACGCAGAAGATTCAATAGTTCGATGTGTACCTTACTTGATTCAACCGAATGACTTTTGGGGGCAAGGAGTCTCTTGTAATGATGCATCTCCATTTCATAGGCCATTAATGCATATTTTCTGTATTTGCGCTTCATCTTCATGGCCTTTTCGGGCTGCCAGTCCTCTAGCAAATGCAAAGCCCTGGATAGTTGCTTAATACATCTTTCGTGATAATCTTTTAACTCCATTTCTCCTTCCGCTGAAAAAACGATGGTGTTATCAAGCCACTTCTCAGCTTGCCGGGCAATATTGACTGAAACAATATCTGCTATTTGTTCCAGCTCATTTACAACATGCAAAAACCGGTAAATATCATCTGACCATTCCTCTGAAGTTTCTTTTTCATTTAATCTAACAAGAAATCTGTTGATCTCTTCCCGGTATCCGTCAACCTGCTTTTCATTATCGCGTAATTGATCAATCATTTTGGCTTTGCGGTCAAAAAAAGGCACCAGTGAATGTTCCACCATCTGAAGTACTAATTCCCCCATGTCCCGGACTTCTCGTTTCAGAAAGGGCAGTGCAATCCCGGGTGAGTCGACCAATTCAGGCTTCAGATAGTTTAAATGGAAATCTTTTTTTCCCTTTTCCGGCAGTATCTTTTTGACTGCGTTCCCGACTGCACTGGTAAAGGGGACAAAAAGCAAAGTCATTACCACATTAAAAACAGTGTGCGCATTGGCTAAAAAACGGCCCTCTGATACATCGGGCCCTGATATCCATGATGTGGCTTCTTCCCATAAGCCTAAAAACCAGATCATAATACCAACACCTGCTACCCTGAACAACATATTTGCAAAAGCTAATCTTTTTCCACTCAGTGTAGAGTTTATAGATGCCAGTAATGCAGTTACGGTAGTGCCAATATTGGTTCCCAGGATGAGAGGCAAAGCTCCCCCTAAGTCGATAAGACCATTGGCTGTAAGCGTCATAACAATACCTATAAACGCCGCACTGCTTTGAATAAGGGCAGTAAAAACGGTTCCAACCAACACGGCTAGCAACGGGTTATCCAGATAATCCAACCAATAAAGGAAAGCCTCAATTTCCCGTAATGGTTCCATGCCTGAAGACATCAGATCCATCCCATAAAAAAGCACCCCAAGTCCTAATACAATTTTTCCCGCATACGACCATTGACGTTTGCCAAAGGCTTTGAAAAAGAAACCAATTCCTACAAAACCTAAAGCATAGGTTCCTATTTTAAAAGCAATCAACTGAGCAGTAATAGTGGTACCAATCCCGGTCCCTAACATTACTGCCAATGTTTGGGTGAAACTTAAAAGGGCTGCATCAACAAAACCAACCATCACCACAGAAGCTGCACTGCTGCTCTGAAAGAGGAGTGTTAGAAGAATCCCAAACAGAACCCCTCCCGCCTTTGAAGAAGTAAACTTTTCCAAAATCATACGCATTTTTCGGCCTGCCAGGCTCTTCATCCCCGAGCTCAATTGATCCATTCCCATCAGGAAAAGACCGAGACCACCTAATAACTGTATGATAATATGAAGGTAATTCATGAAATTATATTTTGGCTTTCGGTTCTTATCTTATTAAAGATAATAATTGGCACCAAAGCAGAATGAACCCCCAATAGTGTTAATAGGAGTTTCTTATTTAAAGATGTAAAAGTAAAATTAGAAAACCAACAAAAGGCAAGTGCTGTTTTATGGTTTAGGTGAATCAACTTCTTCTATCCGCACTTCAATAACACCTACACTTAGTGGAGCAATCTGCTTAAAAGCAGCTCTGGACAGATCTAAAATTCTGTCATCAGCATAGGGACCCCGGTCGTTCACTTTAACAACAACCGTGTTGCCGTTTTCAATATTCTCAACTTTCAAAAATGTTCCAAAAGGCAAAGTACGATGAGCAGCTGTCAAGCTATCCTGCTTATAAATCTCTCCGCCGGAGGTAAGATTTCCCTCCAAGGAGGATGCATAATACGAGGCTGCTCCTGTTTCAGTATAAGGTGGTTCACCATCCTGAAAGAAAAGGACCAAAGCCATCACCAGTAACAGCATAATAGTCAATTGTCTTTTAGAAAGCTTCATGTATACTCTAATAAAATTTAACTAGTCAGGGAGCACTGAAAAACGCTTATTTTACTAGCTGTTAAAACTTTAAGCCATCTCAACAAATACTTAAGTGTAAGGTTATTTCACAATATACTCGAATTTCTTTGTACTTGATAAAAATGGCTAATCAAAAGAACAAAATTTACCACACCTCCTCAATCTCAAAGTATTTGAATAAGCCTTCGATTGGGCGGCTTGAAAATTCTGACCTTTTGACTTGTTCTGCAGCTCCTAGTGTGATATTTATTAAATTGGTTTACTTGAATTTTATGTGATTTTTTTCTTTATGCAAGGCGGGGTTTGCTAAGCATAGCCTTAGCTATGGTTAAAAGCCCCAACGAAGCAGAAAGGAAAAAAGCGCCTGAAATTAGTGTATGAATTTAGTAATTGTCACACTAGTTAAGTGATTTTTCAATCTCATCCTGTAACAACGCCACGATTTCCTCGGTTGTATAATTTTTAGGTTCCACCGGGTTGAGTACAGTATATGTGATTTTTTGCCCAAATTGCAGAGGGAAATTCCCCTTTTTCATGAGACGGCTATGTCCGCTTATTGCAAATGGTACAACAACACTTGAAGGTGCAGCTCTCAAAATAGTTTGAATACCTGCTGTTTTAAAAGGCTTAACATGACCAGTTACACTTCGTGTTCCTTCGGGGAATATACAGGCAGCATAATTGTTCTTCTCAATCAATCGCCCCAGTTTAAAAATTTCCTTAACAGCCTGCGATCCATTTCTCCTGTCTATCAAGGCCGATTTCCCATGCTTCAAATTATATGAAATGCTAAACAGATTGCGTGATAATTCAATTTTTGAAATAAATTTAGGATAATATTTTCGAAATGCCCACCCAACTGCAGGAATATCATACATACTTTGGTGATTGGAAACAATAACAACAGGCCTGTCTTTTGGCAATTTCTCAAGCCCTTCAAAGCGAACACTTGCACCCATAATATACAAGCTTCTCACTAATAACCAATTCAACAAATCAACCGATCTGCGGCGTGCATGCTCACCAAAAACATGTAGTGCTACAACCTGAACCGGGTAAAAGAACACGATAAGAAAAAATGTGTATAAATGGAAAATGGGAGAAAAAATGTACCCTAAAATGTTATTCATGAGTATTGAAGCTTATTCTGGTAAAATTAAAAACTAACAAGATTTATGAAATGAGGAATTTAGTCCTCGAAGGCATAAAGATCGTAATCTTCAGCATCAGTGATTTTAACATTGTAAAAATGGCCTATATGAAGCTCTTTGTTTGAAGAGATCAAAACTTCAGGATCCACTTCCGGAGAATCAAATTCGCTGCGGCCCACATAATAATCTTTCTCTTTACGGTCAATAATAACCTTGAGGGTCTTTCCGATTTTGCCTTCATTGAGTTCGCGCGAAATCTCCTGCTGAATTTCCATTATTTGGTTAGCACGTTCCTGCTTAACCTCTTGAGGAATATCGTCCTCATAATTTTTCCAGGCAAAAGTATCCTCTTCATGTGAATATGGAAAAACACCGAGACGCTCGAATTTGGCAGAAGCCACAAAATCCATCAACTCTTTAAAATCCTCTTCTGTTTCTCCCGGGTGACCTGTTATCATGGTAGTGCGCAAATGAATTCCGGGCACTTTTTCACGCATCTCTTTGATCAGTTTAATGGTATCTTCGCTGGAAACATGGCGGCGCATTTTATTCAGCATATTGTCTGAAATATGTTGAAGAGCAATATCCATATAAGCACAAACTTTAGAATTGTTTGCGATCACATCCATTACATCCATTGGGAAACCTGCCGGATAAGCATAATGTAGTCTGACCCACTCGATTCCTTCTATTTCGGCTAGTTGCTCAACAAGAGGGGCGAGCATTTGCTTTTTGTACAAATCAACTCCGTAATATGAAAGATCCTGAGCTATTACCTGCAACTCCTTAACACCCTTAGCTGCCAGCGCTCTGGCTTCGGCAACCAGTTCCTCTATGGGTTTGGAAGTATGAGCGCCCGTTATTATGGGAATTGCACAGTAAGAACACTTTCTATTACAACCTTCAGAAACTTTGAGATAAGCATAATGTGCGGGAGTAGTGAGTGACCGTTCATTCACCAAATCAGGCCTGTATGTACTTCCTAAGTCTGAAATTAAGCCTTTCCAGTCAAACTTTCCGTAGAACTTATCCACTTCTGGCATCTCATTGCCAAGTTGTTCCAAATAGCGCTCAGATAAACAGCCCATTACATACAACTTATTGATGCGTCCGTCTTTTTTAGCTTCGGCAAAATCAAGAATGGTATCAATACTTTCTTCTTTGGCATCTCCTATGAAACCACAAGTATTGATAATAACGATTTCTCCTTTAGGATCGGCTGAGTCATGTTCTACGCTAAATCCTCCTGCCTCAAATTGTCTGATCAAAAATTCTGAATCCACCAGGTTTTTAGAACACCCCAGTGTTATAACATCCACTCGCCTCATTACTACAAATTAGATTGAAAGATTTCAAGATGAAAGATTTAAGATGTAAAGTATTCTCTTTAAAAGCACCTTTGTCTGTTCTCTCAATAATCTATTTTATTTATTGCCGTCAAATTGATAGTTGGTATATGATACCGACCTGCCGAAGTTTCATTATTCGCCGAAAAGGGAATCTACAAACTCTTCACGATTGAAAACCTGAAGATCTTCAATGCCCTCACCAATGCCAATATATTTTACAGGGACCTTTAATTGATCAGAAACACCAATCACCACCCCTCCCTTGGCGGTACCATCAAGTTTAGTAATAGCCATTGATGACACCTCAGTTGCTTTTGTAAATTGTTTGGCTTGCTCAAAAGCATTCTGTCCAGTGGATCCATCCAAAATAAGAAGAATTTCATGAGGCGCATCCGGAACAAGCTTCTGCATTACATTTTTCACCTTGGTAAGCTCGTTCATCAGGTTAACCTTATTGTGTAACCTTCCTGCAGTATCAACAATTACCACATCGGCATCTTTAGAGATAGCTGAAGAAAGTGTATCATATGCCACCGAAGCGGGATCGGACCCCATCTTTTGTTTCACCAATGGTACATCAACTCGCTCTGCCCAAATCTCAAGCTGCTCAATTGCTGCCGCGCGAAAAGTATCGGCAGCTCCAAGAACAACTTTTTTGCCTGCAGCCTTAAATTTATGGGCCAGTTTTCCGATTGTGGTAGTTTTTCCAACTCCGTTAACACCAACTACCATAATAACATATGGCTTTTTGTCTTTCGGAAGCTCAAAATCACCCACCTGATTATCTTCATTCTCTGCCAACAATGCAGCGATTTCTTCTCTGAGAATGACATTTAATTCACTGGTATTGACATAACGATCGCGGGCAACACGCTCTTCAATCCTTTCAATAATGCGGATGGTGGTATCCACACCAACGTCTGAGGTAATAAGAACTTCTTCAAGGCTGTCAAGGACATCATCGTCCACCTTGGTTTTACCAACCACAGCCCTGGTCATTTTCTTAAAGACACTTTCTTTTGTTTTGGCCAGACCTTTATCCAGGTTTTCTTTTTTGGCCTTATTAAAACCACCGAATAATCCCATGATAATATATTAGATTCAATTTGGCTGAAGGATAATTCCTCCTTTTTATGCCGTTTTATTTAGAAAGGCCAAAGATAATCAATAGTTTCGATATTTATAAACAGAACCTTCGTGCAAATTCCATCAACAAGAAAGCACAACACTCTGAAATACAAACACCAATAAAACAACAACTTAACTCAATTCAAGAGCACCCCACCGATAAAAAATACAAATCCAACTTTTTCGGTTAATTGTATTTTTGCATAAGAGCAATAATTTTTGACGGTTCCCAACTATCCTAAAAGCGAGATAAGAACCCCGGCAGCAACAGCTGATCCAATAACCCCTGAGATATTTGAGGCCATGCAATATTGAAGAAGATGATTGCTACCATCATGTTTTAACCCCAATTCATTGGCAACCCTTGAAGCCATTGGCACTGCACTTAAGCCTGTAGCCCCAATAAGCGGATTGATCTTTTTCTTTGAAAATAAATTATAAACCTTTACGGCTGTAATGCCACCAGCTATGGAGATGGCAAAAGCCAGAAATCCCCCAACAATTATCCCCAATGTTTTTAAGTCAAGAAAAACTTCGGCGGTCATGGTTGCACCAACAGAAAGCCCAAGAAATATGGTTGCTGTATTCATAATCGGTCCGGTGGCGGCATCTGACAAGCGCTGAGTCGCAGTTCCGATTTCTTTTATAAGATTTCCAAACAATAACATCCCTAAAAGAGGGACTGATGAAGGCACCAAAATTGCCACGACCACCCCTAAAACAATGGGAAAAATGATCTTTACGGCTTTAATATTTTTTATCTTATACTTTGGAGGATACAGCTTGTCCTGTTTCTTCATATGTATCCCGAATTCTTTCTTGCTAATAAACCTGTTGGCTACCAGTGGAACAATAACAGGCACCAGCGCCATATACGAATAGGCAGCAATGGCAATAGGTCCCAGAAGGTGAGGCGCCAACATAATGGTTGTATAAATGGCGGTAGGCCCGTCTGCTCCCCCTATTATCCCCAGCGATCCCGCTTCTTTGGGTGTGAATCCGAGTGCCATGGCCCCAAAAAACACCCCGAATATTCCTATTTGAGCAGCAGCACCGAAAAAAGCCAGTCTTAAATTTCTCAACATGGGCCCAAAATCAGTCAGGGCCCCTACCCCCATAAAAATGATGGGTGGCAAAAATCCGGTTTTTATCAGGGAATAATAGATGAAATTCATGATCCCGTATTCACTGGCAATTTCAAACAAATTCAGGTACCTGTGATCGGGTAATTCCACCATTTCAGCTGCAACCACTCCCATGTTGCCTCCGGGAAGATTGGCTAAAATGACGCCAAAGCCAATGGGCACTAAAAGCAAAGGTTCGTATTTTTTTACAATACCAAGATATAAAAGCAAAGCGCCAATAACTATCATAAGAAGCACCCCGGGGTTATCGCCAATAGGCCCCAGGGCTGTCATATCGTACAATTGTTTAAAAACTTCCATTAAGCAAAAGAGTCAATAGATTTGGGGATTAAAAAATTTCCCCATCCAGACAAAGACAGGGAAAAGATTAATTGTCACAGGAAATCAAAGAACGACAACCAATTCATCATCTTCTTCAACATCACTGCCATTTTCTTTCAAAATTTTCTTTACAACACCTTCCTTATCAAACCGCACGGCATTATAGGTTTTCATGGCCTCAATGTAACCAACTATATCGCCCTCTTTAATCCTATCTCCTTCTTTAATTGGCTTTTCACCAGCTTCTTTAGTAAAATAAAACTTACCTTCTAAAGGAGATACAACAGGCTCTCCTTTGCCATTTAACCCGTTTCCATTCGGTGACTCAGAGTTGGAGGAATTTGTTTCAGAAAAACGTGTACCATCCTCTTCTCCATCACAAAAAACAGTGACTTCAAAATCCTCACCATTAACATTAATATTCATTTTCGAAGATGCACATCCACAATTGTCCGATGTTTCATCCTCTATCCCGGCAGCATCCAAGGATTTTTGAGCATTGCGTTTCTCCTGCAAATCCGCTTCAAAGGCTGCCTTTGCTTTGCCCGACTTGTAATTTCTGTATTGCTCGGGATGCATGGCAAGCTCCATAAGCTCTTCGTCATCTTCACCATAGTCCCAACCATTTTCATCCATTTCTTTCCTGAAGCTATCAAGAGCATCTGGATAAGGCTCCTGGGGATGTCCGGTAAAGAATTCCTTCCCTTCTTTTTCAGCCAGTTCTATAATTTCGGGAGCCAATTTACCAGGAACCTGGCCGCTTTTCCCTAATATCATATCCCAGATATTGTCTGCAATCATACTCCACCTTTCTCTGCCCTTTTCCATTTGCAGAATATTCATCAGGGCCAGATTCTTAACATACTGACTAAAAGGCGTAACCAGTGGCGGATAACCCAGTTTTGGCCAAATGTATTCTACTTCTTCAAAAAGCTTAATAAGCAACTCATCCTGAGACAATTCAGGCTCATCCCTCTTAACCTTCCACTTATTCAAACTGGTCAGATTGGCATCCAGATCGGCCATCAAACTGCCCATCATGCCACCAGGCAAACCGGGGCCTATAAGAAGGGAATTCATCTGCCGGTTCTTGGGATTAATGTAATGTCCCAAAAAGTCATCAATAAACTCCTGAGTAAGTTTTCTTACCTTCATATAAGCTTTCATATTGATATCGGGAACATTAAAGCCATCATCTTTCAACATAGCATGTATCGTCAGCAAATCTGCATGACCAGTCCCCCACGAAAGAGGCTCCATTGCAACGTCCACGTAATCAACACCCGCCCTGGCCGCTTCTAAAAGTGTAGCAACAGAGAACCCCGGGCCAGAGTGCCCATGATATTGGAGTGGAATATCCTGATGGTTCTCCCGGATACCTTTAACAATTTTCCCAAGCCAGGCTGGCCGGGCGATTCCGGCCATATCTTTCAGGCATATTTCGTCGGCTCCAGCTTTAATTAACTGTTCAGCAAGATCTACATAATATTCGACTGTATGAATTTCGGAATAAGTCAGACTCATCGCTGCCTGAGCGATCATACCGCCCTCTTTGGCATATTTGATGGAGTCAATAATATTCCGGGGATCATTCAGTCCGTCAAAAGAACGGGCAATGTCTGTTCCTTGCTTCTTCTTAACCTTGAACATCAACTTTCGCACATCCGCCGGCACAGGAGACATTCTAATGCCGTTAAGAGCCCTTTCAAGCATATGGGTTTGAATGCCCGCCTCATTAAAAGGTTGAGTCCATGCTCTGACAGCTTTATTGGGGTTCTCTCCGAACAAAAGGTTGATCTGCTCAAAGCCACCGCCATTGGTTTCAACCCTGTCAAAACAGCCCATTTCAATTATTGCCGAAGCAACTCTCTCTAATTGATCTCTGCGCGGAACAAACTTTCCTGCAGACTGCCACATATCTCTATATAAAAGTGAAAACCCGATCTTTCTTCCCATAACGACTATCCCCAGATTATTTTCGATTTATTTTTACTATTCTTCCTTTACCCCCTGATACCTTTTTAACAGCAGCTACTATGGCCGCCATTTTGGTGGAATCAATATCGCTATTACCATTGTGCTTATTATTGGTAGTTTCAAATTCCGGGAAAAACCGGTTGGTAAAAAAAATGATGCCGTTACCAATTAAAACCACAAATAATAAAACTGAAAAAACAGTAAGCATCCCCACCCCTAAAAGTATCAATGCCTGATTAAATCCCTCCTCCATCTTACAATTTCGTTTTCATTCTATAATTTAATAACAACCTTTTTGATTGAAGTATCACAATATTACATGAATATTTTTAAATTATTAACACAAGCAGCCAAACGCCCCCTGCAAACAACGAATCAACCCCCGTTATCTACCTGATTTCATTTTAATTAAACTGATTTGTTAAAGACAAGTGTCTTTAACGCCATTTTTCTTTAATCATTAACCAACTATTTTATTGATGAATCATCGATATCTAAAATAAGTCAAAAAACATGGTATTTGATCCTAAAATTGTAAATTTGTCATAAACCAATAACAAACTGTAACTTGAAAGAGTTGTATGAAATTTTCCGAATCGAGGAAGGAGTCCCTCTTTTCCTGGAGGACCACCTAAACAGGCTCTTCCGAGGCGCTCAAAAATCGAACATCAACCTCAATATTAATCCACTAAAAATTAAAAAATACATTTATAATTATATTTCTCACGATTCAATTGCTGAGGGAAACTTCCGGCTATCTTTCTATTTTGATGAAACTCAGCTGGATGTAAAAGAGTTTAGAGGCCAATCTATTAAACCTTCTTATCCTCCTACTCACCTGTATCAATCAGGCATTGAATGCTCACTAATGCATGCTGAACGCATTCACCCAGAAACCAAGATTGCCAATACTGAGCTCAGAAATCAGGCAGATGAACGAATAAGCAACAATCATCTTTTTGAAGTTATTCTTGTAAATCGTGATGGGAGAATAACAGAAGGCAGTAGAAGTAATGTGTTTTTCATTAAAGATAAAAAACTCATAACTGCTCCTGATGATTGTGTTTTACCG
This sequence comes from Marinilabilia rubra, assembly GCF_003121985.1. Classification (GTDB taxonomy): domain Bacteria; phylum Bacteroidota; class Bacteroidia; order Bacteroidales; family Marinilabiliaceae; genus Marinilabilia; species Marinilabilia rubra. The sequence continues at coordinate 92,325 of NZ_QEWP01000016.1, forward strand.
GGAGTTGTAAGAAAAAAAACGATTGAATTGGCAAAAGAACTGGCTATTCCTATCGATTACAAGTGTCTGGATGCTAAAAAGGAATTACCAATGATGGATGGTGCTTTCATAACAGGCACTTCTCCAAGAATTTTACCAATAAGAGAGATTGATCATTTAAAGTTTGACCCAAACAATGAAGTTCTTCAATTATTAATCAGTAAATTGAAAGAAAAAATCTCAAACTACATAAAGGAAAACAAAAAATGACACCAACCTACGAAAAAGCTCTGGATTTATTTAAGCGCTACAATCAAAGCGAAAGCCTCCAAAAGCATGCCATTGCCGTTAAAGGCGTAATGGAGTATTTTGCGGCAAAACATAATGAAGACCCTGGAAAATGGGGAATCATAGGATTGATTCATGATCTGGATTATGAGAAATATCCCGATCAGCATTGTACAATGACCCGGAAAATAATGGAAGAAGAAGGATGGCCTGAAGATTACATTCGTGCTATTGTAAGCCATGGATGGGGCATTTGCAGTGACACAAAGCCAGAGCATGTCATGGAAAAAGTCCTTTATGCCACTGATGAATTAACAGGTTTAATTGTTACATCTGTTCTTGTCAGACCGGACAAAAACCTCCATGAACTCAAAGTAAAGTCTGTCATGAAGAAATGGAAAGACAAGCGCTTTGCTGCCGGGGTAGACCGAAATATCATTCTTAAAGGCGCAGAAATGCTGGACGTGGAAATCAGAAACCTCGTTGAGGAGACGATAGAAGCTATGAAAAAAGTTGCACCGGAATTGGGTCTTAATGGGCAATCACTTAAGGAATGAATATATTATAAAAAAACACAGGCAAGATTCAAACCATGTCTGTGTTTTTTTTACTCTCCCTTAAGCACTATTTCGAAAATTCCTTTACTGCCTCATACATAGCCAAAACATTTTGAACTGGAGTTTCCACTTTTAATTTATGCGATGGTCCAAGAATAAACCCACCACCCGGGGTCATTACTTCCAAAAGTTCTCTAACCCCTTCTTTGACTTCATCAGGCTTAGCTTTTCTCAACAGCAATTCTTCATCCAAGGCACCTGAAAAGGTAATCATTTGTCCAAAATCCTTTTTCAGCCCATCGGGAGACATTCCCTGGGCCCTTGTTTGTATAGGATCCAGAACATCGGCTCCAAGTGAGATAAACTCAGGAACCAGCTTCCTTACACCACCACAACTATGCATATAAAACTTAACACCAAGTTTGCGAGGTATTTCAACGAATTTCTCAATGGCCGGCCTGCAGTAATCATTCCAGGCATCTTTACTGATAATTAAACCACTTTGAGCGCCAAAATCGTCTGCAATCCTGATTAAATCAACCCGATCACCTGTAACAGCAAAAAACTTTTCAATAAAATCCACATAAAACCCGGTGACTTTATCCACCAAAACTTTAAAAAAACGGGGATTATAAACCATTACATCCAAAAAGGAATCACGTCCAATGAGTCGTTGAATAATCCTAAAAAGCCCCGGAGAGGAATAACCCGGGGCAGTCATTATGGCATAATCCTTATACATTTCACATTGCTGGTCCAGAGAATCGAAGTCAAATAGATCGGTAGTAGGCCAGGGATAGTCTTCCAAATAGCTGATATCAGAAATGCCCTGCAAAGGAAATTTGGTTGCTTCCCAATATTTGAGGTCACCATGTCCTACCAAATCGTACTCCACGCCCCAAATATCTTTTTTGTGTCCTTTCTTTATATTGATTAAACCGGGACCTTTATAATAAGGTTCAACCCATCTAAAATCAATATCCAGATGCTCAAGCATCTGATCTTTATCAGAAAATCCCAACTGTTTAACCATTTTTTCGGTAAACTCGGGCACGGCCCAATAAAAAAAAGGTACCCGGTCGGGTTCTTCATGATTTAACGCCTTTAATACACGCTCTTTGTGGTTCATAAATGATACTTTTAGGTCTCATTCAATTATCATTTATTGTTTTTTAAGCCAAAAAACAGTGCAAGGTAAATAAAAATGTTAGAATCCATCAAAATCCATTAAAGAACTTGACTTCTTATGTAAATATTGTTAAAAATAAAAAACAATAAATGTAAGTTGCTAAAAAATGGAGCTTTCGTCAAGTCTTAACGCATTCTAAAACCACAAAATCAGGAATTTTAAGCAGACTAAAAGCCCACTGGTTGAATAGTATAACTATAAGTGTACTCCTTTTGAGTCAATCTGTATTGTTCATGCGTCCAGGCCCCCCAGCTATTATCTCCTCCCAGGCCCATTTGCTTCATATCTATATCAACTGATGTAAGATCTCTTGGTTTTACATCGGTTGTATGCCTATGCTCATCGGGATGATTAATCTTACGGCCTTCCCCATCCATTGGTGACTCAAAATCTTCAAGAATATTATGATGGGCAGACACTTCAAGAAGCTGGTGTCCCTTAAACAGTAAACCATCACCTTCTTTATTGGTAATGCTCATCCATCTGACATCTGTTTTGTTCCCATTCTCCTGGGGGCGAAGATATGGCCAATATTGGTCAGAAACACTTCCGGCATAAACGTCTACAAACGCAGCACTTTTCCTGTCCTGATAAGACTCCTGAGGACCACGTCCATACCATTTCATTTGATCAAACTCCCGTGGCATAACCAAAGTCATTCCCATTCTTGGAATTTCAGGAAGATCATCCTCCATTTTGAAATGATGAGTCACCTCAATTTGACCATCCCCATGGATTTTATATTCCACAACAGCTTCTCCTATGATGTTGGTTGTACTATCCCGGAGATCATAGGTAAAAGTCAGTAATTTTCCGGGGAGAAGATGTTTTACGTCAAAATCGGATAATTCACAATATTTTGAAGTATTTCTCCACATACCCGACCTGCCAGGTAATCCATTACCAAAGTCATTATCGGTTGGAGCTCGCCAGTAAGAAGGTTCAGGACCCCGAATTAATAGTTCTTTCCCCTGGTATGAGTAACTGGTCATGATGCCTTTTGTCAAATCAAAGTTTATTTCAAAACCGTCACCTGAAAATACTCCAATAGCTCCATCCGGTGTACGGGCATACTCAATTTCTTTGCTGGATTGATACTCTTCCGGCTCCCGGCTTGAAAAAGGCAATTTAAATTGCTCTTTGGCCACAGCGGTACCTTGTTTAAGAATTCCCCATTCAGTTTTTAAGCGGGCATAAATGTTAAAGAAATATTCCTTGTTCTCCTCTGGTGCAAAGTCTATTTCAACCTGATAGACATTTGATTCTCCGGGAGCTAATGAAACGGCTTCCCATTTCCCGGTTTTTATGGTATCTCCTTCAGATTTTATCACCCACTCAAAATCAAACTTTTCAGTATCTATAAAAGAATATTGGTTTTCAATGCTAATAAGCCCAATGTTAAGGTTTACAGGTTTAAATTTCAGATGCTGATAAACTTTTTTGACTTCTTCGAGAGCCGGTTGGGGCTTTCGATCCGGATCAACGAGTCCGTTCAGACAAAAATTCCCATCTGAGGGAACCGTGTCAGGTCCAAAATCTCCTCCATAGGCAAAAAATTCTTCTCCCTTTTTGTTCGTTGTGAGTAATCCCTGGTCTACCCAGTCCCAAATAAAACCTCCCTGCATAAGGTCTTTATCTTCAATTAAATCCCAATAATCCTGAAGATTACCAACACTATTGCCCATTGCATGGGCATATTCACACTGAATTAAAGGTTTACTGCCATCCTCACGGGCATAGTGCTCCATGTGTTCGATTTGGGCATACATAGGCGCAAAAATATCTGTATTCCTTCCGCCATGAGCCTGCTCATATTGTACCGGACGGGTATCATCAGCGGATTTAAGATAGTCGTAAGTAGCATTAAAATTAATTCCATCACCCGCTTCATTTCCAAGAGACCAAATAATTATACTGGGTTGGTTTTTATCTCTTTCAAACATATTCCTGGTCCTAAACAAATGTGCTTCCTTCCAATTTCCATCCTTAGCCAGAGACTCTTCACCATACCCCATACCATGCGACTCAATGTTGGCCTCATCAATGACATAAAGACCATATTTATTACAGAGTTCATAAAACCGCTCGGGCTGTGGATAATGAGAGGTCCGAACAGCATTAATATTATGACTCTTCATCAACTTAATGTCTTTCAACATGGTTGCCTCATCTACAACATGGCCCGTAGCGGGATGATGCTCATGAAGATTGACTCCTTTCAAATAAACATATTCGCCATTAACAAACAGCTGATTGCCATCAATTTTCACATTCCTGAACCCAACATCCTGAGAAAGCACTTCCAAAATATTATTGTCCTCATTCCTCAGTACGATTTGAAGTTTGTAAAGATCAGGGGTTTCTGCAGACCACCTTTTCACTGAAGAAACTGTTGAAGTCCATTTCACCGGGCTATCCACCACTGCATCAATAAAACTATCAACAATTTTTCCCTTGTATAATAAATTGGCTTCAACTACAACCGGGTTGTCTACTGATACTTTAACAACATCCACTTCTAATGAAAACAATCCGGCTTTCATATTTTTTGTAAGATCGGCAATCACTTTAAAATCTCTAACATGCTGCTGGTTCCGGGCCATCAGAAAAACACTGCGTGTAATTCCGCCAAGCCTCCAAAAATCCTGGTCCTCAAGGTAACTTCCATCACTCCATTTGTAAACTTCAACAGCCACAGTGTTTTTCCCCGGTTTCAAGTAAGAAGTAATATTAAATTCAGCAGGTGTTTTACTATCCTGGCTGTATCCTACTTTTTCTTCGTTTACCCAAACATACATGGCGGAACTTACTGCCCCGAAATGAAGGAAAATCTCTTTCCCCTTCCATTCATCGGGGACAGTAAAAGTTCTTTTATAAGACCCAACAGGATTGTAATGATCCTGAATCTCAGGTGGAGTTTTGGCATGAGGATATTGAACATTAGTGTAAATGGGATAATCGTAACCTTCCATTTCCCAATTGGATGGTACATTAATGGTTCCCCAATCTCTGGTATCAAAATCGTTCTTAAAAAAGTAATAGGGTCTCCCATCCGGATTCTCCGACAAATGAAACAACCATTTGCCGTTAAGGGATTTCACCAATGAAGAGCTCCATACGCTGTCTCCTCTAGCTTTTTCCATATTCAAAAAAGGCACATACCATGCCCTGGGTTGCTCCCTGTTTATCGAGTTAACCATTGGGTTTTCCCAATCTCGGGGCGATTTCTCTTCATACGGAACACCCTCATAATCTTTATACCTGGTACAGCTTTGCATTATCAGACTAAATAAAACAAGGAAGGGGATCAAATACTTCATTCTTAAAAATTTGAAATAAAATACAACAACATTCAATACATGCAGGCAAGAAATTGGGATATTATTGATACCAAAGGTATTCAAACAGTATTTGACTACAAATAAAAACATTCAATAATTGGCTAAAAAGACCATTTATTCTATTTTTAAACCCTAATTACTTTCAAAAAACAACACCAAATGAAATTTTTTAAACCGTTTATTTTTGCTGCAACAGGCATCCTTGCCTTGTCGGCATGCAGTACAAAAGGCCCCGGGAAAGAAAACCGGCGAGCTGTTTTTTCACCCGAGAATATGGACACAACTGTATCTCCTGGTGAAAATTTTTATCAATACGCCAACGGCGGGTGGATTGAAAATCATCCTTTACCAGATGACAAAAGCCGATATGGTGCTTTTGATATGCTGGCTGAAGAGAATCGTGAAAAAGTGCGCACCATTATTGAAGAAGCTTCTGAGATGGAAGCCAAAGATGGAAGTGTTGCCCAGCAAATTGGAGATTTTTTCGCAACAGGAATGGATTCAATGGCCATTGAAAAGGCCGGACTTGCTCCGCTTAAAGATCAATTTCAATTGATTGCACAGGTGAAAGATCCAAAATCGCTGGTAAAGGTTACGGCGGAGTTGCACAAGCAGCAAATTGCCCCGTTTTTCTACCTCTACAGCTCTCCTGATAAAAAGAACAGTGAGATGGTCATCACCAATTTCTATCAGGGAGGTCTTGGCCTGCCAGACAGGGATTATTATTTCGATGATAGCGAACGTGGAGAAAACCTCCGAACAGCTTATAAAAAATATCTCACCACCCTTTTTACCCTTAAGGGCGAAACAAAAGAGAAGGCCGGTGAGATTGCCAGTGAAGTTTTTGAGTTGGAGAAAAGAATGGCCAAAGCCTCAAACACCCGGTTAGAAAACCGAAATCCTCAAAAAACATATAATCCAACCAACATTGAAGGATTGGCAGAAATGGCCCCTGGTTTTGATTGGAACCTTTATTTTAATACCGTCGGCCTATCTGATCCGGGTAAAATAAATGTGGGACAACCTGATTTTATGGCTAATGTGGCCGCCATGGCAAAAAAGGTAAGTCCGGAACAATGGCATTCTTATTTAAATGCCACCGTTTTGAGAAGAATGGCTCCTTACCTTCCACATGGTTTTGTTGATGCTTCATTTGAGATGTATGGAAAGACCCTAAGTGGGCAGCCAAGCAAGGAGCCACGCTGGAAACGCGTTCTGAATACCACAAACGGTGCTTTAGGTGAGGCAGTAGGTCAACTTTATGTAGAGAAATACTTCCCTCCTGAAGCCAAAGAGCGTATGCTTGAGTTGGTTGGGAATCTGAAAAAATCATTTGCCCGGCGAATTGACCAATTAGATTGGATGAGTGACAGCACAAAAGAGGAAGCTCACAAAAAATTAAAAGCAATCAATGTTAAGATTGGTTATCCCGACAAGTGGAGAGATTACAGCGACCTTGAGGTATCAAACGATAGTTATGCCGAAAATGTACTTCGTTCCAATCGACTCGATTTTGTTTATGATCTTAACAAAATTGGGAAACCCGTAGATGAAGATGAATGGCACATGTATCCACAAACCGTGAATGCCTATTACAACCCTTTAGCTAATGAGATAGTGTTCCCTGCCGCCATTCTTCAGCCACCTTTCTTCTATGCGTATGGCGACGATGCTGTTAACTATGGTGCCATCGGGATGGTCATTGGGCATGAGATGACCCATGGATTTGACGACCAGGGGCGCCAGTTTGACAAAGATGGAAACATGAATGACTGGTGGTCACCTTCAGATGCAGAGAAATTCGACAAAAGAGCTCAGGTTCTTGTGGATCGTTATGACAAATTCACTGTTCTTGACACTGTTAAAGCTGATGGAGAGCTCACTCTTGGTGAAAACATTGCAGATTTGGGGGGTCTGAATATTACCTATCAGGCCTACAAAATGAGCCTTGAAGGTGAACCTGAACCTGAGAAACTGGATGGCTTTACCGATGATCAGCGTTTCTTCCTGGCTTATGCACGGGTATGGGCTCAAAACATCAGGAACGAAGAAATTCTTCGCCGCACCAAAGAGGATGTTCATTCATTAGGCAAATGGCGTGTTAATGGCCCGCTTCCTAACATGGAAACCTTTGTTGAAGCCTTTGATATTGAAGAATCGGGAGAAATGTATTTGGATCCTGAAAAAAGAGCTTCTATCTGGTAAAAAAATTAAGATTGAGAGATCTTCACAATAGATCGTTAGTCCCGATGCTTTCGGGATAGATATTAGATTTAAGTAACCCAGCTGCGCGGAAGCTGGAGGCTGTAAACTTTCGACTATAAGAGATTTTGATTCTTTTTGCGGCATATTTAACAATAGATCGTTAGACTTTTAGATAAAAGTAGCCCAGCCGCGCGGAAGCCGGAAGCTGGAGGCTGGAAGTTAGAAGTTAGAAGCTGGAAACTTTCGAAGTTAAGAAATTTTGATTCTTTTTGCGGC
>NZ_QEWP01000017.1 GCF_003121985.1 Marinilabilia rubra
TGGCTAATCGAAAAAACAGATATACAAAGGGCTAGCAAGGTTCGGTCGACAAAAGGATTGATAGTTCATGCCTTTGGTCGTTTATCTGCTGCTTTTTTAAACTATGCTTTCAACCCTTGATTCACATTACTAACTATTTTCAATAATCCCTTTGCATTATTATCGCCCAACCATTCACTAAAATAATGCAATCGTGAAGGGTATTGATCTATAATCCCTTTTCTATAGCGAATTTCTGTCAGCCGGTTCAGGAAACATTCAAAATGCATATTGTCCTCTTTAATACAATTGGCAATAGCCAGAACGTTTTCAACAAATGTAGTGCAATCAAATTCCCGTAAATTAATAACCATCTTCTCCTCCCCTTCCTGTTCAAGAGTATTTGCCACATAAGGGATCCCGCGAAAATGCAAAGCAACATGGGAGATAACTGATGAAAGCAGACTATCAGAAAGATTTAGCGATTCTGAATATTGATAAACTTCCCTCAGCCTCAAAGAATCAACCGGGTTAAGAAAAACTACCCCTTTGGGTTCTTTTGCAGTTTTTAAATGTGAACGATCATCTTCTTGCTTCTTTTTGCCGGAACTTGAACATGACAACATAAGCAGAAGGGCAAAAAGCAATACGGTAACGGTCTTTTTTTCCATATGACCAAAATTATGCGATTCCCTCGAAAGCCGCAACCCATTTACAACAAATTAAATTAATGCATCACATAATTTTCATTTTCATCTAATGTTTCCAAAATTTTATCCCTCAATCTCAACCATTGGTAAAACGGGTATGTGAAATACTATCCGGAGTTACGAACAATTCATTATCTTAAGAGTTAATTATCCTGTTAAACCCCATTATTCAGACAAGTTCATAACTCTTTTAAGTTAAAACAGAATGCTGTACCGGCCCTAAAACAGGAAATACATCAATATTATGCAATGGGCTTATAAAATCAGGAGGTGATTTATTTCAAAGATATACTAAAACCACTGTTCATGAATCCACTTGAAAGCAAAATAAATAATAATGACCACCAATTTCAAAGTAATTACACAACTTATCAATCTCTTGTTCAAAAACTTCAACAAAAAATCGAAGAGGTAAGTGAAGGTGGTCCCCCAAAACTCAAAGAGAAACATGTTGAACGGGGCAAATTACTGGTACGCCAAAGGATTGAAAAATTACTGGATCCCCATACCCCCTTCCTGGAGCTATCGCAACTTGCTGCCAACGATCAATACAATAACGAATTCCCCTCAGCAGGTATAGTCACCGGCATTGGAACCATCCACCACCGGGAGGTTATGATCATTGCCAATGATGCCACGGTAAAAGGTGGCACCTATGTTCACGAAACCATAAAAAAGCATCTCAGGGCACAAGAAATTGCAAGAGAAAACCATCTGCCATGCATCTATCTGGTTGATTCAGGAGGGATTTTTCTACCAAACCAGGCAGAAGTTTTTCCTGACAAAGAAGATTTTGGAAGGATCTTTTACAATCAGGCCCGATTATCTGCTGAAGGGATTCCACAAATTTCAATTGTGATGGGTTCATGCACAGCAGGAGGAGCTTACATCCCAGCCATGAGTGACGAAACCATCATTATCAGAAATCAGGGAACCATATTCCTGGCCGGCCCTCCCCTTGTTAAAGCTGCAACAGGTGAAGAAGTCACCTCGGAAGAACTTGGTGGAGCTGCTGTTCATACCAGCATCAGTGGAGTGGCCGATTACATTGCTGAAAACGATGAACATGCTCTCTCCATTTGTCGCGACATAATTGAATCAACTGATGACGACACGGGAGTAGTTGAGAACACTAATGAACCTGAATCTCCAATATTTGACCAGAAAGAATTATACGGACTCATTCCAGCTGGTAAAAGTTCATTTCCTGATGTCCGGGAAATCATAATGCGTATTACCGATGGAAGCAGGTTTCACGAATTTAAACCGGATTATGGAAATACTCTGGTTACCGGATTTGCCCGAATTCATGGCAGGAAGGTGGGAATCCTCGCCAACAACGGAGTTCTGTTTTCTGAATCCGCCCTCAAAGGCACTCACTTCATTGAGATATGCAATCACCGCAAAATCCCGATGGTATTCCTTCAGAACATCACGGGATTTATGGTGGGGAAAGATTATGAGCATGGTGGAATTGCAAAAGACGGGGCAAAGATGGTGCATGCACTGGCAAATTCCGTAGTACCCTTTTTTACAATAATAATAGGCGGCTCATATGGTGCCGGCAACTACGCCATGGGTGGCAGAGCTTACAACCCAAGACTTCTTTTCATGTGGCCCAATGCCAGGATCTCAGTAATGGGAGCTCAACAAGCCGCAGAGGTTCTTATTACTTTGAAAAAAGACCAGGCAAAAGCCAAAAACAAAGAGGTTAAACCAGAGGAATTAAAAGCCATTGAAGACCAGATCATGGAGAAGTATGAAACTGAAGGCTCACCCTATTACAGCACAAGCAGACTTTGGGACGATGGAATAATTGACCCGCTACAAACCAGGGATATACTCGGTATAGCCATACACATGGCGTCCCGAAAAACAGTTGAAAAACCCAGATACGGAATTTTCAGAATGTAAATTTTCACACAAAACTATGACAACCGTTCGTTAAACTATTCTAATGTATTGTAATCCATTTTAATTGTTTCATGACATGATATTTATTAAAACACAGATTATCACAACACTCGGTTAAACACTGGTAATAATTAGTTATTCTACCACTTATGAAAGATCAAGGGAATGTAATAAAATGCAGATTAACAACACTAAAGTGTTCATCTTTCGTCTATCCAAAAGCCCCGGGACTAACAACCTATTGCCATCAATAATATACGAATTATCTTAAATCAATGAATCTAACGATCTATTACTATGATATACTTAACTAAAAAATATGCTCAACATGTAGCCTATATTGAGTTGAGCAGACCTCAAAAGAAAAACGCACTCAATAAGGAGTTAATTGAACAGCTCATTGATTTTCTGGAAAAAACAGCAGATAGTAGTCAATTCAGGGTTCTGGTAATTTCCGGAAAAGAGAGATTTTTTTCTGCGGGAGCAGACCTTGCCTGGATGCAAAATGCCAAAGAGCAAAGTCACGAGCAAAATATGGCGGATGCCAATTTATTCAATAAGCTCTACGATACATTGAACAATTATCTTAAACCTGTTATTGCAAGTGTTGAAGGAGGTGCTTTTGGTGGAGCCATTGGATTAATGGCTTGTGCTGATATAGTAATCACAACTCCTGAAGCCAATTTTGCCTTTTCAGAAACACGACTCGGACTGGTTCCTGCTACCGTAGCCCCCTGGGTAGTAAAAAAGACCGGATCTGCCTTTGCACGTTCAGTATTGGTAAGTGGTTTGAAATTTTCTGCAGAAGATGCAAAAGCAAACGGCTTAGTCCAATACATTTTTAGTCAGGAACAAATTCTTCCCCGAACGAGGGAAATAGCAAATCATATTGCCAGAAACAATCCTTTGGCCACCAAAGAAACTAAAAATCTGCTGAACAGAATCGATCATGAAATTGTTAAAATTGACGAAGAGTTAATGCAATATTGTTCGACAAAAATAGCAGATGCCCGAATCTCAGAAGAGGGTCAGGAAGGGGTAAATGCCTTTTTTGCTCAGCGCAAACCATCATGGAACCGTTAAGAAATGAACCAGCGCCAGATTAATAAAATCTTTGTAGCCAACCGGGGGGAAATTGCCCTTCGTATTATATCTACGGCTCAAAAGATGGGTATAAACACAGTTTTACCTGTCACTGCCCATGAAAAAGAGAGCTTACCAGCCAAAAAAGCTGATAAAGTATTTCTATTGAAATCAACTGATTTGGCAAAAACGTACCTGGATGCTGATCTTATGATCAACTTAGCAATATCCTATGAAGCTGATGCCATTCATCCGGGTTATGGGTTCCTTTCTGAAAATACGGTTTTTGCTGATAAAGTTGAAAAAGCAGGATTGATATGGATTGGCCCCTCCCCTGAAGCAATTGCTAAAATGGGAAACAAATTGAGGGCCAGGGAGATTGCCCGGGAAGCCGGTATTTCTGTTACCAGGGCGCTCACTGGAAAAGGTGAGGAAATTCTTAATAACCATAAAACTCTTTCCTTCCCCCTACTCATCAAAGCTGCGGCAGGCGGTGGCGGGAAAGGAATGAAGATAGCCCGCGACTATCAAGACCTGGAAGAGATGCTCCTGACAGCCGGCCGTGAAGCAAAAAGCTATTTTGGTGATGAAACCGTTTTTGTAGAAGAGTACATAGAGAACCCCAGGCATATTGAAGTTCAGGTATTCGGAGATCAAAGTGGAAACAATGTACACTTATTTGAAAGAGAGTGTTCCATTCAGAGACGTTATCAAAAAATCATTGAAGAAGCCCCATCTCCGTTTGCCAATGAGCAACTAAGGTCAAATCTTACCGCTGATGCGCTTAAATTATGTCGTGCCATTAATTACCATAATGCCGGAACTGTTGAATTTCTGGTTGACAGTCAGGGCAAACACTATTTCCTCGAAATGAACACCCGTCTTCAGGTAGAGCACCCCGTTACCGAAGCCATAACAGGCCTGGATTTGGTTGAACAACAAATTAAAGTAGCGATGGGCCTCCCCCTCGATTTCACTCAGGATGAAATTATAATAAAAGGGCATGCCATTGAAGCTAGAGTTTATGCAGAAGATGCGTTAACAGATTTCAGCCCGGCTCCGGGAGATATAAATTTTGTAAAATGGCCGGATTCAAAGAAAGTCAGAACCGATACTTTCTTCGACACAAAAACTGAGATTCAGCCTGAATTTGACCCGATGCTGGCTAAAATTACCTCATATGCTTTCAACAGAGATGCTGCTATTACGAAATTATCTAATGCTCTGGAGCAAACATCTATCCTTGGGGTAACAACGAACCTGCCTTATCTGAGTGAGTTGCTAAAAACCAACGCTTTCAGAAATGGAGACACCACCACTCATTTTACGGCACAGCATCACAACATATTAAAAGAAGCAATTAACCCCAACGGAAGTGAAAAAACCCGTCTTCTCTGGGCCGCTTACCTGGTTTGGCTGAGCCGCTACAGGCAGCAATCCTCCCGGAATATTTGGTCAAGACTTGGACACCAGCGGTGGAGTGGCCATTGTACGGTAAAATTCAACAATAAAGAATATGAATTAAAAAGAACAAATGAGAGTGGCCAAAACAATCTTTTCTGGGAAGCTGAAGGAATGACAATGCCACCAATATCAGACATGGTTTTCTCAGGGAACCATATGTCTTTCAGGCTAACAGACATCTGGCACTATTTATATTGGCAGTACCTGAAAAGTGGTGAATTGCTTTTGGGTGCTGATGGCTATACTTACCGTCTCATTCCGGGATTTCAGCTCCCCAAAAAGGTTGAACTGCATAATAGTCATGAAAATATGGACAAAATAGTAGCTCCAATTCCAGGCAGAATCACCTCTGTTCTTGCCTCTCCGGGAGAAAAGGTCACCAAGGGAACGCCTTTGATGATTTTGGAAGCCATGAAAATGGAAAATACGATTAATGCTCTATCCGACGGCATTTTAAAAAACATTTGCATTCATAACGGAGACCAGGTTAAAGCCGGACAGGTATTGGTAGAATTTGAAAATTAGCCAGGTCGTTTTATCATAAAACAATGAGCCACTGAATTGTTAAAACATCATTCATTAAATCTATAATCCATGATATTAACCACCAAAGAACACGAAGCTTATCGTCATAAAGTGCGCGAATTTGCCGAATCAATAATCAAGCCTGAAGCAGAACAATTGGACAGGGAGGAAAAATTCTCTTCGGAATTAACCCGAAAAATGGGAAAAGCCGGTTTCTTTGGAATTACCCTCCCCAAAGAATATGGAGGCCAGGGACTGGACACCCTCTCGTATATCATTGCAGTAGAGGAACTTTCAAGGATTGACGCTTCTCAGGCAGGCACTATCGCTGCCCATAACAGTCTGGGTATCAATCCTATTTTTGAATATGGCAATGAAGAGCAAAAAGCAAAATATCTTCCAAAACTCACCTCTGGCGAGCATTTGTGGGCATTTGGACTAACGGAAGAAACCGCAGGCTCGGATGCACGAGGCACTCAAACCAAGGCTGTCAGGGAAAACGACCAATGGGTAATCAACGGCAGCAAACGTTATATTACCAATTCGGCCAATGAACTTACCCTCGGGGCTACACTTCAGGTTATGGTGACCGATGAAAACGGGAAAGAGAAACTAACCACAATTCTGGTTGAAAAAGATACTCCCGGTTTTTCCTCGGAACGAATGACAGGAAAAATGATGTGGCGCGCCTCAGATACCGGTCGAATTAAACTGGAAAATTGCCGTGTTCCTCACTCCAACCTTTTGGGAAAAGAAGGCCAGGGAGCACGCTACATGCTAAAAACACTCGACGCAGGCCGTTTGTCAATTGCTGCAATGGGGGTAGGCCTGGCGCAGGGGGCATTTGAAATGGCGTTGGAATATGCCCATAAGCGTAAACAATTTGGACAACCCATCTCTAAATTTCAGGCCATCAGTTTTAAACTGGCAGATATGGATATGAAACTTGAGCTGGCCAGAAATACACTTTACAAAGGTTGTCTTCTCAAAGACCAGGGTTTGCCATATGGCAGAGAAGCAGCTATAGCAAAACTTTACAGTTCGGAAATTGCTCGCGAAATTGCTGATGAAGCCATACAGATATTTGGTGGTTCCGGTCTGTTTAAGGACAATCCCATCGAGCGTTTTTACCGGGATCAAAGAATACTGCAGATAGGTGAAGGAACTTCTGAAATTCTTAGATTTGTGATTGCAAGACATCTTGGAATAAAATAGCAGTAACCAAAGACCACCACAGTCTGACTAAATTTGCTTTTTTGATCATTGTTTAAAAAATTATTAATGAGTGACAGAAAAAAAGACCATATAGATTTGGCTTTCTCTTCCAGAACAGAGACCGGTGATGCTGACAGGCGGTTTTATTACGAACCTTTACTGGCTGCTCACCACGACGGGCGGTTTGAACCATTCAGTTTCGCCGGAAAGTCTATGCGGCTTCCGATGTGGGTAAGCAGCATGACCGGTGGAACAGAAAAAGCCGGAACCATCAACCGTAATTTGGCAACAGCCTGCGGAGAATACGGAATGGGAATGGGTTTGGGCTCTTGTCGCTCACTACTTAAAGATGATCAACATCTGGCAGATTTCGATGTCAGACAATATATGGGTAGCAACACTCCATTATATGCTAATCTGGGGATTGCTCAGCTGGAAAAGCTGGTGGAGAACAAGCAGGAAGAACTGGTGGAAGAGCTGGTTGAGAAACTTAAAGCTGATGGCATTATCATTCATATTAATCCCCTTCAGGAAGCTTTTCAACCTGAAGGGGATTTTCTAAAAACACCTCCCATCGAAACCATTGAAGCTTTTCTTTATCGCACCAATCTGAGAGTCATTGTAAAAGAAGTGGGCCAGGGAATGGGACCGGCGAGTTTGCAAAAACTTCTCATACTGCCCCTTGAAGCCATTGAATTTGGAGCTTTGGGAGGTACCAACTTCACTAAACTAGAGTTAAACAGGCAAACGAAAGGTTATAACTCTCATTTTGACACCTTCGGAAGAGTTGGACATACAGCCGCTGAAATGACCGCTTTTGTGAACCAAATAGTAGACCAGGAAACTGTTAATTGCCGCCAATTAATCATTTCGGGTGGCATAACCAATGTTCCTGACGGATATTATCTCACTCAAAAATGTAAGTTGAATGCAATATTCGGCATGGGGTCTACCTTCCTTAAGCATGCTATGGGAGATTATCAGGATTTGGCCATTTTCATAAATCAGCTGCAACAAGCATTAGGGATCGCCAAAAACTTTCTCATTCCCACTTCAAATGATCTATAATTTTTTTTTGAACAAAACAGGGCTAATTAGCGCCTGTCTATAAAGTAAGTAAAGTATGTTTTTAGTCATGTATCTGATCAGAAAGTGCCAATTGCAAAGCCTGCCCCGATTTTTCTTCGGGGGCTTGCGAAGCCCCCAAAAGCGGAGTCCCTATACTTCGGGATGAGTATTTTGGTGGCAAGCATAACGCAGCAAGTGGTACTTTAAGGACAGACACTAATTATATCGCTATGGGGTCAATAATAATGGGATTTTCCAGGATGTCTCGCCAGGAGAAAATAGAAACACTTATTGAGTATTACAAATTACCGGAGGATTTCGCAAATCGTCTTGCTGACTTCCGTCACCCTGAAAAACAGGAATTATTTGATGATTTTTCGGAAAACACACTGTCCAATTTCTACTTGCCTTTTGGTGTAGCGCCTAATTTTCTGGTTGACGACCAAACATATGTAGTTCCGATGGTTGTAGAAGAAAGTTCAGTAGTTGCTGCTGCAAGTCGCGCCGCTTCTTTCTGGGCCGCAAATGGTGGTTTTAAAACAACCATTCACAACACATTAAAAAAAGGCCAGATCTGGTTTGAATGGAAAGGACCTGCCTCCTTTTTAGATCCCCTTCCAAAATCTATGTTTGAATATCTTTCCGAGGCACTTTATCCGGTAACGCGCAAAATGGAGAAGCGTGGTGGGGGCATCATTGAAATGGAAGTGATCGAACTGGATGGCAAACCCGGCATATTCCAGCTGGAGGTAGGCTTTGAAACCATTGAAAGCATGGGCGCCAACTTCATCAACTCCTGTCTGGAAGAGATGAAAGAGCCATTGAAAAATTATTTCAGGGCCCATGCTGAACTGAAGCAATACGGCGAGCCCGACATAATAATGGCCATCCTGTCTAATTACACCACCAAGTGCCTTGTTACATCACGGGTGGAATGTCCCGTTGATTCCCTTAAAGCATATAGTGCTAATCTTTCGCCCGCCGAATTTGCCCGCAAATTTAAAAGAGCTGTAGACATTGCTCTGGGCGACACATCAAGGGCAGTAACTCACAACAAAGGTATTTTTAATGGAATCGACTCGGTTGTAATAGCCACAGGCAATGATTTTAGGGCGGCAGAAGCAGCAGGACATGCATGGGCAGCCAAAGATGGGAAATACCGCTCATTGTCAAAATGCGAAATAACACCGGATGGCCTTTTCCGGATGGAGCTTACAACCCCCCTTGCCCTTGGCACGGTTGGAGGACTCACTCGTCTACATCCAATGGCAGCCCTCGCACAAGAGATGCTTGGCAACCCCGAAGCCACAGAGCTCATGGGAATTGCGGCAGCTGCAGGTTTGGCAAATAACTTTTCAGCTGTGGCTTCATTGGTTACCACGGGCATTCAGAAAGGACATATGAAACTGCATCTCTCCAATCTCTTAAAAGCAATGTCAGCCACCCCGGAAGAACAAAAAAAATGTATGGAATATTTCTCAGACAAAACTGTTTCTGCAAGGGCTGTGGAAGAATACTTACAAACATTGAGAGCCAAATAAAACAATTACAGTATGAGTGTTCAAGACAGGGAAAAAGAGCAATCTTTTTATGCCCATGGCAAACTTCTAATATCGGGTGAATACATGGTTTTAAATGGAGCCATGGCACTTGCAGTACCTCTTTCAAAAGGACAACTCATGAAAGTTAGCCCTAACTCCTCCCCAGTTTTTAGCTGGACAGCTTTTTCTCCTGCAGGCGAGTGGTTCTCGGTTAATTTCAAAAACGATCTTTCTGTTATTGACACCAATGATCCACAAAAAGCAAAAACACTCAAGAATATTCTTACCAGGGCCGCGGCAATAAAAAATGTAACTCCTGACTTTTTCGCAGGAAAATCGGTAACCACAGAGCTTGAATTTGATCCAAACTGGGGATGGGGAAGCAGCTCAACCCTGATCAGCAATCTCTCTAACTGGATGGAGATAGATCCATATCAATTACTCTCCCGGACTTTTGGCGGATCAGGATATGATCTGGCATGTTCCAATGCCAGTGGACCTGTTTTTTATGTCTTATCCGGAAGCACCCCGTTACACGAGCCCACCCAATTCAATCCCCCGTTTGAGGATCAATTATGGGTTGTATACCTCAACAAGAAACAAAGTTCATCCAAAGCAATAAAGGAGCACTTGAAAAAAACCCAAAAGAAATCATTACTTATAAAAGAAATCAGCCACATATCGAGGCAAATGAGTATTGAGAAAAGTTTTGAAAACTTCAGCAAACTTATGATTGAACATGAGTCTGTTATTAGTGGTTTGATTGGGTGGGCACCATTGAAGGAAAAGCACTTTAATGATTTCCCCGGAGCCGTAAAATCACTTGGCGCCTGGGGAGGTGATTTTTTCATGGCCCTCTCGCCCCTATCAGATGATGAAACAAAAAAATACTTTCAAACAAAAGGGCTGAACGTTTTGTTTAAAATTAAAGACATAAAATTAGACAGTATAAAATGACACATACCGCATCGCTAACATCCACGTGGCAATCACCTTCAAATCTGGCAATTGTAAAATACTGGGGAAAAAAGAATATCCAGGAACCGGTAAACCCGTCTGTAAGTTTTTCCCTCTCCCAAGCATTTACAAGAACATCGGTGAATCTTACGCCTAAAGAAGGCGGCGGTTTCTCTTTCAAACTCGACCAGCAACCTGTTCCCAAATTTGAAAATAAGATAGAAACATTCTTCAAAGCCGCGCGCCCCAGGTTACCTATAATTGAGAATTACTATTTCGACATTGAAAGCACCAACACCTTTCCTCACAGTACAGGAATTGCCTCCTCTGCCAGTGCAATGAGTGCATTGGCCTTTTGTCTGGCAGACCTTCAGCAGCAAGTGGATGGAAAAAAAGACCTCGACATCACGGAAGTCTCTTCTCTGGCCAGAATTGGTTCCGGGAGCGCTTCGAGATCAGTATATGGAAGCTGGAGTCTTTGGGGTAGAATGTCGGAGTTACCTGAAAGCAGTGACATATATGCTATTCCTGTTCCGGCAGATATTGCTCCGGTATTCAGGAACCTACACGATGATATTCTAATCGTAAGCAGCCAAGATAAACCGGTAAGCAGTACACAAGGGCATAAATTAATGGATAATCACCCTTACCGGGAAGGCAGAATATCCCAGGCAAGGCAAAACACGCTGACTTTACTCAAACATCTATCTTCGGGAAGTTTTGAAGGTTTTGCAGAAATAGCAGAATCTGAAGCACTGTCCCTTCACGGACTGATGATGAGCAGTACCCCTCCATATACTCTGTTACTTCCCAACACCCTTAGCATTATTGAAAAAATCAAAGACTTCAGAAACAGGAAAGATATTCCTGTGACCTTCACTATGGATGCAGGGCCAAATATTCACCTGCTTTACCCTGATGAATTTTCCAAAGAAATTGCTGAGTGGGAAGAAAAAGAAATAAAACCCTTTTGCGCAAATGGCCGTATTATTCGCGACCAGGTGGGAAGAGGGCCTAAAAAAGGAATTGCAACCAAGAACTAAATGAAAATGCAGACAGAGGCAGGTGAAATATTTTATTCTAAAATAATGCTCTTTGGGGAATACTCCATCATAAAGGGCTCAATGGGATTAACCATTCCATATTCACATTTTAATGGCCAACTTGCTTTTCCCAACAGGTCTAGTTATACAGATCTGGCTTTCGCTCAAAGAAGTAATCAGCACCTTTATGATTTTTGGTACTATCTGCAATCATGGGTAAACAGTGGAGATATCATCAGCAAATTTGATACAGACAGATTGAAAAAAGATCTTGACGATGGTTTGTATTTCGAATCTACAATCCCGGAAGGCTATGGATTAGGGAGCAGTGGTGCCCTGGTTGCAGCTTTTTATAAAAAATATGCTGCCGGTGCTCTGAAACCGCTAGAATCAATGACACCTGCCGACATCCGTGCTTTAAAATCAGAACTGGCCCAACTTGAATCATGGTTTCATGGTACCAGTTCCGGCATCGACCCCCTGATTTGTTACATGAAGCATCCCCTGTTGCTTAAAGACCTTGATCACATTGAGCCTGTTGGACTTCCCAGATATCATCAGCAGAAATCTGATGCCATATTTTTGATTAACAGTGGGAAACCCGGCAAGACGGCCCCTCTCGTTGATCACTTCATGACGCAATACAAACAAGATAAAAGTTTTCAAAATTTTGTTGACAAAGAATTTACTCCTGTCAGCAACGATTGCATTTCCAACCTTATCAGCAACGAGAAGAACCAATTCTACAAAAACCTTAAGCACCTTTCTGAAATTCAAATTAAATCCCTTTGCCCAATGGTACCTGCTTCGGTGCACAACATTTGGGAGGAAGGTATAAAAACAGATGATTTTTACCTCAAGCTATGTGGATCGGGAGGTGGTGGTTTTATTTTAGGATTCACGCGAGATCTTCAAAAAGCCAAAAACGTCATGGAGCATCACAATCTAGACATTATCCCTGTTTACCAAGATCTTAGAAGCAAACTTCCACAAAACAATTCTGAATAAGAAAAACCCGGAAAGTCACAAAAGTTCAAATCACAAAATGTAATAAACCATGCCATTATTAAAAGTAAGTACAAACAAAGCCGTTGAAATCACATCGCAAACCATGTTTTTAAAAACTGCTTCGAAAAAAGTGGCAGAAATCCTTCAAAAACCGGAAAAATTCGTAATGACCATTTTTGATCAGCCCACCCCCATGACATTTGGTGGTTCAGATGAGGATGCGGCTTTTCTTGAAATTAAAAGCATTGGATTGACAGAAGATCAGGCCGGAATTTTGGCCAGGGAAATACCCGGAGTTGTGCAGAAAGAACTTGGAATTGATCCCTCCAGGATATACATTCAATTCTCCGACGCTCCAGGGAAATTCTGGGGATGGAATAAGGGAACTTTTTAAAAATTCGAACCGCATAAGCCATATAAAAAGCCCGGATTTTAAAATGTCAAACAGGCATGCTATGCCTGTTTCTTACATCCTTACGAATTCGAACACAAACTATAAAAAAGCGAGAGCTCAATACTATTTGAGCTCCCGCTTTTTTATCAATCATTAACCTCTTATATTGCAGCTCCACCTCTTTCACCGGTCCGTATACGTACGACCTGATCCATCGGTGTAACAAAAATTTTACCGTCCCCTACTTCTCCATCCATTCCACCATTTGTTTTGGCAGCTTCCACAATGGCATCTATAGTAGGATCAACAAACTCCTCGTTTACAGCAATATCAATTCTTATCTTCGGAATAAGATTGGGGACAATTCTTCTTCCCCTGTAAATTTCCTCATTTCGTTGAGCCCCATGTCCGGAAACACGGCTAACAGTAATACGGGTAATTCCTGACGAAATGAGAGATTCCCGAACCTGGTCAAGTTGCTGCTCTCTTATTATGGCTGTTATTAATTTCATTTTCTTTGTTTTTTCAATTAAAAAACACCAACTGATTTACATGACAATATCACTAATTTAATTTGAAATTCACAAAAATGCCATGTTTCACAGATAAGTTGAATAATTATAGGGAGTGCTACCCTGTAAGATAAATCTCAGTGCTAAGATCCCGCTTTGCCTTAGGATTCACTTTTCTCCCCCCGCAAAACGATTCTTAAACAACACTAGTTGGGATTCAACATACCGTAACCTCTTT
The DNA here is from genome assembly GCF_003121985.1 of Marinilabilia rubra. Taxonomy (GTDB): domain Bacteria; phylum Bacteroidota; class Bacteroidia; order Bacteroidales; family Marinilabiliaceae; genus Marinilabilia; species Marinilabilia rubra. Next base: position 13,652 of record NZ_QEWP01000017.1, read on the forward strand.
CTCCATGATAAGAAGGATCAAGCCCCTGCATTTCTTCTTTTGGTGTTGATTTTAATCCCATTGTTTTCTGAACAATCCAAAGTAATACAATCGTCACCACAAGGGCATAAACAATAGCGATACCTACCGCTGCAGCCTGAACAACAAACTGATCCCAAACAGACCAGGCACCACCAACAGCATCAGCAGCATTAGCCATCCACTCCGGGCGAATGAAGAAAACAAGCAACAACGCACCTACAATACCACCTACACCGTGAACGCCAAAAGCATCCAGACTATCATCGTAGCCCCACTTATCTTTAAGAATGATAGCAAAGTAGCAAACCAGGGAAGCTACCGCTCCCAACACGAGAGCTCCGATGGGCTGAACCACACCGGCGGCAGGGGTTACGGCAACCAGACCCGCTAATATACCACTGGCAAACCCCAGCGCGGTGGCTTTTCCCTGGTGGGCCAACTCGATGACCATCCACATCAGAGCACCTGCCGCAGCAGCAATCTGAGTGGCAGTCAGGGCCTGGGCAGTCGTCAGTCCACTTGAGACGCTGCTTCCGGCATTAAAGCCAAACCAGCCAACCCAGAGCAAACCGGCACCAATCAAGGTAATAACAAGATTATTGGGACGCATTTGTCGCTGAGGATATCCTCTTCGGGCACCTAAGTAAAGAGCTGCAACCAATCCGCTTACACCGGCAGAAATATGAACTACAGTTCCTCCGGCAAAGTCAATTGCTCCGTCAGCTCCAAGATTGAAAAGAAATCCATCAGGAGCCCATACCCAGTGACACAAAGGATTGTATACCAACAATCCCCATAATGTGATAAAAACAAGATAGCTTTTAAATTTAATTCGTTCTGCAACAGCCCCTGCCAACAAGGCAGGTGTTATAATGGCAAACTTGCCCTGAAACATGGAGAATACATATTCAGGAATTCCTTCCTCCATAATAGTTTGATCAATGCCTTTCAGGAATACATAATCCCAGTTCCAGCCAATCCATCCACCTAATACATTTTCTCCAAAAGTCATGCTGTAACTCACAGCTACCCATAATACACTCATTACCCCCATTGCGGCAAAACTGTGCATCATAGTACCTAATACATTTTTGGATCTTACAAGACCGCCGTAGAACATAGCCAGTCCGGGAATCATTAACAATACCAGTGCCGTAGATGTCAGCATCCAGGCTGTGGCGCCGGTATCAATTTCAGGTTGTTCGGCTGCCAGTATTGGGACCACGCCCGCCAACATAAAGGCAGCTAACATTAACAATCGCTTACTCATAGTTCAATTTATTTTAGTCTGGTTAGTAACTAAAAAATGTCCTGCAGGAAAAATTCAATTTTTCGGTGCAAATATATATCAAAATTGGGGTTATATCAATTTTTTTGGACTTTTTATTGCCCCACCCCCATCAAAAACACCCTTGTATATATCATAAATGCAATAAACCTGAAAAAACCCTTCAAAAAACACACCCTGCAATCTTTTTAATAGCACACCAGGATATCCAATTGTAGCGACCACTTCATTTCCTCCATTTTTTATATCTTTGGGCATTCCGAAAAATGGCAATTATGTTTCATCTGGGGCTTTTAAGCACACATTTACCATACATTCTCATTATCGTCTTTTATGCGGCAACCTTTTTTTTGCCCGGCAAAGACCAATCTTGTGAATGCACCACAGATGACAGCAGCAATAAAATCAGCTCTGAATGCAACATCCATTGCCTGTCTCATGCTTCGAATTACAGCCGGTGTTTTTTTCAGAATAATGAGTATAAACGGAATATTTCATCAAAGGCTGAAGCAAAAACAAGCATCACCCAATTCCGGCTATCAAAAAGTGACATTCTTAACTATCCACCTCCTGCGCCAATCCTGCAAACATTGGTAAACGGTCATTTTTCAAACCGTCCACCACCGTTAGTAAGTTTAATTTGACATTTTCCTTTTGAGCAGTACCCGGCCGTTCTGAAAAAACAAATTAATCCTGATAAAAATACAGGGCCCAAATCGACACACGACCAATCCTTTATGGTTTCAGTCCATTTTGCATGAGGCATCCAATTTGTCTGACCGAATCAAGCAACAGGCAAAAAACGCATTGCAAAATCTGTCAGGGATGCTTAGATAAATCAAAACGCACGAATGGGTTTATGTCATTTCCGGGATTTTTCTCATTTTCTTAATAAATGGATTATTTTAGATTTCAACTCCTGCAATAAAATTGAAGGAGATCAGGTTTTTTGTAAAACTATACTCAATTCGTAAAGACCAAATATGCAGACCATAAAAACAGGACTATTTCTAATTATCGCTTTTTCTCTTTCACTTGCCACCAATATAAATGCTCAAAATCAATACAAACAGGACGACTTCCTGGTGTCGCTTGATAGCGTAAATTTCCCCACTGTTCAGCTGGGAGAGGTCGTTATAAAAAGTGCTCGTGAACAAAGGCCTCTTCAAGAGCTGCCTATCTCTACAAGTCTGGTACCGGCCTCAAAAATTGAACAGGAACAAGTAACCGGCTTAACGGACTTAACCACCAGGGTACCTAACCTCTATATGCCATCCTATGGAAGCAAGCTTACTTCTCCCATATACATCAGAGGTATCGGATCCAGAATCAATAGTCCGGCCATTGGACTGTATGTTGACAATGTTCCGCAATTTGACAAGTCTTCCTTCGACTTTGAATTCTATAATATAGAGAGAGTTGAGGTTCTGAGAGGCCCCCAGGGAACAATGTATGGTCGTAACAACCTTGGTGGCCTGATTCATGTCTTCACCCAAAGTCCCCAGGGGCGTAAGAACATAGAAATAGAAGCAGAAAGCGGGAATTATGGTCTTCAGCAATACAAAGCAATCATTAATCAACCTATCGCTGAAAAGACCGATTTCCAGATAAGCGGTCAATACCGTCATTCTGATGGCTATTTTGAGAACCAATATTCAGGAAAGATGGCCGACAACATGGACGTTTACAATGGACGATTTCGATTGGTGCATCGCTGGAGCCGGAATTTGGAAAGCGACTTCATTGTTTCATACGAAAACAGCGACCAGAATGGCTATCCTTATGGTAAAATAGATCCGGAAACCGGGAAACTTCAAGAGGTAGATTATAATGAACCCAGCTCTTATTATCGAAATCTTGCCACAGCAGGACTGGTCAACACCTGGAAAAAAAACAATTTCACTTTGAGATCGGTTACCAGTGCACAATACATTGATGATAAACAAGTTATTGATCAGGATTTCACAGAGGAAAGCAAGTATCTGGTAGACCAGCCTCAGACAAAACATATTTTCTCTCAGGAACTAACAGCCACAGTGGAAAAAGAAGATCTGGAAACCATTATCGGGGTGTTTGCTTTTTCTCATCAATTGGATAAAGATGTAAGAGTGGATATAGGTCCTGACAAGTCGACCATCGTACGAAAAAGTTACGATCACTCCAACACCGGGCTGGCCGCGTTTTCACAAACCACCATCAGTAATTTCATTGTCAATGGATTGTCATTCACTTCAGGCATAAGGGTTGACTGGGAAAATGCCACGCAGGATTACTACTACGACATGGTCCAAAATGGGAGGGTTATTCCGGTGGACAGTACCGATTCAGAATTGAAATTCTCAGAAGCACTCCCAAGAATTACGTTTGATTATCAATTTCGAAATGTCGTTAATATTTTTGCATCCCTCACCAAAGGCTATAAAACAGGAGGCTTCAACAGCACCTTTGAGCGTGCGGAAGACCAAACATTTGACGCCGAACACAGCTGGAACTATGAAGCAGGTATTAAATCCAAATGGTTGTTTAACCTGATGCGTATGAGTATCTCCGGTTTCTACATCGACTGGAAAAACCAACAGATATACCAGCCGGTACCAAGCGGACGAGGCAGCATGCTCAAAAATGCCGGTCGATCAGAAAGCCGGGGTGTTGAAGCAGAAATAATCCTAAAGCCAGCCAAAGCTCTGGAAACAACAATTAACATTGGACACACCAGAGCCACCTTTTCAGAATACCAGAAAAATGATTCCACCGATTTATCGGGAAACTTCCTGCCCTATGCGCCAAGAGTTACTGTTTATGCCGGACAGGAAATAACCCTCCCCATCCGGGAAAACATTCTTGACAAAGCACTGGTAAACATCAACTACCAGGGAACCGGAAAACTTTACTGGGATGATGAGAACAGTGCTTCACAGGATTATTATGGTGTGTTGAATGGATCTGTAACCCTTGAAAAAAAGAATTTGAGATTAACTTTGTGGGCCCGTAATATTCTGGATACCGATTATCAGGTTTTCCGGTTCAGTGCATTGGGCAACAATTATGCACAACGGGGCATCCCTGCAATATGGGGTGTTAGGTTAAAGGCATCGTTTTAGAGTTACTCAGAAAGTGATGGGCAATTACAAACAATGAAGCTACGGTAGAGACCCATGGCCATGCGTATCTAGTTGTCCGCAGAATCAATCCGGGATAGCACCCCAACCATTAGGTTTTATTTAAAAACATAACAGATGAACCAGGCATTTAAGAAATACGGAACGCTTCTGAGTCTCTATCTGGCACAATCCATACCCATGAGTTTTTTCTCAACGGTGGTGCCCGTAATTATGAGGCAGGAAGAATACTCCCTCACCTCCATCGGCCTGATCCAGCTAATAAAAATACCCTGGATATTAAAATTCCTGTGGGCCCCTTTGATTGATCACACCAGTCCGCAACGAAAGCATTACAGAAGATGGATTCTCGGAGCCGAAATCTTCTATGCCATGGTGATTGTATTCGTCAGCTTTTTCAACCTTTCTACCGATTTTACCACCATTATAATATTGGTCGTAATAGCCTTTATTGCTTCGGGCACTCAGGATATTGCCACCGATGCTTTTGCCATTTTAACTCTAAAGCCCAAAGAACGGAGCCTGGGTAACAGCATGCAATCGGGCGGAAGCTTTCTGGGAACAACCATTGGCAGCGGGGTATTGCTTATGGCCTATTATTACATTGGCTGGCAGGCTTTACTTTTACTTTTGGCATTTCTGGTCACCATGGCATTGATGCCTGTAACATTTGCCAGGCTTCCGCTGGAAAAAAAGGACATGACCCCCAAAAGACGCCCGAAATGGGATGACGGGTTCAGTTTTTTTAAACAGAAAGGAAACATCAGGCACCTCCTTTTGTTGTTCCTATATAACTCAGGCATCATAGGTCTTTTGGCCCTGTTTAAGCCATTCATGGTGGACCAGGGATATACCACAAAAGAGATTGGAATGATCTCCGGAATATACGGAACCGCTGTAGGAGCCCTATTTTCTTTAGGTGGCGGATGGCTTATCAGGAAAATAAAGCGGCCAACTGCCTTACAGATTATTTTCCTGGCGGGATTTCTCACCTCCCTTTTTTTTGTATGGGAGATGAATGGGGACGTTCCATTATGGGCAATTTATGTTGCCAGTTCAATGGTATGGGGAACATACGGCATGGCTTCAGTCTTTATTTATACCGTTGCTATGGATAAAGTAAGACCCGGACTGGAAGGCACCGATTTCACTATACAGATTGTGATAACGCACATGAGCAGCCTGTTCCTGACTATAGGTCTGAGTAAGTTTGCCAATTCGTTTGGTTATCAGGGCATGTATATACTGGAAGCCCATATGGGCATAATACTATTAATTTTGTCGCGAACCGTTTTTAAGAAAGTTGTAGAGAGATGATTGACAAAACACTACTTGATAAATACAATCTGCCGTTACCAAGATACACCAGCTATCCGCCGGCCACTTTTTTTAATGAGGAATTTACTGCAAGCGATTATATCAAAGCTGTTGAAGAATCGAACTATGAGCAGCCAAGGGCTATTTCGCTTTACCTGCACATTCCTTTCTGCACGCAGCTTTGTTTCTACTGTGGATGCAACACACATATTTCAAGAAACAATACCTTATACGAAGATTACATCGATGCTTTAATCAGGGAAATTACCCTGGTTGCTGAACACATCGATCTTTCTCGTCGTGTGACTCAAATACATTGGGGTGGTGGAACCCCAAATGCATTAAATATGGATCAGGTGGATCGGATTATGGATGCCATTTACAAGCATTTTCAAACCGACCAGAACACTGAAATTGCCATGGAGTGCAATCCGGCCTACTTAACCGAGGAGTACATCGACCGCCTCCTGAAAAAAGGGTTTAACCGGATTAGTCTGGGCATACAAGATTTTGACAAGAAAATTCTGCTGGCAGTCAACAGAGAACCGTCAGCCATGCCCATATCACAAATCATAAATCTTTTTAGAGCCGGTGATGCATCGGTCAACCTCGATTTTATTTACGGACTCCCCTATCAGACGCCGGAATCTTTTACAAAATCAATAGAGCAGGCCATTGAAGCCAGGCCCGATCGTATTGTTACTTTCTCTTATGCTCATGTTCCATGGGTAAAGAGTCATCAGAAAACGTTGGAAAAAAATGGCATTCCGGGGCCCGATGAGAAGATGAAAATGTTTGAAAGTGGTCGAAAAGCAATGCTGCAAGCCGGATATATCTCCATTGGTATGGATCACTTTGCTTTGCCTGAAGACCAACTTAGTGTGGCGTTAAAGAACAGAACCCTGCACCGCAACTTCCAGGGGTATTGCACCCGCGAAACCACCGGTCAGGTATATGCCTTCGGAATGTCAGCCATCAGTCAGCTTCACAATGCATATGCCCAAAACACGAAGAATATTCCCAGATACATTGAAGCGATCAAAAACGGAAGCCTCCCTATCGAAAAAGGTTACCGGACTGATGAGACAGATGTGGCAGTAAGAGAAGTCATCAACGAAGTGATGTGCAATAACCGGCTTAACTGGCAGGAAGTGGCCTCAAGGATCAATAAAACGGCTGATGAATTGAAATCCATCACCGGGTTTAATCCTGAGCAGTTGAAGCCGCTGGCCGATGACGAATTGGTTACTTTCGACAAGATTGAAATTAATGTAACAGAAAAAGGTCGTTTCCTGATCCGCAATATTGCTGCACTTTTTGATCCCAAGCTGAAGACTGCTAAAAAGCAGTTTTCGAAAACAATATAATTCAATGATCAATGATCAATTATCAGTGATCAGTGGTCAGTGATCAGTGGTCAGTGGTCAGTAAACAAGTGATCAGTGGTCAGTGGCCACTATAGATCGTAAGATTTTTAGATTTTTAGATTTAAGATGAATCGTATTGCATTGACATTATGGACTTTGAGAAACAGACCTTTAAAAAGCAAACATCTTATTTAAAGCTTCTTGCAAAGCCAAACCATAGAATTCGGGATAACGAACTGTCATAATCAATAAACAATTCATCAGCAAGGCAAGTTATTTAAGCAGACCAGATCAAAGAAAAATAAAAAGCAATGCCCATTTATCAGTGAGTTTTGATACTTTAATATGAAAAAAGCAGTTATTATTGGCGCCGGGATTACCGGACTTACAACAGCTTATTACCTCAAAAAGGCCGGATGGGATGTAACCATTCTGGAAAAACAAATGCGCACCGGAGGAGCCATTCATACTCATCGGGAAAAAGGATTTGTTTTTGAAAGTGGTCCGAACACCGGTATGATTTCCAATCCGGAAGTGACAGAACTGTTCGAAGAACTGGGGGAAGAATTCCAGGTAGAGCCGGCCAACGAAGCTGCTAAGCGACGTTTGATATGGAAAGACGGACGATGGCACCAATTGCCATCATCTATCAGGGATGGTATAAAAACCCCGCTTTTTTCGTGGAAAGACAAATTCAAACTTCTTACCGAGCCGTTCCGGAAACGCGGAAAAAACCCTGATGAAACTCTGGCTCAGTTGGTGAAGCGAAGAATGGGACAATCTTTTCTCGATTATGCCGTAGATCCCTTTATATTAGGCATTTACGCCGGCGATCCTTCAAAACTGGTAACCCGCTATGCACTTCCCAAGCTCTATAATCTGGAGCAAAATTATGGAAGTTTTATTAAAGGCGGAGTTAAGAAACATGCTGAACTGATTAAAGAGAAGAAACACGATCCGGAACTTTACAACTACCATAAAAAAGCATCAAAAAAGATGTTCTCAATGTCGGGGGGACTGGATATTTTGATACAATCTCTGACCAAAAGATTTTCAGAAGACGAAATAAAACTTGGCTGCCACGATGTTTCGGTTTGTCCGGCAGGTAAAAAATACACCACCAAATTCACCCATCATGGTGAATCCCTGCTTATAGAAAGCGATGCCGTTATTACGACCACAGGAGCCCACGATGTTCCATCTGTCCTTCCTTTTTTAAGAGAAGACGAAAAACAAAAAATCACCCGCCTTGAATATGCCAAGGTCGCTCAAGTGGCTATTGGATACAACAAATGGAGGGGCATACCTTTAAAAGCCTTTGGAGGATTGGTTCCATATAAGGAGCATCGGGATATTCTGGGTGTTTTGTTTTTATCCGCGTTCCTGAAAAACCGTGCTCCAAAAAATGGAGCATTGTTATCTGTATTTGTTGGGGGAGTTCGCAATCAGGACATCGTAGACTTAAAGGATGACGAAATTATCAAACTGGTAATGCCCGAACTGGAGAGAATGATGATGGTCACCAACGATAAGCCCGATCTTTTAAGAATATTCCGGCACACTCATGCCATTCCACAATATGATGCCTCTACCGGAGAGAGGATACAAACTGTCAAAGAAATTGAGGATCATTTTCCGGGGCTCGTGCTCGGCGGAAACCTTCGTGACGGAATTGGAATGGCCGACAGAATCAAGCAAAGCGTTAACATCGCCCGGGAATTGGAGGAAAAATTTCAAAAAAATCTTCTGCGTCAAAAATCTGAAATCCAAACAGATTGAACAAAACAGAAAAAATGATCAATATTTTTTCATTAAAAGGTTTGGGGATTTCACAAAAACGCCTAATTTTGCAACCGCTTTGACAGAGAAACACACGGTTTCACTACTGATCAAAGCAAACTTAATAACCGACTGGAGAGATGGCAGAGTGGTCGAATGCGGTGGTCTTGAAAACCATTGACCTTCACGGGTCCGGGGGTTCGAATCCCTCTCTCTCCGCTGAGAAGAAAAGCAAAAAGAAGTAAAAGCCTGTAAGTCAACACTTACAGGCTTTTTTCTTGGTGCACAACGGTGCATAAAAGGGCAGAAAAACGCACTTTTCCGGTGGACTTCTGGTGGACTTTATAAACCGGAATTTTAGTCCACCAGAAATTGCTTCAAATTGCCCCCAATCGCCCTGTATTACTGCGATTCAGAAACTTCAAAAATGAGCTCATAACAATAGTTTTACATCAAAATTAACTATTAAATTTACTGTTATGAGTGGACTAGAAAACGTCAAGATCCTGTTCTTTATTAAAAGGACAAAACTGCTGAAAAATGGAGAAGCTCCAATTTTTGTAAGAATTACCATCAACAAAGAGCGTACAGAGTTTGCAGCTAAAAAAAGTTTAAAGCCTAAATATTGGAGTGATGCCCAACAAAAGGCTAAAAACACAGCGCCAGAGGCGGAAGAGATTAATGAGGCTTTAAACAGAACGAAAAAAAGACTCCTTTCTATCATTGATTATCTGTCTTACGAAGAAGAGCCCGTCACTCCCCGATTAGTTCAGGAAAGATTCTTAGGAAAAAAAGAACAAAGGCGTACTATTCTGAAGATTTTTGAAGAACACAATGAGAATGCAAAAAAATTGGTGGGTATCGACTTTGCTCCAGGCACAGTGGAAAGATATGAAACCAGCTACAAACATACCAGAGATTTTATTCACTGGCGTTACAAGCGCGAAGACCTGGCACTGGACGATCTCAACCAACAATTTGTAAAGGATTATGAACTTTATTTCAAAACGGTGCGCAAGTGCTCCCACAACTCCACTACCAAGTACCTTAAAAACTTCAAGAAGATAGTCAGAATTGCCCTGGCGAATGGTTGGATGAAGAAAGACCCGTTTGCCACTATAAAATTCAAATTGCAGCAAATAGATGCTGTTTATTTAACTGCTGAAGAACTGGAAGCCATGCGCAAAAAGAAACTACATATTGATCGAATTGACCAGATTCGAGATGTCTTTCTTTTTTGTTGCTATACCGGGCTGGCATTTGCAGATGTGAAAGGCCTCAAAGCAGAAAACCTCGAAACAGACAAGGATGGTTTTCTCTGGATCCACAAAAAGCGCCAGAAAAGCCACCAAATGAGTACTATTTTTGTAATTGATGCTGCCAGGCGTTTGCTGGAAAAATACAAAGGCAAACCGGAATTACAGGATAAAGGACTTTTATTGCCTGTACTGAGCAACCAAAAAATGAACAGTTACCTTAAAGAAATAGCAGATCTTTGTGGCATCAATAAAAAAATAACCACTCATACTGCCAGGCATACCTTTGCAACCACTGTTGCATTAGAGAATGACATGCCTCTGGAGGTAGTTTCAAAAACGCTTGGTCACTCCAATATCAAAATGACTCAGAGATATGCGCGTACTACGGAGAATCTGATTAAAAAGAATATGCAGAAAATTGCTGATATGTATTAAGTTGCAATTACAAATAAAAGCGTAGCTAAAAGGCTGCGCTTTTTAATATAGCATTCAAAAGGACCTCACTTAACACATATCGCATATCGCGATATGTGATATTTTACCACAAATGATTGTTTTAATGAGATTAATATTTTAATATTGCATATCGCGATATCCAATATTAAGAATATGAAAAAACAACAAACCGCCATGAAACCACAGGATATTGTCTTACTACTGAAAATTATCAGTTTGGAAGATAAAACCTGGAATCAAAAGCCAATGGCTGAAGCATTAGGAATGAGTCAATCTGAAATAAGCGAATCTGTGGCCAGATCAAAAAACACCGGATTGTTAGCTCCCAATGGGAAAGTTGTTATGAAAATGGCATTAATGGAGTTCTTACAATATGGCTTCCGTTATGTATTCCCTCAAAAGCCAGGTGCAGTAGTGAGAGGTATACCGACTTCGCATTCTGCCTCACCATTAAAAGAGGAAATATCAAGTTCAGAAGATTACGTTTGGCCTTATGCAAAAGGGAAAATCAGAGGACATGGGATTACGCCTTTATACCCATCTGTTCCGGAAGCTGCATTAAAAGACCCTGCATTCCATGAGCTTCTGGCCTTGGCAGATGCCCTGCGTGTTGGCAGAGCAAGAGAAAAAGAATTAGCAATTAAACACCTAAAAAAAAGATTAAATCTTGAAGAACAGAACAATTAATATTGGAGTTGTCGCAGAAGTTGCCAGGGTTTTAAGAGATTTCAAAGATCACGTAGTGTTTGTAGGCGGTGCAGTAGTTAGTCTATATGCCGACGATCCGGCAGCTGATGAAATAAGACCTACACAGGATATTGACATGACTTTGAATATCATCAACCTGAGTAATTGGGCTGACATACAAGATAAATTGGCTAGTTTAGGTATACACCCTGACCCATATGGACATGCCATTTGTAGTTACCGCTATAAAGATATTCCAATAGATATTATGCCTTCTGAAGATAGTCCACTGGGACCAGCCAACAGATGGTATAAAATTGGATTTGATAATCTTCGAATAGAAAAAGTACATGATCAGGTAATCCAAATTCTTCCTACACCTTGTTACCTGGCCACTAAATTTGAAGCATTCAACGATAGAGGCAAAGATTACAGAACCAGTCACGATATTGAAGATATCATCTACGTGATTGATAACAACAGTACAATAGTTGAAGAGATTCAAAATACAGATAAAAGAATAAAAGACTACTTAATTGAACAACTGCAAGCTATCGAAGAAAAACAACTTCTTGAAGAAGTTATCATGTCGCATGTCCATCCGATTATGCTTGAAGAACGAATGCCAATTGTTATTGAAAAAATCAACAAAATATTAGGAATTGGATAAATATGCAGGAAATTGAGGGTAGGTATTGATGATTGACTTTTGAATATGAAAAAGCGCAGATTCTTGGTTGTGAACTGAGATTTGCGCTTTTTTAATTTAGATTTTCAAGCTTATACAAACCTTCAGCAACCAGAATAAGCATGAAATGATCCCTCCACTCCTATAAATAAGGGTTAAATCCAACAAATAAAGTTTACGGCTGATTGAACTTTATTCTTCAAAAGGTTTCAATCTTTCGTTCATATACCAATCAGAAAATTCCTCAAAAATTTGATTTGGTATTATTTCCATTTTTTCATTACATCCGAAATAAAACTCAGGATACTGCCAAATAAGCCTACACAAAGAGGTTATCTCTTTATTAATTTCCTCATTTGTTGAATATAATATTCGCATTTTACGCCAGGCAGTAGATCGCACAAGAAAAACCCCCAACCCTGGAGTCCAAAAATGTGTTACACATCCATCAATAGCTCTTGGGTTAGATGCATATTTATAAACCTTATATGATTTAAAATTCAAATTAAATTCTTCTACATCGGCCAAAATGAATGCACTACCACAATCCCCATTCCATTGATATTCGGGCTGAAAACTTGAATCTTCTTTTAAAATATAGGTTATAGTATCAATTCGATCCAGCTCATATACTTTGTATTTAATCCTATAAACACTATCCTCTTTTTCTACTGACTGAATGGTTCGTATGGTATCAATGTAGGCAGAGGTATAAGATTCATAATTATGACTTAAATAAAATAATTCACTATTGTCAGTCAAAGATCGACAGCTGGAAATGAAAATAAGTCCTATTAAAACCAGAATCAATTTCATATTTATTGTTTTTTTGCATCAAAGGTCTTGTTTGTAGAAATAAAAAACGGGCAGCCAGCATTCTGACAAACCCGTTTTAACCTTAACCCTAACCCAGCAACAAAAATAGCAAAAAATGAATAAGACCAAAAATGTCCGGAAAATCCCAATAATTATTTAAGGATTCCGGAAAATCTCCTACTAATTCCAGGAGATTCCAGTAGAACCTGGAAAAATCAACATTACGCTTTGATTTAAAACCGGAGAGCTTCAATAAGCGCAGAAAAAACAATTTATCGTCTTCCTTCTGCGCTTGTTCAAAGCTATCAACATTTCGTTGCACGCTCGTTGCAGGCTTGTTGCACGATAACTGCACGTTCATTACCAGCCACTTGCAACTATTTCTTAAACCTACTTTTTTAAGCTTTGTTGCAGGCTTGTTGATGGCACGACCAACATTTTATTGGTGGCTTGTTGCAGGCTCGTTGGTGGCATTTGTACCATTCATGAAAATTAGCCCATTTCCAACCGATATATTCGGCACATTTTGAAACGAAATAGTTGGAACAATCCGAAACAAAATACCTGCATCAGGGGGTCAATATACTCCGGAGAAAAACCTCTGGTAATTACAGATCATTGATTGTTATTGGCAAATAATTCTGTTGCTTTTTTATATTTTTTCTATTAAATTGCCTAACGGAGCTAAGGCAGCCTAAGGTAGCCTTAGGTAGCCTTACGTCACTTTGGGCACTGCCACGAGGGGGGTAAGGAAGGGGCTTTAGCTCCACTTTTTCGAAGCAAGTTGCAATAATTTCATTTTAGTTTCCTCACTAAAATTAGCTTTCTCCCAATTTTTTGATCGTATTATACTAAGCAGATCCGCATCATTGTATTTAATCTTTCGAAAAAAAGCGTTGTTTAGATCAGCCTGCTCAAACTTTGCACCCCTTATATCAGCTCCATCAAGAATGGCATCCTGCAAGTAGGCCTTTTGGAATTCTGCATTTTTTAAATTAGTATGTTTAAGTTTTGCTGAAATCAAATTTGATTCATGAAACTGAACACCTTCAAAATTGGATTCGTTAAATCTACCCTCCAAAAGGTTTGATCGAGATAATCTTGCATAGCTGAAATCTGTTTTAAATCCTTTGCTCCTTATAAATATACAATCAACTAGGTTTGCATGTTGTAATTTTGAAAAAGAAAAATCAACATTGGATAAGCCTTTCATACCATTAAAGTCTAATCTGTACATATTCATACGGGTTAGATCAAGCTCTAAACTGTTTTCCTCCGGGAACTTATCTTTTATTGGGTTGCGAAATTCTTTAAACTTTAATCGACCAGCTTCTTCAAATGTTTTAAGCATAAGAGAATTAATATTATTAGATAATTCCGTTTTTAAATTAGCAAGCAGTATCAAATATATTTGTTTGTGAAAGTTTTTATATTCTGGCCTCAAAAAAGTTAATAAAGATACAGCTGCACCAGCCCTTACAGAATTACTAGCTGCACAAAGATTGTTTATAATGGAATCAAATTTTGTTACTAATCTTAATTTTGTTTCATCTTTTTTTTGCTCTAATTCGATTCTCTTTTCTTTAATATATTTAAAAAAAGAGATTATTACACCAACTACTGCAACGAGTGCAGTTAAAACCCCAGCAAAAGAAGGAAGTATTTTGATAATTGGTTTAACTTGATTTTCTGATTTTAGATTTTCTACCTCCTGCTTAATTTTTTCTAACTGATAAAATTGGATACTATCAACGTTTGTAGCTACATGCAAATTGCTATTTTGAGAAAAAGAGCTTGCTGAGTAAAAAATCAAACATAAATAAATAAATATGGAATTAAATTTCATAATACAACTTATTAAAACGGTGCAACACACTCACACAAGATACTAACTTCAAACACCTTACACAACTATAATCTATTAACATCCTTATTCCGTATAGTACTTAATGAGTACGAATCGGTAGTTCACAGTTGCTAGATCAATTTTTTGTTGACTGTAGGTAAATTACTGACACTTGTCCCTTTCTTTACTTAGGGCACAATACAAACCCGAAATAATTGGCACAATCCAAAACGAAATTTATGCATCAGCGGGTCAATATGCACCGGGAAAAACGATTCCCTATAAATTGCAGGATTATCATAGCCATCAACAAAACATTGCAGGCTTGTTGCACGATTACTGTGCGTTCATTATTAATTACTTGCAACTATTTCTTAACACTACTATTATATGCTTTGTTGCAGGCTTGTTGATGGCACGACCAATATTTTGTTGGTGGCTTGTTGAAGGCTCGTTGGTGGCAATTGCCCATTTCTTTTTACTAATGGCACAATTCAAACCGAAATAATTGGCACATTTTGAAAAGAAATAACCAAAATAGGGGTCAATAAGCTACGGAGCAAAATACCTGATAATTACAGATCATTGACTGTTGCTGGTAAATAATTCTCTTGCTTTCTTTACATCTATAATAATTTTTCGTTCATTTTATATTACCGCATCCTTTAAAATACCGTTTTTATATTTCTGAGCGGTAGCATGGGATACGTTAAACATGTCTCTGATACCACGCAAACCATATGCATATTCCATTACTTTTTAACTCCTCTCTTCCTTATGCTTAAGCTCACTTTGTTCGATTTCTTGTCTTATTAACGTCTTCATTTGACCGACTGTAAGCATAACGATAGGTGTATTATCTGTAATTTCCATCTTGATATTTTTAATAATAATCCAAAATTGATTAACAAGTTGGCTCATTTTCAATCAGCTATTCATTGACTTAGAATTAGCAACCATCAATCATGAATAAAGATCAAAAACCGGAATGTGGTTATAACGGTTCAAAATGTGCCACCGATTTCGGAGTTATTGTGCCAGTGATTTCGGTTTAAAATGTGCCACTTTATTGGGCTGCATGGCTAAAGGATTTCGGTTCGACTTGTGCCAACTATTCCGGTTCGACTTGTGCCATTTTTTTCGGTTTGATTTGTGCCAGTTTGAGAGATCAGGTTAAAACCGCTATATCGCAAATAAAAGCGCTATGGCCAATACACTTGATCTTATGGATTTAAAACAGATTTTGACACTGCATTTGGACGGATTGAGCAGTCGTAAGATAGGCGATATGCTTGGTATCCATCGAAACACGATTAATCGTTATGTGCAGCTATTTAATGCCAGCAAATACACAAAAGAAGAACTCCTGGCCAAAGATAATGAAGAGCTACTTAAACTTTTCCCGTCGCATACTACCATTAAAAATCCGCGCTATGATGAATTGATGCGCTACTTTGAAAAAATGAATCAGCAACTTGATCACCCGGGATTTACGTTTCTGTTTCACTATAACGAGTATCGCCTGCAGTCACAAGAGCCCTACAGCTACACTCAATTCATGGAGCACTACCACCGTAAGTTCCCAAAAGAGAAAGGCTCCATGAAACTCGAGCATAAGGCTGGACATGAGGTTTATATCGATTTTACGGGCAAGAAACTTCAAATTATTAATCGGGAAACTGGAGAAATCATCCCGGTTGAGGTTTTTGTAGCCATACTACCCAAGAGTCAATACACTTATGCTGAGGCTTGCCTGAGCCAAAAACGGGAAGATTTAATAAGCTGCTTGGCCAATGCACTGTCTTACTATGGAGGCGCGCCTAAGGCCATCGTTTCAGATAATTTGAAATCGGCCCTAACAAGGGCCAGCAAATACGAGCCGGAGATCAATCGCTCATTTAAGGACTTTGCGCGTCATTACAACTGTGTGACTAACCCAACCCGTGGCTACTCGCCCCAAGACAAGGCGCTGGTTGAAAATGCCGTAAACCTTGTTTATCAGCGTATATTTTATCCCTTGCGTCAAATGAGCTTCTTTTCACTGGAAGAACTGAATCGGGAAATAAGAAGGCTTCTGGGCCCATATAATAATCTTTTGCTTCAACACCGTCAAGCCAGTCGTAGAGAACTGTTCCAGTCTATCGAAAGGGAGTATCTTAAACCATTGCCAGAAACAGCGTATGAGCTAAAAGACTACCGCAGGGCCAAAGTGCAAAAGACCGGCTATGTTTATTTTTCACCGGATAAAAACTATTATAGCGTTCCTTATCGGTACATTGGTAAACGTACCCAGATACAATACACCAAATCAACTGTAGAAGTGTGCTACAATCATGAGCGTATAGCTAGTCATAAACGCAATCCGGCTCCGGGGGTGTACACCACCAACGAGAACCATCTTAGCAGTACTCATAAAGCTTATCAACAATGGAGTCCAGACTACTTTAAAAAGAAGGCTTCCAGGCATGGAGTGTATGTATTGAGCCTTATTGAAGATCTCTTAAAAGAAAGTGATTATCCTGAGATGGCCTATAAAAGAGCAATGGGTATCATCCAGCTACATCGTGACTACAGTTCAGAGCGACTAAATAATGCCTGTAAGATAGCTCTTGACGTGGAAACATACTCATACAAACGGATTAAAAACATCCTTAAGAATAATCAGGATAAAGACTTTGAACCGCTTGAAGATGCCACTCAGACACATATCCCTTATCACAGCAATATCCGGGGCGCTTCAGCCTACAAATAGAAATACAAACAAGTAAAAATCAAATGTCATGAATAACAACCAAACAATCGAAAAACTCAGAAAAATGCGCATTAATGCGATGGCCGAGTTACACCTACAGCAGGTGAAAAACAATCAACTGACGGATGTAACACCTGATGATTATCTGGCTTTACTTACCGATCATGAATGGGAAGAGAGGCAAAACAAAAAGATACAACGATTGCTTAAACAGGCCGGATTCCGTCAAAAAGCCACCATTGCAGACGTAGACTATCAGGCTGGCCGACAACTGGACAAGAATATGTTCCAAAGGCTCTCTTCGCTTGACTTTATCGCTAGAAGCGAAAACCTCATTTTTACAGGCCCCTCGGGTGTTGGGAAGAGCTATTTGGCACAAGCCTTAGGAAATCAGGCATGCATGATGGAATATAAAGTGGTTTATGCCATTACCTCCCGCTTGTTTAAACGTTTTAAACTCTCAAAAGTGGATGGTACATACATGAGAGAACTCAACAAACTCTCAAAAGCAGATGTGTTGATTTTGGATGACTTCGGTCTGCAATCCCTTGATAAACATGATCGTGAAACATTAATGGATATAATAGATGACCGCTATAACCAAAAAACAACAATCGTGTCATCGCAAATACCAGTATCAACTTGGTACGACATTATAGGGGAAGGAACAATTGCTGATGCAATACTCGACCGACTGGTGAACTCATCCCATCGAATCGATCTAAACGGGCCTTCTTTAAGAAGAGATATTTTGAAAGCAGAATAACATTTTTTTTGTACTATTGCATCATCTCTCAGACTGGCACATTTTGACCGAAATGCCTGGCACAGTCAGACCGAAATAGCCAGAATGATTAAAAAAGCGCAGAAAAACGTTTTTCTGCGTTTCATCTGCGCTTTTTTAAGCCATCAACATTTAGTTGCTCGTTCGTTGCAGGCTTGTTGCACGATTACTGCGCGTTCATTATTAATTGACTGCAATTATTTTTCTATACTACTTTTTAAAGCTTTGTTTTAAGCTTGTTGATGGAACTATCAACATTTTGTTGGTGGGGTGTTGCAGGCTTGTTGGTGGCAATACCCCTTTTCTTTGCTTATAGCATAATTAAACCGAGATAATTGGCACATTTTGAACCGAAATATCTGCATCAAGGGTCAATATGCTCTGGGAAAAAAGCGATTCCCTATACTTTCAGTATTGTGCCTGTCACTTGTAGCGCACATTAATCTTTATTTTGTCTTTGTATCTAGTCGTGTTAATAGATTTAAAATAACCTATTTCCACCAATTTATTAGCAATCGATAAGTGCAAATTATCTTTCGGCCATTTTGGGTGATGCTGCAATTTTGTAGCTTTCTTATAAACACTTCCCAAGTTAATTAATATGGTATCGATTTCCTCAAAATCAAAATCAAAGAAAAATTTATCCAACAACTTAAGAATTAGCTCGTGTTTTTCACAATGCAACATCACCTGAATTACCTTTTCTTTTTCTATTAATTTCTCTTTTGAAAGGTAGATATTATTTCCAATCAAGTCAGCTAATCTTTCATTGTTAATGTTTTCCAAATGTATAAGTGGAATCACCTGTTTCCTTTGGGCTGAAGATATTCTTTTTGTTTTTAACAGCCCCAGATGTAATTCTAAAGAAAATTCAAAATCTTCATAATCATCAATAAAAGTATCAATATTTTCCTCAGCGAATGTTATTAGGACATCATCCAACTCTCGTCCAATGAGCTGATTATAATGATGCTTATTAAACTTTATCATTTTAAGTCTTATCAAAATCAAAATTTTCTCGACAGATAAATTACTAAGATTGATTAAATTATAAATAAACGGAAATGTGGTAAGTAGATTTTCATAAATGCTCAGAGAAAAGTTATTACTCTCAATTACTGCTATTTGGAACAAGGTAATTAGATCATTATCTAAATCTGGGAAGTTTTTTATTGATAATTTGTTATTCAACAACTCTTTACAAACATCACTAATACCAAGCCAATTGATTAATGTTTCATCTAGGTTTTCTTCTTGATATTTAAAATATTGAACCGGGTTATTCCAATTTGGCTTAACACAATTTACATCGAACAATAAGCTCCACTTCGCCTCCCTTCCAAATTCTTTTAACAGGCAAATTTGTGATGAAACTTTTTCAAGGACATTAAACAGAAGTGTTTTGCTTTTCTCATCCTCGTCTTCCTCTTCATCCAATATTTCAATAAAGATGTCAATAGCATCTTCGGTTTCTGATTGTTTTGATTCAAGACCTAGATAAATGTTTTCAATATAAGCAGGAAATTCAGAAAATACATAATGGATTAAAACATCTTCCTTACTCTCTAAGACGCAGGTGAAATTTTGGTTATTAAACTTTTGAACAAATTCTTTGTGAGATAAAGAATACTTATTAAAAAGCATTAATTGCAACATCTCCTGGTTTAATTCATAATGCGTATTCTCGTAAATGTAATTAAAGATTTGATTCCCCTTATAGCTCTTATAGTTCTGTTTTTTAAACTTCAAGCTTAAGGCTTTGATAAGTTTAATAACATTTTCGTCGTCAGCATGAGCACTAAAAACATCTAAAAAGTCGGTTTTTTCAGACAAATAGTTTTTTAGTTTATCATTTCCGGATTCAGCATTTAATTTTTTCAAGTTATCCTCCGATAGAAAAAGAAAAGATTTAATAAGGTTATCTTTCTTTTCATTGTCGTAATTATGTTCTTCAATATTATTCCATAGAGATGGGTAAAACCTTTCTACAAGTAGTTCTATAAGACGCTGATATGCAATTTTTGTTTTTGCCCTATTAAGATTATCCATCAACGGCGCAATGTATTTCTCAAAAGCATCTTCAATTTGAAAGAACTGCTCCAGCAAAAGTTTTAACTTTTCATTGTTTTTGTAATCGGCCCCTTTTAACAGATAAGCTATAATATCCCCATTTAGAGTAGCCTGATATTCGCATTCACTCTCATCAATTCTTGAAATTACCTCTGCAGGGTTGGTTAACTCATTTGTAAAGTTGTCTTCTTCGTTAGCTTTGACATTTAGAAGGAATTCAAAATCAGCGAAACTTAATGCACCTTCATAAAAATGAGAGATATATAGCTGAAAGTTTTCTTCGATGTATCCTTTTCGTAAAAGGAGCGCCAACAATTCCTCATTTTGAGTAATTGCCCTTTCTTTGTCCGGATTAAAGATTAAGTGTTTCCAACAATTATCTTTATATTGCTTTATAAGTTGGCTTAACTTTCTGCGCTTTAATTTCTCAATCTTATTTTTAATATCTGAAATTTCTAACTTAATTTCCTGTAAGCCTCCATTTGTTTTTCTATCTAATAGATTCGATCGTTCCTCATAAGTTTTATTTGGATCTACTTCTGTCTGGATCTTTTTAAAATCAATTACTTGGTCTTCTAGTCGTCCATAATAATTATTGAAGGAGTCAATTGAAGCATTACGATCAAATAAATTATTGAATTTTTGGGGATTATTAACTAAGGTGGTAATTTCTTCGTCACAAATGCGAATAACGTTTGGATAAGTGCGCAGAATCTCCCAAATATATTCTTTTCTAAGATCTTCGCTAGTACTAGCTTTTTCCTCTAATATATTTTGTTTCTGTATCTCTAAGTTTTTAATTTCTTCCTTTTTAGCTTTTACTATAAAATCAAGAACTTCCTTTTTCCTTTCGGTAAATACTTGAGAAAGAAAGCCTGCACCAGATTTTTCCGTGCAAAACTCCTGTGGAAAAAGATTCTTATAAACAACAAGACTAAACAGGTTGGTTTTATTTCGTTTTAGGTCATGATTTACAATAGTGTTATAAATATGAAACTCATTCACAATATTTTTTAACAGCCTTAAATCGTGAATGTACAAACCTATCTCATTGAAATAGCTTTGTTTGATACCATATTTTTTCAAATCTTTCCATAAAATATCTCCGGAATTGGTAACGTTAATTACGGGAACAATAGGAAGGATGAAATCAAAGAATTTTGTTCTAATAAGACTGTCAAAAAAAACATCATCTTTAATAGCATAAACAAATTTTATAGACTTGTTAATTTGTGGTGAGTTGTTTAACAGGAAGTTAATCTCTCTCAGTCGCGTAAACAAAGTAATGTTTTTAAAGCGATCAAGGTCTTCAATTATTACTATCTCTTTCGAAGTGGCTTCAAAAAAGTAAATTAATTCATCAATGTACTTGTTAAGGGGATTTTTTTCAGATAATTCAATTTCAGCGGATTTAAAGGCTATTTTCTTAAATTGCCTTTTCTGTTTTGAGGCAATTAGCTCCATAAAAAAATAGTACAAACCGCCGAAGAAAATTAATAAGACCATTAAATTTATTCCAGTTGTAATCCAACTCGTATTATGCCACAAATGCATTACTCCACTAGAACCTAATGTCTCCATATTCTCGTTAAAGAGACTAAAAATATTGGGAATAAAAGCTAAGGATGTTAACCAAAGTAATATTCCAAATACTATCTTTTTTTGAGATTTAATGGTCTGGTGCAAAATCCGCTTAAACCCGGAAAATGGAATTTCTTTTTGATGTAATTGATAAAACAGTTGTTGTAGAATGTGCTCTTCTACCTTATTTTCAACTTCATCTGTTTTTAAAGGATCACGAAACTCACAAAAGTCTGCCAAAGAAACTCTTAAATACTTATTCTTTTCATCGGAATCCTCTTTATTAATGAATGATTCTATTACAGTGCTTTTTCCTGAGCCATAAGAACCCGTAATTGCTATATTCTTTATCGAAGGATCATTCAGTTGATCTTTAAGCGCCTTGAAATAGACAGGAAAATCCTCTGTTGATAAAGGTGAAAGAGGATAGTACTTGTGAGTCTTATAGTCTTTCATAGGTTAAGTATTGTTGGTTAAAACAGTATTTGTAATTAAGAGGGATTGGGCAAGTAGTTAATACTGCATTTTTACTCCTTCACCTCCACAACCCCGTTAATAAATGTTTCCACAAATCGCATGATGCGTTTGGTGATTCTTTCGGCGGTGGTGCCGCGCTCTTTTAGCTTTGGCCGTTGGTGCATGGCGGCAATAATATCATCGCGCAACGGCTTCTTTTCAGTAAAAAGGTAATCACCTATGATCTCCTGAATTTTGTCGGCGTCCAGATTCTCTTCTTTGGCCATTTGCTCAATGGCTTGTTGGCGCTCCTTGTCCCAGAATGCATAAAAAGCATCGGGAATATCATCGGTTTCTTCAATGTGGGGCAAGTTTTCCTGAATGAATTTTTCTATCAATTCACGCTTGCTGCGGAGTTGGGTATCTCCGGCCACAGTGTCCAGAATGTTTTTCTTTTGCGTTTCGTGCTCTTCGGCAGTGGCATTTTTCAGATTACCCAGCAGTTTCAGAATGTAAGCCACATTGATCTCATCGCGGTGGATGAGCTCCAGTTCAAAATCGATGTCGTTAAGAATGGAGACCTTCTCTTTCTGGTTTTGGTTACGGGCCTTATCGTACAAATCGAGGTACTTACTTTTGTAATCCTCGAAGGACTGCTCATCCATGGAGATGTCGTCGAAAGTGAACTCTGTAAAGGTATTGAGGACATTCTTCAACCGCATGAGCTCGCGGAATGCCTTGATGAATTCCAGTTCTTTGTCTTCATCGGGCAAATCATTGACGCTGTTGACGGTTGGGGCAATCTGTAACATCTGAATAAAGGCTTCATTGAATTGTTTCACATACTCATCATAAGGTTTCATGATGATTTCGTCCTTTGCATCCTTGTCGGAAAACAAGGCGATGGCATCGTCGGTGGCTTGTTTCAGATTACGGAAACAAACGATGTTACCCTGCGATTTCAGTTCGTTGAGAATGCGGTTGGTACGTGAATAAGCCTGTATGAGTCCGTGGTATTTCAGATTCTTGTCTACATAAAGTGTATTGAGGGTTTTGGAATCAAAGCCGGTGAGGAACATATTGACCACCAGCAATACATCCACCTGGCGGTTTTTTACTTTCCGGGAGATGTCTTTGTAATAGCGATAGAACGATTCGCTGTCGCGGGTGGTAAAATTGGTCTGATATTCCTGGTTGTAATCGCCGATAAATTCCTCCAGGGCATCGCGCGAATGTTTGGTATCATAGCCAATGCGGGGTTCGGCAGCAGTGAGGAACGCTTCATCTTCCACAAAGCCCACGGCATCTTTATCGTCCTCATTGGCATGATAGGAGAAGATGGTAGCTATCCGCAGATTGTGCTGCCCCTCCTCTTTCTTCTGTTTAAATATTTTATAATAGTCGATGAGCGTTGGCACGCCCGAAACACAAAGAATAGAGGTAAATTCGCGGCTGTGGGTTTTGCGATTGTGGTTTTCGATGATGTAATCGGCCACGTTTTCCAACCGCTGCGGGGATTCCATTACTTCCGCTTCATCGATGGCCTCCACTTCAATATCCAGAATGTGGTCTTTCTTTTTAAAAGTGCGGATGTACTCGATGGAAAACTTCAGCACATTATTGTCGCGGATGGCATCGGTAATCACATATTTGTGGAGACAATCGCCAAACAGCATACCGGTGGTGCGCTTCCCATATTCATTTTTCCCGGCATTTTTCTCAAAAATGGGCGTTCCGGTAAACCCAAACATCTGGCCCTGGCGGAAAAAATGCTTGATGGTTTCGTGGGTTTTACCGAACTGACTGCGGTGGCACTCGTCGAAAATAAAGACAATGCGTTCATCGCGCATGGGTTCCATCTTCTCCAGAAACCGTTTTTTACTGACAGCGGTATTAAGTTTCTGAATGGTGGTGACAATTAATTTGTTGCTGCCGCCAAACTGCTTTACCAGGGCTTTGGTATTGTTGGTTCCGTCGATGCTGTCCTCACAAAAACTGTTGAACTCCTTAATGGTTTGGTAATCCAGGTCTTTGCGGTCCACCACAAACACCACCTTGTGCACCTTGGGAAATGCGGTAAGAATCTGTGCCGTTTTGAACGATGTCAGTGTTTTTCCCGAACCTGTGGTGTGCCAGATATACCCGAATTTCCGGGTGGTTTTCACCCGCTCAATGATGGCCTCCGTGGCATAATACTGATAAGGCCGAAGCACCATCAGTATCTTTTGTGATTCATTGAGCACCACATATTTGGTGATCATTTTGGAGATGTGACACGGTTCCAGAAAAAGATCCGTAAAGGCCGACAACTGGGTGATTATTCGATTGCTTTCGTCGCTCCAAAAGAAAGTCTGCTTAAACGACCTGGCCTTGATGGGCCCGTTGGCGTAGTATTTGGTATTGACACCATTGCTGATGACAAAAATCTGGATAAACTGAAACAATCCCTGTCCCGCACCATAGGAATGACGTTCGTAACGGTTGGTTTGGTTAAAGGCCTCTTTTAGTTCCAGTCCCCGGCGCTTCAATTCAATCTGCACCAGTGGCAGGCCGTTAATGAGGATGGTCACATCGTACCGGTTTTTGTATTTTCCCTCCATGGTAACCTGTTGCGTTACCTGAAATTCATTCTGACACCAATGAATCTGGTTGATCAGCTCCACCGTTTTATTTTCACCCCGGTCGTCCGTGAATGGCACCCGGTCGCGCAATATTTTGGCCCGTTCAAACACATTGCCCTTGTTAATGTAATTAAGGATTTGTTTGAAATCGTTGTCGCTAAGGGTTGTTTTATTGTGGATCTCCAACTGTTTTTTGAAGTTGAGCAACAGATCGGCCTCATCTTTTACGGAGACCTTTTTGTACCCCAGTTCAATTAATTGTTTTACGAGATTGTTTTCGAGTATTTGTTCGGGTTGTGCGTTCATGGATTGAAAAATTTGTCGTTTCCCCAATTTTCGGGATTGGTCAGGATGTAATTTCGTATTCTGTAAAAAGAGGCGTCATCGCGTATTACATGATCATGAAAACGGGATTGCCAACCAAAATCGGAATTTATTTTACGGGCATTGATGGTACAAATACGTTTGAATTGATTCAAAATCACCCCTAAAATTCCGGGTTTCCATTTTTGGGATGCAGGGGCGGTTTGGGACGTGGATGGTGTGGCAGGGGTGGTTGGGGATGTGGTGGGGGTGGATCCGGGGGTGGGGGTGGTGGTAGAGACGCCCAAATTGGGCGTCTCTACGCCGTCCCGCGTTTCACCATCGTCCCGCGTTTCACCACCGTCCCGCGTTTCGCCACCGTCCCGCGTTTCGCCACCGTCCCGCGTTTCACCACCGTTCCGCGTTTCGCCACCGTTCCGCGTTTCGCCATTGTCCGGTCGTATATTACCATTATCCCGCGTTTCACCGTCATCATTTTTATCAATCACGATAATTCCGTGCACATGATTGGGCATCACCACAAATGAATCCAATACAACAAATGGGAAATGGCTGGGTATTTCGAACCAAAATTTTTCGACCAATTGTCCAATATCAGATAGATGCATTTTACCGTTGGCAACATAACCGAAAAAATGGTCACGTTTTTTGGTACAGATGGTAACAAAATAGGCAGCATTGCTGCCATAATCCCAATTTGGCAAACGGGCAGATAAAATGCGGTATCTGTTTTGAAATTTGTCGGTCATATCATTTGGTTTGGTTTTTTATTCATGAAAACGCCCAATGTTAATTACACAAACATCTTTTGCAACAATCCCCGTTTCCATTCTTTCATTTTTTCGATTTCGCCGGTGGTGTGTTCTATCTTTTTGTCAAGGGCGGTGAGGAATTGGGCGATTTTTTGTTGTTCGGAGTAAGATGGCAGTAACAACTCAAATTTCAATAAATCAACTTTCTGAATATTTGGCAAACCTGAACCCACTCTTAATCTCATAATTGCTGCTTGTTTAATCTTTAAGAACTGATACAAATAAATGTCATTGATTTCTTTTTTAAGATTCAATATTGTATAACAATGACCTCCACACCAAAACTTTGTTTTCATATAGTTAACATACCCACAGGAGTTCCCTCCCTCGCTAATGGTAATGGTATCTTCATTGCAATTCCATTGATCAGTAAATCCTGAAGGAACTACCCCACCATTTTGAGCAGGATATGCACCTTCATTCTCTAATTCAATTTTATTTAACTGCTGTCCTTTTCTTATTTTACAAACCTCCCCTAATTTCTTCTCCTCCCACTCCGGAAACTCCTTCCCATTTTCATTTTTAAAACGGATTTCCCGGTTAAAGATCTTTTGCATGGCGCCTTTTTTGTAGAACTCCAGTTGTTCCTTTTTGCAGGTCAGGAGTTGGATGCGCTTGTCAACGGAGGTGAGGAATTGGGCGATTTTTTGTTGTTCGGGGAGGGTGGGGATGGAAACAGATAATTTCTTTAACATACTACCAGTTACCAACGGTTGACCAGACCCAAAAACGTATCTATTTAAATTGGCTACTGTCAATAAGAAAAAGCCAAAAATAACATCAATTTCTTGAGTGTTTTCAATAATTAGCGTATTATCTGTCACACCAAAATCCCCCTCAACAAATCTGATTTTTCCTGCGTTTGCACCTACTCGGGCAACCAAGATAAATTGGCCTACATATGTTGGTTTTTCGGCTTTACCAATAACTCCCATAGACCCGTATAATGGGAACCTTCCTGAAGCAACATTTTTATCTTTTCCAGATTTGATTTTCTCCGATAAATCACCAAATTTTTTTTCCTCCCACTCCCCATCAAACTCCGGGAATCTCAGTTGCGGTATGTTGTTATGTTGTTTCATTTGTTTTCTGTTGGTTGTCTGAACCTTGATTGTACTGGATTAATTTATTACATTTTCACCAAACGCACCTCGTAAATACGCACGGCCGTGCGTATTCCCTTTTTTCCCCATAAACGTGTTAATATTTTCAGATTACATCCATTCTACAATCGGGTTTGACGTGTTTCGTTGTCTGGTTTTTTGGGTTTGTTTAATCGGGTTAAACGTATATCGTTATCAGGTTTTTTGGGTTTGTTTTATCAGGTTAAACGTATTAATAATAACAGGTTAGACGCATATTTAAAAACAGGTTAGACGCACGGCCGTGCGTCTCTACGTGCCACGTTCCACAGGCCACGTGCCGCATGCCACGTTCCATATTCCAAATGCAGGAACCAAAATCCCGATTCAATTTATATTATCATTCCAAAACGCATCCATTTTACCGGGGTTAATCATCCTGCGGGTTATTAAATTCATCCTTATCCCAATTTTTAGGATTTTGGATAATGTAATTTTTAATTTTCAAATATTCCTCTCTGTTTCTGATCACATGGTCATGATAATTGTGTTGAAAAAAATGATTGTTTTTGTTGTATTTGGGAATCCTCAGGTGTTTTTCATCAATAAAATCATCAATTTTTGAATTTACACCGGCCTTAAATCCACCAATAAATGAGGATATGGATTTTGGTAATCTTTGTAAATACGCACGGCCGTCTATATCCTGTAAATACGCACGGCCGTGCGTATCTACGGGCCAATTGCCTCGTTTGCTAATTTTTACAATGGCATGGATATGGTTGGGCATAATCTGATATTCATCCAGGATTAATTCTTCGCGTATGTCGAATGATTTCAACCATTCTGTGTTTACAATTTCTCCAAAATCGGACAGATACATTTTAGCATCAGCAATATGCCCCAGGTTGCAATCGCGATCTTGTGTTACCAATGTCAGGTAATACATACCATTCCCGGCATAATTCCAACCG
The DNA here is from genome assembly GCF_003121985.1 of Marinilabilia rubra. GTDB lineage: Bacteria > Bacteroidota > Bacteroidia > Bacteroidales > Marinilabiliaceae > Marinilabilia > Marinilabilia rubra. The sequence continues at coordinate 41,751 of NZ_QEWP01000017.1, forward strand.
GGAAAACGATGGGACTCACTGCGATATTTATTGCAAAAACTGCCAGACATCAATTTACTAGGTTAAAATGGTGTTGAAATATTCAACTCATTACAAAACGAAGCAATTTCTTCATTCACCTCCTTCATTTCCCGGTCAATTTCCTTTATTTCTCCGGCTACCTGATTCAGATCCACGGGTTCTTCCTCCTCGAACGTGTCCACATACCGGGGGATATTGAGATTGTAATCGTTTTCAGCAATTTCATCCAATGAGGCCACATAGCTGTATTTGTCGATGGTTTGGCGATTGCGGTAGGTATCCACAATCATTTCCACATCTTCATCGCGCAAGGTGTTTTGGTTGCCGCTTTTGATGTAATGGCCCTCTCCGCTGGCATCGATAAACACGATGTTATCGTCCACTTTGCGGCATTTCTTCAACACCAATATGCAGGTGGGAATGGATGTTCCGTAAAAGATATTGGCCGGCAAACCAATGACGGCATCCAGATAATTGAGTTCTTTTATGAGGTATTGACGAATAACACCCTCAGCTGCACCGCGAAACAGAACCCCATGCGGCAACACACAGGCCATTATGCCATTGTCGGCCAAATGATAAATCATGTGCTGCACAAAAGCATAATCGGCTTTGGTTTTAGGGGCCAGTTTGCCGTATTGACTGAAACGTTCATCGGTCTCAAAAAGGGGATTGGCAGCACCCTTCCAGTGTGCAGAAAACGGCGGATTGGCTACCACGGCTTCAAAACGCTGCTCAAGGTGCTGAGGACTTTCCAGGGAATCGTCCTGTTGAATGTCGAATTGACGAAAATGTACATCATGCAGAATCATATTCATCCGGGCCAGATTGTAGGTGGTGCGGTTCAGCTCCTGACCGAAAAACTCACCCACAGTGGCTTCCTTGGCCACCCGCAAAAGCAAAGAACCGGAACCACAAGTTGGGTCATAAACCGATTTTATTTTGTCTTTATCGGTGGTCACCACTTTGGCCAAAATTTTAGAAACCTGTTGAGGGGTATAGAATTCTCCAGCCGATTTTCCGGCACCGGCAGCAAATTTAGAAATCAGATACTCGTAAGCATCACCCAGTACATCCGATTCAATCTCTTCCAATTTGAAATCTATTTTATTGAGATAATCCAGGATCCTGACGATAATTTCATTACGAGCTTTTACCGTACGGCCTATTTTGGTAGAATTCAAATCCAGGTCTTCAAACAAGGCATTGAAATCGTCCTCCGATTCCGTTCCCATGGTACTTTGCTCTACATGGTTAAGAATACGCTGGAGATCTTCCAGTATGTAGTCGTTCTCAAGTCCACGCCGGGTCACCTCCGAAAAAAGATCCCGAGGTTCGAGAAAATAGCCCAACTTTATCAGCGACTCTTCACGTATGGCATTCAGCAACTCTTCATCGGTCAATTCCCGATATTCGGTAATGTCCTCTCCTACCAGCAAGTGATTGGCATAGAGATGCTGTTTTTCAGACAAATATTTGTAAAAAATAAAACCGAGAATGTAATCCCGGTAATCGTCGGCACTAATCTTTCCCCTTAACAGGTTTGCGATACCCCAAAGCTGTGCTTCTAATTGTTTTTTCTGGTCTTCTGACATATTGTATAAGACTATTAAATCTTTTAAACTTAAGTACTAAGAATTTTTATAGTTAAAACTCACCCCTCAAAATAATCCGAATCAATTTCCTTCACCTGGTAAGTCTCTTTAACCGAAACCCCCATTTTAAATTCAATCATCAATTCGGCCAGGCGAATGCCATTGATTAATACGATATTTCTATCAATATCGTGTGCAAATTCATAAGCAGATTTTGGGAAATCAGAAGTTGTAATAAAAACCCCTTTTCGGGCTTTTTGTGCCAGGAGAGCTCCTGCAAAGTCGCGTACCTCTTTTATAGGCACTGTGTTCTCCCATCGTTTGGCTTGAAGGTAAATCTTGTCCAGTCCAAGGCGATCTTCATTGATAATCCCATCTATTCCTCCATCTCCGGTTCGACCAACTAAGTTACCGGCTTCCTGGCGTGACCCGCCATATCCCATGGAGAGCAAAAGATCAATCACCAATTGCTCAAACTTAGCAGGAGATATTTCTTTAACCTTATCCAGCAAGTCAGAAGCCAGGGTTTTATTCAGACTTTTCCAGGCATTTTCTAATTCCTCTTCAGGTGTTTTGTCACTTTTTTCTTCTGGAGTTCCTTGATCTGCATCTTCCTTAATTGATTTCTGATCTCTATTGATAAATTGATTAAAGGAAGAGAACTTTTTTAAGAACGCATTATCTATCCTTGAAGGTTTTTTCTTTAAAACATCACGGCCTTGCTCAGTTATCTGAACGTGTCCCCGATTTTCAGAATGCAATAAACCAGCTTTTTTAAGATAAGTGTTCGCCCAATTCACCCTGTTATCAAAAAGTGGCTGAGATCCACTTGGCAATAACTCTCGCCGGTCCTCGGGTGAAAGATTAAACTCATTAGAAAGTAATTCTATAATTTCTCTGATTCTGTATTCTTTTCCATCAGCAACCATTTTCAACAACGGCAACATGATAGATTGATAGTCGGGTACGGCCATATTTCTTTAATTTGCCCTAAAATTAACAATTCGTTCGAATTTTATGGTAAATTAATCTATGAGATTTCCCCAATGAGACTTTTTGTACCTAATGCTCAAGAAAATAAAAAAACCGCCCCACTACGTTTAGAAGGACGGTTTTCAAAATTGGTTGCTGTTGATCTTAAAATTAAAACTAACAGCTTATTCAATTGATCTATTCACCTAAGTATTTAAAGGTCAAAAGGTGAAATTCACTCCAACTTCCCACATATGAACTCGTTAAAGTCTTTGTATTTTGGATAAAGATTTTTAGAATGGTTAATAACGTTGGTGTGTATTTTCTCTATTTGCTCAACGACTCTTTGTCCAGCCTCATCATTATCCAGGTAAAGATGCACCTTCTTAAATTCAGGCAAAAGGGATATTAAAACCTTTGTCTGACCAGTACCATTCAGGATAATTGAAGTATGCCTGGGAAAAGCAGTCTTAAAAAAAGTCAGAGCAGACAGGTAATCCATGAATCCTTCAAAAACATTCACTATTCCTGGATTGCCGGGGATGGTCGTAATGCTTTTTGGACTGGAAGACCCTTTCCAAAAGGAATTTCTTATTTCATACCCTCCCCGGTCATTTTTGAATCCAATGGCATAATACCGTTTATCTTCGATTGCATAATAAAGCTCTTTTAGAGACATACAATTTCTTACGGCATTGCCATCAATTTTCCTTTGGTTTAGATAATCGATAAGTGCCGGTCTATTAATGGACGCATTGGCCTTGATAATTTTTAATGCAGAATTCCCTAGTGTTTTCTCTGTTTTAAAAATAATATTTCGTGGTTTAGGGAACCCTTTTCCGGAAATAATCTGGAATGCTTCTTTTGCACTAACGTTATTTAACCTGCAGATTAAAGTAATGGCATTCCCTCCTTCTCCCAGTCCAAAGTCATACCAAAGGTTCTTTTCTGTATCAACCACAAAAGATGGTTTGGTTTCGTTTCGTAATGGAGAATTGAACCAGAATTTATGGTTGCGGTTTTTCACTGGCTGAATGCCATAGCTATTCAAAATAGCGAGTATATCTACATGAGATATGTTAATATCATTCACGATCTATTCAGTTTTAATTATTCGACATCAATAAAAAATGAAAATCAGCAGGCAAAGCGGTTATTAAATTGTCTATCAGCATTTAAAAGCGGCCAACAAATCGGTACTCTTACGGTTTCTCCCCTACTCTATCATTAAACCAGCAAGACTCTTTACCGGAAAACATCCGCTTTCGCAACCTATTTTGATTGTTTATTTTCAAATGGTTAACCGCATTACCGCTAAGTTTTAAAAGAAAAAGGGGATCGCATCATTCACTCTTTTGAGAGATACGAAATCCCCGGGGACGCATATTTGATAAAGCCACATATTCATAGCCATATATTTGGCAATAGGCTTTCACGTAATTGGTAAATTTCCGATCCGACAATGAAGTAAACCTTTGATTGGTTGCATCCAGAAAAGAATCACGCGTCTGAATTGTCCCCACACCCTCAAAAGCTGTCAATAGTTCCAGGTTATCCTCTATCCATTCAGCAAAAGATTGATTGGTCTCCCGGATAAGCTCTTTTTGTTGGGGATTTTTTTCTTGATATTCGGTAACACCATGCATCAAAAACAACATCACACAATTAAGCATGAACACATCAAACCGGCGCCACTCGTTTTCATCCCAGTCACTAAAGAAGGTACTTTCGTAGTAATCCAGTGGTGTAAGCTTATTGCTGAAAAACTGGAAAACCTCAATTTGGTGTTGGCGACGCAGAAAAGAACCGCTGTTACCTTTCAGAATATTGTTGGTAGTAATAACAATTGTGGGAGACTCTTCTACGGACAACTCAATTTCATCCCTGTTTTTCTTATTGATATTTCTAAACCCGGAAGTTATGATTGAAAACAGATCTTCAAAGTTGAATCCTCGCTTCACATCATCAATCCCCACAATTCTGACACTTTCATCAATCTTCTGCCAAACAAAATCCGCTTTCGCATCAAATTTCTTCCCGTCAAACAAAGCAGTCTTCCTAAATTTTGACAATGCATCAACAATCAGGCTTTTTCCACTTCCTCCTTCCGGAGCAGAACTTACCTTTTCATCATTAATAATAACGGCCCGTGATGTTGCAGATGTTTTGTAATCGAACAAACAATACCCCATTACGGAGCAAATTCTTTTAAATCGTTCTTCATTGCCCTCACTAAGCTTGGAAATAAAATCCTGAAACATCGGAGGTGTTGTTTCAATATCTGTTTCGTCATTGAAGGTGCGCGAGATAATATGATCCTTCCAGATTAAGCGCTTAAACTGACGATAAGGAATCGGTGGTTGAATGCCCTTAGCAGTAACCTTCACAACCCCATTTTGAAAATAAAAGAAAGATTCACCTGGTTTATCTCTGTGCATTTTAGGTTTTATGGTTTCCACAGCATCCAGATACTTCAATGAGAAAAGAACTGTTTTGTTGAGTATATAATCTGTTAAACGGTCATTTTCCAAGGTCTTGACATAGTTTAAAACAATTTCTTTCACCTCTGAGGTAGAAATCTTGGAGACAATGTAGTCCTGGACAAGGACTAAATCGAAATCCGCACCCTGCCTGATCTTTCGTATTCCTTTTCCATGAATAAACCTGAAAAATTTTGAAGACGAAAACCTTAGCTTCTTATCTTCAGTTTCTTTAATAAAATCACTCCCGTCAACATGCGATTGATTGAGCTTACCATCAGACATACCGGTGACCGTCTGAGTATTATCAGTTAATTTCATCTTAATAAAAATTTTATTGATTTACCGGTAATTATCCGGTTAATGAGAATAGAAAAGGCAGGCTAAAACAGAACCTGCCTGGTTGTCTTTAAATCTTATTCAAATATTCCTCAATATCGGAAGCTTTGTAATAGATCTTTTTACCGGACTTCCTAAATTTAATGGTCTGATTATCGCGCATATTTTGCAGCGTTCGCTTGCTTACTTTGAGGATTTTACAAACCTCGGCGCTTACATACCATTTTTCTTTAAAACCGTCGTTGCTCTTTAAATCAAGATTTTCAAGCTTATCAGATATTCTATCAATCTTGCGAATTAATTTCCCGAACTCATGTTCATCTATTATCATTATTTGACTTGCCATTGCAATAATTTTAAGAATTAACACTGCACCGTTGACGTCGTTAGGTGATTAATTACGTTGGCAAATCTGTGAAATAAAATGCAGGGAGGTACTCCCCGGGTATCCCCAGGGAGGATCATAAGTAATTCAATACTTGAAGCTTATTAGAAAAATATTTTTGAAAAGTTATTTCGCTTTCAACTGTGCAAGTTGAACCTTAATTTCATGCAGCTTTTCTTGTATATACTTGACACTTTTTTGATTACTTAACGGATCTTTGAAGGCTTTCAAGATAGTATCATAACCAAATGAATCATCGTTTGCATTAAAAGAGACAGAAAGGATCCTGGCTACACGGGCTTTTTGATTTTTTGATTTAATCAAACCAGACTCAAAAAATAAGGCAAACAGCAATCCTAAACTATCTGCAGTACCATTGTAATCTATCTTCTCTGACAAGTACTTTTTACTATCAGCCTCAAGCAACCTTATTTGCTTTGGTTCGGCATTGCTGGATTGTGAAGATTCAACCGATTGAGCAAGAGATTCTTTTTCATCTGTATCCATTCCATATCTTTCGAAATATCCCTCTAAAATTAAAAATGCATCATCAAGGGTTGATTTTTCAATTTTATTTATCCGTGATATATTAAACTTCTGGTACCTAGGAGTCTCTTTTATCCCTTCCAATTTTTGCCTAAACCATTTCAATCCACCAACAACTCTTTCTTCGCTCTCACTCATTTCAAGCAATTGAAGTTCTTGGCTTATAAATTTAAGGGTAAGATCTGATGCCAAATTTGTGTGAAGCATAAAATCTAAAATAAAATCTAATCTTTTCCCGTCCTCCTTAATTTCTTTCAATTCTCCTTTCAAAAATGCTAATGCAACTTGATAAAAGAAGCTTAATCCTGAATCCTCATTAAAAACAATATAGTCATGAATGAATTTCTTTACGTATTCTCCAAATTCCATGTGAGAATCGATACGAAACAAGTTAATTACTTCTTTTATCTGGGATACCTGATCTCTACTATGGATTTTGGGTGTCAAAGACTTAAAAAAGTCAAGATGGCTCTTATCAAATGAATATATAAATGTTATATCTTCTGGAATGGGAAGATCTTTTTCAAGTACTTCTACCATTTTTTTAAAATCATTTTGCAAATCATCTTCATAAAGTAGATGAACACCATATTCGATGGCCTTTTCTTTATCCACCCATTCATAAGTTAGCTCAAACTCTACGAGAATAATGCATATAAAAGAATGAATCTGTGTATACAAAGAGTAAAAATTTTCGAGTTCAGGAAATATTTTTGATATTGAAGGTCCAAATGTTATATAAGTATTCTGTGATTCTTTAATCAGTTCCTCAAGTTCCTGCTTTAATGTTAGCAAACGTTTCAAGACCTTTTCAAAATAAACGGAACGATGTTGATTTTCTATCGAACTGTAAAATTCAGATCTTAAAATGCGTAAAACCCTCCTTCCTTCTATTTCAATTTTGTCGGCAATTAATTTTTCTTTTATAATTTGGGGAGGAGCGATTGTATAAGTGGCTGAAATTAATTCACCAACCATCTCATCAAAAAAATGGAGAGGATAACTCATTTGTAAAATTAATATTGAAAATAAGACAAAAAATAAGTTTCCTAAAATACTTTATTTTGCCTAAACAACACCTCATAAAAAGGCACCTATTTCAGTCCCTATGCTATCCAAGCATTTATTTTGAACTATCAGCCACCAATTCTCCCAAGAACCGGGCAAAATCAGTAACATCCCCATGAGCACTGGCTTTTTCCAATGCAGCCATATAAGCAACCCTTTGTGCAAGTGGTATTACTGTCCATGAATAACCTCCGGATGCCAACATCACATTAAACAGGAAACGTCCGATACGACCGTTACCATCCATATAGGGATGGATAAATACAAATAAAAAATGTCCCAGCACTGCACGAACACCAGCATGGGTTTCTTCTTTTAATAAATCAAACAATACAGGCATGGCATCACGCACTCCATCAGGATTCAGTGGGGTATGCATTGATCCTTTAATGTAAACCTGAGCCGAACGATAACCTGCCAAATCACCTGCCTTTAGAATACCTGCGGTAACACTTGGTGCAAACAATTCCCGGTACCAGTCTCCATGATCATAATCAGCAACTTCCCCTGCATTTTCCCCCTCCAGGATTGCCTTAATGCTTTCTTTAACTGCCTGAAAAGCCTGATAATAGCCACGTGCTGCCATTGCATTTCGGGTTTCCTGGTCTGCTTCATTATCTTCGGGATTCCAATTTCCTGACTTTACCTTGTTTATTAGTTCAGCTGTAACCCGATACCCTTCAATTGAAAGAGAGTTGTATGCATCATCGACATAGTTGTCTTCCACTTCTTTCAAATATGCTTCAATATCTGATGGTAATTCTTTTGGAACCGGAAAATTATTAACTACCGTTTCGCGCATATTGTGCCACATTAAGCGCATTCGATTAGCATAAGGAGAGGCATCCCTTGTGCTTAGGGAAATTGACAATTGCTCATCAAAGGGATCAAGCTCTCTGACATCATACCCTGATGACTTCATGGCTTTAAGTATATTGTCTGCCAACTTTTTGTTGCCAATATTCCGAAATGCCCCGGCAAGACGGCCAGCGACAATACTATGCCCCCCATTAAGTAGCTTTTCAAGCAGCATGGAACCATCTTTAACCAACGCAAGACAGGATCGGGCATCCGTAGCATGACGAGTGAAAAAGTCTTCACTTACCGCTATAAGACCTTCTTCCAATGTTAAGAGTTGCAAACCATCCTTGTTCACCCGGGATTTTTCTTCAGGGATCTTCAGCTTGTTATCCAGAATAGAGGTACCATGCAGCAAATGAACAATATTGTTACTGGCCTTTGGAGATCGAACCAATAGCTGCGCAGGTATTATGGTATTGCCACTATGAATTAGCAATGATTGTTCCGGCGACAGGCACCAATCAGTCCCAAAGCGTGAATTAACATATACAGAAACAAATTTCCAATAAGCCATATACCATGAAGTAGTATCTCCATCACGCTCATCCGGACGGGTTGAGATATACCATCCTCTAATAACTTCTTTGATAAAGCCATTCGCTTTCAAAAGCTTTTTATGAAGAGCCGTCAAATCATCAGCATGAATAATTACGACATCGTTATCTTGCTGTAACTTCTGCAATGCTGCCAATGCCTGAGCCAGTTTTTCCTGTGGTGTGGCCATGTTTTATAAACTTTTATAGTTGAGTGCACTCGGAAAAGTAAGAATTTTGTCAAATTCGAGGCGACCGGATTTTTTGACCCGGAGTTATCGTTTGATAATGAGGATTCAAAAAAACGGCTCAACGAAGAAGTTGGCTAAATTGGACTTTTCGGAGTGGGCTCAATAGTTGTATTACATTTAGTATTTACCTGCGTACCAAATTTAGTATTTACAAATGTAGCATTTTTAGTTTATGCCATTGTACTATTTTTAGTATTTGGCAATGTAGTATCTTTAGTATATAGCCATATTATTTCAAAAAAAGAGAACCCATTTTTTTTAATTTAGGTTCGAATCCTTTTCATTAAAAATATTACCTTTAAAGTGAAATAGAGTTCATTTTGAAGTGAGCTAAAACACCCTAATTAACATAATCTGGGTGGACTTGCAGAGGACTAAGCTTAACGCCTCAGTTAAAACATTGAAAGAGTGGTATTTGAAGCCAAAAATTCATTTCCCTCTCTCTCCGCAAATAAACCATCCTTTTTTAAAAGGGTGGTTTTTTTACATCTGTGAATGAGGAGCTGCGCCCTAAGCAACGGTCGAGGCTCGAATTCACCTTCAAGCATAAGCAATCCTAATCGGTTGGATCAATTATTTCGAATTTAAACTTGAAAGTACAATAAGGGGAAAGCATTTCAACAAATTGCTGCGAAGAAATTTTCCTGCCATCAATAGAAAACAAAGGCTCTGACATCCGTTCGCCACCATCTGCCAGAATGATGCCGCTTAAACTGTTTTCTTCGAAATCAAAAGCACAATTCTCACCCATTTTTAGGGACTTTTGATTGATCTCTTCTTTGACTTTTCCTTTCAATTGCAGTTCCGCTAATTCAATATCAGCATCATAATCTGATAATATTTCAATTCTCCTGGGATAATAGACCTCTGTCTCTTCAGCAACCTCAACAGCTAATGATAACATACCACTGGGAACATCAAAAGATATTACCTTAAAATGATATTCTTTTCCCCACCTGTCTGAAATATAAAAATCATACCCGTCTTCAAGCGGACTGGTTGTAATTGTTGTCATAATATATTTAGTTAAACATTCAGTCGTTACAATTGTCTTCTGTAAATGTAATTTTTGCAGTAAATAATTCGAAATCTGTTCCGCGATAATTGTCACATTCAAAGCGCGAACCTATAATATCACCAATTATTGCTCCTATGATATTTCTGCCCAATTTTATCTGTTATGTTTTTATTTGTTGTCGGTCAGCGAATCTAATAATTTCGCCTAATACATGCCTGAAAAATAAGTATTAACTTTAATCACAGAAAAAAAAATTCATACCAATCACTTTAAAAACAACATCAAATAATTATGAAACAAACTTCATTCAGGCAGTTATTTCTTGCCTTAACCATTGTCCTCCTTATTTTAGGATTAAACTCTTGTCAAACCATGGATACACCTCAACCTCCTGATGCCAAAAAGATCCCAAAAGAATTGACCGAACACGGGGAAACCCGAACGGATCCTTACTATTGGTTGAGGAAAAGGGAAAACCCTGAAGTCATTGAATATCTGGAAGCCGAAAATGAATATACTAAGGCTGTTATGAAAGATACTGAGGAACTGCAGGATACCCTATACGAAGAGATAGTAAGCCGGATTAAACAAGATGACAGCACTGTGCCATACAAAGATAATGGCTACTATTACTACGTTCGGTATGAATCTGATGGAGAATATCCGGTGTATTGTCGTAAAAAAGATAATCTGGATGCTGAAGAAGAGGTTCTGCTTGACGGTAATAAAATGGCCCAGGGATACGACTATTTTCAGATCGGAAGTATGAGCATCAGTCCCGATAATAATATGATGGCCTACAGCATTGATACCGTAAGTCGCAGGAAATACACGATCTACTTTAAAAATTTAACTACCGGTGAAATATTGCCCAACACGCTCAGCAACACCATGGGCAGCTGCAGCTGGGCGGCCGACAACCAAACAGTGTTTTATACGGTAAAAAATCCGGAAACACTGAGGGCTGAAAGAATACTAAAACACCGCACAGATCAGACCCAAAGCCAGGACCAGGAGGTGTTTTATGAAGCTGATGAAACCTATAACTGTTATGTTCATAAAAGCAAATCAGACAAATACATCATCATCAGTTCTCAAAGCACCCTCTCCACCGAGTACCGGTTTCTTGATGCCGCCAATCCGGAAGGCGAATTCACCATTGTGCAGCCACGTGAAGAAGAACTGGAATACCACATTTCGCACTTTGGGGACAAGTTTTACATTCTGACCAATCTTGAGGCTCGTAACTTCAGATTGATGGAGGTACCGGTAACTATACCCGGAAAGCAAAACTGGCAGGAAGTGATACCGCACCGGACCGATGTTTTTCTGGAAAATATTGAGATATTCAACAACTACCTGGTGACAGAAGAGCGAAAAGATGGCCTCACAAGGATTCGGATAATGCCCTGGGATGGCGGTGACGAACATTACCTCAATTTTGGTGAAGAGGCTTATGTGGCAGGCATCTCTACCAACCCCGAATTTGACAGCCAAAAACTACGCTACGGATACAGCAGTATGACCACCCCCTACTCCATCATTGATTACGATATGGAGACTCACGAAAAAGAGCTCAAAAAAGAACAGGAAGTTTTGGGGCCTTTCAATAAGGACGATTATGAAACCATACGTGTTTTTGCAACTGCCGGCGATGGTGCGAGTATTCCCGTCACCCTTGTTTACCGCAAAGGTATAGATCCGGAAGGCCGTAACCCTTTGCTCCTTTTTGGTTACGGATCTTACGGCAACACAATTGATCCTTATTTCAGTTCGGCACGTCTGAGTCTGCTCGACCGGGGCTTTGTATTTGCAATTGCCCATATCCGTGGCGGACAAATATTTGGACGCCAGTGGTACGAAGAAGGAAAAATGATGAAGAAGAAAAACACTTTTACTGACTTCATCGATTGTGCCAATCATTTGATTGATGCTAAGTACACCAATCCAGAACAGATTTATGCCATGGGTGGAAGTGCCGGAGGTTTGCTGATGGGTGCCGTCATTAACATGGAACCTGAGTTGTTCAACGGCGTCATTGCTGCGGTTCCTTTTGTTGATGTGATTACCACCATGCTGGATGAAAGCATCCCTCTTACGACCGGAGAATACGATGAATGGGGAAATCCAAACATCAGGGAGCATTACGATTACATACTGTCCTATTCGCCTTACGACAATGTGGAGCCTAAAGAATATCCCAACCTCCTGGTGACTACAGGACTTCACGATTCACAGGTTCAATACTGGGAACCGGCCAAATGGGTGGCCAAACTACGCGATGTTAATCAAAGCGACAACCTCATCTTGTTAAAAACAAACATGGAAGCAGGTCATTCCGGTGCTTCAGGAAGATTTCGCAGGTATCGTGAGACAGCACTTGATTATTCTTTTTTGCTGAAGCTTGAAGGGATTATGGAATAAGAAAGTTCCTGCTATTTCATTTTTCTCACTACTATTCAGTCTTTTAAAAAAGCCGAGGCTTCAGTTTGATACTCCGGCTTTTTATTGTCGTTTCACCATTTAAGGCATATACGGCTTACCTGTTGCTACACCTCAAATAGTGCGGATTTCTTTAAAGACAAAGTAAAGCCCCGAAGGGGTAACATAAGCCAACAAAGGGTGAAGTGAAGTGAAGTGAAGCCCTGTGAACTGGCATCTCCCAAAGACCAGAGCCCTGGAAGGGCGTAATAGTTAGAATTGTGATTACCCCCTTCCAGGGCTTTGGGTTCGTTAGTTAATTCTTAGCGATGGGCTGTAACCCATCGCTTTTGTATTGAGCCCTTTCAGGGCAAGGTGCCACGGGGTGCTGGAACAACACGCATCCTTAGTGGATTAGGCTCTTTCAGGGCTGGTAACTTTTTCAGCTCGGCTCTGCCGCTTTCCCCAAAAGAATCCGCTTTCTCATAACGGCAGATCGGAATCCGCCGCACCTGGGAGATTTCATAACTGACGCTGTGACCCGTCTCCATGCCCCACGCCCTATGCTCTATGCCCTATTCTCTATGCTCCATGCCTTTGGTGTTTTATGCTTTTCGGACAACTTCTCGTTTTTCCTTATCCCATTTCACTCCATTAGCTGCATATTGAAATAGCCAAAAATATAGGCCCAGAGTTCTGCCTCCTGTGCATTGGTAGAAGCGGCACCATACCCCCCCTTCTAAGGTTTCATGGTAATAAAAAGGTACATTTCTGTCCTTCATTTTAGCAGCCATTTTTCGGGCATGAGCAGGATGAGAACACAACACATCACCACAAGGAAGTACTGATAAACGCTGATGGCGTTTAACTTTTTGAAGCTCTCAGTTTATCAACCGAAAGTTTAAATCACAAAAGCCATTCTGGCAATAGAAAAATCACAAACAACCACTCTTTGGAGGTATCAGGAGGAGAGTCAATTTCTACATGAGGACATAAAAAAAGCAAAATTATAAACGAAAGACAGAATCAACATTACAGAATGTTTGACAACAGTGCAGACGTATTGGATGACTACAGAGAAGTCTGGAGCCCTATCCCGATAATGGCCCCGGTAAAGAACCAACTGGATGAGTTACTGCAGCGAATTCAGGAAACTGACAACACCTCACAGCTGAGCAGTAGTCAAATCACCGAGAAGAAATTTCATTCACATTTCAATAAAAAATCAGCCTACCAGGATCCGTACCCAAATTCACATTTGGTCTGGTAATATACTTCCATAAAAATTGGTATTTAAATGGTATTTGAATAATGTGGTAACCGTTCAATCTTTGTGCCCCATAAATACAACAGCATTTTTAACTTACACTTAATGTTATGCATGCATCTTTTTTTAAGGCCTCCCCTCATACCCCCTTCTCTTAAAGGAAAACACAAAAAACCAAGGTAAATTGACTGTGAATAAAGCATTGCCAATAATCATCGATGGGTTAATAAAATCTTTATTTAACCATGAAAAAAACCTTTTCATCGATAAAAACATGTCACTCATCGGACAACTTTTGGAACAACTAGAATAATAACTTTTTTTTGCGTTCCGAATTTTGTCCTATTTGATAATCAACCTAAAAAAATCCAATATGTCCACCAAATACCAAGTTCAACATTATGAAAAGAAAAAAGTTAGGCAATTTAGAAAACATTAATATTGCTGTCATTTCCCAAAACTACTTTTTTAACGAAGGACTAATAAATTTCCTTCACCTTACCTTTGATTGCCGAAATGTTATCCATTATGACTCCTCTTTTGAATACATAAAAGATGAATCTCAAAAGAAATTTGATTTTGTATTCATAGAAACTGGAAGCATTCAGAAATTTGATCTTTTAGCATTACTAGGATGTGATTTTTTACGGGGAAGAGTAAGAATTATCTTTGTAGGCAACCAGCATTTTGACTTAGTAAACGACCTGTCCGATAAGTTTTCATTAACAGGAGTCTTAGCTTACAAGGATCCTTCAATTACGTACATTAAAGCCCTAAAAATTTTGATTAATGGGGAAAAATACATCTCTGATAATATTAACCCAATAAGCAGCCAGGTTCCTTCACGAGACAACAACTCAATAATCAAAAAACTCACCCCCAGAGAACTGGAGGTCCTCAAATTACTATGCCAGGGACTTGATGCAGAAAGTCTGGCTGAAAGACTCTGCATAAGTCCCAGAACGGTAGTACGACATAAGACCAATATTTTAAAAAAAACCGGCTTTTCGTCAACCCTCCAATTGGTGGCCAATATAGTAGACCAGCCAAACATTAAAGAGAAATTGCCCCATCCCCTCCTATGGTAATTTTTTACCATAAAATTCGGTGATAAAATGGCATTTGAGAATAAGATTTAATCAAAGATCTTTGTTCCGTAATTTTTAAATAAACCAACGGGTTTTATTTAATATTTTTAACAAAGTCTTTTGTACACTTATGTGTGGATTAACACACAAAATAAGAGATTTTTGTTTTTATTGGAAATACTGGAGAGTAAAGGTCTGACCAAAATTCTATTTCTTAATATTTGTGAAGCTTTTGTAGAACGATGTTTTCATTTTTCAAAAGGTTCAAAGAAACAAACCTTTTTTTGAGCCTTTATTACAGATTTAGCACACCTGTTTCTATCCATGTATTTCTCATCCAGATTGAAATATGACTGTGAAGATTTTGCCTTGTAAAAAGAACACCTTGTTTATAATGTCCATTGTAAAACAAGGGTTCTATAAACCCCATTAATTCACGGTGGCTTTTCTATTTTGTTCAGATTTAAATTAATGTGAGACTTAGTGAAAGGGTAAAATTGGAGCAGTCATTTCTTTTTATGTTTGCGGAAAACGCAGAATCAAATATTTCGCATTACTCATTTACCCGACTCAAAGTAAAATGAAGAAGGATACACACAAGCATAATAACAAAGAAAGGACATAAATGTAAAGCATGAAATTCATTTATATGAATACACTATATCACAAAAGTTTAGAAAAGAAGTATTAATTAAAAAGTTGCTAAGGATGTCTGAACATTTAAACTCTTTTGAGAATCAAATTCCTCACGAATTGAGAACACCTCTTAATGTAATAATGGGGTTAGCTGAATTAATGACTCTTGATTCTGACCCCTTGGAAAGAGATTCTCAATATGCTAAGATCATTCTTTCTGCAGCGAACGAGCTTCTTTCATCCATCAACCAATACGAGGGGATTATTATTCAAAATTTAAAGCAGAATAATAAAACCAACATAAAAATGGCCACAGAAATAATGAAAAATAAAGACACATAATTGACCTAAAAAATTCAGAATTCCTTTTGCCCTCTTTTCAATTAAATGAAACATGAAAATCTCTTATTCGAACATTACATAAAATGAAAAAAGTATTAAAAACAGCAGGTTTAACGACCCTGATAGTGCTTCTTTTTCAGGTAAAAGTGCATGCACAAGAAGCCGGGGAGGTATCATTGGAAAGTAGTGTAGGTTTTTGCAGCCGTTACGTTTGGAGGGGTCTTCTTTTTGACGATGCTCCCAACATTCAACCATATATTGCGGTTACCTGGAAAAATTTCACAGCAGCCACATGGGGATCATACGCCACCTCCGGCAACTATGCAGAAGTGGATCTGTTTTTGTCATACTGCAATGAAGGCTTTACCCTTTGTGTGAATGACTATTTCACCGAAGATGAAACCGACATGTCCATTTCGGATTATTCGGAGTGGAGAAGAGATGAAACCAACCATTTGATTGAGGCAGTTCTGATCTACGAACCCCCGTTCCAAAACCTCCCTTTTCAATTTACAGCCAGCTCATTTGTTTATGGTGCAGATTTAGATGATGAAGGAGACCAAAACTTCTCAACATATTTTGAAGTCAAATACCCTTTTTCATTTCACAAGCACGATTGCAATGTTTTTATTGGCGGGACTACTCACGACGGTTTTTACGCCAATGACCCGGGAATTGTAAACCTTGGAGTAAGTGCAACCAAACAATTTAAAATTTCAGAATCCACTCAATTACCTGTTTCAACCTCACTCACCTTTAATCCTTCCAACAGAGATGTGTTTTTCGTATTTAATATTTCAATTTAATCAGCATAAATTATGAAAAAAGAGGTGCAGTTTTCACTTCAAAAGAAATTTGGCATTATTAGTGGAATAGGAATATCCCTTCTTACAATCTTCTTAATCACCTATGCGGTAATCAAAACCCGCCAGGAGACTATCCGGTCTGCGCAAAATGAAGCGGAATCAATAGCAAGGGTTTACTCCAAGAGCATTCAATCCAGCTTTGAGTTAGCCATGGATGCTTCCAGAGCCATGGCCAACGCTGTTTCGGTGGTAGGCAAGGAAAAGGAAAGCGGAGCTATAAACCGCCAAACCGCAGTGTCAATGGCAGAAAAAGTTCTGTTTTCAGACGAACGATTTCTGGGCTTTACCCTGGCGTTTGAGCCCGATGCCTTCGATGGGAAAGACAACCTTTTCAGAAATACGGTTGCGCACGATTCTACGGGTCGCTTTATGTCCTATCTGACAAAAAAAGATGACGGTACAGCTGCGGTGGAAGTCTTAATCGACTATGATGATTCCGAAAAAGCCCCATGGTACTGGAAACCTAAAACCAAATTGAATGAATTTCTAACCGAACCCATATTATACCCGGTACAGGGAGTAGATGTGCTGATGGTTTCCTGTATGACACCGGTCATGAATAATGATACATTTTTGGGAGTAACAGGTATTGATTTCCCCATTGACTTCATTCAGGAACTGGTATCAGACCAGGGTTATTATCAGGGTCACTATCGAATGAGTATTGTTTCTAATAAAGGAATCTATGTGGCCAACAACCAAAGACCGGAACTCATTAATGAATCCATAAAAAAGGTATTCCCTGAGACATTTGATCAGGAGATTGAAAACCTTCAAAAAGGAGTCTCAAATGTTGAATTCGCAGATACAGCTCTCCAAATTTCTGTTCCCTTAACCATCGGTCAAACAGAAACGCCCTGGCAAGTAAGGTTTACAGTACCCAGAGAAATCATTACGGCAGAGGCCAACAAACAGATGTGGATAATGATTATTATTGGCGTCATTTTGGGAGGTGCAGCAATTTTTGTACTAGGTTATTTTGTTAATAAAATCATTTCACAGGGAATAAAAGATGCGGTTGATTTTTCCGGTATCCTTTCCAACGGTGATCTCACAGTTGATGTACCGGATGACGCCCTGACCAAAAATGATGAGTTGGGGATGTTAGCATTGGCTTTTCAGCAATTGACAGACAAAATGCGGGCAACCGTTGAAGGGGTAGTTTCGGCCTCCAATAATGTGGCATCCGCCAGTCAGCAAATGTCCACATCAGCGCAGCAAATAAGCGTTGGGAACAATGAGCAAGCCTCTTCGGCCGAAGAAATAAGTTCTTCGATGGAAGAAATGGCAGGCATGATTCAGCAAAATGCCGATCACGCACAAACCGCCGAAAAAACGGTATTGAATGCAGAGCAAGGAATAAAAGAAGGCAACCAGGTGGTTAACGAAACGGCCGATTCCATGAAAGAGATTTCTGAAAAGATCAGTATCATTAATGACATTGCCTTTCAGACCAATATTTTATCGCTTAATGCAGCGGTTGAAGCCGCAAGGGCCGGAGAAAGCGGAAGAGGATTTGCTGTTGTAGCGGCAGAGGTAAGAAAACTGGCAGACCGCTCAAAAGTGGCCGCTCAGGAAATCGAAAAATTAACCCGTTATGGGGTGAAAATTTCTGAGGCAGCCGGAAAAAAGCTCACCGAACTGGTTCCTGAAATTCAAAAAACGAGTGGTTTAATGAAAGAAATTGCGGCTTCAAGTAATGAGCAAAAGGTTGGAGCTGATCAAATCAATTCAGCTGTTCAAAGCTTTAACCAGGTAACACAGCAAAATGCCGCATCAAGTGAGGAAATGGCATCTACCAGCGAGGAGCTGGCTTCTCAAGCTGAACAGTTGTTGGAAATCATAAGTTTTTTCAAAGTTGATCATAAATTCGAGCAGGAAATATCTTCATTAAAACAGGAAAACAAACCAAAAAATGAAGGAAAAACCGTTCAGAAAGATCCTGAATCAACAGCTCACCAACCAACAGAAGTTTTTCAAAGCCAGGAGTTCGACAAAAATCAATATGAGAAATTCTAATACCCAAAAAAACCAAAGGTCTTTCCCGATCCCATTTCATAATAAGTGAAAGGTTGTAGGTTTTAAAGGTCGGAGCCCTGACCCTAACGAAGGTTGGGGCTCCAAATCTACCTCGTTTGCAGCCGGGAAAGAATAATCCCATTGAAAGAAGGCTAAAGACACCAGGATGACAAACGACGGGTTCAACAAAACATTTAATCAACCTCCCAACTAACTCTCAGCTGATTTTCAAAAAAGAAGTGTACAAATACCCTACATATGAAATTTCTATTACTTAATAAACAAAAGAACTTGCCCAATCCTATCTTTTTCATGACAAGTGAAAGGTTTTGAATGTTTAGGTTTTTAAAGGTCGGAGCCCCTGACCTTAACGAAGGTTCGGGGCTCCAAATTTACTTCTTTATGGTTTCTCATAAGACCAACTTGAGAAGAATAAGCCTTTACAAGCGGTAAAAATTGACAATAAACATAGAAATCACCAATCAACCATCTCCCTGGCCTAAAACAGATTTGAATAGAAAAGAATTGTACAAATACCCAAAATATGAGATTTCTAATACTTAACAAACAAAAGATCTTGCCCAATCCCGCTTTTTTCATAACAAATGAAAGGTTGTAGATTTTTAGGTTTAGTAGAGGACGGAGCCCTTGCCTTAACGAAGGTTTAGGGCTCCAAATTCTCTCCTGAAGGGAATCTCTGATGCACCCATTTTTTACAATCACAACACCCCAGCCCTTACGCCCCTTTCCCATCCATCGCGCAATGTTTTATGTAACCTATAAAAAAACTTATCCGGGTCAATGAAAAAAATCGACCATACAACTTTCAGAAAGCTGAAACTTCTAATGTTTGCAGCTTCTCTTACAGGAGCAGTGCTTACAGGTACTTTTAGTTACCAGTTTTGCAAGAACACTTTAATTAACGAAAGAACAAAACAAGTTGGTTTATTAAACCGGGAGAGAACAAACCAGGTTACGGAATTATTGAACCAAATAACTGAAGAATTAAAAGAGATGAGTTGTGACTCACAACTTGTTGCATTCAGCCAAAAATGCAATCATCTTAAATCCGACACCCCAATTCAGCCAACCAACTTTTCAGAAAAACACAAAATACTATCAGGGACCAATAACGCAAATGTTTATCTGATTTCAAGAGCAGGTGATGTTTTCCGGTATTCAACCGATCTACCAACATTTTTTTCCAGAATTGCCACTGCAGAACTACACAATTCGCCATTGAATCTGGCATTCAGGAAAGGAAAAGAAGATTTGACATTGATTGGTGGAAATGAAAACATCCCTGCTCTTTATTTTTCACATCCGGTAACCGACACATCAGGAAGCCTGACCGGTGTATTGGTATTAGAGTTTTCTTTAAAAAGCATTGAAAGGACCGTTCAAGGCAAATACCCATTCCCCATGTCGGACTTTCAACTCGACCTAAACCACACAATTCAACAGGCAAGCAACAGAGAACAAGAGTTTTCTTTATCAGAAACACCCTATACTTTAACTGGCCGGGGAAAGAGCAAATCATTAGCTATATCCTCTCCATTAAGTCATCATGGCCTCAATTTGACAATTTCTTCAACGTATTCTCTAGCCGGACTTACCGAATCCCTTAAAAGTTTATTCCTGTTAATCACCATAATTGCATTTCTGTTTTTTTCAACAGCCGCATTCTTTATTTTGAGGTCAATAAAACCAATAATTACCAGTTACATTAGGGCATCGAAAATAGCCAAAGAGTTATCCGAAGGTAAACCTGTAAATTTTGAAAACACACCAGACACCTCCCAAAATAACAATTTGATTTCCAACCTAAAACAACTAAACAATAAAGTTAATAAAGCACGGGTAAATATTAACCAAATTGAAGATGGAATGGACGAATGCCTCAGACAAATAAGCTTTTACAAAGCATTAATGGAAGAGAATCTTAGTCAGCAGGCTAAAATATCAGAGGAACTATTACTCAATGAGCAGGAGATGGTCGCTGTTGCAAGCAATAACGATGATCAAATAAAGCACTTCAAACACCAAATCAGTAATTCTCTATTGAAAATAAGAAACATTGATTGGAAAAACAGCAGAGAACTGAATAATATTAAACAATTCTCGGAAAGAATTGAACAGCTGAACGATCATAATTACCAGTTGGTATTGGCATTGATAAACTTAACTGTCAATGCCCTTAACAAAGCACCAAAAGATTTGGAAAAAGAAGATTTAAATGCCATCCTTGAAAACCACCTTCATGATACCAACACAATCAATAAGCTTTCTAGGGATTTATGGAGCATAGGCGATCATAGCTGCAGACAAATTAGCAGTATCGTCTCTGAACTAACCAAATCCAAAGAGAACTTCAATGGAATCCTTAGAGCCAATTCAGGACAAAGAAGTTACACCCAAAGAAAAGCTTACAATCTGAAAAGGATGAGCATTCTTATCCGACATAACATGAAAGCCAGTGCCAGATATGAGGAGTCTATAAGTTCTTTGCTTTTTAGGATAAATGACCTCAAAACCATAAAAAACAGCTTAAACAATTAAATCATTATCGTGAACCCTCAAAATAAAATCCCGACATGTCGCGCAAAAAAATCTCAAAGGATCAATTTAGAATTGAGGAAAATCGTATCAGAACCTGTTTAAATATATCTCAGGAATTTTCCAGACTAATATACAAAGATGCAGACTGCGCTGAGGCATTAAAAAAATATGCAAAAGTTATTGAGGACTCATCTATTGAGTTACGCATTTTACTTGACCGAAAATCGTCAAGACGCAAAAGAAAAAACAAAATCCGGTTTTTAAAGAATGACATCCAACGATTAAAAATGAATTAACGTCCTTATTCATTCCCCCCCCGGTTCTGATAAATCTATTTTCATGCAATTATTCAAAGGGGACGATTCACTACCAGTCTGGTATAGCTAATAAAATACATAAACCAGACACGAATCTTTGTTCACCGGCACATACCTCCCCTTATAGTGCCGGTGATGCCTGAGGGTGTGGCCCCACTCTCAGGCTTTTTTTATTTTTTCTCCCTTTTATTCCATCAAAATGATATTTAATCAGGCAAAACAGACGCACGGATTTCTGATCAATACTAAATGGTAGAAGCAGTACCGGGTCCCCAATCTATCGTTTCACAGTAAAATCCCAACAATTTAATGATTAACGTCTAAATTCAGGCGCCTGCCCATTTATCAAAAAGAACAACTTTTTACTACCAATTTGTTATTTATATTGATTCTTTGTTGATACATTTTTAATTTAGCAATCAACTTTTTACAAAAACCCAAAAAATTATGCTAACCTCAAATCCCAAAATTGTCCGCCAGAGCGATCCCGTAAGTGCTTCCTTTTCGATTCCCGAAAACTCTTTACACTATTCTTTTCCAATAATTACGATTAACCTTCAGTTAATTAAATCTTAGTTTCTAAAAAAGCAGGAGTCATTCTCCCCTGCTCATTTCAATTCAATTTTATTCATTAACCATTTAAAAAAAAGCAAAATTATGAACGAAAGACAGAATCAACATTTCAGAATGTTTGACAACAGTTCAGATGTATTGGATGACTACACAGAAGCCTGGAGCCCTATCCCTATAATGGCCCCGGTAAAGAACCAACTGGATGAGTTGCGGCAACGAATTCAGGAAACTGACAATACCTCGCAATTAAGCAGTAGTCGAATCACTGAAAAGAAAAACAAACTATTGTCGAATCTTGCCAAAAAAGTGGCCATTCTTTCCGGAATTCTTAAAGCATTTTACGCCCTGGAGGGTGAAGAAACTTCAACGGATAAGTATGATGTTTCCAAAACCGATCTAATTAAGGCACGTGAACGTGATGTTGAAGCAATTGTAACGCCACTAATAAAAAAAGTGAGGGACAATATAGAAGCTTTATCCGATTTCGGGGTAACTGAGGCCATGGTAAGCGAAACAGAAACTACGCTGGACGATTTCACAACTCTGATCGGAAAGCCTCGAACCATCAGGAATAAAAGATTTACCAAACTAAAAACCCTGGATGAATTGTTTGATGCCACCAACGACTTATTGAAGAATACGCTTGACCCGCTCATGCTTCAATTCGAGCTCTCCAATCCAGAATTCTACGAGGAGTATACCCGTGCAAGAACCATTGTAGATTAGATTATCCTCCTTTAATACCATATTCCATTTATGAGCCCCCGCCGGAGATTAAAACTCTTTTGCAGGGGCTTTTTGTATTCCTTAACTCAGCTAGTACGGATTTCATTGATAGCAAAACGGAAGAGCCAGGCGACAATACCCACTCAACGAAGCATTCAAATGAAATTAGATTTATAATCCTATGTTATCCGAATTAAAATCTTTACCCTAATTGCAAATCCTGCATTAGAATTATGCGGTTTGCAGATCGGCATTAGCGGAATAAAGGCAGGAATGGAGGGCAGAAAATAAAGAATTGAACTCGAACAGTCGCGAATTGAACTCGAACAGCCAGGAATTGAACTCGAACAGCCGCGAATTGAACTCAGCAAGTGAAGAATTGATGTCGAACAGTCAAGAATTGATGTCCCCAGGTGACGCATTGTCAGCTTGAAGCGACGCATTGTCAGATCACAATGCCACATTGTCAGCTTGAAATGACGCATTGTCAGCTTCGAAGTAATTTAGCGAACCTGTTTTTCCTAAAGCGGTTTAAAAACATTAATTTTGTCCTGCCACTAAATACAGATCTACACGAAAACAAGTCGCTCATTTCTCTTTACAACAAAAAATTACAGCATGAATCCATTGAAAAAATTCATAGAGAAATATACATTTTTACCCCAAAAAGACTGGGAGTTAATTAAAAGCTCTTTTAACCGAAAAGAAATAGTTAAAGATGAAATTATCATTGAAGAAGGTAAAACATGCAGGCATTTTTATTTTCTGGAAAATGGTTTGGTAAGATTTTTTAAATATCACGACGGTGATGAGTTAACCTTCTACTTTGTAAATGCCCCCTATTGCTTTAGCGATAAGGAAAGTCTGGAGAAAAGGATTCCAGCAAAGGTAAATATTCAAGCTTTATCACGATGTATTGTTTGGCAAACTACGGCAGAGCAAATCAGGGAACTATCTAAAATGGATTCATGGGAACAGTTTACTAAAAACCTCATACTTGAAATCAGTGGATATATTGAACAAATAATGATAACCAACAGAATCCAATCTGCTGAAAGCCGGTATTTAAAACTTCTTAAAATTCAACCTGAATTAGAGGAGAAAGTGCCATTAAAACACCTGGCAAACTTCCTGGGAATTGCCCCCCAATCATTAAGCCGAATCAGAAGCAAGAATAAAAAAAACAATCAGAATTAACATAGGTGAAGTGTCCTTTCTGTTCTTCCATTTACTTTTGCTTCAAAACAAAAAGAAGCATGAAGGCCATTAATTGTACAAAAAGCAAAACAAAAATAACTCACCATATTATTTTTTTAAAAATTCTGATAGCTTCATTGTCTATAAATACTTATGGGCAAGTAGCAAAAGATTCATTGCTCAACCTGGCCACTACTGAAATCGGGATACTGAATTTTAAAAAAGCAGACCTCTATCTAACGGAAGTAGAAGAAAAGGATTCCTTAAACCCGAGGCTTCTTTATTTACGCGCAGAGATGAAATTATTTCAAGGAGAGGGTATTTTTTTAAATTACCTTGAAAAAATAAAGAAAACCGGAAAACACAACATTTATAACCTAATGAAACTAAAACATGCTGTTTTTATTGGTTTATCAGAGGCCGACAGTTTAATTCAAAACTATTTAGCCAATTATCCTGAAAATGGAGAAGTTAACCTCATGAAATGGCTTTTAGAACTTGATAAAGGCAATTTTGAACACTGTAAAAAAACAGCAAAAAAAATATCCTCGGAAACCATTTTTAAATTTTTGCCATACCTGGCCTTACATAATTCATCATGGGATAGAAATTACCAAAATGCCATTTTTTACATGGATTACGTGGAACAAATTATTGGAAAGGAGTTTTACGGGTCAAAGTACAGGGAAATTTTAGGTATTTTATCCAAAACTAAAACTGCAATCCCCGAAAATGGAAATTATGAACTCCCTTTTGCCAGTTGCGGACCAGGTGTTGGTTTTTATATGATTGATGAAAAAGGAGATTCTTTAAAGATTGAAATTGATACCGGAACAGGGTATAATATGATGACTGTCCATGATAAATCTCTGGGAAAAAGTATTTCAGGAAGTGATATTTTGGTCACTAAAAACGGGATATCATATAATTACATGGACAAACCTGCCGATCTTCATTATAAAAAGGCAATTCTTGCTAACCCTCCATACAAAAACTTAATATTTGGTTATTTTGACGGTCGATTCTCAAAAGCAGATGGCTGCTCTTCTCCTTTTATTTTCAAAAACAGAGCAATACATATTGATCCCCAAAAAGAGGAAGTATGGTTATTGGACTACAATACCTTGCAAAATTATATCAGTGAAAACCAGGATGAAATTGTAAAGGTCCCCTACATTGTGAGAAACGGATGGATATTCATACCATGCAAAGTCAATGGTAAGGAAGTCCTGATGCAATTAGAAACAGGCTCCAGGGATATCTGTTTCAATTCACTTTCTCTTAAAGCACTTAATCTTGAGAGTTACTCGGGTGCTATAGAATGGAACGGCAAGGACTACCCCATTGATAAAGTTGATTGCGTTTTGGAAATTGGAAGAATAAAGTACCAGGTAGAAGGGGGTTTGGTTATTAAAAGAATCCCAAATTGGTATTATGGACTAGCTTCTGCCGGAGACATAGGTCCTGTTTTCATGAATAATTTTGCATATACCATAGATGTATTCAATCAACAAATAATCTTTAAAATAAACAGATAATTCAGTTCTTAATCGGAAAGTGACAACTTTTATTTTAAAACATAGCTCAAACAAAAAAAGATGATACCATTAAACATAAATAATTATGACAGGGTAACCAACCATTTGAAAAAGGTAAGTATTAACAATTTGTTTGCCCGCTCTGTAATTGAGAAGAAGATTTCAGGAAAAGTATTTGTTGATAACGACAAAAATCCCAAGACCTTTTATATTGTTCATCCTTATGGAATGTCTCTTTTATTTGGAGACCCGGGAAATCCCGAATTCAATCAAAACTTTCTTGACTATTCCTTAAACTCGAAAAAACAACGTAATAATCCTGAATGGATGCAGGCTTATCCTGCTGAATGGAATAACGTTTTATCTGATCTTTACAAAGACCATTTGATTAACCCATCTGAGTTTAAAAGAAAAACAGGAAATGGAATAATAGAATTAAACACACGTGTAAATTTCAAATTTAATCCCAAAAAACACCATGAATACAAAGAGATTAACTTACCCAAAGATTGTGAGATAAGAAAAACAGACAAAAATATCTATAATGAAATGAGGGGGAGTGTAATTCCTTCCAAATTTTGGGATTCCGAAGAAGATTTTATTAACGGTGGTGTGGGATTCAGTTTGTATTGCAACCAAAATTTAGCAGCAACTGCATACTCTGCATTTATCCATGACAACAAATTAGAGATCGGTATTGAAACGATTCCTGAATATCGTGGGTATGGATATGCTCAATTGACATGCTCCGCATTGATTGATTTCTGTCTTAAAAATAATTTTGAACCTGTATGGGCTTGTCGATTAGAAAACACACCCTCATTTAAACTTGCAGAAAAGCTTGGCTTTGAAGCAATAGCAAAAATACCCTATTACAGGTTAGGTAAGTAAAAAGCTTAACCTTCACATGGGGCAAAATCCAATTAAAACCATAATGCAAACCATTCAAAAACACTTTTTTGCATTTAGTCCAGAAAAAATTTCACTTTAGAAAACCAAATGACAAAAGCAAAACACTATACTCCAACCAAAAAAACTTTGGCAATACTTGTGTTACTAGCCTTTATTAAGCCGGTTCTTTCACAAGCCCAAAGTACAGATGATAAAAGCACCTCTAAACACTCTTTTGAAACAAGTCCTATGTCGCCATTTATGCAAAGTGCCGGCATGGGAATTTGGGGAATAAAATATGATTATGCCATTAACCCCAAAAATGAATTAAAATTTGGCATTGCATATATGAATCTAAATTTTCCGGAGGGAACAACGAACTCTCCTGCATTAATATTTGGATTTAGAAGATTTCTAACAAAGAATATTTATGCAGAGTATGAAATATGGCCAGGTTATGACAACTTTTATGAACAAAATGAATCTAAACATTACAAGGGGTTTGATTTGTGGAACGAGTTTAGAATTGGCTATCGTTTTAATTTCAACTATAAGAACCTTCCCCTATTTGTTAATATTGCCTGGCCTTTTGGATTTGGCCTTTATAATTCAAACAAACCAAAAAGTTTTTATGAAAGAATGAATCAAAGCTTTAGTGATAGATTTTTCTTCCAAATACCTCTATTATTTGCAGGAATAAAAATTTGAAGGACAGGCAATATTTCTTCCTGTTAAGTGTTATTGATATCTTAACCTGATAAATTCAAAAGTAAGTTTACAACATTGGTCTTGGATCGGTATTAAAAGATAAAAAGGCAAAAAATTTTAAAGCCCATGGCTGAAGGGGTGTTTTAATAGTTCGAGGCTTCGCAAATGAATTAAATTCTATTCTCTCACACATTTAGTAAATATCACATTATCCCCATTCCATAAATCACTTTCAGGCAAAACATCATCCTTAAAACCGATGTTATGAAAACCATATTTTTCAAGCATTTCAATAATCTTTTTATGTGTAAAGAAATGAGTCCAGAACCGGTATGTTGTAATATTTTCCTCATTGTCTATGATTGCACTTTGAAATAGTATAACCCTCTCCCGTTCGTAAAGAAAGGATTCAGACAAAGCTAAATACGGGACATTTTTCCAAAATCCGGCGTTACTTACATTCCAGGTTTTTGGTGATAATTTTTTGCGTAAGTTCTTATCCTTCAAAACATCAAAAATAAAAACGCCACCCTTTTTTAATGCACCAGAAATTTTTTCAAGAAGAATTTCTCTCTCATTTGGCAGTAATACCCCCAAATCAGTAAAAATGAGAACAATCAAATCATACTTTTCCTGGCCAAGATCAATATCTAAATAACTTCCTTGTCGATAGTCTATATTTAGTCGCTTCCTTTCAGCGGATTTGAGAGCATAATCAATGGAATTTTCCGAAATATCAATACCAGTTACGTTATGTCCGTTTTCAGCAAAAATCTCGGTGTATAATCCGGGGCCGCATCCTAAATCCAAAATATTTAGTTTTTCGCTTGAATTCTGATTTTCTAAAATCCACCGGGCTGTTCTTTCGATTGCTGTTTTTTTTCGACTCGCAAGATCAAGATCGGGATTTAAATGAACATCAAGCAATTGTTTCGAGATATGGGGATCCGTCCACATAAAGGCGGTACCCTCTTCGTAAAGGGTTGGCTTCTTTGTAATATTTACTATTTCCTCAATTTTCATCCTATTTTTTTTTTGCGATTCACGGGGCTTCAGAAGAGCTTGCAGTTAAAAACTAATACATATTCTTATTATATTAAGCTCCTGCCATCCTCATTTAACCGTATAAACGCTATTCAAGTTAATGATCGATACTTTGGATTAATGGTATAAGAATTAATCTGTGCAGAAGGGATTCAGGATCTGCTTTTTTGACCTTTCAGAAGGCCATGTATGACGAAGTATTAGAGAATAAAACAGGGGAGCCCTTCAATTCAACCGAAATTAATCTCATTACTCCAGTCAAAATCAACTGAATCCTCAGCCCATTTTGGCCAATGATCAAACCACTTTGGCACTTTACAGTTTTTCACTCGTTCCATCGGGAAGTAGGGCTTTATATCTAACACAGGAGAGTCCGTCTCAGCATCAATAAAAGGGGTATGTATAATACCTTTATCAGTATCAACCCTTTCTACCTTTATGGTGCTGATCATAATTGGGTTCGGTCTTACAGGCGAACGAGTACAAAAAATGCCTGTTATGTCTGGTGCATTTTTAAACAATTTTTCGGCAATTAATTTTTCCCTGTTTTGGGGATTATCAGTTAAATGGGCCCACCATAAAATCTGTAAATGACTAAAACCTTCAATTTGTGTTAATCCTGCCAGGTATTTACTCTCAAGCAAAATGACTTTTTTTCCACTCAGAAGTTTAACTTTTCCTATTGCACTAACCTGAAATGTTGTTTCCATAATAAATATCTAACATAAGTTTAAACTTTTTGTCTATTAAACCACATGGCTATAAGTATAAACGACGCCGGGGCGCCAAGAACCCAAACCATACTTGTAATAATAAATTCTGACTCAGGGATATTTATCATATTATAAGCAATTTGTCAGATGGCAGAAACAATTTGTACCATAAGTAAGACTCTAATCCATTTCTCAAGTCTACCCTTATCAAGGGTAAAGCTTGCACTTAAGTGATGGTTGATGTGATTTAAAATTTTTAAAGTTAATAATATATGCGTTTTTCAGCCCTCCCTAAATAGTTACCTCACCATCTTCAATAATTCTTTTAACATTTCTGATAAATCTGGCAGCAGGGGCCCCGTCAACAATATCGTGGTCAAAACTAAATGTCAGACACAGGTGTTGTCTTCTCTCAAATTGATGATCCCGCTCAACAATCCTGTCCACAATGCCCCCAATGGTAACATTTAACGTATGCGTTGCTATGGGAACACCCCAGCCGGCACCGCTTCCAATCATATTTGCTGAAGTAACCATTACTGTACCCGCCCTTTTTTTCATCAATTTGGGCGATTTATCGAGAAATCTAAAAACAAGTTGTCGCAAGAATGACGGTACCGCAAGAAACAAATTGATTGATCGAAAAACTTCTGCATCTTTCACGTCTTTTTCTTTTTCCCAACGAATTTCTTCCGAAATTTCTGAAACAGTTTTTTTATTGGCTCCACGAATAATCATAGCAACAACTTCATTATTATTGCCCACTTTTCTTTCAATGGTATTGCTTACGTCAACTTCATCAAATAAAACCAATTGATTTTTTTTATTCCGGTAAGCATGCATAATTCTGTTTTTATCCACCGCATCAGATACACAATGAATAATATATCCGGTGAAAGAAATATAATGACTTGTTTCTTTTTTTATTTTGCGAATATTTTCACGGACATTAGAAATATCAACTTCAATAATGCTGTGAATCATATTCTTTCTTTTCGCTGCTTTCAGCAAATCAACGGTAGCATGCCGTATCCTGGGATATTTTCGAATTACATATTTTGCTTCACTATCCATTTGAATGTTTTTCAACCTTTTATAATATACTAAGATAGTTCATCCTATAAGATTTAATACCATATCAAAAGACCGGTCACACTCGAGGTTCCGGATCGGCAATGTCGCTCTTTACTCGCTGAAAGATTCACAGAGCAATGAGAAAAAACGAATCGCATCATTCAACACAAGCCCCCCTTACTATGCGTCCACAGAATCATAAACGATCACCTTCTCCCATAAATGCTGGTTCTTATCCACAAAATCCTTGTGTTTGGGGTGAACCTGGTAAATGTCCTGATCTTTCTTACTATCAAATATGAGCATTAACGAATAAGAATAGGAGTGGTCAACCACTTTACGGTCTTCTGTGGATGCCGGGACACCAAAGTGAGCGTTACGAATAACGTCGATGGAAGTCAGTTTATTAATGGCTTCTTCAAATTGTTTTCGATCCGCTTCATTTCCGGGATTTTTAAGCCAGAAGAATACATGATGAATAAGGATGCCGGAAAAATGTTTCTTCTTAGTCGCGGCATTTACACCACTCAATGGAAGAGCTGCCAGGAAAGTTCCGGCAGTAAGTCTTTTGAGGAATGATCGTCTTGTTTTCATAGTGTTTTATTCTTATTTGATAATGTGAATATACTATTTTTTGCACGTTCCATTCTCCTGGCATTGTTGCTTTACTCTAGTGTCAAGTCAAGCATAGTCTGACGGGCCAAGCCTTGCTCTTTCTACCTTGTGCTTCTCAAAAAAAAGACTCACGTAGCTACGGCTATGCTTACTTTTTTGTTGATTTGCACAAGGTGAAAAATAGCGGCAGCTTACCCGAAATTCTTCACTTGACTTGACACTAGTGTCAAGTCAAGCATCGTCTGACGGGCCAAGCCTTGCTCTTTCTACCTTGTACTTCTCAAAAAAAGACTCAAGTGGCTACGGCTATGCTTGCTTTTTTGTTGTTTTGCACAAAGTGAAAAAAAGCGGCGGCTTACCCGACAATCTACACTTGACCTGACAATAGCTTAGGGTCCGCTGAAAAACGCAGATTCAATTAACTATTAGACACTTAAAACACATCAACAATTAACTGGGTGCAAGGTTATTCCACAGCATACTCTTATACCTTTGCACTTGTAAATAAGAAAACTGCTAATCAAAAGAAAAAAATTTACTTCACCGGCCCAATCTCGAAGTATTTCAATACTCCTTCGATTGGGCCGGCTTGTAAATTCTCCTCTTTTGACTTTTTCAAAAGACCCTTCTTAGACCGACTCAAATTTTTGTAGTTTTAATACCAAAGCCTCCCGCCTACAAACAAGTAATATTGAAAGAAAATGTGGACCCCACGCCTTCGGTAGAACTTACATCAATACTTCCACCCAGCATTTCCACGTATGATTTGGAAATAGCAAGTCCCAGTCCTGACCCTTCCACAACAGTTTTATCCTCAATATCGGCCTGCTCAAAACGGTTAAAAATGTGTCTGATTTTGTCAGAAGGAATTCCGATACCTGTGTCCCGCACAGAAAACACCAGTATCTTATTGTCCATGTTTTCTTTGAGGGTACACGCCACCTCTATTTCTCCCTGTTGTGTGAACTTTATGGCATTTTTAATCAGATTTGTTAACACACTTTCTAATTTATGACGGTCGGTTACAATGCGTGACTCATCATCAGCCAGCGAACACTTGTAAAAAAAGTCAAGCCCTTTGGAGTTTGCCTCTCGTCGAAAAAAGTCATACTCTTCATCCAGCAGCTTATTTACGCAGACCTCCGATTTTACAACTTCAACCTGTCCTGCTTCAATTTTAGAAATATTAATGATGTCATTAATGGTATTGAGCATCCGGTTTCCGCTTTTTTCTATAATCTGAATAAACTGATCCTTTTCATCTCCACTCAGCTGAGGCTCTTTTAACAATTCGGTAAAACCCAAAATGCCATTCATGGGGGTGCGAATTTCGTGGCTCATATTTGCCAGAAAGGCTGATTTAAGACGATCACTCTCCTCTGC
The DNA here is from genome assembly GCF_003121985.1 of Marinilabilia rubra. Taxonomy (GTDB): domain Bacteria; phylum Bacteroidota; class Bacteroidia; order Bacteroidales; family Marinilabiliaceae; genus Marinilabilia; species Marinilabilia rubra. The sequence continues at coordinate 73,797 of NZ_QEWP01000017.1, forward strand.
CTTTTCTTTGGCCTTTTTAAGTTCCGCTTCAGCTTCTTTTGCCTGAGTGATGTCCTGAATAGTGCCTCGTAAAAAATATCCTTTTGGCGTTATTGTTTTATCCGGCCTGCATATGGCATGTATCCATTTTGTTTTATTCTTTTTAAGCTTCAACTTCAATTTAATATTGTAGGGGATACCATGATTTACGGCATTTTGAAAAGCCTGATTAAATATTTGATACTGGTCTGGCTGATAAATATCCTTGTATTCATCAATATGTAACGGTCCTGCTTCAGGATCTCTTTCGTAAATTTCATAGACTAAATCAGACCAAACAGGGACACCTGTAAGAGGGTTGTATTGCCAGTTTCCAATGTTTGCAATTTTCTGGGCAAGCTTTAAATCCATCGCAGATTCTTCTGCTCTTTCCTTGGCGTCAATTAACTCCGATTCTAATTTTTTGCGCGCCGTAATATCCATTACGATTCCGTAGGCTCCAATCACCTTATTTTGCGGATCGGTCTTAACCTTCCCTTTGGAAATTATTTGTTTTAAAGCCCCACTTGTTGTAATAATGGCCAATTCTAACTCATAAGGGATGCCTTTTGTAACACAATCATGAACAGCTTTTTCAAGTATTGCATAACTTTCTTTTGTATAAAAGGGCTGTTGAACTGAAAACTGAGGAGGCTGCAAATCGTCTGGAAATTCAAAAATATGATACAATTCCCTGGACCAACTTACCGCATGATTTTTAATATAATACTCCCAACTGCCTAATTGCGATAATTTTTGGGCTTCAATTAATTTTTCTTCACTTTTTTCTGCTCTTTCCTTAGCCAAAATCAATTCATTCTCAGCTTCTTTTTGCTCCGTTATATCCCAGTTGACTCCAATCATACTTTCAGGAGTACCTTGCGTATCCCTGATAACGAGTGCATGCGCCTCAAGAAACCTGATATTACCGTCGGGCCAAACCACCCTGAAATGAGTATGGAAATCTTTTCTGCCGGCAATGGCATCCTTTACCTCCTCATCTGCTCTATCCTTGTCATCGGGGTGAACACCATTTTTCCAGGCCTCATAAGCTCCTTCAAAATTCCCCGGTTCCATACCATACAATTCAAACATCTGCTCATCCCAGGATAAAACATTGTTCTTCAAATCCAGTTCCCAAATACCAATACTGGCCGATTCGGTAGATAGTTGCAATCTTCTGCTAATGTTTCTGGTATTTTCTTCAGCTCGTAAGCGTTCAAGCGACAAACTGATTTGATGAGAAATAATCTCAAGCATTTTTACATCAGATTGATCATAAGCCTTTTCATCTTCATAACTCTGTACAGCAAAAATGCCTGTAACTTTTTTCCTGCTTTTTAAGGGAACACCCAGCCATGCCTCCGAAGGATGGCCAATGAGCTCTACCTCTCCGGTTTTAATTAGTTTTTTAATAAGGGCCTTTGATGCCAGTAAAGGTTTCCCGGTTTTTATTACATAGTTGGTCAAAGTTTTTCCGGCCGGAAAAGAGTTTACCCTATCTTTTTGGTCGTGATGAAAAGGCAAAGAAATGCGGTCTCTTTTCTCATCAAAAAGAGCGATGTAAAAGTTTGTGGTATCAATAATCCGCCCCAACTCATTTTTCACCAACAGAATAAAACTATCCAAATCAGGGCCGGCCACAACTGCATTTGAAATATTATGGATGATTTTTTGAATTTGTTGGTTTCTTTTTCTCCTGGTGGTATCCTCTGCTACTTTTACATAATTAATGATTTCACCCTTTTCATCGAAAATGGGTGAAATAGATGCGCTTTCCCAAAACAAGTCCCCGTTTTTCTTTTTATTGTGAAATTCGCCCCGCCAGGTTTTGCCGGATGATATTGTTTTCCAAAGATCTGTATAAATCTCATCGGGTTGTTCTCCTGATTTTAATATACGTGGATTTTGACCGGTTGCTTCCTCTAAACTATAGCCTGTAAGCTCTGTAAATTTGGGGTTTACATACTCAAGATTACCTTCGGTATCTGTAATTGCAATACTTGCAGGGCTTTGTTGCACTGCCGTAGAGAGTTTCGCGAGTTCGGCTTCCGTCTGTTTGCGTTTTGTGATTTCAAAAAATGCTGCAACAAAATGGTCTGGCTTATATTGGTATCCGACAACATCGTACCACCGTTGGTTGGGTTCCAAAAACTGCTCAAAGTGGATAGCTTCCCCGGTACGTGCAACTTTCCCGAAAACCCCAATCCAGTCAAACGGGTCGTGTTTAATTCCGGGAAATGCTTCGGTTACCAGCTTGCCACGGGGGTCAACCCCCGTTAATTCTCTGTAAGCATCATTCGCATCAATAAAATAATAGTCAACCGGTTCGCCCGCTGCGTCATTTACCATTACATGATAAGCAACTCCAATGGGACCACTCTCAAAGAGTGCTCTGAATTTCCAATCGGACTCCTTTAAAGCTTCCCGGCTTTCTTTAAGACTTTTATTCAAATCAGACTGCTCTGCTTTTTCAACACCCAACTCGCTTATTAAATCGGTCATCTTAAGCAGAAAATCCATGACCGTTTTCACCTTTTTTTCCGAAACAACCGGCACCTGGCTAAGTGCACTCATGTATGCTTTTTCGTCAAAACCGAAATCTTTTGCCTGCTTTCTGAAAAAATTAACATCCGGTTTTTCCAGAAAGAATTGTCCTGAAAACAAGTTGGCCACATGCTGCCCTTTTATTTTGAGGGGGACAACCACATCTGTAAGCCCGTTCAGACAAGTGTAGGCATGGTATTTTTTGTCTTTTTTCATTTTGTCTGCCAGCACCGTATCGCTAAAGGTGCACCTTTTTGAAGTTTCGGGATGAACCCTGTGAAAATCGGTGCAAATCTGCCTCCAGCCCGATTTAGACAGCACATTGCCTTCGAGATCTAAAATGGCTGTAACAAATCCGGTGGTTTTATTGAACCCTTCCAAAAGTTCACTCACTTTGTTTAGGTCTATAAGGTCACGGATATTTGTTTTCATAGCTAAAATTACTTTTGGTAAGAGATAAGTCGCTTCCCCAAACCATCTAATAAACCGCAGTAAACGGTTGCTGAAGCTAAGTTTTACAGAAGTACCTGCCCAACACCGGATCTTATATGTTTATACGACTGATTTAGCTACCTAAAATACACTAAATTGCTCAATTAGCAATGTTATCCTTCTTTATTACTTAACATTTACTCAAAACAATAAAACATATCACTTAACAAATATTCCTCATAACCCGACGGTTTGTTCGAAGATTTGGCTGGCTGAGTAAAGCCCCGAAGGGAAAAATCTGTCAACACAGGGTAAAGTCCTGTGGGCCGGAACCGGCCAGGCCAGAGCCCAGAGCCCTGGAAGGGTGTGATAGTTAGTATTATGATTACGCCCTTGCAGGGCTTTTGGTTGGTTAGTTACTTCTTGGCAACGGGCTCTCACCCATCGCTTTTGTATTGAGCCCTTCAGGGCTCACAGATAGTGGGGGACTGTCATAGTGATGGACTGCTCTAATCGTTATTTTATTAGGCTCTTGCAAGGCAATATGATATGTGTATCTCTTCTTCAATTGAACTTAAGCTACCCCCCTCAGCTTTCCAACCAAACAGGCACAAAAAAACAGGAGCTGACGCTAATGCCAACTCCTGTAAAATAAAAAAAGAGTAATACCCGGATTCAAAAAGGCAAAGAAAAAGCCATAAAAGCCCCTTCTCCACCTGATAATTTTATAAAAAGCTTGTCTGATTTACCTGAAGGCATTGGACCATTTGCCACTTTTTATGGCATTGATCATCACAACTTCACTCCCGGCCTGCACTTTAAAGGAACCTTCTTCCAGCACCCAATCGCCATCCATATTTACAAAAGCCAGATCGGAGGCTTTCACCTGCATTTGAACCGTTTTGGTTTCGCCGGGTTGTAACTCGATTTTTTCAAACCCGCGCAGGCGACGGTTATCGGGAGTTATCGACGCATACAAATCTGATGCAAAAAGCAAGACTGATTCTTTTCCGGCTCTCTCCCCTGTATTGGTTACATCTACCGAAAAAGTGAGAAGATCTGATGGAGAAAATTCGGACTTATCTACTTTTAAGTTACTGTACTCGAAAGTTGTATAACTCAAACCATGACCGAACCCATACTGCAGATCCTGAACAGCTCCATAGTTGTAGGCTCCTTCCATCTCTGTCCTGTTTTCAGCAGGTTTGTAATCGTAATTCATCAGAGAATTGGGGTGTTTGGGATAAGTATAAGGTAACTTACCGGATGGATTGGTCTTGCCAAACAGAATATCTGCCGTTACTTCACCGCCGAAGGTTCCGGGAAGATAAGTTTGCACAACTGCATCAACCATAGGCTCAATATCAGCAAAAGTGCGGGGACGGCCTTCATTCAGGACCATTACAATGGGTTTGCCTGTTTCTGATAAAGCTTTAATTAAGTTTTGTTGATTTTGTGAAAGAGACAGGTCATTTAAGTCACCTGGTTTTTCGGTGTAAGTATTCTCTCCAAGAAAAGCTAAAATAACATCCACGTTTTGTGCTGCCTTAACAGCTTCAGAAATATTAATGTTTTTCTCTTCCCAATAGGCCCCGTGCATATTATACTCAACACCCGGGACATAAACCACATTTTGTGAATGGTTTTTAACGGAAGTCAGGAAAGTATTCTTATTGTCGATAAACTGCTCCACTTTTTCTCCCTGCCATGAAAGGGTCCAACCACCCTGTAATGTTCGCATGGAATGGGCATTAGGCCCCGTAACCAGGAACCGCTGATTGGCAGACAAGGGAAGCAAGCCCTCCTCATTTTTCAGAAGAGTAACAGACTCTTCCGCAGTTTCTCGGGCATCAGCCTTAAACTCGTTACTAGCAAACTTATCGTAAGCGGTATAATCAAATACCGGATTCTCAAAGAGTCCCAAACGAAACTTTAAACGTAAAATACGGCGCACGGCATCATCCAGTCTTGACATCGAAATTTGTCCTTCATCCACCAGTTCCAGCAAGTAATCGGTATATTCTACATCATAAGGCACCATCGCCATATCGATACCTGCATTGAAAGCTATTTTAATGGCTTCTTTGTCATTTTTGGCAATGCGGTCACGCTCATACAGGTTGTTAATATCCTGCCAATCGGTAACCACAACACCGTCAAAATCCAAATCTTGTTTAAGCATTTTGGTAATCAGGTTATAGCTGGCATGCACCGACTCTCCGTTGACAATACCCGAATTCACCATAACAGTAAGGGCCCCGGCTTCAACGGCTCTCACAAAAGGTTCGTAGTGCTTCTCAATCAGTTCCTGCAAAGGAATATTAGCAGGGGTCCGGTCCTTACCATTAACAGGAGTACCATAGCCCATGTAATGTTTAAGACAGGCGGCTACATGATGTTTTCCAACAGTGTCTCTGCTGTCGCCCTGATACCCCATTACCACTTCTTTTCCCAACTCTGAAATCAGAAAAACATCTTCACCATAGGTTTCCCAGATTCGGGGCCATGCAGCATTTCGGCCTAAATCCAGAACAGGCGAAAAATTCCAGGGAAGGTTGGAGGCCCTGGTTTCGTAGGCGGCATTTTCGGCACCTTTACGAACAAGTTCCCGGTTAAATGTAGCACCCTGACCTATTTGCTGAGGTAAAAAAGTTGCTTTTTGAGTGTATGTAGTTCCATGGATAGCATCGATTCCATAAATAACAGGAATCCCGGTCGTTTCTATGGCCAGCTCCTGAATGCGGCTTACCACCCTGTGCCATTCTTCTAATGTTAACGGGGTATTGGAGGCGGTATTAAGAATAGAACCGGTTTTTCGGTTAACTAAAACATCTTTTAGCATTACCTCATCCAACTTAAAAGGGAAATGACTGGAGTAAACATTTTCTCCTTCCCCTATTACGTCAAGCGTAAACTGAGCCGTTTGTCCTACTTTCTCTGCCACTGTCATTTGGCCCAATAATTTCTCTACTTTTTCCTCGTAGGGAGATGTTTTATTCTCCTTATTGCAGGAAAAAAAAGAGATTGATAATACTAAAACAGCGATTGTTAGAATGGTGTTTTTCATTTTATTTTGATTCTTAATTGTAGTTTACCTTTTAATAAGAGTCTGCTGAGAAAGTCAGCAGACCATTTTTTTGAATTCTTTTTGAATTTTCTTTTTGGCATTGCCCCAAAAAGAAACAAATCCCGAATTAAGTTTTGTAAGGTTTTTGGTGGGCCAAAAACCCACAAAAACTATTCTCGGGAAGTCCGTTTTAACCTATCAACCCGCGAAAGCCAAAAATTCCGGCTACTGCGCAAGCCCGTGAAAGCCGCCCTTTTTGGCTTTCCTCTATCCGCCGGCCCGGAAAACGGACAGGCCAGCGCACCGTTTAAACACTAACATATTTAGCTTTTATGAAACCTTCACTTAAAACTAAAAAATGCTAGAATTAAATCTCAAAGTTCTGTTTTTCAGGACAAGAAGCACAATGTTATTTCCGATTGTTAATATAAACCCTTGCACTCCCCTAAATACTCCTCATAAAAAGAAAATGCTCGTTTTTCAGCAACCCCTAATCAAGAGAAATAATCACGATTTCGCTACGGGATGTTTGTCCTCTGCTATCTATTGCTTCCACATACCAGCTAAGGCTGCCTGAGGAAAAATTATCTGTGTGGGAGGTTTCGGACAGGCTTGCTCCAAGTGGGGTGAAGCTGGTTGAAGTGCCATGTTGCACATATAAATCATAGGTAATAACCCCCTCTCCTCCGACAGATGCATTCCAGCTGAAGGTAACATCACCTGCTGCTGTGTCATTTTTGGGAGCAATGATAACAGGTCTTGAAGGCAGGACGCCACTTTCACCTTCACCGGTTGTACCAAATGAGACAACCTCGCTTCTGGTACTTGAAGTGCCATCATGGGCCTCTATCTGCCAGTAATATTTTGTATCAGTATTCAAATCCTCTGCGGGGGTATAACGGGGGTTTTGCAAATTATCGCTTGCGGCGCTAAGGTTATCTTCTGATGTTCCCATCCACAATGTATAGATCAGTTCATCCTTCTCGGGGTCGGTGGCTTCCCATGACAAAGAGGGCTTTAAGGACTCGCATGTTGCACCATCAGCGGGAGAAATAATCGTTGGCTGATTGGGGGCCAGATTCGGGTCTTCTGATTTCCCGCACCCCACCAGTACCAACATTAAACCGGATATAATAAGTTGTGTTCGCATAATCATTGTTTTTAAGAGTGTTATGGCACCATAAAATGGATGGTTTCTGAAAGGCTGTCATTTGCCACCTTCAGGAGGTAAGCACCACTTTTCAAATGCCCCACATCCATCGAAATCTGATTATTCTGAGTTTTTTTCTGTTGTGACAAGAGTTGCTGACCTCTGGCTGAATAAACCTCTAACAGGTAATTTTGGGCCTCAGCAGTAGCAGGACAGATTACATATAACACACCATCCCTCACAGGATTGGGATAGACCTGCAGGGAGTTGATGGAAAATGTCAGGTTTGAATTTTCGGAGCATTGATTGTTGTCCATTACGGTGGCAGTATAATCTCCTGCAGACAAGCTTTTAAGGTTAAATTCAGAGGACTGACTCACATAACTTTGTCCGTTTAGGTCTATGGTATACGGCGCCTCTCCACCCTCAATACTGATGGACACATTGTTTCCATCAACCACTGCATTGCTATACAGTGGTTGTGCCTGGTTTAATATTACTTTATGATGACTCTCGTAATTGTTTACAGAAGTAGCTGCAAGATTGTATTCCCCGGCTGGTAAATCCGTGATGGTATATTCCACATTCTGACTTACGGGATGGGGAAGACCATTGTTTAAGGTAACATTCAAAGGGGCAACTTTACTGAGAATGGTAATACTCCCGTCCTCTAACTGATAGCAGGATGGCGAGACATAGGATACTTGAAAATTGTCAGCTGAGAAAATCTCGTCAGGATTATCAGAGATCACCTCACCAACCTGTTTAAATTCAAACCAGTTAAGATTGTGTTCCTGTTGCTCTACCTGAATACGTAAATGGTACTCACCCTTATTCAATAAAACAGATGTAGCGTTTTGTGTCTGCCATGTACCCCAGCCACCAGTGCCATTTAATGCAATGGTAGTCACCTGCTCAAACGTTTCGCCGTTATCGTCGCTCAGCCACATGGATACTTCCGGAGCATTGTGCTCCGATGCCACACGCATGGTTAAATCATAATAGGCGGTGTTTTGTACCGAGATGAGATAATCCAGATTATAGCCTTCCCGGGCGTAGGACGAATTTTTGCCCCCTCCCGTATCGGAGGTATTCTCAAAAGTAAAGCCATTGTTAACGTGGAAATCCTCGGTTTCAATTTTGCCGGGAACAGCATGACGCAGCGGCAGGTTATTGGTTACAGACAAATTTGAAAATCCGCCCAACGTCTGTGTGCTAGACATAACACTGCCACCATCGTAACTCAATAGCAGCTCGTCAAAATAGGTAAAATCAGAAACCGTAGTGAATTCCAGAATTTTAGAATTATCAGCATTCACTTTTACCTCACTCAGTTGAAAAGCATTACCAGCCTGGTCGGTTAAGCTGAAATCATTTAACTGCAGACTGGTTCCTGAAGTCACTTCCTTATTGAGGGTGAGAAAAACCTGATTACCATCAGCGTCAGACTCTGCCGAAAAGGCTTTAAACTCAACATTGCTGACGGGCTCCGGATTTACAAATTCGAAGTAGTTCAAATTAGCCCCTCCCTGCTCGAAATAAAACACAACCTTAACATCACCAGCAGGCAATATAATATCATTAAATGCGGTGGTAGTCCAGGTATCATAGTTGGCAGTTGCAGGCAATTCGAGAGTTGATGTTATATCACCCCCATTGGCCATCAACTTTATTTTTGAGGTACTGCCGGAATGACGAATATTAAGCGTATAGGACTGATCTGCCGGGTTGTTAACGGTGTATTGCATCCATTCGTTATCAGCTGTCCACCCAACATTGTAAGGGGCTTCCACAAAAGAACCACCTTCAAGGGTATCATTGCAGTGCTGAATGTCCACAGCGTCATTCCGGTACGCCCATCCTGTATTCCAATCGGTATAGTCAGTCACCAGACTCAGGTTGGCAGTATCGGTATCCCAGTAGGCATAATTAATACGGCCCATGTCGAAGTCTGCAAACCAGCTTCTCTCTCCTACCGAATAATTTTTATAGGGCTTCGTGTCAGAAGTATGTGGTTGATGTATCATGGCATCAATTACATCATACATCACCCTTACATTTTCTACCTTATGATTGTTGGCCCATTGTGTTAAAGCATCTATAGCTGCCTGCCCGGTAATATCATCTGATGGATCACTGGTCCGCCAGCCATCGACAAGTTCCTTGTATGCCTGAGGTTCCTCAACATACATAACGTTGTTGATTCCATTCTTTTTAACCGGCCACCATGACCAACCAATGTCTTTACTTTCACAAAGTTCAATCAGTTGTGTATACCAGACATTGGAGTTTTCGCCACTTTCTCCAAGCCATAGCGGGACATTGTGCTGTTCGCTGCGTTCAATAATCCAGTCCAGCGAATTGGCATCCACATTATTCCAGTATTTATGAAAGCTGATTACCAGATTATCGTCCCACAACGGATCCGGCAGACCGTCGTAATTATTGGCCCAATCGTTACCTTCCAGAAAAACAATATGATCATCGCCCGTTGCGCGGATGGCGTCGGTACATTCTTCCAGAAGGTTCCACAACATCTCATTGTTGTTGTCTTTAAGCTCGTCCCAGTTGGTTTCATTCAGCAGGTCATAGCCACCAATCCAGGGTTCGTCTTTATACCTTTCAGCCAATTTTTCCCACAGGGCCACCATTTTGTGCCGGTTGTTCACATCTTCCCACAATGAAGGCTTGTCCGGATCATAATCACTGATGTCAGCATTACGCCCCTGCCCGCCGGGGGCAGCATGCAGGTCCAATATCAGGTACATGTTGTTGGCTTCGCACCAGCTCAACATATCATCTACACGCTGGAAACCACTTTCGTACCAGGTATAGTTTTTGGCCGATAAATCTTCAGCACTCTCTTCTTCAATGGGTGGGGTAAACTGGTTGTAGTGCATGGCCATACGCAGGCTGTTGAAGCCCCAGGAGGCCAAAGAGTCCACATCCGCTTTGGTCATGTGATTGTTCCACCAAAGTTCAAAAAATTCATCGGTGGCAGATTCTCCAATCACCTCAATGAGTTTTTCCCGAAACTCGTGTTGAGTTCCGGCAACTCCGGCTGTTTTCATCATGTACCCTTCCATCAGCACCCAGTTTCCGGTTCCAATCCCACGTAAAATGACCTTATTGTCCTGGTCATCTTTAATGAGCTTACCGTCGGTCCTGAGTGTTTGGGCATTTATTGAGCAAATGCTTAATAGCAGGAACATTAAGGAGAGTAAGTATTTCATCTTATTTTCATTTTTAAATCCTTTTATAATTTGAGCCTGATATTTGAAAACCTTTTGGGAATAGTTTATATCAAATAAAATTGTTCTACTTTGACACATTCTTATGAATCAATAAACAGGCTGAAGGTATGATATCATGATACCCCTAATGTGACTGGTCGTTCTCCTCTGCACGAGATAGAAGGTTTTCTGTTCCTGCCCTTTTTTTTGGCCGCGTTGCGGCCAAAAAAAAGGGAGGAAACGGGGATGACTCATTCCCCGGGGCGTTGCCCCGGGCTATATTATGTCAGGCCTTCAGCCTGTTTTTCCTGGTTAAACAAATGTGCCAATATTGAAGAAAGCATGGAGTTGTCCAAAAAATCATGGATTTGTTACTCTGAGCATTCTTCGATCAGGAAGAACAGTGAAAGGGAGATTCTTCACTCCGTTCAGAATGACAAAGAACTTGAAATCCATGACACTTTGGACACCCTTTTATTGATACTATTCTTATTATGGCTGTCTAATACCTGGATAATCTTTCTTCAGGACGATGTCATCAATATATATTACTCCGTGGGTTCCATTGCCATGACTAAACATCACCCACAAATACCGAATATCTGAGGCATCAATATTGCCATGAGAAAAGTCGCTGTCAGAAAAATCAAACGACAGATCTACCCATTCATCAGTAGCAGTGATGGTTTTTTCGACCTCAACACGTCCCTCCCAGTAATCAATTGTGGTAAGTCCGATTTTTAAGGTGCGCTGATCTTCCGGCATATCGAAGTTGTAATCCGTACCTCCGATATTAACAGTGCTGCCTTCCAGGTAAACACGCAACGCAACTTCTGAGTATTCATCGGAGAAATTAAGGGAACCTTGGGGTATACCATAGCTTCCTTCAGTCCACCAGCCTCCGGTTTTACCCATCGCCAGCACATTACTTCCATCAAATGTATAGGGATTGGTACCCGGATTAAATTCATTAAGGAGCTTTGTATCCCCGTTGGCTTCACCCCAAGCTCCGGCATAAGCTGCTTCTTCATCAAAATTGTTAAAAACAACGCTCTGCTTTTGTATGTCCCCTTGCTCAATCGTCACGTTGGTTTCAGCGCTTAGTAGGGCTCCCTGAACAGTAGCTTCAAACTTCACAGTATAGGTGCCGGCATCCAGGTAGCGCACTGTTGTATCAGTGGTGGACGTGTTTACCCATTGTCCATCGCCAAAATCCCACCGGCTATCAGTAAATTCAGTTGATGCATCTGCATTAACTTTTAATTGTCTGAGATTCTCTTCTCCGGCAACACCTTCGGCAGACACATCTGTTGCAATAATAAGCTCGCCAGCAGTAACCGTAATTTCCTCAAAGGTTTCTTCATTTATCCGGTTGCCATAAACAGCCGTTACTTTGGGCTGATAGGTGCCATCAACCGTATAAATAATTACACCTGAGTCCTCTCGAACCGTGGTTCCATTTCCAAAGTCCCACTCAATGTAACTTAAGCCCGGGGTGTTATTGGCAAATTCGTAGCTATTGGCAATACCAATCTCATCCGATACATCGGTAAAGGTTACATCCAGATCGATTAGGTTCTCACTCCAATCCTCGGGAGTGTTTTCATCTTCACAAGCCGCGGTAAAAAGCAGCAGTGCAATTGAAATGATATATAATATTCTATTCATGATAGTTATTTTTTAGTATATTAAGAAGGTTATGGCAGACACCCGGGAACTTTTTGGATTAATTCAATATCATCGACCATGATAACTCCGGTTCCGTCACGGCCGGCTCCCCGGTCATTGTCCCAAGCATGGGTAAACATCACCCAGATACTTTCTACCTGTGTAGGGTCAATCTGGTCAAATGAACTGTCGGTAAAATCAAATTCCACATCAACCCATTGGTCCAATTCACTCAATTTAATCTCGCGTTCTATTTCCTGACGGCCGGAACCATCGTTCAGACCAATCTTGAGGTTTAAGTATGACTCAGGAATGTTAAAGTCGAAGTTTCCTTCCGGTACTTCAAAGGTGCTTGGGATGTAGAACCGCATGGCCACTTTTCGCCACATTCCGTCGTAAGAAAAGTCAAATACTTCATTGTCGAAGTCATAAGCCACTTCAGTCCACCAGCCACCGGCTTTACCAATAAGGAGAACATTGTTATCCTCAGGGAACTGATAAGGCGCATCCCCATCAACATGATAATCATCAAAGAGCCGGGTATCATTCCGGTTTTTGTTGACCCACTCTCCGGCATAGGCTGCGTCACTATCAAAATCGTCCAGTAAAATACGCTGACCAATTGAACACCACAGGGTATCTTCTGCATTTACAGTAGCCACTTCTTCAGACAGTTCTCCGTCGTAGGTATAACCATTAAAGGTGATGGCATAATCCCCCGGATTGATATAATAGACGGTATCCTTATCCTGGTCACTGGTTTCACCATTGCCAAAGTCCCAGGTAATAAACTGAATAGCATCATCCGCTTCACCCCCGGCACCACGTACATATTCCACTTCGTAAATTTGTGGAGCGAGTTCTCTCACATCGATCAGGATATCATCAGCAAGGTCGTTTAATGCTTCAGGATTCTGCATTTTATAGTCTTCTACTACCCCAACTTCGGTTGGTTCACAATTCCATAAACCAATAGCTATAAAAACCGGCAGCAGTTTTGATAAATATTTCATAGTAATAAGATTTTGTAGTTGATTAGAAACTGTTAAAGTTTTAAGAGTTTCTTAATAACCTGCGTTTTGTTTCAGTGGTTTTGAACTTGAGCTTGACAGTTGTATCTGCACATCAGCAATGGGCCAGACACCCCGTGTTTCCCGGTCGAATGTGACATCAAAGGGAGCCTCGTAGTCGTTGGAGATGGCTGCATCTGCAACATCAAGCCCGCGACGCAACAGGTCCCAGTAACGCAACCCTTCGCCAAAGAATTCTTTTCTACGCTCCTCAAATACTCTTTCAAGGCTAACCGGAGGGTGAACACTCAGTCCTGCACGTGCACGCACCTCTTCGTAATAGCTCTGTGCGCTTTGGGTAAATGATCCTCCTTTTAACGACAGTTCGGCTGCCATCAACAATACATCCGCATACCTTACCACAGGTCGGCCATCGGGATGTCCACTGAAAGCGGGATCATCAACAAATTCGCTCAGAGGTGTAAACTTCTTAAAATAATAGCCGGTATGCTGATAACTTTGTGTGTAGTTGTCTGCCCCTACTTCGCTGTTAGCATCCAATATGGTTGCATTGCGCCTCTCATCGGCAGGATCAAAAATACTATAGACATCAGGATGAATAGTTCCAAACCCCCAGCCGGAGGCATAGGTCGAAGTATTGGACAAGTCCCGAAGACCATAATACTGAACGTCTGCACGACTGGCACCTTTACCATTGTAGGAGTATGGAATCTGGTAAACAAACTCCTGGCTGTAATATGCCTTATCCGAGCCTGAAACCAACCACAGGTCTGCAAAATTATCTACCAGGCCATGTCCACTGTTTTCAATTATATCATCCACCAACGCACTTACGGAATTAAGCGTAACTCCACCCGGCATTTCTGACTGTGAATAGAAACCGGTATAGAACAAATAAATACGAGCTAAAAGCGCCTGAGCTGCATATTTGGTTACACGTCCCTGCTCATCTTCAGAGACTGTTTCCGGTAAATCTTCTATGGCAGCCAGAAAGTCTTTAGCTATTTGCTCATATACTTCATCCGGGTCTGCCTGTCCAACGTCTGCATCGGCCAAAGTGATGGGTTCCGTTATTAAAGGAATGTTTTCGTACATACGCACCATATTGGAATAAATATGTGCACGGATGAACTTCAGTTCTGCAATAATCCGTTTCTTTTCATTTTCATCTTCAAAGGCAATTCCGGGTATTTTCTTCAGTGCAATATTGGTGCGATAAATACCCACATATGCTCTCCACCAAAACTGGTCGTGCTGCCAGTCGGTAGCAAGCATTTCGTGTTTTTCAAAACGCCTGATATCGGTTCCGTCAGCAGAGCTTGCTCCGCCTGTAAACATATCATCGGAACACATGTTAAGAAAAAATTCAAATTCATTGGTGCCACCTCTATCCTCGGTAGTAGCACTATAAGCTGCATAAAGCGCAGCATATGCATCCTCCTCTGTTTGATAAAAATTGTCTTCGGTGGTGGCTGTGTGATTATCTACCTCCAGATAATCTTCACATGAGGTAGCAAATAAGCCTAGCAGCGCTATTGCTATGTATACAAAATACGTCTTCATAATTCAATACCTGTTTTTTACTATTTTAAGATGAAACTCAATAATCCAAAGCGTTGTAAGCTTGTAGTGGTATCTTCTTAATAACAGTAATGGTTATTTTAGTCTTTTAAACCTGATTAAAACCTTAAATTCATACCAATGGTATAGGTTCTGGCCTGCGGATAAGTTCCGGTGTCTACACCCGAATTGATAGTACCTGAGCCAAATTCAACATCTACACCTGGATAATCGGTAAATGTGTATAGATTTTGCGCAGCCACATAAAGCTTCAGGTTTTCAATATTGAGCCGTGAGAGCAGCTTATTATTGAATGTATATCCTAATTGCAAATTCTTAATGCGCAAATAATCAGCATCAATCACATACTTGTCCGAGAATCGGCTGTAGTTTTTATTGGGGTCTTCAATGGAGGCACGCGGCTCGCTGTTTGTAGTATTTTCGCCGGTCCAGCGATTAAGCATAGTCGCAGGCAGGTTGGTATATCCGGCATCCAGACGACGCGAAAGATTGGCGATTTGGTGTCCGCCCGCCCCTTGCATAAACATGGAAACATCAAAACCTTTCCAGTCTGCAAATAAGGTTAATCCGTAAAAATAAACCGGATTGGAATTACCTAAGTTGATTTTATCGTTGTCATCCAGTATCCCGTCGCCGTTTTGATCAATAAACCGAACATCTCCGGGTTGTGCATCGGGCAACATTTTAACAATATCACCACTCTCATTTACAGAAACCGGTTGATTATTCACCTCGGTCTGGTTCTGGAACAAACCGTCTGTTTCATATCCCCAAAAATACCCCAATGGTTCACCTTCTTCAGCTCTGGTTACAAGTCCGTAAGTTTGAACGGTAGCACCACCCAACACTTTTTCGTCATTACCAATATAAGTCACCTCATTATCATTGAACGAGATATTGGCATTAGCTCCCCATGAGAACTGTCCGGCGTTATCGTTGTAGCCAAATTCCAATTCGTAACCTCTGTTACGCACCTCAGCAGCATTGTCGATTGGAGAGTTACTTCCATAGTGTCCTGGAATTTTAACTTCCAGTAGCAGATCTTTAGTCAGCTTATTGTAGAAGTCAAAAGTAAAAGTGAATTTACTGTCCAGGAAGTGGGCATCTAAACCAATATTGGTTTGCTCAGATGTTTCCCAGCGGATATCCGGTGTAGGAATGGTATTTGGTGCCAGCCCCTGCATTGATAATCCGTTAGAAATGGGATGCCCAAGCACATAGCTTCCTGCATCTGAAATATTGGATACATATACGAAGTTACCAATGTGATTACTACCATTTTGGCCCCAACTGGCTCTTAATTTGATAAAGTTGGCAACACTTTTAATGGGAGCAGCAAAGTTTTCATTGGTTAACGCCCATCCACCGGAGAAAGAAGGGAAATACCCGTATTTATTGTCCGGTCCAAATCTGGACGAACCATCAGCCCTGAATGTGGCAGATAAGAAGTATTTCTCATTGTAATCGTAGTTCAGGCGGGAAAAGAAAGACACCAATCTGTTTGGAATACCTTTTCCACCGCTGGCATTACGGGTTTCTTTGTCACTAATGGTGTTGTCAATGTAAGCGTAATCTTCACCTTTGGGTGTTTTGGTGATATCAACTCCGCTGCCCCAAAGGCTGTGTGAAGTTTCTTCCAGGATGGTACTACCTGCAACAACATTAAAACCATGGTCTGCAATATCCAGGTCATAAGTTAAAACGTTTTCCCAGTTGTAATTAAAATAACGGGTCATGCTTTTCTGCACATCGTCAACCAGGTTATAATCAGAAGGGCTCAGCTTGTAAACAGGGTTATAGTCCTCCCATGTAACATATGCCAGGTCGATACCATACGAACTTTTAAACTTCAGATTTTCCAGAAAACTATACTCCAAAAATATATTTCCTACCAATTTATCTGTTTTAGTCTGAGAATGAAGATACTCCATTCGACCTACAGGGTTGGTTATACCTTGTGTTACGTAATCTGAAACGCCGTATTCGCCTTCGGCATTTCGCACAGGCGTAAGCGGATCTAAGTTGTAGGCGGAAGCCAAAGGTCCTCCATAAATGTTATTTACAGAAATGCCGCTACTCTTGATATCGGAGTAATAGAGCGATGTTCCGGTACGCAGTTTTTCATTGTGACTTTTGGTTTCTGCATTCACACGGGCGGTAATACGACTGTAGTTCGAATTATCAGGCGCGACCAGTCCCTCCTGTCCAAAATACGATATTCCGGAAGAAATCTTAGCTCTTTCCGTTCCTCCGTTCAGACTCACACTGTGATTCATCATCGGAGCATTTTTATTGTAGATCTCATCCTGCCAATCGGTATCGGCGCGACGGTTAAAATCCATTGGTCTGACACCATCATTCAACTGAGCCTCGTTGTAGAAAAGAATGTATTGATCGGCATTCATCAGAGATAATTTTCTCTCCGGATTCTGGATACTATGGTAACCCTCGTAGGAAACAGTAAAATCCTGGGCTTTACCTCTCTTGGTTGAAATAAGAACAACACCGTTGGCACCCCTTGCACCATAAATAGAAGAGGAAGCTGCATCTTTTAGAATTTCGATGCTTTCAATATCACCCGGATTCAGGTAGTCAATACCTCCAACAGGTGATCCATCTACGATATAAAGAGGATCAGAATTCCCATTGGTTCCGGCACCACGAATGCGCACCGACATGCCAGCTCCGGGCTGAGCAGAGCTACTGGTTACAGTAACCCCGGCAGTTCGCCCCTGCAAGGCTTGTTCCACACGCAGGTTTTGCGTTTTTTCAATCTCTTCTTCCCCTACGGAGGATATGGCCGCCGTTATGGAGCTTTTCTTCCGGGTACCATACCCTACAGCAACCACCTCATCCAATCCGAAACTACTGGTTTTCAACACAACATCGAGTTGCCCTGAGGCGCCACGGTTGGCCACAGAAATCTCTCTGGTTTTCATACCAATAAAAGAGAACACCAAAGTAGCATCGGGAGCTACATTATCAATATTATAATTCCCATTTAAATCAGAAATTACCCCCCTGGTCGTTCCCTTTATCAGAATGTTAACTCCGGGGATCGAGTTTCCCTGCTCATCCGTGACCTGTCCGGTAATGGAAAGATTTTGAGCAAACATGTTTGTTACACTGCATAAAAACATTGCAACTAAAAATAGTTTTAATCCTTTCATAGATAATTTAGTTTTTAACAGATTTAGTTTTTTTCATGACACTTGATTTTCTTTAAGAATCTGCGGATGTAAAACTATTTATTCGGGGATACCAACCCATGAAAAGAAGGTAGACTAAAGATAGACAGGCGAAACCAGGGATAGATATTCAATAGACAGGCAAGCATTAAAATATAATATTCAGTCACTTATAGCATGCAATATTTATACTGATACTTTTGCTTTCGGACATTGTTAATTCTACTATGACATATGTGGTATAAACTTCCCGGAAAGGCGGAAGGTCTTTGAGCAATAGCATGGGGCGCAGCCATATTAAAAAATAATTACGCCCTTGCAGGGCTAAGAGGTAGTGAGTGCCTCCAGGGCGATGGGCTCCACCCATCGTTATTATATTGGGCCCTTTCAGGGCTTGGCTCCTTCAGAGCCGTGGGCTGCTATCTAATGTTACAGGATTAGGCATTTCAGGGTTTGGCCCCTCCAGGGCATAGCCGTCAGGCTAAGCAGATTGATGCAATGGAATATTCACAAAATCAAAGGTTTGGTTTATCATTTCTAATATGTGGATACTCGAAAATGTTTTATTTTTTGGTTCTACATTCTGTTCC
>NZ_QEWP01000018.1 GCF_003121985.1 Marinilabilia rubra
TTGTCAACGACAACAAAAGTAGTAATAACAGCCGGGTCTTCCCTCACCGGGCAGGCTTTAAAAGTGCCTGAGCCGTGTGCCGGGAAACTGGCACGCACGGTTCTTAGGGGGCGTAAGCTACCCGGTTAGGCAACCCAACAAAAACACATAACCCAAACAGATTTATAAGACAAAAAAATAGCATAATACACAAATCAGAAAAAACGGACTATAAAACGGTATGATTGAAAAAAGCCAACGGGCAAATTCAACAAACAGATAAAATGTACTGATTTCAAAACAAATACCGACCTAAAGGTCAATTTTAAAGGTGTATCTTAATGATTACCTTTGCATAAAAAATGCAGACTATTCAAAACACCTCTTTATCAAAGCACCTTGCTTATGAATACACAAGCTTCGATAGAGTAGTTTTGCGAGGATACATCCAGGGGTTGTTTGTTGAGGGATCTGTCATAAACCTGTTACGCAATCTTGGATTTAAAGAGCATAGTAATGGTATAATGCGTATACTTACCGATAAATTCAACTCTCATATTATATTACGAATCCAATATTTCTCGGATTAAACATTGATATTCATCGCCAGAGAATGGTGATACAGATAGATGATTATATTGGCTTTGGATGAGTAAAAAACACAATGGATTTTCCAGATAATTCAGAATGGTCTAAGAATAAGGCAGCACTACATTTTATGTTAGGAGGTAATTTGGGCTATACTTTGATTAACTACAAGTCTTTCAAATTTGTTCCTATAGGAGGTGTTGGATTTGACTTGTTATCATCAAAGTTCATGGGCTCTTCAGAAAACAAAAAGAATGAGCCTTTTATACCATAAGGCTGATATTTTTTTGTTTTAGCTGAATTCTTGGGGTAAATTAACGGTATTTTTGGATTTTTTTTTAAATTTGAATTAATTAAAATGTGTGTTATGACAAAAAAAACGACGCTACTAACGCTACTTTCTTTATGCACATTTCTTTTAACATTTGCCCAGCAAATGCCTATAGATTTCCAGGATTCTTCACAATCCTTTACAACTTTTAATGGAAGTTCATTTTCGACAGTGGCTAACCCAGAAGATAATTTAGATCAGGTTGGTGAAATTACAAATGATGGTAATAATCCTTGGCAGGGTATTTTGTTAAACCTGCAAAGATCAATAGATCTAAGTGAAAATAAACAAATCGTGCTAGACTTTTATAGTCTTGATGCGAATGCACATACCCTAATGATAAAACTTGAAGATGGAACAAATTCCGATGTAGAAGTTTGGATTGATGTGAATGCTGGCTCTGGAGATCAGTGGATTAATGATTTGACTTTTGATTTTTCAAACGCATTGATCAGTGGCACTGGAAATACTATTAATGCTTCAGGAACATACAATCGAATCGTTGTTTTTGTAGATGGTGGAGCGAATGTATCGGGTACTTACTTAGTAGATGATATTGATGATGGTTCAGAACCCATAGATTTTCATCCTTTAGATGTTGAATATACAGAATTGGTATGGTCAGATGAATTTGATGAAGCTACTTTAAATACTGATAAATGGTATCATGAAATTAAGTCACCTAGTGAAGGTATGTGGAATGGCTTGGAAGAACAACATTATACGGACAGTCCTTCAAATTCTTATGTAGAAGATGGGTATTTACATATCGTAGCAAAAAAAGAAACGATTACTCAATATGGGCTTACTTTAGAATACTCTTCGGCTCGATTGAATTCCAAATATGCTTTTACCTATGGGCGTGTTGATATTCGAGCCAAACTACCTGAAGGGGAAGGTACTTTTCCAGCATTATGGATGTTAGGCGATCATAGAATCAACACGATTGATGGTGTGAATTGGGAAAATCAAGGTTATGGGAGTGTTGGTACAATTCCTTGGCCTAACTGTGGTGAAATAGATATTATGGAGCATGGTTTACGTGACTTAGACGAAGTAACAAGTGCACTACATTCTAGATCTAGTTATGGTAATACTGTAAATTTAGAATCAAAGCATTTGTCAGATGTATCTGAGAATTTTCATATCTATTCAGTAAACTGGTCTCCAGATCAAATTACTTTTTTAATTGATGGTGAAGGCTATTATACTTATAGGAAACCAGATACTGCACTGGATGAAAATAATGACGGTATAGATGATGCTTGGCCATTCGATGAAGATCAGTACTTGTTATTAAATGTAGCCATGGGAGGGTATGCAGGTACTGTAGATCCAAACTTTACCGAAAGTGCAATGGTCATTGATTATGTTCGTGTTTTTCAAACGGCGAGTTTAAGTACAGAGGATTTATTTTCATCAAAATTTAGTGTTTATCCAGTTCCAACTAAAGGTATTCTTTACATACAAACCTATCAAGAAATAGAAAAGATACAATTATTATCTACCGTTGGTCAATTGGTTAAAGAACAAATGAATCAGAAAAAATCTATTGATGTGAAAGATTTGGCATCAGGCATTTATTTATTAAGAATATATGCCAATAATAAAATGACTACAAAGAAAGTGATCATTCAAAAATAATCTAATAATGAATGTGAAATTTTAAAACCCACTGCCCTGTCACGGCTATTGGAAAAAAACTAACACATTTAAAACAGCAAACTACATAGATAAAAGCCTACATGATAAGTATGATTTTTATTCTGATAAGGCTTTGAAGCAAAAAGATTATATAGGACCTACTTAATTTAGCCCCCTAATAGTTCGGAGTGATATTTTAAATGAGTTATTTTCAAAAACAAAGAAGGTGCATAAGTAATGATCATTTAGCATAAAATTTAACGAATAGAAACAGTTCGCCAAACACCTCCCCAAATTTAGTTTAAAGAATACCGACCTAAAGGTCAATTTTAAAGGTGTATCGCAATGATTACCTTTGCATAAAAATGCAGACTACTCAAAACACCTCTTTATCAAAGCACCTTGCTTATGAATACACAAGCTTCGATAGAGTAGTTTTGCGAGGATACATCCAGGGGTTGTTTGTTGAGGGATCTGTCATAAACCTGTTACGCAATCTTGGATTTAAAGAGCATAGTAATGGTGTAATGCGTATACTTACCGATAAATTCAACTCTCATATTAAAAAGACCTCTGAAAAACTGGAAATTCCTATCCATTGGTGGGGCGAGAAAGAAAAGAAAACATATCATTCAAAAATTGACTTCATTCAAGCGCAATATCGAACCAGCCTTTTGAAGCTAAATAAGAAAAGCAAAGTTATTGCCATTATTAGAGCCACTGAAAACGTAAGAACCTTTGCCAATAAAGAGATTAAAACGAAAGAAGGTAAACCTTTTACCAAAATGTATTCAGTCAATAAGTTTGTAAGTCAATATTACATTTACATTGATGATGAAAAACTTGGTCTTTGTTATTTAAAACTCTCCTCTTACCTGCCTTTTGTGAGTGAATTCTATTTCAATGGCCATAATTATCTGAAAAAGCAGTTTGATTTAATGGGCTTAGAATACACTATGAAGGAAAATTCATTTACCAAAATATCCGACATCAACGAATTAAACTCCTTGGTATCAGACTTTAAACCAAGCATTGCCATTGATAGGATCAATCATTGGATGGATATCTTTTTCAGGTTTAACCAGGGAAGAAAGTCCACACGTTCCAAATTACTTCATCATAAGTGGTTTAGTTATCAAACCGAGATTTGTACAAATCTTATTTTGAAATCCCCTAAATTTGCCAATGCTTATTTTGAAAAGATTCTTGCTAAACACCAAACTATCGGATTGCCCGATAAGTTGACAGAAATATTTAGTCTTTCCCGACAAAAGGCCAACAGCAAGAGCACTCAGAATAAGTTTAAAACAAAAGCAGTCATTAAACATTGGCTTGAAGGCAACTCAATCAAATGTCACAATAAAAGCGGCTGTTTACTAAGGGTTGAAACCATTATTAATAAACCGGACTTGCCCGGTTTGAAGCTCAAGAAGCCAGCCATTAATCTGATGGCATATTTATGGTACGGACTCGGATGTAACAGCCGCTATATTGAAACCATTCAGGATATAGACCTGAGTGTATTGAATAAAGAGGCCTACTTAAAATATCAAGTACCTGTTTTAAATAAGAATGGAGTTAAAATAGCAGCTCCTGATTTAAGAAAAGAGCATCAAGTTGAATTTCTGGAGGTATTATTGTCATCCAGTCATCGATCGTTAGGCTTTAGAAACAAGGATTTAAGGCAAGTTTTAGGAAAAAACTGGAAAACTGCAAAAATAGCCTTTGAATTGAGAAAATTAAGAGAGCGTGGAGCCGTAAAAAAACTTCAATCATCTCATTATTATAAACTTACAAAAGAAAGCTATATTTGGATTTTTTACTCATTTTTCCAAACGAAGCATTTGTCAAAACCCTTATTATCTGCTAGTTATCGCAAGGTTGATTTTATAAACTCAAACAAAGCATCCATTATTAAAGGGGCCTATTCCGATATAAATCGGGCTGTAGCTTTGATTAAATCTGAGTTTAAGCTAGTTTCGTAGAAGAAAAAAACGTGAATTTTATTTACGTTTTTGAAGAGTCAAAACGATAAAACAATATGGAGATCACATTTACACAAATAGAGACAGAAGACAAACAGACTGTCCTAAAACTATTCAAAGAAGCGGCTGAAAGAATTTCAAAAAAGGGAATCGACCATTGGCAATACTGGAGAAATCCCCCTTTAGAAAAAGTAAAATGGGTCCAGGATGGCATTCGGAACAATGAGTTCTTTTATGTTAAAGATGGCAAGGATGGGCTTATTGGAATGGTCAGAATTCTTGAAGAAGACTTATTATATTGGGGCAAAAAGAATGATTAAGCCAGATATATTCACTCCTTGGTAGTGGTGGAGGAATACTCAGGAAAAGGAATCGGCCAGAAAATACTTAGAACCATTGAACAAGACGCACTAAAAAAAGGCTATCAGTACGTGCGTCTGGATTCAGATTCCAAGAACCCAAAACTTTGCCATTATTACGAAAAGTAAGGTTTTGAAAAAGTGGGAACAAAGGCCTTACCGCTTTCCACTTATAACCTTTATCAGAAGGAATTAGTAGATAGATCTTCTTAAGAACCCGAAAGCCTCCGGATAACAAAAACCGGAGGCTTTGCAAGGTTCTTCAGCATTTAAAAACTCATTTGTATTTTGATGACCTCTTTTTGACTTCCTCCACCATCCGGGCAATTGATTTTCCTCGTTTTCTTTTTTCCTGAACTGAGGCCGTAAAATGCCATACTTCTTTCCGTAGCTTAAGATAACTCTCGTAAACTCCCGGATCAATTTCGCCCCGTTCCAAAGCCTCAATAATTGCGCAACCATCTTCATGGATGTGCTGACAATCTTTAAATCGGCACTTCCCTTCAAATTGGGAAAAATCCATTACGTCATTCAAGGAATCGGCGTCGTTATTAGTAACTCCAAAAACTTTTATGCCGGGTGTATCAATAAGGATTCCACCCCCTTCCATAATAACAAGTTCACGACGAGTTGAGGTATGCCTCCCCTTTCCTGTTGAAGTACTTATATTGGCAGTTTTGAAAACATCTTTCCTGCATAAAGCATTAATCAGAGTACTTTTCCCAACTCCGCTGGAACCAGTAAAAACAACCGTTTCTCCGGATTGAATAAACTCACGTAAGGCTACAATACTGTCGGAATCATGAATACTGGTGTAATACACAGGAATTTCTCCTGTAATATGTCTCAAAGCAGTTTCTACCTCAGTCCGGTTAAATTCCAAATCTGATTTGGTTAAAACCACGACAGGTAGAATCTCCTCTTCTCTCAGCTGGAGTATGAACCGCTCAAGTCGTCTGGCGTTAAAATTATCATCCAGACTCTGGACAATGAAAGCTTTATCAACATGAGCGGCAATAACCTGTCGTTCTGAAATGGTTCCGCTTTTTAACCGAAAAAGCGTCTTTTGTCGTGGCAAAACATCCATAATCAATCCCTCTTCTGTATCAATAGGCTGGAATATCACCCAATCACCTGTAGACGGGTATTCAGACGGATCTCTGCCATAAAGCATATTTCCGGTTAACTCGCATGAGAAATATCCCTCTTCTGCCACCACCTCATAACGAGTTTTGTGGGTAACAGAAATTCGTCCGTGCGGTAAGTCTTTGAAAATGGACTTTGCCTTTTGTCTGAGCAAAGTTTCAGTCCATCCATAATATGATAGATTATTCATGATGCTTAAATCTAAAATTCCACCCTCTGCATAGTTAAAACCAGGAAGGAAAATTTGGTTTGTAAAAGTATAGACATGAAAATAACTCCGACAATGAAATGCCTGAGTATTACGACGGGATAACCTTGAGCATAACGCTAAAGGTTATTTACTTTACCAAAGCCTTATCAGATTCAAACATAAAAAGTTTTTAGACTATACAAATATACAGAAATCATTACAAAAAAACAGCACATCAGGCATTGCAATTTAAATATTGCAGCACCTGTAGACCAATCCGATTCCGAAAACTGAGAACTGCATTATTCAACCAAAATAAGTCCGGGATTATTACCTGTTATGCATCGGCCACCGTCCGGAGTTACCACAAAGGTATTTTCTGTCCCCACCATTCCAACACCTTCTATACCTTTCTTGGGTTCTACCGCAAACACCATATTTTCTTCCAGAGGGTCGGTGAACTTTTGTGCCAATACCGGCAGCTCATCAACAGTAAGACCTATTCCATGTCCCAGAAATTTCACCTGGCGATCGCCATAACCCATAAAGTTCTTTTGAAACTCAGGACTTAATCCGTCCATTATTGTTTCATAAATATTTTCCGGGATATTGCCGGGCTTCAGCATCTCTGCCACCTGATCCTGGATATCTACACACTGTTTATGAATATTCTGAACCCCCTGGGGCAGTGGCTCTCCGAACATATAAGTCATGGTTTTATCGGAATGATAACCATTCACTCCCATTCCCATATCCACAAATACCAGATCTCCTTTTCTAAGTTTACGGTCGCGGTTGCCCAGACTGGGAACTGCAGCATTCAAACCCCGGTTACCTCCCGGTCCGTCGAAATTGGTTGGATATAAAGAGCTCTCGCCAAACCCCAGCTGAGCAACAGCAATTTCAGTATCAAACATTCCAAAACGGGCGACCCCCTGATGCCCTTCTTCTACCATAACCTGAAAAAGTTCGCCGGCAAAATCAGCCTCTGTCATCCCTTCGCGTAACATTCCCGGCACACGTTCCTCCAATACCCGCTGATGGATGGCACCTGCCTGTTCCATAAAACTTATTTCAAGAGGACTCTTTACCGCACGTGTTATGGCAACTTTAAAATCTACAGACTTATATGATTTAAATGGAAAATGTTTCTGAAAGCGCTTAAACATCGCCAACGGAACAAATTCGGTTTCCAGATATACCTCAGAGGGAAGCTGATTAAAAGAGGCAGCAGCATCCCGGTAACTTCCCATCGGTTTAATAACAGGAAATTCCGATTCCTCCTTTGTACGTTCATAACTGCGTCTTACCCATAAGGAAGCCTCACTGTTTCTTTCAATAATCAGCATCCCGTCGGGCATAGAGCCTGTAAAGTACAATAGATTAAGTTTACTGAATATCACAGCCATCTCCCATTCCTGATTGTGAGCATCCATTATACGGCGGAAACGTGTCATTCGGCGATCCAGTTCTGAAGCTGGTATTTGATTTTTCATATTTATCTGTTTTGAACCCCAAAATTAAGATTTTGAAGTGAAACCAGGATAAGAATAAAGGGGATAGTTAAAGCAAACAGTTGTGTTCGGACCTTAAACACCTTTTATGAAGAATTGGCACTTAACCCATTCAAAACTTAGCAGAGTTTTTAAGAATACTCCTCCCTTTCATATACCAAAAAGCATTATTTTAGTTAATTTTGAGACACAAACCCCACAAAAGCAAAGCCATGCCATTAAAAATACATTGTTTCCAGCAAGCACCCTTTGAAGATCCGGGATATATTAAAGACTGGATTGACAAAAAAGGTCATTCACTTTCCTACACACGCTTTTATAAAGATTTCGAATTGCCATCCATTTATGATTATGACTGTCTGGTGATAATGGGAGGTCCCATGGGCGTAAGCGATGAAGATAAATATCCATGGCTGGCCGATGAGAAAAAAGCCATAAAAGAAGCCATCGAAAACAATAAAAAAGTATTGGGTATCTGTTTAGGTTCACAACTCATTGCCTCTGTCTTGGGAGCTCGCGTATACAAAAACCCGGAAACCGAAATAGGTTGGTTTGATGTTTCCCTCACAGAAGAAGGTCACAAGGAGGATCTCCTCGACTCGTTTCCCTCCACATTCAAAGTTTTTCAATGGCATGGAGATACCTTTGAATTACCTGAAGGTGCAAGACATCTTGCCTCATCAGAAGTATGCAAAAACCAGGCATTCATTTATAAAGAAAATGTGGTAGGTCTCCAGTTTCATTTTGAAGTCACCCATGACAGCCTTGAACAAATGTTGGACGGAGCCGATGACGAACTGAGGGACGCCCCGTTTATCCAAAGCAAAGATGACATTCAGAAAAATTCTCATTATATTAATGAAACCAATCAGAAAATGCATCTGATATTGGATCGAATAATCAAATAAAAAACAGAGAATTATGAAAACCTCTATTCATGGAATAAATATTGAATGTTACCGGGGAGATATTGCCTCTCAGCACGATATGACTGCCATTGTGAACGCAGCAAATGCCCAGCTACGCATTGGAGGGGGCGTTGCCGGCGCTATTCACAGGGCTGCAGGATACGGTTTGGAAAAAGAATGCCGCCCAATGGCGCCCATTAACCCCGGAGAGGCAGTTATTTCAGGTGGACACAATCTCCCCAATAAATATGTGATCCACTGTCTGGGCCCTGTGTACGGAAAAGATAAACCTGAAGATAAGCTTCTGGCCAACTGTTACCGCAATGCTCTGCTTCTGGCTGAAGAAAACAATATCGATTCAATTGCTTTTCCTGCTATCTCAACCGGAGCCTTTGGTTATCCCATAAAAGAGGCCACGGATGTGGCTGTAAAAACAATTAAAGAGGTGGTGCCCAAACTTAAAAATATCAAAACCATCCGCTTTGTACTTTTCAGCCAGGAAGATTATGATATTTGGAGCAATGCGCTCAGCTAATGAGTCATTATCGAAGAAAAGCCCCCGGCAAGTTCTCAGGTTTTGAAGAAGGGGGCTCTTTTTATTGTAATATGGTTATTTCGGAAGCCAATGAAATTCTTCAGGAAAAGATAATTCCTGTTTCAGTGATGAATGTTTCCCGGGAAGGCAAACATATCCTTTTTCTTTTTGGAGGAATGATTGATAACTGCTACGGAATTGCCTTTGCTCCTGACGGGAAAAAATCTTCAGAAAACGACTGTGGGCAATTTACCACCTGGCAGAAAAAGGAAGAAAACTGGTACATTTGGACCACTCAATAAGCGAATATTTAAATGAATTACAGAGATGAAGTTTTTCTTCAGGTAGCCGAGCTACTGAACATTTCCAAAGCTGCTGAGCGACTATTCATTAGTCAGCCCGCCGTGACCAAACATATACAGGAAATGGAGAACAAACTTGACATGCCGCTTTTTGAACGCAAAGGCAACCGGATATATCTCACCCGGGCCGGAAAAATTACTTTCAACCATCTTAAATCAATAAAACAGCAATATCAGGAACTGGAGTTTGAACTCAACCAAATAAACAATACGTACAAAGGGAATTTGAGAATAGGCGCCAGTTCTACCATCACACAATACGTTATCCCTCCGGTAATAGCAGCTTTTCATGCCCGTTATCCTGATATCAAGCTCAGTTTGCTCAACGGTAATTCGGAGGATATGACCCACAAACTCCTCAACAACGAGATAGATTTAGTACTGGTTGAAAACCAAGGCACCCACCAAAACATTCATTACATTGATTTTATGGATGATGAAATCTTTGCCGTCACAAATCCTGAAAGCCTTTACGCCCGGCGACGGCAGGTTACCAATGAAGAACTGCCCCAAACCCCAATGGTATTGCGTGAAACAGGATCGGGGACACTTGAAGTGATCAAAAAAGCTTTTTCGACCAATAATATGCGGTTTGATGAAATGAATATCATTCTTCAATTAGGAAGTACCGAAGCTATCAAAAACTTCCTGTCTGATTTCGAAGGCATCTCTTTTATTTCAGAAAAAGCTGTAAAAAAGGAGATTAACCGCAAAGAACTTGTAAAAATCAAAACACCTTCACTTTCTATCACTCGCCGGTTCAGGATAGGCCTTCGCCAGGGACCGGAAATGAAACTTACCAGACTGTTTACCGATTACCTCATAAACTATAACTTCTAGTTATCGCCAATAATATTTTAGTATTTGATATAACTATGCTTCAAACTTACTTTTGTTCTGTAATAAAAACAGACAAAATGGTTTTAACACAAAGAAAGAAACGGCTAATCCTCATAATTCCTCTGATAATGTGCCTGACACATTTATTTCCTCCAAGCCTGGCGTTGTTGTCAGGCATTGCACTTTCAATGGCAGGCATTACCGATAAATCCCTTACCCAGCACACCAATCTCATTTTAAAAATTGCCATTATTCTGATGGGCTTTGGCATGAATGCAAAACAGATTCTGGAAGCATCCGGGCAGGGATTTTTGAACACAGCCCTCTCTGTGATATTTGTAATTATTACAGGCTTGATTCTCGGCAAAATATTAAAACTGGAAAAGAACACCACAATTCTTATAGCCAGTGGCACTGCCATATGCGGAGGAAGTGCCATCGCAGCTGTTTCACCCGTAATAAAAGCTAAAAGCCACCAAACATCTTTCGCTCTGGCGGTCGTTTTTATTCTCAATGCCATAGCTCTATTTCTCTTTCCCTTTCTTGGTCATTATCTGGGAATGAGCCAGGAAACTTTCGGTTACTGGGCAGCCATTGCCATCCATGATACAAGCTCGGTGGTGGGCGCTGGAGCAGTTTATGGCTCTAAAGCACTGGAAATTGCCACCACAGTAAAGCTGATCAGAGCCCTCTGGATCATCCCTCTTTCTATAGCTATTGCCCTGTTCCAAAAAGGGGACAAAAAAGGAAAGATCCAATGGCCCTGGTTTATTATGCTGTTTGCTGCGGCCATCATGATGAGCCATTTCCTTCCGGGCTGGTCAGAGACCTTCGATCATCTCACCTGGTTTGGACGTAAAGGCATGGTCATTGCTTTATTCCTGATAGGTTCCGGCATTTCGTTCAAAGAGGCGAAAGAAGCCGGATGGAAAAGTTTTGTGGTGGGTATTTCACTTTGGGTACTTACAGGCGGCCTGTCACTCTTTTTACTGATGAATTTGTGATTAAGAGATGAGCGCCTTCATGCTGATATGCAAAGAATCACAGATGGAGGCTTCAACACCATCCGCACCTGGGCAGCCTTTTCCAGAGAAGAACTGGAGGTGATTGCGCAATACGATATTAAAATAATCATGGGCATCTGGATTGATCCTGAGGGGGACTTCTCAGATCCTTTTTTCATAACATCCGCCTCTGATATTGTAAACAATGTGCTTAGCTACTCCAAAGATTTCGACAATATTATCGGGTACCTCATCATGAACGAGCCTCTGCCTCACACCATTTTTTCAGCAGGCTTTGATGAAACGATTGATTTTTGGGCCACCATTAAAGACCTTATCCAAAACCAGCATCCCGGTCGCCCTGTGAGAAATCCGCTCTTCCCGGGGCATTTTCTAAATCTGAAATTTTTCAGACTCGTTTCAAGCCGCTAATTGGGAATCTGAAATTTTTCAGACACTTTTTGAGAGTCTGAAATTTTTTAGATTCGTTTCAGGCCAAAAAAAAGCGACTTAAAAAATTTCAGATCAATTTTTGATAAAAAAAATCACCAAACACTGTGACATTTTTGTTTTACTTACGAATATTGGGGTAAACAAAACCATTTAAGTCTTGAATAAAGCAAAAGAACAGGAAAAAGAATTCTTAGCGTTTCTTGAGAATTATAAGAAACTCATCACAAAGGTGTCAGGCATTTATTGTCACGTCCCGGAGGAACGCAAAGATTTGATTCAGGAGATCATCATCCAGCTCTGGAAATCATTCCCCAAGTACGACCACAAGTACCCTCTTTCCACCTGGACGTACCGAATAGCCATCAATGTAAGCATCTCATTCCTTAGAAAAAACACCACCCAAAAGAGAGCAAAGGAAGGTTACCGTGCAGAGACCCAGTGGATGGAGTTTGATCCGCCCCCCCGGGATGAACGATTGGATATGCTGTACCGGTTTATTGACCTGTTAAAGCCTATCGACAAAGCCATCATAATGCTATATCTGGAAGAGCATTCAAATAAAGAAATAGCGGAGATCATGGGGCTGAGTGTAAGTAATGTCTCAACCCGAAAACTTAGAATTAAGGATACTTTAAAACATCATTTTGAAATCAATAAAAAAGGGTGACATGGAATTCAAAGAATTAACCGAAATATGGAAGCAGTCAGAAATGCACCAGGATGAAGCGATCAAAGTCAATCATCAACTCATCAAAGAAGTTGGATTGAATAAAATCAAAACCAATCTAAGAGCAATACAATGGTCATCCATATTTGAGATCGTCTTAGAAATCCTCTTTTCCGGTTTTCTGATCAACTTCATGGAAAACCAACGGGGACAACCGGCCTTTTCCATCCCGGCAGCTTTAATCTTGGGCCTAATAGCCTTTAATGTGCTATTCGAAGTTTACAGATTAGCTCTGTTTTACAGTATAAAAACTGATTGCCCGGTGTTGAAAGCTCAGAAGAAGTTGTCCCGGTTAAAAAAACTGGAAATTTTTGACACTTATAGTTTACTGGTAATCATCCCTGTTTTCGCATTGCCATTTCTGATTGTATTAGCAAAAGCTTTGTTAAACTGGGATCTCTATGAGCTCGGAACCGGATGGATGATCCAGACCATCATTGGGAGCTTTGTTGTTGCTGCCATTCTGGTGGTCATAATAAGAAAGCATCCCAACAAGAAGTTAAGAAAAGCCATTCAGTTTATTGAGGAACTCGATGAAGAGTAGTTTCGACAAAAAACAGCCCGCAACATTAAGCAGTGGGCTGTTTTTTCCTTTTTTTCAAGAGAGAATGGTTACTCAAAGAATGATTCAATCTCTTTCTGAACCTTTTTAAATTCCTCTTCTATTTTTTGTCTGGCTTTTTTCCATTCCTCTTCCGATTTATCATCCAACTCCTTAAGCTGCTTCTCAAGCTTATCAGCTTCCTGCTCAAGATCGTGAAGTCTCGCCTTCAGGTTTTCATTATCTTTCACACCGGAAATTCTTTGCTTAATTTCTTCAGTTTTACGGTCGATGTCATCAATTACCTCATCGGCTTTTGATTGAAAATTAGCTTTTTCTGATTCAAACAAATCAGAAATGGCTGTACCTACCTCATTGAGTTCTTCTTTCAGCTCCTGGTAGTTTTCTTTAACAGCCTCTGTAGTTTCTTCTTCTTTGCTTTGCTTTTTCTGCGAAGAGTTGCAGGCGATGAACCCAAGGCTCAAAGCAGCCACTACTGCAATCAATAACAAATTACGATTCATAATCATTGGTTTTTATTGTTTTTAAAATGTTAATTATCAACAAAATCAATCCGGGCCAGATAAATTCTCTAAAGAATAAGAACAAATCCCACTGTTTGTTCAAAAAATTGAAATATTTAATTTCTTTTAAAATTACTCCTCAAACGAGAACTGTAGTTTAAAACCTTATTAAATTTGGGTTGTTTTAATCTGAAAACTGATATTTACCCTCATGAGATATACTGCATTAACTCTTATAACTGCCTGGTTTGTTCTGATGTCGTCAGAAGCACAGACCAACGTAACCCAACTAAGTATAATAAACCCTACTGCCCGTAACATTGAAAAATTGGTATTCTTTAAAGAAAACGGATTTTTCAATTTTGACAGTCTGCTTGTTACAGGTATTTTTCATGCCGGTAATACTGATGAAATTGAAAAATCAAAACAATACCTGGCTGATCAGCAAATTAATTTTGTCAAAATTAATACCATTAAAGGAGAGATGCCAACAGACAGTTTGTTTTCGATCAATAAGTGGAGTCCTCAGTTTAAGGATCTCTTTAAAGCCTCTGATGGTTTAATATTTTTTGGAGGGAATGATGTGCCACCGGCCATTTACGGAGAGAAAACCTTCATCACTACCGACATCATTGACCGCACCCGCAACTGGGAACTTTCCCTTATGTTTCACTTGATCGGAGGCGATCAAAACCCTGATGTAAAGCCCTTGCTTGAAGAGAACCCTGACTTCACCATAATGGGAATTTGCCTGGGGATGCAAATAATGAATGTAGCTGCCGGAGGATCATTGTATCAGGATATCCCCGCACAAGTTTACGGGCTGGATTATTGTGAAGACGTGGCTCAACTGCCGGTTCACCAACAGCACAAAAACTATTTATACGGGATTAATAATACCGATGACAAAACTTCTTACATCTCTTTTCATCCTATATCCATAAAGCCCAACAGTTTTTTGAGTCAGATTGGAACTTCTGCCGGTATGTGTGTGCCCAGTGTGCATCATCAGGCCGTAAAAAAGGTTGGTCAGAATTTGATACCCGCAGCCACTTCAAAAGACGGGAAAGTCATAGAAGCTCTTGAGCACAAAAGATACAATAATGTTTACGGCATTCAGTTTCATATTGATTTCCCGGAACTCTATAGAGAAGATGCCGTCTTTAAAATTTCCTCTGAGAAGGATTTCAGGCCTTCAAAGGCAGAAAAGAACTTCTATAAGCTTTTATGGAAGGGCTTTTCCGAACGAATAAAAAACAACCACATGAATTAAGAAGAAACCGTTGCCTCCTCCGAAGTAAACGTATCGGTAAAAGTGAAATTATGATCCTCCTCAAGCTGTCGGGCAATATCGGGCATGGAAGACGGATCAATATAACCATTCATCAGTGCATGACGGGCAGCTTCTTCAGTATTCTCAATCAGCAACATCGGAACATCAAGCTTTTCCATCTCTGATGCAACCTCAAGAGTTTGCCTGTTTTTATGTGCTTTTCCGATGCACCGAATATAGACCGCTTTTACCCTATGCGGATATTCGCGAGCGGCCTGTAAATAAATCTCGGGGTCTCGCTGTCCGCTATCTCCTATCAGCACAAACTCAAGGTGTGGAAAAAAGGAAAAAAGGAATCGGATTTTCTCAAGTTTATGCTCATGATTGCCACCGCCCGATTTCCAGAACTGGAAAATACTGTGTTCCAATTCCTGCAAAAGCAAAGGTCCTGCAGGTATTTCGCGGTATTCAAAGAAGTCGACCAGCAAATCGTAAAGATTCCACTCACTACTCGAAACAAAAAACACAGGATTGGGCCCTTTTTGCCCCAGGTTTCCTTTGCGGAGAGCCCTGTAAAATGCAGCCACACCTTCAAATGGAACCCTCGTACGGGCATTTTTAAACAACATCAGTTTCAACTTCTTCAATGTATTGGTGGAATGCGAAACCATAACAGTATCATCAATATCTGAAACAACCCCTAAAGGAGCTTCGCCTGAGACCACCAGGATATCTCCTTCAACCTTTATTTCCCCCTGGTTTTCAACAACCTCATCCAACAACTCGTAATAAGCCGTTTCGAAGTGAGGTTCTGAGGGCAAATCCGAATCAAACTCAAAAAAACAGTGAAATATTCCCAGCTCATCAGTCTCCACAACTTCCGACTGATCGTGGAAACTCACTCTTACCCTCACTCCGCTTATTTCATCACTTACATAACGTTTGAACATAGCCAGCATATTGGTCCGAAGCCTCTGACCGGGCTTCGGTTTGTCCAGTCCCTTATCTTCCATGACATTACCGGTAATATATACATCGCGCCCGTTACTAAATCCCATGTATGGTTCGATGGTAGGAACTCCAAGCCAGCCAAGTCTCTTCTTGAGCCAGAGGCGGGCACGCCTAAAGGGACTTTTAGCTTTGCGCAGAATGTAACGGAAAGTTTTGTTAATTATGGCCATGTCCAGATTACTTTTTTTTATCTTTAAAGAATTGAAAAAGACAATTGTTTAGTCAAAATTAACGATTCTTCAAGAGATCAGAAATATGGCCGATTCGGAAAAGCGGAAAGTATTATTCATTGTCAACCCGATTTCGGGTAGTAACCAAAAATATCGCCTTACCGATGAAATAACCCGTATCTGTGAAAAACATCACCTTATTGCGGAATTCTTTAAAACCACCGGAGAAAACGATAAACAAAAGATATCGAAAGCCATTGAAAAACATGCTCCGGATGTAGTGACAGCAGTGGGGGGCGATGGCACGGTAAACATGGTGGCCGGCCTGCTTAAAAACACCGGAATCAAACTGGCCATTCTTCCCACTGGATCAGCTAACGGCATGGCTTATGAATTGAACATCCCAACTAACATGGATAGCGCTATAGGCATCATAGCACGAAACGTTTCCAAAAGAATTGATTTGCTGATGATCAACAACCAACATCTGGCAGTGCATCTGAGTGACCTGGGAATGAACGCCAGAATCATCAAGCGTTTTGACAGGGAAAAAATCAGGGGTATTTACGGGTATTCGAGACAGTTTTTTAAAGAACTAAAATCGCCGTCTAAATTCAAATGCATTGTACAGTATAAAGACAGGCACCCCCGTAAATACAAAGCCGTGATGGTGGTGATGCTGAACACACACTATTTTGGCACCGGGGCTATGGTCAATCCTGTCGGAAAGATTGATGATGGTAAATTTGAAATTGTTGTCATCAAACCTTACCCCTGGTATTACATTTTCCGCATGTTCCTTGCCTTTTTCTCCGGCCGCATTCACCGGCTCCGACATATCCGTATTATTTCATGCAGCTATGCAAAAATAACTGTTACTCCGCCACAGGATCTGCAAATTGATGGAGAACCAACCGGAGAAATCAGAAATATTGAGATAGAGAATATTCCTAAAGCTGTGGATGTTATCTATAATGACCGGCAGGAACACCTGTTATTTAAACCATCCAGAATACTAAAATAACAGCTGCCATTCAGGTTTTATACCCTTGAAATTTTGCACAACTCTTTTTTTCTGATTATCCTAAACCAAAACCGTAGATTGTTGCCAATGGAATTAAATTCAGCCATTATATTTTTCATAATTGCCACTGTCACCATAGGCATAGCAGGTACAATGCTGGCCCGGGAAGCCGACAGACTGGCCGACATTACCGGGATCGGAGAAGCGCTTTTCGGGGCTTTGTTTCTGGGCGGTGTAACGTCACTCCCGGGCATCATAACCTCTGTGGTGTCCGCTTACAATAACCACCCCGAACTGGCCATCAGCAATGCCATCGGGGGCATAGCCGCCCAAACATTGTTTTTGTCTATTGCCGACCTCTCTTATCCAAGGGCCAATCTGGAACATGCTGCCGCCTCTTTCGCCAATCTAATGCAGGGTGTTTTGCTAATTGGTTTGATGGCTTTTATTTTGCTGGGTATGTCGGGCCCCGAAACTACCGTTTTTACTTTCCACCCGGCATCTGTATTGCTGATCGTCATTTATCTCCTGGGCAACAAACTGATAAGCAAAGCCAAAGATCAACCCATGTGGGTTCCCCGAATGACTCGTCAGACAGTGAAAGATGTACCTGACACCAAAAACCTGCAATCCCGCTATCCCAGACTAGTATATATAAAGTTTATTCTTTTGGCTGCCATTGTGGCTGTTGCAGGATACACAGTGGCCCGCAGCGGCATGGTCATTGCTGACAAAACCGTATTATCGGAAGGCGTTGTAGGCATGCTCTTCACTGCAGTTGCTACTTCATTACCCGAACTGGTGGTATCCATAGCTGCAGTGCGGCAAAAAGCACTAACACTTGCCGTCAGCAATATCATTGGGGGTAATAGCTTTGACATCCTTTTTGTGGCGTTCGCCGATTTTGCTTACAACAAAGGCAGTATATTGCATGCTATAACCAACAGCCAGGTTTTTTTTATCACTCTGACCATGCTGATGACCAGCATATTAATCCTTGGACTTCTTCATCGCGAAAAGCGGGGAGTTGGTAAAATAGGCTGGGAAAGTCTGCTTATTATCATTGTTTACATTGGAGGGAACGCCTGGCTTATGTTGGGATAATTTTTTTATATTTGAGTATGTGACAAAAAAACATTGCAAATTTGAATAAACACAAAAACCCAATAACTAAAAAATGATGACAGAATCTAATCCAAAGCCTGTTTTTGGCGAAAATTCAGACTTTTTTGATTTACTGGAAGATAAAAAACCAGCTCTTTTTCTGGATTATGACGGAACACTCACTCCTATTGTGAGTCGCCCCGAGCAGGCCATCATCAGCCAGGAGATGAAAAACTTACTGGCTGAACTTGCAGAAAAATACACAGTAGCCGTAGTCACTGGTCGTGACATGGATGATGTAAAAAAACTCGTAGGTCTCGACAACCTGGTTTATGCAGGCAGTCACGGTTTCCGGATTTCCGGTCCCAACGGACTTTATCAGGAGCATGAAAAAACTGCTGTCCTTCTGCCCGAACTAGCCATTATTGAAAAAGAGTTGATGGATTTGCAGAAAAAGTACAAGGGGGTGCAGATCGATCGCAAACGTTACGCCATCGGTGTTCACTATCGCAATGCCAAAGACGAGGAAATTAATGATATCCTGGCCGATTTTGAAGAAGTACTCGACCGCAATCCCGGCTATAAGAAAGGTACAGGTAAAAAAATCGTTGAAATCAAACCTGATCTTGACTGGCACAAAGGAAAAGCCGTAATGTGGATACTTGAGAAACTGGAGCTGAACAATGACGAATCCATACTCCCCATATACATTGGCGATGACGACACCGATGAAGATGCTTTTGAAGCCTTTCAGGAAAGTGGAACAGGGATCGGCATTATGGTTGAACACAACGGAAAACCGACCAGGGCATCCTACACACTTGAAAATGTAGATGAAGTTGCGGAGTTATTTAAGAAACTTTTGTAATCAATAGATCGATAGATTTTAAGATGTAAGATACAAGATGATTAATATTTCATTGATGATCTGAATTTCAAAACAATAGGCCATTTGAATTAAAAACCTAATCTGGAGGCTGTTGCAATAATTCAACGAACTATCATATAATAGATTAATCGCCTAGTGTCATGTCAAGTGTAGAATGTCGGTTAAGCCGCTGCTATTTTTCACCTTATGCAAATCAATAAAAAAATAAGCATAGTCGTAGCTACGTGAGTCTTTTTTTTGAGAAGCCCAAGGTGGAAAGAGCAAGGCTTGGGCCGTCAGGTTATGCTTGACTTGACACTAGACACCGTGGCGCATAGTTTTTTTGCTGAACCAATCTCTTTTAGAACAGAAAAAATATTGAAATGCAAAAACTCCGTTATTCATTGCTAATTTTCGGGATAATTATTCTGATTGCCGATGTAGCTTCAATCAATTTCAAAGACCTTAGCTGGTCCGAAAACTGGCACAATTATCTTATTTTTATAGCTATGGCCGGCACCCTCATTTCTATTATTAATTCGATTCGGGCAGCAAGGAAATCAGAAAACCAGGATTCCCGAAAATCCTAATAGAACAAGATAAAAAAGAAGCCCCGGAGCAACAATGCTCCGGGGTTTCTTTTTTGTTTTGTAACGCATTTTAGTAGATTGGCTCTCTGGAATTCCGGGCTTATCCACCATAATAAATAGGTCCTTCAATCCCCAACGGAATGCCCAGCCATATCCAGATAACAAACATGACAATCCGGATTACCGCAAATGCCACTGCAAAAGGCAACATGGTCGAAATTATGGTTCCCAAACCAATGTTCTTCACATATTTCTGAGCAAAAGTGATTACCAATGGGAAATAAGGTAACAAAGGTGTTAGAATATTGGAATAGGAATCCCCAATACGGTAGGCTGCCTGTGTGGTTTCAGGGCTAAAGCCCATCAACATAAGCATAGGCACAAAAATGGGTGCCAGAATAGCCCACTTAGCCGAAGCACTTCCAATCATCAGGTTTACCAGGGATGATACAAGAATAAAAGCCACCAGCAGGGGCGTTCCTGTAAAGCCTATATTCTGAAGTCCATCGGCACCCGTGATGGCCACTATCAAACCAAGATTTGACCAGTTAAAGAATGCCACGAACTGGGCCGCCACAAAGGCCAAAACAATGTATCCCCCCATAGTTGCCATTGATTCACCTGTCATGTTGGCCACATCTTTATCACCTTTAATACTTTTGGTGATCAATCCGTACACCAGGCCTGCAACAAAGAAGAGAATAAACATCAATGGAACGATGGAATTATAGAAGGGTTCCAGTCCGCCATCATCGGCACGAAACAGGGCATTTTCTGGAATAATTCCCCAGGCCAGCAAACCAAGAAAGACAACGATGGTAAACAATGTCCACTTCAGGCCTTTTTTCTCTAATGGCAGAATTTCGTTGGAAACTTCTTCTTCCGTATCTTCCGTATAGGGGCCTAATCTTGGAATGATAATTTTCTCTGTCACCCAGGTTCCAACTATCCCCACAAAAGGCACTGAAGCGGCCATGAGATAATAATTGGAAAGGGGGTTCACCGTGTAGCCCGACTCAATAATCTGAGCGGCAGGCTGCGTAAAGGAGGCAATCAACGGATCAAGACCAGTAGGCAGAAAGTTGGCCCCAAATCCTCCGGATACTCCGGCAAAAGCAGCTGCCAGACCGGCAATTGGGTGGCGCCCCATGCTATGAAAAATGGCTGCTCCCAAAGGAATCAATACCACATAACCTGCATCGGCAGCAATGGAACTGATCATACCCGCTACCACAATGGAGAAGGTAATCAGTGACCGTGGTACTTTACTTACAAACATTCGAAGCCCAACTGAAATCAAACCGCTGCGCTCGGCAACACCAATACCCAGCATTACCACCAAAACCAATCCGAGTGGTGGAAATTCGGCAAACACATCCACCATGGAAGTCATGATGCGCCGGACGCCATCGGCACTCAGCAGGTTTACCGCTTTCACTTCCTCCCCGCTGGCGGGATGGGTGGCACTCACGCCTAATGAGCCAAAAATCCAGGATAATAACAATACAATCCCCATGAGCATGGCGAAAAGGGTAACTGGCTGTGGCAATTTATTACCGGCAACTTCAACTTTATCGAGTAGCCTTTTGAAGAAACCTTCTTTTTTCTTTTCTGACATAGACGTTAGATGGTTATATGATTTGACAAAAATTTGTGAACCACACAAGGCACATTGGCAAACATAAAAAGTAAAACGTGAGTATTTCCAATTCTATTGCCCAACAGACTATAGATGATTCGCATTACAAAACACCTCATAATCATGAACTTTGGAAATCCGAGGTGAGCTTATGTGCTTTTAGTGATTCCAATCATTAAATAAATATTTTAAGGGAACTTAGGGAACTGTTTAAAGTCCGGGTCCCGCTTTTCCAAAAATGCCTTGCGGCCTTCCTGAGCTTCTTCCATGAGGTAGAACATCAGGGTGGCATCGCCGGCCATTTCCATAATTCCTGACTGTCCGTCCAGCTCGGCATTCAAGCCCCGCTTGATCATACGCAATGCCATAGGACTCCGTTGCAGCATAATTTGGCACCACTCCATGGTTTCTTCTTCCAGCGAATCGAAAGGCACAATGCGATTGACAAGTCCCATATCTTCGGCTTCTTTAGCTGAGTATTGCTTGCAAAGGAACCAGATTTCCCGCGCTTTCTTTTGTCCTACGTGACGAGCCAGGTAAGACGACCCAAAACCGGCATCGAAACTCCCCACTTTTGGTCCGCTTTGTCCGAAGATGGCATTTTCACTGGCCACTGTCAAATCACAAACCACGTGCAGCACGTGACCGCCTCCAATGGCATAACCATTGACCATTGCCACCACCGGCTTGGGTAAAGAACGAATACGCTTATGAAGATCCAGAACATTCAATCTTGGTACCCCCTCCTCATCCACATAGCCGCCATGTCCTTTTACGTTTTGGTCACCACCCGAACAAAAGGCTTTGTCGCCTTCTCCGGTAAGCACTACCACGCCGATATCCTGACGCTCCCGGCAAATATCGAAAGCATCAATCATCTCCTTCACCGTCTGCGGGCGAAAAGC
The DNA here is from genome assembly GCF_003121985.1 of Marinilabilia rubra. Taxonomy (GTDB): domain Bacteria; phylum Bacteroidota; class Bacteroidia; order Bacteroidales; family Marinilabiliaceae; genus Marinilabilia; species Marinilabilia rubra. The sequence continues at coordinate 22,215 of NZ_QEWP01000018.1, forward strand.
ATTGTAAACACGGGGACGGTTAATGGTTACCTTTCCCACTCCATCGCAAAACTCAAACTTTATGTCTTCGTATTCTTTAATGGTTGTCCAGTTATACTTCATGGTATTATTAGATTTTTAGATGTTAGATATTTAGATTTAAGTTTTGGTTGACCCCTAATGACAATTCAGGTGGCGGATCGGAATCCACCAGACCTCTATAACCATCTGAATCCACCAACCTTAGTTTTCATATTTATCAAACAAAAGTTCGATACCAAAGAAAAAAATCCCCTGTGGCCACCTTTTTGTTATTTGTACCTTCTAACTAGCTCACTTACCCCCTCAAATAGCTGAAATAATCTCTCAATATTTCACCGTTTTCTTCCCCGGGTGTAAAAACCTCCAGCAAAGCCGGCTCGCCCTTTTCGCTCCAGAAATGTTCGAGTATCTGATCCAGTTCACGACTGTTGCCGGCAGCATAATACTGTAACCCGAAAGTCTCTGCTATGCCTCGACACTGATGATTGCCCCGTGATTCAAAAAAAGGTTCCAGTTCTACTGTTTTCGTTGGACCGGGAATAAAACGAAAAATACCCCCACCACCATTGTTGATAACAATTACTCTGAAGGATGAAGGTAAATACTGATGCCATAAACCATTGGAATCGTACATAAAGCCAAGATCGCCTGAAATAAGCGTCACAGCCTGTTCGCCGCCATAGGCAGCACCTGCAGCAGTACTAACACAACCATCAATTCCACTTGTCCCCCGGTTGCTAAAAAAGGTGCAGCTCTTTTCCCAATCAAATAGCTGTCCGTAACGCACCGGGGTACTGTTGGACAAATGTATCTGTTGATTGTCCGGCATCTTCTGTGAAATCTGTTCAAATACCCTCAAGTCGCACCATGCCAATTTCTCTATATATTCAAAATGCTTTTCCCTCATATTTTGCTCCGCGTCTTTGAAAAAGCGAATGTAATCTGATGGTAGTGGTTTCATTCTGCTGACAACCTGACCAAGGATTTCAGCAGAATCACCAGTAATTTGCCGGGTCAGGCATTGATAAGTATCGATTAAAATTTCCTGGTTGGAAAGGTGCCAGTGTGCGCTGGGAGAATGCTTTCTCAGGCGTTGCTTCAGTTTTTTTGAAAGAACCGGAAAATCCAGTGTAATCAATAAATCGGGCGTAAAAGCCGGATTGTCCGGATCAAAACCTTCCAGAAGGCGATCGGTGTTTTCAAACGTCCCTTCAACTGGCACATTGGAAAGGCTTTCGGTAATAACCACGACGCCTTTAGCAACCATTTCTGAAACAAGTTTCTGAAGATAAGAATCAGGAGCAGTAGCTCCCACCAATAACATTATTTTCCGGTATTGGTCCAACTCATTTTCCAGATCATCCAGCAGTGCTTCACTCACCCCCAGGCCTTCAGTAACAGGAACAATGGATGGTTGAGGCAATTCTATAACGTCGATGGTTTCATAAAGTGGCTCACGAAAAGGTACATTAATGTGCACAGGACCTTTTACGCTACCAAGCGCATTCCTGAAAGCTTCATTAAGTCGGCGATCCACCAGCCAGACATCATCCGCAGACAAATCGCCCACCGGCATTTGGCATTCATAACGAACAAAGTTGCTAAAAATACCCTGCTGACGAATGGTTTGACCATCGGCCTGATCGACATACTCCGGTGGCCTGTCCGCTGTAATAGCAACGAGCGGAATTTGTTGATAATAGGCTTCTGAAATGGCCGGGGTATAATTGAGAGCTGCCGTACCACTGGTGCAAATCAAAGCAACCGGCTGATTGGTTTCACGGGCCAGCCCCAGTGCAAAATAAGCGGCCGAGCGCTCGTCAACAATGGTAAGACAGGTAAATTTTTTACTGGAAGGAAATGAAATAATAAGCGGAGCATTGCGCGAACCCGGAGAAATTATGACATGCCGGACGCCATGACTGTAACAATGCTCGATAATATGATGAACCACCGTTTTATCGGAGATGGATTGACTCATTACAATAGTTTTGTTTGACTGAATGTAGTACCGACAGAAGGGTTCGGGCTTTTAATCTGGTTTCTTCCCATTCATTGGATTCCTTCGAATCCCTTGTAATTCCACCTCCAAGATACAAAACAGCTTTGTCATCGCCCAATTCCATGGAACGTATGTTTACAAAAAACCTGAATTCTCCTTGATTAACAGGGCCCAGAAACCCACTGTAAAAGCCGCGATCAAACTTTTCGGCCTCCTCAATCAGCTGAATGGCTATATCTTTGGGGTATCCGCCAACCGCCGGGGTAGGATGCAACGATTGCATAAACCGGCCGACAGAATTCGCAAAATTAACTGCTCCGAACTCATAGGATGTCTTAAGGTGTATCATCGAACCGGCCCTTACCGGCTCGGGCCCGTTTTTCTGGTATTTGGAAATGCCATATTCTTTCAGCACCTCATCCACAAAAGTCGAAACGAGCCCCTGCTCTTCCAACTCCTTCATATTCCAATCCTCACTGTGTTGATCACTTTTGCGGGTGGCAGCCAATGCCACCGTTTTCAAAGTATGGTTCTCCTTCTCCAGAAACGACTCGGGACTGGCGCCCATCCATCGCCCCACTTTGGGATGATCGAAGAAGTACACAAAAGCGTTGGGATATGCGCGGCACAGTTGACAGAATACCCGGGGTAATATATGGTCGGGAACATCTGTGACTTCCAGGCGACGCGCCAGAACTACTTTATCAGCCACCTGATGGTCCAAAGCGTCCTTAATGACAGAAAATGACTTTGTGTAAGACTGACGAACCTCATCCCGCTCCTGAGGCAAACGAAAAGACTGATTCCCGCTGATTATTTCATCAGAGGTATCAATTTCCACCAATGATTTTCCTGATACCGGCCAAAGCGCAAAAGCATTTTCTGACATCCGGAAAGGAGCAATGATAAAAGCCTTTTCAAATCCGGAGGGTGTAAATTCTGAAACATTGAAAGGCTCCGTTTTTCCTACCGGGAAACTATATGCCGTAGATTCTCCGGGTAACCTGTAAGCCACAAAGGATTGCTTAGAGGTCAGAAAATCAGCCAACATCTTCTTTGCACTTTTTATGTTATCAGTTTCTCTCAATGCTTGCTTTTTGGAAAGAAACGCAAAGATAGCCAAAAAGGTTGATTTTTATTGGTGAGTTTTGGTGGTTTTAAGGTTGCTTTTGAACCACAGCAGGCACAAAAGAAAAGTTTAGTTTTTTGAATCATATCTTGTCCCGTCCTTTTTGGGATGGGGCATATTAGAATTTTGCAATAAAAACAAACCTGAAATACACGATTAATCACACCCTACTTTTAACAATAGACCTTAGATTTTTAGATACCTGCCTGACGGCAGTCAGGAAAGATGTAAGATAATTCGTACATTATTGATATTCTAAATTCCAACAAACATCTTTTTATGCAATCAGCTTATTTTCGGCTCATTACAATAGTTTAACAGAGTATTGTTTTAAGAGACAATACCAAATGTAAAGTTCCTGCTTCTAAAATAGATAAGGCAAGTACATAACAAACTGCCAACGACGTTGTTTTAATAAAAAACAACAATATGAAAACACTTATCATCCTGGCGGCATTACTTCTTTCTATAGCCTCCTGCACCACTATAAAAATTAAGGAAAGTGACGTATTTGATGTCAAACGTACCATTGATGTTGAACATTTTAAACAAATGCTATACGAGGTAGAAGAAAAACGGTTAAACACATCCGACAGCATAGCCCTGGAAGCCTGGTTTATTGACAATCCAAACACCAACAAAACCGTTTTGTACTTTGGAGGAAATGGTTTTGTGATAGAGACCAGTTACCATATTATTACCTCCATCCTAAAACAGAACGTGAATTTGCTGGTGTTCAACTACAGAGGTTATGGAACAAATAAAGGCGTCCCAAGTATAGAAGGCTTTAAAAATGATGCCCTGGCCGCTTATGATTTCCTGGTTGATGAGAAAAACATCGATCCTGAAAACATACTGTTGCACGGACATTCCATGGGGACTTTTTTTGCCACCTATACGGCCAATAAAAGGAAAAGTAATGCACTTGTTCTGGAAAGCCCGATTACCGATCTGGAGGATTGGTCTGAAACCGTTTTGCCATGGTTTCTCAAACCTTTTCTGAAATTTGAAGCGGACAGTGCGCTTCTGAAAAACAGTAATCTGCAACAAATCAAAAAACTGGACATTCCCGTGTTTCTGATAACCGGGAAGGATGATAACATCACGCCGCCCCGGATGGCAGAAAAACTATTTCATACTTCTGCAAGTCAAAAGAAATACCTTCTTATCATTGAGAAGGGGGGACATAACGACCTGCCTGAAAAGGCGATATACCGGCAGGCTATTAATCGTTTTTATCATTCACGGGAAGATATGAGCACTTTAAAAGGTCCTCTTATAGATCCTTCCTCACTTCTTCAATTATCCCGGAAATGAAACGAAACGGAGTTTGCGCACTGAACATGTTCACCACCCAAAGAGGAATAGACCCGCCGGGATCAACCCAGCCGATGACAATGATCCGGCTTTCATCCGGACTGACTCCCTCTTTTATGGTCCACTTTTCCTGAAAATCTTCTATGAGGACTATTTCGCTGTTCCTTGAAAGATATTCCGGCAGGTCATTCGATTCCAGATAAATACCTTTTTGATCTTTTGTCACCTGCATATCCATCACCATCTCCCGGTTTTTGACCGGCCATGGCATGTTAAAGTGCATGTAATTGGTGTAACGTTTATCCTTTTGATGATCCAGAAACCTGAGAGAATCGACCAGTTCCATGTGTTTCAAATTCTCGTTGAAATCCACCACCTGCCGGTAAACGGTTTCCGGTTTTACAGAAATATGGGTGACAACCTTGTACATGTATATTCCTGCATCTGCTTTTTTGCGGGTATAGACTTTTATGCCGTTCTCATTTTTCCTGAGCTGCCAATCATCTTCTTCGGCAGCAACATCGAAGGATGGAATCACAGAAAACAAAATCAATAACAGACCGACGGTTTTGCTCATAGCTTACATATTTGTTTTTAGAACAGGTGGAGGCATGAGGAAGTTCATTTTATCAAATGAGATTTACAGTAAATACAAATTATGGATTGGTAAGACGTGGAGGTAATCTAAGCCGGGCAGAGTTTGATAATCTACTTTTTATTCTTCTTTTCTCCAATCCTCAATAATTTCCTGATCATCTTCTATATAGGTGAATTTCAAAAGGTCATTAAATATTTGATATTCATATGACATACGGGTATCGTTATAATCAAAATGGATGGTATGCTCAATTGTATTTAATTCAAATACTCCCGTAGTTTCATATCCGGATCCAAAAACTATGAACTCCCCTTTAAAGTCATCTGGTTCATTATCCGCCTCAAACTCAATGTAATCGCAGCATTCCACCGCCAAACCTGAAATTCCATTTATGGATCGGGAATCAAGCTTCCATTGCCCAAAGATTCCGATTGGTTGCAAATTATCCTGTTTTTCATTTTCGTCCTTTTCGCAGCCATTTAATACTATCAAAGAAAAAACGAGCCCCAAAATTACACTTCCTAAACTTTTCATAGCCCCAATTTTATTGGTCAAACAATTTAAAGCATAGCTACTGACTATTTATTGAAGTCCTTGTCTCTGATTCATTATCTTTTGGTTAAGTATTTGGAATATTCGAAACAAGAATCATCACGCACTAAACAGCAATCCAACTAAAAATTGGAAATTAAGACCTATAACAATGTAAAACAAAGAGCCTGCCCCCCCTCCCGCATCCTTAAACAAACCTGTAAAACCAAAATTACATCACAAGCCATCCTGTTTTTAGTCGTCAAAAAAAATGATACCCCCGTGCAGGAAACATAAAGTCGAAGATCGATTTTTATTGGGTTATGCAGGCGGCATGGCCCTTTCGCAGAGAATAGGTTCATCCCCCATTTACTCTCCGGTTTTTCGTTTCTCCGTCAGATGCTTCCAGAAACGTTTGGGCATAAATTGCCGCTGAAGACGTGGATTGGTGCGTTCCTTTATAGCGATGTGTTTAAAGTAGCTGCGCCACATCTCCTGCCATTCCTTTTCGTCATTGCTTTGGGTCTCGGGGGAAAGTTCTCCTGTGTCGTTATCAAAAGATGGATTATCAATGGAGACTTCCTCTATATTGTCTTTATCGTAATAGTAGCCATATTTTCGTTCTGTATCATAAATAAGCCAGGGCTGATCGGCAAAACGGGACTTGAAATGATTCAGGGTCATGGGCAGAACATCATACCTGGGCGACACGGGCGCAAACCATGTGCCGTCCGCCGTCTGCTCAAACCGGAGAAACATATACAACCGATGCACTTCTTTTAAAACCTTGCGCTCCAACTGGGTGAACCGAAGCACTTCTTCAACAGAGAGGTCGTTGGCTACGTTCTTATTGGCGTCAAACAATTGTTTCAAAATAAACAGCATGAGATCTTCAACCCCCGGTTCTCTCGACAAGAACACATGCATAAACCGCTGCCCCAAACGTTTCCCTCCTGCTTTCTGAATACCTTTCCAGACACGGTCGGCCCGGTCGTCGACAGTCTCCACCTCAATGGTTTCTTCAAACAATCCTGGCGATGCTTCGGGAGGAATAATTCTGGCAGGAAACCGTCCCCTGTCCCACACCCCAAAAACGGCGGAGAGAAAACCGGGAAAGGTTCCGTCGTATTGGTAATTAACGATATTTTGAAAATCAGGCGTGTTCATGGTATTCCTGGCAAGTAAATTGGGATTCTCTAAATGTCTATTGTTGCTCCTGCAAAAATAACGTATTCCATTATTATGGGATCATTTCGCATTAAAAACCTCAAATCCTTAATCTCAGAGCAGGAGGGCATATTAACTCAATATGATCTTTACAAACAGTTAACCATTGTGTAAACCAAGGTTGAAGTTGACCTAATTCCCCCGAAACACTGACATTCTACATTGCAACTGAAACAAAACTTTCAGCTATGCAGACTCTATTAAAACTTAAGGCCAAAAGGATATCTTCCATCAATGAATTCATTTTGGGCACCGGCATCTTTGCTGTTTTAGGAGCCGTTATCCTCTTTATAATAAACAAGGGAGACATTCTATTGTATATAAACACTCATCTCGCTCCTTTTGCAGATAATTTTTTCAAGACTTATACGCACCTTGGGTTGGGATCACTTCTGGCCCTCTTTGCATTGGTATTTCTTTTTATCCGTTATTATTATTCCATTATGTTCGCTGCCTCACTTATCAGTGCAGGTGTCATTGTTTTTATCAGCAAGAAGTTACTATTCACTCATCTTTACCGACCAGCCAAAAACATCGATTTAGCAAGCCTGCCTAACGTTATTGAAGGAATGAACTATCACCATTACGGTTCCTTCCCTTCAGGCCATACCCTTACGGCATTCGCCGGAGCAACAATTCTGGCCCTTGCCGCCCGCCAAAAAGGGCTGGGCTACCTGCTAATTGCAATGGCTGTTGGGGTCGCCATTTCGAGAGTTTACCTGCTACAGCATTATTTCATGGACGTTTATGCAGGTGGATTAATTGGTGTAGCTGTAACCCTGGGACTTCATTTCTGGCTCAACCGCTACTATCCCCGTCTGAAGAGCAATCTGGCTAAAGATTACCTCATATTTCGCAGAAGGCGCATCAGAGCCAAAGCCCAGCTTTCAGCCAATTAATTATCAGATATTCCCTTTATGACACGGGTTTTCCGGTTATCAAAGAGATCGGTGGTTTCGAACAGGATTTCATAATCGACTTGGTCTCCAATTCCCCGGAGTCCTTTTTTTGTGGTCAGCAACAGGTTGCCGGGCTCAGCCATAAAGGCAGCCACCTCCTCCGTAGTTTCCAATTCAGGGATCAATCCGTGCTTAAAGACAAACGCAGGATTCAAACTTTGATGCCAGGCTACGGAATCGGCGTTCGTTACGATTTCCTTCGTCAGAAAAACAGGATTCCGTTTATCCAATTGTGGCATAAGACCACCCATTAAGGTCAGTGCTCCCACACAAAACGAAATGCCCAAAGTCAGAAAAGCCGCCCGGTTTCTGTACCTGAATGCCAACAAAGTGGCCACCAAAGAACCTAAAACAAGTGGTAACAGGTAAAACAATAATTGATGCATACCTTCCAGGTTGGGGGCTGTTTCGACAGCAATCCATACACCTGCCGGCAACAACAATGAAAAGATTAAAGTTGCCAGAAAATTCCAGCGGAATCTTCGGGAATATTCTCGCGCACCTTCCCGGCTCAGAAAAAAACCAACCAAAATAGCTGTAAAAGGATAGGCAGGCATGGCATAATTCGGCAACTGGGTGCTGCTGATGGAGAAGAAGACCACGAACACCAGCGTTACAATACTGCCGAGAGCAATGATTTGATCTTGTCTGTTTTGCCAGGCAGATTTAATGACAGGCCAAATAAAAAACACAAAAGGCAGAAACCCCATCAGGTAATACCCTGATGTAATAAGAAATAATCCCCCATGCCCTTCCTTGGTATCCGAGAACCGGTTGATATTATGATCGAACAAAAAACCCTCAACCCATGCTCCATCAGTGGCTTGCCACACCAAATAATACCAGGGCACCACAATAATCAAAAAACAAAGAATGCCCGAAACAGAAATCAGCTTCCGTAACACCACCATCGTAAACTGACGGGTAATGAGGAGAAATGTCAGCATCGACAACCCGGGCAATGCCAATGCCACCGGCCCTTTGGCCAGTACACCCAAACCGAGGGAAGCATAGAGGCCATAAAGAGCCCATTTTTGCTGGGTCTGCATCCAATGGTAAAAGGCCATCAGGCTTATCCCGATAAAGGTTATCAAATAAGGATCGGGAACCGCCAAATGAAATTCAAGGACGAAATGAATGCTGGCCCATAAAACGAAAACGCTCCACCAGGCATGTGATCTGGTACTGTGCCGTGTCAAAAACAAGAAGAACACAAGCATCAGGATACTTCCGGTTAAACCGGAAAAGAAGCGGGCAGCAAAGGGTGTTTTTCCGAAAATGGAATAGGCCCCCATCATAAAGTAATAATGCAGAGGTGGTTTATCAGTCCTCAGCTCGCCATTAAACAAGGGAGTAATGCCGTCTCCCGTTGACATCATCTCATAAGCACATTGCGCATTTTTACTTTCGTCAAGGATGTAGATACTTGAACTACCGGAACCAAAAAGAAATAAAAACAGAGAAATAGAAAGGACGATTAACCCCGACGGTACTATTGAAAGTGACTTCATTTTTTTTTACAAATGTTCTTCATCGCTTCCAATCCTGCAAACAGCATCCACAGACTTAATCAAAAATTAACCCGTTCATTCTCTTAACCTTTCTTATACATTATCATAAAGAAGCCATAAAATCCGGAAAACATTCTCCTAACACGCATTACCTTAATTTACATGATAACACAAAGGAATGAAAAGAACTTAATGACAAACCAGAAATTACACTCATGGATATTAAGCCCAAACTATCAGTCGTCATATGCGTCTATAACGAGGAAGCCAATATAGCGCCCCTTTATGAGCAAATTCAGATGGCCATGACAGGCATCGAAAGCGAAATAATTTTTGTAGACGACGGGTCTACCGATCAAACTGTATCAGAGGTATTAAAGCTCAAAGGGGATGGCATTGTGCTGGTGAGACTCAAACGAAACTATGGACAAAGTTCGGCCCTGGCGGCAGGCATTGAAAAAGCCAACGGGCATTATATAGCCACCATTGACGGTGACCTTCAAAATGATCCGGCGGATATTCCTGCTATGCTAAATAAAGCCATTCGCGAGGACTGGGACCTGGTTGCCGGTATCAGGGCCAATCGCAAAGACGGATTCATCTGGCGAAAGCTGCCAAGTAAGCTGGCTAATATGTTCATTCGCTACACCACTCAGGTAAAGATGAAGGATTACGGGTGTACCCTTAAGGTATTTAAAGCAGATCTGGCCAAAAGTCTCGGTCTTTATGGTGAATTGCATCGTTTCATTCCAGTTTTGGCAAGCAACGAAGGGGCGGCCATCACCCAGATGAATGTCAACCACCGGGCCCGTGAGCATGGAAAGTCGAAATACGGCATTGGCCGCACACTTAAGGTAGTCAGTGACCTTATACTGATGCTCTTTTTAAAAAAATACATGCAGAAGCCCATTCATCTGTTTGGAACCTCAGGTATTTTCCTTTTCATGATTGGGGGATTGATCAATGTATACCTTTTGATACTGAAAATAATGGGGCACGACATTTGGGGAAAGCCCATCATGATACTGGGAATTTTATTAATCCTGGCAGGCATCCAATTGGTTACTTTCGGTTTACTTTCCGAAGTAAACATCAGAACCTATTACGAGTCTCAGAATAAAAAACCTTACAAAATCAGAAATACACAGAATGTTGGCAATAAAAAACTACGGACGGCATCTTAAACTGATCACTAAAATATTGGTTTCGGGAGTAGCCATTTACTTCATTGCCTCAAAGATGGACCTTTCCATAGTGCTGAAGGAGCTGACTGCCATTCACCCCTTCTTTCTCATCACAGCGGTTACGCTGTATATGCTTTCGCAGATAATCAGTTCGCACAGGCTGAACACCCTGTTTAAAGCATTGCCATTGCAAATACCATTTTTGAGTAATGTCAAACTATATTGGGTTGGCATGTTCTATAATTTCTTTTTGCCAGGGGGTGTTGGTGGAGATGGGTACAAAGTTGTTTTTCTCAGAAGACATTTTAGCAATCCTGTAAAAAACATACTAAGTGCCATCATCTCTGACCGGGTGAGTGGTCTGATGATTATAGGGTGTTTTGTTCTCGGATTGTCCTATTTCGTTCCTCAGCATCTCCCCTTACAGGAGTGGTTTTTTCTTCTTATTCCACTTAGTTTGTTGGGTTTTTATTTTTTTCTGAAAATTATAAATCATCAACTTAACCAGGCATTTTGGCAGGTTTCCGGTCTCTCGCTTTTGATCCAGGGCATTCAAGTCGTGGCTGTAATTTGCCTTCTGTTTGCCATCGATGTTGATATTGCACAATATGGAACGGAATACCTTCTTCTGTTTTTCCTGTCAACCATTGCATCAGCAGTTCCAATAACGCTTGGCGGAATAGGTGCCCGCGAGATGGTTTTTTTCAGCGGCTCCCTTTACATGGGCACAGATCCGGGGCAGGCCCTGGCGCTGAGTATATTATTTTACCTCACAACATTAATCAGTAGCTTACCGGGTCTTTATTTTGTGGTGAAACCCAATGCCATTCAAATAAAAGACCAATCATTTATCTCTGAAACAGCTTCAATTGAACGGCATCGGGCGTAATTTTCCGGGCCGATTTATCCAGAAACATCATCCGCATATGTTCGGGGTTCATATCAGAAACCTTTTTCCCCTGGAGCTCGCGACAGGTAATAAAAAACTGAGCCCGTTTCATAACAACCCCCATTTTCTTGAGCAGATAGGAAGATACATGCCCGTATCGCCGGGCCGAAAGAATCAGCCGGGCACTTTTGGGGCCAATACCCGGCACCCTCAGCAGCATATGCAAATCGGCCTTTTGAATATCAACGGGAAAGATCTCAGGATGACGCAAGGCATAAGCCAGCTTGGGATCCAGTTCCAAATCAAGATCGGGATGGGCATTGTCAACAATTTCCTCCACATTAAACTCATAAAAACGCATGAGCCAGTCGGCCTGATAGAGCCTGTTTTCGCGCTTCAAGGGAGGTGTAGCAATCGCCGGTAACCGGCTATCAGAAGTATTAGTATGAATATAACCTGAGTAGTACACCCGCTTCAACTGATTTTCGTTGTAAAGAGAGTTTGCCAGTCGCAGCACCTGGTTGTCCGTATCTGGCGTTGCGCCTATGATGAGCTGCGTACTTTGTCCGGCCGGCACAAACTCAGGGGCTTTACGTGTTTGTCTTTTAGCAGGCAGATACTCAGCCTTGGTCTCTTTAATGAAATTCATGGGTTTCAGCACACTGCCAAAATCCTTTTCCGGTGCCAGGTACTGAAGACTTTTTTCTGAGGGAATCTCAATATTGACACTCATACGATCGGCATACATTCCTGCCTCACGAATCAAGGCATTGTCGGCTCCCGGAATGGCTTTGAGGTGAATATAACCGTTGAAGCGGTGCACCTCCCTCAAGTCGCGCACTACTTTGGTAAGCCGCCCCATGGTATAATCAGGATTCTTCATCACGCCACTGCTCAGAAACAGTCCTTCGATGTAGTTACGCCGGTAAAAGTTGATGGTAATGTCCACCAACTCCTCAGTCGTAAATGCGGCCCTGGGGATATCGTTGTTTCGCCGATTGGCGCAATAGGCACAGTCGTAGATGCAGTGATTTGTCATCAATACTTTGAGCAGCGAAATGCAGCGGCCATCGTCGGCAAAGCTGTGGCAAATGCCGGCAGCCAAGGACGATCCCAATCCACTGGAGTTGCCCGTTCGGGTACTTCCGCTGGTGGCACACGACACATCGTATTTGGCGGCAGAAGCAAGTATTTTGAGTTTTTCGAATTTATCCATGATTAAAGGGTGATATGGTGGAAGGGTTGAATGGGCAGAGGGCAAGGCGCAGAGAGCATGGGGCACAGTGCCTGGTACGTGGAGCGAAGGGCACAAGACAGAGGGGGTGGAGTATATAGAGATGCAGGCAGTGAACCTGCTTCCGTGGGTAAAGACGCACGGCCGTGCGTCTCTAAATTCTCAACACCCAATATGATACACTTTGCCCCATGCCCAGTGCGTCTCTACATTCTCAACATCCTATATGATACGCTTTGCTCCATGCCCAGTGCTCCGTCACTCCATGCTCCCTGCCCTATGCCCCATGCGCTCCGCCCTTCAGCAAATGCTCCTTCAGCTCCCCCACATCACTCTGAATGGTATTGATCGACCTCATCAGGTGCTCCACCTCTATCTTGCCCTGGGGCAACTCGGGACTGATAAAATGCACAAACCTCCAGATTTCCCGGATTTCTTCCACAGGCAAATCGTAAGGATCATAAACGGGATTCAGACTAATGCACTTCAGGCTGCTCTTCTCTTTTATTTCATTTTGAATAATCTTAAAGGAGATACCATCATCACGGGTTAGTATTACGCAGGCATCGCCGTCTTTTATGGTGTTCCAGTCGAGAATAAACTCCCCTGTAATCCATGCACCGCTGGGTACAGGCAACATGGAATCTCCACTAATTTGAAATGTCCGGTACTTCTTTTCTTTGTCCAGAAACGGCAGCCGGAAAACCGGCAACGAACTAATATATTCAGGATCGGAAAATCCGGTAAGGTAGCCTGCCTTTGCTTTCTCGGGAACCAACTCAATATTTTCCTCATTGTCAGGCCCCACGGTTGAAGTGAGAATCCGCAGACGGGAGCCACGAACGTAAACGTCATTCCCCCCTTCCAGATCTTTCAGTTGAAAGTTGGTCAGCTTGCCTAAATCCACCCGAACCAATGTGTCCATCGAGAGCCCAAAATAATCAGAAAGTGCGGTAAGCAAATCCAATGGTGGTCCTGAAACTTTATTCTCATAGTTATTGAGTGTTGGACGCTTAATATTCAGAGCGGCAGCCAGGTCTCCCTGAGTAAGCCCCTTGCGTTTGCGCAACAGCCGGAGATTAGATGCAAAATACATGTTTATATTTTAATCTTTAGTTAGATTACTTTATAAGCAAATATATGCAACCATTTTGATTTATGCAATAATCTCAATTCACCTTTGCACAATAGATCGTTAGATTTTTAGAAATAAGATATAAGATGAATCGTATGATATTGAAAATCTGCATCTTAGCATAAATAATCGTTTAAATATAAATAACTGACTACAAGTGCCTTATAAAAGTTTAACGGAGTATTGCTTTGCAGTATAATAACCGGAAAGCCCTCTAAAGCTGAACAACTGTTAGTACGTTCGCTAAATAATATTTTGTGATCCCACTACTAATCTGCAACTCTTTGACTGATTTCAGAATTGGAATTTATCTTCATCAGATAAATCTCTTTTAAAGCCATATGGCGCGTATTGGGATTAAGGAATTTCCAGTTCATTTTTGAAATTTTTTTATGCGAAAACAATTCCTCATATACCAGATTTTTACGGTAGCGCTCCTTTACAAAATCCCGACCTTCACGTGTGGTAATCAACCATCCACCCAGTTGATTGAAAACGCTATCAGCTTCTACCTGATTACGTAATTTCTTTGCTACCGTTTTGGGATAGTAATAATTCTCAAACTGAGTGGTGAGAAAACTATAAACCCTGTCATTGTCCTTCGCCATTTCATTGTACCGGTAACTGGCCTGAATAACTCCTTGATATTTATAGATTTCAGGAAAGAAATGAAGGTTAATGATCATATTCAATGAAATGGCAGCAACCACCATTGGAATCACTAAATTCATTACAGGTAATCCACGAAACATTCTAAAGGAAAAAATGAAAAGACCAAAACAAAGGGCAATTATCCCCCATAAAAGCAGGTTATTAGACGGAAAAATAAAGACAACAATCAAAAATAAAAACATCCACATGAGTGCTACTGTTAAAGTGCGCATGGACAGAAAGCTTCTTTTCCATTTATCCAATGCAGGATCAGTGGATACTGTAATCACGAAATCAGCTACAATGATCGACAGCAAAGGAATCATCGGGAAAAAATAATGAGGCGCCTTTTGTCTGGCAAACGATAATATGAGCGAATAAATGAGTAATGCGCCATAAGTAAAATATTCGGGCCGCTCCTTAAAAGGATACTTTCTGAATTTTAAGTAACGCGTTTGCCACCAAATTGCCCCCAGTGCGAACAACGACCAAGGCAAAAAAATGTACAACATGGTATGCAGATAAAAAAAATAATCGGAATTACTTCCGACATAATCTCCAGTGATACGACCAGCATTATTGGTCCAGAAAAAGAATTCTATGCCCTCCCGGCCAAAAACATCAATATTACCTTTCAGCACGGGAAACAGAATCACCCCAAGAATGGGAAGGCCTGCCAGCCAAACGGGGGAGAATAACTGACGCCAGTTACGGGTGGCCACCAAATGACTGCCCACAGCAAATACCGGGATAGCCAGGCCAATTGGGCCTTTGGTAATCATGGCCAATCCTGCACCGGTAAATGCCAGGATAAAACTCAGCAACTTTCCGGATTTAAGAAAAGCACTAAACTGCCAGATGCTGAACATGACATTGGCAGTCAGTAACGCATCTGTATGCAAGTCATTGGAGTACAAAAACAGCATTTGGGAAGTGGCGTAAATAATCATTGCCAGAAATGCCACTTTGGGAGAGTAATAGTTTTTTGCCAACCGGTAAGTACTATAGACACCCAATACCGAAAAAAGGAGGGTTGGAAACTTAAAGGCAAACATAGACATGCCAAAAAGATGAAATGACGCTGCAGACAACCAAAACAGCAAATGCGGTTTCTGCATGTAAGGATCTCCATGGATTTTTAAATGCAGCCAATCACCACTTTCATAAATATGCCGGCTAACAGCGGCGTATTTGCCGGCATCAATACTAACCTCCGGAAACAGCCCGGCAATATAAGCGGTAACACCTGCTAATACAAGCAGGAAAAGGAACAACTTTTCGGTTGGTTTGGCGTCCATCTTCTTTCAATATAATATTCAACAACATTTAAAATAAATGTTCAGAATTGTACTAAATGCTACCTCTGCTTTAAGAATAGGTTAACTCTTGAAGATATTCCAGAACCACTTTTCTACGGCTTATTAAAAAGCCTCTTTGGCCACAAAATAGAAAAAATTAAGAATCAATTATATATCTTTACAGAGTTAATCAAAAACCTTTGCCAGTTTATGAAAAACTCAAAAGCTTTCCTTTCCGATTTAGTTTATCAATTTAACGAATCTGTAATCTAGAAGCTTAAAGCAATTAGGCTCGGATTACTTAAAAGTGTTTACCATAAGTGCATGATAGAAGAATGAACTCAGCGAAGAATCAATTTTCAATCTGAGCTACAGGTTCCGGTAAAATTCAAAGGGAAACTTATTGAGACACCGTTAAGATGTGACCTAATTATTGAAAACATCTTACCTGAGGAACTCAAAGCTGTTGAAGCTGTATTACCGATGCATGAAGCACAAATTTTGACTTACATGAAGCTTTTAAATGCTCCGGAAGGTTTATTGAATTATTTCAATTCAACCAATATTTTCAAGTACGGACAGAAAACCTTTGTCAATGATTTGTTCAGAGACCTAAACTAAAACTCCTTTGGCTTCTTATGTGCCTTATGTGTTTCAAAACAAAAAAAATGGAAAATAACACACGCCCCGAGGGCTTCGAACAGATCTTCTTTGCCGATGGTAATAATCTCGCCAAGGCCCATCCGGTAAAGCAGGATATTTCAAAGCTGAAAATTGCCCTGCGCCAGCTTCATCATAATTCTGACCTGCTGATTGATGCTTTTATTCAACGATGTGAAAGCGAGAAGGTGCCGGTCGATTGTCACATGGGGTGTCAGTGGTGCTGCAACCAGGCGGTTTTTGCCTCCACGCATGAGATGGTGGTTTTGGCAGATTATCTGGAAAGAAGATTTTCTCCGGATACGGTTGCTGAAATAAAAGAAAAAGCCCGTGAAAAAGAGGAAAAACTCTCAGGGTTAACTCCCAAAGAAGTATTGAATACCAATCTCCCCTGCCCTCTTCTAAGAAAAGGAAGCTGCATGATTTATCCGGTTCGTCCCATGGGATGTCGGATTTATCTTTCGTCAAGCGAAAAAAGTTGTCAGGCCAAATACCATAGTCCTGGTGATCCCCAAGCCATTCCGCAACTTTTCGACTTCACGCTGAAAGCCGGAAGGCAACTCAATGAAGGTTTTGCCGCATCACTTAGAGAGGAAGGTCTGGATATCAAAGAACATCGCATCGAACATATACTTCTGAATCTTCTGGAATCGCCCGACAAAAAAAATGAATGGCTGCAGGGCGCAACCATTCATAATAATTTTCCTTTCGATGAAATATCAATACTCCGTTAAACTTTTATAAGGCACTTGTAGTCAGTTATTTATATTTAAACAATTGTTTGTACTAAGGTGCAGATTTTCAATATTATACGATTCATCTTATATCTTATGTCTAAAAATCTAACGATCTATTGAAATATAATACTAACCTACATTATTCACAAATAATCTATTCCGATGTCCAACTATCGGCAAAATACAACCGTCCTCAATAAAATGGATTTGAAAATAATTAATACGGTTATTATTATTTTTATGGTCGTATTGAACTCGCAAACTTGCTCGTTTCATTATTTCCTACATCCACTTTATCTGCGGTTGATTGTATTTCTTGATATTTGAACATCTCATAACGATAATTCATGAATAAAGCAGGCTAAAGATGAATTCCAGCTCCCGGACCTAAAGGTAAGCCAAACACAAGCCATATGATTAAAAGGATGCTCCACCCTATCAGGAAGGCAATGGAGTAGGGAATCATTGTTGCCATTACGGTACCCAATCCTGCTTTATTATCGTATTTATTAAAATAAGCGATGATCAGTGCAAAGAAACTCATCATGGGCGAAATCAGGTTGGTTACTGAGTCTCCGATGCGGTAAACAGCTTGGGACAACTCGGGGGAATACCCCAGAATCATAAACATAGGCACAAAGATGGGCGCCATAATGGCCCACTTGGCGGAAGCACTTCCCATCAACATATTTATCGATGCAGAAAGTATTACAAACAGCAGCATCAATGGAATAACGCCCAGATCGGCGGCCATTAAAGCCTCGGCTCCATTTACAGCCAGAATTACTCCCAGATTACTCCATTTAAAATAGGCCACAAACTGAGCAGCAAAGAATACCAACACAAAATAGGTCGTGAGCGTCTGCATACTCTGAGCCATGCTCTTGGCCACATCCGAATCGTTCTTATATTTACCCATTATGGCACCGTAAACAACACCCATGGTTCCGGCAATAAGAAACAAAAAGGCAATCACTCCCCTAATCACAGGAGAAGACAAAATATTCCCATCTTCACCTCTGAGAATGCCGTCTTCGGGGATAAGTCCGACCAATATCACAGCCAACCAAAAAACAAGCACTACCAGACTCCACTTCAGCCCCTTCTTTTCTTTAGAAGATAATCGCTCAATTTTATCATGATGGACCTCCCCTTCATAGGTACCGAAACGGGGAGAAACAATCTTTTCGGTCACCCATGTACCTATGGCAGCAATCAAAAATGTGGATACAATCATGAAATAATAATTGGCTGTCGGGTTCACTTCATAAGAAGGATCTATGATGCGTGCAGCCTCCTGGGATAGTCCGGCCAATAACGGATCTACAGTTCCCAAAATCAGGTTGGCACTAAACCCTCCCGAAACGCCGGCAAATGCAGCCGCCATTCCCACAATGGGATGTCGCCCCACGGATTGAAAAATGATTCCGCCCAACGGAATCAAAAGCACATAACCAATGTCGCTGGCAAAATTGGAAAGAATTCCGGAGAAAACGAGTACAAAGGTCAAAAGCCTTTTGGGCGAAGATAATACCAACAAGCGAATAACAGCAGCAATCAATCCGCTCGATTCGGCAATCCCAATTCCCAACATAGCTACCATTACAATGCCCAGAGGTGCAAATCCGGTATAGTTCTCTACCATACGATCCAGAATCATGGCTATTCCTTCTTTGCTAAAAAGGTTGACTACCGATATCATTTCTCCGGTTCCGGGATGTTCAACGGTCCATCCCAACCAAGCCCCTAAAGCCGAAAGCAGCAGAGCTGCCAACGCAAAAATTCCAAATAATGTTGCCGGATGCGGTAATGCATTCCCCCCCTTCTCCAGAATATTTAAGAATCTGTCGAAGAAACTCTTCTTCTTTACTTTTTCACTCATATTATTAGATCATTAGATTTTCAAAAGATAGATTGATAAATTTTAAGACAAATCATAAATATCAGGATTATGAACTCTCCTAAAAACATTGTTTTTATCACACACAGAATTTCGGTTGTCTTAAATAAAAAGACTCTTCACATCATTCAACCCTGACGCTTACACCATTTATAAACGCAATAAAATCAAAGCCCCGAAAATAAAAAAAATCAGTTTACTACAAACTGATTTAAATCGTCTCTGCCGGAAATGGTATTTTAAGAATCCATTAACATTACAACAAAATGCAGGTAAAAGTTGCAAATTCTTCCACGAACAAAGGATTTTTCCTGACTAACGAAACCTTTTTCTTGATTTTTAGTACAAATCAGAACACATAAACGTAAAAAGACATGGGGCCACTTTACAAGCACTTGAGACACAAGGCCGGGCATCGCATTTTTACACCGGCACTATTATTCTTCTGGATCTTCATCTTTTCAGGCAACATCCAGGCAGATGCAGCCAAAGACAAAGATTGTGTCAATTGTTTCTCCACATCGGTTGAGACGGTTGAAACAGAAGGGGAATGTATAACTTATGAAATTCTGGTTGAGGCTGGTGATTCATGCAAGCATGCTTTGTCGCATTTCACAGTAACAGTTCTCTGCGGAAACATCAGCGATGCCTCCAATTCCCGAAACTGGAAAATGGAGTACCCCGTAACCGACCCCACCACCGGACTTACCGGCCTTAAAGTGGACGACATTCAGGAGTTTGGCGAAAACGGACAGGAATCATTCACGCTCACCTATACAGTTTGTGCTGATAACGAAGAATGCCTGAATGAACTCACCTCTCAGTCATTTGAAGTAGCATACAAAGCTGCCACCTGCGTATTTTTTGAAGAAATTGAACCTCCGGTGCGCTATGTTCCCCTTGAGGCATCACTTGAACCAACGCATATCACATGCACTAATTCTCAAAGCGGAGCTATTCAAACCACTGTTTCAGGAGGCGTGTCCCCTTATTCTTTTGAATGGTCAAACGGAGCAAACACCCAAAACCTTTCTAATCTTGAAGCAGGCCTATACTCACTTACTGTTACCGATGCGGCAGACAGCTCCATTGTACTATCTACTGAAATCACAGCACCTGCGTCCATCACGCCAAGGGCTGCCATCACTCCCGCTGCTTGTGGCCAAAACACTGGAGCTATCGACCTAACCGTTTCAGGCGGTTCAGGAGAGTACAACTTTCAATGGGATAATGGTTCTACCGAAGAGGACCTGGAAAACCTGGGAACAGGAATGTACACAGTGGTCATTTCTGATTCAGCAGGATGTACCAGAGAAGCCACCTTTTATGTTTCCGAAGAGAGCCCCATTTCTATCTCTGAGACACATAACAAGCTTAAATGTTATGAGGACAGCACCGGAACCATCGAAATTGAGGCAACAGGAGGAACTGAACCTTACAGCTTTAAATGGTCTTCCGGAGATACCACCCAAAACCTCAGCGGCCTTAATGCCGGTCTCTACACCGTCATTGTGACCGATTCTCTGGGATGCACCAAAACCAAAAACATCAATCTCTCCAAAGAGTTGTTCTATGCCTCCATTGCAACTACTGATGCCGGTTGTTCCGGTAAAGGCGGCAGTGCTTCCATTACATTACGAAACGGAACGGAACCTTATTCCATAGAGTGGAGCACAGGCGACAGCACCCTAACAGTTGAAGACCTTGAAGCCGGATATTATACAGTAAGAATTATCGATGTCAACGGCTGTGAGATATACCAGGCAGTTAACATCAATCAAAGCGAAGCACCCAAGATCTCAGTATCGTCCTCTTGGACCGGTTGTTCACCTGACGATTCTATAAGGGTAGACTTATCAGCCAATGGAGGCGCTGCCCCTCATGAATGGATTGTAAACGGGGAAAATTCCTCCTCTACGTTCTACCTGGATGACGCGGCTAATCTGGAGGTCACCGTAATTGATGCAACCGGCTGTACTTCTACTCAAAATACTGAAATTACCCCTAAAACAGGAGGTCCCGAAGTGCAAATCAACCTGACTGATGCCAGTTGTAATAATCCATTAGGATCAGCATCACTTTCCATTAATGGTGAAAGTCCTTTCTCTGTACATTGGAATGGTGAATCAGGAGAACTATCAACCGATTCACTGACTGCAGGAACTTATACAGTGCAGGTAACTGATGCCGATGGATGTGAAACATCAAAAAGCTTCACGGTAAGCAACATTGAGAAACCAACTGCTGAAATCATTAGTCCTGACATGATGCCTGATTGTTCCAGCTCTGACAATATTCTGGAAGGCATCACGACCAATGCCACAACCATTGGATGGGAATTGATAAGCTCCGACAGCAATTGGGTGTTAACTTCCAACGGTAGTCAAACAGCTACCTACAATGCCGGGACCGGCTCAGCCACGGCCATTCTGTCAGCTGAAAGCACTGATGGATGTTTCGCTTCAGACACCATTGACCTTAATTGTATTGACAATTCAACGCCAACTGATTCCATTGACGATGGAGATAGCAATGGTGGCAATAATGGAGGAGGAAGTAATGACGATCCAACATACAAAGACTGCAGCGCAGGCTGTTACGAAATTACATCTGAAACGATTACTTCCACCGGAGCCGATTGCTATCATTATGAATTCACGATCAAGTCTGACGGGACCTGCTTCTACGACCTTTCGCACTTGGTAATAGAATTAGAAGAAGGCGTAGCTGCAAATGTTGAAAACTCGTTGGGCTATCCTATGGAGATTAATTTCACAGATCCGCAATCAGAGATGTTCGGAATTAAGATCGACGAAATTTCAGGTTTAGAAGAGTCAAGGGATTCTCTTGTCGTTACCTTTGACCTTTGTGGAACTGAATCAGCAGTCACAGACTTCCGCTTTGGCTTTAAGGCAGGCCGGTGTCTCGATATCATTAAAATTGAAACACCCAAAGTTTCGGATCTCAAAACGGCAACTGAAACAGGCAACATTGACCTGATGGTTTACCCCAACCCTGCTACTTCATTTGTCACCTTTGATTTTGCAGTAAGCAAAAGCATGAGTGTGACCATTGAATTATATGATTCAGCAGGAAATAAAGTCGACCAGGTCTTCAACCAGGCAGCAGAAAAGAATATAGACTACAAAATTTCAAGCTCACTCAACAAATCCGCTGATCGCATGTTTTTCTATAGGATAAAAGCCGGCAATAGAATCCTTGAAGGGAAAATCATGAAGATTGATTAAACGTTTTTCCGTAGATTTTTTTCATAACTAAACTCCCGGTGTCTTTTTACATCGGGAGTTTCTTTTTTGCCATATTTTTTTTGCTACAGGCATTCTTTTTGCATGATGCCTTCCATCAAAACCGACATATATAACAGAATGAATTAGTTTTCTTAGTAAATTATGTATTTTTAAACATTCAAATATATTCAGGCATTGTTTTAAAGCATCAGGTAACAACTTTTATATCATCCCCCTTTCCCCCAATCAAACAGATTACAAAACAATATATCCCTATGAGTGAAGACATTGAAAAAGTAGAGCTACGAAGATTAAACATAGACGATTACCAGGAGTTACGTACCACTGAAGAAGAGGCTTACCGAAATTGGGAAGGCCCGGCCTGGGACGAGCAAAACATTCGTACCCTGCTTGATATTTTTCCTGAAGGACAACTTGCAGTTTTGGTTAACGACAAAGTTGTGGGGTGTGCTCTCTCGCTAATTGTCAATTATGAACGTTTTGGAGATGAACACACCTACAATGAGATCACGGGAAACATGACCTTCAGCACCCACAATCCAAGGGGAGATATTTTATACGGGATTGATGTTTTCATTCGCCCCGAATATCGTGGCCTTCGGCTTGGAAGACGATTGTACGACGCCCGAAAAGAGTTGTGTGAGCACCTGAATCTGAAAGGAATTGTATTTGGTGGTCGGATTCCGCATTACCATAAAGTTTCTGACGAGCTGAACCCAAAAGAATACATTCAGAAAGTCAAGTTTAAAGAACTTTACGATCCCACCCTTACGTTTCAGCTGGCCAATGACTTTCACGTCAAAAAGGTACTCAGAGGCTACCTTCCTGACGATTATGAATCTCAGGAATTTGCTGTACTTATGGGTTGGGATAATATTTATTTCTCCAAGCGAGGAAAGCAAATATCTCAAACCAAATCCATTGTAAGGCTGGGATTGGTGCAATGGCAAATGCGTCACTACCCCACTGTAGATGATGTTTTTGAACAGGTGGAATTCTTTGTAGATGCAGTTTCCGCCTATCAAAGTGACTTTATTCTATTTCCGGAGTTTTTTAATGCTCCGATGATGGCACGCTACAACCAAATGTCTGAACCGGAAGCAATTCGTCAACTTGCACAATATACTGAGGAATGTCGCGAACGGTTTGTTCAGTTAGCCATCAGCTATAATGTAAACATCATCACAGGCAGTATGCCTCTTATCCGTGATGACAAATTATACAATGTGGGTCATGTTTGCCGCAGAAATGGCACATACGAAACATACGAGAAAATTCACGTAACTCCGGATGAAGTAAAATCATGGGGACTATCAGGAAGCGACAAACTCAAAGTTATCGAGACCGATTGTGGGAAAGTGGGCGTTCTGATTTGTTACGATGTGGAATTTCCTGAACTTTCCAGACTCCTGGCTGAACAGGACATGAAGATTCTTTTTGTTCCTTTTCTTACCGACACCCAAAACGGATATAGCCGGGTTCGATATTGTGCCAGATCGCGCGCCATTGAAAACGAGTGCTTTGTTGCCATGGCAGGCTCAGTTGGGAACCTCCCCAAAGTCTCCAACATGAATATCCAGTATGCCCAAAGTGCGGTATTTACCCCCTGCGATTTCGCATTCCCCACCAATGGCATAAAAACCGAGGCTACCCCCAACACGGAAATGATACTGGTGGCCGACGTGGACCTGGATCTTTTATCTGAACTCCATGCTTACGGAAGTGTCAGAAACCTGAGAGACCGCCGTACAGATGTATTCGACCTGAGATTGAAATCGGGACTTATTGAGTAAAAGTCTAAAATCGCGGACGAACTTAATGCCAGGATTTTTCTGAACATTTTAAGTCATCACGGGTTAGTTCATTGTAAAAACCGTAAAAAAATAGTTACAATAATTATGTATCAAACAAACATTTTCAATCCGGAAAAATTACCTTCCGAAAAAGAAAAAAACGAGATCATTGATTTTCTTTATACCCACCTCGACCAGTTCGGAGATCCCCGCGAGGATATTTCCAAAGCCATCGATTACTCTTTAAAAATATCTGATTCCTTTGGCGGATTTGTTCTCCAGCTTAAGGACGATAACCAGACAGTGGGAGCAGTCGTTATCAACAAAACAGGCATGGACGGCTACATTCCGGGCAACATACTGGTATACATAGCCATTCATAGTGATTACCGTGGCAAAGGCCTGGGAAAAGAGTTGATGGAAAAATCTCTATCCGAGGCAGCAGGCGATGTGGCTTTACACGTAGAGCCTGACAATCCGGCTAAACTGCTTTACGAAAAGTTTGGCTTCACCAATAAGTACCTGGAGATGCGTTACAAACCACAATAACAAATTATGGCATTTATAACTTTAGACAGAAAAAAGCTCAAAGACAACTATAATTATCTAAATAACCTGTTCAATGACCATGAAATCGAGTGGTCCATTGTGACAAAAATGCTTTGTGGAAACAAAGCTTATCTGAAAGAGATATTTGATTTGGGGATCAAGCAAGTTTGCGACTCGCGTGTTTCAAACCTTAAAGCCATCAAATCGGTGAATCCTGATATTGAAACCATTTATATTAAACCTCCGCCGAAAAGGTCTATCCCAAGTATCGTAAGATATGCTGACGTTAGTGTCAACACCACTTTTGAAACTGTAAAACTGCTTTCTGAAGAAGCACAACGTCAAGGCAAAGTCCATAAGATCCTCATCATGGTGGAAATGGGCGAACTCCGGGAAGGGGTGTTGAGAGAAGAGGTTGTTGACTTTTATTCCCGCGTTTTCGAGATGCCAAACATCGAAATCTTTGGCATTGGCACGAACCTGAGTTGTTTGTACGGTGTTCTGCCTAATCAGGATAAACTGATCCAGCTAAGTCTTTACAAGCAACTGATTGAAAACAAATTCAACAAAAAAATCCCCTTCGTTTCAGGAGGAAGTTCGGTAACCATCCCCCTCATTCATCAAGGACTTCTACCCGAAGGTATCAATCATTTCCGTGTAGGAGAAACCCTTTTTCTGGGCACCAATGTTTACGATGGGTCTGAATTTGATTTCATGCACAATGATGTAATTAAAATTTATGCTGAAATCATTGAACTTTTCGAGAAACCGACCATTCCTCAGGGAGAAATGGGGCACAATGTGGAAGGTGAAGCATTTGAATTTGATCAGGATAAGTCACATGAAACCACATGTAGAGCCCTGATAGACTTGGGGTTATTGGACATCGAAGAGAAACGTTTGGAACCTGCCAACGACCTTTGTGAACTGGCTGGAGCCAGCTCAGACATGATAGTGGTAGATCTCAACGAGAACAAACACAACCTCAAGGTAGGTGATCTTCTGGAGTTTAAAACCGACTACATGGGTGCTTTACGATTATTAAACTCCAGATACATCGATAAACGCGTAATTTAAATACTCGAAATCCTCAATAATAACAGGGAGTGTCGGATTTTTCCGATGCTCCCTTTTTTCAATCTTTTGTTTCGGGGAGCCTTCGCAAAAGCTGGTGCGAATTTCACACAGCTGATGCAGATTTGAAATCTGCTTCTTTTAACCGTGGATTTATAATCCACCTAATGGCAGGCATCTCATTTTATTCTATAAAACCATCGACCAACACATTGATTTTTTGCAGAATTGCAAATTCCCGTTAGCGGCGCGAACTAAAAGCCCCCATATTGCCGATGGGCTTTGCCACTTTTGGAAGAAGGCAATCAACCTTAAGGGAACTCAGAATCCAGGCCTCTGTCCTATTCCACTAATGCCTACAACTATCAACTAAATTTATCCCGATTTAATTATCTTTGTTTTTAAACCAAAACGTTTGATAAACCAACCGAAACATGACCTTGCTGATACTTTATTTATTACTGGCTCTGGGCGTTTCTTTTCTTTGTTCAATACTGGAAGCTGTACTTCTGTCAACCACTGCCTCTTATATTGAAATCAAGAAAATGCAAAACGTGGCCGGGGCTCAACTTTTTTCAAGCCTAAAGGAGAACATTGACCGCCCCATTTCTGCCATACTTTCTGTAAACACCATTGCACACACCATAGGGGCAGCCGGAGTTGGCGCGCAGGCAACCTCTATATTCGGTGAAGTCTGGTTTGGCCTCATTTCAGCCATTCTCACACTATTAATCCTGGTGCTATCCGAAATCATTCCCAAAACCATTGGTGCCACTTTTTGGAAAAGATTAGCCATCCCCTCCGGTTATGTCATCCGTACCATGATGTTCATTGCTTACCCGTTGGTTCTGTTTTCTGAGCTCATTACCCGGTTAATGCCAAAAAACAAAGATGACGGCTCCATCAGTCGCGAAGAAATTGAGGCCATGTCATCCATTGGCGCTAAAGAAGGCATTTTGTATCAGGATGAAGGAAAAATTATTCTAAACGCGATGCAGCTCAACGTAAAAAGGGTAAAAGAGATCATGACCCCCCGAACGGTGATGGTGGCAAGCCCCAGGGACATGACTGCAAATGAATTCATTGAGCATCATGAATATTTGGAGTACAGCCGCATTCCTGTCTTCAAAAGAAACATTGACGACACGGAGGCCTATGTTTTAAAATCTGATGTTCTGGAAAAAGTAGCAAGAGAGCAGGCTGACGACCCCTTGTATTTAATAGAAAGGAAAATAAAGATGGTTCCTGAAGCAATGAACCTGCGACAGCTTTTTGAGGAGATGATTTCTGAAAACGAACACATCTCTCTGGTTGTCAACGAATATGGATCACTGGAAGGACTGGTTACTTTAGAAGACATTATTGAAACACTCATCGGACGCGAAATCATTGATGAAACTGACACATACCCGGACATGCAGGAAGTTGCCCGCGAAAAATGGCAAAGAAAAATGAAAAAGATCTATCCACGTTTTTGGCGGAGGTGAAATTCTAAATTTGTTTTGCTAATTTTACAAGAGCGTTAAGCATTCAGTATAACCTGGATTATTCATAAATTATCTATTACAATGTTCAATTACCTGCCAAATACCGGTGTCCTCAATAAAACTGACTTGAAAATTGTTCACTATTTCCTTCATCAATTTTCTTTGTGGTTGCCAGTATTTATTGGCAATTGAACATTTCATAACAAAAACTCATGAATCGAAGATCGACGAGGTCAATAAACCAGGTTAAAACACTTTTCCTTATTAAACTTTTTTTTTTAAACCCGGCACTTAGCACACCAATCAAACACTATGCAAAAAATATCTATTCTAATCATTCTGGCCTGCTTGCTCTTTTCTGCAGCCAAAGCTCAAGATGAGAAAGAGACAACGAACCAAATCTACCGTCTTCGCATATTTAGTGAAATCAACAGCACCAGTTGGATTCATACCCAAAAAGCTTTTGCTGAAGCCGAGGCCATGAATGCAGATGCCATCCTGGTGCATCTCAACACCTATGGCGGGCAGGTTATTTTTGCCGACTCCATTCGCACTAAGATTCTCAACAGCAACATCCCTGTCCATGTTTTTATCGACAACAATGCCGCCAGCGCCGGAGCTCTAATTTCAATTGCCTGTGACAGCATTTACATGCGTCCCGGAGCCAACATCGGGGCTGCTACAGTTGTAAACCAGGGTGGCGAGCAAATGCCCGATAAGTATCAGTCATACATGCGTTCAACCATTCGGGCTACAGCTGAATCGCATGGAAAAGACACCATCATCACCCCTACCGATACCATTATAAAATGGGTGCGTGATCCCAGAATCGCAGAAGCCATGGTCGATGACCGAATCAGAATACCGGGTGTGATAGACTCAGGAAAAGTGCTCACATTTACGGCCCTGGAAGCCATTGAAAATGGATTTTGTGAAGGCACTGCTGAAACCGTAGACGAAGTGGTTGGCAAACTCAAACTAAAACCTTATGAGATGGCCACCTTTGAACCCACGTTTTACGACAGCATTAAAGGATTCGTAACCAGTCCGGTATTGCAGGGACTTCTGGTTTTACTCATTATAGGAGGCCTGTATTTTGAGCTTCAATCACCGGGAATTGGTTTTCCTCTGGCTGTTTCAGTGGCTGCAGCCATTCTTTACTTTGCCCCACTTTACATTGATGGTTTGGCGGCCAACTGGGAAATCTTAATTTTCATTATAGGGGTTGTTTTAATCGGTGTTGAAATCTTTGCCATTCCCGGCTTCGGAATTGCAGGAATATCAGGAATCATACTTGCACTTACCGGCCTCACATTAAGCTTATTGGAGAATACAGCATTCGATTTCTCACCTGTTGACATGTCTGCATTCCTCACGGCCATGTTAACAGTATTCTCGGGCATATTCGGGGGATTCATCGTTAGTATCTGGCTTAGTCAAAAAATATTAACCACCACCAAGGGGCCTTTTTCCAAGCTGGCACTTCAAACGTCTCAGCCACTTGATCAAGGCTACGTCAGCGTAGATCAGGGCCTCAGGCAATTAATCGGAAAGACTGGAAGTGCATTTACTGTGTTGCGCCCCTCCGGCCGGGTTGAAATTGATGGTAAAGTTTATGACGCCCGGGCTTCAGAAGGATTTATTGAAAAGGATGAAAAAATAGAAGTTACAGCTTTTGGGTCAGGTCAACTGGTTGTGAGACAAATTGAGGGTTAAAGATTGTCATCTTTAAATAGCAAATTTCACAATTTTCTGCCTGTTTCATTTGCAAAAAAGAGACAACCAGCAACACTAAGCACTGATAATCGGGATATTAAAAAACAACCAAAAAACTTGAATTTTTGCCTGTTTTTTTTGGTGCAACTGTTTTCGCAAACCAAAAATCACTATTTTGGTTGATGAAATCGGGTACAAAAAATCATCTAAACTCCGATTTTAACGTTCTCACAGCGACCAATAAATGAGGTCACTAATGATTGAATTTTTTCACTTATTAATTATTTTAATGCTGAATTGAATCATGAAATCCAAGAAGCTGCAAAAGTCAAAAGCTGATTTCGATGCTTTCGAGAAACCAAAAAAATCGGGAGCTAAATTAAAACAAGACAAACGTCCAAAAAAAAGGTTGTCAATTTATGACGATCTTGATGAAATGGATGAATTTGTCCTGGATGAGAATGAGTTCAGAGGATTCGACGACATTTACAGTGATGACGACGATGACCTGTACTAGATGAAACTATGTTGAACCTTTAAATATGGAAGGCTGCCCGAGAAGGCAGCCTTTTTTGTTTTAGGACTTTTTTATCCTTTTTATTGTATTAATCACCGGATCATTCTATATTTGCGGTAATGATGAGTCAAAAACATATCATTGCCACATGGATAATTCTGTTATCTGTATTTCCCGGACTTTTAGGCCAGGGTACCATCATTCATTATTGCAATACCTGTAATAGCAGCCCCAAAAAGGAGACGCTTCACCTGTCATACAACATTAATGAGATCCATTTTTGCGGTTGTTTCACTACTGAGTGTTCTTTAAAATCAGAGATTTTCGCCTCTCCTTCTGAAAAAAAACCATGTCAGTCTGAACTGGCCAATGTAAAACCGGTTCTAACTCATGTTCAAACCGAAGAGTTACTTCCTTTTCTTATTGAAATTGACTTATTATTCAACTTTTATGTATTTTCTTACCTTCATATAGAAGATACCTACAACCATTTTTCAAGTTCAGGAACCCAATTGCACTCAAGCTTCTCTTCCAGTCAGGGCGCATTAAAGCAAAGCGTTTTTGGCACTTTCCTTTTATGATCGCTTTCTTTCAACACCAACTCTTCGTATAATAAGGAGATTTTTACCTGAACTTCTCAAAACCTCTGTCCATCCTAAACTCAGATTAAATCTTATCAATTAAGAGTTATCTGCCTGTTTATTGAATTGAGAAGTTTAACGCAATTCAGAAAAATTCACAGACCACATTATATCCGTATTATGATGCTAAGATTTTTATTGATTGTTTTCTTATCAATCAACATACTTTCAGGTTCTACTCAATCCATTGAAGGAACCGTTTACGAACAAAACACAAAAGTACTTCCCGGTGCAAACATCCATTGGGAAGGAACCTCAACAGGTACAGTCACAGATAAAAATGGCCATTTCTCATTACCAAAAACAAACGAGACTCACACTCTTATTGTTAGCTTTACAGGTCTTCAATCTGACACCATTCATGTACTTGATAATCAAAACAATTTAAAGATCACTCTTGACAAAAACCAGGAACTGGATGAAGTCACTATTACAGGACGTGCATCAGGGGCCCACATATCAAGAACAGAGCCCGTTACCACCGTTAAAATCACAGAAGAGGAACTATGCCGGGCAGCCTGTTGCAGTCTTTCTGAAAGCTTTGAAACCAATGCTTCGGTAGATGTTTCTTATTCCGATGCAGCCACCGGAGCCAAACAAATAAAGCTCTTGGGACTTTCAGGAAAATACCTGCAAATGCTGACCGAAACAATGCCCAACTTTCGTGGCCTTGGAGCCACCTTCGGGTTTGAGTATGTTCCGGGAACCTGGATGGAATCTATTAAAATATCTAAAGGAGCTGCAACTGTAGTCAATGGTTATGAAGGATTGACCGGTCAAATTAATGTGGAATACAAAAAGCCAACGCATGAAGACAAACTGTTTTTAAACGGTTTTGCCAACTCCAAAGGGCGTTATGAGACCAATGCCAATACCCGTATTCACCTTGGAAACCATTGGAAAACCGCCATCCTGGCCCATGCATCTGCCATTGCCGTTGAAAATGATGAGAATAACGATGGCTTTCTGGATGACCCCATGACGCAAAAATACAGTCTCATGAATCGATGGGAATACCAAAATCCTGTAGCCCTCAACCTCCAACTTGGATTAAAAGTGGTTCAGGAAGAACGAACCGGTGGTCAGAAACGATTTGACCGGAATCTGCCCCACTCCTCTCAAGCTGCTTATGGAATTATAATCGACACCAAGCGCGTGGAAAGCTTTTTAAAAGCAGCCCGATATTTTGCAGATGATGAATCCACAAACTTATCAATGGTCAATAACATTTCTTACCACGAACAAGAATCTCTGTTTGGAAACAGAGTTTACAATGCAAAGCAGACCCATTTTCGATCGACTTTGATGTTCCAGTCCCAACTCATGCAAAACACCAGGCATAGTTACACAACCGGGCTGACCTATAAAATGGACATGCTCACTGAAAACTACTCCGGCAACAATATTATTGTTAAAAACCCGGGAATGGAAGAACATGTCAAAGGCCTGTTTTTCCAATATACCTGGAACATACCGGAAACATTTACCCTTATTGCAGGGATGAGAGCAGATCATAGTAACCTTTTTGATTTCTTTTTCACTCCACGGTTACACCTAAAATTTGAGATTGACGAATCGACAACTGTTAGAGGCTCTGCCGGTGCCGGTTACAGAACACCAAAAGTATTGGCTGAAAACAATTCGTTGCTTGCCTCTTCAAGAAGTTTTGTTGTGGATGAAACCATTGAACAGGAAAAAGGCTGGAATTACGGAGTCAATGTGGCCAAATATTTCTATCCCGGGGATAAAGAAGTGGCTTTTAATGTGGAGTTCTACCGGACCGATTTCCAAAACCGGTTAGTCATTGATTTTGATAAGTCGGCCCGGGAGTTGCATTTTTACAATTTAAAGGGCAGGTCATATGCCAACACATTCCAGGCCAGTCTATCATCAGAAATACTAAAAGGGTTGGATGTTTTACTGGCCTACCGTTTAAATGACACCCGTATAACCACTAATAATGACCTGCGGAAAAAAGCGCTTCAGAGCCGGAATAAGGGATTGGCCAACATTTCCTACGCCTCATCCAGAGGTAAATGGCAAATTGATTTCACAAGCCAGTTTAACGGCTCTGGTCGCTTGCCTTCAACAGCAGAAAATCCCATAGAACTGCAAAGAAACATTGAGTTTGACAGTTATACCATTCTCAACAGTCAGCTCACCCACAACCTTAAAAACTGGAGTTTTTACGGAGGTATTGAAAATCTCACTGACTTTGTACAGAAAAATCCGATTATTGATGCAGAATCACCTTTCAGTGACTATTTCGATTCTTCCATGGTTTGGGGCCCTATTATGGGAAGGCGGTTTTATTTGGGTTTCAGGTTTAGTATCTGAGAAAAATAAATGTTTTAATAATATTTAAACGGGTAGGGCTGTATTTTTAAAGCCAACCCGTTTTTTTGTTTTACCGCCCCCTAAGCCACTGTTTCTTTATCGCATTCCGGTTTTTTATTCTAAATTAGTGTTCTAATCAAATGCTGTTTTGAAATGACGCAAACCAATATCTCTTCAGTAGTGCTTTTCGGAACCGGGAATGTAGGCACTCATTTTGCAAAAGCCCTGATAGAATCAGGCATTGAACTCAAACAAATTTACAGCAGAAACCCCGACCATGCAAGGGAACTGGGCAGCAAAAAGAATGTCGTTGCCATATCTGACCTCAAAAAGGCAGATACCACAGCTGATTTGTGGATCATTTCGGTAACCGATGATGCCATCCCCGAAATACTAGACCAACTACCTGATTTCAATGGCATTGTAGCTCACACTGCCGGAAGTATTCCAATTGATATATTGTCTCGTTTTGAAAAAAGAGGCGTTTTCTATCCTTTTCAGACATTAAGCAAAGACCGTGCTGTAGATTACAATGAGGTGCCATTCCTGATTGAGGGCAGTGACCCGGAAACTACCCGCAAATTATTGAAGCTGGCCGGGATACTTTCGGAACGTGTCAGCGAAGCCGATTCATCTTTAAGAGCAACGTTGCATATTGCGGCGGTGCTGTCGTGTAACTTCGTCAACCATCTGTACACCCTTTCTGCAGATTTGCTTGAGGAAGGCGGACTCTCATTTAAATACTTAACACCTTTAATAAAAGAAACTACTCAAAAAGTCCTTTACATGCTTCCACAAAATGCCCAAACGGGCCCGGCAATTCGCAACGACAAGGCGGTAATAGACAAACATATCGAGAGATTGAGGGACAATCCATCTCTACAGGACATTTACCGTTTGCTCAGCCATGACATTTTGCAATACCACAAACGGGAATAAAGTGTTATTTTCGCCGAACAGACCCAACTATTTACAATCAATAGATCGTTAAACATGAGATATGAGACTATTCTTATAATATTGAGCTAATGCATATTAACACGAAAGATTATTCCTATGATCAATTGATTACGATTCTATTGTAAAAGTTTAACGAAGTATTCTACAAAATACGAATTCAAAAAACAGAAAAACAAATCAAAAATATGACCAATTTCAAAGAAGACCTGATGAAGGTAAAAGCTTTTGCTTTTGATGTTGATGGCGTATTATCGTGGCAGGTTATTCCGCTTCACCCTTCGGGAGAACCCATGAGGACAGCCAATATTAAGGACGGTTATGCCATTCAACTGGCTGTTAAGCTTGGTTACCCTGTGGCCATTATTACCGGTGGCAATACCGGTTCGGTAAAGACCAGATATTCAAATTTAGGAGTGCCGGATGTTTATATGGCTTCATCCAATAAAATGGTTGATTTCGAAGAATGGACTTCCAGGCATAACTTAAGTCCGGAAAATGTCCTGTACATGGGCGATGACCTGCCCGACTATCCGGTAATGAAAAAGGTTGGCGTTCCTGTTTGTCCGGCAGATGCTGTTGAAGAGATTAAATCGCTTTGTAAATACATCAGTCATGCTAAGGGTGGTGAAGGCTGCGTAAGAGACGTTATGGAGCAGGTGCTGCGTGCCCAGGGCAAATGGGGAACTGATTTTACCTGGTAGCTATTGGAGGCTGGAAGTCAGAGGTTAGAAATTAGAGACTGGAAGTTAGAGGTTGGAAGTCAGAATAAAAAAGTGTAGACGCTGGCTCTGCACTCACGTATCGAAATAATACCGTGAACAAGAAGCTCTTCACTCACAACATGAAAACCAAAAGTAAAAGAAACATGATGGCATTATTGAACCTGGTTCGTTACAAAAACCTGATCATTATTGTGTTGATGCAATGCTTACTGCGTTATGGATTATTAATTCCTGTGTTGCATTATTATGGTGTTTCTCCCGAACTAAGTCATATCAAATTCGGACTGCTGGTATTGGCTACCGTTTTACTGGCTGCATCTGGTTATGTTATCAACAATTATTTTGACGTCAGTATCGATCGCATCAACCGGCCATACAATGTTGTTGTAGGCCGGCAAATCCCCAGAAGGACAGCATTATTATTGCACGTAATCCTTACCATTACCGGAGTATTTATCGGACTGTTTCTGGCCTACATAACACGTAAGGAAAACTATGCCCTGATGTTTATTGTCATTCCCGGATTACTCTGGTATTATTCAACTACCCTGAAAAAGCAGGTTTTGGTAGGCAACCTTACAATAGCTCTTCTTACCGCCCTTGTTCCTTTTGTGGTAGTATCCATTGAATTTGCCACACTGGCCCGGGTTCATGGAGAAGCTATTTTACATTCCGAAGCTTGTTCCACCGCCTGGTTCTGGACCACAGGATTTGCCTTTTTTGCCTTCATTAGCACCATAATGCGTGAACTCATTAAAGACATGGAGGATATTGAAGGAGATAAAGAAGCGGGATGCCATACATTGCCTGTTGAAATGGGCATTGATTATTCGAGAACAGTTGTGATTATTCTGACCATTGCCTCTGTAACAGCTTTGTGGATCATTCTTTTTATGGTACCCCGCCTTTATGACAGTTATTTAACCTGGGGCTACTTCTTTGTTTTCTTAACCATACCCTACATATTATTGGCCTATAAAATATTTAAAGCCCGGACCAGAAGACAATTCCATCTCGCCAGTAATCTCAGTAAAATCATTATGTTGATGGGCATTTTATTCATTCTTGTTGCCCGAACTTTTTTTGTGTAAAGCAGTTTGAAATACAAAGCCCGTTTTTAAATCCGCAAAAGGTGTAATTTTAATGTTCCTTAAAAATCTTGATAAATACACAATCACATTGGCATCGGGCTCACCCCGTCGCCATGATTTATTAAAAAAAGCCGGCATTCATTTTAACATAGGCACAGGCAAAGATGTACCCGAAATAATACCGGAAAAAATACATGTGGATGATGTGCCATTGTACCTGGCAAGATTGAAATCTAATGCATGGCAAGATCTCTGGGAGCAAAAGAGTCAATTGGTCATTACTGCTGATACCATTGTCGCCCTTGATAATCAGGTAATCGGAAAGCCTGAAGACCGGGATGATGCCATTGAAATGCTGGAGAACCTTTCCGGACGATCGCACCGCGTTATAACCGGAGTCATTGCCCGGACTTCTGCTGAAGAAAAAGCATTTACAGATATCACCACTGTTCACTTTAAGCCTCTCAGCCGCGAACAAATCGAATATTACGTTGACCACTTCGAACCATTTGATAAAGCCGGCTCATACGGCATTCAGGAATGGATAGGCATAACCGGCATCAACCGCATTGAAGGAAGTTATTTCAATGTTATGGGTTTGCCCGTTTCAAGATTGGTTGATGAATTAGCAACGATAGACCGATAGAGATTACTGGATATTTAGAACTCTAAGAAAGAGATACATCATTGTTCAGAATTGGCTAAAAAAATTAGTCCATTTTTAGCAAAGCAAATCTATATCACAAACCAATAAAATCATTAAAAACACCTAAAATACATAGTTGTTGACCGTAAAAAACAATCAAAAATGAAGAAATTATTATTAGTACTAATCTCTCTTCATCTGGCATTTGCCTCATTTGCCAAGGAAGGGATGTGGATTCCGTTACTACTAGAAAAGTACAACATTGAAGAAATGCAGGAGATGGGCTTTCGGCTTACTGCAGAAGACATTTACAGCATCAATCAGGCAAGTATGAAAGATGCAGTAATGATTTTTGGCGGCGGGTGTACCGGAGAATTAATTTCCGACCAGGGCCTGATAATTACCAATCACCATTGTGGTTATTCTGCCATTCAATCACACAGTACCATAGAGAATGATTATCTGACCAATGGTTTTTGGGCAATGTCAAAAGAAGAGGAATTGCCCAACCCTGGACTGTCAGTTACTTTTTTGAAATACATGGAAGATGTTACAGACAGTGTTCTTGTGGGGGTTGAAGAATCCATGTCCATGAAGAAACGTGAAAAAGTAATTGATGAGAACATCAGCAAAATCAAAGAACGAGCTACCAAAGACAACCATTATACCGCCACAATAAAGCCTTTCTTCCATGGCAATCAATACTTCCTGTTTGTCAATGAAGTTTATAAAGACGTACGCCTGGTAGGAGCTCCTCCCTCAGCCATCGGTAAATTCGGAGGAGATACCGACAACTGGATGTGGCCCCGTCATACCGGTGATTTTTCAGTTTTCAGAATTTATGCCGATGAAAACAACGAACCTGCAGAGTACAGTGAAGAAAACAAACCTTTCATACCCAAAAAACATTTTCCTGTATCATTAAAGGGGATTGAGGAAGGCGACTTTACTATGGTATTCGGTTATCCGGGAAGCACCGATCAGTATGTACCTTCTTATCATCTAAAAATGCTCACAGAAAAAGTTTATCCTGAGCTAATTGAGATCCGTACCCACAAGCTTAATATTATGGATAAATATATGGAACAGGATCCCGGAGTACGTATTAAATATGCTGCAAAAAATGCAAGAGTATCCAATTCATGGAAAAGATGGCGTGGTGAAATAAGAGGTTTGGACATCCTTAACGCCCGGGAAAAGAAAAAAGCATATCAGGAGAAACTCATGCAATGGGTCAATAAAAACAGTGACCGGAAAGCCCATTATGGTCAAATTCTTAATGAATACAAGGATCTCTACGAAGAATTTGGCGATGTAAAACTGGCCCGGGATCTGCTACTTGAAGTAATTTACCGCAATGGTGTTGAAGTAGCTGAGGTTGCCTCTATGTTCCGGCCGCTTTTAAAGCTCTATGAAACAGAAGAGGATCCTGGAGAAGAAAAGATCAGTCAGGCAAAGGAGGAAGTTAAAAAGAAAATCAATGACTTTTTTAAAGACTATTACCAACCCATTGACAAAGAAGTGACAGCAGATATCCTATCCTTGTATTCGCAGAGTGTTAATCCGGAATTTCTACCTGATGTCTATCGCCGTATCAATGAAAAATTCAACAATGATTTCCAGGCCTATACTGAAAAGTTATTCCGCAAAACACTATTTGCTGACAAAACTTCAGCCCTTGCCCTTTTGGAAGGATTTTCGGAGAGAAGCATCAAAAAAGTAAGAAAAGATCCGGCCTGGAAGCTCTATAAAACATTTATGGAAACCTATCGGGATCAGCTTTACCCCCTTTACAACTCTCTGCGACAGAAAAATGACAGTCTGAACCGCATTTACATGAAGGCACAAATGGAATTTGAATCAGATAAAGTTTTTTATCCTGATGCCAATTTCACCCTTCGTGTAGGATATGGTAAAGTAAAAGGTTATGAAGCACGTGATGCCATTGAATATGAGCATCTAACCACTATCGAAGGCATTATGGAAAAAGACAACCCGGAAATTTATGACTACCGTGTGCCTGAGAAACTGAAAACGCTTTACCGACAAAAAGACTATGGCCGGTATGAAGTAGATGGCACCGTTCCTGTTTGCTTCCTTGCCACCAACCATACCACCGGAGGTAATTCAGGCAGTCCGGTTGTAAATGCCGAAGGCCATCTGATTGGTGTAAACTTCGACCGTGCCTGGGAAGGTGTTATGAGTGATTTGATGTTCAACCCTGAACAATGCCGGAATATTTCACTCGATATCCGCTATGCATTATTTATCATAGATAAGTTTGCGGGTGCAGGTTATCTTCTGGACGAAATGACGATCATTGAATAGATGAAATGAACGGCAAGAAAAGGCCCGGGAGTCAAACTAAAAAATAAATCCCGGGCTTTTTTTGCCAATACAAAAAGGTTAATTCAAATCAGGCAAAAGCCTGCTTTTCAAGCCAATTAGAACAATAGATCATTAGATTTTTAGATACCTGCCTGACGGCAGTCAGGTTAGATGCAAGACAATTCGTATAACGCTGAAAAACTGCACATTAACAAAAAGAAAAAATTCATATAATCAATTAATTACAAATCTATTGTAATCCCGATCCATCGGGATAACGGAGTATTGTTATACGAAATCCACATTAATAAAAGATAGTTCTCTGCAAGTATCAGATACGCCAAATATTTTAAACCCGGCCTCGTTAAGTAATTTAATCAGCTTTTTAGTTTTCTGCCTTCCATCCGGAAAAAGATCAGGATGAATTTCCAGCTGCAGCTGTTTTATTCGAATCTTATCTTTAACAATATCCGGGATCACATCATATTCGCCACCTTCAATATCCAACTTCAACAAGTCTATCTCCCCAATATCCTTTTCCTCCAGGATTGACACCAGCCTTTTCATCTGAACCTTGTAAGCGCTTTCCCTTGTTTGTTTATTTGGTACCACCGAACAGCTTACATGAACGGCGTCTTCCGGAGGATAAAAAAGCACTTCCCCATTCTGTGCGGCAAGTCCATAATTGGAAAAGGAAAGATTTTCGTTTTTCAGGAGATGTGGTTGAATAAATTCATTAACCCTTGGCGTTGGATCGAAAGTTTGTACTGAAACTTCTTTTTCCTCAATCAATGCCTGATCAAAACTGATATCCTCACCTACGCCAAACGAGAAAACTGTACTGCTGGCATCAAGAATCGGGAGATGCACATAAAAGCCTCCATAATTCGATCCAAGCCATGACTTTTCAATTTTCACCTGAGCATTTATGAATAGTTTTCTTGGACTGAGCCAGATTAAAAACTTTGTTATACCAGACATAGAACTTGATTTTGATAAAAACTAATATAATCAATCTTTACTAAAAGCCCAGAGGTAAATTATTAGATTTTGGATATATGCACCTGAGTTGAGATTAACAGTTCGAGGTAAAATTCGGCCCCTCCTGTATTCGATGCATCACAAAAACAAAGAAAAATAACAGAGCCAGAAACAAAGGTATAACTTCATCTCCGGCTCAAATCCCATTAAATTTCGCAGGCAAAAATATTATCATCGATTACAAAGAGCTAAAAATAATATTTATCAAACCTGTCCAAACTCATGCTTCATAACTCCCTGAAACAACAGCCCCATTTTAACCCAGTTGCTGACTCTGATTCTTCTGTGCATAATTGTTTTAGGAGGAGTCTCTTTAATTTTTCTGAATAGTTTGAGATAATAAATATAAGCGATGTAAACTCCGAGACGAGCTTCTTTTTTAAGCTTAACAATCCCTTTATAGGCTTCTTTAAAGTCTTGCTCAATTTCTTTTTCAATTTTCTCCTTCTGAACCAACGAGAAGTTAAACAAATCCACACCTGGAAAATAAGTTCTGCCACGTTCTTCGAGGTCTGATTGTACATCCCTCAGAAAGTTAACCTTCTGAAAAGCCTCACCCAACTTCCGTGCCGGATGTTTTAGTGCTTCATAGCCATCAGGATCATTTTTATAAAAAACCCTCAGGCACATAAGACCAACCACTTCGGCCGAGCCATAGATATAGGATATAAAATTTTGACGATCGTACTTTTTGTAGTCCAGATCCATGGCCATACTTTCAAAAAAGGCCTCTATCAATTCATTATCAATGCTGTATTTATTAACAGCCATCTGAAAACTATGCAAGATGGGATTGGTTGATATACCCTCATCGATAGCCATATAAGTCTCTTTTCTAAACCGTTGAAGCAATTCAGCTTTGTTATGATTGTGAAAAGTATCCACAATCTCATCGGCAAACCTTACAAATCCGTAGATAGCATAAACAGCTTCTCTCACCTCCGGTGCCAACAATTTTATTCCCAGCGAAAAACTGGTACTGTAACGCTTGGTAGTGCTTTTGCTGCACGCCAACGCATTCATGTTGTAAAGATCAATAGTGCTCATAAATTCATCTGTTCTACGGTTAATTTTGATCCGATCACTACCATCGGCAGTCCGGTACCAGGGGTTGTTGAAGCCCCGGTATAATAGAGATTACTGAATTTCTCATCCTTGTTAGATGGGCGCAGATATCCCATCTGTCCCATATTATGCCCCAATCCAAGACCGCTTCCACGGTGCAGGTCAAACATTTTCTCCCATTCCTTAGGTGTATAGATGGTTTGTGACAATCGATTTCCAATTAAATCATAATCAATCCTCTCCGAAAGATCTTTCAATATACCTTCAGTTATCTCCTCCCCATCACTCCAATCGGGTCGGAATCGAAGATCCGGAACCGGAACCAGAATGAATAAAGATTCACATCCTTCAGGGGCACTTTCGGGATTATGCCGCGACAATACATTGACATAGTAATAGGGTTTCTCCAGAGAAACCTCATTCTTAAACAGCTTATTGGCATAATCCTTAAAATTGGGCCCCAGGAAATAGTTGTGATGATGAACATGCGGTATTTTCCCCTTAATCCCTAAATAAATGGTTAACGGGGCCATTGTCCAACGCATTTGATCCAACTTTTCGGGCCTGAAGGCAGGTCGTCTCAGAATCTTTCCCCGAAAAAGAGCTGCATCAGCATTAACCACAAAATGATCGGCTTCCCACCGATTTCCATTTTTGTCAATTAAAGCTCTTAAGTGGCCGTTAATCGAGTCAAAATCAACAATAGTGGTATTGAAATGAAATTCAACACCCCTGCGCTTAAGTTCATCCATCAGGCCTTCTACGATCTTATACATTCCCCCCTTAACATTGTAATAGCCATCATGCTTCAGTTCAGTATACGACAACATCGTAAACACAGCCGGGGTATCAAAAGGTGTTCCTCCAAGAAAAAATGCCACAAGTGACAGAATCTCCTTCACTTCACGTGATTCAAAATGGTGTTCAACTTCACTCCAGAAAGACCTCATCAACTTCGGTGCATGTTTAAGAGGAACCTGAACCAAAGCCTGCAGGTATTCCCACCAATGATTAAAATTTCTTCTGATAATCAAATTTTCCGTATCATGGAAAAGAGCTCCTGTTGTTTGGAGGTATTTATTGAGTTTTTCTTCAAGATTGGGTTCTATGCCGTCAAACTCAGCAGCCAGTTTCTTTGGATCCTTATAAATTTTAAAAGTTTTGCCTGTATCAGCAAAATTAACGGCATACAATGGATCCAATTCATGAAATTCGAATGGTAATTCCCAGTCGCAGGAACGAGCCAGCTCATGAAATTCATAGCTCATACTGAAGAAGGAGGGCCCCATATCAAAAGTAAAACCATCCTTAGAGAGCTTATTGAGGCGACCGCCGGGCTGATGGAATTTTTCAACCACCTTAACCTGATGCCCTTTACTGGTAAGTCGCAAAGCAGTTGATAAACCACCAAGCCCTGCTCCTGTAATTAGAATTTTACTCATTCAAATCTATATTATATCGGTTGCTACTTAAATTTCTATTATTTTTTCAGTATTTTCAAGTATAAAATGGATTAAATCTAAATACCGTCTATATGTTTTAAAAACAAACCATTAAATTGCACAATAAAAAATAAGAACAATTGACGTTTATCATTAAAATAAGAATAAACACAAAACTTTAACTAAACATCCTGAAAGCATTTTTTGTTTAGAGTTTAAACATTTTTATGAAACAGAAAAAATGTATAATAATAGGTGCCGGAATAGGTGGTATGGCTACAGCCGTGAGACTGGCAAACAAAGGGTACCATGTTGTTGTGCTTGAAAAGAACTTTCGCCCGGGCGGAAAAATAGGAGAAATCAAGAAAGATGGGTTTCGCTTCGACACAGGTCCCTCATTGTTCACCCTTCCCTCCCTGGTAGATGAATTGTTAAATATCGGCAGCACAGGTGATGTCCCTTCTTTTTCATACCATCAACTGGATAACGTTTGCCGTTATTTTTATGAGGACGGCACTCAGATTAATGCATTTGAAGACCCAGCAGAATTTGCAGACGAAATAAATCTTCAAACCGGAGAACCCCGGAAAAAAATACTTGATTATCTGAAAATTGCCCAAAAACGTTATGAAGCCGCATCCGATATATTCATTTTCAATCCCCTAAACAAAGCATTGGAGGTATCAAAAAAACTGAATCCCCAGAAACTAAAACCTTTAATGAAGGTCAATCCCTTAAGGACAATGCATGGTGAAAACAAACAGCATTTCCGCAGTCCGCAAGTTGTTCAGCTTTTCGATCGCTATGCCACTTACAATGGATCCTCACCTTATCTGGCTTCGTCTATGTTGAATATGATTTCCCACCTGGAACATAACTCCGGCGCCTTTTTCCCCGACAAAGGCATGTATAGCATTGTAGAAGCGATCCGCAAAAAGGCTGAAAACTCAGGTATTGACTTCCTCTTTAACACCGAGGTAAAGGAACTAAAAATCAGCGACACTAAGGTTTTGTCAGTTCGCACTAATCAGGGAGACTTTGAAGCTGATCTTTTTATTTCTGATGTGGATGTTAATGCATTTTACAGAAAACCGGCAGCCTCTCTTAAAGCCCCCAAATCTGTAAAAAACCCATCGTTGTCCTCATCTGCATTAATTTTCTATTGGGGAATGGATCGCTCTTTTCCTGATTTAGAAGTCCACAACATCCTGTTTTCTGCGGATTATCGCGAAGAATTCAAATCACTTTTTAAAACCCGTGAACTATTCCACGATCCTACAGTATACCTGTTCATCAGTTCTAAAACAATAAAATCGGATGCCCCCCCGGGAAAAGAAAACTGGTTTGTAATGATCAATGTTCCACCTTTGGGAGACCGGAATTGGGAAGAATTGAAACAAGTTGCCAGAAAAAACATCATCGAAAAGATAAAAAGGGTTCTGAAAACAGATCCCACGCCTTATATTCTTTTTGAGGAAGTGGCTACCCCTCATTCTATTCAGGAATTTACAGGATCACATAAAGGAGCGCTTTACGGCAATAATTCCAACTCCATCTGGTCAGCTTTTCTAAGACACAAAAACCAATCGACCAAATATAAAAATCTTTTTTTTACCGGTGGCAGTGTTCACCCGGGAGGAGGAATACCGCTTTGTCTGGCTTCAGCATCCATCGTTGAAAAGGTAATTGAAAAAATATGAGAGATCAAATATCCAACTTTACAAAAAAGCACATCAACTCGTCCAAAATTAACCGTTTTTGGATTATCTACTATGCGGTAGGTGTGGCTGGCTTTGCCATCCCCTACTCTCGTGAGTTGTTCACCAACCTTATCGGATTATCTATTTTCATGTCAATAGTGCTTTTATTCCTGTTTCACAAAAAGTGGGATGCGGGTTTTATCATCTCCTCTCTTTTTGTCTTTCTGGGAGGTTTTTTCATAGAAGCCATCGGAGTAAGTTCCGGAATTATTTTTGGTGAATATCAATATGGGGAAGCTCTTGGCCCAAAGATATTTCATACCCCTGTCTTAATAGGTCTCAACTGGTGGATGCTTATTTATATTATTTGGCAAATTGTTCAAAAGGCGGTGACCGATACACCCACCCAACTTTTACTGGGAGCTACTATAATGACTGGTTATGATGTTTTTCTCGAGCCTATAGCCATGGCCACTAACATGTGGGGCTGGAAAGGGCAAATTGTTCCTGTTCAAAACTATTTGGCCTGGTTTATTATCTCTTT
Organism: Marinilabilia rubra; assembly: GCF_003121985.1. Classification (GTDB taxonomy): domain Bacteria; phylum Bacteroidota; class Bacteroidia; order Bacteroidales; family Marinilabiliaceae; genus Marinilabilia; species Marinilabilia rubra. Next base: position 66,120 of record NZ_QEWP01000018.1, read on the forward strand.
CATCTTTTTTAGCATTTTCAAAGTATCCAAAAACAGTTATAACAATCCGGTGGCCGAGAGATTAATCGTTTCACAGATTGCCTTTTTTGTTTTACTTAACCTGATCAATCAAACAACAGGTCTATGATTGAAGCATCTCATAATCCTTTTTTTGTATGGTTCTTTAAACACTACTCCGGCATAATGATAAAAACCCATTTCAGAAAGGTTTTTATAGAAGGAGATACTCAAAGAAGTAAAGATCCTATTCTGGTTGTGAGTAATCATTTCTCATGGTGGGATGGATTCTTCATCAATTACCTGAACCACAGATTATGGAAAAAGAAATTTCATGTAATGATGCTTGAAGAGCAATTAAGATCAAGGAAATTTCTTTCCCGTGCAGGTGCTTTTTCAATCCAAAAAAACCTGCCTTCATCCATTAAAACTTTACGATACGCCCGGAAACTGTTAAAAGATCCCGACAATTTACTTTTAATGTATCCACAGGGAAAAATAAGGTCCCAGGCTGATTATCCGGTGAAATTTGAAGACGGTGCCCAATTTTTATTAAACAGTGAGAAAAACTTACTAAAAATGGTGGTTGTCCTCACTGATTATTTTTCTCATAAAAAACCCACCCTTTCGATGTACATAAAAGACTTAAGATCTGAGGAATTAAAAAAACAAAGCATTGAAGATCATTTCAACATATTCTTTTCTGAATGTATAAAAAAACAAAACCAGAAAGCAGATCTTAATGTTTAAGCAAATGAACTACATTTGATAAAGAAAATGACATAAGATCGTTGAACCGGAAAATGTAGTAAAACCGAGACTATGAACATCATAAAAATCCTGGCCATACTCTCCCTGTTGATCATCATCACCCGCTGGTCAATAGCTCTATTCAACCTAATTACCAAACACCCCAAAAAAGGCAATCTCAACAAAAAGGAAGGGGAAATATCCGTTTTAGTTCCTGCCAGAAATGAGGCTCACAACCTACCAATATTATTGAATGGTCTGATAAAGTGCGATAACACCATTGGGGAAATTTTGATATACGACGATCAATCAGAAGACGAAACTGCTTCAGAAGTCAAAATCTGGGCCCGCTACGACAAACGAATCCGCTTGATTGAAGGAAACGTACTTCCTTCGGGTTGGCTGGGCAAGAACCATGCATGTCATCAATTAGCTGATCAGGCAAAAGGCAAGTACCTTCTATATCTGGATGCAGATGTGAAAGTAAATCAAGAAGCTATTGACCTGGCACTTTCACGAATGAAAAAAGACCAACTTTCACTGTTTTCGTTTTTCCCTATTCAGGAAATGAGAACACCAGGTGAATGGATGCTCGTAGCCCAAGTCAATATCATTTTAGTTTCACTTTTACCTATGGCAATAGCCAGTTTTATTCCCATCTCCATGATGGTTGCTGCCAATGGACAGTTTATGATGTTTGATTCTGAAATATACCGGAAATACCTGTTTCACAAAGAGCTTCGTCAGACAGCTGTAGAAGATGTGGCCATTGCTCAGCATATAAAAAAGAAACGGTTAAAACTACATACAGCACTCGCTCCCGAAGGATTGCACTGCCGCATGTATTCCAGTTATCGCGAAGCCCTGTCCGGCCTTTCCAGAAGTGCACGGTTCTTCTTTGGAGGAAGCATGGCCATGGGCTGGGTTTATGTATTCTTCTCAGTTCTTGGATGGTGGCCTGTAATGCTAAGCTATCCTGATTGGGGACTACCTTTTTATTTAAGTTTATTAGTAACAATGCGTATTTTCGTCTCCCTGGCCAGCCATCAGCCAATCATAAAGAATTTAATATATCTGCCTTTGCAACAAATTGGGTTGGTGCACCTTTTTATACAGGCCACGCTTCAACACATTAACAGAAAAACCACATGGAAAGGAAGAACCATTTAATAATTTTTGCTGTCATACTGTTGCTCTTTTTAAGCGTGAACAGCGTTATCAGTCAAAATCGTGACAGTCTTTTCTTTAAGTGCTATACAACCACCCGGATGGAAGCTTGGAAGCAAACCATGGAGCAGATGGACAGAGAAAGGGAGAAAGGAAATTACGAAGAGTTGTTTGATGTAACGCTTGCCTGGTATGGCTACATTGGCTATTGCCTGGGCAATGACAAAGAAGACGAAGCAGAAGACTATCTGGATAGTGGGTGGGACCATCTGGAAGAATTGCTTGAATTGCCAGAATCCGGGGCCGCCCCTTATGCAATAAAAAGCGGTTTTTATGGTTTTGAGATGGCACTCGCCCGTTACAAAACATTGATTCTTGGTCCTAAAAGTGTTTCCGCCCTCAAAACAGCAGCGGAAATCGATTCAACCAATGTTCATTACCTGGTTGAGAAAGGCAACCAGATGTATTACATGCCCTCCTTACTTGGGGGAGATAAAGCCGTGGCACTACATCATTACAAGCATGCAATTGATAAAATGGAAAACGCCAAGACACCCTACCACCAGCACCACTGGTTTTACATTAATACTTTGATTACCCTAGGATTGAGCTATGAGAAAACCGGCCAAATTGAAATGGCCCGAAATACTTATCAAAAGATCCGACGCATAGCACCACATTTTAAATGGCTCAATGAGGATGTTTGGCCAAAGTTTGTTGAAAAATATGGGAAATGAAGTTGTCACCACCTTTAGGTATCCTCACATCAAATGCCTATTTTTGCTATTCATTTTTTTCCAAACACCTGATTTAAGACGTAATTAAAAATTCATGCAGTTAAACCTAAAAAACGCGATCGTTTTTTTCGATCTTGAAACCACCGGCATTAACATTGCCGCAGACCGTATTGTTGAGATTTCCATTTTAAAAATTAATACCGACGGCACCGAAGAGACTAAAACTCTTCGCATAAATCCCGAGATGCCGATTCCGAAAAGATCTTCCGACATCCATGGCATTCTGGATGCAGACGTTGCCGATGCTCCTACATTTAAGGAAGTAGCCCGTGAGCTGGCGACTTTTATGGAAGGATGTGACATTGCAGGATACAATTCCAATAAATTCGATGTACCTCTGTTAGCTGAGGAATTTATTCGTGCTGAAGTTGACTTCGACATGACTAAAAGGAAGTTCATTGACGTACAAACCATCTTTCATAAGATGGAAAAACGTACGCTGGAAGCGGCCTATAAATTCTATTGCGACAAGAATCTGGATGACGCTCATAGTGCTGAGGCTGATACCCGGGCCACTTACGAGGTTTTAAAATCCCAGCTTGATCGCTACTCTGATTTAAAGAACGACGTTGAATGGTTGTCAAAGTTCTCAGCACATAACCGCAACGCCGACTTTGCAGGACGAATTATATTCAACGACAAAGGAGAAGAACTTTTCAACTTTGGCAAATACAAGGGTAAAAAGGTGGTGGATGTTCTGGAAACCGACCCCGGTTACTACGGGTGGATGATGAACGGAGATTTTCCTCTTTTCACCAAAAAGGTATTAACCAATATTAAGTTAAGAAACGCTTTCAATCAGGGGTAATTATGAAATTACTTTGTATCGGCCGTAATTACGAAGAGCACGCCAAAGAACTTAAAAACCCTTTACCTTCAGAACCGGTGATTTTCTCAAAACCAGACACTGCATTACTGAGGAATAACGATCCTTTTTTTATTCCTGATTTTGCAGAGTCCTTCCACTATGAAGTTGAGATTGTTGTTCGTATCAACCGTCTGGGGAAAAACATTGAGGAACAGTTTGCCCATCGTTATTATGATGAGATAGGCCTGGGCATTGACTTTACGGCACGCGATTTACAGGACAAACTAAAGCAGAAAGGGCTTCCATGGGAAAAATGCAAAGCATTTGACCATTCAGCCGTTATTTCGAATTTTGTCAGAAAAGAAGAATACCAGGATCTCAACAACTTAAAATTCCACCTGGACATCAATGGCGAAACGCGCCAGAAAGGAAACACACATGATATGATCTTCAATATCGATCAAATCATTTCTCATGTCTCAAAATATTTCACTCTTAAGATTGGTGACTTCATTTACACCGGAACGCCTTCAGGTGTTGGTCCGGTTAAAATTGGTGACCGGATGCAGGGATATATCGAAGATGAGAATTTCTTTGATTTTCAGGTAAAATAGACAGGTGCAGATAGCCCCCTGCGGTGCCCTGTGTCTGTGGATTAAAAAAATAACCACCAATGCCGGTTATTATTTAAGTTTAACCACAGAGAACACTGGGAAACGCAGAGGTTTGCCATCATTTTGTTTTAATGGTTATGCCCTGAATGCCCTCCGGCTCCGCCTTTTTTCATCTCAGACAATAATGCCTGAGCATTTTCAACGGCGAACCCAGATTCGTAGTAATGATTATCTGGCAATTCGATTTCTACAAAACCTCCTTCATTAAGGCCGGTAGTTACCTCAATCCTCTCAAATATCATAAACTCCTCATGATTGCCCTCTTCCTCATTTGCATGCCCTCCTTCAGAATGGTCATGATTATGCCCCTCTGCATGAGCCTCATGATCATGTTCCTCTGAGTGATCCTCATGACTATTTTCTTCTGAATGGGCCTCGTGATCATGCTCCTCACCTTCGATGAGCCTGAATACATAACTTTTCCCCTGCTCCTGCACAACGGCTTCTTCAGGCAATGCCCAAACAGCCTTACCCCCGGTTTGAATCCAGGCAGTAACAGCCATCCCGGGCAGAACCCCCTCATGCATCTCCTCAATATCGGCATGAACCAGTGCTGTGCGAGACTCAGTGTCGAAACGGGATGATTTCATTCGGATAACTCCACGCAATGGAGTGGCGAGGGAGTTATTGGCTAAGTTAAAAGTCAGATTCTGACCGCTCTTGATGGCGGCAATATCTTTCTCAAAAACCATTAAATCCAGGTGGGCGTTTTCATTATCAGCAATGTGAAAAATCTCCTTTTGTCCGGGGACATGAATGCCGGTATTGACCATTACAGATGCCACATAACCTGAAATTGGTGCCAAAATAGGATAACCGGCACTCAAATTCTCCGGCCGGATATCAGATGGAGTAATGTTTACCAACTCCAATTCGCGTTTTAAGCTTTGCAACCGAGCCAGATTATTTTGATACTCCGACTCTGCTTTTTGAACCGTCCTGGCCGCGTTAACACTGTCTTTCAGCAACCTGCTCTGACGTTCATATTCATTTTTGAGGTATTTATCCAGGTTACGAGCTTCAAGATAGTTGCGCTGTAACTCCAGGATATCGGGATGCTCAATGAAAGCCAGCACCTGACCTTTTCTTACATAATCCCCTTCTATTACACCAATATCCGTCACCTCACCTCCAACAAAGGGGCTTACCGAAGCTTCGTAAGAAGGTGGTAAAGTCACATTTCCGAAAGCTTTTACCAAATTAGACAGATGCTCTTTTGTAGGATGACCTGTCTGAATACCTACATTTTCCATCTGAAGATGCGTCACCAGCACCTGATTCTCTTCCAGTTCCTCCTTCTCAGCTGCAAGGCTTCCAGCCTCATGATTATGCCCACTGTGAAGATCTTCTTCATTCCCCGCTTCCAAATGTTCGGGAGCATTATGACCATCATGTTCCTGATGGGTTGATCCACCGCAGGAATACATCATTGAGATAAAACCTGCAAAAACTATGCATCCACTTATCTTTGACAGACTTTGTATATTCATCATTTTGTTTTTTTCTTGTTTAAGCCATACCAGGCATATTAAAAAAGATCATCATTAAATCGCTGATAATCTACCATTAAACCATAAGACCTTATAAAATTAAAGTTTTAAAACCTTTTCAATCCCACCTCACAAGGTATCGTGCGTTTTTACAAAAACTCTTCTTTTTAACCTTTGTACCATTATACCTTTACACATTATCTCCCAACCATATATTCCAACTCAATGGCTGCATCGTTATATTTTTTCAATACCTGAAGGTAGTCCAATTGAATACCCGTTGACTGATCGAAGTATTGTACATACTGCAAATAATCGATATTTCCTGCTTTGTACTGAAAGAATGCGTTCCTGGATATCAGGCGCGCTTCTTTTAAGCGGCTCTCATTGTAGAAATCCAGTTGGTCCTGGTAGTTTTCCAAATCATTCACAAGGTTCAGAAACTCCGTTTCGATGTCTTTATGAAAACTCATCTCCTCCTGCACAACAATTTGAGCCTGTATTTTTGCACTTTGGTTTCGTCCGTTCTCTCCCCAAAAATCGATAGGAAACTTCACTCCTACTTCGAATGCATTAAAACTGTCACCTCCGTTAATCTCCGTTTTGCTGAAACGGACAAAAGGATCGGGCCATGAAACTGCTCTTCTGGCTTTGCTTTCTGCCCTGGCCGTTTCGATAATTCCCTCTGAAATGAGCAAATCCGGATTGTTGCCGGGAACTTGCCCAAGGGTGTCAATATTTACAGAATACTCAGCAAGGGCGGTATCTTTAGTCCGAACAGGCACATTAGTAAAAACAGCCTTTTGAAGTTGATTTCTGGCATTCTTGAGTTCGGCTTCAGCTTCCTTTTTCTGTAGCTTAATGGCCTTGAATTTAGATTGAGCAGACACTTTTTCAAGATAGGAGATATCTCCTGTTTGGTACTTCAACTCTCCTGCTTCATTCAGCTCAGAAAAATAATGCTCCAACTCATCCATCAGTTTCAACTTCTCACCGGCAAACAAAACCGCATTGAAGGCTTTTTTCACATCCCTTACCACCAATTGCTTCAACTGGCGCATTCTATTTTGAGAAAGCTCAATACGTCGATTGGCCAACTTGCCTCGTTTGGCGTATTCGATGGGATTGTCAAATTCCTGCTCAACCGACCAGGTATGACGACCGCTTCCTTCATTCTCGCTTTCATAAGCCACCTTTGTATCAGGTAAGTCAAAAGCCGCAGTTTTTTCTTTTCGCTGTCTTTCCACCCCCATCTGCCCTGATTTTATATCAGGATGGTTAGTGATGGCCATTTCAATGGCTTCTTCCAGAGAAACCTTTTGAGGAGAGTTCGCATTTGTTTGTCCCTTCACTGAATGAGGAAAAATCATCAGAGCGATAATTAAAACAGATAACGTAGCCTTCATATTATGACTTTTAGATCGATTATTCTTACCCAACACCTGATTAAGAGAAGGAATCCTGACTCGTCCACCTTTAAAGGTGTAGATGATGGGTAGTAGAAACAGCGTCAGAAGTGTAGCAGTAATAAGGCCACCAACAACCACTGTGGCCAACGGCCGCTGAACCTCAGCACCTGATGAGGCCGAAACAGCCATCGGGAGGAACCCGAGTGCATCGGTAAGCGCGGTAAGGATGACCGGACGCAATCGCATATCGGTGCCATGATAAACCCTACGAAATACATTGGAAACTCCTTCAGCTTTTAGCTCATTGAAGAAACTCATCAAAACTACCCCGTTAAGTACGGCAATACCAAATAGGGCGATAAAGCCTACTCCCGCCGAGATGCTGAATGGCATATCGCGTATCCATAAAGAGAACACACCTCCTATAGCAGCCAGGGGAACAGCAGAAAATACCAACAGGGCCTGACGGGAGGATCCGAAAGTGAAATACAAAAGGATAAAAATGAATGCCAACACAAGTGGCACCACCCATGAAAGTCGTTGTTTGGCACTTTTCAAACTTTGGAAGTCCCCGGCGTAAGAAATGTTGTATCCTTTGGGCAGGTTCAGCCTGGCATTCAGCTCCCTCTGAACCTCTTCCACAAATGATTCTGTATCCCGGTCACCAATATTGACACCCACTTCCAACTTACGTTTTACGCTTTCTCGTGAAATAGCGGCAGGTCCGGCCTGCATCTTTATATCAGCCACTTCATCTAATCGTACCTGATCTCCATTGGGGCGTTTCAGATACAGATCGCCAATAGCAGCGGGATCATTCCGGTGTTGATCATCCAGGCGCACTACCTGAGAAAATTGTCTTTCACCTTCATAAATAATCCCGGCCCGAGCACCTGAATAGGCCGTCTGTATCGTCCGGTTAACGGTTTCAATATCCAGTCCGTACCGGGCCAGTTTATCACGATCGTAACTCACAACCAGCTGAGGTAAACCAATCACTTTCTGAACATTGAGATCACCAACACCGGGAACATCTTCAATTATTGCACGTGCTTTCATTCCGTAATGATAAAGCGTATCCAGATCTTCACCATAAATATTCAACAACACATCAGCTGAAGAACCTGTAAGCAAATGGTTAAAAAGCATTTCAACCGGTTGCGCAAAAAAGAAACTCACACCGGGCACTGCAGCTGACATCTCGTTCTTCATTGCAGCTTCCAGTTCATCTTTGGTCTCCGCTTTCACCCATTCATCTTTAGGTGTAAGATTAATAATCATTTTAGCCATCTCAAGAGACATAGGATCGGTGGGTATTTCCCCTGTTCCTATTTTGGTGGCAACCTGCTCAACCTCATCAGGAAAATGTTCCAGCAAAATTCTCTCGAGTTTGGTATTAATCTCGACAGTCTCAGTCAATGAAGTACCAGGTTGCAAAATAGGGTGAATGGCAAAATCACCTTCATCCAGCTGGGGAATGAAGACTGCGCCCAATCGGGTAAAAGCAACCAAGGCAAGCACGAATAGCAGGACAATACCTCCTGTGACTGCATATCGGTAACGTAAAGCCAGACCCAACATTTTTTGATAACCTCTGCGGATACGACCGATAATTTTATCCGCCAAATTTGGTTTATTGGACTTCTCAGGCCTTAGAATCCAGGCTGCCATCATAGGTACATAAGTCAGACACAATATGATTGCCCCGATCAATGCCATTCCAAATGTAATGGCCATCGGTCGAAACATCTTACCTTCCTGTCCGGTGAGCGTCAGAATCGGGACAAAAACGATCAGAATGATCAGCTGCCCGAAGATGGCTGTCCGCATCATTCGACCCGAGGACCAATAGGTTATTTCATTGATTTTATTCCTGAGAGGTTTTCCCTCAAGCTTTCGAAGAGTATTTACCCTTTGACTTATCTGAAAGACCACAAACTCAATAATAATAACGGCTCCGTCGATGATGATTCCAAAATCGACAGCTCCCAGACTAATCAGGTTTGCCGACAAATCAAACGTATACATTATACCCAGGGCAAAAAGCAACGAAAGGGGAATAACAGAGGCTGTAATAAGCCCGGAACGGAGATTCCCCATCAGCAAAACCAACACAAAAATCACAATAAGGGCACCAAGGGCCAGGTTTTCGACAACCGTGCCCGTGGTTTCACTGATAAGCGTTGAACGATCCAGGAATGGTTCAATCTGAACCCCTTCCGGCAAAGCATCCTTAACTCTTGGAAGGCGCTCTTTTACATTGGCAATGACCTCAGCAGGATTTTCGCCCCGAAGCATCATGACTTTTCCACCAACTGCTTCACCTTTTCCATTGTAGGTAAATGCTCCGAACCGCGGGGCATGGCCGTATTTAACAGTGGCCACATCACCAATACGCAACGGTGTTCCGTTTTGCAACCTGATAACAGTAGAGCGAATATCCTCGAGGGATGTAGTCAATCCCTCTCCCCTTATGAAATAGGCACGACGATTTTTTTCGATATAACTGCCCCCTGTATTGGCATTATTTTTCTTAAGGGCATCAAAAATATCTGTGATGGTTAGGTTGTAACTACGAAGACGGTCGGGTTGAACAGCCACTTCGTACTGTTTAAGATATCCGCCCATGGTATTGACACCCACCACTCCGGGAATATTGATCAATTCCTTTTTTACAATCCAATCCTGAATTTCACGTAAATCAGTAGCCGGGAATTGATTTCCATAACCATCCTTTGCACTGATAACGTATTGATAAATTTCACCAAGTCCGCTGGTCAAGGGGCCCATTGAAGGTTCACCAACACCGGCAGGCAGCTTTTGGGCAGCACTCTTCAATTTTTCCGAAACCAACTGCCGGGGTTTATACATCCCCATATCGTCCTTAAAAACTAAAGTTATATCGGACAAACCAAATTTTGATTTTGAACGAATTTCGGTAAGCCCCGGTAAATTTCCCATTTCCAATTCAATGGGATAAGTGATGAGTCTTTCGATCTCCTCCGTGGCCAGATCGGGGGCATAAGTGGTTACTTTTACCTGGTTATTAGTCAGATCGGGAACCGTATTCAAAGGCAAATTGAACATGGCATATGTCCCCCACCCTATCCAGGCAAGAATAAAAAGCCCCACAATGAATTTATTTTTTATTGAAAAGGCAATTATTTTATTAATCATATGAATTAGATTAACAGATGATAGATAATAGAGGTTAGATAATAGATTAAGTACTCTTAATCACACACTTATAAACCTACAACACCTCATTAAAGCATCATAATTTGATAATAGATTCCAGAAGTTAGACGATGCAATAAATCGCAAATAAATTCACTCAAGAACTAACATTCCGGTAATTACATTCTCAGATAGTAAACCAGTTACCCACAATGCTTCAAAAGCCTGTGAGCTTAAAGGTTTGAAAAAATGAAGAAAATTATGCCATGGGAGGCCCTCGATGGGGAGAGACAAATAATAGAAATTGATCAGAAACAGACTCTGGATCGTAATAGAGCCTGTAGAAAGAAACATCTTCCTCCACATATTCAGAAACAAGAAATAGCGATAGAAAAAGATCAAAGTCAAAATCGATTACCGGCTGGGGTATTTTCACCAAATTCTGACGCTCAACGGTGATATCGTTGAAAGCATGGCAATGGTTGGATGCGTCATCAAACGGATCCCCACTCTTATGGGAATGGTCACAGTCGTCGCCATGAGTGGTGTGTGTATGAGTATAAACGGAATGAAAATGATGATGATGGGGAATTATTTCATGGGAGAAAATGACCAGACCTGCCAGCCACAAAAAAAACAAGGCTATATTTTTCCCATTTTTTGTCATTCACACAGTTGTTAATCCGTTTTTTTTATTCCGGTAGGATAAAAAATGGTTGCAAATATATAATATATCCTTTAATTACAAGATGATAGAATTCAATAGATTTTTAGATTGAACATACAAAATGAAAATTATTGCACTCACATCCAAACCCTTAACATAACCCCCGCAAAGCACGAACATCTGATATTTATTTTTTGAGCCCCATAGGCTTCAGAAATAGGACAAATGCTTTAACTTAATAGATCGTTATATTTTCAGATACCTGCCTGATGGCAGTCAGGAAAGATTTAAAACCCCATACAACACTAATAACCAGGGCTTTAAAGCAGCCATGTATGTAATTACAAAAAGTTGATTGATAGCCTTTTACAAAAATCTTAGGGAGTATTGTTAACTTATCCCTATTAAAAAAACCCGAAACGCTTTAGCAATCCGGGTTTCCAAAAACAAAAATCCAAGTCCACGCCATTTTAATCCCCAAAATTAAATCACCCTTTCCACTCCCCTTTATGTGCTTTTTCCCACCGTTTACTAACAGTTTTCCAGTTTAGTACATTCCAAAAATCATCAACATAATCACGACGTAAATTCTGATATTTGAGATAATAAGCATGCTCCCAAACATCCAAAGCAAGCAATGGAATTCCTTTCTCAGGGTTAACATCCATAAGGGTATTGTCCTGATTAGGTGTAGAGGTCACGCTCAAATTTTTATCGGAATCCATGTACAACCAGGCCCATCCACTACCAAAATGAGAATTGGCTGCACTACTGAACTCAGCTTTGAACTCACCAAATGACCCGAAATTCTTAACCAGCGCATTTAATAATCTGGCAGAGGGTTTACCTCCATCTGGTGATATATTTTCCCAAAACAACGCGTGATTATAATATCCACCTCCATTGTTTCGAATCGAATCATCATATTGGGATATATGAGCAAAAATACGGTGCATCGGCATTTTTTCCAATTCAGATCCTTTTATTGCGGCCATAAACCTCCTATAGTAACCCCGATGATGCTTATCGTAGTGCAGCTGCATAGTTTTAGTATCGATATAAGGCTCCAGCGCGTCATACGCAAAACCTAATTCAGGAAATTTATGTCCGCTGATGGAACCGGCAAGGGCTGCTTCAGATCCTTTATTATCCTTTGATCCTGATGGTGCACAAGCCGAAACTGCAGCCACACCCATAAGTGAAAGGAAATGACGTCGTTTCATATCTCTTAGCTTTTTTCCGAATAACCTATGTTTCTTTTTTAGTTCAAACAGGAGAGGCGGTTATTTGTTCGGGTTAACAACTTATAATAGGAGCTGCTGAAAAAGTCAAAAGGGCAGAATTTACAAGCCGCCCAATCGAAGGAGTATTGAGATACTTCGAGATTGTGGCGGTGAAGTAAATTTTGTTCTTTTGATTAGCCATTTTCATATAATCAAGTGCAAAGAAATTCGAGTTTATTGTGAAATAACCTTGCACTTAAGTGTTTATTGAGATGTATCAAGGTTTTAATAGCTAATAATATATGCGTTTTCCAGCGCTCCCTATAATAAACCTACAGGTTTTCAATAATATAGGGCAATTTCTAATCAAAAGTTTTAAACCCTCAATAGATCGTTAGATTTTCAGATACCTACCTGACGACAGTCAGGTAAATTTTAAGACGAACCATATAATACTAATAAACAGAGCTTTAAAGCGACCTGTGTATAATTACAAAAATTTGATTTATAGCCTTTTACAAAAGTTTAACGGAGTATTGAAACCCCATCAGGCGATTAAAACATTCGGCAACTGCTAGTCCGGGTGGGGTCAAAGGCACAACTCTGTCAACAACTCTTAAATATTGAATCAATCAAACCATTTCTCGCAACCCTAAAAAATCTAAACACTTCATTCTATTTCCCTGGCTTTCTTTAAAGCAATCTTAGAAATCACAGGGCCAAAAAGCTCATGGATAATTAAATTAAGACTATCTGTGTGAAACGTCTTTCAACATCAAAAAAAATGACCCGGCTGATAACAAACCAGGTCATTTTTATATCAAAAGAACTTTACCGTACTTTATTTCAGTTCCCAATTCTCATCTCAAAAGATGATTTTATAGCTAAGGTTGGGGACCACAATTCCAGTAAACCGGGTATCCAAAGTGCCGGTATTTAAATCGTAATAATCGGTATCAAACTCCTCTGTACCCAAAACATTCAATACTTTTAGTGACCATTCAGAGGAGTGTCGGGGCTTATTTCTTCGGTAGGAGATAGTGAATGAAACAACAGGCTGATCATCGAATTTTTCATCATAAGCTCTGTTGCCGTCTGTTTCACCATAAACAATCTTCTTTTGTTTCAGAGAGACGTTCTTATTCACAGGTTCTTTCCTGATTCCGCCCATATAATTTAAGCGAATGTTAGTGCTTAACAAATTATTATCATTTCTTCCCACGCTCCATTCTTTTCCGGCAAGAGCATTCACTACATAGTTTCGATTGTAACGTGTATTACGTTTGATACCATCAGCAGCAGTATATTTTGAGTCAAATAAAGATGTGGTAAGTAAGTAATAAAACCCATTCTCTATAAAGCGCTCCAACGTCAGATCCATGCCAACATTAAAACCTGTTCCGGCATTTATCAAAGCCTCTTCAAAAAACAGTTCCTGCTCAAAGTTTAAAGATGTAACATAACCATCCGGCGAGACTGGCACATTTTTTAGAAACTGATAATAGGGCTCTGCTCTGAATCGAAGATAATCGTTAATTTTCCAATTATATGCCAAAACATAATGGAATGATTGCAGTAAATCTAATTTTTTATTAGGTTCCTGACCTTCAATTTCCACAAAATAAACCGGCAATTGCTCAATTCTGCTGTGTTTCCCAAAAGCAAATGCCAAATTATGGCTGGCATTGAGATGGTATTTCAGCCCAAAACGAGGCTCGGGCAAAACCTGATTGTTTAGTAAAAAATATTGGGCATTTATCCCCATATTCAAAGTTAACCTGGATGCCAAGGCTATTTTAGATTGAACATATGCCTGTATAAATCCGGTTTGTCCTTCTCCCTCCGAAAGCATTTGCAGTTGATCCTCTTCTCCTTTTGACTGAGCAATTTTTACATGGTACCCAAGTCTGCTATACTTAAAGCCTGTTCGCAAACTACTACCATCTACAAAATGATGATCCAGGTCAGATTGCAATGTAGCCCTCCATAAATTATTATCTACATCTGATTGAGGGAATTTATCAAGACCATACCCCACTCGATCTTCTGTGTGAGACAAACCATTTCCGGTTGCAGAGAGCGTTGTTTTCAAAAATGTTTTTTCTCCAAGGCGTAATTGATGCGAAAGTCCTGAGGCAAACATATACAGGCGTGTATCTGAATAATCGCGATCAGCATCCATCTTCCATTCGGAACTATCGGCAGCTTCCATCTCCTGCCCATCCAACGCGCCAATTCCCCAAAAAGAGAATTTACCGGCGTTGGACGTGTGTAAAGTGGTCTTAAAAGCCAAATCCTGATATTTCAAAATTCCCGTATTGTCCGGAAGGATGGGTTCCAGCAGGGCCATCGTGGAATTGCGATAATTCATCAGATAGGTACTTCTCCCCCCTCTTTTTAAAGGCCCTTCAGCCGATAAATCAACCCCTATGATTCCGGCCTGAAAGGTATATTGAGAAGCTTCAGAGTTGCCATCTCTCAGTTTAATATCAAACACCCCCGAACTTGCATTCCCATATTGTGCAGGGAAAGCTCCGGTGTAGAAATCACTGTTGGCCATCACCTGATTACTTAGGGCCGTGAGCAAACCGCCACCAGCGACGGTGAGATTGGCAAAATGATTTGGATTAGGTACCTCCACACCTTCAACCTGCCACAATAAACCATCGGGATTGTTACCTCTTACAGAGATACCATTGCTGCTGACCGACGGAGCTGCCACCCCTGCAAAAGATGTGGCCAGACGAGCAGGATCGTCCATTCCTCCTGCATAGCGCTGAGTTTCTTCAACTGTAAACTGGCGGCTGCTTAGGGTGGTCATAGAATTTAAGGGCTGATCTTTCCGGGTTTTCACCACCACTCCTTTCAGCTGGGTTGTTTTTGGACTGAGTTTTATATCCAATGGTTTTTCATGGCCTGATGTCACCAATACTTCATTGATCTGATAGATATAGTACCCCACCATGCTTACTTGAATATTGTGGCGTCCCACCGGAACATCCTTCAAGGTAAAAGTACCGTCCTCGCCGGTTATTGTGCCAATAAGTGGATCGGTCCCTGGCACAACAATATTTACAAAAGGCAGTGGCTCACGGGTTACTTCATCTTTTACCGTACCGTTAACATTCTGTGTTATGGTCTGTGCCCATAAAATCTCTGTAAAAAACAGGATTAATAATGAAATTATAATAACTCGTTTCATGATTCAGATACTTTTAAAGGTTTGTGAAGGAATGGGAAGACGCTGAAAAAACATGGTCTTGTTGTGGAGCAAAAGAAAAACAGAAAAGACCAGTAGCAAACCGGTTTGTATGACCTTACTAATGGGGTGTGTGGCAAAAATTTCATTAAAAAAACCGGCAGTGATGTGAAATATCACCGGCAGCAAAATATTTCTTTCAGTTTTATAATACAACCAATTTAGGATTATAACAAAAGGGATAAGACTGACTACAAAATTGAGAGAGTACAAAAGTCCTTCTTCCACCAGATTGCTATGGTAATAATCTTTTATGAAAGACAAAGGAAAATGCCAGAAAGCCCAGAAAACAGCAAAAATAACAGAGGCCGTAAACAAATTGTACCGTGAACGCAAACAGTCAGTTCCGTAAGAGTGCCAGGCCAATTCCTCAAGAAGTGGTGCCGCCAGCAACATAAACCAAACAGGAAATACCCCGGAACTAAAAGTATATCCGCCCCTGAATTGGAATTGATCTGCACTGTATCCAAAAAACAAAGAGATGGCCTGTGCCAGTAAAATACTTACCAGCATCAGAAAAACAGTCACCAGAAGGTAGTGAGGTTTTATCCGGTTGAAATTAAAAATTCGCCCCAAAAGGTCATTTCGCAAGCGCTGATCTGGCATGATAAAACTTATAGCTATCAAAACAGGGGCTACCAGACCCGCAAAACTAAAAATCCCAACCAGCCATTGCAAATAACTTGCAGATGGAGTAAGGTGACTGATGTACCCACTCAAAAACCAAAAGCCCCATGGGATAAAAAGGGACAAAGCATAAAAGGTCAGCGGACTCCTATAAGCCTTGATGATGTTCGGAGAAATACCATGTGATTTCATTTGCCAATGTTTTAAGTTTGTTTTTTCAGCAAATGAAACGCAAAAGGAAAGATCAATCGCCCAGTCCTTTAATTTTGGACTTTTAAGGAGTACAGACCTACACACCGGGACATACAACACCCACGATATCTAACTCTTACAACAAAAAAAAGAAAAACAGTTTTTTTTGAAGCAATCAACAATCCAGTGGGGAATTTATTATTTTCCTGTGCGATTGGCCCGGTTTCTAATTTCTATATCGAAATCGGGTACAGCCATTCGAGCCGCTAATGGCCCATTTTCTCTTCATTCTCTGACATAATCCCGGATTTTAAAAACTGAGAAGGAGTCACCCCTTTGTGCTTTTTAAAAATGCTGTTGAACGAAGATTTGGAATTAAAGCCAGAATCCAGGGCATGAGCCAACAAACTGAAGCTATCATTTTGCGTAGCTCTTCGGATAAATTCATCAACACGAAAGCGATTTACAAAATCATGAAAATTTACTGCTTCCCGCTGATTTATAATTTGCGATAGTTGATTAGCCGACATATCAAGATTACCGGCAAGATCTCCAAGTGTTAGTTTAGGATCAAGATAGGGCTTTTGATTGTTCATAAATGATAAAAGTTTATGGTGCCCGGTCTGAAGGGCCTCATCTGTAAGGCCCGATTTTCTATATTTCTGCTGCAATGAAACGTCACCTTTTACCACCTTTGCATCAGTATTATGGGTAAACATATCCTGATGACGAATGCCAAAGTAACCAATATAAAAGATAAAGAGAATTATCAGGGTGTAGAAAATAAAATCGGCGTTGAAAGAGAACTCAACACCCAAGCCTTCCCGAAGAATGATGATGATGGTTGCCGTGAAAAAAATAATCCCAATTCCATATATACAGTAACGTAACCAGTCAAGATTTATGCCTTCTTCAAAAGAAAAATTATCGTCGACTTTGCGTTTGTGCCTCCAGGTAAGACGGTAAGCCAAAATGGAATAACTTAAACCTGAGACTATAAAACCTATCAGCATAATGGTGGTTGACAGGGCAAAATCGTCTACCTCCCCATGATCCACCATTCTTTTCTCTGCAGCCGAATAGAAAAAAAAGAATTCGAACATACTTAGATACCCAAGCATAAAAGGCGCAAAATGCCAATAATCAACCAGCCTCAAACTTGAGTCATTGCGCAAAGAATACAGGGTATAAAGATAAAGCATAGGCCCGTGAATCAAGGGAAAAGGAGCTGTAATGCCAACCATATGCGGATACTTTTCCCAAAAACCCAGGTGGTATAAATAATAACTAAGTAAATGAATTCCGATTAAAACGATCCAAACAGCCAGGATACGATCGGTTAATGCTTTGTTCTTCTTGGTAAACAACAACAAAGCAATAAAAAAAGACATAAAAATTCCCGATGTAAAAATGGCATCCATGAGCTTAATTTTAAACCGTAAATTTATCTAAAAAATAGATAAGTTACGAGCTCAAGGGGACGTTAAATCAGGGAAAACATAAGAGCCCAAAGTTAGCTTTAATCCGTCTTCTGCATCTTGTGCACCATTTTTAGCAACAACTTTTTAGGCAAAAATGGCATCAAGCCCATGCTTGCTTTCATCGCAAATGGCAATCCGGAAATAACATTGAGCTTTCCTTTTTCCATTCCATGATAACCATCTTCAGCCACTCTGCGGGCATCAGCGGTGTTTTTAAACATGTCGGTTTTATCCATTCCCGATATCCGCCCAAATTCTGTTTCAGTAGCTCCTGGAAGCAACGCTGTTACGGTAACCTTTGTTCCGGATAACTCTTCTGAAACGGCATTACTGAAAGAAGTAACATAGGCTTTTGTTGCAAAATACACAGCCTGTAGCGGGCCGGGCATCATACCGGCAGTGGAAGAGACATTCAGTACCCTGCCGCTGTTACGCTTTACAAAATCAGGTAAAAACAACCGGGTTAAATGTGTCAATGCCATTACATTCAAATGAATCATTGCAGAATCATCGGCCCAGTCGCGTTCATGAAATTTGCCTATGCCGCCAAACCCGGCGTTATTGATCAGATATTCCACTTCAATTCCCGCCTGTTTAACCTCATCGTAAATGGCCGGCGGTGCATCAGGCTGAATAAGGTCTTTGTCAATGACATGAACCTGAATGCTATACTCTGACTCCAATTCTATCTTCAGTTCTTCGAGTTTATCTTTTCGCCGGGCCACAACAACCAAATCTCTGCCTTTTTGGGCATGTATTTTGGCAAGTTCCTTTCCGATACCTGATGAAGCGCCGGTAATTAATGCTACTTTTTCCATGTTTTATTATTTATTGCTAAAAAGAAGAAACAAAACAATATAAGATAGAGTTCAAAAAATAGAACCATAAACACCCCCCCTTTTGTAAACTAAAGCCAGGCTTAACAAAGCATTGAAAAAAGAAGGGGCTTCACTCAAATTTAACCTGCTCCCATCCTGTCCGGTAAATATTCCCCATACCATTGAGCACGCCTTCGGCAAATACCTCTAAATCCCCTACATTTTGCAAATGCTTTGGGCCAGATTGATGTCTGTTACTGGTGAAATAGAAGTTACCCCGAGGATAATCAATAAAAGGACAAAAATCCAGGCTGCCAGTATTTATCGCAGGTCCCATATTCCTTGCAGGCAACCAATTTCCCTGCTCATCTTTGCGACTGATGTAAAGGTCACCACCACCCATGTCATCTTCTCTTCCGTAAGACCCAAAAACAAGGACATTTTCATCGGGGCTTACATAAGCGTTGTATTCATAGGTAGCACTGTTTATAGCTGTATCCAACGGCTCCGGATCCAGGTAATCTCCATTGGAATACCTGCTGAGAAAAATATCTTCGGTTCCAATGCCATTTTCGAGGGTAGCCGTAAAGTAAAGATTATTGTTTTTACTGAGTGAGGGATAGAATTCATCACTGAGCGTATTAATATTGGTCGGAAGTGCCTCAGGATCTGCCCATCCCTCCCCCTCTTTTTCGGACACCCAGATGTTATAGTCACTCCGGGTTGAATCTCCGAAAATTGGTCGGTTGGAGGCAAAATACAGTTTTCCTCCATCCACTGAGAAAAAAGGTTCTATGTCATGATAACGCCCCGAAAAACTCAAAACCTCCTTCTCTCCCCAGCCATCTTTGGTTTTTCGAATGCTTACAAGGCAACGATGAATTTGCTGATAATCGTTGAGTGTGAAAATAATCTCATTGCCATCAGGCGAAATGGCAATATCTCGCTCGTAAAGATGAGTTGAAATGGTTCCCTCAGCAAAGAGTTCCACTTTTTCAGGAACTTGATTAAGATCAATAGGGTCTGGATTAATTTTTTCTAAATGGCATCCTGCAAAAAGGACAGACAGAAAAAGGGCGAACAGAGATCTCATTTTAATTAATTAAAGAAAGTTCAAATAAGTATTTCAGAAGAAAGATCTAACCTGAATATTCATGAATTAATCAGGCTAAAAGGCTTCTTCTATGTCTATTTCCAAATATTATACGGGGCTTCTTCTCTTTGTTCGTGTGATTCCAACCTGTAGATGGATTGCCACAACAATCTTGACTCATCCACCTCAATAATAACTTTGTAAAACCCCTTTTCCAAATCCGACAAATCAAACATAAGCATATTCGCTTCTCTCATATCAATTTTTTTTCGTACACTAATAACTCCTAAACCTATCGTATCCAAAGCATTGCTTTCAAAGTGTTCGTCAAAATCAAATGTTTGATAATTCGTAGAAGGTTTTCCGGGAACAATCCAGGCAGAGGTAATTTCTGATGATGAATAAACAGTAAGGTAATCAATTGTTGGATTGGGATACATTTCAAAATTCACATCATGGCCAATAGTCCCGTCATTGCGGTGCTCAACTTCTTTTCCTGAATCGCTGGGATTACCAACAATACTAAATATACCTTCAAACTCATCAACAATTCTCAAACCTGTTACTAATTGCAAATCATCGGGATATAAAGGAAAATGATCATTCTCTTTGTCACACCCAGACGACAATAAATACGAGAAGAAGAACAATAATAGAATCTCTTTTTTCATAAATGTTTCATTTTTCAATATTATAAATGATCGTAATTTCTGAGGTTTCGAAAACGCATTAAAATCTATGTTATAAATCTTATTGGAAGCCTTTTTTATGGAATCCTCTTCCCTTTAACCGCCAGCAATAAAAAGTTTCCCTTCTTAACAATGTAGCTCCGGAAGGTTACAAGCTGAAAAAATCAGCAGCAAGATGAATGTAAGTTTCATTTTTTCAGGGTGAAGTTGTGAATCAATTTATGAGTAAAAATAGTTGAAGGGGGCCCTCAATAATTATTTGTCCTTTCAAATTTAATAATTTTCCGGTGTAATATTTGACATTATCGGTCGAAAACAGATAACGCCGAACCCTCCAAATCGTAAATTTCACTCTTCAATCACCTCAGGTATTGAGGATTTAGAAATAGAAGGGTTAAGTAATGACTGTATTTGAAGCGCCCCGGAATTGACTAAAACCCAAATTCAACCTTCCTTAACCAATATAAAACACACTGTCTTTCAGATAACTTCATCATTCTATAATACTTTTGTGATAAACAGAAACAATCTTTCACCTGTTTGAATATAAAAAAGCCACCATGGACAAAGCCTTAATTATTGAAGATGACAAAGATATTTCGGATTTATTGTTGATCCATCTATCGGATATGGACCTGGAAGTCCAAAAACTCTCTCATGACAGGCAGCTCTTCCCTATCGAGCTCCACAAAACCAATCAAACCTCCGTCACGACAGAAACCGCAGAACAAACATTAAAAGATTCACTCATCAATAGATGGTTAGATTTTTAGATAAAAGATTTAAGACAAATCCTATAACGTTGATAATCTGTTTATTGATGCAACCACCACGAAATTTACAAGCAATTAAACATTAGGCAAATACAAGAGTTCAACGGATTATTGCTCATGACTTCTGAATTTTATAAGCTTTTCCCCTTCTCACTATTTTCACAATACGCCTATACATTATTTCCGCTAAATTCCAGTCATATCCATCAAAGTTAGTTGTATTATTAAACTGAATCACAACGGTATCAATATCTTTATGGTATTTGGCAATGCTTTGATAGCCGGGCATCAGACCCGTATGGTTGTACACGTAGATGGAAGAATAGATTTCCTGTTCGCTTTCTTCAAACAGTGAACCATCGTTTAATGCCCTCAGGAATATGCCTACGTCTTCGGCGGTGGCAATCATTGAGGTAAGTTTTGAGCCATATTCAGAATCCTTTATGTCCTCCTCAATGCCAACGTAATAGCCACTCATTACATCGTCGATATTCACTTCATGAGCCGAGCCAAAAGTGTTTTTGAGTCCGAGAGGGGTCAAAATTTCCTCCCTGATAAATTCGAATTTTCTCATTCCCGTCACTTTTTCAATGAGTTCGGAAATCAACAAATAATTGGTGTTAGAATACCTGTACTTTTTACCTGGTTCAAAGTCAGCCGGTAAATCGAGTACCAATTCAAGCGCATCATTACTGTTTTCTGGTGGGTTTGACCAAAAGTTGGGGGTATCAGTTAAATTAGGAATCCCACTCCTGTGCTGCACCATCATTCTCAGGGTGATTGTTTCGGCATTTTCAATTCTTCCCACCAGTTCGGGAAAGTAATCGGCGAGCGCTTTATCCAACGACAAACGCTCGTCATGCACCAGCCTGGTGATGGCAACAGCATCGTATAACTTGCTGATGCTTGCAATCTTGAATAAGGCTTGTGGGTGGGCAGGAATTTTATTTTTTCGGTCATGCCAGCCTGCGGCATAAAAGGCAGGTTCTTTTCCTCCCTGGTCCACATAAACAACTATTCCATCAAATCCATATTTAATACCTTTATCAAGTTGTTCCTGAACAGTATCGGGGAGTGGAGCTAATAACGCTCTTACCAAAATCCATGGTACGAAAAACAAAGAGCTTATACTTGCAATAATAAACATGATTCTGAGTATTCGTTTTGTTTGTTTCTTTTTCATTTTAATAAATATTATCAGGAGGGTTTAGGTCTTATAACACACTATAAAACGGTCACTTTTCAATTTTGTTGAATTTATATTTTAGTCCAAACAGAGGCCTCAGGAAACCAATTCTTCTTATCATGAATTCATAAATGATAAAGCAAATGGCAAAGGTAAAAGCTGTTATACTTACGAATTTCACAAAAGCCGGCATTTCCATCGGCAAAATGATTACAGCACCAGCGTATAAGGCAAACATGTGAACAATATACACAGGATAGGCGGCCTGGCTTAAGTAATTCAGCACTTTACCCGAAATGCCCGACATGAGGATAATAGCTTAATGGCAAATTGTAATATTTCTGAAAAATCAGAAAGTGAAGTGGTGCTATGGCGACGATCCCGAAAATTAAGGGAATCAGAATTCGCTTCGTACGCTCAGAAATTAACTGTCGGAAGTTTCGTTTTTTCATGGCAAAAAATAACCCCATGCCCGAAACATAGAATAAAAATGGAATCCGCCATATGTTTAGCATAGTCATGAGTTTCCATAAATTTTCTATGGGTTCATCGCTTCTAATGAAGCCAATGAACATGGCCCACGGTTGAAAAATAATGGCGATGTGATAGATCAGTAAGAGCCCAATAGCAACCACCCGCAACCAATCGATATCGTGTCTTCTTTCTTTTGTCATTTTAGTAGTTAATTTAATTACTGCAACATCATTGCAATGACCGGGCGGGTTATTTCCAGGTCGTTCAAATCAAGTTTGAGACCAAGTGGCTCTAATTGTTGCTGGATCATCTCATAGACAGGCTTCATTTCAGCAAATGGCCCTGTAACAGATTCTCTGGCAGTTGCTCTACGGTTATTTTCTATGGTTTTGTCGGCCCCGCCATCAATGAGCATCTGCACAATTTCAATACGACAAAAGAATGCGGCAGCATGTAAGGCTGTTGATCCTTCATTATTTTTCAGGTCCAACTCTGCATTCGCATCAATTAATGCTTTAACAATATCTGTTTTGCCGAAGGTTGCAGCAGTAATTAAAGGCGTTGAACCACTCATTTGATCTTTCATATTGATATCGGTTCCTGCTTCAATATGTTGTTTTACGATTTCGAGGTTGTCGGATATGATTGCTGTTAGAATGTCAATTTTTGGCGTCTCTGTTATGGACTTGACTTTTGCATTTTTTTCCGACTTAGTACTATCGCTTCCACCTGATGGAGCGCATGCATTTGTTAGTAAAAGGATAATGAACGAAAAGTTTACCAACATTTTTAAAGGATTAATTTTTAATGATTTCATGATTTTAAATTTTAATATTTGACATTAGAAAATTGTTTTACAAAGATGGAGCATTCGTAAATGCAAAGCCTAAAAGGGATGCAGCCAAAAGTGTCAAGTTTGAGCAAGGCATAAAAAATATGACGCACAAATAACACATTTGAAGCAAAAGGCCTTTTTTAATCTTTCTGAGAATTGCCAGTTTGTATGCATTTGCATAAATTTATTCTCTTTGGTTTTAATAAGAATCAGGATGTCGAAATCATCAATTTTTGGATCAGGCTTTATTGAAAAGGCAGAAGCGGTTATTCTGGAAAACATTTCGAAAGAACAATTCGGAGTTTCTGAAATGGCTGAACTTATGAATATGAGCCGTTCCAGTTTGCTTCGAAAAATAAAAACGCAAACTAAGCTTTCTGCGAATCAATTTATTCGTCAGGTTCGCCTTAACAAAGGTATGGAGCTGCTTAAACAGGACACATTGACAGTTGCTGAGATTTCATATCAGGTAGGCTTTGGGAACACTTCCTATTTCATCAAATGTTTTCGGGAACAATATGGGTATTCACCCGGTGAGGTAAGAAAAGGGAAATTGCCGGATGAAGATGTAGCTGTTCAGGTCAGGTTTTTAAGTAAATACAGATGGCCCCTTTTTGCAGCCGTGTCTCTAATCGTAATCGTCCTGTCCGTCTTGCTTCTTCCTAAAAAAAGCACAGTTCCTGCTGATATTGACAAATCGATTGCTGTATTACCTTTCAAAAATGAAAGCAGCGATTCTTCAAACCTGTATTTTGTTAACGGGCTCATGGAAACCACCCTGAACAACCTGCAGAAAATTGGAGACCTGCGTGTCGTTAGCAGAACCTCGGTTGCGAAGTATGGAAATACGAACAAAG
Source organism: Marinilabilia rubra (assembly GCF_003121985.1). Lineage (GTDB taxonomy): Bacteria > Bacteroidota > Bacteroidia > Bacteroidales > Marinilabiliaceae > Marinilabilia > Marinilabilia rubra. The sequence goes on from NZ_QEWP01000018.1 coordinate 90,563, forward strand.
CCATTCCTGAAATTGCTGAAGAACTCAATGTAAATTACATTGTAGAGGGTAGCGGACAACGGGTTGAAAATCAGATTCTACTCAATATCCAGTTGATTGAGGCTTCAACTGACCGCCCTGTTTGGGGTGAGCAATACAGTCGTGAATTGGGTGACGTATTTACGCTTCAGAATGAAGTAGCCAGGAAAATCACAGATGCCATTGAAGCCGTTGTGACACCTGCTGAAATGAGTCAAATTGAGAAAATACCCACTGAGAATTTAGAAGCTTACGATTATTACCTCAAAGCGCTTGAACCTTATTACAGCCGAACCAGGGAAGGTTTGGAACAGGCGATTTCCTTATTTAAGAAAGCGATTGAAAATGATGAACAGTTTGCACTGGCCTATGCCAATATTGCCATATCATATTACTTTCTCGATATAAACCAGAAAAAAAACAACATACCGAAAGCATCAACAATTATGCTGATAAGGCCCTGCTTTACGATTCCAGATCTGCTGAAAGCCTCATTGCCAAAGCGCTTTACTATTTACAAATAGAGGAGTACCAATTGGTCTTACCACATCTTGAGAAAGCCCTGGAGTACAATCCAAACTCAGCAGCGGTGGTTCAGATGCTTGCCGATTTATATGCCCGTGCCATTCCAAATACACGCAAATACCTGGAGTACGCGTTAAAAGGCATTCAACTCAATGTGGCAGCCAATGATTCCATCACCCAGATTTACATCGTAAGCCTTCGGCCTCCCACGTAATGTAAAAGTAAGAATTTTTCCCAGCCCGGGGGTGCCGGTCTGGGAATTAGATTTTTCCAAGTTCTACTGGAATCTCTTAGAATTTATTGGAATCAGTTGG
>NZ_QEWP01000019.1 GCF_003121985.1 Marinilabilia rubra
CCTCAGTTAACATATATTCTGATCAAAACAGAAAATTAAAATCAAATGTCAATCAAGGCACTCTTTTTTTTTAGCAATTTTGCAGTTAATAATAAATCAAAAAGTCAACCTATATTAGGACGGCTCATCTGACCACTGATTACTGATTACTGATATTTGATCATTGATAACGCCATCCCACCCTTATAAGACATTAGATGGTTAGATTTAAGATTAATAGATATAATAAGCTCCTTTTGCTCCATGCTCCTTGCTCTATGCACTATGCTCTTATCTGCCGCAGCTCCGCAGCTAACTGGCATATGCATAATTCTTCTTTACTACCGGTCTTACGCCGCTCCGCGGCTTCCATCAACCCTTTAACCATCTAACCTCTCCTGATTACTGCTCCTCGCTCTACCTGCCCTTTCAGGGCGCTAAAAATATTCAATACATCCTATCCCACCCAGGGCGTTGCCCCGGGCTAAATTCATCTGGGCTTTCAGCCCGTATGCTCCATGCTCATCGAACCTCTAACATCCAGCATCTAACCTCCAAACATCAGACCACTGAACACCGAACTGACCACTGACTGCTGACTACTGACTACTGACTACTGACCACTGACCACTGACTACTGACTACTGACCACTGATTCCCCTTTACATCCCATCCATTTGGTTGTAACTTCAAAGAGTAAAATTACTATCATTAACTATTGGGAGGTTTTGTGATGACACATTTAGAAGAATACCTGAACAAGGAGCAGGTAAATTACCGGCGCATCATTCATTCACGCGCTTACACTGCTCAAAAAACTGCTGCTTACGCCCATATTTCGGGCAAAGAAATAGCGAAGACCGTCATGGTAAAGATCAATGGCCGGTTGTGTATGGCTGTAATCCCAGCCTCAGCAAGTCTTGACACCAACGCCTTAAAAAAAGCGACCGGTGCAAAAGACGTACGGCTGGCCAATGAACTTGAATTTAAGAACCAATTCACAGATTGTGAAGTAGGTGCTATGCCCCCGTTTGGCAATCTTTACAACATGGATGTTTTTGTTGCTAAGGAATTGACAAAGGATCCGTTTATTGCGTTTAATGCCTGCAACCACTCCGAACTTATTCAACTGTCGTTTAAAGATTACAAGAGACTTGTGAAACCCATTGTTTTGGATATTTCTTATCATCCCGTACTTCATAACTAATCTCAGTTAGCCGGGCTGCTTTAAATGGTCCGGTTTTTTTGAAAGAGTCTAAAGATTGATTCTGGCAACCCGGGTTCTGTTGTGTGGCAGGGGTTGAAAATTCCATTCTGGCGAAATTGCAACAAATAATGGGGCCTCATATGTGAAGAACATCAATGCACACTAATCACCCACCTCCAGATAATTGATTTTTGATCATTGCACTTCTTCTATCTCTCGCCCATTCAGGGCTCCATAAATCCTTCTCCAATCGATTCCCGGGGCTTCACTCCGGGCTTTTTGCTTTCGGGCCGTTGGCCCTTTTTTCCTATGCTCTGTGCTCCATGCACCTCGCTCCATGCTCTATGCTCAACTCTCATCTCTCTTCTGACCACTGATTACTGATCATTGTTCTTATCTGCCGCAGCTCCGCAGCTATCTTTCATATTCTTCATTTCTGTCTACCGCTCTACCGCCGCTCTGCGGCTTCCTCCCACCCTTTAACCTCCCCCCCTTCTACCATTCGACCGTCCCTCCTTCAAGGACATTAGATGGATAGGTTTAAGATAAATAGATATCCTCCTCCTCAAAAGCCCTGACCCGTTCTACCTTCCTACCATCCCACCCTTATGAGACATTAGATGGTTAGATTTAAGATTAATAGATATAATAAGTTCCTTTTGCTCCATGCTCTATGCTCTATGCTCAACTCTCATCTCTCTACTGACCACTGATTACCGACCACTGACCACTGACTACTGACCACAGCCCTTCGCTCTACCTGCCCTTTCAGGGCGCTAAAAATATTCAATACATCCTACCCCACCCAGGGCGTTGCCCCGGGCTAAATTCATCTGGGCTTTCAGCCCGTATGCTCCATGCTCATCTAACCTTTAACATCCAGCATCTAACCTCCAAACATCAGACCACTGAACACCGAACTGACCACTGACTGCTGACTACTGACTACTGACTACTGACCACTGACCACTGACTACTGACCACTGACCACTGACTACTGACCACTGACTACGCTCCATGCTCCTTCACTCTCCCATAATCATCAAACAAAAAGCGGCCGGAGAACAAGACACTTAAAACCAATGTCATTGTACAGCCAACAAAAATAGCCAGCATAATCATAACCTGGTATTTAATGGCAACAACCGGGGAAGCACCTCCAAGTATCTGCCCGGTCATCATTCCCGGCAATGATATAAGCCCTATAACAGACATATTTGCAAGGAGTGGATTCAATCCTTTTATCAAGGCATCCTGAATGAAGGGTAAAATAGCTTTTTTCTTACTGCCACTATTGGTCAAAATAAAGTAGTAAAGCTCCCTCTTTTGTGACAGCCCATCAAAATAGGTTGAAAGCCCTACTATATTATGATTTAATGAATTGCCCAACACCATACCTGAAATAGGCACAAAATACCGGGCATCGAAAACATAATCCAGCTTTAGGACTAATCCCAGAAAGAAACTGTCGATTATTATCATAGAGATGAAACCGGCCAGAATAAACGGAAATAAATACTCCTTCCAGTTAAGCTTAACCCGCTTTAAAACGGTCCCTGCTCCTATCAAAATCATTACAACAACCCACAAAGAATTAATCCAGGCGTTGTTTTTTTCAAAAATCCACTCCAGATAAACAGCAACCAGAAATAGTTGCCCAATCATCCTCAGGATACTCACCAGCAAATCTTTTATCAACCGGATCCTGAAATACAAGAAAACAATAATTGGCAAAACGAGAATTGAAAACCCAATTAACAAATCTACAATTTCAATATCGATCATGACGACATATATTATAATGTAATAACTTCATCAGCAGAATTGATCCATTTTTGATTGTGAGAGGCAGAGACAATAGTTTTGCCCTTTTGACCTGCTACCAAACGAATCAAATGGTCAATAGATTCATCGTCAAGAGAAGCAGTTGGTTCATCCAAAAGAACTATCTGCCGGGGAAGAGCCAGACAAAAAGCAATCACAACCCGCTGCTTTTGCCCCCCACTCATTTCATCAAAGGATCGGTTAAACATATCGGACGACAACCCCAGAAATCCAATATTTCGCATTATTAAATCCTCTGACAGGTCTTCCCCTATCAGCTCAACCAACTCTTTTCCATTTTTCACCGGAAGATTTATATTCTGAGGAGCAAAAGCGAGCTTAGAACGTATAGCCTTTACATTTTCAGGATTTAATTCCAGTCCATCCACCAGGATATCACCTTTTTCAGGCACAACAAACCCCTGAACCATCTTTAAAATTGAAGATTTGCCTTTACCCGAGAGTCCCGAAAGACAAGTGTGCAAGCCGGCATCAGCATGAAAGGAAAGGTCCTCAAAAACAGAAACCGCTCCAAAAGAAAGACATACACCCTCAAATTCTATCATAATTGTTTAATTCTTTGCTGTTTTAAAATACATAACCAATCATCACCCCCAGCTGATAATTTACAAAGGGGCTGTCTCTAAAGCATAAAATATCAAATATATGTCATGTTGAGTGAAGGTGAAACATCTGTTTTTCTAACAAAAAGATCCTTCGACAAGCCACCACTGACAGATTTCTGTAAAAATCAAAATATTAGCAAATTGAAAATTGGCCCCTTTCAGGGACCAGATATTTTAGTGGCCTCTCCCCCGGGTTTTCACCCGGGGTTATCCAGATTGGCCCCTTTTCAGGGACCAGGAGCCGAAGACAGCAAATCTTGTCATATCCGCATTATTCACCTAGATTATTTGGGGTAGGCACTCAGAATGACCTCAAAATTGGACTATTGAGGCAACCTCAAAAGGGAATTAAGGGAGCTACCATTTTTATTTTACCCTTCATATTCTTACCTTTGCATGTTCAAAAAAGCTAAATACAAACATAATGATAAAAATTACTTTACCCGATCAATCGGTGCGTGAATATGAAGCAGGCATTACCGGTCTTGAAATTGCAAAGGACATAAGTCCCAGACTGGCTAAAGAAGTGCTTGCCATCACCGTGAACGATCAGTTGTACGATCTTCATCGACCGATTAACGAGGACGCTAACATAAAACTTCACAAATGGGAAGACGCAGAAGGCAAGCATGCGTTTTGGCACTCATCTGCGCACCTTCTTGCTGAAGCATTGGAGGAGTTGTATCCAGGTATTAAATTTGGTATTGGTCCTGCTATTGAAAATGGCTTTTACTACGATGTAGATCCCGGTGAAAGGGTTCTTACAGATGCAGATCTTCCAAAAATTGAGAAGAAAATGATAGAGCTTGCCCGTCAGAAAAACGAATATGTCAGACGGGAAATACCAAAAAAAGAAGCCGTTTCATTCTTTGAAGAGAAGGGCGATCCATACAAAGTTGAATTAATCAGCGAACTGGAAGATGGCACCATCAGCTTTTACGAACAGGGTAACTTTACAGATTTATGCCGTGGCCCACACCTTACGAATACCTCACCGATTAAAGCCATAAAACTTCTCAGCATTGCCGGGGCTTATTGGCGAGGAGATGAAACAAGAAAGCAGCTGACCCGTGTTTACGGCATCTCATTCCCCAAGCAAAAAATGCTTGATGAGTACCTGCAAAAACTGGAAGAAGCCCAAAAAAGAGACCATAGAAAACTCGGAAAAGAACTTGAGCTTTTTGCGTTTTCGCAAAGAGTGGGCCAGGGTTTGCCACTTTGGCTTCCCAAGGGTGCCAAACTTCGGGAGCGCCTGGAAAATTTCCTGAAGAGAGTGCAGGTAAAATATGGTTACGAACCGGTGATCACGCCGCACATCGGGCAAAAGGAGTTGTATGAAACATCCGGTCATTATGCCAAGTACGGAGCCGACTCTTTCCAGCCAATCAATACGCCGGCTGAAGGAGAAGAGTTCCTGCTGAAACCAATGAACTGCCCCCACCACTGTGAGATTTACAACGTAAAGCCACACTCATACCGTGATCTGCCTATTCGATTTGCAGAATTTGGAACAGTTTACCGCTATGAACAAAGCGGTGAGTTACACGGTTTAACTCGTGTACGCGGGTTCACTCAGGATGATGCACACATTTTCTGTCGCCCCGATCAGCTTAAAGATGAATTTAAAAAGGTAATCGACATTATTTTTTACATCTTCAAAGCGCTTGACTTTAACGATTATATTGCTCAAATATCCTTAAGGGATTCAAATAACACCCAAAAGTACATTGGAAGCGATGAAAATTGGGAAAAGGCAGAACAGGCAATTATTGAAGCCTGTGAAGAAAAAGGCCTGCAGACTGTTATTGAAACAGGTGAAGCAGCCTTCTATGGCCCCAAACTTGACTTCATGGTTCGCGATGCAATTGGCCGTAAATGGCAGCTTGGAACCATTCAGGTGGACTATAATCTCCCTGAGCGCTTTGAGCTTGAATACATCGGCCAGGACAACCAAAAGCATCGCCCCATCATGATTCACAGGGCACCTTTTGGCAGTATGGAGCGTTTTGTTGCCGTATTGATAGAACATACAGCAGGAAAATTCCCACTTTGGCTCACACCTGAACAGGCAGTAATTCTGCCAATCAGCGAAAAATTTAACGATTACGCAAAAAATGTTTTAAATTTCCTGAATAATTCCGATATTCGCGCCGTATTAGACGACCGTAATGAAAAGATAGGTAAAAAGATACGCGATAACGAATTGAAGCGTATTCCATACCTGCTGATTGTTGGAGAAAAGGAAATGGAAAACAATCAGGTATCGGTACGTCGTCAGGGACAGGGAGATCAGGGCACTATGACACTCGAGGAATTTGCTGCTTTCATAAAAAAGGAAGAGCAAAAACTACTTGAGGAAATTGAAGCCTCCCCCAGCCCCTCCAAAGGAGTGGAATAATGCCTCCCCCTCACCCCTCCAAAGGAGGGGAGTAAGAAAAAGAGGAGATGTAATTAAGAGCTTAAAAAGAAGACCTTAAAGGTCAAAAGAAATAAACAAAAGATTATTAACTAAAAGTAAAGGAGGGTTTAGATATAGGAAGACCAAGAAAAAATACCGGACGTAACCCCAAAGACGAAATCAGGTACAGGACAAATCGTCAAATCCGCGTGCCTCAGGTGCGTGTGGTTGGTGATGGTATCGAAAATCCAGGGGTTTACCCGACACAGGAAGCCATGAAAATGGCTGATGAAATGGAATTGGATTTGGTTGAAATTTCGCCAAAGGCCGATCCTCCAGTATGTCGGATCATTGATTATCAAAAGTTCCTCTATCAACAAAAGAAGAAACAAAAGGAACAAAAACAGAAATCCGTTCAGGTTTCGGTGAAAGAGGTTCGTTTCGGGCCAAACACCGATGAGCATGACTACAATTTTAAACTGAAGCATGCTGAAAAATTCCTGACAGATGGTGACAAGGTTAAAGCCTTCGTATTCTTCAAAGGCCGAAGCATCCTTTTTAAGGAAAAAGGAGAAATCCTTCTCCTTCGTTTGGCTCAGGATCTTGAAGAAGTTGGCAAGGTTGAGCAAATGCCGCGTCTGGAAGGCAAACGGATGACCATGTTTCTTTCGCCCAAGAAGAAAAAATAGTTGTATATTTTTGAACTAAATATATAGAACAATGCCAAAAATGAAGACGAATTCCAGTGCGAAAAAGCGTTTTTCACTCACTGGAAGCGGTAAGATTAAGCGTAAACATGCTTACAAAAGTCACATTCTGACTAAAAAAGCAAAAAAGAGAAAGCGTAACCTTACGTATTTTGGAGAGGTACACAAAGCCGACCAAAACAATGTGAAGCTAATGCTTAACATGAAGTAAGCCGCCGTTCTGAGATTGTTAGATTTTGAGATTTAAGACATATCGATTGTGTTTTAAGAATTGAAATTATCTTCAATCAAATTGCTTGAATTATTTTTTAAACTGAATGAATTAGCTAAAAGACCCTGAAAAGTGGGCGCTAACCATTCGAAAAAACAGTAAAAATGCCTAGATCAGTAAACACTGTTGCTTCAAGAGCACGAAGAAAAAAGGTGATGAAACTCACCAGAGGGTATTATGGCCGTCGTAAAAATGTTTGGACAGTTGCCAAAAATGCCTGGGAAAAAGGTATGCAGTATGCTTACCGTGACCGTAAAGCGAAGAAAAGAAACTTCCGTTCGCTTTGGATTCAGCGTATCAACGCTGCCGCACGTCTCGAAGGTATTTCTTATAGCCGCCTGATGGGAATGATGAAAGAACAGAATATTGACATCAACCGTAAGGTTCTTGCCGATTTGGCCGTTAATCATCCGGATGCTTTTAAAGCTGTGGTAAAAAAAGCCATGAACAAGAACTAAACGTTCAGATATTATTTTCGAAAGCCCGCAATCATTTTTTGGTTGCGGGCTTTTCTTTTTATGGAGCCGGGTGCAGGAATTGCATTTTTCTTAAGCCGCAAAGCGGCGACAGAACGGTAAATAAATAGGGAGCGCTGAAAAACGCCTACTTTATTAGCGTTTAAAACTTTAAATCATATCAACAAACTCCTAAGTGCAAGGTTATTCCACATCAAACTCGGATTTCTTTGCACTTAATCATAAAAAAACAGCTAATCAAAAGAACAAAATTTACTGCACCGCCCAAATCTCGAAGTATTTCAATACTCCTTCGATTGGGCGGCTTGTAAATTTTGCCCTTTTGACTTTTTCAGCAGCCCCTAAATACTGACCCGACAACTAAACCAGCTGCGGAGCTGCGACAGAAGTTGACCATTTTGCCGCAGCTTTTGTTATTGAAATGAAAAACATTTCCTACCGATCTGTCACCGCTCCGCGGTTCAAAACACCGAACTCTGAACACTGACCACTGACCACCGAACACTGCCCCCCTCCCCTTCTCATTTTGCATATTTTGTTATCTTTGCCACTTACAGCTTAAAAACGACATTGATAATAACAAAAAACCTTACGATATGAAGATTGCATTGATTGGATACGGAAAAATGGGAAAAGAAATTGAAAAAATTGCCATTTCCCGAGGACATGAGATTGTGGCAAAAATAGATCCTGTTGCAACCGGAGAGGATTTCGATGACGGAAACTTTGAAAAGGCAGATGCTGCGATAGAATTTACAATTCCCAAAGTAGCCTATTCCAACTACCAAAAGTGTTTTGAATACAACAAACCAGTAGTATCGGGAACCACCGGATGGCTTGATAAGCTGCCGGAAATTAAAGAAGCCTGTGAGAAGAATGGTCAAACGTTCTTCTATGCCTCAAATTTCAGTGTTGGCGTTAATATTCTTTTCGAATTGAACCGTCATCTGGCAAAGATCATGAACAACAGGGAAGAATATGGTGTGGAGATGACTGAAGTTCACCATACTCAAAAGCTGGATGCTCCCAGTGGTACTGCAATTTCTTTGGCTGATGATTTATTGGAAAACATCGACCGAAAAAAAGAGTGGAAACTGGACAAGGGGGAGCAAGATAGTGATTTGGTGATTAAGGCTGTAAGAGAAGGTGATGTACCGGGAATACATACGGTAAAATATGAATCAGATGTAGATGAAATCACCATTCATCATAGTGCCAAATCACGAAAAGGCTTTGCTCTTGGCGCGGTTCTTGCTGCAGAGTTCGCTGCCAAAAACAAAGGTTTTCTTGGCATGAGAGACATGCTAAAGTTTTAATTAGTATTTGTCTATAAAGTCCAACTTCTGCGTTGTTGCTCAAAATCTAAATCCTCATCCCGATTGTGCTTTTTGTTGGTTTTTTGTTCAAAAACCTTACAAAAGCTACTTCGGGACTGCGGTTTAGATTTTTCACACGCCTTGAATTTGAACTTTCTAGCTCAAACACCTAAAAGACGCTTAGTTTATAGACACGCACTAATTAGAAAACCTGATAATCAAGCCAGACAAGTACGTGGCTGTCTGAAAGAAACAAGACTCTTGGCATTTTGAAGTTTTGAAGTCGCAAAAACATGAAATTCTTCACTACGTTCAGAATGACAAAAGTATTGATAATAAGAACTTTGAGGAACAGCCCCTTTGTTTGAAACAAAACACTACAATAATATGATCAACCTGCAAGATGTTCCAAAGGCAAGCTGGATTAAATTCAGTATTGCAGCATTACTTTTTACCCTCTGGGTTATTTGGATTGGCAATTTCTGGATTTTATTGGGACTTCCAATAATCTTTGATCTCTACATTACAAAATTAATCCCCTGGGGTGCATGGAAAAAAGCAAAAGACGGCAGTAAACCTCCTGCCTGGAAAGAATGGCTGGATGCTTTGGTTTTTGCATTGGTAGCAGTTTATATTATAAACATCTTTTTTTTCCAAAACTATAAAATACCAACCTCGTCTTTGGAAAAAACATTACTGGTAGGTGACCACTTGTTTGTGAGTAAGATGAGCTATGGCCCCAGGATGCCAATGACTCCATTGTCATTTCCACTCGTTCAGAATGTATTTCCCCTGATAAATACCAAATCATACAGCGAAAAGCCCCAATGGGACTTCCAAAGACTTGCAGGTTTTGGGGATGTTGAGAGAGCTGACATTGTGGTGTTTAATTTCCCTGCTCAGGACACTGTTGCCGTCCTGCAGCCCAACCCTGCCTACTTTAATTTGATCAGACGATATGGGGAAAGCAGACTTAGTAGAAATAACAATTCAGATTTCTCTAATTTAAGTGAATATGAAAAAAGGCTTAAAACAAGAGCTTTGGGGGCTGAATTCGTAAAACAGAATCCCAATGAATTCGGAGAAGTAATCTGGAGGCCGGTTGACAGGCGGGACAACTATGTGAAGCGTTGTGTTGCTTTGCCTGGGGACACCTTTGAAATAAGGCACAATAAAATTTTTATTAACGGAAAAGATTTTAAGGAACCGGAAGGTGTTCAGCACAATTATCATCTCATTACCGATGGTACTAATCTGAACAAGAATTTTTATGAAAGACTGGACATCAGCGATCCTGAAAGATATATGGGAAGAAGTGGCCCATACTATACCCTGCCCTTAACGGAGTCAATGTTTGAGAAAGTAAAAAAGATGCCGTTTATAAAAGATGTGGCCATTTCTGAATCTAAAGTAGACAGCACCTCCAACCAGGTATTTCCTTACAGTAAAAACTTTCAATGGAGCAGAGATAATTACGGCCCCCTTGTGATGCCTGAAAAAGGGACCACAGTAAAAGTATCGCCCAAAAACATTCTTCTTTATGAAAGAATCATCCGGAACTATGAAAGGAACAAGCTGGAAGTAAAAGACGGCAAAATTATCATCAATGGCAATGAAACAGATGAGTATACCTTTAAAATGGACTACTATTTCATGCTGGGTGACAACCGCCACAATTCAGCAGATTCAAGATACTGGGGATTTGTTCCGGAAGACCACATTATAGGAAAACCAATCCTGGTATGGTTATCTCTGGACAAAAACAAGTCTTTCCCGATGAATATCAGATGGGATCGCTTTTTCAAATATGCCGGTGAATAAAAAATAACATATCACAACAGGTTGATAAAAGGATGAAAACACCAGGTATTCAAATACTATTAACTGTATTAATTATATTGGGTGCATGGTGGTTTCACCTGCTTTTAATTCCATTTTCAGCACTCCTGTTAGTTTGGGTTAGCTGGTTTTTCAGGTCAGATATAAAATCGCTGAAAAGGCGCTTCAAAGAGAAGCATCAGCGGATCCACCTATTTGTTTCCGGCATGCTGATTCTGGCTGCAGGACTATTAACCGGCATACTGATATACAGATTTGGTATCGAACTTATTTCTGTTCCCTCTCCATCTATGGAGAAAGCGATAAATGCGGGAGATTATATAGTAGTCAACAAACTGGTACCGGGTCCGCGACGTTTTCCTCAGGATCCGGACAAGTATTTCAGAATGGGCGGAACAGATTCATTGAAAAGAGGCGACATTATCCTTTTCAATTTTCCGGAAGGCGACACCATACTTGACAACCGTCCGGATGAAAGCTACTATTATCTGAAACGCCATTATAATAATTTCGACCGTCTCAGAATGATCAGAAAATGGGGTAACTTAATACCTCTGAACGTCAAACAGCGTCCAAGATTTGTTAAACGCCTTGTAGCATTGCCATCGGATACTTTGGAAATAAAAAATGGGTTTCTTTTCATCAATGGCCAAAGAATCATTCTTTCACCCACGATTATTAAAAAGTTCCAATGGTCGGACAGTAAGGAGGGATTCCGGGAAATTGAAGATAAATTCAATATTTTAAACCACTATCAGAGCAAAGGAGAAATTGTAGCCGAAATGACTCTGGATAGTTACAGAGATCTTCCGGAAAATACCAAAGCAAAATTTAACCCGGCTCTGCTGGAAAAGAATGTCCCTGACCGTCACACATTTCCTTTTGACATATCAACCGGCTGGAATACTGATTTTATGGGCCCTATTATACTGCCTGCAAAGGGAGATTCCATTAAACTCACCCCTGAAAACTTCCCCCTTTATGAGCGGGCCATCAGGGTTTACGAGGAAAATGACCTGACAAAAAGAGAGAATAAATTTTTTATCGACCAAAAGCCTGTCACCTATTATAAGTTCAAACTAAATTACTATTGGGTGATGGGTGACAATCGCCCCCACTCATTTGACAGCAGGTTTTGGGGGTTGCTTCCGGAAAACCATATTATTGGAAAAATACCGGAGAATTTAGTAAATTAAAGAATTAAAATTTCTCTTATTGATATTTTCCAGGCGTATTTAGTGCCTGCAAGAAAACCCTCTTTTTTTCGAAGGCTTTGATAAGAAAGCTTCGAGAACAAGGCTTGCGAGTCTTAATTGTCAGGAGTTTAATTCTGTAAATGACTGGCAAGTAAGATGAGCGTTACGCAGTTATCGGAGTTTTCTTGCAAAGACTATTTACCCTGGATTTTTAATTCTAAAACCAGTGATGATGAAACGAAATCAAACATTTTCCTTTTGGGGCTTTATTATTGCAGCCTTAATACTGGTATTCTTTTCAGTTCAAAATGCACAGGAAGTGGGCTTCAGGTTTTTCATATGGAAAACTTACCTGCCCCTTTCGGTCCTTCTTATCGTGGCTTTTCTGCTGGGATTGATTGTTGGGGCAGTTTTCCTGTTTCGCAGCAATCGTTCAACCAGAAAAGAAAATAAAAGAAAAGAGCAGGAAAAACTCCAAAAAGACAAAGATGCATTTAAAGAAGAGAAAAAAGACAACTCCATTTCTTCAAACAATTTCAATGAAATAGAATAATTATTCACATGTTTATGGTATAACTTTTCAAGTTGAAAACACACATACAGGGCTTCCTGCAAAAATCTCAAACTGATTTATTCATGAATTATTGTAATGAGAGGTTCAAATATCAGGAAGTACAATCAACTGCAAATAAAATGAATGCAGGAAATAACAAGTTATTTTCATATCCATTTTGTTCAGGACGATTGTATTTCGCAGATAGCTGGGCATAGGAATAAATTATTTGTGAATAAAGCAGATTATATCAGAAGCTCCATTTCCAATAAAAATTTTCCTTCCTGATGATCAAAAGAACTTTATTAAGTCAGGCCTGTTTTGGGCCGGTAGAATATTATGCTTGTTTAAATAAAGGTCCCGCAATAATTGAGAAACACAGCCATTATTCCAGACAGTCCTACCGAAACAGATATAACATAGTGGGAGCAAATGGACCTTTGGCTCTGACGATTCCGGTGGAAAAGCAAAAGAGCCAAAAAGTGGCCGACAAGGATGTAAAAATTGCTTACCACACTCCATGGCAAAACAACCACTGGAATTCCCTTGTTTCAGCCTATAATTCCTCACCTTTTTTCCAGTTTTACTGTGATGAAATCGAACCATTTTTTAAAGAAAAACATACCTGGCTTTTCGATTTTAATATAAAAACGATGGAGGTTATATCGGATCTGTTGGGAATTGACCTTCAGATTTCTTTTACAGATGAATTTATGAATATTCCGGGTAAAGAAATATTGGATTTAAGAGAATCCATCCACCCCAAGAAGCCTCTAAAATCAGGAGATTCCTTCTTCAAGCCTATTGCCTATAAACAAGTATTTGACGACAGGCATGGATTTATCTCTAATCTCAGTATTTTGGATTTGCTATTTAACAAGGGACCTGAAGCCATCCTGGTTTTAGAGAATGAAACGTTGGGGTCCGGTAAAAACATGTAGACCATGGGATATAAAACTAAATGAATACCTGTTTTTATCAGGCTGAAAGGACAGCTAATCTTAGCCGAAAGATATTAGATGTTTAGATTTAAGAATGTTAGATAAAAGTAACCAACAGACAGAAGTTTGATAGGCAGAAGGCAGAAGAAAATGTATTGCCCCGAAAGGCCATCTTTGAACATTCAAAAGAATGTTTTGCCTGATAAGCAAAGATCTAACTTCATGCATTAACAACTTGACATAAAGCTGATTACAACTTGAGTTAAATAAAAGAACATGCCCCTTACTCAATGCTCATCAAACATTCAATCAACAGAGCACTGACCACTGACCACTGACCACTGATCACTGACTACTGATAATTGCTCCCTCTCTCCTTTCAACCCTTCAACCATCCCACCGGGAAAGATATTAGATATTTAGATATTAGATATTTAGATTTAAGTAACCCAGCCGCGCGGAAGCCGGAAGCTGGAGGCTGGAAGTTAGAAGCTGGAAACTTTCGAATATAAGAAACTTTGATTCTTTTTGCGGCATATTTAAAAAACTAAGAAAATTATAAAAAACACATTTTAAATGGTTTATGATTTTACTTAGATGAAAGAACATGCCCCTTGCTCAATACTCATCAAACATTCAATCAACAGAGCACTGATCTCTGACAACTGACCACTGACTACTGATCACTGACCACTGACCACTAATCATTGTCTCAGTCTTTCCCTGAGCTTAAGTCCTGCCTCAACGATTTCCCCATGATCAAAAGCAAGAGGCGGCAAGTCTTTTAATGGGAACCATCGGGCTTCAGCAGCATCATCAGCACCAACAACTTCAATCTCTTTTTCGAGCAATGAGAGATATGCCACTGTGATGGTTCGATGGCGCGGGTCACGTCCAACTTTTCCAAAGGCCCCTATTTGATGAATCTTAACGTCGGTAAGTCCTGTTTCTTCTTCCAATTCCCTAATGGCGCTGTCTTCAATATCCTCATCCATATCAGCAAAACCACCCGGTAGAGCCCACATATTTTCGAAAGGAGGGCGGGCCCTTTTTATCAAAAGCAAACTGGCATCTGCATCATCAGAGTTACCGGAAACAGCAACAACATCAGCAGTAACTGCAGGTCGTGGATAGTCGTAACAATATTTGTTCTTACTCATTTAAGAATCTTTTTATCACCCGTAATCGATGGGAATACAAACGGCGTTCTTTATTATAAATACCTTGATGATCAAGGGCATCAATACGAACTGATCCACTGGCATGCAATATACGCCCTTGTCCGAGGCAAATACCAACATGAATGATACGCCCCTCTTCATCATCAAAAAATGCCAAATCTCCTGTTCCGGCTTCTTCAACAAAACTCACGACCTCGCCAACATCAATTTGTTGTGAAGCATTTCTCGGAAGAAAGACTCCAACTGTTTTAAATACCACCTGAACCAGACCACTACAATCAATGCCGTAAAACGAGCGTCCGCCCCAAAGATAAGGGGCGTTCATGAACCCTCTGGCAACAGTCTCAATATCAGGTTTTTTATCTGAAATTTTGCCTTGCAGATAAAATTCGAAAGATCCTATTCTGATGGCATTACGATCTTCTCCATTAAACACCACCCGGCTTCCGGCTGAAACCAACATGGCACTGGAATCAGACTCGCAAATGACTTTAATATAGGGTTTGTCAACAATAACACCTGAAGCTTTATCCCATTGCTGTACATCACGATCATCGAGCTTAACAACCAATTTATCATCAATCCAGCCTTGGTAATCATCGTAATGACAACGGATTTTTTGCCAACCGGGAATATGCTCAAGAAGTTCAAAGCTTTCCCCGAATAAAATCTGAGTTTCTAACTGAGCACTTTCTGCCGGCTCGGTACGAACCGGAATAAAACCATAAGTACAAATTGAATATGCCATAAATTCGAAAATTGCGTTTCTTTCCTGTCAGGGATTAGCGCTAATTTGGTAATTAATTTTGGATTTCAAAAACCTCAAATCAGCTTTTACATGTAAACATTTTCTAACCAAACCACCAGGGTATTTTTTTTCATATCTGACCAAAAGATCTACTTTATATCAAATGCCGGTTTAATGATCAGCAGCGATTTTAACCAAATGAACCTTTTCCTTATATTAGTGCTTTAAAACAAGGCATCAATAAAAAGAATTTACAAGCTATTATTTTATTTATATGCGTACATTTTTTTCAAGCATAAAAGAAAATTCAACAGGCATTTACAGGGTATTAATATTTCTTGCGGCCATTGCTATGGTGGTTTATATCCTTCCAAGAGAAGGAAAATTCCCCTATGAATACAGCAAAGGGAAGCCATGGAAACATGAGATGCTCATTGCCCCCTTCGATTTTCCGATTTATAAGAATCAAGCAGAAATGCAACAAGAACGGGACAGCATTCTGGATAACTTTCGTCCCTATTTCACGCTCGACACAGTTACAGGCATTGAACAAACAAGAAGGGCGCTGGCAAATATGGAAAAACAAAAAGAAATTTTAATCGATGATTACCCTTTTTTATCCGGCAACAATATAAAAGAGCATTCATCGGCCTGGCAAGTTTTAACAAATACTGTAAAAACAGAATTGACCAGTATTTACAATCAAGGTCTGATTCATCTCCCCGAGGAATACATTAATGCCAATGAATCTTTTGAACTGGTGCTTGTAAAGAACAATTTTGCAGAACCTTCAGGCCTTAGTGAATTTCATAATTATCAAAGTGCCTATCAGCAAATTTCAATGGCCCTGTTCAGTAAATTAAGGAATATTTCAGACGCCGGACAGGATCGGATAGACGATTTAATTTCGGATCTTCACCTTAACCGGTATCTGAAACCCAACATTACCTACCATCCCGAGAAAACGGCCCGGGAGAGAGACAAGATACTGAATAACCTCAGCCTTACCAGCGGAATAGTCCTCTCCGGACAACGCATCATTGATACCGGAGAGATCATAGATAACAGAATTGTAAAAATTCTCGATTCCCTGAAAAAAGAATATGAAACATCTTTGGGCGGAGGATCTGGCTATTATTTTATAATATTGGGTCAGGCACTGATGACCTTTTTGTTCATGAGCATAATCTATATGTTTCTGTATTTTTTTCGTAAGGATGTCTATAACAACCTTCTGTCCATATCTTTTATGCTCCTCATGGTAATCGGCATGTTGTTATTGGCCAGACTATCGAGACTGTTTGAGTTTTTTCCTCTTTATATTATTCCTTTTGCGATACTACCCATTATCATCAGAACCTTTTTTGATTCACGACTGGCCTTTTTCATGCATGTCATTACAGTAATGATGGCAGCCTTCTTTACACAAAACAGCTTTGAATTTGTTTATATGCAGGTGCCCATTGGATTGATTGCCATATTTAGTCTGTTCAGGATGGTGCGCCGTGAGCAACTGGTAAGGTCATCCATCTTTATTGTTCTTACTTATTCTGTATTTTACACAGCAATGTCGGTGCTTCATGAAGGAGATTTAAAAAGTATCGACCTTTCTGTTTTTGGACAATTTGTAATAAACGGGGCATTTATCTTGCTGGTTTATCCTCTGATTTATGTTTTTGAAAAAGTTTTTGGATTTATTTCAGATGTAACCTTAGTGGAACTATCTGACACCAACCATCCCCTTCTGAGACGATTGGCAGAAAAAGCCCCCGGGTCTTTTCAGCATTCTCTGCAGGTGGGAAACCTTGCACAGGAAGCCGTATACAAAATTGGTGGGAACCCGCTTCTTGTCAGGGCGGGGGCCATGTATCATGACATCGGAAAAACCATTTCACCTATTTTCTTTACCGAAAATCAAAACACTGGATTTAACCCCCATGCTAACCTCGATCATCAAAAGAGCGCACAATCTATCATACAACACATTGAAAAAGGGGTAAAGATCGCAAGAAGACACAAAATACCTGAACAAATTATTGATTTTATCCGCACCCATCAGGGCACCACAAAAGCCAAATTCTTTTACAATTCATACAAGAATGAGCACCCCGATGAAGATGTGGATATTTCTAAATTTACTTATCCGGGACCTACACCTTTCACTAAGGAAACAGCTATTTTGATGATGGCAGACGCTGTAGAAGCAGCGTCAAGAAGTTTAAAAAAATTCTCGGATGAAGAAATTGAGAAACTGGTGGAAAACATCATCAACCACCAGGTTGAAGAAAATCAATTTAACAATGCTCCGATAACCTTCAGAGAAATTACACAGGTAAAGCAGGTATTTAAACAAAAACTGAAGAATATATATCATGCACGGGTTGAATATCCAGAATTAAAAACAAAAACATCTGAACACAGAGAACCCCAAACGCCGCCTGATAATCCTGAGGAATAAAAAAGCCCGGAGCAATGCCCCGGGCAATTCTAATCTTGTAAAATAAGGACCGGACTGAACATCAAGCCGGTCCTTTTTCTGTTAATTTGTGCCTGTTCATAAAGTCCCATTTGCTGCGTTACGTCTGCCCGAAAACTACTCATCCCGAAGTATCGGGACTCCGTATTTCAGGGCTTCACAAGCCCCGAAGAAAAATCGGGGCAGGCTTTGTAACTAACACTTTTTGAACAAACACATGGTTACTTAATATTTTTGCTGGATTTATAGACGGGCACTAATTATCAGAACTTCTCATAATCCTCTTCACGATCATTAAAGTCTCTTCCAAAATCAGGATTTATCCCTTTCTTTTTCTTTTCAAGTTGTTCTTGCGACACTTCACAACTAGCACCTTCTCTTTCCAACATTTCTTTTTCCGTTTCACTTTCGCTTTGATTAGAGGCCCCGGCAAAAAGATCATTTTCTTCATTTCCTTTTTCATTCCGAAGACTAAAAACTGAAATGGCACGCTCCAGGCGTTCCGAAAGTTTATCAATGCGCTGAGCTGCAGAGTTTATTTCCTCCGAATTTGCCGCGTTTCTCTGCGTAACCTGATTTAACTGTTGCAAGGCGTTATTTATTTGTTCCACTCCCGACACCTGCTCAAGTGAAGCCACGGATATCTCCTGAATTAAACCAGCGGTTTTTTCTATCTCCGGTGTAAGAGACATTAGCATTTCACGAGATTCACGCGAAGAGTTTATGCTTTGTACAGAAACTTTATTAATGTCATTGGCAGCTTGCTGACTGCGTTCTGCCAACTTTCTTACTTCAGCCGCAACGACTGCAAAACCGCGTCCTTCAACACCCGCTCTGGCAGCTTCAACAGCGGCATTAAGTGCCAAAATATTGGTTTGAAAAGCGATGTCGCCAATAACAGATATCTTAGAAGTAATTTCCTCCAAAAATCCGGCTGCTCTTTCAGATATATCATTGCTTTCATTCATATCTGTAGCTGCCTTTTTGGCTATTCCAACAGTTTCTTTGGCATTATCCGTATTTTGCTGAATATTGGCATACATCTCCTCCATGGAAGAAGATACTTCCTCAGCGGCGGATGCTTGTTCGTTGGCTCCTTCAGCAAGTTCGGTCGACTCACGGGTTAGACTTGAACTGGCCTCGACCATTTCCTGAGTTCCTTCTGTGATATCTGAAATAATAACACGGAGGTTCTTTACCATATTATCCAGAGCGACGGATAAACGGCCTACCTCATCCTTTCTGTCGGTATCAAACCTTACCGATAAATTACCCGCTGATACCTTTTCTGCAAGTCCAACTCCTCTTAAAATAGGATTGGCAATTGAACCGGGCAAATAAAGAGAAAGAGCAAGACCCAGTAACAATAATATAACAAGCGCAATAATAACCAGGTTTTGAACATTATCAACAATTCTGGCACTTTGATTCCCCATTCCCTTTATGTCTCCCTGACCCATATCGGCAATGGCACGCACTTCCCATAAAATTTCTTTTCCCAGTTCAAAGCGTTTTACTTCAGACAATCGGGCATTCTGATAATAACTAATAAATGAAACAGCTGAATTCAGAAAACCATTCAAATCCGACTCAAGTTGAGAAGGCAAATAAACAACGGAAATGTCTTCCTGTAACTCACGACTATCCTCAAGATCTTCACCCATTGCAATGGCTTCCCGGGCATAATCTTTCGACTGAATACTCCCCCAAATACCAAGAGCTCTACGGATTATTCTTTGGTAACGGGTATTGCCACGATAGCTCTCCCCGGTACCTGCCAATGCCTGCCCGTAGTGGGCCATTTCCTTGCGCTGGTTTGAAGCTTGTTCCTGCTCGGCTTGATAATCTTTGTATTTGGACGCATAGGCTTCCATTTTAGTCTTCAGGGCCTGAAAAGCTTCATTCCTCTCTTCTTCACCCTCTTCTAGTTCAATAAGGTTATTTAGCGCCACCATCATTTGGTCATAATAGCGATCAAACACCTGATTGAAAAAAGGATTTGAGGTAAAGTCGTAAGAGCGTGTAACTTCAGTTAAACGACGCCAGTTCTGGTCTACTAAACTGGCCTCATTTACAGTTGGGATATACTTACCGGAAAGGTCTTTAACACCTTTTCCAATATTTATCAAACTGTAAAGGGTAAACCCACCCATTAGCAATGTAAGAAGTACGACGGCAGCCAGACTGCCCCTGATTTTAGTACTGATTTTTAAATCTCTCCAATTCATAATTTGTCCGGAAATTAAATATTGTAAAGCAACCCATAAAAAAATGCAAAATTCAATTGCTCTCCAAAAGTTTAAAAAAAATCGACCATTTCAAAACAAAGCGGCGAAAAAAACGTATTTTAGCCAATAATAAATACTATTTAGAAGCTCACAAAAGAACCAAAAACGTCTAAATATGAGAAGCATCAATTTTTCTTTAAAAAACTTTTTTTCAACCTCTTTAACACTTATACTTATATTGGCTCTTGCAGGTTGCGGAAATAATGAGGAAATAAAGCTTGGATTTCTTTACAGCTCTGACATCACAATTCGTTTCAATAAAGAAAGTCAGTTTTTCAAGGAAAGAGCTGAAGAACTTGGAGCAACAGTTGTTATTGATCATGCAAATGACAACGATGCGCTGCAATATGAGAAAGCCATTGAAATGATGGATTCCGGAATCGACTTATTAGCACTTATTGCTGTAAATGTTAACACCGCCGAAAACATCATCAAAGAAGCCAATGCAAGGGACATCCCGGTACTGGCATACAATCGCCTGATACCCAATTCTGATTTAAAAGTCTACATTTCGGGAAACAATTCGGAACTCGGGAAGGATATGGCTGGTTATGTTGTGAACAAGCGCCCTGAAGGCAATTATGTGATTTTAGGTGGGGATAAATTTGACAGAAATGCAGTTGAACTTATGGCGTCAATCGAAAACACCCTTGAACCACATATTGAATCCGGAAGAATAAATGTTTTGTATAAAACTTATATTGAAGCCTGGAGTCCTCCACACGCAGCTCATGAACTAGACCAACTAATGTCTTCTAATCCCAAATCAGTTGATGCCGTTATCGCTTTTTTTGACGGAATGGGAGTAGCCTGCATCGATGTATTAAAAAAGTACCAACTTGAAGGCAAAGTTATTGTCACAGGTCAGGATGCTCAATTAGAATCCTGCAGAAGAATCGTTGAAGGAACACAACACATTACCATGTATCATCCCCTTGAAACGATTGCCTCAACAGCAGCCGAGGTAGCTATAGATATTGTGAATAGGGAGAACTTAGAAGACAAATATGACATCACTTATACTGACAATGGACTAAAAGAAGTTCCGACAGTCCAAATAAACTCCATCCCTGTTACAAAGGAAAACATTGATGAAGTAATAATAGAAAGTGGCTTTTACAATCGTTCTGAGATTTATCAGTAAAAGATTATAAAATTATTTGAAACCGGCCTGTAATGCCAACAGGCCGGTTTTTTTATTTTTCACCATATCCATACCCATACCCGTAACTGTATGCCCCACCATACCCCATAATATTGTTTCCATGCTTAATTCCGTTGACAACAATAGAAAGATTGCAAATCCCTCTTTTCGTTAAATCATTCAGGAGCCGCTCGGTATTGCGTAAGCGTGATTGGTTATGTCTCACCACAAACATCCAATGATCGGCAAAATTTTGCAATAATAACGCATCTGCGACCCTTCCAACAGGGGGCGTATCCACAATAATAAAATCGTAATTCGATCGTAAATAATCAAACAATTTAATAACAAGCCCTTTTCGCATCATCAATTCGGGAGGATTGGGGGGGACAGCACCAGCGAAACCAATATAAAGATTTGCGTCAGGTCCGGGTTTAAAAACCTCCTCCAGTTCACATTTGCCGGCCAGGTAGCTGCTTAACCCGTTCCTGTCGAGACAGCTCCCAACATACTCCGCTATCCTGGGCCGCCGCAAATCAAAACTAAGTAATGCAACCCGGTGGCTGGTTGCAGCAAGACTTAAAGCCAGATTAAGACTTATAAAACTTTTGCCCTCACCCAGGTTTCCGCTTGTTACAACAAAAACCTTGTCATTCCCCCCACCGCTTTGATCATTCATAAATTGAATATTTGTCCGCAGGGACCGGAAAGATTCAGAAACCAGCGCATTCGGATGGTCCTTAACCACCTGATTTCCGTGTGTACGACTATTTAATATGTGTCCCGAGATATGAAAATCTGAAATTTGCTCAATTTGATCATCACTTTGAATTCTGTCGTTGAAGTAAAAGAATAGTCCAATAAGCAATGCGGGAATTGCAAGACCAAGCATAACAGCCTTTTGATAATTATCAGTACGTCTAGGTGCAATTAACCGGGCTCTGTCGGTACGGGGTTTTTCCAAAACTTCGTTGGCGGGCAAATTGGATGCCAGTAAGATTTCCATCTCCGACCGCCTTGTGAGTAACATGGTGTAGAGAGCATCATTAATCTGGTAATTCTTTTCTAGCTGGCTAAAGAACTCTTTGTTTTCGGGCATTTCCCAAATTCGCTCCTTCAATGATGCACTTTTCTTCTCCAGTTCTTCTTTTTTAAGATTATTATCAGCTAAAAGGGCATTGACTGCATCTTTTAAAGATCCCTTCATTTTTGAAAGCTGCTCTTTCTTTCTTTTAAGAAAAGGGGTAGCCTTTAAAGTCACCTCTTTTACTTCCTTCATCTCCCTGTTCAAATTAAATAACTCATCCAGCATATCCTGTAACTGAGCATTTTCGATGTCTAAGGAAGCGGGAATAATGACATTTCCAAAATCCCCCTTTTCCTTCAGGTATTCTTTTAAATACAAAAGATACCGGTTCTCAATTTCCAGTTCAGCAATAGATCTTTCCAGCTCTTCCAGATCTGTTTTAAGACGCTCAAACTCATAATCCACATCTAATAGGCCTTTTTCAGCCCTTTCGCTTTGAATATTCCGTGCCGAATGTCGCAAAGAATCTTTCAACTCCAGCAATTGCCGGTCAATGAACTCAATGGTGCGTTGCGCTACCTCCTTTTTACGAGATACTCCTTTATTCAGGAACTCCCGAATTAAAGAATTTAAAAACTCAACTCCTTGTTCAGGAACTGTAGTATTAACAGAGATATTTAAAACAGATGTTCCTTCCCGGGGAGCCACATAAAAATGAGTCCATCTTGAAATCTGGCTTTGCAGAGAATTAAACCTAAAGGAAAAAGATGAAGGTTGAACTCCGGGTTCTTTATAATTGATTTTGAATCTTAATTCTGGTGTATCAAGCCATTGTCCGGCATTAAAAACAGTATCCAGACGAAAATTCATATTTTGTCCGGCAACCTGATTCGGGGAATACTTATACAGAC
Source organism: Marinilabilia rubra (assembly GCF_003121985.1). Taxonomy (GTDB): domain Bacteria; phylum Bacteroidota; class Bacteroidia; order Bacteroidales; family Marinilabiliaceae; genus Marinilabilia; species Marinilabilia rubra. The sequence goes on from NZ_QEWP01000019.1 coordinate 23,109, forward strand.
TGCAATTTTCATTCTCCCCCGCAATCCGGTAAACTGAATCGTTCAGGATTTTAATTTCAAAAAGCGTATTTAAAGGTTGAACATGCTCCTGATCAAAATGGATAACTATTCCTGCAGGAGCCTTTATTTCGCGATTATAAAAACGAGTTTCCTTGAAAAAGCTTAACTCAAAGTTGGTTTCCATTACCGCTCTTCGAATCAAGTCATAAGATTGAAGAATAGCAGTTTCATTTCTGGTTTTTTGACCAAAACCAGATATTCCACTAATTCCTACCAGCTGCTGTGAAATATCCGAAGCTCTTTCATCACGAACCAATAATGATGTATTCACCTTATATACCGGCTCAGAAAATTTGTTAAGAAAATAGGCTGCCGTTAAAGCAATAAACAGCGAAATAACAAACAGTGGCCAATAATTAACTGCTTTGAGAAGTATCTGCCTAACGACAAAAGCTTCCCGTTTGCGATTCGTATCAGGATCAATCTTCGGATGCATAATGAATTTCTATTTCACTAACCCATAAATGGCCAGGCCGGATGCAATAAGAGAGAAAACCATGCTGTAGGGAAATTTTGAAAAAGCAAAAGGTTTCGAGCCTCTTGTTGAAACATACAACACATCATCAGGAAGCAAGTAAAAATACTCTGATTGCAAGAGGCCATTATCCGTCAAATCTATATACTCAATAACAGAACCATTAGGACTTTTTCTTACCAGCATCATATTTTGAGCATTCCCATATTCATTAATCCCACCGGCATGACCTAATGCCTGAAGAATATTGATCTCCTCACTATCAATAGTATAAGTCCCAGGGCTTCCTACATCCCCCAGAATGGTAATTTGAAAATTGACAAGCTTAACAAAAGCATTCACGTCTTTAAAATACTCCCCTAAAGCTTCCTGAATTTCATCACGTGCCTGTTCAACAGTCAATCCTTTAACATAAATGCTGTCCACAAAAGAATAATTGACATAGCCGTCACGGTTTACTTTGTGGGAATTTAAAAACATGTAAGTTGGATTCATGAGATCAGGAAAATCACTTTGAAAAAACTTACTTGTCTGCGGGTCACTGCTGGTTACCTTTATAAATAAGTGGTCACCGCTATTGATCTTGTATACAGAACTCCGGTCATTTTTGATTTCCTGCTGCAGATCTGTTATGGTTTTCTGTTGCAAGAGCTCTGTTTTCTTCAAATTTACACAAGAAGACAAGCTAAGGGCTCCGGCAAACAAAAAAATCTGTAAAAATAATTTCATACTTGGATCATTTTGAAACATCTATATTTAAAAACTGTAAAATTTCAACACTTTATAGAGAGGCATTTTTTCCTCTCCCAGATATGGAACCATAAACGCTCCTTCTACATCAATTAATTGTTTCTTTTCTCTTGCCTGCTGATAGTTTTTCCCCAGATCGATTTGGTATTTAAACCATCCATCCTCCTCTACAATTAAAATCTTCAACTTCCCATCATAAATTTCAAGTATTTTTTCATCAGATAAAGGGATCATACTTGCAGCTATTTGGACACGATAACGAATTAGATCATGTCTTTGACTTAAAACAGCCTTCCATAATTTGAGCTTTTCACCATCAGCATTGTAAGCAACAAGGAAACGGTCAGTTGAGGAAACTGACTTCAAAATTTCCAAAGCCTCAAGGTAGTTTTCAGTTAAACCTATCTGGTATTTATACCACCCTTCCTCTTCCAATTCTCTGATTTCAAAAGGCCCGGTGTATTCTTGTTCTAATTCCAGTGAGTCAAGTTCCGTTTTACTGGCTGCTACCTGAATAACAAAATGAAAGGGGTATCTTGAATATTTGTCCTTGGATATATTTTCAGATTGGGAAATTTCGGGATGGAATTTAGAAATCTTGTCTGCTACATCAGAAGAAGAATGGTTTTCGTAACTTTCCCCTCGTTTCAGGGAATCTTCAGCCATAGTCCCGGAACGAGAAGCATATTCGTTATATTGCTCTTCACTGATAGAATCTGCAATTACAAGAACACCCTCAGAGCTTGCAGATTTTTTTATGCTATTGAGCCAGGCCCGATAATCTTTCCAGGCTTTTTTCAAAGAATCTTTTTCAAAGGAGATAAAAAAATCGACAGGCGTTATATGCAGGGTATCATTTATAGCAGAATCCGAAAGAGCTGAAACACGTTCTGATAAAGCATTTAAATTTGCACAGGACAACTGAGGATCTATAACTGTAAACTCTTCGTTTTCATCAACAGTACTAGTACCCAATGTCGGTTTACATTCGCATTTCAACATACCCGATGTTGAAAAAACACAAAAACCAAACAACAGAACAACACAAAAAAGGTATGTCCTAACCCATTTAACCATGTTCAACAATCAATTCTTTTTTAAACGCCAACACCCTTCATCACCAAAAACTTACAACTCACATCAAAAAACAACCCATTCAACCAAATAAGATGCAACATAATTCGTTACGGAAATCCAGTAATTTTGTTTGCATTTTTTTTAATTCTCTTCACTTTTGATCTTTGAGCAAACATAGTCGGTAGCGATGGTTAAATAGTAGTAAAAAATGGAGGATACCCGGTTAAGCTTTTACTATAAATTATTAATCGGCAGTTTATAAGAACATTTCAGAATTATACCATTTAACTTTCAAAATAGATCGTTAAAATTTTAGATATTAGATAAAAGTAACCAACAGGCAGAAGTTTGATAGGCAGAAGGCAGAAGAAAAAGTATCGCCCCGAAAGGCCATTGACTCATAAACAATTATTTCAAAGCTCATTGCAAAAGTTCAACGGACTATTATTTCATCTAATGTCCAAAAATCCAACTATTTGCTAATGGAAAGGATTACTCATTAAAAACCACAGACTTGCAGCTTCTTATGATATAAAGATCCCTTAAAAATTGAGAGATGGGCATCAGTGACGCAATGAGACGCTTCAGTATTCAAAAATTTGACTTCGGTGATTGTTTTTTTTAAATTTTGTATTATCACTCCTAATTTTGCAACACGACAATTAAAATAAAAAATGAGTATCCGTTTTTATACCCAACTTGAAAGCAGACCCGCCGAAAAGGACGGCCTTGACCGGTGAGCCAAAAAAACAAGTGAAGATGGCGTTAAAAAATCTTTTCTGTTTGAGCCGATAGGCGAGTTTAAAAGATTTTAGCCATCAAACGCTGTTTTTTTGAGTGAAGCGGTCACAGCCTTGACTTTTTTTGATTACTTTTTTGTGTCAAGACAAAAAAGTAATTGGGGTTTAAGGGGCAAAGCCCCTATATATTTTCAATTAGGTAAATAACCGGATATTCATAAAATAAAAAAAGGAAATAATGGAAAATCACTTCAAACTGCTAAAGGTTTTAATTGGCATAGTTTTAATTGCAGGAATGTATGCATGCAATACCAATTCATCCGAAGAAAGACCAAATAAGGTCGTCGTTAAAACTACCGGGGTAACGAAGCATTCATCGCTCCTCTCGAAAAGTTACCCGGCAGTAATTCAGGCTTCCTCGGACGTAAAACTGGCATTCAGGGTTGCAGGCCCGATTATAAACATTTTTGTTGATGAAGGTGACCATGTAAAGGAAAATCAGATTCTCGCTCAAATAGATCCCCGGGATTATAAATTGCAATTGCAGGCTACCGAAGCCAGATATGAGGAGGTAAAAGCTGAGGTCGGGAGAATCACTTCGCTCTATAAAAAAGGGAAAGTCTCGGAAAATGATTATGACAAAGCCGTTTCGGGACTGAAACAAATTACAGCCAAATACAATGCCCACAAAAATGCATTAAGCGACACAAAATTAAGAGCGCCTTTTTCAGGCAATATCAACCAAATTTTTTTTGAAGCTGATGAGACAGTTGATGCCGGAATGCCAATTGTATCTATGATTGATACTCAAAACCATGAAATCGTCACCCATCTTCCCGCCAGCGATTATTTAAACAAAGACAGGTTTTCAGAATTTACTTGTCGTACTGTAGATGAGCCGGACACCCCACTTCAACTTAAACTGAGGAACATTGTTTCTAAAGCCAACCTCAACGGTTTATATCCGGCATATTTTAATGTATCAAATCCCCCTAAAGGAAAAATTCTACCGGGAATGAGTGCCGAAGTTATCATCAAATATAAAAGTACAGGCAATCAACTCTTCGAAATTCCTGCAACCTCTGTTTTCAAAAACGGAGACAAGTCCACTGTTTGGGTTTTCAACGAGATTGATAAAACAATTCATTCCAAACAAGTAGAGATCGTTAAAATAAAGCCTTCTGGCTCAGCCATCGTAAAAGGTGAGATCACCGAAGCAGACACAATCATCAGCGCCGGCGTACACAGACTGAAAGAGGGACAAAAGGTTGAAGTTCTGAAGGAACCATCTGAAAGTAATGTGGGAGGCCTGTTGTAGAACTGTAGATAACTAGAGGATAGATGCCTTTCAAAGAAGCGTCGACCTCTTTCCTTAAACCAAAAACCGAATCTCTTTTCTTCGTTCAAAAAAATAAAATACACTGTCAATAAGGTATTATGACCGAATTCGCATTTAAAAACAAGATACTTTTCTACTTTTTTCTGGTAGTGCTCGCGGTTGGCGGGGTGATGTCATTCCAGTCAATGAGTAAATTGGAAGATCCCGAGATCAAGGTTAAGCAAGCACTTGTGGTTACAGTTTACCCGGGTGCTTCAGCCCATGAGGTTGAACTGGAAATTACAGATGTGCTGGAAAAAGCCATCAGCACCATGGGTGCCCTGAAAAAAACTGAATCCAGATCGGAAGCTGACTACTCCGAAATTACAGTTGAACTGGATCCCACTGTAAATCCCGATGAAATTGAACAGAAATGGGATATTCTTAGAAGGAAGGTTAACAGGGCAGCAGCTGAACTTCCCCAAACCGCCCGCACTCCAATCGTAGTTGATGATTTTGGAGATGTTTACGGGTTGTTTTATGCTATGACCTCCGATGGATTCTCCTACGATGAGATGCACGACTACGGGATGCTGGTTAAGCACGAAATTGAAGATTTGCCCGATGTTAAACGCGTTAAAATATTCGGTGACCGACCTCCCTGTATCAACATCAAAATTCATCAGGATCGTTTAGCGAATCTGGGAGTGCACCCTTCCGAAATATTGATGACCCTTCGAGATCAGAACGAAACAGTTTATGCAGGTTACTTTAACTCCGGTCAGGAAAGAATAAGAGTTGATGTCGATAATGATTTTGAAAACATTGATGATATCCGCAACCTGATAATACAGGGTCATGAAAAAGACCAGGTCAGGCTCGGTGATATTGCAGAAATTGAAAGAAATCTGGAAATACCTTATCGCGAGGCCATGCGATATAACCAAAAGCCGGCCCTCGGAATTTCTATTGCCATGCAAAGTGGTGGCAACGTTGTGGACCTGGGCGAAGCAGTAGATCACAGACTGGCTGAATTAAAGACCAGGAGGATTCCGGCAGGAATAGATTTCGAAAAGGTATTTTTTCAGCCGGAAAAGGTTCAGAACGCCATCACCACCTTTATGTTCAACCTGGCAGAATCACTGGCCATTGTAATCATCATCCTGATGCTGACAATGGGCTGGCGAAGCGGAATAATTATTGGCAGTGGTCTGCTGTTAACAATTCTGGGATCGTTTGTAGTATTGAATCTTTTCAACGGCACACTGCAACGTGTTTCTCTGGCCTCTCTGATCGTGGCCATGGGAATGCTCGTTGACAATGCCATCGTTATTGTTGACGGCATACTTATAGACCTTCAACATGGCGTAAAGAAGAAAAAGGCGCTGGTCAATACGGCAAAAAAGACTGCCTGGCCCCTGCTTGGTGCAACTCTCATCGCCATCTTCGCCTTTCTACCCATCTTTTTGTCACCCGATACCTCAGGTGAGTATGTACGTGATTTGTTCATTGTCCTGGCCGTTTCTCTTCTACTGAGCTGGGTTCTTGCTCTCACACAGGCACCTGTAATGGCAGACAAGCAATTCAGGAAAAAGAAAACAGCCGGTGATTCAAGAGACGATGAACAAAAGCCCTACAGCAACAGAATATATTCCTGGCACCGGAGGGCACTGAGTTATTTACTTTACCACAAAACAGTGGCCATAATCATTGTAACGTTACTCATGGGAGGAAGTGCGCTGCTGTTTCCTTTAATTCCTCAAACCTTCTTCCCCGATCTCAGCTACAACCAGTTGTATATAGAGTACAATATGCCGGCAGGCACCAGGATTGAAAAGGTAGACAATGACCTTTCAGAAATTGAAGACCATTTGCTAAAACAGGAAGAAATCACCAATGTCACTGCCAGTTTAGGGGGCACCCCATCCCGATACAATTTGGTAAGATCTATTGCAGAACCTTCGATGAGTTACGGGGAGCTTATTGTGGATTTTACGGATGAGGACATTCTGGTAAAGATGCTGCCAAAAATTCAGAAGTATCTGACCAGTCATTATCCGGATGCTTATGCACGAGTAAAAAGGTACAACCTCATGTATAAGAAATTTCCCATTGAGGTTCTGTTCACCGGCCCCGATCCGGCAGTTTTGAAGGATCTGACAGCAAGGGCAAAAAAGATCATGGAAAAAGAGCCCGGAGCCGTCCTTGTCACCGATAACTGGGAGCCCTCATCCAAAGTACTGGTAGCGGATTACAATCAAAAGATGGCACGCAGGGCAGGCTTAACCCGCCCTGACATTGCATTGTCGCTGCTGACTGCCACCGACGGATTGCCCATTGGTGATTTTTACGATGGCACCCGTTCCATTCCCATCTATGTAAAGAGCATTCAAAACAACGGCGAACCGGTTGAAAATCTTGAGACCTCCCCGGCTTTCAGCATGCTTCCCAGTCTCAACAGTCTGGAACCGGATGTACTAAAGGGCATTATGAATGGCACCACCGCCATCAGTGATGTATTGGAATCGACTGTTGGAGCAGTGCCCATGAACCAGGCAATTCAGGACATTGATGTTGAATGGGAAGAACCTGTTGTGCGCCGTCACAATGGACGCAGGGCCATGAAAGCCCAGTGTAACCCAACCCCGGGCCTTACAGCAGACGATGTCCGCAGCAGGATTCTTCCTGAAATAGATGCCATTGATCTGCCTGCCGGTTACGAAATGAAATGGCAGGGTGAATTTGAGGCCAGCTCAGAGTCACAGCAGTATCTTTTCATGTATCTGCCACTGGCCATTGTGCTCATGATTGCCATTCTGATTGCTCTTTTTAACGATATAAAGAAACCATTGATCATCATCTTTAGCCTGCCACTGGCCATAATCGGAATCGTTCTTGGAATGCTGGTCTCCGGTAAAGAATTTGGTTTTGTTGCCATTGTCGGAACCTTAGGACTGATGGGGATGATGATTAAGAACGGAGTGGTATTGCTTGAAGAAGTTGAATTAAAAATCAGGGAAGGCAGCGATCGGTTCTCTGCATTGATCGATGCATCCACATCCCGTTTAAGACCAGTAATGATGGCATCGCTTACTACTATTTTAGGTATGATTCCGTTGGTCTCAGATGCCATGTTTGGATCAATGGCGGTAACAATGATGTCTGGGCTCCTGATCGGAACCATCATTACCCTGATGATGATGCCGGTGCTCTACGCCCTCCTTTATCAGGTAATTCATCCGAATAGTAAAAAAGCACGCAAACAAAAAAACGCATAAATATATGAAACGATATATTCAACTCACATTAATATTCATCTCCATCTTTGCTTTTGCGTCATCAGCCCAGGTGGATCTTAGTCGTGAGAAATGCCGGGAAATGGCGCTTGAATACTCACGTCAAATCAAAATATCCAAAAACAGGAAAGCACAGGCCTTACTGGATAAAAAGATTGCCACCGCAGCCCATCTTCCTAATCTGTCAGCCTCGGGTCTCTATTTTTACAAGCCGGATGCATTGGAATACTCATTGGATGGAGGTCCTTTGCCCACTTACAAGCCCGACCAAAACGGGGAGTTGCAGCCCAATGTAATGATCAACCCACAAACAGGCGACCCTGTGATGGGCAGTGACGGCAATCCGGTATTTAACATGTATGCCATGATGCCCGACATGAACCTCAACCTGGGATTGGAAGGAGTCACCAGTGCCGGCATTCAGTTGGAACAACCCGTTTATATGGGAGGAAAAATCAGAACTGCCAATAAGATGGCCGAAACCGGCATAGCAGCAGCTGATATAAATATGGAGCTTAAAAAATCGGAAATCATTGCTGAATCGGACCAGGGCTATTTTCAGTACATCTCTGTAAAAGCCAAAAAGAAGGCTGCAGAGGATTACAAAGTTTTACTGGATTCTCTGGTTGCCTCGATAGATGCAAGCGTTCAGGAAGGAATGGCTACCCGGAATGATCTTCTTAAAGCTCAGGTAAAAAGAAATGAAGCCACACTGATGGTTCAGAAAGCCAACAGCGGGCTTCAGCTGGCACGAATGAATCTTTGCAGAATAATTGGCCTGCCACTTGAAAGTAAAATATCGATTGACGAAAAACTGTCAGACAACAACAAAACCAATGAAATTCAGTCTAATAACAACAGTCCGGAACTAAGACCGGAGTACCAGATGCTTACCAGGGCTATTGAAATGGGGCACTATGAAGAGAAAATGGCGCGTTCTGAGATGCTGCCAAAAGTTGGAATATCGGCCGGATACAACTATTTTGGCGGCTTGGAAATAAATGGCAGGGGAACAGAGGAGATGGCATTTTCAGCCATGGCTTCCGTAAAAATCCCCATTTTTAAGTGGTTTGAAGAACGCAACAAAGTGTCCAAAGCCAGACTTCAAACTGAAGCAGCGCAAATGAAACTGGAAGAAACGGAGAAGTTGCTGCAGTTGGAAATTGCACAGGCCCGTTTTAACCTTAATGATGCCATCAAGAGACTTGAGCTAACACAATCGGCCCTTGAGCAGGCTGAAGAAAATCTGGAAACCAGTCGTGACCGCTTCGATACCGGCATGGAAAGACTGGTTGATCTCCTTGAAGCGCAGGCCCAATGGCAGGAGGCCCGCAGCAACAAAATTGATGCGCAAACATCGGTTAACATGATGCACACCAAATACCTGAAAGCCACCGGAAAGCTTGTTAAACTATAGCATGATAACAAAAGAAAAGCAACAAATACCGGAAGAATTCAGAACCCCGCGTTTAAACATCATAAACACGGGGTTTACACCTACAATTATAAGGTTTCTGATTGTTTCGGCAGTCGGATTTCTGGTAATTGTTTTTGTCTATTTCCTTTACGGAGAATCACCGGATCCTCTTAAAACACCTTTTCCCTTCGTTTTATCTATCATAGCATTCAATCTTATTAGCGAGGGAAACATCATCATAAACCGGGTATTAGATAAAAAGTCACCATGGTTTTTTAAAATTGCCAGCAGGTTAAAGAAGCAACTGGGCTGGAGTTTTATCTGGACAGTCATGATTGCAGCCATTTCATTTCTGTCCTTACCCGGTCATGTTTATGAAGAGCAGCACTTCTTCATGTCGGCGGTTCTGGTTTTTATTTTCGGTGTATTATTTATTTTGATATTCAACAGCATTTTATTCCTCAGAAGTTTTCTGTTCAACTGGAAAAAATCAGTTCTGGAAGTAGAAACCCTGAAGCAGGCAAAAATTGAGTCGGATTATAAAATTCTGCAAAATCAACTCAATCCCCATTTCCTTTTTAATTGTTTCAGCACCTTAATTTCGGAGATTCATTATGATCCTGAAAATGCCGCTGAATTCACTCAAAAGCTGGCTGAAGTTTATCGTTACCTTCTCCAAAAGAAGAATGATATAACCGTTCCTCTATGGGAGGAACTAGATTTTATTAATGACTTCGTTTTTCTGCACAAACACCGAATGGGTGAGGCACTGGTGGTTAACATAGACATTTCGGAAGAATATAAGGACCTTCATATTCCTCCGATGTCGCTTCAGATGTTACTTGAAAACGCTATTAAACACAACCGGTCATCAGAAAAAAGCCCTTTGACCATTGATATCAATATTAAAAACAAACGGTTTTTGAATGTTTGCAATAACCTGCAGCCCAAGAACAATGTTTATTCAACAGGAACCGGGCTTCAAAACATCTCACAACGCTATGAAATGTTGTCGGGCCGATCCATAAAAATCAGTGAAACAGAAGAACTCTATTGTGTTGAGCTACCTTTGCTTTTTGATAACGACTAAAATCCATGAATATGAATATTTTGATCGTAGAAGATGAACTTCCAACCCGCAGGCTGTTAAAAGATATGGTATTGAGAACCCGCCCTCAATGGGAAATTGCCGGAACTTCTGGAAGCGTTGAAGAAACGGTGGAGTGGATTCAGGAAAATCCAATGCCCGATCTCATATTCATGGACATTCAACTCTCTGATGGAAGCAGTTTTGAGATTTTTGACAAGGTGGATATAAATAGCCTGGTCATTTTCACTACGGCTTATGACGAATATGCCATTCAGGCGTTTAAGGTTAATAGCATTGATTACCTTCTCAAGCCCATCAATCAGAAAAAGCTGGAGGCAGCCATTGAAAAATTTGAAAGACTTTATCAGAAGGCCGCCCCTATTGCCGGCCCCGACTACAATGCCCTTAAAGAAATGCTGAGTTCCGGTAACCAGAACTATCGGTCACGTTTAATCACCAATGTGGCTAACGGATTTAAAAAAATTGACATACAAGACATTGCGTGGTTAGTGAGTTCGAACAAAATAACCTCAGCGGTGACATTTGACGGTCATCAGCATGTGATAGATTTCACTCTGGACAAACTGGAAAAAGAACTTGACCCAAAAATATTTTTCAGGGCTAACCGGCAGTTTATACTCAATATTGAAGCCATCAGAAAAGTTGAAAACTGGTTCAATGGCAAGCTGGTTGTGAAAACACATCCTGATGTAAAAGAAAAAATTGTTGTCAGCCGGGAAAGGGCCAAAAACTTTAAAGACTGGATTAATCAATGAAGGGTAAAAGGTAATGGGTATAAGGTTTGGCTAATAGGTTTGGCGGATCGGAATCCGCCTCACCTATTAGCCAAACCTGACTTCTTTCCTGTCCAAAATTTTTTAAACAGTATTTTAGCGTCTTAAACCCTTCTCAAAATTTTTTAGATTCACTTTGAGACACTCCATGACATCCTGAAATATTTTAGATTGATTTCGAGCAGCTCAGAATGATTCTAAAATTTTTTAGATTCATTTCCAGCGACTTTAATCCTTTCTGAAATTTTTCAGATTCATTTTGAGTCAATAAAAATCAGCCTAAAATATTTTAGATTGGACTTTTATATCCGTAAACAGTAACCAATAAATGGGCGGGTATTAGTCACGACGGAAGAATAGGTGAGATGGCAAAGGGAGTCGGATTCTTTCCGGGGGAAGCGGCAGAGTCGAAGCCAATTCGCCTATTACTGAAACTGGAGGATCGGAATCCGCCAGCCCTGATTCTTTCTTAGAAACTGTTTTAATTTTGTTTTTGGAAGATGTTTTTGAAGAATTGAGTTCTTAGACAAGTCAAAATTGACACGAATAGCAACGCTATTTAAGGAAATTTTGATGAAGTATAAGAGCTCATGACCAGAAAACATCCCAAAGGATAAAACTTAAACAGTTTCTTAATCAATAGATCGTTAGACTTTTAGATATAAGATTTAAGATAGATCATATAACACTGATAATCTGGGCTTTAAGACGAAAAACCATTCATCCCCAAGAGCTTGAACTTTAGACTTTTATAAAAGTTTAACGGAGTATTGTTAATATACCGGCCGTTTAAATCAAAAAAAAAAGCAGGACACACTAATGTATCCTGCTTCGGTTAGATCAAACTATTGATTAATTATACATTTTCCTGAACCTGCTTAAAATGGCCAAGATCATCCAATGATGAATTGGCAATAAATTCGGCTCTTGAGCGGTTCTCTGCACGCCCCATCCGGATATAGATTTCTGTTGAAGTACGGAATTTATCATCCCGCTCAGTATCCAGAAGCAACAAATAGCCCATAATGATGTGGCCTGCCATTTCAACCAGACGGCGGGCATGGAAATCTAGGTACTCATTGTCACCTACAGCAACAACAGCTTTAACAGCTTTCTCATACTCTTCGGTCATACCAATCAGGGTACGACGGAAGCTGTGCAGTTCGGGACGAAGATTCATTGCTTCAAATTCACGAATGCGCTTCAAATAACCATCGGTAGTAACGCCACGAATAGCAGCCACAACCTGAAGCTGAGTGGTTCCTTCATAAATAGTGGTAATACGGGCATCACGATAAATGCGCTCAATCGGGTAATCTTTCATGAATCCGCTACCACCGTGAATCTGCAAGGAATCGTAAGCCAATTGATTACTGTACTCACTACTCATTCCCTTCAGCAAAGGAGTAAAGAAGTCGGCCAGACGCTGATAATATTTCATATCCTGACGCTCTTCTTTAGTCAGCTGACGCTTTTCAGCCAAGTGCATGTAAGCTTTGTACACATCCACATAACGGCTTGTTTCATACAATAATGTACGGGAAGCATCCAGTTTGGCTTTCATGGTAGCCAGCAATTCATATACTGCAGGGAACTTGATAATGGACTTACCAAACTGCTCACGTTCTTTGGCATATTCGAGTGCTTCGCGGTAAGCTGCCTCGGAAATCCCTACAGACTGGGCGCCAATACCCAAACGGGCACCGTTCATCAATGCCATCACATATTTGATAAGTCCCATTTTGCGGGAACCAACCAACTCGGCAGGGGCATCTTTAAATACCAGTTCACAGGTTGGTGATCCTTTGATACCCATCTTATTTTCGATCCTGCGGATCTTAACAGCCTTATGGGCACGATCGTAAATAAACATAGACAAACCACGACCATCTGATGTTCCTGCTTCAGAGCGGGCCAAAACAAGAGAGACATCACCGTCACCGTTGGTAATAAAACGTTTTACACCATTGAGGTACCATTTGCCGTCATCTTCGTTGAAAGTAGCCTTAAGCTGAACCGCTTGAAGATCCGATCCTGCATCAGGCTCTGTCAAATCCATTGCAGCAGTCTCACCTCTTGAGATACGAGGGAGAAAACGCATTTTCTGATCCTCATCTGCAAATTCGTTGATGGTTTCGGCGCAGTCCTGAAGTCCCCAGATATTAACAAAACCGGCATCGGCACGCGAAACCAAATCGGCAGCCATAATGTAAGGCACGATAGGAAAATTGAGCCCTTCATATTTGCGGGGCAAAGTGATTCCCATCAAACCGGCCTTCACCAAAGCATCCAGGTTTTCCTGGGTTCCTTTGGCGTAAATCACTTCGTTCTTCACTATTTTTGGACCCTCTGCGTCCACACTTTCAGCATTGGGCGCCACTATATCACCCGAGATCTCACCCACAATATCCAGCACTTTTTCGTAGCTGTCCATTGCATCTTCAAAATCCATCGGAGCATAGTCAAACTTGTCCTTGTCCTCAAAGTCATTCTCTTTGAGGGCCACGATCTTTTTCATCAACGGGTGGTTGAGATGAAATTTAAGATCCGGATTATCTGTATAAAAATTAGCCATTTTTCTATTTATTTATCCGACCATCATATGCGGTCATAAAATCCTACATTGTTGAAAAACCCTCTATTTCGTATTTTTCCTATACGCCTTTATGAGCTTTGGAATAATTTCCATTACATCGCCGGTCATCACATAATCGGCCAATTTATTAATGGGCGCTCCGGGGTCATTATTAATGGCAATAACCATAGATGATTCTTCCATTCCGGCAGTGTGCTGAATCTGACCTGAAATACCACAGGCAATGTAAAGCTTAGGTCTGACGGTAACCCCGGTTTGACCAACCTGACGGTCATGCTCGGCAAAGCCGGCATCAACAGCAGCGCGCGAAGCACCAACTTCACCGCCCAATACTTCTGCCAGCTCATAAAGTACAGAGAAATTCTCTTTAGATCCCATTCCATAACCACCGGAGATAATGATGGAGGAATTTTTAATATTGATGCGGTTCTTCTCAATGTGACGTTCAATAACTTTTACCACCTCATCTTCGGGCTTCAAAATGCTTTTTACATCAACATCTTTTACTTCCCCTTTGTGAGATTTTGAGAAAACCTCCTTCTTCATTACCCCTTCACGCACGGTAGCCATCTGAGGACGGCAATCGGGGTTAATAATGGTGGCTACAATATTTCCACCAAAGGCAGGCCTTATCTGATACAAAAGGTTCTTATAGTTCTTCTTGGCTTTCTTGTCTTCATGGTCGCCAATTTCGAGGGCTGTACAGTCTGCAGTCAGACCGCTCTGAAGAGCAGATGATACACGTGGCCCAAGGTCACGCCCCATGGTAGTAGCACCCAAAAGGGCAATTTGCGGTTTTTCACGCTTAAATAAATCAACGATAACGGAAGTATAAGGCAACGTGGTGAAAGGTTCCAATCGCTTATCATCGCCTACATGAACGATATCAGCACCATATGGAAAAATATGCTCTTCAATTCCCTTAAGTTTATGTCCCAGAGCCAGCGCTTCCAATTTACAGTTTAATTGATTGGCAAGCGAACGCCCTTTGGTAAGCAGCTCCTGGCTCACATCAGCCACTTTGCCATCTTCAATTTCGCAAATAACAAATATATTGTCCATTTTCAATTCATTTTTAGTTCATTGACCGGCCTAACCAATGGTATGGTTGGCAATCAATTCTTTAACCAGTTCTTCAATATCTTCATCATTGGCCTGAATATGACGTGCTTCTTTGGCCTGGAAAACTACATTCTCAATTTTCTTCACTTTTGTAGGTGAACCGGAAAGTCCCAACATCTCGTGATCGCTTTCAATATCTGCCACGCTCCATTCAGGAATATTCAGATAAGGCCGGTCCTGTGTCAGATCGATGTAGTCTTCAGACTGATTTTGACGCTCAGTAATGGTTTGAGCATGCTTGTATTTCATCACCAACTTGGCATTGCGAGGACGGCAGGGAGCAGCTGAGCTGTTAATGGTAACAACTGAAGGCATTGGACACTCTACTGTTTCCACGCCTCTTTCCAAACGCCTTTTCATAGAGACTTTTCCTTTCTCAGCAGAGTAAATTTCTTCACCATACGTAACCTGAGGAATGCCAAGCTTTTCAGCGACCTGAGGGCCTACCTGCGCGGTATCTCCGTCAATAGCCTGTCGTCCGGCAATGATCAAATCAAACTTTTTGATTTTGCGAACGGCACAAGAAATAGCATAAGAAGTAGCCAGAGTATCAGAACCGGCAAAAGCACGGTCGGTCAATAAGACACCATCATCAGCTCCACGAAACAGGCCTTCTCTAATAACATCAGCAGCACGTCCCGGTCCCATGGTCAATAAAGTGACTGTGGATCCTGGATATTTGTCTTTTATTCTCAATGCCTGTTCAAGTGCATTAAGATCTTCCGGGTTGAAAATAGCCGGCAGAGCCGCACGGTTAACTGTTCCGTCGGCTTTCATGGCATCCTTGCCCACATTGCGGGTATCGGGCACCTGCTTGGCAAGAACAATAATTTTTAATCCCATTTTCTATAATGTGTTTAAATTTGATAATATATCTTTTTTAAGCAACACAAATATAGCAAAAGCCGGCAATCTCCAAACAGAGCAAAGATTCTGTCGGACAACACATTAAACTTAACTCTTGTAAACCAGAGGCAGCTTTAAAAAATCAAATACTGTTAAAAAACAACGCATCAAACAGTTATATTGTATCGTTATTGATAGAAGTAAACCACAGCGGAGTTAAAAAAATGAAGATTTTTAGAGTAATTTTTATCTGATCTTAATTATACGCGGCCAAATACAATAGACCGCTGGATTTTTAAATATTAGATTTCACTATTGTCCGGTAAAACAATAGTATTCTTTTTTATGCGCTCAGACCGCGCTGGCTTTTACTTTTTTGTTGATTTGCACAAGGTGAAAAATTGCGGCGGCTTACCCGACATTCTACACTTGACTTGACTCTAGTGTCAAGTCAAGCATAGTCTGACGGCCCAAGCCTTGCTCTTTCTACCTTGTGCTTCTCAAAAAAAAGACTCACTTAGCTACGGCTATGCTTACTTTTTTGTTGATTTGCGCAAAGTGAAAAATTGCGGTGGCTTACCCGACATTCTACACTTGACTTGACACTAGTCTTACGGAATATTGAAATACATAATAATTGTAAAAAGCTTAAACGCAGAGACGTCGCGAGGCAAACGTGCTATTGTGACCAACGCAACAGTGTTGTTGCGACAATCGCAATAAAGAGTACATATCAAACCATTCGTATCCTATCAGGTATTGGATAAAGACCTTTGTCCGGAATAACCGGGATTGCAATGCAATAAAGAAGCTCCGGAAAATCAAGACTAAATGTCCAATATGGCTCGGGCTCCTTTTTTAAAGTAGCCTCCACTTTTATGAATATCACCTATTAGCTTACCATAAATTTCATCAGGTCCTAAAACCCCTTCATTCCCGGTGAGAATTATTTGTTTCCGTGCGCGGGTTAACGTAACGTTTAATTTTCGGTCAACAAGAGCAGGTTTCATGCCCCCGGAAGTAAGATTTTCAATCATCACTCTGTTTTGGGCTAAGAAATCGAGTTGCTCCGGACGATTCATGCAAAATGAAACAAGAATAAAATCCTTCTGCCCTCCCTGAAAACGCTCAACGGTATCAATTTGAAGGCGCTCAAAACAGGTATGCCCGTCAGTTTCCAGTTGTTCTCTGATGCTGGCAATCTGACTGCGAAAGGGCGTTATTACACCTACCCTTTCTACAATTTCATCGTCATCTGACAGATTATGAAGGAGTGAAATTTCCTTTAAGATGGCAGATATCAAATGGGCTTCTAAAGCATTGTGTTTTTCTGAAAAATCCCTGGGGGCAAATGCCGAAGGAATGAAGACCACCCTGTTTTCGGAAATCAAATTCACCAATTCTCCATCATTCCCTGTTTCCCTGTCAAGCAATTTGCCTTTCTGATGCGTCAGTTCGGCAGATTTCAACTTATTATTGTAAAAGAACCGGTTAGTAAACAACGATAAATCGGGGTGCATACGTCCCTGAAAAGTCAATTCGCCCCAGGCGTGGTTCCAGTTATTCTTTTTACACAAAAAGAGCATGCGTTCAAAGTAAGAATTTCGCCTGTCCAGTAATCCTATTTCGTGGAGTTTTTCATCGTTAACTTTTGATTCGGCCGGTGATTGGGTGACCACTGCCGGCAATTGTCTTTCATCCCCAATCAACACAAAGCGATTGACCCTGCCCAGGAGGTTGATGATATTGGGTTCAAGGATTTGAGACGCTTCATCAACAATAGCAATATCAAATTTTTTGAGCTCAAACAGTTCGTTTTTCCCTAATACAGAGGAAAGCGTTCCCGCAAACAACCGGGTATCCTCAATAAGTTCTCTGATCTCCTTTCGGTTTTTGAGATTTTTGATCTTGCGGTCCAGCAACAAGTCCTCATGACTGCGATCACATCCCAGGGAAGACCCAATGCGGATCATATTATCCTGCACAATGGCCCTCACCGATGAGCACATCTCATCCACTGCCCGGTTGGTATAACTTACCAATAATACATTCAGGTCCGTTTCAGAAATCAGTTCTTTCACAAACCGCCTCAGAAAGAGATTGGTCTTGCCCGTGCCCGGAGGTCCAACCAACAGATAATAATCCCGGGCATTCCAGGCAGATGAAAGCACCTGATTTTGTTCCTTACGGCTTTCCTCCAGGTAAGTTGAATCCTTTACATTCACAAATTCCCTTAGTTCATCATTCCCGGAAACGGGCGGTCTCAACCCCAGCAATAATTCACGACGAGCCGGGGGCAATTGCAGAAATTCAAAGAGCCCGTTATGCATTTGTTCAAAATTATTGTCCAGAGAATCATGTTCAAGCACCCATGTATCAAAACCTGAGAAATAATCCAGCGAACTTTGTTTCTGACGCAATTTCACTGTTACCTCTTCATTGCTTAAACTTTCAATAGAACACTTCAACACCCGGTGATTAGTGGCCATAAAACGGTCTCTTAAATAGGGATAAAGCACACAGATATCTCCTCGGCGGAAATTAATAAACCGGGGCTCGTCTTTTGGCCGTCGAAGCGTAATAGAGGCATTTTCATTGTCGGCATGATTCTCTTTAATTGTGAGATCGCGCAACTCATTAAATACATCTTCATCCGACAAATCGGTTTTATTCCACAAAGCAGAAAGACCTTTAGTGTACTCTCCATCGCCCACTTTACTGAGAATCTTCTCCCGACTGATGAATGAAGAAAAAGCAAAGAAATATTGTTGTTCAAGGGGGGATATCTTATCAAGAATTAGTTTTTTGTAATCGAAGAATTTTGAGAAAAACCAGCTAAATCGTTTATCTGCCGGATTTAAACCATACTTCTTAACATCAATACTCCGAACAAATACTTCGCTCAAAGGATAAGGTTCCTGATCAGAAGCAAACCGGTACTCCCAGGTCACAATTTGATTTCTTACATTTATGATTTCCCGTTCAAAGCTCTTGAAATGGGACACATACCTGAGGGCTTCACCTTCCTTGTCAGCGGCAGAATAAAGAACAGCATTAAAAATCCTTTTAGGATGATGGCCAAGAACCCTCTGGGCAAGCATATTGTACATCCGCACCTGAGCTGCATGGTCCTCAGACACAATGGAAGGGTTGTCATATGGGAAAGGCAACTTCCCGGACTTTAACTCCAGTATTTTAGACTGATAGTGGGTATTCTCACTGGGCGATTCATCAAACAGATCCATACGCCCCTGAAGACCAAGCTCGGGACTCATCAACGAAACTTCCAGATTACTTTTTGCGCGATCAATAGGGTGATGATCACCTTTTCTGAATTCATTATCAACCACCCGTCTGAGATTCGCAAACTGAGTCTCCAATTCGTTAAAGTAGCTTTTATCAATACCATCCAAAGAGGTATATGGAAGTGGAAACGACTTAAACGAATCCATCAAAACATTTTTGAATTCCTTCTTTTTGCCGGGCTGTTCGTTCAACAATTCATCAAAGAACATATTGGCAACATTCCCTTTATGAATGGCCTTTGACAACTTCCGAACCTCGGAACGGGCAATAAAAAAAAGTTCAAAAGCCCTTATATTTTTCCCTTTTATGTTGTTAAAACAACGGGCTATGGAAGTTACATCCAACAGGTAATCTGGTTCAAGCACAATAAGACCGGGCACTACTTTCCCGTCTTCATTTCGATGGGTTTCGAGAAGTTGTAACTGTTGTCCGGGCTGCATCAATTCTACAGAGGCGGTAAGTTCATCATTTATTCCCTTCACATTATAAACCACTACCACCGGAGCTGCATCCCCCTGAACATCCGGCTGAACCAATAACTCCTTCTGTTCTGCATCAATTTTCAGCAACATCCCCCTGAATCCTTCAGGGTTAACATGATAGTGTTTCTTTTTCTTTTCTGCAATCTCCCGATTTTCGTAGTGGGCCTTTAAATCTGCAGGAATTTCCACCCCAAAGAATTGGCCGTAAGACCGGGCAAGCACCTTTAGCCCCCAATAGTATTGTCCCTTATTGGGTTCCTTTCGGTTTTTAATGACACTATTTGCAAAAATCCTGAATTCATGAAGCTTCCCTTTGAGATCGTCTCCTATTTGCAGTTTTTGGCAAACATATTCGAGCCTGCCAAACAGGTTTGAAAAAGTTAGCCCGTCTTCTTTGGTAAGATGCCTGCAACATTGTTCCAGGGAAATTCTTTGACGTTTTACTTTCTCCGGAACAGAAAAATCCGCTTTGGTTTCTATAGAAATTAAATCATCAAAAAAGCGCCGAGCCGGGTCTATCATAAAAACACAGATTTTGACTTAAGATGCGCCGAAAAACGCACCTTTCATCAGTAAATAATTAGTCTAAGTTACAGGTCTGATGCCTGCCTGACCGGTAGGCAGGGAACTCACATGGTTGATTATTTACATTTTCTTTTGAGGCAACCGCTGCCATGCTCGTTTCATTCGTACAAAACATAATAAATTAATTGGTCTGATGCCTGCCTGACGGGTAGACCGACACGAATTAGATATTTCGACTATGCTCAGCATGACACACTTTTGTTTTTTATACTTTTTTGAACAGCTCCCCGGCCGCCATGTAAATTTTGCCCCATTGCCTTTTTCAGCTACCCCTGCTTACAATTTCTAAATCTACAGATTGCGGAAAATGTACTGACTCATCATGGTAAAAAGATGATGTCGGGTATTGCCTCCGTAAATACTGTGATTACGGTTGGGATAAACAAACATATCGAACTGTTTGCCGGCCTGAATCAGTTGTTCTGAATATTCCACAGTATTCTGAAAATGTACATTGTCATCGGCAGAACCATGAATCAGGAACAATTTTCCACTTAGATTTTCAGCCATATTAATGGGACTGTTATCGTCGTAGCCACCGGCGTTCTTCTGAGGTGTTCGCATGTAACGCTCAGTATAAATAGTATCGTAATAACGCCAATTGGTTACAGGTGCAACAGCAATTCCTATTTTAAAATTATCGCTTTTACTTAGGCAGATGGAGGACATATAACCGCCAAAACTCCAGCCCCAAATGCCAATCCGGGCAGGATCCACGTAGCTGAGAGTAGATAAATAATCAGCTGTCTCAATCTGATCATCGGACTCCAGATTTCCCAGCTGCATATAAGTCGACTTCTGAAATTCTTCTCCGCGGGCTCCGGTTCCCCGCCCATCAACACTAACAACCAAATACCCGTTAGAAGCGAGATATTGCTCCCAGTTAATGCCCCATTTGTCAAGTACCTCCTGAGAATTTGGGCCACTGTATTGCGACATCAAAACAGGATATTGCGTTAAACTGTCAAACGCCAATGGTTTTATCATGTAACCATTAAGCTCTATTCCTTCTGAGGTCGTAAAAGTGAAAAACTCCTTTTGGGGAACATCGTATGTTGCCGACTCCTCTTTCAGACTGGTGTTATCTTCTATTATTCTTACCAATTCACCATCCGACTTGAAAACAGAAACCACCGGCACATTATTTGCAGATGACCAGGTATTGACAAAGTATTCATAGTTATCACTGAAGTCGGCTTCATTAAAGCCTTCATCTGTGCTTAGTTTGACCATCTCCTCTCCTTCAATGTTGATGGAATAAACTTCCCGCTTTAATGGAGACTCTTTTGCTGCCTGAAAATAGAACAACTCCTCGTCATTGTCATATCCGTAAAAATTGGTAATATCCCATTCTCCGGTAGTAATGCGACGAACCAAAATGCCGGCCATTGAATACAGGTATAAGTGGTTGTAACCATCATCCTGACCTACATAAACAAAGTGGTTGCCATCCTCAAGAAATTGAATGTTATCCAAAACACTTTCGGTTATGAACTTATCCTCACGAACAGTCAGTAAAACATTACTTACGCCACTGGAAGGATTGGCAATAAAAAGCTCCAATTGATTTTGAAGGCGATTTAGTTTCAAAACACCCAGTTTGTCAGGATCATTACTCCATCTTAAACGGGGAATATATACATCTTCCATATTTCCCAAATCCATTTCCTTAGTGGTTCGGTCCTTCACATTAAAAACATGAACCGAGACTTTGGAGTTTTCTTCACCCGCTTTTGGATATTTGAATTGGTATTGTCCGGGATACAGAGCGTATTCTTCTCTTTCGGGATGTGAGCCTTTATAAAGGGGAAACGAATATTGTTTCACCTCTGATTCATCAAATTTCACAAAGGCAAGATCCTCGCTGTTGGGAGACCATTCCATGGCTTGGTTATATCCAAACTCCTCCTCGTAAACCCAGTCAGGAATCCCGTTAATGATTTTATTTTCCTCGCCATCTTCAGTAATAGCGCTGGTGGTACCAAAACGCAGCTTCTTCAAATAAATATCATTGTCACGCACATAGGCAATCATATAACTGTTGGGCGAAAAAACAGGAACCTGTTGTTTTCCATCCTCAGCAAGCGGAATTAGCTCGCGGTACTTGCGTTCGTACACATAATAATTGGCAAGAAATGAATGCCGGTAAATTTTGTCAACATTATTATAGACCAGAATTTTAGATTCATCAGGACTAAACTCATACCCTTTGATACTCTGAACCTCAGAAGGATTACGCTTAATATTTTCTATATCAAACAAAACATCAACTTTCTCCCCTGTTTTGTAGGAATATTTGACAATCTTAGTCCCATTGCTTTCCAGGGTGGTGTAATATTCGCCGTCATTCATCGACCGCAACCCGCTAATAGAATGGGCTCTGAATGTTCCTTTCCGGGTAATATCATCCAGTTCGATTTGCTTTAATTGAGAAAACGATAACTGACCTAAGAGTATCGTAAGCACTAATATCAATGAAAATTTTTGCATAGCTGAAAATAAATTAGCTTTAAACTAAAAACACTTAAACAAATGAATACCAGACATCAACTAATAAGTGGCTGTTATTCTATTCACAAACAAAAATAAGCACAATTTGGTATTTTCCTAAAATGAGGAACTGTTAAGATTATGGTTGATGGAATTATAAACCTGGGCATTTATGCAATAGATCGTTAGATTTTCAGATACCTTCCTGACGGCAGTCATTAGGTTTAACAGGAACCATATAACACGAATAAACAGCAGCTTAAAGCATGCATTAAATTCCAAAAAGTTGAATTATAGCCTTTCACAATCCCGAACCATCGGGATAGATATTAGATTTAAGATGAATCATAACCAATTGATTTTCGGAGCGTTAACCCAAAAGCTATTAGCATATAAACAATTGATTCAAAGCTCATTGCAATCCCGAACCATCGGGATAACGAACTATTATAGGAATAGTATAGATTAAAAAAAACTAAAGAAGTTAAATGCTTTACTCTGTTTTGGGAACGGTACTTTTACTGAAAATTAACATTCCAAGAAACACCACAATACATAATGCAAAAGCCACATAAACAGAGTTTTCATAGTTTCCGAACAAATCTCGAAGATACCCGCCAATAAACGGCCCGGCTATTCCTGATATACCATAGCCAAGAAACACAAAAGGATAAATTTTGGCAAGATTGCCGATGCCGTAAATCTGGGCTGTTTCCTTAGCGTATATCACAAAGTTGGCGCCAAAACTAAACCCAACTGCAAAGGCAATAAAAAGGTACACCCCCGGAGTAAGCTGCACAATGCCAATCACCAATGTAAAAACCCCCATCATCAGCAATGAGAGCGGAATCAAAATTTTCCCGGCCACATAATCATTGAGCCAGCCCCAAAAGAGGCGGCCGGTAAAATTAGCAATCGAAAAAACAGTAATTCCTAAAACGAGAGTTGTTTCATCAATGGTGAACTGTTCTCCAATTGGTTTAAGATTCCCAATCACCAAAAGGCCCGCAAATGTTCCGGTAAAAATACCTATGAACAGTTTACGAAATCCATGCTCTTTTAAAAGCTGATTAAAAGGAATCAGTTTGGCAACATGGTGTTCAAGATCCCGACGTTTAAAAAAGAATGAAGATAACAACAAAAGTATTCCCTTACCTATTCCAACTATCAATAAAACATCCGGCAATTCAAGGCCCGTCACAAACAATTCCTGAGCCACAAGTGACTCAGCAATAGCACCACCTCCGAAGCCGGCAGAGACAATTCCGGTAATAAGGCCTTTCTTTTCAGGGAACCATTCAACAGGGATTGAAATAGAAATCAGATATCCCATGCCGGTGGCAATGCCGCCTAATAATGAGATCCCAATTAATAAAACAGAGAAATTAACACCCAGCCATTTAATCAATATATATCCCAACGTATAAACAAATGCTGAGATAAAAGCCATTTTCTTACCCCCGAGCTTCGCCAATAACGATCGTCCGAGAACCATCGCTATGGTAAAAACGGCAATAAAAAAACCAAACACGAGTTGAGTCTGGCTGGTTGAAAAAGAGTAATCATTAATCAGCTTAGGGACATAAATGCTCCAAGCATAAATACTGCCTAAAGAGAGCATCGTTATAACTGCAGCAAAGACGGTATGTATGGGCCTAGATCTCATAACAGAAAGGTGTTTTTTCAGCTTTTTAATTTCAAAATCGCAAAAATACAATTCCAAGAAGGCTTAAAAATACAATTTGGCATATTAAAAAGCAATTTTAGTTATTTTTCACATTGATGTAACCATTAATTATAAAAAAGGTTGTTTCTTTGTACCCGATAGATTTTACGTATTGCACTTCTTGCACAGTTCATTGATTTGCCTTGCCACACTTCTATTTTATTTAATTATCATCATTTTTTATCTTCATCGTTTCATGAAGGAACTCTGTGCGACAGTCATTTTGACTTTAAACAACTAGACAATATCCATGAAACGCTGACAAACATTTTTATTTACATGAATCTTTTTGTAGCAAAGTTGAGCGCCGCGACTACCAGCGACGACTTAAACGATTTGTTCGCCGAGTATGGCGAAGTAGTATCCGCTAAAGTGATTATGGACCGTGAAACCGGTTCGTCAAAACGCTTTGGTTTTGTTGAAATGAAAGAGGAAGATGCGGCTCAGAACGCCATCAAAGACCTCAATGAATGTCTGTTTGACAACAGTCCGATTGTAGTGAAAAAGGCCAGACCAAAAGGTGAAGGACGTGATCGCTCATTTGGCGGCGGTGGCAACAGAAATCGTGGACAAAAAAGATACTAATAATATATTTTTCCTTAGAGACGTTCAAATTAACAGCATCGCCTCTAAGGAAATTATATTTTTCTATTAATCAACCCTTATCTTACCTACCAACTTTTTCACTTTCGAAGGAATACCATCTGCCACCATGGCTTTATGAATTTCTTCAGGGAAAAAGATAACAAATCCACCTTTAGGGTGATTTACCTCCATACCATCACTCCCCATAAATAAAGTACAGTCTTTTTCTTCATTATAAGGAACTTCTACCTCCATTTTATATTCCTCGGCATATTTTATCACTTCTGTACCTTCCAGAAGATAGTGAATATCAATATGACGTTCATGGGACTCCCAAACGGCCTCTTCTTCAGAGACAGTAGATTGCGCCATGGCATTAATAAAGACATTTTCTCCACTAATTTCTATTCTTCCGGCCTTAAATTCTGAAGGATCTATATTTTCCATATAATCCAAAACAATTTCCATTGCCGGATGCAACATATAATACCGGGCAGCATTTTCAAAAGTATCTATTATCATAACCTGTTTTTATTACAAAGAAAACACTTTTCCCCGACAGATGCTATAATCTTAATGAAGCTTTAATAAGGAAAAACAGGTTTTCGAAAAAGTTATTTCACTATCCGGGACTATTTTTTGAGCATCTCAAACGTCCATCGCTCAGCAACCCCATAATCCGCTTTCTCCCCCCCCCCGATTGGGACATCTTCATATCCTTAATTATTTCGCCCACATGAACCGGCTGGTGCTTTTTAACATACTTAGAATCCGTCTATAAACTAAGCAAAATTTGCTTCTGGTCATGTGTTTGTCAAGAAAGTGCCAGTTACAAGGCTTGCGAAGCCCGAAAATACGCAGTTTACTTGAGTAAATGAGTAATTTTCGGGCAAGCGTAACGCAGTAAATGGTACTTTATGGACAAACTCTACTTAGCAATTAGGTTTTCAACAGCTTTTAAATCTCATCTCTTAAGCTCTTTACTTTTAAAAATAACCCCAGGGCAACTGTCCCGGGGTTAAACATGCTCCCGGCACTGGGTCCCTGAAAGGGGTCAACTAATTCGGAAAGCGAGAGCTATCTGGATGAATACCGTAGGTTGATCGAAGAGAGTTGAATTAAGATCGATGATACCTTTTTCCTGATTGACTAAGTTAACCGACAGGGATCAAGATGCAAAGAGCTCGACCTGCAAAAGAGCTGGAGGATGTTGACCCCTTATCAGGGATCTTAGGGGGAGATAGTGCATCCAATCCCCGGGACTTTCGCCCCGGGGTTATTCGGATTCGCCGCTTTCAGCGACAGGGAGGTTCTTCTGTATGAGGGGGGCTTTTCAAGTGTTCGATGTTTCTTGTACGTTCCTGACAAGAGGCCAACTATTCCGGGTACTGTAGTGGTTTATAGGATGTTGGCCTCATCCAAAAACTAATCATATCCATATATTCACCCCTGACAGGTGTGCCCGGGGTTATTTAAATTTGCCCCCATGTCTGCCCTGCTTACCGCCAGGAAGGCATTGGTGGAATTCAATAAAATCGCCATTTTAAACTACAGCCTTAAATTTTCATCATTGTATACGTTTTTCTATGGCAATAACAACTGAATTAAACTATCTTTAATAACAACAAAAGCATTACCCAAACTATTTGAGGCGGACAAAGGTTCAATCAAATTTAGTTTGCACACAACAAATCCAGAACCCCGCAGTCAAGAATAAATATTTTATCTCCTTTGAAAAGCTTGACACTCGTATTTTTAATACTTTAATGACAAGTAGTTACACATTCGAACACCCACAAACAGGCGGATAATGACAAGTAAGAAATTTCACAATCCAAAAATTTTGACTACTTTTGTCGCGCAGAAACGATTCACATAAAGTCAAATTTGCTTACCACACGAACCATTCATAAACCCTAATCAAATAAACTGATTATTCACCAAACTGAAAATTATGGCAATTTTCACAGCAAATCAACAAAAGATTGCAAACAAAATTGATTCATCTTCCGAGCTTTCGAACTGGAGAGACTGGAAGTGGCATCTCAAACACTCTATTAAAACCATAGACAAGTTTGAGGAACTTACGGGTATAAAATTCCCGGAAGATGAAAAAAAACAACTTGAAGAAACTCAGGGGAAATTCCCACTATCTATTACACCTTACTACCTCTCCCTCATTAAAAAAGAGAATTTCAGAAAAGATCCTGTTTACAAACAATCGTTTCTGGACAACAAAGAATTAAATGTAACTCAATATGAGATGGGCGACCCCCTCTCTGAAGACACTGACAGTCCTGTTCCCGGAATTACCCACCGCTATCCTGACAGGGTTCTCTTTCATGTGAGTAATGTGTGTGCAATGTATTGCCGACATTGTACAAGAAAGAGAAAAGTAGGAGATACGGATTTTGTACCCGGTAAGTCTCAGGTTGAAATTGGACTGGACTACATTCGCCAAACGCCTCAGGTCAGAGACGTACTTTTATCAGGTGGAGACCCATTCCTGTTGTCGGATGATTACCTCGACTGGATCCTGACCGAGCTCAGGAAAATTGATCATGTAGAAGTTATCCGCATTGGAACCAGAACACCGGTTGTTTTACCTTACCGTATCACTGATGATTTGGTGAATATGCTGAAAAAGCATCATCCGGTATGGATCAACACCCACTTTAATCATCCAAGAGAAATCACTTCTTCGTCTAAAGAAGCTTTAAGAAAGCTGGCTGATGCAGGAATTCCATTAGGAAACCAGTCCGTGCTTTTGGCAGACTTGAACGACTGTCCACGAATCATGAAGGACTTGGTTCACAAACTGGTTGCTAACCGTGTTCGGCCTTACTATCTCTACCAGTGCGACCTTTCTGAAGGATTGTCACACTTCCGGACTCCTGTAGGAAAAGGTATCGAAATCATTGAAAGTCTGATCGGACACACCAGTGGTTTTGCTGTGCCAACCTATGTTATTGATGCACCGGGTGGTGGTGGTAAGATTCCGGTCATGCCAAATTACATTATTTCATGGTCTACCAACCGGGTGATTCTTCGGAATTACGAGGGCGTAATTACTTCTTACAAAGAGCCGGATCATTATGAAGCCACTACTTGTGACCGCAATTGTGATGAATGTAACCTGGAACTGGACTTGAGAGAAGGTTATGAAGAAAATGCCATCGGAATTGAAAAGCTTCTTTCAGATTATGACCAAGCTATTTCATTAGTTCCTTCAGACAACGAACGCTTTCAAAGAAGAGACGATAATGGACAAGAGTGAGATAATCGGACAATCGACTATCCAACATGGCCCGGAGAGTAACCGGGTCTACTTAATGCATATGTGGCCATCCGACTTTCCGGAAATCATTGAAAAGATGGACGATCTGGCAAAGACCAACGGCTATACCAAGCTCTTTGCCAAAGTTCCTTCGAGATATGGGGCGGCTTTCAGAATGTCAGGTTATGAAACAGAAGCCATTGTTCCGGGATTTTTCAACGGAACTGAAGATGCGCTTTTTTTGGTGAAATACTTCGACATTAAAAGACGCACTCCCAATGCGGAAGAGATGGATGTTTTTCAGAATTTATTGCTTTCTGAAACCAATTCAGAAATACCGAAACTGGATAAAACCCACGTGCTGAGATTGCTAACACCTGAAGATACTGAAGAAATGACCAACGTTTTTGCACAGGTCTTTGACAGTTATCCGTTTCCAATCTTTGACACTGAGTTTCTGAAAAAAGAAATGAGTGAGGAAACCAGATATTTTGGCGTTTTCCAGGATGGGAAATTGGTTGGCATCAGTTCAGCTGAGTGCGATGACAGCTTAAAAAATGCAGAGATGACTGATTTTGCTGTATTGCCCTCTCAAAGGGGAAAGAAAATTGCCATCCACCTTTTGAGAACAATGGAAGAACATTTAATCAATAAGGGATTTAAGTCATTCTATACCATAGCAAGACTTAAATCTCCATCCATGAATAAAACATTCATGAACAACGATTACCGGTATACCGGCACCCTGGTCAATAACACCCAGATTGCCGGCCAGATTGAAAGCATGAATGTTTGGTACAAAACGGTATAAAGAACCCTCAAAACAAAAACGTCAGTTTCCACAAGGGATCTGACGTTTTTTTATTTAATCTTATACAGTTATGCACATAGCAGATTTCATTATCATTTTTGTTTACATCATTGCCATGCTTATGGTAGGCCTGTGGTTTCACAGAAAAAACCAAAGCTCTGAAGACTACTACGTAGGAGGTCGAAAAATGACACGTTGGCATTTAGGTCTTTCTGTCGTTGCAACAGATGTAGGCGGAGGTTTTTCTATTGGTCTGGGAGGTCTTGGTTTCGCCATGGGGCTATCCGGTTCATGGATTCTTTTTACGGGGCTCATTGGTGCCTGGCTTACAGCCGTAGTTCTGATTCCCCGCGTATACAAAATTGCCTTCACAGAGAAATTTCAAACATTCCCGGAAATGCTGAGTCACCATTATGGAAAAAAAGTAGCATTCTGGGCAGGCATCATAAGCGCTGTAGGATATCTTGGTTTTACCAGCAGTCAGATCTTGGCAGGCGCCAAACTTACCTCAGGTACCATTGATGGATTAAGTGTCAACAATGCCGCCCTTATTATGGGGATCATAGCCATTGTATACACAGCTCTGGGCGGAATAAAGGCGGTTATTTATACCGACACCGTGCAATGGGCCATTCTTCTTTCCGGGCTAACGTTTGTTGGTGTTCCATTTGCTCTTCATAGTGTTGGCGGATTAGATGTATTAAGAGCCTCTGTAGATAAGGAGATGTTGCAACTCACCAATATTCAGGGATCGGTAGTGGTAAACTGGGCGTTTTCAATTATTCCGATCTGGTTTATAGGTATGACACTCTATCAACGAATTTATGCCGCATCCTCAAAAAAAGAAGCTCAGAAGGCCTGGTTTCTGGCAGGATTATTTGAATACCCGGTTATGGCTTTTTTGGGTGTATTTCTTGGTCTGATGGCAAAGGTATCCATTGATCAGGGGGTAATACCTGCAGCTGATGCAGCAGGCATTGATAATGAAACAGCAATGCCTATGATGTTGAAGTTCATTTTGCCTACCGGAGCACTTGGAATTATCCTGGCTGCTTATTTCTCAGCCATATTGTCCACTGCCGACAGCTGTTTGATGGCTTCCTCTGGAAACTTTGTCAGAGATATTTTCAAAGTAAAAAATACCAAAAGCTCGCTCAAAGTATCCCAGATAATGACTTTTATATTGGGAGGCATCGCTCTTGTATTGGCTCTTTTTATGCCAAGCGTGCTTGATCTGATGCTATTATCATATTCCTTCATGGTTAGTGGATTGTTGGCCCCAGTTGTTGGTTTCATCTTTTTCAAACAACCAAAACCAATGGCTGGACTGCTATCCATGGCATCAGGTGCAGCAATCTTTGGATTTTTTCATTTTTCCGGAATAGATTTACCCTATCAATACGCCCCGGTAGTTCCAGGTGTGTTGGCCTCTTTAATTGTATTGTTTATTGTTCAAAAAATGGGCAAAGCTCAGGTTAGAGAATAATACCGCTAAACTTATGCAATATAGATTAACTCATTAACAACAACCTGGAAAAGAAAGAATACAGACCTGAATAATAACAAAATCAGACCCCATTAAAAAAGGAATAACCAAGATTCGTATGTTGGTTATTCCTTTTTTTATATCCAGTAAATTCCCGATAGCCGTTAATGATCGCCGGGATGATCGGTTTCAAAATCACCGGTAATCAGAGGCATTTCATCAACGGAAGTAGATTCAATTTCAAGCATCTCAATCAACAAATCAAGTGCGCTCCCCACTTTTACCAGTTCATCAGCTGAAAGGCCTTTTAATTTCTCATTTAATCGTTGTTGCAACAGGTCGGGAGTCCTCTCGAGCAAAGCATCCCCGGAAGAAGTGAGTGTAATATGCATTACACGCTTATCTCCCGATTTAGGCAACCGCGCCAGGTATCCTTTTTTCTCCAGACGTCCGATAATGCCTGTCACTGTACTGGAATTCAAATTAAGGTGATCCCGAATGGAACGCTGAGTTGCCTGATATCCCGGAGAACCTTTCAGATATTCCAAGCATAAAATCTGTGGGATGCTAACTCCAAAATCTTTTTGCACCTTTTTTGATTCCAGATTAATAGAACGTACAATCCGTCTGACTTTAATAAGAATATCCTTATAATCCATTATTGTGTTTTTAATAAAATCCTTAAAAGCATGAAAACTTCCAATTATTATATTGCCTTAAATAAAGGCTTGTTCTTTCTCTAACGTAAAAACTTCAGCAGGGGCATAACGATTGGTCAGCCTCACATTAAACTTTGTTTTTAAAGCATCGAATGCTTCCATGGCAATATCCGGTCGATTATTGTCTGCTGATAAATGTGATAAAAATACTGCTCTTAAGTCATCAGCACCATATTCATTTAACAAATCGAATGCCTGTTTATTGGACAAATGGCCTACATGCGAAGCCACGCGATTTTTCAGATGCCAGGGATAAGCTCCATTCCAGAGCATATCTTCATCATAGTTTGACTCCAGAAAAACAGCCTGACAAGCAGAAAAATGATTCCGTACATTATCGCAAGCCTCCCCAATATCCGTCATCACCCCAACGTTTATTCCATCGTGTTCAATTCTAAAACTGCAAGGCTGAGCAGCATCGTGCTGTTTCAAAAAAGAATGCACTTTAAATTCTCCAACCTCTAAAATATCACCTGGATTAAAGTTAACAATTTTGGCAGGTCGATTGGGTCCCCAACTTTTTTCAAAAGTATTCGAGGTCATAAAAACCGGTGCATCCAAATGCTTACTTAAAACCCTAACCCCACGAAAATGATCGGCATGTTCATGAGAAATAAAAATGGCCCTTACTTTGGAAAAATCCAGGCCTCTCTCCCGCATCCTGTTCAATACCTGTCTTCGGCTTATGCCCACATCCACAAGTATGGCATCTCGATCATTTCCAACATAATAGCAATTACCGTTACTGCCTGATGCAATAGCACATATCTCAATCATCTTGACTATTTTACTTTTATTTCAGGATGGGTTTCTCCGACAAATTCCAGAAGATATTTTTTTAAATTATCCAGTGCTGCCTCCAGAGCCGGAACATTGCCATCAAAAGATGGAAGCATCATCAAAACATGTCTGGTGTTTTTATCAATAAGCGTTCTGACAGAATCGCTGGTAGGCGTTCCAAATGCTCCCTTTGAATCCCTGAAGACCGGAAGCTTCTCAATATTCAGAAGCCCGCGCCCAATCCCTTCATAAGGTTCTTCACTTTGTCCTACCCCCAAACGGATGATTCCATCTATTTTGTCAAGATCATAACCGCATATAGAAAGGCCGGTTTCGACAGATACCAGATTCAAACAATCAACCACATTATTAACCTGATACAATCCTTTCCCTTTACTCACACGGCGCAGAAGGGATTCGGCAGCCGGCCTGTATCTATTGGGATCTTTACCAAGCGCCTTATAACCTTCCTTTGTAGCTTTTACTGTTGAAAGATTTCTAATGGTTTCTGCATCCATCCTCTGCCCGATATCTTCCAGCACTTTGGTCATTTTAGCGTTGAGACCGTTTCCGGTTTCAGATACCGCCACCGGAGATACCAGATATCCCATTTTAAACTGAGGGAAAGCTTGTTGTATTTCTGATTCTACTATTATTTCGGGTATTGACATTATTTTTTGTTTTGGAGGTTCCCGACCGTGCTAAAATACCATTTTTTTCTGAATCCGCGGGAATTTAGCGCCTGTAGAATCAGGAGGAAAATTAAGATTCATCAAAACAAACCACTTATAATATTAATTGCATTGAAAAGGGCAGGTATAATAATCCTGCTTTTATTATTTTTGCCAAGTCATTGCAATTTAGTCGTGACATCACAAGTCAATAAATCCGAAGTCCCGAGGCTTCGGGATAGACAAAAGATTTTAGCCAAACCATACCGTCTTGATTATCTGACGCTTAACACAAACAGACATCTAATTTCAAATAATTGATTTTTAGACTTTAATAAAAAATAAAACGACTGAAAAAAGATGAGTTATATATTTCCACAAAAAATCAAGTCTGTACTTTTTGATATGGACGGTGTTTTATATGATAGTATGAAACACCATGCCACCACCTGGGTTGATGCATTTAAACAATACAATATAAATTTCCCCGAGAAAGAAGCCTATTTAAACGAAGGCAGCACTGGAGATGCTACCATAAAGAGAGCTGTAAAACAAATTGAAAACAGGGAAGCCACGACTAGTGAAATCGAAGGTATTTATGACGAAAAAACGCGCTTAATGCATCAATTGCCCCCTGCTGAAATAATACCCGGAATGCAAAAGTTGATGCAGGAATTAAGGAAAGAAGGCATAAAGATTATCATTGTTACAGGTTCTCGCCAACCCGTTTTGCTTGACCGACTTAAACATGATTTTCACGTTGAAAAAGAAGACATTGTATCAGGCTGGGATGTGACACATGGGAAACCTCACCCCGAACCATACCTGACCGCACTAAAAAAAGCCAGGAGTTCTGCGGAAGAAACCGTCGTTATTGAAAACGCTCCTCTTGGGGTAGAAGCTGCAACTGCAGCAGGAATTTATACAATAGCCATTAATACCGGCCCATTAGACGCAGAAACACTAATCAAAGCAGGCGCCAACAAAGTTTTTATCACCGCAGATGAAATTGGTGAATTTCTTCAGGAAAAGGTCTCAAAGTGAAACAGCAAACTCGTGTGAGATGTAATTATCAAAAGACAAACACACATCAGTAGAAAAAGAAATTGCATTGCGCACAATGTCTTTCCATTGGGATGGAGTCGGAGTCGCATTATTAAGTTTGGAAATCCCATGTGCCATGCCGGCGTTAAAGTTGTCCCCTGCCCCTATTGTACTCACGGGTGTTATGTTTTGGGCGGGTTGAAAGAACTTTTCTCCGCCTACCAGACAATGAACACCGCCGGAGTTTGCAGTAATAATAACTTCAGAATCGAATTGTCTGACCTTATTAAACATTGCCTCAATACTCAGGTCTCCGTAGATGGTCTTAAAATCCTCATCACTTCCTCTGACCAAATGGGCCAATGAAAAATTCTCTTCTATTAAAGGACGATAAATTTTTAAACCATGAGAATGGTTTTTCCTGAAGTTGGGATCATAAATAAGAAAAGCCCCTTGTTCTCTGGCTTTTTTCAAAAGCCGAACAACCTGAGGACGAAGTCCGGGGCTTACTGCAAAGAAGGAGCCGAACAACAAAATATCGCCAGGTTTAAAATCGGGACCCGACACCTGGAAACGAACCTCAGGAAAGTCTTTATAGACCTGATAAGTGGCATTGTTTTCATTATCAAGAAAAGCCAATGCCACGGGGGTTTTACCTGCCTTAAAACGATGAAGCCAGTCGGTTTTCACATGGTTCTCTTTCAAAAAAGAAACAATGTTCTCTCCCACCCGGTCCTCGCCTATCTCACTAATCAGAAAGGCTTCATGACCAGCCCTGCCAAGAGACACAAGAGCGTTAAAAGCCGATCCTCCCGGCTTACCCGCCACTGGTTGATTTTCTTTAAAAATGACATCAAGAACCGTTTCTCCTAAGCCAAAAATCCTTCCCATAAAAACTTTTCTCTTGCCTATTTCACAAGCTTAGATATTGCCTTAAACTGATCGGTTCCGGCGAAGCGACATAGCTCAAAGAGGATAGACTCATAGCTGGAAATGAGTACTCCTTCCTGAACAAGTCGAGTCATTGCTATTCTTTTATTTTCGGGATTTCTTGACCCCACACAATCCTCAATAACAATCGGATGAAACCCTCTTTCTTTAAGATCCAATGCAGTTTGAAGCAAACATATATGTGACTCAATTCCTGCAAGAATAACAGATCTCCTGGTAGTCAACTCAATTGTTTCCATAATTCCGGGATCGTCGCAGCAGCTAAAAGCTGTTTTTTCGTTGTGAGGATATTCTTCTACCATGGTCGCCAAAGAAGGAATGGTTTCCCCCAATCCTTTCTTGTATTGTTCCGTCACTATAACGGGAATTCCCAAAGTCTTCAGCCCGTCAACCAATATCTTAATATTTTTCTCAAGCTGTTCATTTTCATAGATGTGAGGAAAAAGTCTTTCCTGCACATCCACAACCATTGCAAGCGCACTGTCTTTTGTAATTCTCATAACAAACTATTTTTTATCAAGAACCGCTGCTTTTCTGGATTTATCTCCAAGATATCCACCATGATGTCTTAAAGCATAATCATGATTTGAAAATTCTATCTTTTTCATCAACAATACAACCAATACATCTCCAATAACCGTCATGGTTGTAGTTGACGTAGTTGGGGTAAGCCCCAGGGCACAAACTTCGGGAGGATTGCCGGTATTCAAACAAGCATTAGCGGCTTCTGCCAAAAGGGAGTTCTCATTTCCGGTGATGACAATAAATGGAACATTGGGATTTAATCCTTTAGCCAGATCAATCAATTCCAATATTTCACGGGTCTTTCCGGAATTGGAGATCAAAAGCATTACATCATTTTCCTGAAGGACTCCCAAATCACCATGCTGGGCTTCGCTGGGGTGCAAAAATACTGCAGGTGTACCGGTACTGCTAAATGTAGTAGCCATGTTTACAGCAATCTGTCCGGCCTTTCCCATGCCACTGGTAATCAGCTTACCTTTTTTTTCATGCACATGATGATAAAGGAGTTCTATTGCTTTTTCAAATTCCCCGGTAACAGGAATTCCGGCAACGGCCTTTGCTTCGGCCTCCAAAAGGGAGTGAATTTCTTTTTCTGTCATTTCTGGCTTCAATGTGGTCAATATTCTATTTTGTCTGTTAGTGGTTCACTACTCAACGCAAATTAACAAAAAATCCAACATAAAGTGGCTACTCCAGATAAATTGATTTTCGTGTCCTGGTCAGCACTTCGCCAATCACACAAGCCTGCTGGTGCAGCCCAGATGCTTTAAGATCAAAAAGTACCTCATCCACCTTATCCGGCGAAACACACATCAGCAATCCACCTGAGGTCTGAGCATCGCAGGCAAGCATTTTCAGGTGTGGTTCCACCAGTTTTTCAACATGCAACGAAGGCTGTACAAATGAAAAATTTCTGAAAGAAGCCCCCGGAAGGCAACCATCATTAGCCAATTCAGCAGCCTGGTCAAGAATTGGTAAGTCACGTGTTCTGACAGCCAGACTCACATCGCTTGCTTCAGCCATTTTCAAAGCATGTCCCAGGAGTCCAAACCCAGTAACATCGGTAGCTGAACGAACACCATGTTTTACCATGATCTCTCCTCCCCTTTTATTTAACAACTTCATTTGTTCCAGACCATTCCGGTAAGCATCCTCATGTACCATTTTTAACCGTCGGGCAGCGACCAGAACGCCAAGTCCCAGTGGTTTGGTCAGCACCAATAAGTCTCCTGGTTTTGCTCCTGCATTGGTGATTAATTTATCAGGATGAACAGTGCCTACCACAGCCAATCCATATTTAGGGGAATGATCTTCGATGGTATGACCTCCCATTACCAAAGCGCCGGCTTCCTGCATTTTACTATGTCCTCCCTGCAATATTTGTTCAAAAGCTGAAAGCGGCATCTCTGCTGATGAAAACATCAATAAGTTAAGCGCCAGCAGCGGATTGCCCCCCATGGCATATACATCGCTCAGGGCATTGGCTGCCGCTATTTCGCCAAACTCATAAGGGTCTGAGCATATGGGTGGAAAAAAATCTGTGGTAAATATAATGGCAGTTTCGTCATTGAGCTTGTACACTCCCGCATCATCGTGGGTATCAATATCCACCAAAATATCAGGATGTTGCATTTTCGGTAACTTAGACAAAATACCAGCTAATTCCCCGGGAGGCAGCTTTGCGGAGCAACCTCCATACTCAACTGTTTTAAGAAGATCTGTTTCCTGATTACTCATTTTTCAATTCAATTATTAATTTCATACCTGATGCTTTCTGCTTTCAATATCTCCTTGCATTTCTCCCAATTGTCCGGCGGCACCAACAGGCACATGCCACACTCTGATGAAATATGCTCCGGCACGGGAATTACACGGCACGGAATGCCGTTCATCCGACAAATCCTGTCGGCTTTCATCACCTTATGAACATTGGGAAAAAGTAATAGCTTTTCATCAGTCATGCACTTATTAGGTTTAAATTAATTACTATTTAGAGTCTGTCCATAAAGTACCACTTGCTGCGTTATGCTTGCCGCCAAAATACTCATCCCGAAGCATCGGGACTCCGTTTTTGGAGGCTTCGCTCCCGAAGCATCGGGATTGCAACTGGCACTTTCTAACCAGACACATGACTTTTCACAAACTTTCCCAACTTTATAGACGGGCACTATTTAGCCCTTACAATAGATCGTTAGATTTTCAGACACCTGCCTGACGGCAGTCAGGAAAGATGCAAAGTAATTCGTACAATCCTGATATTATGTATTTCAACAACAAAACCCCATGCGCAAAAATTGCTGGATTGAAGCGCATTGAAAAAGTTCAACGGAGTATTACCCTGAAAAACTCCACATTATTTTGGCAAAAGGTTTTGGTTTTAAAGCCTATGGAGCATTAGTCCAAAACATCGCGAAACACCATTCCCAAACTCTCTAAATCCTCATTGCTGTGATAAGGTGACAGCGCAATACGAACAGCCCCGGCCGGGAAGGTTGACAAATACCGATGAGCCTGCGGAGCGCAATGGAGTCCTGCCCTTATTTCAATGTGGTAATTTTCATATAGGCGCCTGGCAATAGTTGAAGGTTTCAGACTTTCATACACCAACGAAAACAAGCTCCCTCTTTGATCAGGTTCATCAGCGGTTAAAATCCGCACACCTTTTATTTTCTTCAGTCCGGTTATCAGTTCATTCAAATGATTTTTAGTCCAGTTCGATTCAGGCTTATTGGCAATGGCTGCTGAAAGACCAGATATTCCAACTGTATTATGAGTTCCGGCTTCATATTTATCAGGTGCAAAAAGCGGCATTTCAAAACTTTCGGAACGGCTTCCGGTTCCTCCCCGCCAAAACGGGGGTAGGTCATCAGAACGTCTCACATAAAATCCGCCTGTCCCGGTTGGCCCCAAAAGGCCTTTATGCCCTGTAAATGCGATGAAATCTGCCCCCCAAAGATCTCCCTTCACATCAGTATTGCCTAATGATTGTGTAACATCCAGCATCAGGGGAATGTCGCCAATAAACCCGCTCACTTCTCCAACTGGCTGGACCAAGCCATTTACATTACTCTGATGATTGATAATCACCAGTTTCGTTTTGGGAGTTATTACCTGCGGAATTTTTTGCGGAATGATACACCCGTCTTCTGAGGCAGGCAGAAATTTCCAGGTTACATTGCGGGTTTGTTTCAGAAACTCAAGCGGCCGCATCACCGCGTTGTGCTCAAGTGGAGAAACCAAAACCTCACAATCATTAAGTTCCAGACCTGAAAGAACCGAGTTTATTCCCTGCGTGGCATTGGCTGTAAAAACAACATTGGCAGACTCCCTTACACCAAGCAGATTTGCAATTTCATTACGGCACTCTTCCACCATCATAGAAGTTTGATACACCCTCCCGTAAGCAGCCCTGCCATAGGTTCCACCGCCATTCAGCAAAAAATCAGACATTGCTTCTGCAACCTCGGGTGGCTTTGGCCAGCTGGTACTGCCATTATCAAAATATGTATTTGAAAAATGAGGCATGTTTGTTTACAAATATACAACATGGCCGGCTTCTGCCAATTTGGTTGCTATCTGATACATATTGCTGATGCGGCCAACACTTACCTTTTCTTTTATTTGATAGTAGTCGATACATGTACCACAAACTATAATGCTTACGCCTTTATCTTCCAGCTCAGCCAAAGATTCAGAAGTATCTGTGTCTTTTAACGCCAACTTAACGCCACCATTATACATGATAATGTGCGTAGGCAGATTATCCATGCCTTTTAAAGCATTAAAATAGCCGCGAATCAAAAGACTTCCTAGTTCTTCATCGCCTTCTCCCATGTTGGCTCCTCTAGCAACCACAACATAATTCGAGTCTTCAGGCATATTGTGAGGTATATTACAATATGCTTCAGGGTTGCCTTCTTTTCCGGAGGAAGTTTCTGCCGGCTTGGTGATTTCAATAAAATACTGTCCTTCCTTTTGGTCTGCAACCGGATTGGCTCCAAGGTCAGACAGAAAACTCATTAAATTTTGATAAGAAGTTTCATTATCTGATATAACCAGCATCTTCTCTCCCTCTTTAACCTCTTTCATGGCATTCCGGGCCATAATCAGAGGTTCGGGACAAAGATGGCCTTTTGTATCAACTGTATGCATGACTAAATGTGTTTATTAGTTTGTTTGCCACCTGAACAGGATCGTCTTTTGCTTCCTTCAAAACAACAACAGGCTCATTTCTTTTCGAAAGTGAATTGGCATAACCTTTATCGTAATACTGCAAAGTTATATCTGCCACTTTATGGTAATCATATTCATCAAGAGCCTTCATAGCTTGCCTGGTTCTGAGTCCCCCCAGACGTTTTTGTATTTTTAAAACCGAATGGCACAACAACTCATTCTTAAAACAACCATATTCTTTAACCAAACGTTCTATTCGCAATTCCCTTGCAAGCTCATACATAACAAGAGGTGCTTCCATCATTTTATTAAACAACAAATCGGGAATAGAAACCTTACCGATAAAATGACTTTCTCCTTCAACCCATATAATTTTCTCAGGCTTGAAGGTTCGGAATCGCTCATGAATATCATTTTCAAACTGCTCTGTGGTAGGTTGCTCCTCCTGCCCCAATGCGCCGAAAGCAGAACCTTTATGATTGGCCAGTCCCTCAAGATCCAGCACCTGCTCACCTTTCTCAGCCAGGGAATCCAAAACCTCCGTTTTCCCACTCCCGGTAGGCCCGCCAATAACCACAAAGTTCCAGTTTTTGCTTTCCAGCTCACTTCTGAAATGCGCCCTGTAAGCTTTGTATCCTCCTTCAAGTACAGAAGCTTTAAGTCCGGCAGTCCTGAACAACCAGGCCATGCTTCCGCTGCGCATTCCGCCGCGCCAGCAATGCACCAGAACAGATCCCTCAACAGCCAATCTCGCAGCCTCCCTGGCAAATCCGGCCATTTTGGGACCTACAAACTCAAGTCCTTTCAAGACCGCCTGATTGCGACCTTCTTTTTTATAGAGGGTTCCTACTTCCGCCCTTTCTTCATTCGAAAAAATGGGCATATTTATGGCACCGGGAATATGCCCCTGGGCAAATTCACCTGGCGTCCGGACATCAACAACAGGATATTGTCCGGATGCTTTTAGAAAGTTGGCAGGACTAAGTGATGAACTTTCCGGCATAAATTAAATTTGAATCAACAAACCCCCAACTTGTTAATAAGGAGTTTAATTAGAGTCCGTTTATAAACTCTCCAACATTAATTGAGTGCGCTTGTGTTTGTTTAGAAAGTTCCATTTGCAATCCCGAGTCTTCGGGAGCAAAGTCCGAAAATACGGAGTTTACTGATGTAACTGAGTAATTTTCGGGCAAGCGTAACGACGCAAATGGTACTTTATGGACAAACACTAATTACTCTAAACCAGAAATTACAAAGTCACACTCCAGGTATCATCCATATGATTCTTCCAGTCGCTGTACTTTTCATCTCCACCTCTGACCTTCCAGTCAGAATCAATCGTCAATCTTGAACTGATACCTCCACGTGGGTTACAAAGCATTACAAGCCGAATGCGGTCAGGCTTGTATACTTCCATCAGATGGTCGTAAAAGACGTTGATCAAACGCTCATAAGAAACTGTTATATTTCTGAGTGCCTGAACATACATCTTCAATGATTTCAACTCAATAATCCGGTCGGTAGGATAAAATGTAATGTAAACATCAGCAAAATCGGGCTGATCTTTTACGCCCAAAAAGGTAAACTCAGGAATCTTGACTTTAATTTCGTAAGCCTGGCCGGTTGGATTCGGCAAGGATTTCAAAATACTTTTGTCAATGTCTTTGTAAGTTAAAACTTTTTCTGCCATGACTATTATATTTTTCTGTTCTAATTATCAAACTCTTTAACAATCCGGGCATCTCAAAGAAAGGATTCCGAAACCAACTTATTCCGGAGTATTAGAGAACAACATTCTGATGAAGATTAATTTGTGCGAAAGCAACTTCCCGGCTTGCAAAACTTAAATAAAAATCTCAGAAACTGTTTAAATTTTGTTTTTGGAAGATGTTTTTGAAGAATTGAATTCTTAGACAAATCAAAATTGACACGAATAGCAACGCTATATTAAGGAAATTTTGACGAAGTATAAGAGCTCAAGACCAGAAAACATCCCAAAGGATAAAACTTAAACAATTTCTCAGCAAAGGTAACAATTTAAGAGATACAAAAAGATTAGTGAATGTAAGCTGTTTCACATATCTTTGCGCGCGAAAACCAGAAAATATATCCAGTGGGACGTTCAAGAAAAAAGAAGCCTTTGCTCGAGAGAGTGGTGATAAGCGATGTAGCAGCCGAGGGAAAAGCCCTGGGAAAAGTCAATGAGACAGTTGTATTTGTTCCATTGGCAGCTCCCGGAGACATAGTAGATGTTCAGGTAACCAAAAAGAGAAAAAAATATTACGAAGGAAGGCCCGTACGGTTTCACCATCTCTCCGAAATGAGAAGTGAACCGTTTTGCGATCACTTCGGGACTTGTGGCGGATGCAAATGGCAACATATTCCTTACAGTGAACAGGTTAAATTCAAGGAACGGGAAGTTTTAAGTAATCTTCAGAGAATCGGAAAAGTAGAATTACCGGACATCAGTCCGATCCTTCCTTCACCGGACGAACGTTTTTATCGAAATAAATTGGAATTTACATTTTCCAATAAACGTTGGCTTTCCATAGAGGAGATGGAATCTGATGAGATTATTGAAAACAAAAACGGGGTTGGATTTCATATTCCCGGTATGTTCGACAAAGTCATAGATATTAAGGAATGCCATCTTCAGCGTCAACCATCCAACGAAATAAGAATGGCCATTCGCAATTTTGCGTTGAAAAACCAATGGCCTTTTTTCGACCTCAGAGCTCAGGAAGGCTTTCTTAGAACCTTGGTTATACGTACCAGTTCAACAGGTGAAACCATGGTTATAGTTGTTTTCTTTCATGAAGATGAGGAGAAACGCAAGCTCCTTTTCGAGCATTTGGAAGAAAAATTCCCCGAAATTACTTCATGGATGTATGTCATCAACGAAAAAGCGAACGACACCATCACCGACCAGGAAGTAATCCTTCAAAATGGGCGCGATCATATTTTTGAAGAGATGGAAGGTCTGAAATTTAAGATCGGCCCGAAATCTTTCTATCAGACCAACTCCAAACAGGCATATACGCTTTATAAAGTAGCAAGAGATTTTGCCGGATTAACCGGCAACGAAGTGGTCTACGATCTTTATACAGGCACCGGTACCATCGCCAATTTTGTAGCTAAGCAAGCGAAAAAAGTGGTGGGTATTGAATATGTTCCTGAGGCCATTGAAGATGCCCATCTAAATTCGAAAATGAACAGTATAAACAATACAAAATTTTTCGCCGGGGATATGAAAGACCTCCTGAAGCACGACCTTTTTCAAAAAGAAGGTTTTCCGGATGTCATTATTACCGATCCCCCAAGAGCCGGAATGCATGAGGATGTGGTACAAACCATTCTTAATACAGCTCCCGGAAAAATTGTATATGTAAGCTGTAATTCAGCAACTCAAGCCAGGGACCTCAATCTCCTTGACGCACGATATAAAGTCACAGCTATTCAACCGGTGGATATGTTTCCACACACCCATCACGTAGAAAATGTTGTTTTGCTGGAGCGCCGTTAAAAGATCATGAACTTTTTGACACAAGGGGATGTTTCTTTAAATAAATTTAGTGCCTTTCCCAAGGTCCTGTTTTCGAAAATCCAAAATATTTGATTATCACACAGGGCTTTCTGAACAGACATTAATTCATTATTCAAAGGTCAAAGTTTTTAATATAAAAAGAAACAACCAATGTTAGCAATATTATCCCCGGCCAAAAAGCTTGATTTCAAATCGGATTTACCCCAAAAAAAGAACACACAAATCCGTTTCCCGTATGAAGCAGCAGAACTGGTTGACAAATTAAGAAGCTATTCTCCGAAACAACTGATGGGCCTAATGAGCATCAGCCAAAACCTGGCAGATCTCAATGCCGGGCGTTTTCACCAATGGCACTGGCCCTATGAGGAAAAAGAAGGACGCCAGGCCATTTTTGCTTTCAACGGAGAAGCTTACAACGGACTGGATGCCTACTCCCTAAACAGCAAAGAAACAGATGCGGCACAGCAACACTTACGCATTTTATCAGGGCTTTACGGCCTTTTGCGCCCCCTTGATCTTATCCTTCCCTACAGGTTGGAGATGGGAACCAAACTTGAAAACAAAAAAGGGAAAGACCTGTATAAGTTTTGGGGCGACAAAATAACAGAGCAACTGAATGACGACCTGAATAAAGGAAATCATAAAGCTTTAGTCAATCTGGCCAGTCAGGAATATTTCAAATCCATTGCTTCTGATAAAATCTCAAAACCTATCATCACCCCGGTTTTTAAAGAGAACAAAAACGGCCGGTACAAAGTAATCAGTGTCTACGCCAAAAAAGCCCGGGGCATGATGGTAAGATTCATCGTTCAAAATCAACTTACCGACCCGGAAGAGCTAAAGGCTTTTAACATTGATGGGTACCACTTCAACAACGATCTTTCGGATGGAAATGAAATGGTCTTTACCCGACATTAATTGAATATTCCCAAAGACAACGTTCAGGCAGGAGTCTCAATTATCTGACCGGAAGAATTTGCTCCATAAAAATAAAATCTATTATTGCAGAATATCCGGTATTTATAAAAACGGATTAACAGGAGGCATCAGTGAAAAAAGTCATTTTTTTTCTGAAATTTCCCTGTTTTTTCCTTAACTTTTGATAAAACAAAACCTTTGTTATTATGAGCAACATAAACTATATTGAGCATTATGGAAATCTTCTAAAACAGGAAACCCTGCGCACCCTTGAAGATAAGACCTGGCCCAACACATTTGTACTTGAAGCACCGGAACCTTTTCCGGGTTTTTTCAATTATTATTCCGATCATCCCGTTGACAGTAAACCACTTTACATCTATTTCGTCTTAAAGAGACTTTATACGTTGGAAGAAATCACAAGGGCCACACAAAACATTCAAAAATACTTTGAAACTGAATTCAATGCCACGCCCGGAGTTGTTAGCATTTACAACCGTCAGTTCCATGTCATCCGCGTTCGACATCTGGATAGTTTCTCTCAGATATCGGACCTCCAGGCAGGGTATATGGATCAGGGTATTCAGTTTAAAAGCAGGCCCAACAGAAAAGTGGAAGGACCTGCTGTGATAAGAGTAAAAAAATTCTTTATACTCGATGAGCAGGAAAAAGGCTTATTCTTCGACATGATCGAAAAAGACCATGGTTACTTCCTTATCCCAAAACAATTAACATGGAAACATTTCGAAGACATCACCCGCAAGGTGAAATTCAATTGGGAAAAGCCATTTTTCGATGCTGCTATTGGTCACTTCCATGTTAAGTTTGGCATTCAGGATATGATTCGTATTTATTATCCTGAGATGAGCCTCGAGTATCTAAGGGAAGTTAGAAAGAAGTATCTGGAAAGAATAAAATAACAATAAAAACGGCTGCGAAATCACAGCCGTTTTTTATTTGTCATCCCAGCCAGTCAATTAACCCGGAGGTTTCGGCAAAAACATTTTTTTCTCCGAACAGAAAATCGTT
Organism: Marinilabilia rubra; assembly: GCF_003121985.1. Taxonomy (GTDB): domain Bacteria; phylum Bacteroidota; class Bacteroidia; order Bacteroidales; family Marinilabiliaceae; genus Marinilabilia; species Marinilabilia rubra. Next base: position 67,792 of record NZ_QEWP01000019.1, read on the forward strand.
AGGACGCTTATGGCAGATCATTGGATGAGTGGTCTCAATGCTGTTCTTCAGGTTGATGTGATCAACGGCTTCTTTGGCTTTATTTCCCCAAAGGAACCAGTTCAACGAAGGATTGGCATTATTAACATAACTCAACAAGCTATCAGTGAAAGGTTTCCATATCTTAGAGTGGCTGCCCGGGTTCCCTATCCGGCAAGAAAAAGAAGTATTCAGCAAAAGAACACCTTGTTTTTCCCAGTGTTTAAAAAGTTGATGGGGAGGAAGCAATTTAAATTTGCCATCGAGTAATTCCTTTTTAATTTCATTAAATGTTTTGAAGTTCCCATTCTGAGCCACGTACAAGGCTCTAACAATATTTCGCAAACTGGTATTCCTGAAAGTTTCAGTCCAGCTTTTTAATGGTCCCACTTCAAACGCGCGCCCGGTTGCCACGCCCTGCTGTGGATAAGGATCCTGACCAATGATAATAACCTTTGCAGCATGCAGGTCGAGTTGAAAAAAGCGCAACATCCTTTCAGGAAGGGGCGTTAGAGACTCAGCCTCTTCCATGGACAAACGGTTCTCAATATCGCTCAACAATTTGTAGGTGTTTTCGTTAAAAAAATTTTGCCAGGAAGGGCTTATGTCTTTCGGAATTATCTGCATAATATATATACCTAAAGAAATTTCAAGCCAAAGATAAACAATCTGCTTTTGGTAACAATTTTAACCTTGTGGTGAACTGCAATTAATGCTGTTTTGTTAGTTTTGAAAACAAAAAAATGCAAAGACACCTTTTTATTTTACTATTTGTGGTTTTGGGGTTGTTAAGCTGTCAAACTCCCCAAAAGCCAGCTTTTGAATCATCTTCCCAACACCCTTTAGACAGCAGCATTATCAATAATCCGGAAATTGAAGCTAAAATTGCCCCCCTTCGGGATTCAGTAGAAGCCATCATGAATGAGGTCATTGGAGAATCAAAATCAGATCTTTTCCCTGATAAGCCGGAGACGCCACTTTCTAATTTCGTTGCAGATCTGCTGCTTGATGCAGCTAAGAAAGAAATAGAAGCAACCGGGAAAAAACCACTTCCAATAATAACAGTCATTAATGTGAGAGGCTTGAGAACCGCAATTCCAGAGGGCAAAATAACCGTTGAAGACATTTTTTCCTTAATGCCCTTCGAAAACCAATTAGTTCTTCTGAAGCTCTCAGGGCTGAATGTTCGGAAATTATTTCAACATATGGGAGAATCAGGGGGAGACGGACTCGCAGGGGCTTCATTCACCTTTTCTGAAGGTGAAGTCAAAAATGCAAAAACAGGAGGTCAGGCTATAGAAAATGAGGAGTTTTACTATGTAGCCACTTCCGATTATCTGGCATCGGGAGGCGACCATTACACAATTTTTCAACAAGCAGTGGAGGAGTATGAATTTCCATCAAAAATAAGGGATTTAATAATAAGCCACATAAGAGCTCTTTCCAAAAAAGGAGAGTTAATAGATCCGGCTACTAACAAAAGAATTAAATTTAACTAAGCCGGAGTTTACTTTCCGATGAATCGGAACAAGCATAAATAAATGCAGATAGTTTGTTATTTCATAACTACTGCTGCATAATCCGTGTTAACAGAAATTATTTACAGGCTTTAAATAATCGCCATGCAAAGCAACAGAAGACAATTCATAAAAACCCTTGTGGCAGGAGGAGTAGCGCTCAGCTTTCCTTTTAATCTAAAAGGAGTGGATTATTCTGACCATCCTCTCACTATCCTTCACACCAATGACGTTCACAGCCATCTGGATCCATTTGATGCCAACCATCCCAAATTTCCTAACATGGGAGGTTTTGCCAGAAGAGCGACATTAATAGAAAAACTCAGAAATAAGAACAAGCATGTTTTGCTTTTAGATGCGGGGGATATCTTCCAGGGGACTCCCTATTTTAATTTCTTTGGAGGAAAACCCGAATTAGAATTCATGTCCCAAATGAAGTATGATGCTTCAACCATTGGTAACCACGAATTTGACAATGGAATGGAACACCTGGCCCAACAGTTGCAATACGCTAATTTTCCTTTCATTTGCACCAATTATGATTTCAAGGGAACCATTATGGAGGGTAAAACTACCCCGTGGAAAATAATTGAAAAAGGACCTTATCGGATTGGTATTATTGGCATTGGCATTGATCCAAGTGGACTTGTATCACCGGCCAATCACGAAGGAATGAAATGGTTAGATCCGGTTAAAACAGGTGAAGAAACCGCTTTATTTCTGAAAAAAGAACAGGAATGCAACCTGGTTATTGCCCTGTCGCATCTTGGACTCACACCAACAGCAGAACGTAAAGACTCAGACCGGAAACTGGCAGCAGAAACCTCATCTATTGATTTAATCATCGGGGGCCATTCTCACACGTTTATGGAAAAACCGGAATTAATTCAAAACAAAAAGGGAAAAACAGCTGCCATCAACCAGGTTGGTTGGGCTGGTGTCATTTTAGGGCAGATCAATTATACCCTGAAAAAAGGAGAGCCTCAATTCATGGCTGTACAGCACATTTTGAGATAAAAAAAATCGCGTTAAAAGATTTCTCATTTTAACGCGATTCAATTTCGTATTATTCAATGGGCAATTGTCTTTTGAAAGATTCATCCAGTGAGATGATGGTCTCAGTAGATGAGATACCCGGAATATTCTGCAATTTATCGTGAAGAATACGCTTCAGGTGTTCATTGCTCTTTGCGAAAATTTTAATAAACATAGCGTATTCACCGGTTGTATAGTGGCATTCGACCACTTCCGGAATCTCTTCCAACATCTTCACCACCTTGTCAAACAAACTGGCTTTTTTAAGAAAGATCCCCATAAAGGCGCAGGTATGATATCCAATCTTGCTTGGATTAATAATGAATTCTGAACCCTTGATAACGCCCATATTCATTAACCTCTGAATGCGCTGATGAATGGCAGCACCGGAAACCTTGCATTCTCTGGCAACTTCCAGAAACGGGATTCGTGCATTATGCGTAATCATCGACAAAATCTTTTTGTCGAGACTATCAATTTGTAAATTGCTCTCCATATTAAAAATGACAATTGTTAGAAATTAAAAGAATTTCTGCTCTTTTTTTGATGATTTCCTTCGAAATTAGAATAATTAGCCCAATAATCCAACAAAACTATAAGGAATTTGCCAACTTTTAATTTAACGGATTACAATTTCGCAGGAGTATTACTTATGAATTAACGACCGGAATTATCTCAATAGATCGTTAGTCCCGATGCTTCGGGATAGATATTAGATTTAAGATAAATCACAACCAATTGATAATCGGAATGTTAACCCAGAAAACCGTTAATATATAAACAATTAATTCAAAGCTCATTGCAATCCCGAACCATCGGGATAACGGACTACTATGTCTAAAACCGGCTAAAAAAGGATACAAATCTGTAAAAAAGACATTTAACAACAGTCTCCATTCCTGGTAGCGCATAAAACAATAAGCCGAAAATGAACTAAAAGTACAAGTCCGGCATAGTAACATTTTATTCGTTACAAACAATTAATCTAATCCCTTAGCATCACCCAAAACCTGAAGTTGCAGAAAAAGGTTTCAATCTGAAAACCGACGGACCAGCTGTTTTAAATCCTCACCACTGGGGCTTTGGAAAATCTGTAACTCAAACAAAGGAACAATTGAGAGAATATGGTCAAAAATATCGGCCTGAACACCTTCGTATTTTGCCCACTCCTGCTCTCTTGAAAACGCATATACCTGAACCGGTATGCCTTTCTCCGTAGGATCAAGATGCCGCACAATAAGAGTCATTTTTTCATTGATTTTCGGGTGGCGGATAAGATAATTTTCAAGATACTTGCGAAAGACACCAAGATTGGTCATACGTCTCCCATTTACAGGAAGAGATTCATCTATGTTGTGCGATCTGTTATACTCCTCAATCTCAGCCTGGCGTTCTTCGATGAATTCTTTAAGATGATGGATCTTCTTAAAACGCTCCAGCATCTCAGGGGTGCAAAATTTAACGCTGTGTGTATCGATAAAAACGGCACGGGCAATCCGTCTTCCTCCCGACTCCTCCATACCACGCCAATTCACAAAAGAACTGGAAACCATAGCATAGGTTGGAATGGTAGAGATGGTTTTATCCCAATTCCTGACCTTCACCGTATTCAGAGTAATTTCCAGAACTGTTCCATCCGCATTGTGACCGGGCATGGATATCCAGTCCCCTACCCTCACCATTCTGTTAGCCGATAGCTGAACTCCAGCCACCAGACCTAAAATAGAATCTCTGAAAACCAACATCAACACAGCTGCCAATGCTCCCATGCCGGCAATAATGGAAGTCACCTTAACATTAAAAATTATAGATATTGATATCAAGATTCCGACAATAATTGCCAGCAAATGAATCACCTGAAGATAACCTTTTATGGGCCTGTCATAAGCAAAAGGAAATGTATTGTAAATATCTTCAATTGCACCAAGCAATGCTTTAAAAATGGTCAAAATCACCACTATCAAAACGAGCGCAACAATATCATGAAAGATGGCCAGTTCATCAGGATAGTTTCCCCAAAAGAACTTTGACAATGCAAAGACAACTGCAATAGGGGCCAGATACGCCAGCTTACGAAACACCCTTCTGCGAACCAGAAAATCATCAAATTTTGATTTGGTTTTTCGAACCATCTTAACGGTGGCAAACAGAAAAATTCTGCGAGCCAACAAAAAAACCAGATAAGACAAAAAGAATATAATGAATACTGAAAGTAAAAATTCAATAACACTCCCCCAGGCCCCGGGAACATGAAGAACCTCCAGATATTTAGTTAACTGTTCCGAAAACCAGTCAGATTTAGAGCTTATCTCATCCATACTATGAATAATTACAAAGTTTTTGTATATTTTTGTTTGTTAGCCGCAAAAATAATCAAACAAAGGATTGAAACCTATTCTTAAGGAAGGATAAAACGCAATGAAGCACAGATACTTCTTTTTAATATATCTTTTTTCATCAATAATGACCCCCTGTTTGGGCTCCAACAATCCCGGGATAGATCAAAACACGACCCTCAGAATTGACTTTGTTCTTACAGGCAACCATGTGAAACAACAGGCAACCATTTCTGATTTGTTTAGGATACCCGGTTACAGTGGTTCTGCGGCCCAAAATATTCCAACATTTGACTATGGAAATTACAAACTAACAGTAACAGACAAAGCATCTGGGGATACCTTGTTTCTAAAGGGATTCTGTACACTTTTCGGTGAATGGCAATCAACTTCGGAGGCGAAAGATGTATCCAGGGCATTTAAGCAAACAATCGAAATGCCATTCCCAAAAACCGAAGTAACACTCCTATTTCAACACCGAAAAAAAAATGGCTCCATCATTGATATGCTAAGTGAAGATTTTTCGCCTGAACAATTAATTACAACCCTTTCACCACAAAAGTTCCCTTCGAAAATAATTCACGGCAATGATCATCCACATCAAAATACAGACCTTTTGATAATCGCAGAAGGTTACAGAAAAGAGGATTCGGCACTTTTCTTTAAAGATGCCAATAAGCTTTCGAAGTATTTGCTGAATACCCAGCCCTTCGAAAAGAAACAAGCTTCAATTACGATCAGGGCCCTTGCAGTTCCTTCTTTGGATTCCGGAACGGATAATCCAGGAAAAGGCAATTGGAAAAACACGGCCATGAACAGCTCTTTCAACACATTTGGAACTGATCGATACCTTGAAACACTGGACACATGGTCGGTATTCAATTATGCTGCCGCTTTGCCCCACGATCACATTATAGTACTGGTAAACAGCAAAAAATACGGTGGAGGAGGCGTTTACAACCACTTTTCGATTGCAACTGCCCGCCACAAAGCCTCACCTGAAGTATTCGTTCACGAATTAGGTCATGGACTTGCAGGGTTGGGAGATGAATACTATTATTCCGAGACAGCCTACTCGGAATTCTTTAGTCTGGAAACAGAACCATGGCAACCCAATTTGACCACCCTTATTGATTTTGATTCCAAATGGAAATTCCTTTTGGAGGATTCAATCCCCATACCTACCCCTGACAACTCAAAATACAGGAAAGCAACCGGGGTATTCGAAGGAGGTGGCTATTCGGCCAAAGGCATATACCGGCCTGCCATTAACTGCAGAATGAAATCGAATGAGGCAGAAGGATTTTGCAAAGTTTGTCAATTCTCAATAAAAAAGATACTGGATTTTTACACACAATAAAATAAGGAAACATGAACTATTTAGCCAACGAAAAAAGATATGACAACATGGTTTATCGCCGTTGCGGAAAGAGTGGACTGAAGTTACCGGCCATTTCACTGGGACTTTGGCACAACTTCGGTTCGGTAGATGTTTTTGAAAACGGAAGAGCCATTTTGCATCATGCATTTGACAACGGCATCACACACTTCGATCTGGCCAACAATTATGGTCCGGTTCCGGGAAGTGCTGAAGAAAATTTCGGCAAAATAATGGCCACTGATTTTAAACCCTACCGTGATGAGATGATCATCTCCACAAAAGCCGGTTATTTAATGTGGCCAGGTCCATACGGAGACTGGGGGTCTAAAAAATACCTTCTTTCAAGTCTGGATCAAAGTCTGAAAAGAATGGGACTTGAATACGTCGACATTTTTTACTCTCACCGCCCCGATCCCGATACCCCGCTTGAAGAAACGATGGGCGCACTGGCACATGCAGTAAAACAAGGCAAGGCGCTTTATGCAGGTATCTCTAATTACCCGGCTGAGTTGACTCAAAAAGCAGAAACCATCCTTCGCGACATGGGAGTACCTATGCTGATTCATCAACCACGTTACAGCATGCTTGACCGATGGGTAGAAGACGACGGACTGCTGGATGTCCTGGGCAAAAGGGGCGTGGGCTCAATCGCTTTCTCACCACTTGCTCAGGGGCTTTTAACCAATAAGTACCTGAAGGATATACCTGAAGATTCCAGGATGGCAAAGGCACATGGCTTTTTAAAACGGGATGCATTAACTCCGGAAGTAAAAGACAAACTTCTGAAATTAAATGATCTTGCATCAAAAAGAGGACAGTCCCTCGCTCAAATGGCCATTGCATGGCTTTTGAAAGATTCAAGGGTTACTTCAGTCCTCATGGGAGCCAGTAGTGTAAAGCAGTTGAGCAACAACCTTGAAACTCTTAATAACCTGGTGTTTTCTGATGAAGAACTTAAATCCATTGAAGGGATCTTGAAATAAGAAACGATTTTAAGACTGCATTCATAAATTGAAAAAAGGGAAGCTTCATTTCAGATGCTTCCCTTTTTTTAGAGGAAAACCACCCGTCGAATTACTTCTAAACCACTTCTTGATGTTATCTTTGCGCAAAACACGCTTTCATTTATGGCCAATATATTATCGGTAGAGAACCTCACCCACCACTGGGGTGACATAAGCTTATTTAACGACCTGACTTTCGGACTGGAGGAAGGGGACAAAGCAGCATTAATAGCCCGCAATGGAACGGGAAAAACTACTTTATTGAATATCCTGGGAGATATCTATCCCGCTGATTCCGGGACTGTAACACTGCGAAAAGGCGTGACTATGGGATATTTGGCCCAGAATCCTGACTTCAATCCGGAAATAACCGTCCTCGAATCGTTGTTTCAATCTGATAATGAAACTGCGCTATTGGTGCGTGAATACGAAAAAGCGTTGGCAGAATCTGATCACGATGCACTTCAACATTTGCTCCCCAAAATGGACCAATACAATGCCTGGGATTTTGAAGAAAGAGCCAAGCAAATTCTGTCCCAATTAAAAATTGATATGTTTGAGCAACCTATGGGCCAACTCTCGGGAGGACAGGTAAAAAGAGTAGCTTTGGCCAAGGTGCTCATTACCAATCCCGACTTCTTTATTCTTGACGAGCCCACCAACCATTTGGATCTTGACATGATAGAATGGTTGGAAGATTATCTAAAACGGAGTCGGATGACGTTGCTGATGGTCACTCACGACAGGTATTTTCTAGATAATGTATGCAATGAAATATTTGAACTTCACGATGAGATGCTCTATCAGTACAAGGGCAACTACACCTATTATCTGGAAAAAAGAGCCGAGCGCATAAGCCAGAAAAATCAGGAAGTTGAAAAAGCTCGCAATCTGCTTAGAAAAGAGCAGGACTGGATGAATCGCCAGCCGCAGGCGCGGGGCACCAAAGCCAAATACCGGATAGATGCCTTTTATGATTTAAAAAAGACGGCCGGACAAAATCTGGAAGAACAGAATCTGGAAATTAACATCAAGTCCTCGCGCCTTGGAAAAAAGGTGGTCAACCTCCACAACATCAGTAAAAGTTTCGATAACCTAAAGCTAATTGAAGATTTTTCTTACAAATTTGCCCGTGGGGAAAAAGTGGGAATCATCGGTAAAAACGGAAGTGGAAAATCCACCTTTTTGAATATTCTTACCGGAAAACTGGCACCGGATTCAGGAGAAATCGAACCCGGAGAGACTTTAGTCTTTGGATATTATCGTCAGGAAGGACTCAACCTGGATGAAAACAAAAGGGTATTGGATGTTATTACCGATATTGCCGACCACATTCAGCTTGGTAAAGACCAGTCAATGTCGGCGTCTCAGTTCCTTCGATATTTTATGTTTCCAAATGAGATGCATAATGTACTGGTTCAAAAATTAAGCGGAGGCGAGAAAAAGCGTCTTTATCTGATGACAGTGCTTATAAAGAACCCCAATTTCCTGATTCTGGATGAACCGACCAACGATCTTGATATATTAACCCTTAATATACTGGAAGATTACCTGCAACAATTTGATGGTTGTGTAATGGTGGTTTCTCACGATCGTTATTTTCTGGATAAAGTTACCGACCACCTTTTTGTTTTTGAGGGAAATGGAAAAATAAAAGATTTCCCGGGCAACTACACAGATTATTACACCCAAAAGAAAAAAGAGAATAAAGCCCAAAAAGAGCTCAGTAATAAATACAAGGAGCCCAAAAAGAAAAAGCCGGCCCGACAGCCAAAGCCCGACAAGTTGACCTACAAAGAGAAAAAGGAAATGGAGGCTCTGGAGGAGAGAATTGAAAATCTTGAATCAGAAAAATCTGAAAAAGAAACACAATTAAACTCCGGTTCTCTAGAAGGAGAAGAACTTATGGAAGCATCATCAAGACTGGGGGAAATAATGGAAGAGGTGGATGAATGTGAGATGCGATGGCTCGAACTTAGCGAAAAAGAAGGCTAAACCACTTCAAAACTTAATTTTTATAAGTAAAACGGGTTATTTTTCTTCAATTTTATTGTTTTAAACTGAATAAATATCTACTTTTGCAGAGTAAACAAAAAGAACACGACTTTTATCATGATACAGCATGCCTATTCTTTCTTCTTTTTTTTCTTTTATTTTTTTGGTTCAACAACCAGAAGGGGCAGGCTCATGCATAACTAAAAACGAACAAGGAAATTCAAAATATGCATCCCGCCCCACAAGGCGGGATTTTTTTTATCATAACTATGAGTAAAAGCGAAACCATAAAAGTAGCCATTCAAGGTATTCCGGGAGCTAACCACGAAATTGCTGCCAGGGCCTATTTCGAGAATAAGAATGTTGAGGTAGTACCCTGTCATACATTTCAGGAGGTTTTTGATGCTATGCACAATAATCCTGATGTACAGGGAATCATGGCAATTGAGAACACCCTGGTTGGCAGTCTGCTTCCCAACTACACGATGTTGAGAGAATCCGGTTTCTTTATTCATGGAGAGCACAAACTAAGAATCAAACACCACCTCATGGCCCTGCCCGGTCAATCCATAGAGGGCATTAAAGAGGTTCACTCCCACCCTATGGCCATAGCCCAGTGTGAGGCATTTTTCAAAAATTATCCTCATATAAAGCTGATTGAGAGTGAGGACACGGCCTACAGCGCTAAGTACATCGCTGAAAACCAAGCAAAAGGAATGGGCGCGATTGCATCTTCCCTTGCAGCGCGACTTTATGACCTGGAAATTGTAGAGAGAGGCATCGAGACCAATAAGCACAACTACACCCGCTTTCTGGTTATCGGACAGGATGATAAAATTGAAAAAGCAGAATTGCTGGAACAAAACAAAATTAACAAATCATCTATTGTTTTTTCATTACCACACGAGGAAGGCAGCCTCTCAAAGGTACTGACTATTCTGGCATTCTATAACATCAACCTAACCAAAATTCAATCGCTGCCGGTTGTGGGAATTGAATGGGAATATTTATTCTATATAGATGTGATGTACAACGATTATGAGCGGTATCTTCAGTCCCTCGATGCCATTCGGCCCCTATGTAAGAAAATGAGAATACTGGGCGAATACGAGGCCTGCACCACCACCCAAACAACCAATGGGGACACTCCTAAAAAAGAGAAATTACAAAACGCTTTATTGCATATCTAATAAATATACAGAAACTATGATAACACCGGCCCAAAGAGTCAGCCAGGTAAAGGAATACTACTTCTCATTAAAGTTGAAGGAGATCGCCCAAATGATTGAAGATGGCAAGCCAGTTATTAATCTTGGAATTGGCAATCCTGATCAGCCTCCGGCACCAGAGGTATTGGAAACGTTGAATAAAACAGCTTCACGTCCTGACACCCATGGCTATCAGGGATATGTTGGCATTCCCGCTTTACGAAAAGGCTTTGCAGACTGGTATCTTAGATCGTACAATGTAGAACTGGATGCGGATAAAGAGATCCTGCCATTGATGGGATCCAAGGAAGGCATTATGCATATTTCATTGGCATTTCTGAATCCGGGAGATGAAGTTTTGGTGCCTAATCCGGGATACCCTACATATGCGGCTGTAACACAGCTTGTGGAAGCAGTGGAACGCACTTACGATCTTCAGGAAGACAACAACTGGCAACCTGATCTGGATGCCCTGGAGAAAGAAGATCTCTCAAAAGTAAAACTGATGTGGGTTAATTATCCCAACATGCCAACAGGCGCCAAAGCCAGCAAATCCTTTTTCGAGAAACTGGTAGATTTTGCAAAACGCAACGACATCTTAATTTGCAACGACAACCCATACAGTTTCATCATGAATGAGGATCCGCAAAGTTTGCTCTCTATCCCCGGGGCAAAAGATGTGGCAGTGGAACTCAATTCACTCAGTAAGTCACACAACATGGCCGGTTGGCGTGTAGGCATGGCTGCCTCAAATCCTGACTTCATAAAATATATTCTCAGGATAAAAAGTAATATGGATTCAGGCATGTTCCGCCCCGTGCAGGAAGCTGCCGCGAAAGCCCTGTCCCTTGAAAAAGAATGGTACGAAGAAGTTAACAAAGTATACAAACAGCGAAAAAAGCTGGTATTAGAAATAATGGACACCCTTGGCTGCACCTGGAAAGACGATCAGGTGGGCATGTTTATCTGGGCAAAAATCCCGGATCAATACCCTACCAGCAAGGAATTGTCCGACAAAGTGCTTTACGAGGCCAATGTATTTATCACGCCCGGGTTTATTTTTGGAAGTCAGGGTGAAAAATACATCCGCATCTCACTTTGCACCTCAGAAGAAAAATTACAGGAGTCACTAAGCAGAATCAAGAACATTATAACCAATTAACCATGCATAATTTAAACATTCAACCAATCACCCTTCCGGGGTTAGAATTGAAGCGTCCCATCATCATTTCGGGACCTTGCAGCGCAGAAACCGAAGAGCAAACCCTCGCCACCGCCAAAGAACTCGCAGCTCAGGGTGTCAAAATATTCAGAGCCGGTATCTGGAAACCCAGAACCCGTCCGGGTGCCTTTGAAGGTGTAGGAACCGTTGGTCTTCCCTGGCTCAAAAGGGTAAAAGAAGAAACCGGCATGTTCGTGGGTGTGGAAGTAGCTACAGCTCACCACGTTTATGAAGCAGTTAAATTTGGCATTGACCTGGTATGGATTGGAGCCCGAACTTCGGCCAACCCATTTGCGGTGCAGGAAGTAGCAGATGCCATCAAAGGAATGGACATTCCCGTGTTGATTAAAAACCCTGTAAACCCCGATTTAGAGTTGTGGATTGGAGCCATCGAACGTATCAACCGTGCCGGAATCACCCAGATTGCGGCCATTCACCGTGGATTTAGCTCTTACGACCAATCTGAGTTCCGCAACCACCCACAATGGCAAATTCCTATTGAGCTGCGCCGTAGAATTCCTGAATTGCCAATCATTACAGATCCAAGTCACATTGCAGGAAGACGTGATTTACTTGCTGAGATCTCTCAGGAAGCGCTCGACCTTAACTTTGACGGGCTGATTATCGAATCGCATACATGTCCCGACAAAGCATGGAGTGATGCCAAACAACAGATAACCCCACTTGCTTTGAAGGATATGCTGGACAATCTGGTACTTCGTCGACCCAAAATTGGAGAAGATACCCCACGTGTCACCCTGGATGAGCTGAGAAAGAAGATTGACAAACTGGATGACCAGCTTCTGGATCTTTTGAAAGAACGTATGTCAATTTCGGAAGCAATCGGTAAATATAAATTCGACAACAACATTACCATTCTTCAAACCCGTCGTTACGATGAGATTATGAATAATCGTCGTCAGCGTGGTACTAACCGTGGTTTGGATGAGGAATTTATTACCCGTATTTTTGAGTCGATCCACGAGGAATCGATCAGTCGCCAAAGTCAGATCATGAACAAAGCACAAACCAAAAAATAAAGCAGAACCGGAATGAAGATTTGTATCCTGGGCGCAGGAAAAATGGGCACTTGGCTAACCGATGCACTTTGCTTGCAACATGAAGTAGCCATTTACGATCCCGACATGGAACGCCTGCGCTTCGTTTTTAACACCCAGCGACTTACTAAACCAGAAGAAATCACCGCGTTTGGTCCCGAATTGCTGATCAATGCAGCCAATTTGAAATATACCATCCCGGCATTTGATTCAGTGGTGGATTACCTGCCGAAGGATTGTATTTTATCAGACATAGCTTCGGTAAAAACCGGTCTGGAAGAGTATTATGCAAAAAGCGGACGACGTTTTGTCTCCACCCATCCCATGTTTGGTCCCACTTTTGGCAATTTAAAAGAGTTGCGTCAGCACCATGCCATTATCATCAGTGAATCAGACCACATGGGGAAAACCTTTTTCAAGGATTTTTTTGGTTCTCTGGGTCTAAACATTCATGAATACAGCTTCGAAGAGCATGACCAAACCATTGCTTATTCGCTTTCTGTTCCTTTTTCATCGACTCTGGTCTTTGCCGCCTGTATGAAAAAGCAAGATGCACCCGGAACCACTTTCAGGAAGCATCATGAAATAGCTAAGGGACTGCTTTCAGAAGATGATTACCTGCTGACCGAGATTCTCATGAACCCCTTCACTGTGGGACAGGTAGAAAAAATTCGTCAGGAACTTAAAGGTCTTCTTGAATTGATAGAGAAGAAAGATACTGAAGGGTTGCAGGCTTTTCTGAAGAAGGTGAGAGAAAATATCAATGAATAAATATGGTTGATCAAAAGCCGGAAAACAAACGAGTATTATTAGGCATGAGTGGAGGGCTGGACAGTACAATGTCAGCCCTCCTTTTGCATAAGCAGGGCTACGAGGTTCATGGAGTTACTCTCAAAACCTGGCACGTAAATTCTGAAAAGCAGGAAAAAGACCTCATAAAAGCAGAACAACTGGCCCATAAATTAGGTATCGATCACAGCATTTTTGATATCAGCAGCACTTTCAAAAAGAATGTAGTTGATTATTTTTGCGACGAATACCTCAGAGGACGCACCCCAAATCCCTGCAACCGGTGTAACCCGATGATAAAATGGCCCCGGTTAATGGAGATGGCCGATGCTTTTGATTGCCGGTATATTGCCACCGGGCATTATGTGCAAAAAGTAAAAACAAACAATAAATGGTACATAAAAAAGGGAGTAGATCCATCTAAAGACCAATCATATTTTCTTTGGAATCTCAATCAGGACATTCTCAACAGGGCCATCTTTCCACTTGGCAAACTGACCAAAGAAGAAGTCAGGGAACTGGCACTATCAAACGGACTTGAGAATGTGGCAGACCAAAAGGAAAGCATGGGCGTATGTTTCCTGGACAATCTCAACTACCGGGATTTTCTGCAAAAAAAACATGATGACCGCGAGATTGACATTCAAGAAGGTGAAATTGTTAACGAATCAGGAAAAGTGATTGGCAAACATCAAGGCATTCCCTTTTTCACAATAGGCCAGAAAAGAGGGCTAAACCTTGAAGACAAAAGCTACAGAGTAATTGATCTTGACTCAGAAAACAACCGGGTGGTCGTTTCAAAAACAGCCAATCTTGAAACAAGTCAATTAACTTTAAAATCCTTCTATCTTTCTGAATCGCTGTATGAAAATGAGGCTGAAGAAGTTCATATAAGAATCCGCGGACTGGATAAAGTTCCCCCTATACCCGGCCGGATAACCCATATAGAAGGTGGACTTAATGTCATTTTTGATGTTCCGGCCTGGGCCATTACTCCGGGCCAAAGTATTGTTTTTTATCAGAATGATTTGGTTATCGGAGGTGGTATTTATTAACAAAAAATTCAATAGTACAATACTCCGTTAAACTTTTATAAAAGTCTAAAGTTCAAACTCTTGCGAGTGAATGAGCTTTCGTTTTAAAGCCCAGATTATCAGAATTATATGATTTATCTTAAATCTTATATCTAAAAGTCTAACGATCTATTGATAGTATTGACATATACTTTATTCTCCCTGTTTTTGTATAAAGCTGTTGCCCATGCTTAGTGAGGAGAAAAAACATATAATCACCAAGCAGGATGCTGTAATTTTAAATATTGAAAGAGCGTGTCGGGCCACAATAGACATGGGAACCAGAATTGTACGAAAAAAAAGCCTAGCCTCCCGCAAAGCAATAGATCAACATTTCAGATACTTGAAAAAAGACAACTTAATATCATTAGAATTAAGTTAGCGGATGCAAGCAATGGCAGGTTTCAGAAATATAGCTGTCCATGACTATAACTCGTTAAACATAGAAGTAGTAATTGATATAATCGAAAACCATCTGAAGGATCTGAGAAGATTTTCTCAAATCATATAACCGCACAATTCAGGGTTTTACCTTCAACTCCAATATCCTCCTCGTTGTTTTACTGACTTTAAACCGGTCATCAATGCGATGACCTACGACCCAGATGATATCTTCACCGGAAATCAGCAGCCAGGTTTTCTCTTTCCCGACCAGCGAAAACTTCTGATCAACAAAGAAATCGCTCAGCTTTTTAAATTGCTCCATGCCCAAAGGCCTGAAATGATCGCCATCTTGCCAGTGACGCAAATGAAGCGGAAACTCTATTAAATCGGCATCCAGGTGGACACATTCAGATTCACGGCTAAAAGTAAAATCATCATTTTTTTCAAAAATCCGGAGCGACATAGGAAAAGGATCCTCAATATTTTCATCATCCCCCTGAATGTAATAGAAACGATGATCAGCTTCATCGCGTGGCACCAATATAAGATTATACCGATCGCGCACCAGGCGGTGCGTTTGTGAAAAAAATTGTTTTCCGGGAGTGCCTCCCAGACTATCAATTACCTCATCGATGGTTTTACTGTTAAACCCATAAGGATGCAGGATTTCAAAGAGCATGGTCCTTTTTTGCGGATGCTCACGAATAAGTCTTAACGGAACAAGCATTTGATTATCCTCCTCAGCAACCACATTTTTCCGGACTTCGGAAACTTCCTTTTCAAAGATCTGCCATGCCTCATCCAGATTATGGAAATTATGAAGCATGGTATTGAAAAATGAGGGATTCAGCATGTTCATTACCGGCAAAACATTGTGGCGGATATTATTGCGTTGGAAAATAACATCACTGTTGCTTGAGTCGGTTCTATACGGGATTCCGTTCTCATGGCAAAATTGCTCAATCTCCTCTCGTTGCAGAGATAAAAGGGGACGAATCAGCTTTCCGTTTTTGGGTCTCATCCCTTTTAAGCCCCTCAATCCAGTTCCCCGTGCCAGATTCAGAAAAAATGTTTCTATCATATCATCCCCGTGATGCCCGGTCATCAACCATTGAAAGCCTTCTTTATCAACCAGTTCCCAAAACCATTTATACCTCAGATCACGGGCGGCCATTTCAATTGAAATCCCTCTTTTTCTGGCTTCTTCCTGCGTATCAAAATGCTTAACATGGATGGGAATGTCCCTGCCTAAACAGTAGTCAAAAACAAACCGCTCATCCTGATTGGATTCTTTATCACGTAAGTGAAAATTACAATGAGCAGCCTGACAAAAATGCCCAAGTTCATTCAGTAGGAATAATAAGGTCATGGAGTCAGCGCCACCACTTAAAGCTACTAAAATGCGATCTTCAGGTTTTACACCCAGATTTTCAAGCGCCTCTTTAACCCGCGAAAGAACCATACTGTGTTGTTTTATTAAAGACATTCCTGAGGTTTTCAGCTTTCAGCAGGCACTCTTCATACTCAAGCGATGCATTGCAAACATCCGTAATGGCACTGCCCACTGAGTAGCTCAAATACTGCGATGCCTGATTGTAAAGAAAACTGCGAATCACCACGTTGAAATCGAAATCCAGTTCGGGAGTAATATACCCCACAGCGCCGGAATAAAGTCCGCGGGCCGATTTCTCGTACCTGTCGACCAGCTCCATCGCACTGATCTTTGGAGCACCTGTCATCGATCCCATAGGGAAACTGTACCTTATGGGATCGAGCCAATGAGCATCTGTATGCATTTGAGCCGATACAGTAGAAATCATCTGGTATACCCCGGGAAAAGGAAAAACACTGCATAAATCATCTACATGAACCGTTCCTCTGGCGGCAACACGAGACAAATCGTTGCGCACCAGATCTGCAATCATGATGTTTTCTGCTCTTTCTTTATCTGACTCGGCAAGTTGTTTCATCACCTGATAGTCCTCAGATTTGGAGGGATTTCTTTTGGCAGTGCCCTTCATAGGCTGGGAAAGCACCCTTGCTCCACGCTTTCGCAAATAGCGCTCAGGAGAAGCACTCATCAGAAAGGCCTCATTGTGACGCAAAAGAGTTGAGAACGGCATTGGCGCAATCTTCATCAACTCACCGAAAACACGCGCCGGATCAACGGCTACTCTGTCGCAAAAGAAATCTATGCAGTAATTTATTTCGTAAATATCGCCTTTGCGAATGTGATGTTTCAATTTCTCAACGGTCTGAAGGTATTCTTCCCTTGATACGCTGGACTGAAAAGTAATCGATGGCAGGTCATAGTTTTCATGAACAGTGTAATCACGGATTTTATCAATAAAACTAAGTGCATCCTGCTGTGTATCACAATCAGACTCATACCCCAAATGCCAGTTATCACCTGTTCTCCGGACCATGAAGCGTGGCTGGAAAAAACCGAAATTTTGAAACCCGGTGAAATCAGAATTGGAAGATGATAATCCGGGCTCAAACTCATTTTTAAGATCATACGACAAATAGCCCAACAGCCAGTCGTTAAGTCTGTAAGCTTCCGATTCGAGCTGGTTGATATCCTCGTCCCAAACCTTCAGTGCTCCAAACCCGGCTAATACGCTAAATTCATGATACTGATGAGCATGGCCGGAGTAAAAAGGATACTGGTCAGTCAGTACCACAGCATGCCTAAAATCATTTACCATCTGGTAAAGCTTCTGCTCAAACCTGCCGGATTGATAGCCCGGTGAAAAAGAAAACCATTTCCGCATGTCTGCAAATTTAACCCTAATATTCTCTTTACCAAAGTCAGTGCATTTCCCGGAGACACCGAACTGGAATTTGACCGCAGAGGACACTGTGAAAAAAGGCGAAAGCAAGCGAATAGTCACTCTAAAGTCTTCTGAAATAATTGATCGGGGGAGACCAAAACTTCAGGATAGATTTAAGTAATCAACAGGCCAAAGTTTGAGCGGCAGAAAGCAGAAAAGAATAATTGACTGATAAGCAAAGATCAGGTAATTAAATTCCGGAGAATTATTATTAAAGAAGGTTCCATGGAAATGATCTTACGTGTTACATCGTCAAAGAAGATGCACCGCCATCAACATGAAGAATTTGCCCTGTTACCCAGGAAGACTCTTCACCTAAAAGAAACTTAACAGCATGAGCAATATCTGCAGGTTCTCCAACCCTTTTCATGGGGTTCTTCTCTCCAAGTGCAGCTTTTTTCCCGTCATTACTCAGAAGACGACCAGCCAAAGGTGTGTCTGTTAAAGAAGGAGCAACAGCATTTACCCGCACCGATGGGGCCAGCTCGGCAGCAAGAGCACGGGTAAGACCTTCAACAGCTCCCTTAGAGGAGGAGACTATGGAGTGGAAATTAAACCCACTTTGTACAGCTACAGTTGAAAACAAGACAACTGAGGCATGTCCGCTTTTCTTTAAACGCGGCAGGGCAGCCTGAATTATCTTAACAGCCCCGATAACCTGCAACCGGTAATCGTCCAGAAACTCTTGTTCTTTGATTCGGTGAAAAGGTTTAAGATTAATGCTTCCCGGACAATACACCATTCCATCCAGGCTTTCTGGTAAAAATTCGACATCAGGAACATCTTCACCAAGAATATTCATTTGCGAAAAGTGCACATTGTCTGAATCTTCCTGTGGCTTTTCATTGAAAGTGGCATAGACATTATGTCCATTCTCAGCGAGCAGTTCAACAAGCTTTTTTCCAATTCCTGAAGACCCTCCAACTATCAAGTAGTTTTTCATTTTCGGTAGTTTACAAATTAAAACAAAACCACAGAATAGTTGGTTTAGCCAAAGAAGCAAAATTCCAAATTATACTCAAATCAGGGGACACAATTTTCACCATACCAGGCATTGGAAAAAAGGAATAAAGTCTGTGAGGGTGTCCAAAAAGGCACTGTAAAGGTTAACCCGGGCATACTGTCATGGTTCAGATTAGTGACAAACAGGTTCTTCGCTTCGTTCAGCATAAAAAACTCTAAGCTCCTGACTTTTCGGACATCCCCATTATGGAAAACACTAATCGGTCAGCTGGACATATACAACGCTTCCCTCAACCCATATCTCAACGTTAGCACGAACTGTAGCCCCAGACGGAGAAACAGTACCATCAATTGTAAATTCAATATCTCTTGATGAACTGCCGGTGGCCAGCTGATTGAGCTGAGACTTAAGCGCACTGACACCTGTTGCCTGAAGATTGGTTAAAACCGGAACATTTTCATCCGGCACATCCACTTCAAATTCATCAAGGATGGGCAAATAATTATTGGTATCCCAGGAAAGAATATCAATATTTATCTCCAAAGAAGAAGCTGTATTCTCTGAACGGGCAGACACATTTAGCAACAAACCTTCAAGAACCACCATTTCTATTTGTCCATCCTCGTCCATGGCATCATTAATAGCAGCCTGAACCGATGCTCCCGGAATGGTTATCATCTCAAAAAAATCGTCTGCCTGTACCGGCACAGAACCACTCTCTTCAAATGAAGCCACCAGGGTAACTTCTTCATCGCAACTTACAGCGAGAAGAAGTATCATCAAAATTGATATTAATTTCTTAATCATGACTTAGTTTCATTTTTGATTAATGCCGATGCCTATACCGGCCGATAAAGTATTTTGTTTGGCAATGTTGTAATCGCCATTGATTTTGACTGGACCCAGATTTAAGGTGAGTCCGATGGTAAAGCGAAGGCTGTTGGCACCTTCCATTTCAAATTTAATGGTTTCATCTGCCACCTCCCCTTCCCTGGAATAGGTATATTGCACATCAATGTTGCTGCTTTCGATGCCCAGACCACCATAAAAAGTAATGACCGGAACAGAGTAGCTCCCCTGCAAACTGATCAGAACGGCGCTGGCATCCATATAATCACCTATTTTAAAAGACTGATTGTAATAGCCTATAGCCACATCTACGGGCAAAAAGGTGAGATACTGATTGAGGCTGTGTCGTAAGCCCCATCCAAAAAGATCAAGATCTCCCAAATCTTCAAGATCAAGGGTAATGTAACGAATGGTAAGATCGGTTCCAAGAAGCGAACCGATAGTAACTTGGGGAGTGGCCAAAGGCATATAGTCAACATTAAAGCCGGCAGGGAAGGCATAATCAAGAAGCCCTCCACTGGCTTCCACAGGCACAATCACAGGCTCCTTAGGGCCAAATACAGTCGGGACTTTGTGAGGCCCCTCCGGAGGGCATAGCCGTCAGGCTAAGCAGATTGATGCAGTGGAATATTCACAAAATCAAAGGTTTGGTTTATCATTTCTAATATGTGGATACTCGAAAATGTTTTATTTTTTGGTTCTACATTCTGTTC
>NZ_QEWP01000002.1 GCF_003121985.1 Marinilabilia rubra
CCAGCCGCGCGGAAGCCGGAAGCTGGAGGCTGGAAGTTAGAAGTTAGAAGCTGGAAACTTTCGAAGTTAAGAAATTTTGATTCTTTTTGCGGCATATTTAAAAAACTAAGAAAATTATAAAAAACACATTTTAAATGGTTTATGACTTTACTTAGATGATAAATCATAGCCATTTGATAATCCGAGCGTTAACTCACAAAACCATTGATATATAAACAATTGACTCAGAGTTGATTGCAAGATTTTAACAGACTATTATCTTCATTCAGATTAGAGATTTAAAAGAAACCCCTGACAAGCTTGAAGTCCTGTCAGGGGTTTTTTACATCAAAAGAATATGCGTTTCTTTTTTATTACAGGATATCAGCGCGTTAAAAGAACACAATCATTTAATTTGGTTTAGCTAACACAAACAACAAAGAATCATTCCACTACGCACTATAACGATACACTAATCACCATTAAATAAACAAATTAAGATTTGAAGCCTCCGCTTCTTCGAGGTAGTTAGCAACTCCGCCAATTTTCACACCATCAATCAGTTCCTCTCCTTGAACACCCATAACATCCATACTCATTTGGCAGGCGATCATCTGCACTTCGCTTCTATTGGCATTGTCTATCATCACTTCCAGTGCATCCACATTTTTGCTTTTCATGCGCTGTTTCATCATGGTGCGACCAATACCTCCCATATTCATATTAGAAAGGGGCAGTTTACCGGCATGACCGGGCATCATCAAGCCAAACATCTTGTCCATAACACCTTTCTTAGTTCGGGGCTTATTCTGCTTCTTTATCACATTCAATCCCCAGAAGGTAAAGAACATGGTCACTTTTTTACCCATGGAAGCTGCTCCATTTGCAATAACAAAAGAAGCTAAGGCACGATCCAGATCATCGCTAAATACGATGATTGTTTTATTGTCGCCTTTATCAATGGTTTGAATGCCTTCGGGCATCTTACTGAGAGCGTTTTTTGCCTCTTCGTTTTTCTTTCGAATAACAGCAGTTATTTCAGCTCCCTTTTTTGATCTACCAACCAGTGTATGCCCTGTCACATTACACCAAGAAGCCACGTCGTTATAAAAACCGGGATCAGACGCTTTAATCTGCATTTCATCTCCGGGACCTATTTTGGCAATTTCTTCTTTCAACTTCAATACAGGCCCCGGGCATTGCAATCCGCAAGCATCTACTTCAAGCATCTTTGTTGAAATGTAAGGAATTGATTCCATAACTCCATCCTCTTTCACAGGAACTGCATCTTTCGAGCTGTTAAATTTCAAAGGATTATTCTGCTCTGCAATGGCTGTTTGATACACCTTTAAACCACCTGAGAGGTTATATACCTTCTCAAATCCATGCTGCTTCAAAATTCTGGTTGCCACATAACCTCTTAAGCCAACTCCACAGAAAATGTAAAGATTTTTATCTCGTGGAATCTCATCCAAATGTTCGCGCAGTTTATCCACCTCTATATTGATGGATCCTTCAATGGCATTCAGGCTATGCTCATCAGGTGTACGCACATCCAACAAACAACTGTCTGAGTGATTCCACTCATGAAACTTATAGGGTGATAAAGGTCGGAACAACCCTTTGATGATATTCTCTGCATTGTAACCGGCTTGGTTTACAGGATCTTTGGCAGAACTAAAGGGAGGTGCATAAGCATGCTCTATCTCCTGCAAGTCATAGATATCACCGTTGGCTTTAATTATTGCAGCCAGCATATCCACTCTCTTATCTACACCATCATAACCGACAACCTGGCCTCCCAGAAGCTTCCCATCCTCGGGATTAAAGGTAATTTTCAGAACCATATTGGTTGATCCGGGATAATAGCCTGCATGACTACCCCCGTTTACAATGGTTGACTGATGCGGCACTCCGGCCTGAGCCAATGCTTTATCGCTTAAACCTGTAGTTGCGGCAGTCATTTCAAATACTTTGGCAATGGCGGTTCCAATAGAACCCTGATATTTACGTTTGTGACCATATACCAGGTTATCGGCAAGTATACGTCCCTGTTTATTGGCAGGCCCAGCTAAAAAGGCCAATGAAGACTCTCCCGTTAGCGGATGTGGAAATTCGATGGCATCCCCTACGGCATAAATATTTTCTTTTGACGTTTGAAGAAACTCATCTACAACAATTCCGCCCCGGTTACCCAGTTCAAGGCCTGCTTTTTGAGCCAGATGACTGTCAGGCTTAACTCCGATAGATAATACTACAAAATCTGCATTCAGGATTTCTCCACTTGACAACATAAGGCTCAATCCATCACCATTGGGACGGAAAGCTTTAACTGCATCTTGCAAATAAAGACCCACCTCCTGCTCTTTGAAATGCTGATGTAAGATAGCTGCCATTTCAGGGTCCATCATATTCATTACCTGAGGAGCAGCTTCCACAACTGTGACGTTTATCCCACGCTGATGAAGGTTTTCAGCCATTTCGAGACCAATAAATCCAGCTCCAACAACTACTGCTGATTTTGGCTTTTCATCATCAACAAAGGCTTTAATGCGGTCTGTATCGTCAACATTTCTGAGTGTGAAAATATTTTTGCTGTCAATACCCTGAATCGGAGGTTTTACAGGTTGGGCACCCGGTGACAGCACCAGCTTATCGTAGTTTTCAGTATATTCTTTTCCGGTTTTATGATCTCTAATGGTGATGGCCTGACTATCAGCATCAATATCAGTCACCTCGGAAAAGATTCTGACATCAATATTAAAACGCCCTCCAAAACTTTCGGGAGTTTGCACCAAAAGATTGTCTCTATCTTTGATTACTCCGCCAATGTAGTAAGGTAATCCACAATTGGCATACGAAATATGCTCCCCTTTTTCGAGCATAATGATTTCCGCATTTTCATCAATTCTTCTGAGTCGCGCAGCAGTTGTGGCACCCCCGGCAACTCCTCCTATTATAACATATTTTTTCTGCATATCCTCTGATTTATGTTGGTACAAAAATATATAAACATATAGAATTTCACATGTTTATATGTATCATTTAAAGAAAAAGTTCTTTAAATAGTGTTAATAACCAACTTCAGAAGAAAGCAAACAACACCTACTTACATGAAACAAAACATCTTACAATCTCAACAAACTCTTCTTCAGTCAACCCTCTCTTTTGAGTCGATGAATGATTTTTTAAGGAACTCATAAACTCATTAAATCGGTTTTCTTCGATTTCCATTCCCAAATCCATTAATATTTTTTGAACAGAAGCTTTTCCGGAATGTTTTCCTGCAGCAAATGAAATGGTCCGACCTGCCTCGGAAGGTAAAAATGGCTGATAGGCCAAAGGATCTTTTCTCAAGCTCCGGCAATGAATTCCCGTTTCATGCTTAAAAGCCATCTCTCCTGAAATGGGTTTCGAAGCATGTAATTTTCTACCTGAAATTTCTGCAACGTAATCTGATAGTTCCACGGTCTTTTTTAAATTCACACCGCAATCCACATGATAGCTGGTGGAGAGTCCTGCAACAATCTCCTCAAGGGCAGCGTTTCCGGCTCTTTCGCCAAGTCCGTTTACAGTAACGCTTGCACAATGACAACCACTGGTCAATGCGGTAAAAGTATTGGCTGTACCCATTCCAAGATCATTATGACCATGAAATTCGAACTCAACAGACGGATACCTTTTTACGAAACGTGTAAACCAGTTATGGACTTGCATAGGGTTCAAAACACCAACAGTGTCCGCAAATCTTATACGATCCACACCTGAAGTATGGACCGCAGAAACGAATTCAATCAAATCATTCTCAGCTGCCCGGGAAGCATCCTGAGCTCCGACGGAAACAAATTGAAAATGATCTTTGGCCATTTTTATTAACCGGTCCATTTCATTCATAATCCAGCTTCTGCTTTTTCCCATCGAATTGAGCAAAATATCAGAAACCGGAAATGAAATATTGATTTGTGACACCCCGGTTTTTGCAGACAATAAAATATCAGCTTCCATGGCCCGTGCCCAACAGGCCGACCTGAAATTGAACCCCTGATCAATTATTCTTTTAATATGTGCTATCTCCTCATCAGAGATGGCCGGGGTTCCTACCTCCAATTCAGGAACCCCGGCAGCATCAAGAGTTGAGGCAATTCTAATTTTCTCTTCGAGTGAAAAAACAACACCCGGGGCTTGTTCCCCGTCGCGAAGTGTGGTATCAATTAGATAAAATTGTCTCATGGCTTAAGAATAGATAATTAGAGGTTAGATAATTAGATATAAGACAATAGAACGTTAGAATTAATTAACCACAACAATAGTTTAAAGGCAAAACTTCTTCAAAAAGCTTTAAGATGACTGCAAGGGCTGGTTTATTTTTTTCTGCCTAATGCCTGTCGAACTTCTATCTGTCATTTACTTTAATCTATTATCTAACGATCTATTAATTATATCGACTATTCCGAAATCAAATAATCTTCGGCGACTCCACCTTCCTCGATTGCATCAAGGATATCGTCAACAGCATCGGTATCTACTTTTCCATACCATTGATTTTGAGGGTGCACAACGACAACAGGTCCCTGTGAGCAAACATTAAGGCATCCGGTAGTAGAAACAACAGCATCCAGGCCTCGGTCCGCGCATTCTTCCATAATGTACTGTACCAGATCTGTAGCACCATTTTTATTACAAAATCCCTGGGCATCACCGGCAACACGGTATGAATTACAAACTAAAAAATGATATTCAGGCTTTTTCATTGGTTTGGTTTTTATTGATTAATAATTGAATTAATTTCCACATATATTAAGGGAACCATATCAGGCATATAAGAATAAATCTAGATCTCTCATGGTCATAACTCCGTCAAACTTTTACAAAAAAACTCGTGATCAATTAATTACAAGAACACCCTCTTTTGTATTAATGTGCTGAATTTTGGAACAATACGAATCATCTAACATCTAATATCTATCCCGAAGCATCGGGACTAACGATCGATTGTTACCCACATCCCATTGCATTTCCTGAGCATCCGCTACCACATTTGAAAGCTTCTGCTTTGCTGATAGTACGGAGTTCTTTCCCTTTATAGACGGCATCCAGCCCCTGATCAATCAACCCTGACATTTCAACAATCTGAATACCTGAATGTGATAATACTTCTGATGGTTTGGGCCCTATTCCTCCGGCAAGTAAAGCCCGGCAGTCACTCAACATTTTGCTGAGTTCGCGCCAACGGTCAAGTCCCTTGCCTGTTTCTGGGGTACTTCTTTGATTAACAAGCTTATATCCATTAGGCGTTTCCCTGAATATAAACAACCTGTCAGCCTCTCCCAGATGTTGATTGACCAGAATGCCTTCGTTACTGGCAACTGCAACAAATGGTCGTTCATTGGTATCGGTAAGAGTAAATTTGGTGGCATCTGACAATAATCTTGAGGCTTCTGTACTGTCTTTCCCCAGTAACCCGGCGGCATCGGCACGGCATCGGGCACAATGTGTCATCACTGGCAAATGATCATTCACCGTATTCCTCAATTCCTTAATCAAGGCAGGTTGTGGCTCTGGTATATTTTCAAATTCGGTTCCCTCTACAGGATACATCGGAATAGGGTTCATCACTTCTACTCCTTGTGCGGAAGCCCATTTGGCAACTTCTTTTATATGATGGTGATTGATCCCGGGGACTACCACACTATTGACTTTAGTAGTGATTCCGGCTTCGACCAGGGATTTAATGGCCTTTTTTTGCTGAGACAAAAGCAACTCGGCTGCATCACGCCCAAAATACCCACGCTTTTTGAACCTCACCCATCCGTAAATATCTTTGGTCACATCAGGATCTACACCATTGACGGTAATCGTAACGTGCGATACATTTAACTCCTTAAGCTCGTCGACGAATGGAGCGATATTAAGACCGTTTGAAGAAACACAAAGCAGCATTTCAGGAAAGTTTTCTCTCACCTTTCGCAAGGTTTCCATGGTTGCCTCAGGTTGTGCAAACGGGTCTCCTGGTCCGGCAATACCTACCACACTAAGGTTTGGCAACTTCTTTTTCAACTCAGTCAGGTAAAAAACAGACTGATCAGGAGTTAATATATTACTGGTTACCCCCGGACGACTTTCATTGACACAGTCGTATTTCCGGTTGCAGTAATTACACTTGATGTTACATGTCATAGCCACTGGTAAATGTACACGGGCAAATTTGTGACGGGCATCTTTATTGAAACAAGGATGTGTGGAAATGTCAGGCATAACTGGTAGTTTTTAGGTTATTTTTGATTGCTGTCCGGGGTCAGGGTTAGGGATAGATGCTGGAGGTTAGAGGTTAGGGGTTAGAGGTTGGATGTTAGAGGTTGGATGTTAGAGATTAGAGGTTAGAGGTTAGAAAACAGAGGTTAGATATTTTATTTAATCAGAGGTACTTATAGCCTACTGGTGATTTATCTTGTTTAACTTGCAATAAAGTATTGACAATGGTATCGAACAGGTTTTGTGCTCCTCTGTAACCGACATGAAGAATGCGTTGTGCTCCAATGCGATCGTGGACAGGAAATCCAATACGAACCAGGGGGACACCTATCTCCCGCGCCAGGTTGTAACCTTTGCTGTTTCCTATAATTAAATCGGGCTTATTCTCCAGGCAAAACTCTCTGATTTCTTCAAAGTCAGCATCAGCCATTACTGTGGTCTCACCATCATCTGATGACAATGCCTTTTTCAAACCTCTGCCTTCACTCCCTGACGCAGCAAGGCTTACAATTATTCCAACCTCCTTGAGGAAAGACGTAAGCGCCATTACCATATCCTCATCGCCATATATCACCACTTTTTTGCCAAAAACATATTTATGACCATCCACATAGGCATCAATTAAACGGCCACGTTCGTTGGTGTGGGCTATTGGTGTTTCTTTGCCGCTCAACTCATTCAGCAATTCAAAGAACTTATCAGTCTGATCAATCCCTATGGGTGATAACAAAGAGTGTTTAGGGACATCAAACTCTTCTTCCAGGTAGGAAGCCCCTGAATTCTGGTTAAGCTTATAGTAATCCTCTCCTACACCAAATTCAATGGAAGCTTTGGCCCCTCCCATGTTCCTGATTTTTTGCAACGGAGTACCTCCTCCCGGAACACGGTGGTATTGATCCCAGATAGGGTTATCTAATGTGTCGGAATAATCGGGCATCAAGGTGTAATCCAAACTAAAATCGGTCATAATTTCTTTCAAATGCCTTAAATCAGCAGGCGACCAAAGTCCTGGAAACAAGTTAATGGAACTGTGAGACTCCGGTAATGCAGGCTTGTATGAGAAACGCTTAACCAGCGAATAAACAGCCTCCCGGTAACCTTCGGCATGAGTTCCCTGATAACTGGGAGTAGATGCTGCTACCAACCTGGGCGCATCTGCAGGACGGTCGGCCTCCATCTCAACTATTTTGAGCATTTGAGGTACATCTTCCCCAATGGTTTCACTCAGGCAGGTTGTACAAACACCAATTAAATCAGGCTTATACTGTTCTGAAATATTATTAAGCGCTTCCTTGAGATTCATGGCACCGCCAAAAACCGTCGTATCTTCAGTAAAATTGGTGGAAGCTATATCAATGGGTTCTCTGAAATGACTGATCAAATAGCGTCTTATATATGTGGCACATCCCTGCGAGCCGTGCACCAAAGGCACACATCCTTCAACTCCTCTGTATGCAATGCTTGCACCCAATGGAGCACATAATTTGCAGGCATTTCGCGTAGAAACGAATCCTGATGACTTGGGTGTTAATAATGATTCTTTTTCCATAACCTGCTCCTTTTATAATTTAGTAGATAGTTAGTCCCGATGCTTCGGGATAGATATTAGATTTAAGATGTCTCATGTTATTCTTATAATCATATTCACATGTCAAACCATTAATCTTCCATCTCTACACACAAACCACAACTATCAAGGAAAACTTTGTGTCTTTGCATTTAAATTTTTCTTAAATCTCAAAATCTAACGGTCTATTAATCTTTAAACCGATTTTTACTTCACAAACTTCCAAACCGGGCTCATAACCGAGGCATGCACTTCGCGGGCAAAATTCATCATTCCCTCATACCCTGCCAGGGCTTCTTTTCTTTCGTGGTTGTGATCACAAAATCCAAGACCAAGTTTATGGGCAATGGGACGTTCTTTAACACCACCAATAAAAAGGTCAGCTCCTTTTTGCTTTACAAAAGTTGAAAGTTCATTGGGGTTAGAATCATCCACCAAAATGGTTCCCGGGTCGCATAACTTTTGAAGCAGTTTGTAATCGTCTTTATTTCCGGTTTGTGAACCCACAACCACAGTTTCCATACCTATCAGGCGTAAAGCTTTCACCAGACTAATCGCCTTAAAAGCACCTCCCACATAAATGGCGGCTTTTTTTCCGGCCAAATCACGTTTGAAGGGTTCAAGCGCAGGAATAAGTTCTTTTAGTTCTTCCGTAACCAGTTCCCGGGTTACATTCATCATTTCTTTATTTTGGAAGAAACCTGCCACTTCATACAAGGCTTCAGACATATCTTCTATGCCGAAGTAGGACACCTTTTTGAAAGGAATACCGTATTTTTCTTTCATTTCGCGAGCCAATGGCATCATTGAACCGGAGCACTGAACCACATTAAGTTTGGCTTTATGTGCCCGCCTGATTTCATCAACTCTTCCATCACCCGTGAGACAGGTGATGATGTTTACCCCCATTTTCTCGTAGTAGTCTTTTAAAATCCAAAGTTCACCGGCCAGGTTAAAATCTCCGAGGATATTGATGGAGTATTCGGGAGCTTCATAAGTATCATCGGTGCCTATTAAAGTAGATATGGCAGAGCATGCAGCACTGTAACCATCCTTTTTAGTTCCGCGGAAACCTTCGGACATAACAGGAATAACATCTATCCCCTTCTCTCTGGATACTCTGCGACAAACACTCTCCACATCGTCGCCAATAACACCAACAATACAGGTAGCAAACACAAAGGCTGCATTGGGCTTATAAGTATCAATCAACTCTACAAGGGAGTGATAAAGTTTTTTCTCCCCACCGAATACCACATCTTTTTCGCGTAAGTCGGTTGAAAAACTGAGACGATGCAACTGAGGACCTGACGAAAGAGCGCCACGTATATCCCAGGTATAAGCTGCGCAACCAATGGGACCATGAATCAGGTGCAAGGCATCAGCAATGGGGTAAAGGACAACTCTCGAACCACAGAAAACACACGCTCTCTGACTAACTGATCCTGCCAGACTTTTCTTATCGCAGGCAATATCCGGGGCATCATTCTCCAGTGTAACTATCTGGGATGTGCGTTTTTTTAGAAAATCAGTCATGGCGTATATTTTTAAAATTGATAAAAATTTTAAGACCTCAACGAGGGCCCCTCGCAACCAACAACCTGCAGGGGTCATAGTAATAAGCGAACTAACCACAAGGGCCCTCGTCTTTGGTCTTAAAAACCTGGATTAAACACCAAAAGCAGCATCAAAAACAATTCGAAAGAAATTATCACTTAATAGACTGTTAGATTTTTAGATACAAGATCTAAGATGAGTCGTAAAATCTTGAACACATGACTCTTATTAAAGCAATCGATTATAAATAAAATACCAACAGACTATCATTTATTCGAAGATTGGAATTCACCTCAGTTAAGCATTACATAACAAGCTCAAATGATTCTTCAGGACTGTCAGCATCCATTTTATCCATCAGGACACCGAGTATTTTCTCCAGGATGCGGATTCCGCCCATGTACCCTAATGTTGGGAAATAACTGTGGCCAACACGGTCCAGGATTGGGAATCCCATTCTAACGAAAGGAATATTTTCGTCACGGGCAATGTATTTGCCATAAGTGTTTCCTATCAGAAGATCTACCGGTTCTTCTTTTATCCACTGGTGCATCAGGAACATGTCAGCTGTGGCGCCATTCTTTATTTTGGCTTCAGGTACTTTTTCTGCAAGGATCTCATGAGCCTTTTTAGAGAATGCTTTACCCGGCGTACCTGAAACCACATATACAGGCTTCATATCAATGTCGGCAAGAAATTCGATAAGAGGCAGTAATTGATCAGGATCCCCCCAAAGGGCCACTCGTTTTCCGTAGAAATACTGGTGCATATCGGTAATCATATCCATCAGCTTACCGCGTTCGGATGAAATGGCCTCAGGAATGGAAACCCCTGCAGCTTTGGCAAGAGCCATCACAAAGCGGTCGGTAGCAGAAATACCGATGGGCAGGTCGGTCAATGCGAATTTCACTTTGCATTGGTTTTCCAACTTTATGGCAGCACTTTTGGTAGCCCATTCGCCAAGTCCCAGGGTGAACATGCTGTCTCCCATGCTTACGATTTCAGGAACGGTAGTTCCGCCTTTAGGATAAAACTCATGTTTACCCGTCATTGGAGCATCCAAAACCTCAGAGGTATCAGGAAGCAAAACATTTTTTATTCCCATTACACTCATCATTCTTTTGAGCTCACGCATATCAGCAGGTTCAACCCATCCGGCCAGCAAGTTTACCTGCCGCTTAATTTCGTCGGTTGACATGGCAAAATGTTTCACAATACCTTCAAGCATATTGGCATAACCGGTAACATGCGACCCAACGTAACTTGGAGTGGAAGCATGAATAACATGTTTTCCTTCAGGGATTTTGCCATCTTCGCGAGCCTTGGCAATTATCTGTCCCAGGTCATCACCAATGGTCTCACTCAAACAAGTTGAGTGAACAGCTATAATTTCGGGCTCGTAAACCGAGAAAATGGTATTAATGGCATTCAGCAGGTTAGCCTGACCACCGAATACAGAAGCCCCCTCGGTAAACGAACTGGTAGCAGCCATAACAGGCTCCTTATAGTGTCTGGTAAGGGTACTTCGGTGGTAAGAACAACATCCCTGAGATCCGTGACTGTGAGGAAGGCACCCGTGAATACCTAATGCGGCGTACATGGCACCAATAGGCTGACAAGTTTTGGCCGGATTTACAGTAAGTGCTTCTCTCTCCTTTACTTTGTTTGTAGTATGTCGTAGCAACATAGTTAATTCCTCCTTACTTTAGATGTTAATATTCATGCTGCCCACAATCTCGGGTTCAGCTTTCCAGGGAGCATCTACCATTTTCCAAATACGGGTATTGAGCATGCGCTCCATATCACGATAGAAGTTGATGGCACCTTCGAATCCAGCGTAGGGACCTCCGTAATCGTAGCTATGCAACTGTTTGAGAGGCACTCCCATCTTTTGAACAGCATATTTTTCCTTAATTCCGGCACAGAACACATCTGGTTTGAAATATTCAATGAGCTTTTCAGATTCCCAGTGAGAAATGTCGTCAATCACCAATGAGTTTTTATCCATTTCACTCATCATCCCAGAATACTCTTTGAATTTGTATCCTTTTTCTTCAAGAATCTGCTTCTTCTTTACCAGGTCTTCACGGAAATTCTCGTCGTCGCGGGTTACTTCAATATCTTCAATATTCCGGGTATCGGCATCTACCTTAATGTTGGGAATCACCTCACGGCCTTCGTAGTCATCGCGGTGGGCAAACTCGTAACCGGCAGAAATAGTAGTAATGCCAAGTTCTTTAAAAAGATCCTGATAGTGGTGAGCTCTGGAACCTCCGACAAATAACATTGCCAGTTTGCCTTCCAGATCAGGACGAACCTCTTTAGAGACCTTCTTAACCTTAGACATTTCTCTTTTGACTATTTTCTCAACCCTTTCGGTGAGTTCCGCGTCATCAAAAAACTCTGCCACTTTGCGCAACGATTTTGCAGTAGACTCAGCGCCGATAAAGTTTATTTTCACCCACGGAATACCGTATTTCTCCTCCATCATTTCAGCAATATAGTTGATGGAACGGTGACACATTACCAGGTTCAAATCGGCAGACTGGGCATAGGCGTAACTTTTAATAGTACTGTTTCCGCTGAAAGTAGAAAGCAACGTAATACCAGCTTCTTCAAACAGACGCTCCAGTTCAAATGCGTCACCTCCAATGTTGTATTCACCCATCAGGTTGATCTGGAATTTGCCAACACGCTTAGGCTTTTCAGTTCCAACCACATTGGTAAAGACCCCGTTGTTGGCAATGTGGTGACCGGCACTCTGAGACACTCCCCTGTAACCTTCACAGCTAAACCCGAAAATGGTAATGCCCAGCTCCTTTTTCATTTCCCGGGCCACCGAATGCACATCATCTCCAATCAATCCTACGGGACAGGTTGAGAAGATACTGATTGAATGCGGCTTAAAAATTTCGTAAGCTTCACGAATGGCCTGCTTCAGTTTTGCCTCTCCACCAAAAACGATATTCTCATCCTGCATATCGGTAGAAAAACAATAAGGAATATAGTTTTCTTCGCCTTTACCAGCTTTGGTTTGGTTACGTCGTGTTAACCAGCTATAGAAGCCACATCCGATGGGACCATGCGTAATATTAATCACGTCTCTCGTGGGCCCCAGAATAACACCCTTACAACCGGCGTACGTACATCCTCTCTGGGTAATTATCCCCGGCACGGTCCTTACATTGGACTGAATCTCCGGTTTGTTTTCCGGATCATTCGTCACCATGGCCTTAGCTCTCTTCTTTGCCACCTTTTTAGGGTACTTTGAGACCATTTCCTCAATGATGGCAGCTGAGTCAGGCAACTCCTTTATATTTTTTTTCTTATCAGTCATAGTATCCTTGTTTTACAAGTCCAACACTGCATCTCCGTAAGCACCAGTCCTGACATTGACAGCTTCGGTAGTCGGAAACACGAAAATTTTACCATCTCCAGCCGCAGGTGTCTGATTGGCCTCGGTTATGATTTCAACCACCTTTTTCACCATTTTTTCGGGAACAATCACCTGGATTATTCTTTGCGGCCTCATAGGGGGTTCCTTGCCAAGCAATTCAATTGCTTCGGGCTTATTCTGCCTGGCACCCTCAAGTACCTTGGCATCCCACAGACCCTTACCTCTGCCCGAAACATTACCGGTAGCCGTCATGGAAGTAATTCCGGCATCAAGCAAAGCCTTTTTGGTCTGGTTCATTTTATTGATTCGTATTATTGCAAATACACACTTCATGAGAATCTGTTTTTAGTTAAAACCTCTCCGGGCTATAATAATGAAACCCCGGAGGATTCAATTACAACTCACTTGCACCACGACTAATGGTATAAGCTTCCTCTACCGGTGAAATAAAGATCTTTCCGTCGCCATAAGCGCCTTCGGGCTTACTACGGGCAGCCTCAATAATGGTACTTACAGCGAAGTCTTTGTCTTCATCTTTAACCACAATGATCAATAATTCCTTGGGGAGTTCATCATAGGTTACATCACCAATCTTGATTCCGCGCTGTTTTCCGCGTCCCACAACGGGAATTTTGGTTACAGCGACATATCCGGCTTCAAAAAGGGCCTTCAACACCAGGTCTGATTTCTCGGGACGTATTATTGCTCTGATCATTAACATAAGTGATCCTCCAGTTTTTTAGTTAATTTGATAGTTCAGTGGATGAAAAAGGAAAGGGTCAGTGGATTCATGAGTTCAGATTAATTGGCAATTCCGAAATCGATAAGAAGCTTTTCCAACTCTTCCATCTCCAAAGGCTGAGGAATCACAAACATTTCATTTTTATCAATGGCATTGGCCAATTGACGATACTCATCTGCCTGACCATGTTCAGGGTCAAATTCGATAACAGTCTGGCGGTTGATCTCAGCTCTCTGAACCATATTGTCACGAGGAACAAAATGAATCATTTGAGTTCCCAATCGCTTGGCCAACTCTTCAATCATGGCACTTTCGTTGTCCACTTTACGTGAGTTACAAATCAAACCACCCAAACGAACACCACCAGCTTCGGCGAATTTCTTGATACCTTTACAGATGTTATTGGCTGCATACATCGCCATCATCTCACCCGATACAACGATGTAAATTTCCTGAGCTTTTCCTTCGCGAATTGGCATGGCAAAACCACCACAAACAACATCACCCAATACATCGTAAAATGTGTAGTCGATAGAATACTTGTCATCCCATCCCCCAAGCTGCTCCAATAAGTTAATAGAGGTAATGATACCACGACCGGCACATCCTACACCTGGCTCAGGACCCCCTGATTCAACGCAACGTACGCCGCCATAACCTTCTTTTACAATGTCGTCAAGATCAATGTCTTCACCTTCTTCTCTTAAAGTGTCGAGAACAGTTTTCTGGGCCAGGCCACCTAATAGCAGTCGGGTTGAGTCAGCTTTTGGGTCACATCCAACGACCATTACATTTTTTCCGGCTTCAACAAGTCCGGCTACTGTGTTCTGAGTAGTTGTAGATTTTCCAATTCCACCTTTTCCGTAAATAGCAATTTTCCTCATAGTTCTACAGTTTTATGGGATTAGTAATTTATTTGATTTCCCATGTTTCACGTTGTGTGCCAAAACTGGCAACACCTATCTCAAAAAACTCAAATCACCAACCCCAACAAACTGTTATACTGACGCTTAAAAATTGTATTTTATTTCTAAGGCGGGTTTGGCACTTCAAAATATCCTACAATTATGTAGCATACCCTCTTTTGCATTACAGATATGAAGCGCCCCCTTAAAAGACTGATTTAGTGAATCATTATCATAAACATTCAGAGAAAGGCCTCACATTTATGTGGAAATGGGTAGTTTGGAAGATGTGCCAAAAACTTAAGAACAGGTGATTTTATTTAAGGGACCACTTTTGTTCTATTGAATTAACCATACCTGCCACAAAGAAATGTATGTAAGTTAAGGCACCTAAGAAAAATCAGTTGGCCCCTTATCAGGGACCCTTTTAGCCTCAGTTCCTTCCCCCGGGTTTTCACCCGGGGTTATCAATTTTGGCCCCTTATCAGGGCCCGCGGAACAAACCGATGGAGTACCCTTGAAAAAATTAAAACTGTTTGATCAGATGCCCTCCTGAAAATAAGTTTAGATTAACAATCCCCCTTAAGTAGAGTCTGTCCATAAAGTACCACTTGCTGCGTTACGCTTGCCGCCAAAATACTCATTTACCAAAGTAAACTCCGCTTTTGGCGGCTTCGCAAGCCTTGCAACTGGCACTTTCTGACCAGACACATGACTTTTTACAAACTTTCCCGGCTTTATAGACAGGCACTAAGTAGGCTAAAAATACATTAGGCATAGTTGAACAAGAGGACAATGAATCAAAAAAATCTCCGGAATCCTATTACAAATAAGTAGTGACCTAATAATAAATCCGAACCGGCCTTACACAAGTGAATAGCCCTAAAAAAACATCTGAAATCTTAACACACGCGTGCAACAACTAAAAAAAAGTTCCGGAATGCCAATGCTCATGTGTTTTGACTAAAAAAATTCTCCGAAATGTCATTGCACGCGTGTAATAGCTTAAAAAATCTTCCGAAAACACATGGCACAGGTACATTGGCATAAAAAAAATTCCGGCAAGAGATTACACGTGTGCATCGGCTCAAAAAATTCCCCGAAATGTCATTGCACGCATGTAACGGTATAAAAAAAATTTCGAGCCCCTATTGCACACATTCATTGAAAAAAGGAGTTAGTAGATAGTTTATAGTTGAGTAGTTAGTTGTTTTGCCGGGTATAAAGAATGATGAAAGCCCTTATTACAGTTTAGCACATACCTCTAGTCCCGGAGGGACGATACATCGGTAGAATATTCCAATTATTATCGTTGGAGTGCCGTAGGTACGAAATAATTATCACATCCCTACGGGACTTAAGGGAAATTTATTATTCCTGTTCCTATCAAAATCATGGGGCTGCATACCATGTTAAATGTCAAGGGTATGTCATGTTGAGCGGAGGTTAAACACCTGTTTATCTAGCGAAAGAATTCTTCGATAAGCTATCAATTGCAAATAGGTACGGCGGATTGGCTTCGGCTCTGCCGCTTTCCTCAGAAAGAATCCGCCAAACATAATTCGATAATTACCTCTTTAGGGGATCTTAATATTGGGCATTCTCCTTGTCATTTTCGTATCATGATCCAAGATTACTTAGGGGCCGTCACTACCAATGGCAGATTTTTAAAAACATCAAAATATCAGCAAATTGAAAGTTGGCCATCTTTCAGGGACCTAATATTCCAGGTTACGATTTGCCCCGGGTTTTCACCCGGGGTTATCCAAATTTGCCCCCTCCGGGAACGAGGCACTCCCTTTGTCATATCCACATTATTTCCCAAGATTACTTAGGATAGTCACTCAGAATGAAATCAAGTTTGGACTGTTGAGAACCTCTTTCTTTTATTGGTATAACAATACCCTGGAAAATACATAGAGCTCAATATTTTCGTGCCTCAACTCCTAAACCTTCTTCTCCCAAAAATACATGGGTGGTTGGCATTCTCTGAATCCTGCTTTTTTGTAGAGAGCCAGAGCTTTATGGTTGTCGTTTCTTACTTCAAGATTGACTCTGCAGTATCCATTTTGATGTGCATATTTTTCAATCCCCCTTAGAAGAGCCTGTCCAACCCCCATTTTTCTGGCATCGGGATGCACAATCAAGTCATGAATATTAATAAGAGGCTTGGCTGCAAATGTGGAATAATTGACAAAGCAGTTGGCCAAAGCGAGGAAGCTGCCATTTTCATCCTCAACCAAAAAACCAATATAAGAGACATGCTGCTTAATATCGAATATTACTTTTTCGGCATGCTCTGGTTCAAGTGGTTTATTCAAGCCCATGTCATCAAGCATATAGGCATTCAGAAGTTTTACGAAGGCTTTTTCATGGTCATTATTTGCAAAGTCAAGAATTGTAATTTCCATAAAGCGATTTATTTTTATATGAATATCCGATTATTTACCTAATTGAAAATATAGAGGGGCTTTGCCCCTTAAACCCCAATTACTTTTTTGTCTTGACACAAAAAAGTAATCAAAAAAAGTCAAGGCTGTGACCGCTTCACTCAAAAAAACAGCGTTTGATGGCTAAAATCTTTTAAACTCGCCTATCGGCTCAAACAGAAAAGATTTTTAAACGCCATCTTCACTTGTTTTTTTGGCTCACCGGTCAAGGCCGTCCTTTTCGGCAGGTCTGCTTTCAAGTTGGGTATAAAAACGGATACTCATTTATTTTTATTCAATATTCCATCATCCAAATTCCCGGGGTTGGCAAAAAGCAAATTTAAAAAAAGAACCACCCCTCAAAACTTCATGATACCACTTCTGTCTTCTGCCTATCAACCTACCTCTGTCAAATTCCTACCCTACCTGCTTAAACCTCCAAACATCAATTCCATATTTCTTAATT
Organism: Marinilabilia rubra; assembly: GCF_003121985.1. Lineage (GTDB taxonomy): Bacteria > Bacteroidota > Bacteroidia > Bacteroidales > Marinilabiliaceae > Marinilabilia > Marinilabilia rubra. The sequence goes on from NZ_QEWP01000002.1 coordinate 17,295, forward strand.
CTGGTCCCCAGCATCCGTTCGGTTACTTTTAGCTGAATGGCGGCGCGGGTAATATTTCCTCCGGTTGATGTCAGTGCCTCGATGATTAATTGTTTCTCAATGCGCTCCACACTATCCATCAACCCTCCCCCCGATTTAGTATTGGTACTGTCGGCGGTTTGCAATGTGGGGGGCAACTGATAGCTGTGGATAACACCATCACGTGACAAGATACAAGCCCGCTCGATACAGTTTTCCAATTCGCGGATGTTACCCGGCCATGAGTAGACCATGAGCATATTTAAAGCAGTAGTGGTAATTCGCTTGATGTTGGCATCATTTCTTTTATTGAATTTCTCAATAAAATGATCCACCAGTAAAGGAATATCTTCACGTCGATCGCGGAGAGGTGGCAGGTATACCGGAAATACATTAATCCGGTAAAAAAGATCCTCCCTGAACTCTCCACTCTCAATCAATTCTTCCAGATTTCGGTTCGTTGCAGCAATAATCCGCACATCCACATGAATGGTTTCGGTTCCCCCCAGCCGTTCAAACTCCCTTTCCTGCAAAATTCGCAGAATTTTAACCTGGGTGGCTTGAGGTAAATCGCCAATCTCATCAAGAAAAATAGTACCATTGTGGGCCAGTTCAAACCGGCCTGTTCTTTTTTGATCGGCTCCGGTAAAAGCCCCTTTTTCATGGCCAAACAACTCACTTTCGATCAATGAATCAGGCAGGGCCGAACAATTTACCTTTATCATTGGTCCCTTATCCCTCTGGCTGTTGGAATGAATAGATTCAGCAATTAATTCCTTACCACTACCACTTTCACCTCTTATGAGAACCGTACTGGCCGTAGGAGCCACCATGGAAATCAGACCATAAACATCTCTCATTTTACCGGAGCTGCCTACCATCCCCTTGGGTTGTAAATCAGAGTCCAGCTGGGTCTTCAAGTCCCTGTTTCTTTGACGTAAAAGTTCCAGTTCCTCCAATTTCTCCTGCTGATAGTGAGCCACAGAAGCGATAAGAGATCCAACAACAGACATCAATCGAACATCTTCTTCATACGAGATATTAGGATTGTATATTCGTATTACACTAAGTGCACCATTAACCTGATTATCTTCCATTAATGGAACACATATAAATGAGAGTTCCTGTCCATCTCTGGTCAGTTCAGACTTGGTTTTGTTAACAAAGAGTTTAGACTTACTTATTTCAGAAATCACAACCGGTTGCCCCAACTCAATGACTCTTCCAATAACACCTTCTCCCAAAGTGTAAGACCCTCGTGCCTGTTGTGATGAACTTAATCCGCAAGCAGCCTCAATCGCAATACGGGAGCTTTTTCGATTAAGAATAGTAACAAACGATCTTTCTGCTCCGAGGTGTTCAACAACCAGTCGCAGAATGGGAGTAAGATCTTTGTTCAACTCTCTGCTACTAATAAGACGTTCACTTATTTCAAACAGTAATTTCAATTCCTGAACGCCATAACATTCATCTCCGCCTTTTTTGCAACAAACTTCCATGGTAAAGAATTAGGTTTAGTGTTTTCCGACTCAAAAATACTAATTTAAATACCCACCCCCATATTTTAAAGCAATCACTTTTGTTTTTTAATTTTATTTCACAGTTACCCCCTCAAAAATAACGAGACTCTCCTTGTTTTTGCAAAAAACAACGCCTTCCTACCAAACTGTTGAATACAATCGCAAATACTACAATTATGTAGGAAAATAAATACAGCATAAACCTTTTTTATCTGGCAAACAGAGCTTTATTTTTTTTGGTATAACATTAGCTAATTGCTCCAGGAACAATTGTTGAACTCTAAAAATTTTTTAATCATGAAAGTAATTTTGCCAGTAATTGATGATCAGGGAGCAAGGAACATGATGGCCAATGGCTTTCACAATGCCAGATTTGCCTGCATTTACGATTGTGACACGCATGATTGTGAATGGTTACCTTCTGAAAAAATAAGCGAAAAACCCGGGAACCTCACACTGGGGCTAAAGCAAAAAGGCATCTATACTGTGATAAGTCCGCAAATGCCTTTGATGGCACTTGGTCTTTTTATTGAGAGCGGATTAGTAGTCTACCAGTCAAAGAGCAACAATGTGGAAGAAAACATTAAGTTATTCATTGACAATGAACTTAAGCCCTTTCCTGTGCAGGAAGCATTGGTAAGCGAATGTGGAGGTGGTTGCAGCTCTTGCAGCAGCACATCATGTAATTAATTAAAAGTTCTGAAACATGGCACTAGGAAAAGCAATCCGTTTTATTCGGCAAGCCAGTTTTGACAAGGAATTCAGAAAAGCATGCTACAACGTTGAAACCAAGGAGGAATTACTTCAAATCCTTGATTTCAATGACGCAGAATTTGAGGATGCCTTTAACATGGAATTAGTAAAATGTCAAACTTCTGAACAAGCCGATATGATCTATCAGCTAAAGTCATGGTACCACATGATATAAATAAACCATCAAATTATGACTGAAGAAGCAATAAAATTCAGAGATATTGATAAAATTAAGTTCATCGTTAAAGACGCCACCGGCCTGGATATCATGTATGCTTACGATGATCTGATTTTCCCGGAGCACGGCGCTTTTATAATACGATTTAACGATGATGACGATAAATCTGTCTTCTGTCACTTTCATAAAGATTGCACGGAGCCTGAAGAAAAACAAATATTGACCTCTTTAGGAAAAACCGGCCAATTAAATGACCTTCGGATCATTAAGGGGACAGAGTTTGAAATGAGACAAAAAGACAAAGAACAATTTGAAATAAAATTCCGATAAAAATGATAGTAAGTGATTTAAATTGGAAAACATGGCTCCGTCATGGCGATCAGTACCTGAAAGCAGCAGGCAGCAAAGGAGCATTTCGCTTTGACACAGAAATTGCATACAACCTACTGGGCATGTCACTAGAAGGTTATGTAATGGCCATTTTAGACATCCATAATTCCCTTCCTGAGAACCATACCTTTACTGATTTAGTAGATGCTCTGGAAACGGTTTATCCTTTGGATGTTAAATTAAGGGAGAAGATACTACAATATGAGAGTCTTCAATCTATTTGCTCTGTTGATAAATATCAGCGTGAGAAACCTTCTTCTGATGCTGTGGACGACTTAAGAACAGCGGTCAACAGAATTGGTGTTATTGCTCATGAGGTGTGTGGGCATGTAAATTAATTAGTTTATAGTGGTTAGTTATAGTTGGTAGTTAGATAGAGAGAAACAGCTATCACATAAACTTCTTATTATAATAGTTCGTTAACCTTTTGCAATAAGCTCTGAATAAATTGCTTGCAGGCTTGCAGCCCTTAGGGCTACCACCCATATTATCAATTAATTACGAATTATCCTAAATCTAATATCTAAAAATCTAACGATCTATTGTATTAATAATCCTGAAAAATCATAATGCCGGGATAAAAATTTCTTTATTTTTGCGCGCCAAATTCGCAATATAAAAATAAGAAATGGAAATAATAATCTGGCTGGATTACATTGGAACAATGGTATTTGCCATAAGTGGTGTACTCACAGCTGCAGGTAAGAAGCTTGATCTCTTTGGAGCTATGTTTATCGGAGTGGTTACAGCCATTGGAGGAGGTACAACCCGCGATCTTTTATTGGGGGTTACGCCTGTCACCTGGCTTCAGGAATATGGTTATATCATTTCCATTCTGTTGGGTTTTATCATTACCTTTCTTTTCAGAAAGTTTGTTGTCAGAATGCGAAAAACACTCTTCCTGTTTGACACCATCGGGATTGGAGTATTTACCATCATCGGACTGGAAAAAGCTTTGAATCTGGGGGTAAACCCTATTGTAGCTGTAATAATGGGCATGACCTCTGCTGTTGTGGGGGGTGTTATTCGTGACACGCTGACCAATGAACTGCCATTAATATTTCACAAGGAGATTTACGCCATGGCCTGCATTGCGGGGGCCTTGTTTTATCTTCTTTTCGATTGGCTCGAATTGCCGCTGGCTGTTAATGAAATACTTACCATTGGTATTATTATTACCATCCGTCTGCTGTCAATACGGTTTAACTTGTCAATGCCGGTATTAAAAAATCCTGAAAATTAATCTTCATCGTTCAGACCGGCAGCAATATTCCAGTAGGTTTTGGCTTTATCCATTTCTCCAAGGCGGGCACAAACATCACCAAGATGCTTATAAACATCCGGATCTGATTGCTGAATATGAGCGGCTTCCAAAAAATCCTGATAAGCACCCGAAAAGTGTCTCAATTCAAAGCGGGCTTTTCCCCTGCCGTAAAGCGCTTCAAAATGTCTCTGACGCAACTTTAAAACAGTTGAGAAGTCCTTTTCGGCACTTTCCAAATCTCCGGTCTGAGTAAGGATCTCCCCGCGCCGCACAAGGGCATCAATAAAACGAGGATTCAGGCTTAATGCCTTGTTTAGGTTGGCCAGAGCACTTCGCTGATCCTTAAACTTCACTTCACACTCATTGGCCATCAGGAAGTACTCTCTTGCAAACTCTTCAACATTTTTTTGCTGAAGAGCCAATTCATCCTCCAAATCTTCAATTCGCTGCTTTAGCCGGGTAGCAAAAGTCATTTGCGAAGCCATAAATCTCTGTACTTCTGGCCTGGCCAGGTCATCTTTTCTATATGCGACACCTTGTGCCAGGCAGTTCACGGCCTCCAGCCAATTGCCCTGCCTGAAACTTTTCAAAGCAGACACGTATGCCCCATCAGCTTTAGCTTTATCCAGTTCTTCTTTAATCAATTGCTGGTCGTTGGCAGATCTGGCAAATTGCTGAACCTGTGGATTTACAATAACATCACGATTGGTAACCGGCGTTTTGAGTACAATACCCGCAAGGGAGCGACAACGACTAAGTGCCACATAAAGCTGGCCGCCGGCAAAAGCACCTCCGCTGAAATCAATAACAACCTTATCAAAAGTAAGCCCCTGACTTTTATGTACGGTAATGGCCCATGCCAAACGAAGGGGGTATTGAGTAAAGGAGCCTATCTCCTCTTCAATTATCCGGTTATTCTTTTCATCGTAACGATACCTGAGATTCAACCACTTTTCTCTTGTAATAAGATGGGTTTGATCATCCTCTGTACGTACGTAAATACCTTCATCTGTAATTTCATCAACCAATCCAAGCGTGCCGTTATACCAACGTCTTTGAGGATCGTTTTTCACAAACATCACCTGGGAATTCTCTTTTAAAACCAAATTCTGAAGCGTTGGCAAACTGGACTGTTGAAACTCACCTTGAATTTCACCCATGAAACTTACCGGATTTCCTTCCAGTTCATCCAGCTTTTTATCATTGATGTAATTTACCGTATCTCGACGTGTCGCCAGGGTAATAAACAGCTCATTTACCGGAGGCTCAAAATTGCGATTTAAGCGTTGGTTGATTTTAGAGATATCATCCGGACGGGCAGATTTAACCCTTATTTTATCCAACATTTGGACAAAAGCCTTATCGTTTTGACGATAGACTTTCTTCAATTCAATTTGGACAAGTGGAATTCTTGAGAATACCTTTGCAGAGAAAAAGAAAGGCGATTGATAAAAACGGCCGAGAATCTTCCAGTCATCAGATTTCACTACGGGCTCCAACTGAAAAGCATCACCGACCATCAAAATTTGTTTCCCGCCGAAAGGCAGCGTTTTGTTCCTGGTATAAACCCGCAAAACCTGATCAATAAAATCCAGGATATCAACACGCACCATGGAAACTTCATCTATAATAAGAAGATCAGCTTCCCGTATAAGCTTTATTTTCTCTTTATTGTATTTCAAAAAATCATAGATGCGCCCATCTTTGGTCGAAAGATCAGGATCATCCGGTAAAATTGGTCGAAAAGGGATTTTGAAAAAGGAGTGCATCGTAACCCCTCCTGCATTGATAGCGGCTATTCCCGTAGGGGCTACAACAATGTGTTTTTTATGAGTATTCTCACAGATGTAACGCAAAAATGTAGACTTACCTGTACCGGCCCGACCCGTCAAAAAAACAGACGAATTGGTGTACTGGATGAGTTGCAAGGCATTTTGAAACTCTGCATTCTCAAGATCCATATTTACAGGTAATTCACTCACTATTGAACCTCCTCTTCTACCTTTTCTTTTTCTATACTATATGATCCATAACGTTTTATCACACTATAGGCTTCAAAAACACCTAACTCACCGGCTTTACTTAAATCCATTGTGCCTTTGGCTGTTTTTTCCCGATAAAGTCTGATTAACCCTCTGTTAAAGTAGGCTTCGGCAAATTCCGGATTTACGTCAATAGCTCTGGAATAATATTCAGTAGCCTCGTCAAAATTACGAAGCAAACTGTTCATATACCCCAAATTGAACCAGATAAATTCAAATTCAGGAGCAATCTCTCCGGCTTTTTCCAGGTCGTCAATGATCATTTTATAGTCCAAAATCGTTTGCTGATTCATGCCTGCATCCGTGGCGGGACTACCAGTATTGGTTTGCAGATCTAATTGATCTACCTCAGGAAGATCCTCTGCCTGGAACTCCTTAACCGTTTCTACAATTTTGTAACGTGTAAAAGCCCTGGCAAAATAGGCCAGGTAATTATCAGGATTAATATCAATGACTTTTGAAAAATCTTCAATAGCATTATTTAAATTAAAAGCAGCCATATAAAGCAATCCCCGCTCCATTAACAGTTCAGCTTTTTCCATTTGGGCGGAAGCACTCTGCAGCTCTTTATCAAGACTGGTAATAGATTCAAAAAGCCTGGCCGAAGCTTCTCTGCTTATTTCGCTGGTAGCATTGGCAATCTCTAATGTTCGGTCAAACTCAAAAGAGTTGGACAATTCCTCTACATCACGGTCAAAGTATCTCACCCGGTGATAAAGTGTATCTCCGGGAAAGAAAGTCAAACCATAGAGAGGTTGCAGATCGACCATAATATTTCGATTCTGTATCTTCCCACGCAAGGTAGATCCGGTTAACTGCTCGGGTTGATCAGAACCAAAATCATCCAAAACAGCCATTTTATCGTAATTTCTGATATTTCGGTCATCCTCTTTCCTGGTGGCTTTCCTTGTAGTTTCTTTTTCATCTTCCTGATCTTTTGCGCTACTGCCATCTGCAATCTTATCACGTCTATCCATTTCCATCTTCATGGCAGTATTGTAATCCAACCGGGCTGCTTCTTCCTGCCCCAGAGCCTGCTTCACCTCTGCCCTGTTCATGTATACAGGCCCGTAATCGGGATAAGCATTGGCCACTATATTAAAGTCGGATAATGCTTTACGATATTCACCTTTTTCTTTGTACAACATTCCCCTGTAATACAAAGTGGGTAAGTCTTCTCCCCGCAATGCCAAAACTCTGGAGAAATCGTTGATGGCACCATCCAAGTCACCTATTTCAGCTCTGAGAATACCCCGGTTATTATACCCCATGGCATTTCGTGGCTCAAGCTCAACAAACTTATTGAAATCTTTCATCGTTCCCCTCAAGTCATCCAGCTGATAACGGATAACCCCACGATTCATATAAAAAGAGGGTTCATCCGGTCTTATTTCCAGGGCTTTTTGAATGTCAGAAAGAGCATTTTCAAAATCCCCCTCCTGATAATAAACCATAGACCTATTCACATATCCATCAGGAATATAAGGATTTACATCAATGGCTTTGGAAAAATCCCTGAGTGCCCCCGTGGTATCCTCGGCTGAGAACCTTGCCAGTCCGCGATTTAAATAGGCAGTAATAAGGTTGGGTGCTCCCTCTAAAGCTTTAGAATATACATCTATCGCTTTTGCGTAATCCTCTTTCTGAATATAACCGATCCCCAAATTTATAAGCAAATTGGTATTCTGCGGTTCAACTTCCAATCCAGCTTTGTAGTCTTCAATAGCTTCCTCAGGGTCTTCCATTTTTTGATATAAAATACCTCTCAAGTTGTAGGCATCAATCAAATATGGATTACGTTCAAGTGCCTTTGAGCAATCATTTAAGGCCCCTTTGTAATCCTCCAGATGATATTTCCCAACCGCCCGGTAATAGTACGGCTCAGCCAGAAAAGGTTTGGCCCTTATAATTTGATTAAAATATTGTATCGCTAATACGTAGTCCTCAAAATAAAGTGCATTCCTTCCAATAATGGTCATCCGGTCGGTGTCAATTTGTCCCTTGACATTACCTCCTGCAAGTGCCAGAATTGCAAGAATTATATAAAAAGTTTTTCGCATATAGATCAGTACCTGAATTTGGTTTCCACCACATTAGTGTTTCCAGCTCCATCCGAGACCTCAATTTTCAGTTCATGGTCTCCTTTCTCCAGAAATGGAACTTTATCGAATTTACAAATTAATAGATCATTTTTAGCATCATATTCTAATAAAGCCCAATTACCATCAATTGTACAATTATATTGATCGATTCCTGAGAAATCATCTTTTATTCTAATTTTTAAATCACTACGACCTTCATAATTTTGCTGATAGGGCCGGTTCAAAATCCTAATTTTAGGAGGAACAGTATCTCGCGTAATCAAAAACTCCCCTAAAACCCGGGTTTCTATAACAAAATGTGAGCCATCAATGTGTCCACCTGCAAATTGCTTTCTTAAATTCCTTGATATTCTTGCTCCACAAATACCCTTTTCATCCAAACTATCGGGCAAAGGTATTCTAACCTGAAAACTCTTGTGAGCAGGAACTGTTTTATCCAGTATAGATATCGCAGTCCCCGAAAGAGAAATAAGAGACTCTCTAACATTAATCTGTCCAGTTACATCCTGATAAAAGGTCTCTTCTTCAAAAGAAACTGAATGCCCGGCTTCATCATACAAAAAAGGTTCAGAAGCCTGTATCTGAATGCTTGAAGGATCGTCTTCTGCCGGGGATAAGCTCCCATTAACTCCCTGTATGGTAAAGTCAAGATTTGAAGAATTTCCGGAAACATCTTTCACTTCAAACGACAAATCATAGTCCTGCCGGGCTTTGGTTAATATTTTCCCTCTGCTCACGTCTACTTCGTACAAATCTACTCTGTTTAATGGATCCAGAAAGCTTTTTTGAACCACCCGACCACTGTTTACTTTTTCAGCATAGTCTATATGGCTATTGAGATACCGGGTATTATGAAAATAAAATCCGTCCATCAGGTAGCTGAAAATTTTTTCATCATTAAGATTAAGATCAATGGAATGAACTCCACATTTTCTCCACGAGCCGGTATAGTAATCAATTACTTCAATACCAACTCCGATAATACCTGAGGTTTCAATAGACGGATTATGTTTCAAATGAAAAGCTCCATCATAAAAAACGGCAGGATAATATTGAGCTTGATGATGTCCATTAATTGTGGAACTATCAGAAAGCGGATATATTTTAATTCCTGCAATATGAGGACGAACATCATCTTTCACCGGATTGGGGAATGCAAGCGGATCTAAAGGCCTCTGCCCTTCAGTTTCCCGAACTTCAAAATGCAAATGCGGACCTCCTGAACTTCCTGAATTACCAGAAAAACCGATAATCTCACCTCTCTCTATTTCAACCAGACCTTCATCCAGGTATTCATTTACCTGAAATGATTGCTGATCATATTGAATTGCAGTGACCACAGAGTCTATTTTTTCTGAAAAACCATCAAGATGGGCATAAACGGTAGTATAGCCCGATGGGTGATCAACATATACAGCTTTTCCAAATCCATAGGGGGAAACTGCCACTCGTGATACAAAGCCCATATCCGCAGCATAAACAGGCAAACCAGTTTTGCCCTTTGTTGTAAGATCCAGACCGGAGTGAAAATGATTACTCCTCAATTCACCAAAGCTACCACTCACCTTCGGTGAAATATCAAGAGGAAATTGATATTCCCATTGAACCGGTGGCTGTTGAGAAAATGATGTAAAACAAGATATTTGAAATATAAATAAGAACCCTAAATAAAATAATCCCCTTCTGTTCATCTATAATATTTTTGAAGCCTTAAAAGTATAAAAAATTGAATCATTTCAATAATTGCAAACGCAGATCAACACCCACGAAAACAGTAAATGATATATTACGACAGAATAGCCTAAGGGTTCATTTGTTTTTCAAAAAATTCCAGAGGAATTAGAGATACAATCGCCCCACTCTCTTACCCCGGATTAGTGAGTCCCTTAAAATCAACTCCATCAAAGCAATGTTTGGCAGATTAATCAACATAAAACTGCCATGCCATCAAATTTCCAGGGATTAAGAAAAACAATACATCAAATATTGTGTTCTACTATTAAACACTTAAAAATCAATAAATATGGAAACTAAAGACGCTTATATCGAGAAACTAAATGCAAGAATTAAAGAATTACAGGCAGACTTGGACAAATTGGATGCTAAGGCTCGTGAAAGTGAGGCCGATTTGAAAATTAAGTATCAGGATGAAATTGAAAAACTTAACGTTAAGAAAGCGAAGGCTGAGACCAAATTAAACGAAATCAGGAATGCATCGGGCGAAGCTTGGAATGACCTTAAGGCCGGTGCCGACCAGGCATTTGAAGATCTAAAAACAAGCTGGAAAGAAGCCATGGCTAAGTTTAAATAATATATTCACTTGAAGATCTGCTATGCTCAAAACCCTAATTCAACGCAATTAGGTTTTACTTGAAAATAGCATCTCAAATTTTCGCTCTCTTTTTTGAAGTATTTTGTCATGGTAGATTTTTATTTTGGAAGAGAGCAAAAACAGGTATTGGTTTTCCGAACTTTCACCATTTCGATGAAAAAGGAAGTTCGGGAAAATACCTGTTTTATTTTTAATAAAAAAAGAACAAAAAAACACCCCACATAATCTTTTGTATATCTTATTTTTGACTCCTCAAAATGGTCTCCAGCCCCCAAAAAGTCACATTTTTTTACCGCTCCCATTTGCACAGACAAAAATATTTTCCCTATATTTGCACCGCATTTGAGAGAAACACACACTCAAAACAGCAACGATTCTGTAGCTTAATTGGATAGAGCACCTGGTTACGGCCCAGGAGGTTGGGGGTTCGAGTCCCTCCAGGATCACTTTTCAATATTCAACGAAAAACAAAAAGCTGTAAATCTACTGATTTACAGCTTTTTCTGTTTTTGGGCTATTCATTAAAAACCATCAAAAACCACAATGATGGTGAACAAACTGGTGAACAAATTTTTTTCGTAAATTTGTTCACCAGCAGCCACGCTAATTACTGGTTTACTGTTCGTTACAAATGTGCTCATTTGTTTTATTCCGATGATTTTTGAGCGTTTTCCGGCCATCTCCGGTGAACAAATTCGAACATTAAACAACAATAGTCATGGCAAATGCTCAAAATTTCTCGGTATCCTTTATTATCCGGACCGGCAGAATGTCCGGTGAAGAAGCCCCCATTTTCGCCCGAATCTCTGTAGACGGTAAGAGAACAGAGTTCTCTGTAAAACGCACAGTTATTCCCGAGCTTTGGAACAAAGAAGCTGGCAAGGTGAAACCAAAAGCCAAAGAAGCAGGAAGGATCAATCAATATCTGGATCAAGTCCAAAAACGCCTGCTTGAGTGTTATTCAGAGGCCTTACTTGCCGGCAAGGTAATTACAGGATCTTACATCAAAAACCTCTATTTCGGCATCAATGAGGAAACTCTGAAAACCACAGAAGACCTCTTTGAGTATCATAACACCACCTGCCAGGATAAACTTTCCAGAGGAACCTATGCACATTATCTTTCAACACAGACCTATTTCCGGGAATTTCTGAAGAAGAAAAAGAAAACCGAAGCAATTCCGGTCATTTCCATCAATTATCAATTACTGGTGGATTTTGAGTTATTCCTAAGAAAGAGAAAGGGACATGATTCACTTAAAAGCCTTGAGGTCAATACTATTATGAAACACTTCTGCCGTATACGCAAAATGCTCAGATTAGCAGAACGATTAGAGTGGATCAGAACCAACCCTTTTAAAAGTTTCAAAATCAGCTACGAAAGAAAAGATCGAGGCTATTTGACAGCGGATCAACTAATAAAGATAGAAGAAAAAGAGTTTCCCATCCCACGCTTGCAACTGGTAAAAGACCTTTTCATCTTTTCCTGTTATTCCGGGATTGCCTATGTTGACATGCAGGCCTTGACCCATGAAAATTTAGTAAAAGGCATTGATGGAAATCAGTGGCTATCATTCCAACGCCATAAAACCAAGACCCAAGTCAAAATTCCTTTGCTGGCAAAAAGTCTGGAGATTATTGAAAAGTATCGGGACTTTCCAACCCTGGAAGGAAAACCATGGTTGTTTCCTCGCTTTTCAAACCAAAAGTTAAACGCTTATCTCAAAGAGATTGCTGATTTATGTGGGATAAGAATGAATCTAACCTTTCACCTGGCACGACACACTTTTGCAACCACAGTTACTCTGTCAAATGGAGTTCCCATTGAGACAGTTAGTAAGGTTTTGGGGCATACAGACATAAAAACAACCCAAATTTACGCTAAAGTCATTGAAAACAAGGTGGCCGATGATATGCTAAATCTTAAAAACCGACTTGAAAAACCGGAAAATAAAAAGTTAAAAAAGTATTAACGTACCATTAATTTTGCTTTAGGGGTTATTCTTATTACTTTTAAACAACTAAAAACCAAAGAGTAACCCTTAATTAAGAAAACCATGCAAAAGAATCTGAGTTTTTTTAAGACTCTGGTATCTAAAGCTGACAACTTATCCTTTAATGCCAATTTAACCAAAATAGAGAAACAATTATTACTCCTGGAGGCCAACACCCATGATCTGATTTCCTCAGATCAACCAACAAAAATCAAAAAAAGCTCCCTCTCCACATGCCTCAACACATTTACTCTTTTAATGAATCGCCTTTATGATCCGTCCGGGAAACGCAAACGTAGCAATAGCAAGGAGATCAATGAGACCCTCCGGGGATGCGCCAGGTTTATTCTCTTGCTTGAGAAAAGTGCATCTTATTGTTTCGACTACCGAATTCTTGCTCCAACATACATGTGCGACAAATTAAAAGAAAAACTCAATGGTTTTCACATTGAATTTGAACAACAATTGAAGGATCTCAAAATTAGAAAGGATCTCATTAAAGTTGTACTTGATCCCATCAGGAAGAATTATAAAAAGAAAAGAGAAATTCGCTTTCAAAGGTTCTTTTATCTTGAAAGATACTGCTTTTGGATATCTGAATTTCTGGAAAACGAATCACATTTCATGGGACCTGAGTGCGGATTAATACGACTTCTCATTACTAAAAACCTTAACTCCGAATCTTTCCAGTCCTTTCTAATCAAATATTTGGATGAGAAACTTAATAGTGAATACCAGCTTGAGGGAAAGATACAAACCCTTAGTAATCTAAATATTTGTCTCCAGGATCTTTCTCCGGTAGGTGATCTGAAATATTCTCACAATAAAGCTTCTGTAGCTAAATTATTAAGAAGCTCTCTTTCGAACAGAATTAGCCACTTCAAAGAAATGCGGAAGAATCTTCCCAGGCATTTCCAATCAGAAACACACTCAGAGCAATGCTTAAAAATAAAAACAACAGGAAAAATCGATCAATTAGGTATCTTGTGTCGATTGTTACAGAATGAACCCTGGATTAAAAACACATCCTGCTCAGAAATAACGGAGGCTTTTGCCAGCATTTTCTGTTTCGAAAACTCAGCCCCGATATCCAAATCCAATCTCAGAAACCAATACTACAATAAGGATAAAAAGTCTCTTATAGAAATGAAGAAAACTCTGCTTGCGTGGCTCGAAAAAATTGATTCAGACCTATACGAAACAAATTACAAAAAGGTCTCAAAGTGAAAATAACCAAACACACAACACATTATTTAACCTCCTTGCAACCCCAATAAATGCAAGGCTTGCAAGTGGCTTGCACAAGTCACTGCAAGCCTGAAAACTAAATTTCATTACTCATATTTGTCGCAGTTCAAACATCATCGGAAAAATTATGAGTATAGAAATTGTAACGAAAGATGAGCTGTTACTTCTCAAAGAAGACCTCATCGCAGAAATCAGATCCATCCTGGAAGAAAATATGAAAACCATCCCGGATGGCAAAAAATGGTTGCGCTCAGCTGAAGTAAAAGAACTTCTGAGCATCTCCTCTGGCACACTTCAAAATTTAAGGGTCAACGGAACGCTTCCCTTCACAAGGATCAACGGGGTTATCTATTACAACAAGGAAGACATCAATGCCATCCTTGAAGAAAATATGATCCGCTATAATTCTCCATAGCTACGATTCAACCAGAAAGAAATTTTCCGAAAACATCTTTTTCCCCATTTTTACGCCATCTCATTTGGGTTATTAAAATCCCTCTCTTAAGAAGGCGGGTTGGCCCGTCTGCTTTCCGGGCCGGCGGTTGGCGGGAAGTCAAAATGGGGGCCTTTCATGGCCTTGCGCAATGGCCGGAATTTTTGTCTTTCGCGGGGTGATAGGATAAAGCGGACTAGACTTTTTTAGTTCTTTTTGGGGCAATGCCAAAAAGGACAGTCATAAAAAACCTGGATAAAGCGGTCGACCTTTGCCCGAAAATACATCATTTTACAATAGAAATAGCCTCCTCAATTAAATGAAATAATATTCTCTCATTTATATGAACTACATCAAACACCTGAACCTGATGTTTTCCGTATTCGACCAGGACAAACGACTGGGGCCCTACCACATCATGATTTACATGGCCCTGTTCAGACAATGGAACCGCGAAGGCTTCTCCAATCCCATCATGATCAACCGGGAGACGATAATGGCAAAAGCCAAGATCAAATCACCAAAAACTTATTCCAAGACATTAAAAGAAATGGATAATTGGGGATACCTGAAATATGAACAGTCCACTTCCCGGATTTATGGAAGCACCATCTACATGTTCCCGACTAGTGTATTTAAGGAACAAGTCGTGCCCCCTTTTTATAAACATATAAACAGTAAAAATATATACACAGAAAATGAAACATTTGATCAGGATAAAAATTTCAAAAAGGATAATCAGCCAACCAATCCTGTTAGGAGCGAATTCACTCCTCCTCCCCTGCAGCACATCAAAATCTATTTCAACGAAAAAAGAGCACCGGAACTTGAAGCCGAAAAATTCTTCAATCATTACGAGGCACGCAACTGGCTCAACAATTCATTTAATCCCATCACCAACTGGAAAGCTGCTGCCCGCAACTGGATCATCAATATTCCAAAATTCAACCCGCGAAAAAAGCTGCAACCCAAAAACAAAACGACCAATGATAAACCTGGAAACATCAAACTCAATCAAACCAAAAACTATGACACGCCATTGTAAAAAGCATCCTTGCTTTCAAATCATTCGTCATTCCTCTTGCATTATGCACATCTCTCTTTGCCCCTTGCTCGTTGCTCCATGCATATTCCCCCATGCCCTGCGCTCCATGCTCTGTGCACATTTCTCTTTGCTCAATGCTCGTTCCCTCCCACCATAACACCATTCCTCAGTTTCACCATTTAACCATACCACCACATAACCATTTAACCATTGCTCATATGTCCCCCTTCTACCAAAAAGCATTTTCTTTTCTGCTCGAAAGAGGCCACAAAACCTACGGTAAGTTTTTCAGTCTTTATCCCGACGACACCCAAATCATAGGGAAACTCATTGCATGGTTTATCCGGGATGAAGAAACTGCAAAAACAAAAGGCATCGACCTGGAGAAAGGCATTCTTCTCTCTGGTCCAGTTGGCTGTGGAAAGACCTCTCTAATGAACTTGATGCGCTTTTTCACCGACCACAACCGGCATTCCATGAAACCGTGTCGTGATATTGCCTTCGAATTTCAAAAGAACGGTTTTGAAGTCATCCACCGCTATGCTTGTCACTCCTGGCTTCCTAACAGTCCGGCACGCATTTATTGCTTCGATGATCTGGGCACCGAGCAATCTCTCAAGCATTACGGTCAGGAGTGTAATGTTATGGCTGAAATCATCCTCTCCAGATATGAAAAATTCACCCGTCACCGGGATTTCACCCATTTTACCACCAATCTCTCGGCCGATG
Source organism: Marinilabilia rubra (assembly GCF_003121985.1). Lineage (GTDB taxonomy): Bacteria > Bacteroidota > Bacteroidia > Bacteroidales > Marinilabiliaceae > Marinilabilia > Marinilabilia rubra. The sequence continues at coordinate 33,342 of NZ_QEWP01000002.1, forward strand.
AAATTGAAAGCATATATGGGCCAAGAGTGAGATCCCGGTTGCGTGAGATGTGTAACTTGATTGCTTTTCCGGGGGATGCGAGGGATAAGAGGAGATAATTCTTTCAATCAAAAGTCTTTGAACTTGTAGCTGTATTCACCTATATCAGATTAATAATACAAAAACCAGCCTCTATGAAATGTGACATGAAATTTTCAACTTGTCCACAAGAGTGCTTAAACCTTTTCCAAGAGGTATTTTAATGAATCCAATTGTTAATACGTTGGAAATAGGGTAGCCAAATATCATCAAATTGTTCAGGCGCACAAAACGTTGAATCCTGTGTTTCAAAATCGGTACGGCAAAGTTAGATGACATCAATTCCCACCGCTTCCATAAAATCCTCTTCTACCACTAAGCCTTTGTTAAGGTTCAGTGGCAGGTATTTTTCTTTTCCCCAGGCAATAATATTCCCTTAATTTCTCTAAGATTCCAACGGTTGGAGCTAAACCCATATCGAATACAACCTTATCGGGTTGCTTATGGTTTAACGTTTGTATTAATCGTTCTCTTGAATTCATAATATTTCTTTTTACTGTTTGGAAATAATGACTGCCTGTCCTGCAGGTAATTTCATTGTTATCATTTTATTATTTTGGCTAAAATTGTACCTTTTAAGCAGTTCAGTATATTCTCCATTATACTTTAGAGGTATTTCGATAGTTTTAGCTTCATTGCTAACATTAAAAGCTGCAATCACTTCATTCTTCCCATCGTATCTGCTATACACAAGTATTTTATTTTCGTCATCGACAACCTCATAATCAATTTCACCATGGCTTAATACCGGATTTTCTTTACGGATACGAATTAATTTTTGGTAATGCGCAAATAGCTCATCATTAAATTTTACCTCATCTGGTTTACGATCGTAACCTCTTGGATCAATCGTTTCAGGTTCGAAATCATAGTCTTTCCAGATTAATGGCTTACGGGTATCTCCCATCATGGCACCCCACATGCCCATTTCGTCACCAGCCCAAATATGTGGTGCCCCTAAAAAAGTATATTGAAATGCCAATAGCAATTTCACCTTCTCATAAGTTTCAGCATCCGGCTTATTGATCTTATAATCAGGATTTCCAACTGGATCAGCGTAATAGTTATATTTACTGTTATCGTTGAATAATGAGGTAGCAAGTCTTGGAGAATCATGACTTGATACTACATTCATCATAGCTCGACTGTTTTGCGGTCTTAAGTTGGAATAGAAACTATTAATACTATCTACAAATTCCGAAGGTGGAATTTCGTAAGGAGCTTTTGCAAAAAAATGTCTGGCTGATTTGTACAAACGATAATTCATTACACCGTCAAAAATATCACCTTCTAAAACAGGCTGCGGATCTTGCATCCTGTCAGGCCAAAGCTCAAACCAAACTTCCCCTACCAGATAAGCGTCCGGATTTACTTCTCGTACTACTTCCCTGAAATCCCTCCAGAAACCCAGTGGAACTTCCGAAGCAACATCTAGCCGATATCCATCGATCCCATCAGACGGATCGCCATCACCATTTGGATCAAGCCACTTTCGGGTGACATTAAAAATATGGTTTTTGGCATCTTCCGAAAAGATATTCCCTTCAAAAAATTTAATAACTCCATTCTCGATAGGGTGATATACTGTCTCCTTAATTTCTGGCAAATCCTTAACACCAAACCACCCTTCGTATTCGAATTCATTTTCAGGAGTTCTGGGGTCATCAAACTTTTTAATCCAATACCAGTCTTTGTATTCTGATCTTGCTTGTTTTTTCAGGATGTCCTTCCATGCCCAAAATTCTATTCCAGTATGGTTCCAGGAATAATCCAAAATCACCCGTATTCCCCTTTCATGAAGTTTTGCAACTAATTCAACAAACATTTTATCAGCCCCAGTCATTTTCCAGGTAGTTGGATCATCCGGTTCTTCCGAATCCATTATTTCCAGGTCTTCTCTGGGAGTAGGACCAAAATTGTTATCGATATGACGCCATGCAGATGCATCAAAATTATGTTCTGATGGACCTTCGCAAAGTGGATTAAAATATATCGCAGTGATTCCAAGTGAATCCAAATAATCAATTTTATCCATTACTCCCTGAAGATCACCACCGTACCTCCTCAATCTTGAAAACATTGGAAACACTTTCATAGTATCCCCAGCCATATCCACTTTCCCAATCAAATCCTTAAAGTGAGGATCGTGTTTATACCAGTCTTGCGTCCATGGTGTAATTGTCCAACTTTCAGGAACAAATCCGGGATAAGCTCCTTTTAAGTCTTCAGGTGTCGGATCATTATTTGGATCTCCATTCCTGAATCGGTCTGCATAAATCTGATACCAAATGGCTTCTTTTGCCCACTCAGGTGGATTTTCATAGGCCGTTCGTGTCTTTTCTGCCGGTCTTTTTTCACTTTTTGGATTGCCACAAGAAAAAAAGACAGGGATTAGCAAGAGCAAAAAGAAAAATTTATAAGTCGTCATAATCTAATGTTTTAACACTTGTTGTTTAGTTAGCAAGATAAACAGCTGTTTTTCCTTGTATTTCAAAGACTCCTGTTCCTTCTTCTGAATTGACAGAGATGTCATTCAGCAAATCTTGCATTCCAAAGGCTTGTTGTAATTCTATTTTATGTGATTGAGTCCCGTTATTAATTACAACAACAATCGTATCCTCTTCAAAACGTTTTTCATAAGCAAGGATACCAGTTCCGGCATCAGCCAAAATAGGAATCCTTGTTCCTCGTGCCATAGCCTTGTGCTCCGACCTTATCTTAGCAAGCTTGATAAAATAATCCAAAACTTCTTCATTAATATTTTCCCAATCAGTTGCATGTCTTGATGCGCTGAGTGTACTTTTAGCGCAGGATACATCTTGCGACATTCCCAACTCGGTACCTGCCCATATGCTAAATGGCCTGCTCATGGAATACATTACTGCAGAAGCCAGTTTCAACCGGTTTACTTCTTCGTTGGACACAAATAAAAACCGATCCATATTATGGTTATCAATCATAATAGGAGTTAAAAACCCATTAGGGAAATAGGATTCAGACCCCTTTAAAAAACGTTCAAACTCCTCGACATTCATTTTACCGTATGCAAAAGCTTTTCTAACTGCCTGACAGAACGCGAAATCCTGACATCCGTCTACCCGACCGGCATAAGAAAGTAGGGACTCAGGTGTTGTCACCCCTTCAGTGAAAATAACAATCTCTTTGCCCAAACTTCTCATTGCATAGCCAAACTCAGTCCAAAATTCATGTGATGGCCCTATTGCATAATCAAGGTCGAAGCCATCTAAGCCCAAATTGGTAATCAAATGCTCTCCCAGCTCAAAAATATATTTTCTTACCTCCGGATTTTCATTAACCAAATGTGGAAGCTCTCCGCCGCCGAAAAAACTTTCATATGTTCCATCTTCGTGTATATCAAACCAATCTCTGTATTTGCTTGTTGAATCAGCCATTGCTTCCAGAAAGTAGGGATGATGATCTGAACAATGATTAGCAACAAAATCAACCAGCACTTTCATTCCCCGGGAGTGGGCATCATTAATTAGATCTTTTAAATCTTGCTCAGAACCAAAATCAGGGTCTATAGCATAAAAATCATCTGCTCCGTATTTATGATATGTTGGACCAGACGTAAAAGGCATCAACCATAGAACATTGACTCCAATATTTTCAAGGTGGTCAAGTTTCTCACGAATCCCATTCAAAGTACCTCCCATTGGTTCTTCCAAATTGCTTGTTTGAACCCATGATTTTCCTTTGCCTGGATTAAACCTGTCGGGTAAAACATAATACATTACGGCGTCATATGCCCAGTCAGGAATTGACCAATCATCAACCGCATAAGCAAAATAAGGATGAGTTTTTGAGCTACCGTAGCTACCTTCTGTCCCTTTGGCAAATTGATTTCCAACTTCAATAATATACCTAACAACACAGCTATGTGTTTGTGCCGGGATAACCGCTTTAAATTCGGTAATGTATCCCCAGATTAAATCTTCCCAAACCACACTGGTTTGTTTTAAAGGTACAGCAATTCCATTTTCTGCTATTCCATTTAAACCTTTCGGATTAGTCCCATCGGTTGTATAATAACACCATGCATTTTCCGGATCTACCTCATCACCAACAGTTACGGTAACAATAACTTCTTGTCCAATATTTGGGTCCCGGGGTTCAATTCTATGGTTGTGGAAAATCCCGGATAGGTCCTGTATTCTTTTTGCTACAATGTGTTCACTTAATTCATTGTTACCAAAAACAAAATCTGTAGCACCTCGGTCTTCATCCTTAAAAGTTTCTTGTTGTGCACTACTTTGGATTTCATATCCAAAAAGAAATGCTAAAACCAATAATATGAAAGGGAAAAATTTTCTCATGATATTATTTCAAAGTTACGATTACCTCTTTTTTCGATGGTTTCACCACAACCCAGTCTTCAGCTTCATCTACTTTACCGGTACTTACCGAAGCAATATTATCGCGGAATTGTGGTAGGTTAAATAGTATCTCTCCCTGAGGTTCATTGCCCGACCAGCTAAGTTTAACCTGTTTTTGATCCAGCATTTCGATAACAAAATTTGTTCTTTTCCCACCGCCAACAGGAAAGTTATTAATTTCCGTTTTTTTGCCACGAACCATCCACTCATCGATGTAACCACGGCCAACCATGATCCTGCCATCGTAAAACTCTGCAACTAACGCATCTAATAATGCTTGTGTTGCTCCTGCTTGCCCCCACTGGTGCGGACATGCATACCAGTTGGTTTTGACAGATGATGGGTGATTTCCTTCCCATGGATTTTCAGGATCCACCTCATGAAACATTTCCCAAAAACCATAAGGGGCCGATTGTCCATATTTTAAGAGAAACTGATACGATTTAATAGCCTCTTGGCGATAATTTTGACTAAACAATCCTGATATAGAGAATGCACTGTTATAAGCCGAGGCAACTCCCCCTCCGTAGCTTACCCAAGTACCCACATTATGTGGTCTAGCACCAGATTTACGTTGCTTTTCATAGCCCCATTTATAAGTATTATCTACCCATTCTTTAAGCGGACCTTCATATTTTCCTCCAGCCAAATAAGTATTCCAGTTCATCCCAAACCAAAATGGTGTAGCCCACATCGAAGAATTGTCCTTCATCACATTTACAAAATCTTCATTTGGTTTTTCCAGTGAACAAGGAATGTAGTTGATACCATTCTCTTTTTGCATGGTCAGAATTCTGTTATTTACGTTAGTCATCAATTTGGTGAATTCTGTACGAGCTTTTTTAGCTATATTCTTGTCTCCTTTCATATTAGCAATATATTCCAGGCAAGTAAAACCAGTCAAAGCCGATTCATTATCCCAGGTCCAAAGTCCGCTATGGTCAATATCCCAGGTCTCTTCCAATAGCCCATAAGGTCCAGTCATATCCATCATGGTAGTATCAAAAGCTGCTAAACTTTTTTTGTACAGATATCCATCTTCTTTTTCTAATATTCCGATATCTCCTGTTTTTTGAAGGTATGTGGAAAGCAATAGTCCCCATCGGTAGTAATGATCGTGATAAGGACCTCTTCCTCCTCCAAGTAATTTTAATTGGTTATAAGCGTTTTCAAAATATCCCAACTTCAACAGAGAAAGGTAAATACCTAAATAATCGTGCGTAAAAAGTACATCGTAACCAATCTCAGCCACATTGTAACTTTCTGGCCCGTCACGGCTAATTAAAGTATAGATGAATCCCATACGGTAAGCATTGTTCAATTCCTGATCTGGCGTATTGATTTGTGCAATTTGCGATAACTTCCCTTCCCAGAAATTTTTCATGTGTTCGAAATGTTCATCCCAACTACCGGCATTTTTAATTTTTTCGTCGGAAGGGCGTTCGTAGTCATTACCGAAACGATCAATTACAACGGCAAAATCCCAATCCATTGTTTTTCCAGGTTCAATCATCCCTAATGGATTATTTAAAGGGGTTAATATGGCCGACTCACGAGGATCGAATGGAACCGTTTTATCCATATTGTTTTTTACAGATACGCGGCTGTATGCAATTACAAAATCGTTTTCATCGATGGTAACTTTATCTGCAAAATTTGAAATTTTAATATGCAGCTCGTCATCCTTGCCAAACTCGGCCCAGTTGTCTTCAAACTCAGAAATGAAACATGGCAAATAACCAGAATGAGGATACCATTTAATCTTACCGGTTTTAATTTTATCAGGAACACCAGGCAATGCAGATGCCTGAAATGAAACATAAGCATTTATTCCATCCCGTATAAAAAACCAACCATTGGGTTTAAGTAGAGCAGCATCTTTATCACCTTCCCAACCTATAATGGTTGTATTCCCTCTAAATATTGGGTGTTGCCCTGCATTTTCGATACGATCTTCACGATCTTGTGCCTTTAATAAAAAAAAGTTGGCCATGAAAATAAAAACCACCCCAAAACGTATTATCAATTTATCCATAACACATATGTTTTAAATAATAAAAATTAATCCCTGAAAGGCTTGACATAACACACTGCCGCCTGTTTATTTATGATAAGACAAAAAAATCATCCATTAAATTCATGGATAGCGTTAATCATGGCAACCAAATTGTCAATCGGGACATCAGCCTGTATATTATGTACTGTGTTAAACACAAACCCACCGTCTTTAGCAAAAATTTCGCAATGGCGCAATACTTCTTCCCTTACTTCTACCGGTTTACCGTAAGGTAGTGTTTTTTGCGTATCGACTCCTCCTCCCCAAAACGTTAAATGCTTACCATATTTCTCTTTCAGAAACTTTGGATCCATTCCTGCAGCATTCACCTGAACCGGATTGATAATATCGAAACCAGAATCAATAAAATGCGACATAAATGTTTCAACGGCCCCACATGAATGTTTAAAGGTTTTCCACGGCGTGTTTTCATGAATCCAATTGTTGATGCGTTGATAATATGGCACCCAGATATCAGCAAATTGTTCAGGAGCGCAAAACGTTGAATCCTGTGTCCCAAAGTCTGCACCGCAGATATAAATGACATCAATATTATCGCCTATTTCGGCATCAAACCTACGAAGGTTTTCAATAGCCAGCTCGCTCTGCCGATCAAACACTTCCTTAATTAGGTCGCTACGCATCAGTGTACTCATGTACCATTCTGCCACACTTCTAATCCCCTTGGGGTCGGCCAGATTCATTCCAGGAATCAAAGCGATATCTCCCAATGCTGTTCCACCCAACGCAGCTACTACCCCTTTGTTAGTAGCCCGGGCTAAGGCTGTTTCTTTTTTCCAAAAGGCTAAGGTTTCATCCGATACGGGAGTAAATTCTTCCAAGTTATCCTCTGCCTTTAATTCCTCTTCCACAATAGTTTTTTGTCTTTCGATGGCATCAAAGAAATAACCACTTTGGGGCATTTTAGCTGAAGGCGCCAAGGATTCATCTCCCATTGGAAATGACAACAAATCACCCTTTTCATCGGTCTTTGTGCTGAACCCCTGGGGAACCAAGACCTCCTGCCCCCAAAACGTTTTTACTCCTTTTAACGGAGGTGTGTTCCTGTAGCCAAACAGGTTCCCGTCGCCCCAGGCAGCTGTCACATCAATCCCTATGGCATCCATCAGGTCTTGTTCTACTAATCCTAGCATTTGGTATGGTTCTATTACTCTTATTGGTCTTTTTTCCAAACCATAATATTCCCTTAATTTTTCTAAAGTTCTTACATGAATACCTGTTGTTGGTGTAGATCCCATATCAAATACTATCCTATCTGGTTGTTCATGGTTTAGTGTTTGTATTAAACGTTCTCTTGAATTCATTGTGTATTTTTTTGTTAAAATTGCAGCAACTGAATAGCCAAATTCCTATGTCAAAAATTGTATTTTTTAAAATAAATTCGTTATCCTTCGGATTCTAATCAACAATTACGCTATAATTCTCTGTTAAAATATTCCCGGCTGAACCAATACCTGGATTAGATATTATCTCCCCTTTTTTTCCCCTAACAAGTAAGAATCTGCCAAATCTTTATTCCTCTAAATTCTACCAGTTTAATCACAAAACCACAACAGCATGCCAAGGCATAACCTTTAATGCAAAGATTTAATTTCTAACCTTTGTCAACAATCATAATTTTCCTATCTTTATATGCTATCTTATTATATAATTTAAACAAAACTGCATTTCAAGAAAAAAATAAATGGGAACACTATATCAAAGATTACCCTTGCGAGGTGGATATTCTTTTATTGCAAGAACCTACAGAACCCCTCTTTTTGAAACTCCCTGGCATCAACACGATGAATTCGAATTAGTTTTATGCAATGGTAGTTCAGGAACAGCTTTTATTGGTAATTATATAGGACCATATCATGAAGGGGAAGTGTATTTACTAGGAAACAATTTACCCCATTGGTTCAAAAAAAGAAACGATTCAATGACAGGCAAGGCAATTGTTGTCCAGTTTAATAAAGACTTGTTTGGGGATCAGCTAAATAAATTACCTGAACTTAAAACTATTAAAACCTTATTAAACCTGTCAAACAGTGGTATTCAACTAAGGTCAACATTGAATACAAACATCAGAAAAAAATTAAAGAAAATTGAGCATCAAGCCCCTTTTGAGCGTTACCTTACATTATTAAGCTGCTTGTATGATATCAGCACTTCACATCAATATAATCAGTTATCCAATGTTTATTATGATGCTATACCAAAAGAAGAATTCAAAAGGATCAGAAAAGTATTCGAGTATTCCTATAATCATTTCAAGGATAATATTACTTTACAACAAATGGCTGATTTAACCAATCAAAGTGTTTCTAATTTCTGTAAATATTTTAAGCAAAATACGAAAAAAACATATATCGATTTTTTGAACGACATACGCTTAAACTATGCGTGTACTAAACTAAGAACCTCAGAAGACTCTATTACACAAATATGTTACGATAGTGGCTTCAGAAACTGGTCTAACTTTAGTGTGCAGTTTAAAAAGCGATATAATGCCTCTCCTTCTGAATACAGGAAAATGTCAGAATAAAACATTAAGGGCTCTTGATAATTATGCAAAAGCCCTTAATCAAATTGTAACCCATTATGTTTTCATTCCTGTACAGGAAACGCAACTTGTCTTAATACTGTATTTCCCATGGGCTCTAATTGAACTTTATTTATTGTTCCTCCAAGGTCAACGGTTAATATAGGTGTAGACTGATACCATGGATTGCTTGTTTTATTTGATTCCTGATAGTCAAACACCTCAACATTTTCATCTTTAACCGTGATAAAATCACAAGCCTTTTCATTTTTGGGAAAACAGTGAAAATCATGAAAATCACCTTGTTTGTAATCCTTGATGTTTTTGATACTGTGCTCAATTGGGTACGCATAAACCAATGCTCCGCGCTGGAAATAAACATCACCCGTTCTGAATATTCTACGCTCAACTTTATTTACAAATTCAATCTCAATAACATCTCCACCATTCCACTCTTTCTCTACTTTAAAAAAACCATCTGTTTCAATAGCATTCAAACCGGCCATATTAATTTTTAATTCTTTTGTCCATTGCGGTTTTCTGAAATACAAAGCAAAGCTTACAGGCTCATCAGTGCTAACCACAAATTTTATTTTATCTGAAAATGGATAGCTGGTAATTTGCTGGATAGTTATATGAGTTCGGTTGACCTTGGTCGTCAGTTTTGATGGTCCGTACAAAACAGCTGCTAAGCCATCTTCGGCTTTCATCCACATGTTTGCTAGATAATAGGTGTAATTTCGGGTGTAATTGGGTACGCAACAAACAGCAGGATCAGAATGCGTTGGCGAATATTTGTATCGTGAATCATAGTGGCTTTCTTCTTTACCATGTTTATAACTGTTGAGGATACAGCAATTGTCGCCTTTAGCATAAGTTAGCGATTTACCATCGGGGTAACGGGCTCCCATCATCCCATTAAAGGTGAGTTTTTCAGCACGGTCGGCATAGTTGATATCCCCTGTTTTTTGTGCAGCTGAGAGGTAAAAATTACGCAACTCCAACATGGTACAAAATTCGGTATGAGTATATGTTGGGTCAGCTTTAAGCTTTGCAATCCATTCCTGCCCATGTCCTGCTCCTGAAGGCAAAATACAAAAATCTAATTTATACATTGCATTGTTGTAGGCTGTTTCCAATTCGGGATAACCGGTATTGTAATATGCATTTATTAAGGAACGCAAATGTTCATAAGTGTGTACCCCGTGGCTTTCAAAAAGGGAATCTTTCTGAAGAAGATATGGATAACGAACATCGTTAAATGCACGGTTAACGCCATACGTTGAGAATGCACGATACAAATAGGTGGAATAATCCAGGTATTTGGCGTTTTTTGTTAGCCGATGAAGTGTCTCACAAACATCCGTCAACATCAATCCATGTGTTGCACCTCCAAAAGCTGTTTTCAGGTAGAATGGGTTTCTGCCCTCCGGACCATACCGTTCAATGGTAACTGCCATTGCTTTTTCAACAGCATCGAGTACTTCTTTTTTACCTGTAAATTCATAATAAGCCAGCATTGTCCTGAACGCTGTTGTCTGCGCCCATAATTCGCCATTAGCTCCTTCGTGCTGGTACCGTAGATTTTCTTTGTAAATACCGATATAGCCATCTTCATCCTGCGATGCCAACAGGTTTTCAACAATTTTATGACTCTGTTCAATAGCCTTTTCATTGTTGGTTAAAAAGGCATGACGAACAAAACCATCCCACCAGTTTCCTGCGGTTTCGGAATTCCACCACATGATTGACTTCTCCCATGCATCGCCGGTTAAGACCAGGTCACCCATTTCAGGAATATCTTCCATACCTCCACGTCGATTAGTATTAAAAATATCGTCCTTTTTAATTCCCGGATACAAATCATCAAGAGCACCAACCATTCCGCTTTCAAGATCGTTATTCATCATATCCAGCATCCAGCCGGTGGGGCGATTGTTGCCAACAGGTAAATTCTCAAATTTTTGTTTGAGGGGAGCATCAGGTTTATCGAAGAAAGTGAGCAGGTCGCTATCATCTTCAATTTCTGCCATCTGGTTTACTTGTCCGAGAAAACTCTCTCCTTGTGAACTCTTTTTTGATTGACAACTGGTAATAACTAGTAGTGTCATAAGTGATAATACTATTTGCTTCATAATTTGTTCATTTATTATTTATTCTTAATTGGCAAATTCATAAAATCCCGACTGGTGGTAACTTCCAGTTTTTCAACAGATAACCATTTGTCTAATTTCTTACTGGCAAATTTTGAAGTTGCTTCATACCCTGGTTTCATAAATACATTTTGGGTTTCTTTCGGATCATTTTTCAGATCAATAAGCACATCAAATTGTTCAACTTTGTATATACTTCTTACATATTTAAAATCGCCAAATCTTAGCATACGGCCTTCGTGGATTTGAGAAAACAGGTATTCAAATTCACCATCAGTTCCGCCTAAACATCTCGATTTGAAACTTTTCCCATCCATATTTTCCGGAACCGATACGTCACACAAATCAAGTAAAGTTGGCATTATATCTATGCTGCCAAATATTGTTTTATCATCAACTGATCCGGCCTTAACTTTTTCAGGGTACCTCAAAATGAATGGAGTACGAACGGATTCTTCGTACAGAATATTCTTGGAAATTAATTGATGTCCTCCCATCATTTCTCCATGATCGGATGTAAAAACAACAATCGTATTCTCAGTTAAACCGGCATCCTCAAGGGCATCAATTACATAACCAATCAATCTGTCCGTATTTTCAACCAAAAGGCAATATGTCGAGATGTATCTACGCCATTCGTTTTCGTCCCAATCACCAAGGTCTTCAAACATATAGCTATTTTCATTAATCATACCCGGAATAAACGGCTTGTCGAAGTTTTCGGGAACATCTGGTCGTTCCTGATAGCGCAGGTATAGTTCATCATCGGTTCGGCAAAAAAACAAAGCATCAGCAAAAGTGGCTCCTTTAACCTTTCCCCCCAAAACTTTACAAATATCGTGTGGATTAATCAACGACAGGGTCATAAAAAAGGGTTTGTTGTGCTCCCTTTTTATGAAATTAATGGCATCGGTAGTAAAAACAGGGTCGTAACCCGACCCTTCGCCAAGCATACCACCGGCAGACATTTTGTAGCTGCCGTAATGATCAATCCCACGATAAGCATAATCACCGGCATGTTCTTTACCTATATATGCGGTTTCGTATCCGGCCTTTTTAAAAACTTCACCCATAGTTGAAATATCGTGCCGGTTTGGATATTTATCTAAAAATATTTTGAAAATTTCCTCGTTATCGATCATTCCATGATTGTGAGGATACAATCCTGTATATATCGAGGCCCTCGCAGGGGTACATAGTGGAAAGTTACAATAGCTTTTAGTAAAACGCATGCCCTGTTCTGCCAGTTTATCGATATTTGGTGTTCTTATCCCGGTGGAATAATTACCAGAGCCATCAGATATTTTTGGTGACCATTGGTCCGAGATTATAAATAGCACATTGGGCTGTTTATTATTTTGGGCATAGACTGCCCGGGAATTTAATGCCAATAAAAATATTATCAGTATCCCAATAACAGGGTTTAAAGTCATTAATCTTCCTGATTTCATGTTTGAAATTCGTTTCCACATAAGTTCATCTTTTGGTTAGTAATACCAAGCCGCCGTCGTAATAACACGGCTTATTTTTATCTATCTGCAGGAAATTGACTAAAATCTTGCAAATCCCTTATAATTCACCCAATCAAAATCAGCATAATCTTGTGAGTTTGCACCATTACTGGTGGCATATACTCCCAGGTAAGCTCCTGTGTATTTTTTGCTCAAAATGTAATTCGCTTTAGTTTGCTCAATAAGGTTGAATTCAGCCCCATTCAATGAGTAATAAAAAAGATAGCTGTGGTTTTCAGATTTAACCATAAAAGTAATTTCTTTACTATAGTTTGGAATCTCTTGTTTTTTAAGTATCCGGGGTTTAGAATTTGGCTCAGCAAGTTTAAGCTGAAGCATGTATTTATTATTCTCCTTAACTACGGTCAAGGTGAAATAATTATCATCTTTTTGAAAGAGGCATATTCCTGCTTCAGAGTTATTGGATTTGGGATGGAAATTCATTTTTGCCTGGTATTCGAAATCACTTTCTGTTTGCCTAAAGCCCATTAAACTTGCTCTTCCACGTTCTTTTATTACATTCGGATGGGTGTATAATCTAAGATGCCCCTTATTGTCACTTAGAGAATACATGTTGGAGGTTGGAACTCTTCTGAAATTCCAGGCAAGTTTTAATTTCTCATAACCGAAATTATCAATGAAACCGGGATTTCTTTTTTGAAATGTAGCATCAAATGGTACAGGATTAAAGCGCTCTACTCTGCCGGTCTGAGGTGCAGCAACAGGCCACTCGTATTGAGTTTCTTTCCAGGGAAACGGTTCTTTTTCCCATTGAACAGAAACAAGATGTGTTTCTCGCCCCATATTCGAAGCTCGATCTTCATCTCCTCTAATGCCTAAAGCAACCATATACCATCGGCCATCATTTAGCTCAATTAAATCGGCATGCCCTGTACTGTGAACCCAATTGTCATACGAAAGATGTCTTGATGTAAGGATGGGATTTCTTTCATTGGATAGAAACGGACCTGTTATTGAATCGCTTACAGCAATCATCACTGCATGATTAAAACTTGTTCCACCTTCAGCCACCATCAGATAGTAACGATTATCTCTTTTATACATATGCGGTCCCTCTACCCATACTCCGCCACAAGCACCCCGCCACAAGTAATGTCTTGGGCCGGTTAATTCCCAGTTATCCATATCGATTTCCTGCAACCAAATCTCCCCCTCTCCTTCAAAGTTTGGATTTTCCGGTGAATGAGTGCCTACATACCAAACTCTACCATCATCATCAAAAATAATATCCGGGTCTATACCAGGTGCACCCTTCAAAACATGAGGGTCTGACCAGGGACCTTCCGGGTTCTCAGCAGTGATAATAAAATTAACAAAATGGGTTGTTTGATCAGCTTCATTATAATAAACATTAGTAGTGATAATGTAAAACCTGCCATTACTATACCGGATTGTTGGCGCATGAATTCCACCGTTGGACTGCACATCTACAAGGTTCACTTCATTTGTGCATTGCTCTTCTCTATGCAAACCGTAACCTATAAGCTCCCAATTAATAAGGTCTTTACTTTTATGAATAGGCAGTCCTGGGAAATATTCAAAAGAAGAATTCACGATATAGAAAGTATCATCAACTTTGCAGATAGATGGATCCGGAAAACCTCCGGGAATAATTGGATTGACAAATGAATTTTGTGGAGGTAGAATCTGCGCCCTTGATTCATGGCTATATACTGTTATTGAACAAATAAAAATAAACAGTAGTAATAGTTTTTTTCCCATTTTCTGAAGTTTCTTAATGTACCACAACTTTATAGTAAATAAACTTTATTTCAAAATCAATTTTACATCATCAAAGAAACAACACAAGCAATGCGCAATCAACCTTCATATTGCGAATTTCAGGTACTCCATTGAAAACCTATATCAGAAGCATCCAACATTCATAATGTAAAACCTAATTTGAAACCATGGACATGCTTAAGTGTCATTAAAATTTCACGTTTAACTAGTCGTGAAAGATGAAACTAGATCACGTACTTTTTTCGGTATTCATTTGGAGAAATCCCTTTTAATTCCCGGAACCTTTTATTAAAATTAGAAAGACTATTATATCCACTTTCAAAGGCAATTTCCGATACGTTTTTATCTGTTTCAATAAGCAGTTTGCCAGCATATCCGATACGTATTTGATTTACAAAACTGGAGAAAGTGCGATTAGTGCTCTTTTTGAAATAATGGCAAAAAGCAGAAACATTCATATTTAAAATCTCTGCAGCAACATTTACGTCCAGTTCATTACTCATATTTTGATAAATATAGTTTAGAACCTTATCAATGCGACGTTTTAGCAATTGCTGGTTTTTAAAACTAAACGATGATAAAACCTCAAATTTGGAAGAATGAGCTAAATCGTTTAAGATTTGCAGAAGACAAATAAATCTTTCGAAGCCTTCCAGCTCTAATATTTTTTTAAGCTTCTTTTTTAAGGAATCAGATAACTCTCCAAAAAAGACTCCATTATCTGCTTGTGACAACAGTCTTGTGACTTCCTTAAACTCAACCAAATCTCCAATACGATCAAAAAAAAGTTCCTTACTAAACTGAATCACTACTGCATCAATCTCATTGTTTTGTATCCAGCAGTGGGGAAGGTTCTCGCCGACCAATACCAAATCATTTTTCTTAAAAAAACCGATATGGTCTCCAACAAATCTTTTACCCTCCCCCCGTGTAATAATAACAATCTCAAACTCCGGATGAAAGTGATAGGGTCTGTATTCTTGTTGGTTTTTGTGCTCGATAACCTTAAATGATGAATTTTTATTCTTGTCTATCTTTTCGTAAGAAGGTTTCATATAAAAGATTTTGGACATTCAGCCTTAATAAACACAAATACTTTAGTGAATTTATCTATCCTAAAAATACAATAAAATTCAATCAAGTACAACTTATCGTCAATACCAAGGTAGCATTAAACAGTTTTCATTAATTCCTTTGTAAAAAGCTAATTAATTCATTTCAAAAATCTCATAATATGACAAAATTAGAAATATTCAACCAGTTGGTTAATGAAGGAAAATCATCTGATAAAGTTATATTCCGGCCTATTTTAATGCAATTTGCGGCCGAATATATAGGTAGTAACTATGGCGAATTCGCTGCTGATTATAAAGTATTAGCAGAAGCCAATTACCGATGCTTCGAAGACTTTGATACCGATATGCTTGGATTAATTTCCGACCCCTACCGTGAAACAAGTGCTTTTGGAGCAAAGGTTAAATTTATCAAAGACGGTGTTCCCAGATGTGAAGATCACATTGTAACATCTATTAACGACATTAAAAATCTTAGAAATCCAGATGTTACTAAAACTGAAAGAACGTTGGATAGAATCAAAGCCGCAGAATTACTCTCTAAAAAAACACAGGGGAATGTTCCTATTATCGGTTGGGTAGAAGGCCCATTAGCTGAAGCATGCGATTTAGCGGGCATGGATAAGATGCTCATGAACCTGATGATGGATCCTGATTTTGCCAACCTATTGATGGATAAATGCCTTGACACAGCAAAAGATTTTGCAAAAGTCCAAATTGATTCAGGCTGTCATATTATTGGTATTGGTGATGCCGTATGTTCACAAATTGACGCTATGACTTATGAAACCTATGTAAAGGAACGACATAAAGAATTGATATCTTACATCCATGAGTTGGGAGGAAAAGTAAAATTACATATCTGTGGCGATACCAGTCACTTATTACCTCAGTATACCGAACACAATCTGGACATACTTGATTTGGACTGGCAAGTTGATATGGCACATGCGCGAGAAATACTGGGCGAGAAAGTTATTCTGTGCGGAAACCTTGATCCTACCATTATCATGAGCAAGACTCAGGATGAAGTCTTCCAGTTAAGCAAGGATATCGTTGAAACATATAGAAACGAACGCGTGATCCTGTCTGGTGGATGTGAGATTTCAGCTTTAACGCCATATGAGAACTTAAAAGCCATGAGTATGGCAACTAAATCATAACCAAAAAATATCAGCTATGTTAAGGTTTTTATTTATATGCGTTGCGATATTCTCTTTTTGCTTCACCAACATGGTGCAAAGCCAGAATAAAAAGGATAATAAAGGATGGCACGATGAAATCATCTATCATGTTTTCCAACGCAGCTTCTATGATTCAAATGGAGATAAATATGGTGACCTGAATGGTTTTATTCAGAAGCTGGATTACCTGAAGGAGTTAGGAGTAACTACTATTTTATTTACGCCGCTTTATGAATCTGATTTCTACCATAATTACTTTCCAACTGATTATGCGAAAATTGATCCGGAATATGGTACGATGGAAGAATATATTGCTTTTGTCAAGGCAGTACATGAAAAAGACATGAAATTTTTGATGGATATGGAAACCCAGTATGCACAAAGTGGTCATATCTGGTTCGATGATTCTTATCGAAATCCGCAATCTCAATATGCTGATTTTATTTATTACTCAGACAGTGCTCATCAATATCCTGAGCAAATTTTCATGCCGACCAAATCGGAATTATTCGATTTTAACCTTTGGCCAGGTAAAAAACGCAACATTGTGTTTTTAGACCTTAATAATACAAAGGTTAAACTATGGATGAAAGACTTTTATGCCTTCTGGGTCGATCCTAATAAAGATGGAAAATTTGATGATGGTGTAGACGGCTTCAGGATTGATCATATTATGGATGATCTGGATTACAAAGGCTTGTTTGTAAATATGTATTCAGAGTTCTGGAATCCTATTTTTAAACATTGTAAAAATATCAATCCTGACTTGTTTGTTTTAGGCGAACAATCCAATTGGAATCATTATGGAGATAAAATGATAAAGGAAAGTGGTGCCGACGCGTCTTTTAGCTTTCCATTACGTTTTGCGCTTGCCGGTAGCAAAGGCGTTCACGACATGTACACGGATCCTGATAAGGAGGGAGTAAATATGAATCCCTACAGAATCATCAAAGAAGTACAGGCAACCATGCAACGATTTAGTGATGACACCTATAGTATTAACTTCTTAGAAAATCATGATACCAATCGCTGGGCAAGTGTTGTCAACAATAACAACAAACAAATCAGAATAGGTGCTGTATTAAACCTTCTCTTACCTGGGGTTCCTTCCATCTATTATGGTCAGGAATTAGGCATGTCAGGTACAACAGGTATTTGGAATTCAGATGCTAATCACATTCCTGTTCGTGAAGCTTTTCCCTGGAGTGCCAATCCTCATGCAGATGGGATGGCTGCCTTTTATGAGAACACGGGAGAATGGTGGGATAACTCAATATATGTCAATGGTGTGGCAAAGCAGATTTCATTATCTAATCAGATGAGTGATCCCAATTCATTGTGGCACCTTTATAAGAGCTTAATCAATATACGTAAATCCAATCCTTCTTTGATGTTTGGAGATTTCACCCCAATTGAATCAGTACCTTTTGAGATATTAGCCTATTCAAGAATCTATGAGAACAATGAAGTTACAATTGTCCTCAATTTATCAAATAAGGAAATCACGATTGAAATGCAATTAAATGGCAAACAGTTGATTAACGAGGGCGCTACCCTTAAAAATAAAAAGTTAATACTTAAACCTTATAGCTTCTTAGTAACTAAAAGCACTAAAAATGAACAGTTCAAAAACATCTAATTATATATACTGGGTAACCTTTGTTGCCATTAATGGTGGATTCCTATTTGGCCTAAATATGGCTGGTATTTCCGGGGCAATTTCCTTTTTAAAAGAGCAATTTGCATTAAGTGACTTAAGCCTTGGCTTTACGGTCAGTTCCATCATGTTAGGATGCTTAATAGGAAGTTGGTTTGCCGGTGGTTTTAGCGATAAATATGGAAGAAAAAAGGCATTGATCGTAGCCGCCATCCTCTTTATTGTATCTGCACTGGGCTGTGCCTTGTCGCAATCTACAATCGTCTTTATCACATCCAGAATTATTTCCGGATTAGCGGTAGGAGCCGTTTCTGTTTTATGTCCCACTTATATCTCAGAAATTGCACCGGCCGATAAAAGAGGAACACTGGTGTCGATGCAGCAATTTGCTATCGTAACAGGTATCTTATTAGCCTATGTTTTTGATTATTTTTTATTGGATTTCAATTATCAATGGCGCTTAATGATGGGGATACCAGCCGTCTTCGGCCTTTTTTTCCTTACTTTCTTGTTGAGTTCATTCCCTGAAAGTCCGCGTTGGCTATTCAATAATAATAAGGAGGAGAAAGCTAAAAAGATTCTATCGAACATTTTTGGAAGTGATTACGCCGAAAGCGAGTTAAAAAGCATGAAAGATTCAACCAATCAAAACGAAACCAATTCAGCTAAGTTGAGTGATTTATTTAATGGACGGATTTTTAAAGTCCTTGTTATCGGTACGTTCTTAGCCATTTTTTCACAGATAACGGGGATCAATGCGGTTATTAACTACGCCCCTACCATATTTCAAAAAATTGGATTTGGTGGCGGCTCTGCCTTGATTCAATCAATTTTTATTGGTATTATATGTTTGGCATCTACTTTTATAGCTATTTGGCTTATTGATTTAAAGGGACGTAAAGTATTATTATTATTCGGCTCAGTAGGAATGACATTAGGCTTAGCCTATCTGACTTATTCCTTTATGTTTCCCAATAATAAATCACTAGGCATACTGATTTCAATTTTAGGTTATGTGGCCTTTTATTCTGCCTCAATGGCACCTGTTATGTGGGTAGTGAACTCTGAATTGTTTCCTAATTTATATCGTGGTATTGCCATGTCGTTCGCAACGGCTGTCAGTTGGATTTTTACCATCCTAACTGTTCAGTTCTTCCCATACATGCTGAATCAATTAGGAGGACACCTTACTTTCGGATTTTTCGGCGCATTTAGTTTGCTATCACTTCTCTTTGTACTCAAATATATTCCTGAAACAAAAGGTAAGTCTTTAGAGGAGATCGAGAAAGAAATGTTATCAGATAAAGTTTCATCTAATAATTAAGAATATTCTGCTTTTAAATGTGCATCAGGATAATCCAATGATAAGATAACATATATATCAGACAATATTCTGATTGAATAAGAATATTGATTTTCAAATCTTTGCTGTATAATTTCAGAAAAAACAAGCGCATTATTAACTCATTTATTTACTGAAACCATGGAAAATTTATTAGAAAAGATTGCCACATGTATTGAATTTGGTAAGATAAACAAAGCCGCTCCTTTCCCTCCTGACATGAAAGGCGAAGACGGTGCTGATGAATTAACCCAACAAGCCATTGAGAAAGGCATAGCTCCGGGGGAAATTCTCTCAAACGGATTGATGCCAGGCATGGAAAGAGTAGGTGTCAAATTCCGTGAAAATAAAGTATTTGTACCTCAGGTTTTAATGAGTGCTAAAGCTATGAGTGCTGCAATGTTACATTTAAAACCATTCTTTGCTACCGGGGCGGCCGGGCGTAAAGGAACGTTTATTATCGGAACTGTTGAGGGTGACCTGCATGATATTGGTAAAAACCTGGTGGCAATGATGGTAGAAGGTAACGGCTACGAAGTTATTGATTTGGGAACCGATGTAAAAGCTGAAAAGTTTATCGAAACGGCTGAGAAATATCCTAATAGTGTAATTGGCCTATCTGCACTTTTAACAACCACCATGGCTAACATGGAAAAAATAGTGAAATCAGTTAAAGAAAGGAACGCAGACAGAAAAGTATGTATAGGTGGTGCTCCCGTTAACCAGGATTTCTGTGACAAAATCGGAGCAGATAGCTATAATCCGGACCCTCAGGGAGTGGTGGAATTTTTAAATACTCTGGCATCATAAACCTGTCAATCTTTGTAAGCCCATAATAATCAGTATTTATCAACTAACGAGTAACTTTTATGAAAGGTTTAGAATTAATAAAAAAAGCAATGAAGCTCGAGAAAGTCGAGCGCATACCATGGGTGCCATTCGTTGGTGCGCATGCCGGTAGTCTCCTTGGGCTCACAGCCACTGAATTTCTACAATCAACTGGAAAAATAGTAGAAGGTGTTAATAAGGCCATAGAATTATACAAGCCCGATGGTATTCCTGTTGCATTTGACCTGCAGATAGAGGCCGAAGCATTGGGCTGTAAACTGGCTTGGGCAGATGACAATCCGCCTGCTGTTATTTCTCATCCACTAACAGAAGGATTAACTGTTGATGACCTGCAAGTACCATGCCCTTGCAAAGGACGCATTCCAATGGTGATGGAAGCAACCAGACAATTAAGGGAACAACATCCTGAAATGGCACTTTATGGATTAATCACCGGTCCTTTTACATTAGCCCTTCACCTGTTGGGTACCGATATTTTTATGCAGATGATGATGGATCCGGATGCCACCAATAAGTTAATGCGTTTTACAACTGATGTAGCCAAGATGATGGCAAGTAATTACATTGAAGCCGGGGCTGATGTGATTGCTATTGTTGATCCGATGACCAGCCAGATTGACCCGATGAGTTTTGAAACATTCGTTTCGCCTCATGTAAAAGAGATCAATGATTTTATTCGAGAAGCAAACGCATTAAGCTCATTCTTTGTATGTGGCAACGCCCAGCAAAATATTGAAGTCATGTGCCAAACCAATCCTGACAATATCTCCATCGACGAGAATATTCCTTTAGACTTTGTTCGTGATATGGCATTAAAGCATAATGTTTCGTTCGGTGGAAATATTAAGCTGACTGTGGTATTATTAATGGGTGATGAAGAAGCATCGCGCAGAGATGCCCTTGAATGTATGGATATTGGTGGTAAGAAAGGCTTTATACTTGCACCAGGATGCGACTTGGCCATGGAAACACCTCAGGAAAATTTAATAGCCATATCCGAACTCATCCATAACGAGGTACTTCAGGGTGAATTAAGAGCTTCGGAAGCCACTACCGACAATATTGAATTATTGGATCT
This sequence comes from Marinilabilia rubra, assembly GCF_003121985.1. Classification (GTDB taxonomy): domain Bacteria; phylum Bacteroidota; class Bacteroidia; order Bacteroidales; family Marinilabiliaceae; genus Marinilabilia; species Marinilabilia rubra. The sequence goes on from NZ_QEWP01000002.1 coordinate 55,029, forward strand.
GACGAATCATTGGAACAATAAGAAAGTCATCATTGATGTCATTACCTTAGATTCATCGTCGTGCGCACCATGCCAATACATGGTTAAGGCATTGGAACGAGCATCAGAATCTTATGGTGAGCAGGTTATTTATAAAGAGCACAGCATCAAAGAAAAAAAAGGTGTTCAGATGATGGCAACCTTAGGTGTTAAAAATATTCCAACAATTGTAATAGATGGTAACGTGGAGTTTATCTCACAGATACCACCAATCAATGATATCAAGGCTAAAATTGATCATTATCTGAAAAACAAAAACTAGCTTACAAATCACTGGTTTGTCAATACATAAACAGTCTGATGAAGGTTTCGTCATTATGAAACCTTCATCTTCGTATAGCTAATGTGAATGATAAAATGGTTTTATTTAATCTTATCACCGGATTTTTAGGAAGTGGCAAAACTACTTTGCTGAAAAACCTATTAAATGAATTATCTAAAACAAAGCGCATTGCCATTATACAGAATGAATTTGCGCCAACAGGTATCGACGGAAAAGAATTAAAGCAAAACCATAGCGATTTTAAATTAGTCGAAATTAATAACGGATCTGTTTTTTGCGTTTGTCAGCTTAATAATTTTGTTCAGCAAATGCAGAAACTAATTCACGATTATCAACCGGAAATCATCTTTCTTGAAGCCTCCGGTCTGGCTGACCCAATTAGTATTATTGAACTACTTCAAATCAAGGAATTAAATAAACTGGTGACCTTAGATAAAAGCATCTGTTTAGTGGATGCACCTAATTATTTTAAGGGATTAAAAACTCTGGTTCGTTTTAAGCACCAGATTATGGTAGCCGACAAGATTATTCTAAACAAGATGGATATATTTAGTGGTAAGCTTAATGATATCGAAGACTCTGTACGTGGCCTAAATCCCTACGGTGAAATACTTCAGTCTCAGTTTGCTCGGGTAAACTGGGAGCAATTAACACTGCCAGAATTATCAAAAGGATTAGCAGCTCAAAAACACCTGGGTAAAATATCGGAAGGACTACCAGACATAAAAGCTTGTGTTCTGCGAACACATGATAAGATGAAAGAACCTCAACTGTTAAATTTCATCGGTGAGTTACAATTAAAATGTCCACGCATTAAAGGGTTTATTAATCTAGCGGATGGGAAAATCGTATCTGTTCACAGCGTTTTTGATAATTATGAAATCAAAGTTATTACCGATTATACAGGTCCGTCCGAATTAATTGCCTTCGGCCATGATTTAACAATTGTTGAATTAAGAAAAAGATATAGAGAACATATTAAAATCCTTAATTAAAATGAAATCAGTTAAGCCGGAACATTTCAGGTTTAATATTAGTGATTTGGATATCGCTACAAGTGATATTGAAAAAATGGCGCGCATTGGAGACGAGATGCCTTCCTATGATGACTTTCTTCTTTATGAGCTGGATCTTCTCAATAATAATACAAAGATTGAAGGAGGTTATATTATTCAGCCGGGACAAATAATATCTGATGAGATACATATTAATAACCACATATTCAAAGCAGGTAAAGAAGTAACACATTTTTTAAGGAAGATGAATCATGCGGCAATATTTATTTGTACTGCCGGTAAAGAAGTGTCAGAAAGGGCCAGACAACTTAATAATGAAGGTCATTTACTTGAAGCTTACCTTCTTGATGTATTAGGTTCAGTCATCGTTGAGCAGGCGATGGATAAAATGCAAAACATCATCAAAAATCGATTATATGAAAAAGGTTTAAAAATAACCAACCGATACAGTCCCGGCTATTGCGAATGGAACGTTATTGATCAACAATTGCTCTTTTCTTTCTTTCCTAATGATTTTTGCAATGTTACACTAACCGAATCCTGCTTAATGCAACCGGCAAAAACAGTTAGTGGCATTATTGGAGCAGGCCAAGAAGTAACCTTTCATAAGCACGTTTGTCACTTATGTAACAGTATCAACTGTATCTATCGAAATACCCTTGAACGTAAAAATTAATCAGAAAATAATGGCCATATTACGTCTTCACGACAACGGACAGATTAAAGAATCCTATTTTAAGGAAGGTCTGAGTTTGCTAAAAATATTACATGATCAAAACGTTACTATATCAGCGCCCTGCGGTGGTAATGGCAGCTGTGGAAAATGTAAAGTAAAGCTTCGTAATATCGGCCTTGTCAGTTCCTGTACCTATTATCCAAATTCCAATATTGAAGTCGTATTGCCCAATCAACGGGAATCACAGATACTCACGCACCAGTATCTGCACTCATTACATCTTAAACCAGAACAAAACCTTCTTACCAAGGTGACTGATATGTCAATTGGTTTAGGAATTGACATAGGAACAACCAGTGTAGTTTTTTATTGGGTGAACCTAATTACCGGGGAGCTTATTAAAAGTATTGGTGTAAGTAATCCGCAAACAAAATACGGTGCCGATGTTATTAGTAGAATTTACTATTGCAATAATGAGGAAAACATCAGCACGCTTCAGAAAGCCATACTCAATGCAATCAATCAACAGATTGATAAATTTGTAACGCAAGAAAACCGATCCATCAATGATATTGTAAAAGTATCCATAAGCGCCAATACTACAATGCTTCACCTCCTAACTGGTGTTAATCCAAGTTCTATTGCCCTGGTTCCTTTTAAGGCTGTATTCACAGATGAAAAACAATTAACGGTCGATGAATTAGATATTAAAGCTAATGCAAATGCCCCAATATGCTTACTCCCTTCTCTTTCAGCATATATAGGAGCTGATATTATTGCCGGTTTGGCTTCGCTAAATCCACCTGAAGCAATTAAAAAATATCTTTTTATTGATATCGGCACAAATGGTGAGATGGCCATCGTTACCAACAACAAAATTTTTTGCTGTGCCGCTGCTGCCGGCCCGGCTTTTGAAGGCGCTAATATTCATTGTGGCATGGGTGCTTTTGATGGTGCCATTGCGGTTTTTAACGATGACGGCTATAAAACAATTTCTGATGATAAACCAATCGGTATTTGTGGCTCCGGTTTGTTGGATGCGGTGGCTTATATGCTTAAAAAAGGCATTATAGGAGCTGATGGCGAATTAAATGAAAACTTCATGGTAGCAACCAAACAGGCATCAGGGAACAATGAAGAAGTTGTTATTACACCCCAGGATGTAAGAGAAGTACAATTGGCAAAAAGTGCCATATTCACTGGTATAAAAATATTAATGCAGGAAGCTGGTCTTGATTGCCACGATCTTGATGCAGTTTACCTGGCGGGTGGATTCGGCAATTATATGAACCCGAAAAGTGCTGTAACCATAGGCCTGTTACCTGAAGAAATAGAGAATAAAATTATCACGGTAGGCAACACCTCAGGAACCGGTGCCATGCTGCATGTCCTTTCTGATCAATTTATGACCCATGCTAAAACCATTATCCACAAAGCTGAATTGGTTGAACTGGCTAATCATCCTGAGTTCGAAATGGAATTTGCAATGAATACATACTTTTGAATTGATCTTGGAATAGTGGAATTACCCATCTGGAAGCTTTCCAATTAATAACAATTTTTCTTTTCAAATGCCCTCAGAATTTTCTGAGGAGGCATTTGAAAAGAAATAAAAGATCCCATTCTTCATGCACTTTAACCAAACCTAAGATCGAATTTGACATAAAGAAACTAATTCACTAAAGCAATTCACCATTTTCTCATAATCCTGAACAAAACCGAAACCATAAGAAACCCAAATAAAATCAACATTTGCTAATTCACTTTGCGTTTTATCTGAAACTGTATCTCCAACATACACTGTTTTTTTCAAGTTATGTTTATTCACGATATATTTAATATTTTCACTTTTTGACAATCCATTGTCTCCATGAGAAATATTCCCGGTAAAACAATATCCGGTATTAGTTTGCTGAAAAAACTTCTCAATAATACCTTTAGAACAATTACTTACAATAAACAATCTGTATGATCTATTCAGTAATTTCAGACCTTCAATTACACCAGGATAAATAAAGGCTTTGGATGTATCATACAAGCGCAACTGCTCCTCACTTGCCTCACAATATAGTCTTTCTCGATATTGTTGCGAATAATCAGGAAGAACCGCCCTTAAGAAATCTGACGGATTCCATCCAACCATTCTCTCAAAATATCTTCGGTCGAACCTTATAGGAATATTTTCTCTCAAAAAAATATTATTCCATCCCTTTATGTAAACATCCACAGAATCCCATAGCGTACCATCCAAATCAAAAATAAAACTGTCAAACTCCTCCATTTCTTATATTAAATCTAATTCCTTTTCAATCTGTTCAAGTGATTTTCCTTTGGTTTCAGGAATATATTTCCATATAAAAAAGAATGCAAAGAGGCTAAAGAAACCAAAGAAACCAAAAGCAAAAGCCCCTCCAAACTCATTAATTATAAGCGGGAAAAATTGCACACTAACAAACGAAAAAAGCCAAGTTAATGCTGTTGAAAAGGACATGGCCATCCCTCTTATTCTATTAGGATAAATCTCGGAGGTCACGACCCACAATACAGGTGCAAGTGAGGTAGCATAGAATGCACAGTATGCTAACAGTGATATTAATATTCCAATATTCCCTGAATCTCCACCAAGAAAGGCATACACCATATAGGCCAGTGAAATGGTCATACCTCCGGTACCCCAGGTTAATAATACCTTACGTCCTTTTCGATCTACCAGCCATAATGCGAAAATAGTTGCCAAAAAATTGACTATTCCAACATAAATCGATTGCATCATTGCCTGCTCACTTGCCAAACCGGATTGGCTAAAAATGGTAGGGGCATAATTAAGCACAGCATTTATTCCGGTAATTTGAGCAAAAAAGGCTAACATGCTTCCCAAAAAAACAACCTTTGCCAACTTTCCCTTGAAGAGTTCGTTAATCTTAACCTTTTTTCCAGTTGTATCTAATGTACCCTCTTTTATGTTCTTTAATTCTTGTTCTGCATAGATATTACCTCCAATTTTTTCCAAAATCAACTGTGCTTGCTTCAACTTTCCGGTTTTCACCAACCAACGAGGACTTTCCGGAAAAGAAAACAATAGAGAGACAAGAAACATTATTCCAAAAACAAAAGGAACCGCCATCATATATCTCCAGGCTTCACTAAAATTAATTAAAGCATAGTCAAATACATAAGCCAGCAAAATACCGATTACAATGGCAAATTGGTTTAGTGTAACCAAAGTTCCTCTCTTTTTGGCAGGAGCAGTTTCTGCAATGTAAGTAGGAGATAATACAGACACTGATCCAACCCCAATACCTGCTGTGATTCTGCAAACTATGAATAGCCACAACGATTCTGTCAAAGCGCAACCAGCGGCTGAAATCATAAACAAAACTGCAGATAAAATCATCATTGGTTTTCGTCCCCATTTATCACTTAACCCGCCTATTATCATGGCTCCAATTAAGCAACCAGCCATAATTGAGCTAACGGCGATACCAAGACTTACATCGCTTAAAGAAAAGTATTCTTTTATTAGAGGTACAGCTCCGGAAATACCAGCCATGTTCAAACCAAAAATTAATCCGCCCTGAATGGCTACAAATGTTATCCAGTATAGATATCTTTTGTTTTTCATTTTTTCTGTTTAAAACTTAATTAAGGAACAAAGCATTCCCATACTTCTTTTTTTAATTCCGGTTTAGGGACATACAGAAACCTATCAGAATCTTCCTCAAAAAGCTGATAAATCGACTTGCCTTTTTCAATCCCCAGATTTTCATATTTCCCGGGTTTTTTTTCAATCAAATCAGAATACTCATAATTTTCATTTCTTTGCCAGGTCATATTCCCTTTTTCATCCAAAACGGGGAACCAGGCCAAGCCTTTATGCTCTCTGACCTCATCATAATCAAAACTATACTCTCTGATGCACCATGCACCAAATGTAAGAGGTTGATCAGGGTCTGCACTAATCGTTGCATGTGCCCAACCTGGAGGTACAATTACAACTTCTCCCGGTTCTGCCTCAACAGCATAGCATCTTCCCGGATTATCCTTTGCAGTTTCCTGCATATATATAATGGCTTTCCCTTGCCAAATTTCGTACACTTCCGGGGTGGACATATTGGTATAGGGCGAAATACTGTGAATATGTCCCTGGCTTCGGATAGGTTCTTTTCCCAATCTCCCTGCAGCATATGTTACAACTCCATAAAGCAGATGTAACTTGTGCAATAACTCTTTATGCTTCTTTTTACCAACATCCATGGCAATGCTATAAACAACCTCAGGTCCATCACACCGGGGGTCTTTCAGACTTGCCCTTATATCTTTTAGAAAACGGTTTTCTACTTCAGGGCCGAAGGTATCCGGTCCATATTCAAATCCTAATCGTTCAGTTTTGGGCAATATATCAAGTCCCGGGTCGAAAGTCATTATTGATTTAACGCTATCATGATTTCTCATCTGACTTATAGTTTGAGTAATTATGGTTTTGTTCTTACAAAGGCCTTAATTGTTCCACACCTTTGACCTTTTGATTCCCCGTAAGGTCGAATGGTATATTCTCCAACTGCCGCTGGTATTATAAATGTCTCTGCATAATGAACCACAAAAGGTTCAAATGCACCGGTTGGGCTTTCAACAATGGCTTCATGTCCCTCCACTAAATTTAGAACATTTACTCCATCGTTGGTATTGTGTAACACTGAATCGGTAAACCAGTGGCGGCGGGTTTCAATAAATTCCCGGTTATGAAGTCCGGTACGCTCTTCAACCCATCCATCTCCTTCTGCCAATCTTTCTACCTGTCCAATAAGGTTTGCCTTAGACCAGGATTCAGCCCTGTTCCACTGAATCACATTTTTGCCATGTTCAATATTAATGGGCCGTGGTTTTCCATCCAATCCCATTCTTCCCCAATCGTAAAGCTTAAAAGTAAATATATAAGGTGTTGCACTAATCTCAAGTACCATACTATTCGCTCCCGAACAATGAACCGTCCCCGCTGGAATCAATACATGATCGTGTTTTTCTACAGGCCATATCCCAACATGCTTGTCTGCATCAAATTTATTTCCTGTATCCTGAGCATGTTGTAATTCCGAAATCATTGCTTCAGGATCCACTCCTTCTTTTAACCCGAGATAAACCACAGCATCCTCGCTGGCATCAAGTAAATAGTAACTTTCGTCCTGGGTATAATGCATGCCAAACTGCTCTTGGATGTATTCTGTTAACGGGTGCACCTGTAAGCTCAGGTTGCCTCCCTGCATGGTATCGAGAAAATCGAAACGAATAGGAAACTCATCACCGAACCTCGCATGCACAGGTTCACCAAGCAATTCATGCGGATGTCGAAAAACCAAATTAATTGAAGGGATTTCAAAAAGTTGATTCCCAAATTTTAAATTCAAGCTATTTTCTTCAGGCACACAATCAAAACACCATGCAAAATTTTCCCGGGATTTATCCAAGTCGCATATTTCCTTCATCCACTGTCCTCCCCATGGGCCAGGATCAAAAAAAGGAACAACCCTGAAAGGTCTTTGCCCTGCTTCTTTCAACCCTTCCAACATGGCTTTTCCTGAAATCATTTTTGGCTGGTTTGGAATAACCGTATCCAACACAAAATCCATCCTGTCGAAAAGATTTTTCTTGTGACGGTCGCAAACCCTCCAATCAACAAAATAAGCCCGTTTATATTGTAGAGAGCCTTTAAGTATCTTATTACTTACTCCAAGATTGCTTACTTCATCCCTTTTGAATCTTAATTGCCCTTCCCAGCGAGGCATATCGGCATAAACCAGCAAATCATAATTTGAGGCAACTAATGTTGCACCCGGTCCATAGACTAAAGTAACCCCTTCATTGCTGTCCACTTTGGATGTAAGCGCCTGTAACTTTGATTCTTCAAAAAAATCAACAAGATTCAGGCGAGTCATATACCCAAAAATATCATCGTCGGTTACATCCGGGTATGTCATCTTATCTATTTCCTCTTCACTTTTCATTGCCTCTTTAGCTAAATAAAAGAAATCATAAGGCAAGTCTTCTTTCAAAGCAGATATTATTTCTTCATCATGTACATTCAAATAAGTATCTACTGCTATAACGAATTTTTCCTTTCCATCCGCTCTCTCCGCAATTTGTTTACAGATATTTTCCCAACCAGTAATAAGCTCATCTTCGTATCCTTTGACTTCCACGGAGGGTGTTTTATCGAAATTTGGTTTTCGCCCCTTTAAATAGTTTGCCATGTTTTCTTAAGTTTAATTCTTACGCTTATTTTTAATTTTTGTATCTACCAAATATCCCAATCCTAATAAAGCAATATCATCAATCGCCTGCGAAATTTTAATTTGAACTTTGCCCCATGGTGTCCAGGCATGCTTGTTAATCCAATTTTGCATAAAAGGCACAATAATATCTGCTGATTTCATCACGCCCCCGCTTAACACCAATAACTCCGGATCATATGCATGGATCAAATTAACTGCACCTGATGACCAGGCTTTTAACACATTTTCAGTCACTTCTTTGCTTACAGTATCCCCCATTCTATATTCATCAAACAATACGGCAAAGTCAACATTATCATAGTTATTTAATGAGCTTTGAGCTATATCTGGATGAGACTGAACAATATTATTTAAGTTCCAGGTTGAACCTAACGCTTCCACACATCCCATATTACCACAATTACACTTAAAACTATCAAAATTAACCGTTGAATGGCCTCCCAAACATCCAGCCTGATAGTGCTTTCCATAAAGGAACTTTCCGTTAATTAAAGCAGCACCACCAACACCGGTCCCCAATGTCATGGTTATAATGTTATCGTACCCCTTCCCTACACCGTATTGCCATATTCCGGCCAATGCAGCTCTTGCATCATTATCAGTTGCTAATACGGCATTCCACTTATCCCTAGCCCACCGATCGAAATTGAAGTGGATTGATTCGTTATATTTATCGTTGATGGCCAATACATGGTTCCTGTCTATATCGACAATGCCCGGTAAAGCCAAGCCTAATCCATTAATTTCAGATTTTTGGCAATTAACCGAAGTAATCAATTCCTCGAAAACACCATCAAGGTTTTCGATTACTTTACTAAACGATTCTTTGTTATCAGTATTCAAAATGGATGAGGCAATTATTTTTTTTTCTTGAAATACACCAGCCTTAATCCGTGTACCTCCTAAATCAGCAACCAAATAACTCATTATTCTTTAATTAATTGTGGTTTTCCATCTACTTCAAACAAACGCGCTGCAAAACCTTCTTTTTCGATTGATGCATAGTCATGTCCAGCATCAGAAGGCCAACATGCATTAAAAAATAAGGGTTCATAACCAGTGTTAGCCACACGGTGAGATACATTTCCCGGGATATAATGCAAGGTGCCTGGTTTCATTTCTTCGTACCAACAATTACGATCCAAATCCATCATGATAAGCGCACCTTCCCCTTTCAAGCACCAGTAATACTCTCCCGTATCCAGGTTTGAATGAAAATGCCCTCTTGTCATATGATACTCGGTTCCAACTTTTCCGGGATAAACCATAGAGTTACCCCAAAATAGACCGCCTTTTTTTCCTTCTTCTACAGGCATATAAGCCTGAACCTCGTATACAACTTGATCTTGATCAGCTGCTTTAAAAGCTTCTTCATCCTTAAAAACACCGATTAGCTGGCTCATGGTTTTTTTAGAGTCTTTTACTCCCTTGCCAACTAATTTTTCAGTGTTAGCAATATCTATGTTCACTTTTGCTCTCATAATTTAAGTGTATAAGTGGTTAATATCCTTTTATTCAATGTTTGCATCAGGAAAAATAGTAAGCCTTAAGAGGCTACAACCAAATGGAATTAATTCAATCATTACCTTTTTTTTCTCTAATTCTAATTTTTCAGGAAATTCAGGTGTTTTAGGAACACTTCTATTTAGGTGATGATCGTGTACTTTTGAAATTTTCCAGTTCTTTACTCTTTTTACCGGCACTTTCAAGGAAATAGGATAACTTTTTAAAGACCATGGATATCCCGTATTTCCATGATCTACGATCTCAATATCCCTAACCTTAAAGTCTGCGGCGTAATTCCATTCAGATACAGGGTTATACTCCCAGGCAGGAAAATCTGAAGTTGATTTACCACCATTATCAAATGTGTTGGCTTTATGTTTAATTGGTAAACTATAAACAATTGGTCCTCTTTCAACCGCTATTCCATTATTCGGCCATTGAGTTGTTTTTATTTCCATTGGAACGGACAATCTCACAATATCTCCATCAGAGTATTCACGATCTAGTACACAAAATGTACCGGGTTGTAGTTTTTTATTTTGCTTTTTGCCATTAATAAATAGTTCTGCTTGGTTACACCATTTCGGAATACGGATATGGAATGGAAACCTTACTAGTTCCTCCGTTTTAATTTTGAACGTAATCTCTTCAGAGAAAGGATAATTTGTTTCCTCAAAAATCGTAACAGGTTTATTTCCAAAACCTACTTTAGCATTTACCTGGGATGGCCCAAATAAAGAAGCAACCAAACCATTATGAGGACTTCTCATCCACATTTGCTCCACATAGTAAGGCATAAACCTATTCACATTGCCGGTACAGCACTCAACATCATGCCCCGGCATATAAGCCATCCTAGCAGGATGATGACCATAAGGGTTTGATGTAGATGTGCTTAAGACTTGATTTGGGCTTGAAAAATATTGATGTGCCTTAAAATCTTCTGTTACCGATCCAATACCGGCATTAAAAACTGCTTTCTCAATTTTATCAGCTAAAGTAGCATCTCCATTTGCACGTAAAATATGACCATACGTATAGGGTAAAACAGCTGTGTTGCAAATCTCATAGCCTGCTAATTCCGAAACGCCTTTAAAGTGCTCTGTAGTACTGGGTAACCCTGAAACCAACATATGGTGTTTCTCCATCTTGCTGATCCCATGTTCTGCCTCTTTTAAATATTCCTTATTCCCCGTTACCGTATACAAAATTGCAGGAATCTTTACCAACTCAAGATAAACTACCCCATGATTATCAGGTGTCCGTTCCGAAGCAAACTGAATATCTTTAGCAATGCCTCCTTCTGCACGGTTTCTATAGTTTATATCTGACTTAAAGAGCTCATAAGCTTTCTCGGCTACTTTCAGAAAAAAAACATCACCTGTTTTCTCATACAACCAACAAAGCTGTTCTACATTAGCTAATTCCAGGTCATCACAAAAATTTTCTGCTTTAAAGGTTTTGTAATGATTGGCCAGCACCTCAACAATTTTTTCATCCTTCCTTATCTCGTACTGAAGCATAAACAACCGGTTAAAGCTGGCATAAGGCCAGCGCCACCAACGATCATTCAGTGCTGTTCCAAACCTCCCGGAGGGTCTCAGATGTTCCACCACATAGTCGGTATTAATAGTGGCTTTTTTTATTAAACTTTCATCTTTTAACAGCCACCCCAAACGATGTACTCCATCCAAATAGTATGCAGTTTGCTCATAAGGCCACCACGCTTTAGTAGAGCCCTTCATCTTTTCACAAGCCCATAGGCATGTGTTATAGGGATATCCAGCAACCTCAATATTACCGGTAAGGCCTTTTTTTTGCCTTTCCAAAAATTCCCGAATCCAACCGCCTGGCTTTATTTGAGTTATAGTAAGCTTCTCAAACTTATTGTAGCTATGGGTCTGACCACTAACAGATAATTGCACAGCTAAAAACGCAATGATCCAGATTAATCCACTTCTTAAATTAAGGTCATTCATATCAACTTGATTTGATTATTTTTTTACCGGGAAGGTCACCCTTCTTAATACTGTATTACCAACAGGAATCAGCTTTACCTCCTGTCCTTTGGAATCTTTAACTTTAAGAATCATATTATCCTTGTACCATGGGTTTTCATATCCACCCTTCACATTTGATTCGAAATTTACATCCAACCAATTCATTGAAAAACTGATGTTTTTATATGACTCATCCGTTGGCAGACAGAAGTAATCATGAAAATTTGGAATATCATAATCTCTTACGATTTCTTCTTTATGCTTAATACTGTAGGCATAAACAATAGGTCCTCGCTGGAAATATACTTCTCTGTTTTCCCACAAAACCGGCTTTATTTCATTTTCGAAAGTAATGGTGACGGTCTCGTTCTCTGCCCACTTTTTCGTTACTTTATAATAACCATTTTCAAAGGCAAAAGCTCCTCCTTCAACATCCAAAGTCATTTGCTTCACCCAACCTGGTTTACGGAAATACAATGCGAACTTAGCATCATTTTTCACCGATACCTTAAATTCGATTTTATCCGACATTGGATAGTTGGTCACCTGCTCAATGCTAACCTTATTACCATTAACCTGTGTATTCAGTATAGATGGTCCATAAAGCACCGCTGCGATACCATCATGGGCTTTCATCCACATATCTCCAACATAATACCCCCAACTTTTGGAGTAGCTGGGATTACAACAAACGGCTGCATCATCGTGTGTTGGTGAATATTTGTACCTTGGGTCTTCTTCATGAAAACCATGTTGTGGGGCTTTGCGGTCTAATCTGTAGCAGTTATCAGTTTTGCAGTAAACAAGACCTGTCCCATTATAATTACGCGCACCTTGCATGGCATTAAATGTCAACTTTTCGGCCTTGTCGGCAAAAGTGGCATCGCCTGTTTTTTGGGCTGCAGAAGCATAAAAACCTCTTAACTCAAACATACCGCAGAACTCAGCCCCTGTTGAATCAGGTTTTGCTTTTTCTCTGTTCTGCCATTCGTTTCCAAAACCTGCTCCACTTGGCAAAATGGTATAACTCAACTTATTCAAGGCTGTTTCATAAGCATCTTTCAACTCCGGATACCCGGTCTCGTAATACGAATTGATCAGTGTTCGTAAGTGCTCAAACGTATGAACCGAATGGCTTTCGAATAAGATATCCTTGTCCATCAGGTATTCGTAACGAACGTTATTCATCGAACGGTTCAATGGTTTTGCACAATATTCCTTGTAAAGGTAAACCGCGTAATCCTGGTATTCTTGTTTTCCGGTGAGTCTGTACAAGGTTTCGCATGCATCTGTCAACATCAATCCATGACTAACCCCTCCAAAACATTCTTCGCTCAGGTCGAACGGACTTTTAGCTCCTTCGTTATAGTATTTCATAGTCACTGCCATTGCTTTTTCAACGGCATCTAACACTTTTTCTTTTTTCGTGATTTGGTAGTAGGCCAGTAACATACGGAATACTCCAGCTTGCGACCAAATTTCTCCATTCGACCCCTTATGCTTATATCTCAATTTGGGGGAATAGATACCAATGTATCCATCTTTGTCTTGTGTAGACAACAGATCATCTACGATTTCATCGCTTCGCATCATGGCTTCTTTATCCTCAACCAGATAGGCAGTACGCACATAACCATCCCACCAGTTTCCAAGAGTTTCGCCAGGCCACCACAACATGGAAATTTCCCATGCTGCTCCAGTCAGCTCCTGTGTTCCTGCTCCGGGATCTTCAGTCAGACTTTTTCTCCTTTTCTTGAATACATTGTTTTTCAAAATTATGGGAGCCAGTTTATCCAGGTGCCCAACAAAACCACTCGTAATATCCTCTTTCATGATATCGTACAACCAGCCTTTAGGTCTCACGTCCCCAAAGGGAAGTAATTCAAACCTGGGATCCAGCTTGGTCTTAGGATTATTAAAGAAGGAAATATCGTAACGATTAACTGCATTCTTCCCCTCCGAGGCAGTTGCCATTCTCTTTTCAAACTCTTTTCCTTGGGCGCCATCGTCTTGGGCAACTCCTAGAAAACAATTACTCAACAAAACGATTCCTGCTAAAAGGATACATTTAAGATTCTTCATCTTTACTATTTTATCTATTCAATGCTTGATTTCAACTTGTATAATTCACTCGCAAACTTTTCCCCGAATTCAATAAGGCTTTTGCTATCATAGTGGGCTTCGTCGGTATAGCTATATTTTTCCGTGTCTCTGATTATCGAGGCATGTCGATCGTTTTCAACAAATTGTTCCTGAGCATACTGAACCAAATCCAGATAATCCCATACCTTCCCATCCTTCTCGTCTTGCCCGGAATCGGAAATTTTCCCAATAACTATTGGTATATTGTCTTTTCGGAAAGCTGCTCTGATAAGCCCCATCATCCGTTTTAAATTGTAATAATATTTCTCTGCAGATATTTTTTTTATGGCATCTGCCTCACCCTGCATCCAGATGATTCCCTCCGGTATCAAAACATCATCAATGCCATTACCATCAATATCTTTGATTCTGTAAGCATTGGTCACGGTGGTCAAAAAGTTATCATATTGATTTATCCCTTTTACCCCGACATATTCAGGATCCCAGCATCCATAATTAGGTGCAAGTGTATCGAGTGAAGTACCTCCTTTGGAATATTTGATAAGAGCTATTTTCTCATTCGGATAGAATTCTTTAATTTTTGCAGCAAAGGATAACTCAACTCCAAATCTGTTAGTTAGTTTGTTTCCCTTTTCATCGCTTGAAAACATCCAACCTCCATGCCCGGGTTGAAGTTTTTCCCAAACACCCATTCCACCACCTGGTTTATCATCCGGAGTGGGGTTGCCATGAAATATCCATACATTTTCAAAAGTTTTATTAAGGGTATCAGGAAGCTCAGAAACATATCCATAACCGTCCATATTTGATTGTCCTCCCATATAAAACACACGAAGGGTATCGACCTTCTGTGCCTGTCCATATGTTAAAACAGATACTAGTAACAATGATAACATAGTTAATATGGAGAACTTATTCTTCATTTTTTGATTGTTGTACAATTTAAATTAACAGTTGTACCAGCTGGTATGCAGAGGTCTTTTCTAATCGGATTGTCCACATCTGAATAATCCGTAAATCGTAGATACACATCGGTACTACCGGGGTTTTTTATCATGGATTTATCTACTGAATAAATAAGGTTTCGATACGCGTGAATGTAATCTACCAGCTCAATATGAGTAGCATAAAAAATATCGTCCTTACCTGAGATTCGTTTCAGGAACTTTTCCATCACGTCCCATTTATCGGTTAGTTCCCAACTGTGTCCCCAAACATAAAATACCCCCGTTTTATCCAAACCCAAAAATTCATCTGTCAGCTTAAAAAACTGCGCTAATCCTTTTTCGTTCAGTTTAGTTGTGCTATTGGTGTAATGTGCCCCTCCAAGCTGATGAATGCTTGGGTGCCACAAGAGAAAGTTTTCAGGGATATCGAACGAATGGGTCTCCTCTACTGTTCTGGCATATTGGATGCCAATATCCTGAAGAATGTCGAGGTTGTCGGTATTATTACTCCCGAATGCATAAGCCATTCCCCGTACAAGATCCCCTGTGAGCCTTTCCAAAGCCCTTCGGTCTTCGGCTACTTCAAAGAAGGTTTCGAGGCGTGAGACCTTTCCCAAGCCTTTATGCAAATAACCATGAACGGATACTTCATGACCTTTGTACAGCGTTTTTATTTCTTCGGCATTTACAGTATTGCTATCCTTTAAACGTCCCGCATTAATATGGAACGTACCTTTGACTTCGTATTTGTTCAGCAACTGAATTAATTGCCTGTCTTCAACTGGACCATCATCTTCGCTTAATACAAAGGCTTTACTTTTTCCTTCCGGGAACAGCATTTCAAAAACCAGATTTTTTTGCAAGGGGCTATTGATATTCTGCCCCCTTGCAAAAAATGCGATTGTTATCAATGAGGATCGTTTCATATTTCTGTTGTGTTTTTCCTTAGAATCAAAACTCCGCTTTACTTCCGTATTTTTTTATCCAGCCATCGACCTGGGTTTTGTATTCCTCGATTACCTCGGGGTATTTTGCAGCAAGGTTAATAAAGTTAAAGGGATCATTGTGCATGTTGTAAAGGTTGATTTCTTTCTTTGTTTTATTCCATGTAAAGAACCAGTCTCGGCTCCTTAAAAAGTAACCTTCAGTACGGTCCCCTCCAAACACTTGTGCTTCTGCAGAGCGGATGTTATCGATTTCGCCAATAATCACATCCCTTTTACCGTTTTCTTTTCCGGAAATTACATCAGTATAAGAAGTTCCGTAAAAATTGTCAGGAATATTTATTCCTACATAATTTAAAATGGTTGCGGTTATATCCGCACTGTGCATAAAGTCTTGTTTTCGCACCCCTGTCTCAATTTTTCCAGGCCATGAAAAGATAATAGGTGTGCGGAAAGATGGGTCATAAAACGAACCTTTACCCCTTTCTCCGCCCAGGTGCCAGGTGTATTCATCATGCCTGAATTCCTGATTTGGGGCCTGTTCCCATCCGTTGTCATTTACATAAATAAAAATAGTATTCTCCATCAAGCCTTTTTTCTCCATATAATCCATCAATATACCAACACCATCATCCCACCAGCTACAATTGGCATAGTATTTCTTGGCAGACTCTGTCATACCTTTGCCTTCGTATAAATCGTAGTACTTTTGAGGTGCATTAAAAGGCCAGTGAGGCAATTCCGGGGCAAACCACAAAAAAAAGGGCCCTTCCTTATTTTTATCAATAAAGTCGTAAACGGGATCCATAGTTTTCCGCACCAATTCAGTTCCATCTCCTCCCATTAACGTTAAAAAAAACTCAGGATCTGATTCTTTTTGTTCTTTGGTCCAACCTTTGGTCATCCCTTCATCAAAACCACCAACCTGATAGCTGAATTCCCACCATTTACCACCTTGCCAGGTTTTGTATCCTTTTTGTTTTAACAGTCTCGGTAAAGTCTCATAATACTTCATCGATTGATAAGTGAAATCCTCTTCCCATTCTTTCCGCTCGTCAGCATCCAAATTTTGGTATTCTGATGTTTCCATCAGACTTACCTTTTTTTGGTTTTTCCAGTGATCATATTCTGTTGGAAGGATACCGGTCATTAGCGTTCTCAGGGAAGGGGCACAATGGGCCACCGGCACATATCCGTTGGTAAAAACAGTTCCTCTTTCAGCCAACTTGTCCATGTTTGGCGTATGCATATAGCCTGCATCATTAAAACCAAAGTAAGGATAACCGTGATCATCCCCTATCAACAAGACAATATTAGGAAGTCTTGACTCTTTACTCTTTTTTGACGCTTCACTTCTATTAGAATACGAAATTAATGCGAGTGTAAATGCTGCAAATAATACTAATTGCTTGCTCATCTCAGTTTGTTTTATCTGTTACCACTATAGATGCGCTTCTTTGGGGAAGAGTTATTTGAAAGGTGCCCCCGCTCATTTTTACGAATTCCCCGATGTTTAAAATATCTTTATAGTTCTTTTGGGGTTTTAGCTTCAAATCAATTGTCTGTGATTTAAAGCTGGCATTAAAAACCGCAACAACCTCTTCATTTTTATCAAATCGGCTGTATGCCAAAACTCGCTTCTCTTCATCAACTACCAGATATTTTATATCTCCTGATTTTAATACAGGATAATCTTCTCTTATTTGAATTAGATTTCGATAATAGTCAAAATGTTCATGATTGAATTTCACCTCGTTAACAGGTCGATCTCTTCCAATAGGATGTACTTGCTCTGGATCAAAGTCATAATCTGGCCAAATCAATGGCTTACGCGAATCTCCCATATCCGCACCCCACATGCCCATTTCGTCTCCGGCCCATATATGAGGAGAGCCCATATATGTAAATTGATGTGCTAATAGTAATCGCGCTGTTTGATGAGCTTCTGTATCTGGTTTATGAATTTTGTAATTCACCTCCGCAGTTGGAGTAACCTGGTATTTGTATTTACTGTCCTTATTAAACAGCGAAGTCAATAATCTTGGTGAATCGTGGCTGGCTGCCACATTCATCATTGCCAGAATATTCTGGTTTCTCAAGTTGCAGGTGATTCGCGTTAAACTATCTACAAATGCACTTACTGAAATCGCCTTTTTTGACCCAATAAAGAATTCACGCGCAGCTTTATACCAACGATAATTCATTACGCCGTCAAAAATATCACCCTCGAGTAATGATTTAGGATCCATCATGGTATTAGGAAACGTCTCAAACCAGGTCTCTCCAACAAGATAAGCTTCGGGATTTACTCCCCGGACAACTTTCCGGTATTCACGCCAAAATCCCATGGGGACCTCTGCGCAAACATCCAATCTGAAACCATCCACTCCATCCGAAGGATCGCCATCACCATTAGGGTCTAACCACTTTTTTGACACACTAAAGATGTGCTGTTTAACCGATTCGCTAACAAAATTCCCTTCAAAAACATGGGAGCTCGATTTGTGCTCAACATACTGGGTCTCTTTTATCTCAATCAGGTTTTTCACACCAAACCACCCTTTGTAAGCAAATTCATCTTCAGGAGTATCAGGGTTATCAAAGCTGTCAATCCAGTACCAATCCTTATAGTTAGATTGCGCTTGATTTTTAACCACATCCTTAAATGCCCAAAACGTGCTTCCTGTATGGTTCCAGGAATAATCCATCACCACTTTTATACCTCTCTTATGAAGTTCTTCAATAACTTTTAGGAATAATTTGTCAGCTCCTGTCATCTTCCAGGTAGAAGGATCATCCGGTATTTCTCCTTCCATGATTTTAACATCTTCACGGGGTGATGGTCCGAAATTGCGATCTATATGACGCCAATTTCGTGCATCAAATTTATGGTTAGAAGGCGCATCGTTTAATGGATTAAAATACACAGCTGTAACACCCAGTGAATCAATATAATCAATTTTATCCAGTACTCCTTGTAGATCGCCACCATAACGTCGTAATTGTTGTTGCTGGGCAAAATTGGTTAATGGATAGCCTTGATTGTCTGTTTTGCCATCTAATTCATGAGCATAAACATCCGGCTTATACCAATCATTTGTCCAGGGAGTTATCCCCCATTTTTCTGGAATAAACTCGGGATAGGCTCCTGTAATATCTTCCTTGGTTGGATCGTTTGAGGCATCGCCATTACGGAATGTTTCAACGAAGATCTGATACCAAACAACCTCTTTTGACCATTGAGGCGCATCCGAAAAGTTTGTACTCTTATTTAAATTTGACTCTTCCTTAGGATCGTTTTGACAAGCTCCCAAAATTAGGCCTGACAATAAAGTCAATATGATTCCTGATTTTCTCATTTTTCAACGTATTTTTTAAGGTGTTTAGCCCAATGTTCGTAGCCGGATTCATTAAGATGAGTACCATCTGTTGTAAACTTTTTTATCATCAAATCCTCCTTGGTCGCAAACAATTGATGAACATCAATAAATTCATATCCTGCAGTACGCTCTTTATTTTTGAGTTTTTCATTTATGTCTGCAATCCGTCTCACCATATTTTCGTGAGATGTGGGAAGCAAACTTTGAACATATATCCTTGTTTTAGGTGAGTTTTGATTAACAAATGCAACTATTTTTTGAATATTAGAAACAATTTCATCATTACTGATGGTTCCATTAAACAAGTCGTTGATACCTATTAGCAAAAACAAAGATTCAGGCTTATAAAAACATATCTCATTCAGGCGATGCAGTACTCCTTCAGAAATATCACCACTAATCCCTCTGTTTTTAACTGTTATTTCATTGAAATGACGTTCCCAGTCTTTTCCTTGTTCGGTAAGACTGTTTCCGATAAAAACTACCTCTCCCTTTTCCAGGGGATTATTTCTGAACTCCTCAATTCTTTCAGGGTAATGCTTTTTTGTCCATTCTGTATGTTTTTCAAAAACCAGGTTTGATGGTGGGTATAATTCGTTTCTGTTGTAAATAATTGAATCTGAAGTCTGTTTCAGGCTATTGCATGAAAAAAAAGTTATACCAACCAGAACAAATAGAATGTTAGTTTTAATTTGCATATTAAATAAGGTTGTGATGCGTCGAATCAGCTCTGAAGATTCCAATTCGCTAATTGGCAATAAAACATTAAGCTCCTCTCGTCTACTCCATTGGAGTGGCACCCCCTCTATCCTCAGGGCTAAAGGGAAGAGCCTTTTGCCTCTGTGCTATTTTATAATTTCACTTCTCAGGAAAAACAGTTAGTCGTAACACAGTGCTTCCATATGGCACTAATTCAATTGTCTCTGTTTTATCAGATAATTTAAGTCCTTCTGGAAATTCCGGGTTCTTAAGTACCTTTTTCCGGCTTTTATCATCAACCACTTCTGCTAAATTCCAGTTCTTTACTTCCTGAGCCTTTACTATAAGTTTTACAGGAGGTGTACTGATATCCCAAGGGTAAGAATAGTTTTCATTCAAAACTATCTCTACATTTTTAAGGTTGTTAACAACAGGTGCATATTGCCATTTTCCATTTGGATAGAATGAATATGCAGGAAAATCCTTAGTTGATTTTTCGTAATCTTCTTCAATGACAGTTGTTGTTGGAACCGGATAACTGAATACTATTGGTCCTCTTTCAAAAGACAATCCTTTACCAAACCAGGACTTCTTCTTCACCTCCATTGGCACAAATAACTCAACTACATCACCATCTGCAAATTTTCTTTTTAAAGTATAAAAAGTACCTGGCTTTAATTTCCCTTCAACTTTATAACCATTGACAGTCAACATAGGGTTGCTACACCAAGCTGGAATTCTAATCTGAAAAGCAAACTCTGCTTTTTCGTCCAGGTGGATTTCAAACTTAACTTTCTCCTCGAATGGATATTTGGTTATCTGTTTAATAGTAGCTTTTACTTTTTCAGATCCTACGGTTGTCGAAAATTCTGATGCTCCGAACAATGATGCCACAACACCATTATTATTTGTTTTCAACCACATTTGCATAGCAAAATAAGGCATAAAACGATTGATATTTCCTGTACAACAAGCCACGCTATGACCTGGAGCATATGCCATAAAATCCCCGTAATAACCAAAATGATTTGATTTGAGACTAGCAATCATCTGGTTGGGGGCTGAAAAATACTGATGTGATTTAAAATCTTTGGTAATGGAGCCTAAGGCGGCATTGTAAGCTGCCTTTTCTATTTTGTCAGCCCATTTTGGGTCACCAGTGGCCCTTAACATAATACCATAAGTATATGGAAGAGTGGCATGGTTACATGTTTCGTGACCAGCCATCTCATTGACTTCGTGGAAATGTTCAGTTGTGCTTGGACACCCGGATGGAAGCATAAAATGTTGCTCCATTTTTTGGATACCATGCAGCGCTTCATCCAAATATTCCTGTTTCCCGGTATGCATGTACAATATTGCGGGAATTTTCACTACCTCAAAATAAACTACTCCATGCTGGTCGGGTACTCTGTCCGATTCAAAAATCATATCAGCACCACCTCTAGTGCGGTTTTTTTTGTCTGACTTAAACAAGGCGTAAGCTTCTTCTGCCGTAGCCAGGAGATTTTCATCTCCCGTTTTCTCATACAACCAACAAAGATGCTCAACATTACACACATCCAATTCATCCTGAAAGTCTTCAGCTGTATAGGTGAGATAATGTTTATACATAGCTTCAATAATTCTCTGGTCGCTTGTTTCGCTAAATTCGGTTAAAAAAGAACGAAACAACCCTGCATATGGCCAAACATTCCATCGGCCAATTAATTTTGCAGGTGGTCCAAGCCTGTTATTCTTTTTAGGATTATTAAGTAGGTAATTAATTTGTTTCTCTGCCCTATTAATAAGGATACTGTCTCCTAAAAGATATCCGCACTTAATGGCTCCATCAATGTAATAACCAGTTTGTTCGTAGGGCCACCAGAATATTCCTTTATCGGCATCCTCTCCCTTACCTTCACGTTTAAAGCTGTTTATGCTTTCCTTCTGGGTGGTTTTGTCCAATTCAATACGCTCGATCCACATCTTCGAATCAAAAGGAGCACCAGCTGCGGCAATATTTCCAGTTAAGCCTTCTTTTTGGATTTCAAGGAACTGGCGAATCCACCCTTCAGGTTTTATTTCTGATGTGGTAGCTAAAATGTATCGACTGTAGTTCTTTCTACTTTCCCCTCCCTTTTCAACTTGCTTACAGCCTAAAAAAAATGCAAGCGAAATAATGAAACTAAGGATTATTGACTTTTTCATTTTGTGGTTTTTGGTTTTAAATAATCTTCTTTAGTTCTAAAGTAAAGAATTCGGGATACCTGGAACTAATTCTCCCTATCTAAACAAACAACAATGCTCTTTGGACAGGAAAGTTTTTAACACACTTATATTTGTGTATATATCAGAATTTTAAAAAGAAAAACGGGAACATTTTGGAATCAATTATATTGTTCCCGTTTTTCAAAGTTATAGTTTGATGAGCTCATAACTCATTGTATTTAGATCTACTATTACATCGTAGTTCCCATCCTCTGCAACAGGAATTCCGGTTGAACCAATTCCAGGATTGGGAATAATTGTTCCTTCCTTATCGCCCAGGGAATATGAAACCGTCCAGTCATCATTCACTCTAAAATAGACAGTTCCACTAGTTAAAGGAATGTTTCTTCCTATATGCACTCCTGCTTGGCAACCATCAGGAATTAATTTGTAATCGGGACCATCCCACTGGTTCACTGTGGAAGGACCGACAAGTCCTATCAACTCTGCCTCTTCCATTGAGTATGTTAACGACGAGAGATCTGCGGTAACTACATAATGACCGGCAGAACTTGGGATTACAGGCTCAAATGCAACATTTTCCATTAGACTTCCCTCAGTACCTCCATATGCATAGGTTTTACTCCAGGAACCATCTAAAACGGTAATCTTAAAACCTCCATCGTCGATACTTAAAGCCCCTTTGAAAACATTTTCATTACCTGTTGTTAGCATTGAATATATAACAGGTGTAGTAATATCCCAATCATTAAACGGCCCCACGAAGCCCCATTCCGACAGCAACATTTCCGGGCAAGCCGCAACCTCTACTATTTCCAGATTCAAACTTACCACACTCGATTTTGCTTTAACTACATTGACTGCCGTATAGTTGCCCACATACGTCTCTACCCTGAAGTAAACAGTACCCGTATTGTTCGGGTTCCCATTAGCGTCTGTTGTCTTAGGATCGTTGTCCAATCCCATAATTCCAGCCAGGTTATATAAATCTTTTACCTGAAGTGTTAATTCAGGGTCATTAAGCCCGCCAGATTCATAATCAATGGTCGAGAAATCCTCGTTAACTGAACCAAGTACTTTATGCTTAACTATCGCACTCTCCAATCCGAACGAAAGCTCATTCCATTCCAAAAACAGGGCATCTTCTTCTGCCTTACCAATATCTAAGCTATAAACAGGTTGCAACACACTTGTAAAAGCGAGATCTTCTGTTGAACTATTTACGATTAGTTCGTTTTTGTCTTCTTCATCGCAAGAATACCCTACCAGTATCACGAACAGAGACATAATATAAAAAAACATTGAATGATTTTTCATCTCTATAATAAAATTAGACAAGAGAAGGACAGATTAGAAATAATAAACATAAAAGACATTGCCTGCCCTAGGCAGCAAAGTAGGGGTTTATGTAGTCGTCCTCTTGTTAGTTATAAAAAACATTAGGCATTAAACTTCAATTCTTAACGAAAAAACTATTAACTTGACAATTAATAACCTGGATTCTGTTCAAGATTTGGGTTAGCTAATAAAACTTCGTAAGGAATAGGATAAATACTACGATAATTATCGACAGCTTTACCTGATTCAACTCCTCCTTTAAAAGACCACAGGTAATCTCCACCGGTAAAATGACCAAACCTGATCAGGTCGGTACGTCTGTTACATTCCAGATACATTTCTCGAGCTCTTTCATCGATCATAAAGTCCAAAGTCAAATCTCCCGATGTGATCGTTGAAGCTCCGGCTCTGGTTCTTAAATCGTTAATATACTGTAATGCTTTGCCATCATCACCATTTCCGCCTCTTAATGTGGCCTCTGCGTAGTTCAGGTACATTTCAGCTAACCTGAAAATTGGCACATCTGTGTCAACCCAATTTCCAGCCACGTCACTACCCTGTGAACCATCCGAATAAAGGTTACTCCATTTAGGAGTTAAATATCCCTGGTTAAATTTGATTGCATCGGAAATTTCCAATGTCTGCCCATCTGTATAAAACATGGCTCTTGAATCACTCCAGGCGATGGGTTCTCCTTCCGCATTGGTTTCTGTTACTGCATAATCAAACCTTTCAACAAAACTTTTGGTAGTTCTCAACCCCCACCATCCATTGCTTACGCCATAAAGCGAGGGGTCAATAGAACCACCAAGATATCCATGAACAAGATTAGTAGCTCCCCCCCAGTACGCAGTGTTTAATCCATCATAGTTTATGGTATGGATAAACTCAACCTGGGCACCATTCTTATTGTTATCCCCCAGAAACAATTCATCGTAGGCCGTACCATTTCCGTTTGCATCCGTGGTATTCAATGTATAGGTACTGTTAATAGCCAATTCAGAGTAAATAACCGCATCATTGTACTTATTTTCGCCAACGTATACTTCAGCATTAAGATATAATCTTGACAGAAGCGCCCAGGCTGCAACCTGATCAACTCTCCCATAATCGTTCGTTCCTGAATCCATCAGTAAATCTTTAACTTCCAACAGTTCAGTTTCTATAAATTCAAACAAATCGTCTCTTGAGTTTTGCACCGGGAGCTCTGTAGATACTTGTGTAACCAAAGGCACATTCCCAAAGTAATCCATCATGTAATAATAGGCTAGCGCCCTCAAGTATCTTGCTTCAGCACTGTAATACTGTACATTTTTCGTATCCGGCAAGCTTTTTACATTCTCTATAAAAGAATTGCAGAAAGAAATTATCGCGGCAAGACGGTAATACATCGTATTGGAATAGAAGTTTTGAGAAGTCCAGACCATCGTATTGATATTTTGAATACCCGGGGAAGTCCAAGCTACCACAGAAATATCTGTGGAAACATCATTCAAAAAGTTGGATAAATACACAAAATCGGACCAGTTTACTGCCGCTTGGGATAATCCTGGAATATCAGGCCCCGGAGGGGTTGTTGCATCATTTCCTCCTAACTGCCCAGCCGTTGCATAACTCTGGTATAATTTAGCAAGAGCTTTAAAGGCAGTTTCTTCATTCTCGTAAACATCTAACTCGGTTAATGAGTTTGGTGAGACAGGCTCCAATTCCAGATCAGAGTGGCATGCAACAAAAAACAATGCCATCAAACTAATAACTAATATATTTTTATATAATGTCTTCATCTCAAACTTGTTTTAGAAATTAAAATCCACACCAAATGACAAAACTTTTGGCCTTGGGTAGATATTGTTATCAATACCATTAAATATTTCCGGGTCAATACCGTTATAATCCGATATCACAAGTAAATTCGACCCCGTTGCAAACAACCTCAAACTACTGTTTTTTAGCAGTTTTTCAAAGGTATAACCAACAGATACATTGTCTAGTCTCAAGAACGATGCATTTTCAATCCAATGGTCACTCATCATACTTTGAGTATCTATGTATTCCCATTCTGTATCGAAAAAACTACTATGTCCGTTTCTTACAATATCCAGATTGGTAAAGCGTTGTAATGCTCCTATCGCTGCATTGTTGTTATATACATAATTATCAAAGCTGGCTCTTGCCGACAGGTTAAAATCAAAATTTTTATATACCAGGTTCATATTAAATCCCATGGTAATATCGGCAAACGGATCCTTGTAAAAGTATCTGTCATCAATTGTAATTTCACCATCGCCATCTAAATCCTCAAATGCTCCTTCAATAGGCTTTCCATCTTCATTGTAAAGTTGTTTATACACATAAAAAGCATAAGGCGCCTTTCCAACCTCGTGACGCTGAATTTTATCTCCCAGGGTACCACCTATCGGTCCTACCTCCTGTGGGTTATTTAATTTGGTAATTTCATTGTCGTTGACAGCAATATTGTAACCGATTTCAAACTTTAAATCTTCTCTGCTGACAACAACTCCATTGATATCGAATTCGATACCCTTGTTTTCCATATTTCCGATGTTGTCTGAAATCGAGTTACCGAAGTTGGTGAGTGGGTCGACGATCGCCTCTGCAATCATGTCTTTTGTTTTCTTCAGGTAAACATTCAGGCTGCCGGAAACCCTCCTGTTCCACATAACATAATCTATCCCTGCGTTCCATGTACTGCCCACTTCCCATCTTAAGTTATCATTGATTGGTTCAGGACGATATGTAGTTATAAAATTGTTTCCTATCTGATATTTCGCATTGGAACCACTTTGAAAATAGCGTGTCAAGAACGTATAGTCCCCAAGTCCGTTTACGTTTCCAACCTCTCCGTAACCAACTCTCAATTTTAATGAGTTGATGAAACCTTCTCTTATAAAGTTTTCTTTATGCAGATTCCAGGCAAGAGCCAATGACGGGAAGAGTCCCCATCTGTCATCTGGATTTAATTTTGAAGATGCGTCTGCCCTTAAGGTCCCGGTCAACAAATATTTACCTTTTACATCATAATTAAGCCTACCGAAATACGATAAAAGTGTACTCTCGAACTCATCTTCAAAGCCAACCATTATAGCAGCATCCGGATCATTGTTGCCTTGGTCGTCCAAGAAATAATCAGTCCTGATAAATGAATCTTCTGTATCGAAGCTTTGGTACGAGTAACCCGCTGTTACTGAAAGGTTGTTCTTAAGTATTTCTCTCGAATAATTCACATAAGCATCAAACAACAGGTTTGTAGTACTATTGCCATATTCCGTTTTAATCCCGTTAAACCCTTCACTCTCTGTTGGAGCTTTGGGGTCCGTCACTTCTTCACCATCGCTGTCCACAATATCGAAACCGGTATTGATGGTGGCCGTCATACCTTCAATAAACGGTACTTTATAATCCATTTTAAGATTGGTGACATATCTGTTCACGGCAGAATTATTGGACACAAGATCCAATAAGGCTTGGGGGTTCCAAGGGCTATTCTTTAACTTTAGTGTCCCTTCATTGTTTAAATAGGTAGTGTATCCAAACGGACTGTTAGAATCGTAAACTGGCCACGTGGGGTTGAACGTTGCCGAATTGAAAATAGCCCTTTGGTTCGCGAATTCGTTTTCTGTGTGCATCAGCTTGGCACTAAGATTGAATTTTAGCTTATTATCGAAAAATTTTGGAGCTATATTTAACGAACCGGTAATTCTTTCGAAGTTGTCGCCTTGCAAAATACCGTCCTCGTTGGTATATCCAACGGATG
This sequence comes from Marinilabilia rubra, assembly GCF_003121985.1. Lineage (GTDB taxonomy): Bacteria > Bacteroidota > Bacteroidia > Bacteroidales > Marinilabiliaceae > Marinilabilia > Marinilabilia rubra. Next base: position 82,233 of record NZ_QEWP01000002.1, read on the forward strand.
CCCTCAGTGGTGTTCCGAATGCTTTCCCCGAAGCACTGAAAGAATTGTCCGTACCGATAGCATTATCATAGATAAGCTCCTGCCAATCTGTATCATGAGAACCTAACTGATCAATTAAAACAGGATCGTTTGTACTGTTTATCACTGCCCTAAATTCGTCTGCTGTGAATATATCCAAATATTCATCGGGCATGGAAATGGTCGTTTGGGAATTGAAATTAAATTTCAGCTTGTCGCTGTGGCTTCCGCTTTTCGTGGTAATCACCACTACCCCATTTGCTGCACGTGAACCGTATATTGCGGTAGCCGAAGCGTCTTTTAGGACAGTGATAGACTCAATATCATTAGGGTTGATCAGGTTCAATGGATTTCTCACACCCCTTTGCTTCACGCCGGTTTCGGTAGGTTCATCTCCAATTGGCTCCCTCACGTCCAAAGGCAAGCCATCAACAACATACAATGGGTTCGAGGTCAAGTTTAACGACCCCACCCCCCTGATCAAAATATCGGACCCGCCACCAGGAGAACCATTGTTGGTGGTAACAGTTACCCCGGCCATTTTACCTTGAACCAATTGCTGGGTCGAGGTATTCATCCCTTTATTGAAATCGTCGGAACCAACCAGGTCAACAGCCCCGGTCAAATCCTTTTTCTTAACACTTCCATAACCGATAACAACAACCTGATCAAGGTTTGTGACTTCAGGTACAAGTTGAATATTAACAACATTTTGTTCTTTCACAATTACCTCTTGTGATGAAAAACCAATAAACGAAAAAACCAAAGTTTCCCCAGTCTCGACATCAAGGTTATAATTCCCTTGAAAATCAGTCACAGTACCCTGTGTAGTTCCCTTTACAACAATAGTTACTCCGGGAAGAGCTTCTCCTGTTGAAGCATCTGTAACTATTCCGGATATTGTTTTTGGCTGAGCGTAACTCATTAAACTAATAACCATCGAAGCAAAAAACAAAAGTGCTTTTTTGCCAGGTAGAAATAAACGATTCTTAAATTTCTTTTTCATAGACTTAGATTTTAATACACCATAGACTTAAAGAACATATATTCAGAAAAAAACTTTCTAATCAAGACCCAAACTCAACCAAATTCTTTCCAATCAATCTCACAATAAATAATTCCACTTTGCAAACATACAACACAAAATTTCTTTTTGCAAATTTTTTACATAGTTCTTCATAGAGGTTTGATATAAAAAGCACATTTCAATTAAATCAACAAGCAAATAATTACAGAATATTGATTTAAGGGAACATTTTTCAACATCAAAAATCGTTAAATGCATAGTATTCTAACACTTAAGAAAAGATCATCTAATTCATTTTTGTTAAACCACTTACATTCCCCGGCCCAATACCTCACCATATTGTTTATCATCAACACAAAAGTGTAAAGTTGATCTTAATCAACACAAATTTCCAACTTTTAACATTTGTCCCCAATCAAAATTCTATCATCTTTATATGTTATCTTATTAAACACACATAAAAATCTCTCCCAAAAAGGATTACGCTTTTAAATAACACTACAAGGGGATATTGGGTCACTGCCCTTATGATGGCAATGTTGCAGTTGGCCTTTGTATTTTTATCTTGATTTTCTTAATACAACTTCTCATTTTTTTAATGTTTTTGTCCGGTAAATTTCCATTTATCCATATCGATTTCCTGCAACAAAATCTCCCCCCTCTCCCTCAAAAGTTGGATTTTCCGGTGAATGAGTGCCTATATACCAAACTCTACCATCATCATCAAAAAAAATATCCGGGTCTATACCAGGTGCACCCTTCAAAACATGAAGGTCTGACCAGGGACCTTCCGGGTTCTCAGCAGTGATAATAAAATTAACAAAATGGGTTGTTTGATCAGCTTCATTATAATAAACATTAGTAGTGATAATGTAAAACCTGCCATTACTATACCGGATTGTTGGCGCATGAATTCCACCCTTGGACTGCACATCTACAAGGTTCACTTCATTTGTGCATTGCTCTTCTCTATGCAAACCGTAACCTATAAGCTCCCAATTAATAAGGTCTTTGCTTTTATGATTAGGCAGTCCTGGGAAATATTCAAAAGAAGAATTCACGATATAGAAAGTATCATCAACTTTGCAGATAGATGGAGCCGGAAAGCCTCCGGGGATAATGGGATTGACAAATGAAATTTGTGGAAGTAAAATCTGCCCCTCTGTTGCATGGCTATATGCAGTTATTGTGACAATAAATACAAACAGCAGTAATAATTTTTCTTTCATTTTTTTAGTCTTTTTCAATACACCATCTTTATAGTTAATAAACTTTTTTTCATAATCGATTTTACATCATCAAAGAAACAATACAAGCAATACTCAATCAACACTCATATTGCGAATTTCTGGCACTCCATTGAAACCCTATTAAAGAAACATCCAATAATTTCAATGTAAAACCTATAGAATTTGATACCATGAATATGTTTAAATGTCATAAAAATTTCACGTTGAACTTATTGGAGCAACTTTAAAAGTAAGTAATGAGCCTGTTAAGAGGAATGCGCTTAATGCGCGACGCCGAGCACTTTTAAATAATCAGTTTTTTTAATTCAACCTCAAAACATCTTTTAACATTCTTCATAAAACCAGTTTAAAACAATCTATTTTTTTACCCAGAATTTCCCAGAAGTATATATTTTTTATATACCTTGAATAATATTTTCTAACTTTGTATTTAAGAAATTGAAAAGACATCTCAAAACAGAAACCATTTACTTTCAATCATGGACTTCATAAATATCCGAAATAACGGAACACCTAAATATCAACAATTGGTGGATGCAATTTTAGAAGGAGTGGAAAACGGGTCATTAAAAGTGAATGACAAGCTGCCTTCATTAAATGCCTTAATGAAAAAATTTAACTTATCCCAGGACACTGTTCTGAATGCTTATAATCATCTTAAATCTAGGGGAGTTATCTCTTCCTCTGTAGGGAAAGGTTACTTTATATTGAATGACAATATCATAGAAAAACATAAATTATTTGTTTTATTTGACAACTTCACATTGTACAAAGAAAATTTGTACAACTCTTTAAATCAGGAGATCAAAGAAGAAGGGACCGTAGATCTTTTTTTCCATCACAATAATGCTTCGTTATATAAAAAACTAATCAGTGATGCTGTTGGTAATTACACTTCTTATATCATAATGTCAATTGAAGATCCCAATCTTGATAAATTTTTAATTGAATCTTTACCACCAAAAAGTGTTTATTTGCTGGACCTAGCCAGTGATAAGTTAAAAAAGAAATATCCTTTTGTAGCACAGAACTTCGAAAAAGATGTCTTTAAGTGCCTTAATTCCAATATCAACCTAATTAAAAAATACTCCCGCATCAGGTTCTTAAATTCATCGGAGAGACCCCATATCCTCCGAATAAAAAAAGGCTTGAAATCTTTTTCAAAAAACAAAAACCTTAAGTTCAACGCCATAGCCGACATTACAAAATCAAAAATTTTAAAAGGAGATCTTTATTTTGTGATAAATGACAGGGATTTAATCAAACTCATTGATAAATGCAAAGAAGAAAAACTATCTATTGGACAAGATATTGGCATTATCTCCTACAACGAAACTGAACTTAAAAAAGTCATACACAATGGTATTACAACTGTCTCAACAGATTTCAAATTAATGGGAAAATCAATAGCTCAATTGGTTTTAACAAAATCCAGAAACAGAATTTACAATGAAGCATCATTGCACATAAGGGACTCCATTTAGGCTAGTGTTTATATAATACCTTACTTTTCATGGTAATCCATAAAATTTTCAACCCCATTACGCTGAATTCAATTAGATCTTTCCAATACTTTGATTCTTTTGTTTAGATCAATTCCAATCACAACAATGAATGAGTATTTAGTTCATCATAAAACATATAAAAAACAAAAAATCAGACCCCAAAAGCATTATAGGTAAAACATTGACTTACTGAATCTTGTAAGAACCCCTTCATTTTTTTACAGTATGTATGAATACCAAGGTGGAAAAATAAATATCGCGAATTAACGCAATTGTTTTGCGAGATTCCGGCTTGGCATAAATCTCGTGCAGAGTGTGTAATTTCCATCCAAAACAGCTTACTTCATAAAGCTCTTCCAATCTTTTAAAGATCGAGCCAAACAGAATCCAATCATCGTCGAATTCAACACTATTTTGCAGTGTTTATACTGGACAGCTATTTATTGACAAGTAACACAGATGCGACAGATCCCCTCTGAAAAACAATAAGAGGTGATCCACAGAATCCTTATTCATCAGGGTACTATTAAATAGAGAGGCAGTCATGTTTCAAACTATTCCTTTCAGAGGTCTCATTTACCAAAGAAGTTTGTATGAAAAATAGGGATATACCATAGTAATGCCATGTTCCACTACTTTTTGTTTTTCAAAATCGTAGGCCCAACCAAACATTTCACTTTGCATTAAGGCGTTTTTGGCCTGAATGGTAATAATATGAGCTTTTTTATTTTGATTTATTTGATATTTGAGAGCAATATCTAAAAACAGCTTGTTATTTTCCTGCCATTCAAAGGCTCTGGACTTATCCTCAATAACCATTTCATGAATGGCTGATTGCTCCTGGTTGGGGGGTGTAAAGCGGTTACCCCCCATAAACGCAATTTTCCCGTTAAGACCAAAGGTATTTTTATCTTTGATTTTCCATTCTTTACCTCCCAATAGGTTGAAAACAAAATTCCGGTTAAAGGAGGTATGGTACTCCTTGCCATCTCCCCCTTTATACTTGGAATCGAAAAGAGTACCTGTGAACATATAGTAAAATCCATCTTTCATATATCGTTCCAGTGTAATGTCAACCCCTTTATTTCTGCCGGTTCCATTATTCATAAGGGGTTCGTCAAAATACATATCCCATGTATAATTTATAAGTGATTCTGAAGACCCGTAAATCACCGGTACGTCATATAATTCTTGATAATAGGGTTCTATTTTTAACTTCATATTTTCATTGATTCTGAAATCATACGCTAAAACGTAGTGGTTGGCTTTGGTCACTCTGAGATCAGAATTCAGGAGACGTCCGTTATCATCTTCTGCCAGATAAAAGCGCACCGGTTCGGGGCGACTGTGTTTGCCGTAAGCAATATGAACAGAGTGTCGGGGCAGAAATCGCCATGACATTCCCGCCCTGGGCTCCGGTATCCATTCGTTATTCATTTCAAAATGGGAGATGCTGATGCCGGCATTAAGATCGATCTTCGGGCTGATTCGCCATTTAAACTGATCGAAAATACGCGATTGCATAACTTTTCCACTCTGGTCGGAAATGAGATCCAAAGTCTTGTTAATGCCGGGATTGGAATTTCCGCGAATGTTTAGATTGTAATTTTGAAATGTCAGGCTTATGCCCGCTTTGTTGGTCAGGCGATTGCTTATTTTTGTATTTAGGTCCGTATTAAAAATTAAACGGGTATTGTTTTCTTTATGATCTGCCAGAGGTATAATCTCACCCTTACGGAGAAGTTGGTCGCTGTTCATTGAAAACCTGGTGTGAGTAGTTGCCAGAGAAGATTTTAAATAGTTTCTTTTGCCAATGTGCAGATTATGTGAAATCCCGGCAGCACCCACATCAGAACCGGTATCGTATTGATTGTTGTCAAAAGTATTTGACCAATCATCTGGATTCTCCTCCGGCTCGAAAGTTACACTGCTGAGACCACCAATCCCCCATATATTGAATGTCCCGGAATTGGTAGTCGGCAAATGAAATTTGAAGCTCAAATCCTGATACTCCGGCATTCCAAAATCATTTCCAACTAAAAGACCTGCAAGAGCCATGGTAGAATATCTGTAATTGAACAAATACGAGGCTTTCTTTTTGGAACTCAAAGGCCCTTCTGAACTGATATCCACACCCTGAGATCCAATCTGAAATGCCGATTCCCAGTGATCGGAATTTCCATTTCGGAATTTCATATTGAACGTCCCTGACATGGCATTCCCATACTCAGCGGGGAAAGCCCCAGTGAAAAAATCAGAGTTAGCCAGCATGTTTACGCTGAATATGGTTTCGATACCTCCGCCATTGTTGACACCGTTAAGATGGTTTGGAGCAGGAATCTCCACACCTTCCAGTTGCCATAATATTCCTTTGGGCGAATTCCCTCTTATTACGATGGCGTTGTCATTTACTCCCTCTGCCATGGTGACGCCTGCAAAAGATCCTGCTAGTCGAGAAGGGTCATTCCAGCCACCTGCATAGCGTGTTGCTTCCTCTACTGAAAAAGAGCGGGCCGAAAGTGTGGCCATATTATTTTGGGCTTTATCTTTGCGAAAACCTGGCTTAACCACAACTTCATCCAACTGCCTGAAGTTTTCTTTAAGTTTTACATTCAACTCGGTTTCCTTCCCGGATCCTACACTGATTTCTTTAAAAAGTGCCTGTTCATAGCCTATAAACCTAAAATTGATAGTGTATCGACCGACAGGTACATTTTTCAAAATGTAATAACCGCTTGCATCGGTAGTAGTTCCTATTAGCGGATTAGAATATACAATGTAGACGTTTACGCCTGGCAAGGGTGTGTGAGTGTCGGCATCTAATACTCTTCCTCTTATGTTTTGTGTTGGTGATTGACTGGAAACATTCATCCACATAAAACAAAACATCCAAATCAGGTAAATTCTTGCTTGCATTCATTTTAGTTTTTGATTTAATGCTGCAATTTTACAATGTTTGACTGTAGAAAGGGTTCGAACCTATAAATGTGAACTTGTTTTATGAGTATTAACCGGAAAACAGGGTCTTAAGATGAGGGAAGGGGAACCTGAAAAGTGTTCAGAGTTATATATCTGAACATTTTTTTTTGTATTCTGAGGGTGTTTGTCCTGTCATTTTTTTGAAGGTGGTATTAAATGATGTTTTGGAATTGAAGCCGGAATCAAAGGCAATTGCAATCATGGTAGTTTTTGAATCATTTTTCTTTAACAACTCCTTGGCTGTTTCTACTCTGTGACGATTGACAAATTGAAAAAAGTTTTCATCGAATCCTGCATTGATTGTATAGGACAATTGGTGGGGAGTAATTGATAAGAGTTTAGCTAATTTTAAAAGGTTTAAATCAGAGTCAAAGTGAGGCTGTTGATCAACCATTATAGTTTTAAGCTTGTTCATTGTTAACTTTAATTCGTCATCTGGAAGCAATTTCTTTCTTTCCTGATTTTTTTCTATAGAATCGGCTTCCATTATCAAATCCCCTCTTTGTAAGGGGAAAATTTCCTTCTGTCTCAAAGAAAAAAATGCAATCACGAATACCGTAATTAACTGGATGCTGTTCAGAAGAATGTTGGGAGCCTTGTCGTTAAAGAAAATATTGTAGAATAAAACAACAATTGTTAGGACTAAGATCTGTATTGTGATATATTCCAGCCAATTGAGATTAATACCCTGGGTGTTGGAAGAATATAATAGAATTTCTTTTTGATGTCTTCTGATTTTTATAAAAGCCAGTATGCTGTAAAGCAGAGCCTGGAATAAAATAAGAATGATACCTGCTTTACTTAAAAATACTTCAATAGACCTACTGTGAACTTTGTTGATTTCTATGACAATAAATACGGAAGGTATTACAAGGTGTTTCCAGTGAGATGATCTGATTTTAAAACCGGGCTTTGTGTAAAACAACACCCCAGCATAAAGTGAAGAAGGAGTAAATATTTGGATGGCATGAATGAAGATGCCCAAGTTTTGATTGATTTCTCCAAAGCCTGCGAATCTTGCTATTTCTTCCAGCCAAAAGGTAGACAGAAGAAATAAAAAAATGGCCAGCCACCTGTTGCCCCGGGCATTTATTATTAATGGGTTGGTTAAGTGTATGAATGCAAGTAAAACTAGCCCTCCATAAATGAGTATTACAATCAGATTATTGATGTTGGTTAATGCCATTTCTTAAATTGCATGAATAGTTTGCTAAAATTTAAATCAAATATATCCCAAATATCTTTAATGATTATTTCTTATTGACTTTTTAGATTAGGAAAATGACAAAACATATAAAAAACTGAACAAAGAATTAATAAATAATAAATATGTAATATAAGAATTGCAATAATGCTTTTGGAAAAGATATTGGAGAAAAGAGCTTCTAAATGAATAATTCTCTTTGTCGGGAATGCTTCCATTTCAACATTTTTGCAGATAAATAATTTATTACGGTGCTGTGATGAGCTTATTTTCGACAAAGTTCCTTTTACATTTGCTTTAAGGAGAATATTAAAATCCAAGATTCAGGCAAAGAGAGGAAAAAACAATCTGCTTGTTAATTCGATTTAAAGACGGACAGTTTTACCATATAGAAGCCCTCGTCTATTAAGGAAATAACTTGATTTTTTTCTCTGGACAAAAAACATTTATCCGGTAACCAGGAAAGTGGAATTTGTCAACATTGCTTCTCTCAATAAACAAAGCCAAGCTCTCTCATTGACAACCAGGAAAACGGAAACTTGAAAAAAATGCTTAAAACTTTAACATATAGCGATTTAAACATAAAAACAACACACTTTTCTGATATTAATAAACTTTCAACACAAATGACTATAGTGGCAATTGCTTTTTTATGGCCTTATCTGGCTAACAATGATAAACACGAAAATATTTGTACAATGAAAAAATGGCTTACATTTTTTTATATATGGACTCATAAGAATTGCACATACCATCTTTAATACAATAAAAGTCAGGGACTATAAGAATCATTGCGCAGCCAACAGCCTTACCCTTATCTCCGAAAACGACCTTCAACCATTCAAAAAAGAGGACTCAAAATACAAAACCAATGAGATGCTCCTCTATAATTTGCCCTGACCAAAAGAACAATTAATGGATCTTGGAGCAACTCCAGTCAGTCTAAGAGTAACATTGTCATTTTTTGTTGAGTGGATTCCTGCCGAAGTAAGGTGGAAACCATGAAAACAAACACTTTTACAAAGGACGCATTACTCCTTCAAAGTGCGTCAACGAGGATGACTAAAAATACTTAGGATACGACCATGATAACCTATACACTGCAGCCGATATGGTCTCCTATGAATAAGCTGTGCAGGATAGTTCTTTTTTACAGCCATATATCGTTGCTACTTACCTCTTTTAATTATGATATATGGAAAGTCCTTGAAGCGCAAAAAAGAAACTAGGTAAAAAATAACAGGAGCCGCTATATCACCTTCAGCCCCATCTTCAATTGATTTTACAAAAAACCTTTATCCCAATAATTCTTTTGATCCTAATATCAAATACAGAATTGTCATTCTTACACTTGAGGAATGGTTTATCAAATTCAATCTTGATGATGTTCATCTGATTGAAGAAAGGTTAAAAATTAAGCTCAAAATGTCCCATCCTGACCTGGATTTATCGCTTACTTCTGAAGTTCCTTTCTATTTAGTGTCAATGCCTGAATTTATCGATGACATACAAATCATTAACAAAACCGGGATACATAGATATTTTCAATTACTGGACAGCAACAAATTGGATCAATTTAAAGAATCCTTCACCTTCAAAGATCTTTTCAAAAAAGATTTTGATCAATTCATTCAACCATACCAATAAAACTCTTTTAAGCGTTTGCACAGTTTCAATCTAAAAAAAATTCCATTATTAAACCTGATACTTTAAACAAAAAAATTTCATCTCAATGGAAAAACTAACACAAAAAATCCCTTTGATTACCACCGTACTAATAATCTCTGGTTTTATCGACAAGTATAGTTTTTACTCACATTTTGGAATTAATATATCCTCATTCCTTACACCTGGCGAACTAATTTTATCTTTTGTACCAATTCTGGCTCCTGTTTTGTGGGCTGTGATTATTCTCTTCCTCCTCTCTTTCCAACTAAATGCACGAAGCCAAAAACTCCAAAAGGAAGACCCGTTTTATGCTAAGAAAAACTTGACTTTTTGGGGCCCTTTTAAGGATTTATATTTATGGGCAAAAAACAATTTTAAGTCTACAGACGGAAAATTAAAGACATTATATTACTTTGTAATACAATCCCTTTCAAGGCTTTTTATATTAGCCTTTTTCCTTTTAGCAAGCTACATTTATTTATCAGCCTTTTTAAATAGATCTGGTTATCCCTATGACGACAAAATTTTCCTAAACATTATCATATTCATTTGGTTACTGATAATATCAGGTTTACTAGTAGATTTCTTCAAAAAACAAAATCTAAAGTTTTCTTACAATGGCCTTGTGATCCTTGGCATACTTGGCCTCTGGGGGATGATTTACATAACCAATTCTTTCAAAGCGTTCAAAATTCTTGACAACAAACCTTTTTATCATGTTGAAATTGAATTGAACAACAAAAAATCAAAACAGATAAAAATCTTGTCTTTATAGGTAAAACCGAGAACTCCTATTTTTTACAAAACCTTCAAACTTCAGAAAATCTGATAATAAACAGTATTAGTATAAATAAATATCATCAGATTTTCATCAAAAAAAGAATAACAACTATTTACCTTCAGGCGGCTACGCTTACGGACTAAATTCCACCAGGCGGCAAAAATCCCCGCCCCTCAGGTATGGCGGTTTCCGTTCCGCCAAATTGTTTCCCACAGATTTTAATTCTTCATCTCCTATTTAAATCCTCAATAATACCCCATCCATTCGGGGCTCGCCCGGTCTTTTTGCCACCTTCCCCGCCCCATCCCTTCGTGGTGCTGCACTGTCACATTTTTTGAACCATTCTGCATAGGCACATTGCCACCAGGTTTGGCGGTTTTCAATCCGTCAAAGAGCCGCCCATCCCTTAATTCAAAAAAATCCGCCAGCCCATCACCACCCCTCCTACTAAAACATAATGCGTTCTTATGGGAACAGCCCCGCATCTCCATGTCTACCAATTCCCTATAGGTATGGCGGATTCCGATCCGCCATAAAATACCATTCTCACCTCTCCTCCTTACGTAATCTTATTCCAACAACATACCCGATTAATCATCTCATCAGTTCACCAACTCAATGCTCATTAGCTAACCTAAGCCGTCCCATAAGTCCATTATGCTTAGTAGCTACAGCCAAAACCCGCTATCCACCCGTAAGCGCAGCCGCCTGAAGGCCTCATTTCCCCGCCTCCCTTCAACGGTGCGGCAAAGGGGGTTAACACACTTTCATCATCTCCATATGCCGGTGGCCCATGTTCCGTCCTGGAGTTACAGCATCTTCCCACCTCCACTTCGCTCCGGCTTCAATATGCCTGTACCGGCAGTCCGTCTCAAAAGCCCCGGCATCCCGCCACAGCCGTGCTTCCATTTCTTTAACCCACAACATTCCTTTTATCAATTTGAATCTCCATTAATCCATTCGCACCGCTGCCTTTACCTCAACCGTTTTGCTCAATTAACCACCCCCTTTTACCGCGTCATCACCACCCCGGGAAGGAACTTTCGTTCAACCACTCAACTTCTTCATTCACCAACCGATTGTCACATAAATCAAAAAAAGAACCCACACTCTTAGAAACATTCTATATACTCCAAGCACCATGCTCTCCGCTCCATGCCCTTAACCCCATCCTCCATGCCCTCATACCATCTCACCTTCATACCATTTAACCATTCCCCTCTTATCCCCTCCTCCCCATAATAGGTGCGTCAAGCGAAACTGGCATTCATTAAAGTTCCCCTAAGAGCCTGCGGCCATTGTTCCGTCCAGCCGCTCAAGACTTCTCTCTGCCTCCGTTTCCACTCCGGCATCGCTCACTCCTTTCCCTGCTTTCCTTCTCAAAAGCCTCGACTCCCCACAGCAGCGATATTTCTTCGTTTGACTTCACAATCCTCCCCACATTTTCCATTTCGCTCCCGGCATCTGTCAGAGATACTTTGGTTCCAGGCATTATCATTCGCTACTATTAAGAAAACTGCACCTCTCAGCATCTCCCATGCAAATACAATCCTATTCACCTAAAACAAACACAACAGTCTCAATTTACATAGTTTACAAACCTTAACTATAACCCGTATCCCGCCATCTTCTAGATAGCTCCATTCCACCCCTTCCCGTCATTGTTACGCTCACCTCATCCATACCCATGCCTTTTCCTTCCCACATTTCCCAACAAACAACCGCATCCCTTGCCGCGTCATCATCCACCCCGGGAAGATACTTTCGTTAAATTACTCAATTTCTCACATCTTAAACAATTACCGCATTTATCAATGGACACACACCATTCTCTTGGCTCCAGGCCCCTACTTCATGCTCTCCGCTCCATGCCCTTAGCCCAATGCTCCTACCCCTCTAACCATCCCACCCTTTCACCATCTTACCTTCACACCCTTTTTCAACCATAAAAACAAAAAAGGCAAAGCAAATTTAGCGTGGCACCCACATCCTCCCCACAATCATCCGTCAAGGTCGGGCCCTCCGGGTTTTCAGAAAATAGTTCATCCCTGCCGGTCTGAACATTCCCCGAAAAACCTTGACAGACTCCCCACTGGCCACGCAATCAAAGCACTTTCTTTTTTCTCTTTTTCTTTTGTCGTTTTAATATTGGGGGATTACCTTTCCGATAGTTGATTTCCCTAGGGACATGCATGAAATGCAACAAATCCACAACACTCATACCTGAAGAAATAGTCCAGAAATAAAGAGCTATATGAGTCAACCATAACCGCAAATCTAAGCTCCAGCATCTGGGAACCAATTTCTAACATCCAACTTCCAGCCTCTAACATCCAACTTCTTATATAACCATTTCACCCTCCTACCTTTTCACCATTCCACCATTCTACCCTCCCAACATTTCACCCTCCAACCCTGTGCCCCTAACCAAAAAAGCTCCCCGATTTCTCGAAGAGCTTTCCATTCAAACATCAAACACCCGTTGGTGAGTCAAAATTTAATTCCGATGAGGTTGGTCCCGGTTCTTTCCTTTCAGCAGCCGTTTCAGGAGCATCGACACCAGGAAGCTTACTAATGCGCCAACAGCAGACAAAACCACGGTTGCAAAAATGTCTGCCATGGTGATATTGGTAAATACACCCGTTAAAGTGCCCCCAAGAAAACCGGCTTGCTGACTGCGTTCTATTTGACCTGGTGACATCATTAAGCAACAGAGATGATTCTCAACGCATTCTTCGCACCGTTGTTAATTTTGTAGAGCTCACCATTCACCTCCTGCCAAAACAGGATCCCAAGCATCACAATGCCGGTCCCTCCCTCGATACCACTGGCATCAGCGGTCAAAGTAAGCGCATCCTGGCTGTTTTCTGACAAGTCAATGGATGCACTTTCAGCATTGGCAACGGCGGAGTTCAATTCATCAAAGTCAAAAGATCCTGCAATCATGACAAATTGCGCATGGGTAGCCCCGTCAGGTTTTTGGATGTTCAAGGAGGGATCAAAAGCCTCAATGGTGACTTCAGCCACCCCTTCCGCAAAATTAACTCCGTACTCGCCAAAGAAAAGGTTCTCCAGATTGGAATTGCCATTGAACTCAAAGCCATCCAGTAAAGAAACATCACCGGCTGAAACGGTTCTCTCACCGCGGCTGGAAGTCGAATCGCTTTTCACCACTTTCGAGAATCTGGAAGTCAAGCGACCACTCATACCACGATCAGCGGCCAGGTAGAGTTGTTCACGAAAAGCATCCCGCAACAACTTCCCGGATTTGACAGCCCTTAGAAATTCCTGGCCGTTTTCACGGGTCCGGGCAAACCGGGGATCATTTTTAATTCGGTCGCCATCTACGCCGCCTTTGGTTCGGGCGAGATACTCCCCGCCACTCTTGTAAAAGGTCAGGTCTCCCACCCGGCCTTTTAGTTTTAAGAAACTCTCTTGTCTTGCCATAACAATTAGATTTTATGATTAACACATCATCAAACCTAACCGACAAAACATTAATTTTCAAACCCATGCAGGAATCCTGTCCCCAAATGAGAAATCTGTTTAAACTTGTCTCTTTTTTTGCTATTTTTAAAGAAGCATTTTTGTAATAAAGCAGTATATCAACAGTATAGATAAAGTATTATCAAAGTATTATCAAAGTATTAACCTTTATACCTTAAAAAGAAGACCTTTTTTCATTATGAAAACTAAACGCATTTGCATATACGCTAAAGACATCCAGCGAATCACCGGCAAAAGCGAAAAAACCGGCTACCGGATCCTTGACAACATTCGCAAACAGCTGGGAAAAGCACCTCATCAATTCATCACCATCAATGAATTTGCTGAGTTTGCAGGCTTTCACCCAGATGAGGTTGCCCAATACATTAATGACTAATTGACCTCCTCAACTGGTCTTACCAAACCTCAAATACATCTCAGCTTAGTGCCAGCTTAGTGCCAGCTTGGTGCCGCAAGATTCTTAAAGCATTGAATATCTAGACAAATGACTTATTTTGCACCAAAACAAAAAGCCATACACGACAAAATAAAACAATCCACTCTATAAGTGACCAAATCATATTAAAAAGAGCCTTCAAGATCCTAAAAAGCAAAAATGCAACTTCTCACAAATGCATTTTCAATATAAATTGTCAATATTTATTCGTCCTTAATCCTTAAAAACCCAACTTCGCCAAACACAAATACTCTAATCAACAACAAATCAACCCAAAACAAATTGCCAATCTCTTAGTTTTTCCCTATTTTTGAACTACACCTGAGACGGTCATTGACGTTCAAACATCATCAAAATGAATGAGAACAAAATGGTGAACAGCTAAAAAAGAAAGACACTAAATAACTGGTTTACAGCTATCATAAAAGAAAAGTTCAAATCCCTCCAGGATCACAGAACAAAACCGCAATTCTCTTTATAGGGTTGCGGTTTTTTTTGAAGGAAATTTGGGTGACATCAATGCCTACTATTCTCTATTTCACTGATTTTTCCAACCGGTCTCATCTCCTGCTCAATTTTTTTATCAAAACTGAGTATCAGTTGATTTAATTCACAAACCCTTTTCGGAAACTTTTGGGCCAGATTATATTTCTCGCTGATATCCTCTTCAACATTAAATAATTCCAAGGTATCTCTAACGGCCTTCAATTTCCAGGGCCCTTTCCTCACTCCCTCTATGGTACCTTTGGAGGAATAATAGAAAAAAGTTCTTGGTGAATCAAAGGAGTAATCCTGCTCCATTATTAAGTTATATATATCCTGGCCATCAAGCTTTATCTTATCAGAAACATCAGCATTAGCGAAATGAGCAAAAGTTGGAAGAATGTCAAGAGTTGAAGATATCTCATTACATACCATTCCGGAAGGAATATTACCGGGAGACCACATAATGCAGGGTTCACGCATGCCCCCTTCCCAAGTCGTCCCTTTACCCCCACGAAGAGGGCCTGCAGAACCACCATGTGTTTTATAGGGCAACCAAGGGCCATTATCTGAGCTGAAAACAACAATGGTATTATTTTCAATGCCTAATTGTTTTAAGGTAGTGATAATTTGGCCAACACTCCAATCAATTTCCTCTACAGCATCGCCATAAGCACCTCGGGCACTTTTTCCCTGAAAATCCTTGGAAGCATATAGAGGGATATGCGGCATTGGATGAGCCATATATAGAAAAAATGCATCCTTACTGTTTGTATTTATAAAAGAGATAGCTTCATCTGTTAGTCGCTTGCAAAGTTGTGTTTGATCAGGATCCAGTTCTAATGTATCGGATCCACAGAGAAGAGGAAGCTGGTACTTATAATTCTCCCACCCCATTTTCGCTTGCTCTTTTTTACTCATATCATTACTAAAGGGTATTCCAAAGAAATAATCAAACCCATTAGATTCAGGAAGAAACTCTTCCTGGTGCCCCAAATGCCACTTCCCCACACAAGCTGTTTCATAACCTTCACTTTTCAACAAATCAGCTAAAGTTAGCTCTTTAGGGTTAAGTCCCGTTGTGGAATGAGGAAACAAAACACCATTATGCAGTCCGACTCGTTTAGGATAACATCCGGTCATTAAAGCAGCCCTGGATGGTGTACAAACCGGTGAAGCAACATAAAACTGTGTAAACTTCACTCCTTCCGAGGCCATCTGGTCTAAATTGGGTGTCTTTATGGTTGGGTTTCCATAACAACCTAAATCCCCATATCCCAAATCATCAGCGTAAATGAATATGAAGTTGGGGGTTTGTTTGTCTTGTTTGCTATTATGATCCTTCGTTTTTCCAGAGGCTAGACCGATTGAAAGAACAAGCCCGAGAATCATTACTTTAGAAGTAAAGAAATGGTATTTGAAATTCATTTTATGGATGTTTTTTAATTAAACTACGCTAAACAACTTAAAACCAATAAATCACAAACGCCTCATCATATCCATGCATGGCCGGAGGACAATAGTCTCTCAAATTTCCAGGGCGGGCTCTGTTGGCATCCTTTTGGGTATGAGTCAAAGTTCCCAGGTGCCATTTACCAAAATGCCCACTGACATACCCTTCGACTTTAAGCAATTCAGGAAGGGTGATTTCCTCGGGTCTCAAAATCCCTGTATTGGCACAAAAAACTCCCATGCGAAAAGGATCCCTTCCTGTAAGAACACTGGCACGTGTGGGCGAACACACCGCCGAAGCTACATAAAAACGGTTGAATTGAATTCCCTCTTGAGCCATTTTATCCAAATTTGGGGTTTTGATAATTGGGTTACCATTAAACCCCACATCTCCCCATCCTAAATCACCGGCCATTAACAATATAATATTTGGTTTATCCTTTGCCATTGAGACAAATGTGCCAAGTAACATTAAGACCAATATAATATTTCTCATATCAAAAGAATAAGTAAAAGCTATTACCTATAATGAAAAACTTTTAAAAAAATGATTGATTCCTCTGCTATTCGGATCAATCTGCCAAATATCCTATTCAAAAAAGAAGACTCTTCAAAACCCTCTTTCTCCAAAACTAATGGTAAGCAAAAAGCAAAACCTCACCCCCTACTCTGCCTCAAAAAACTCCTTAATAGTTCCCAGGATATACTCTTCCCATCCATGAGTAATATCCCCCCATGCTTCTTCGGGGATATTGGTATGCACCACTTCTACCTGAGCATAAGAGCGATAAGGAAATATTTTGATAGTTGCGATGGATGGCTCTTCCTGGTCTCCAAAAAACCATTCTTCCACTACTTTCTCTTGCGGCACCCTTTCCAATACCCGGCCCGAGATATCTCCCTCCCACATTGAAAACTCTCCGCCATCTGCTTCCGGCATCTCTGCAGGATAGCCGGACCAAAGTTCAATGGTTAAAGGATTAGTGAATGCAGAATAGATATTTTCAGGCTCTGTCCTGATCTTTAATCTTGTCTTGAAGTCTTTAAGGCTCATGCATTTAATTTTTTATGCTTTCAATAAATTAATGACAATGCACAAACATAGTCAATATTTAGTGCTTTTTTAAGCTGAATCCATCATAAGTAAGCATAAAAAATATGCGCCAGGCACAAAAAAACCACCTGTTTCGATATTAATACGGGATTCATCTGAATCCTGATCACCATTACGTTTTAGTAAATTCATATAAAAGACAAATTACAGTCCATTATAATCGAATTTAATTTGACTTTAGTAATAAAATGCACCGAAGAACATATCTGGTTGGTTCAAAAATTGTAGCTATTTCCCGAACCAATCAATTACTATTCTGTTTATGCAAAATATCACACTCCTACATCCGATATTTTTTTATTTTTGCAACTCCCTGCCTTTAAAACACCGAAAAACAATTTTTTATGAGAAAAAAAATGAACTTAAAAGGAATTATAGCATTATTCCTTCTATCTTTTTGGTACATCAATCCGTCCCAGGCATGTACCAATATACTTGTAACAAAAAATGCATCAAAAGACGGCTCCACCTTCATTTCTTATGCAGCCGACTCACATGTTTTGTTTGGTGAGCTTTATTTCTGGCCGGCTGCAGATCATCCTGAAGGCAGTATGCTGGACATATACGAGTGGGACACCGGAAAATATCTGGGACAAATAAAACAAGTCTCGCATACATACAAGGTAATAGGCAACATGAATGAAAACCAGGTTTCTATCGCCGAAACAACCTTTGGTGGCCGCAAAGAACTTCGAGACACCACGGGCATAATGGATTATGGCAGTCTGATCTATGTTGCCCTCCAAAGAGCAAAGACAGCTCGTCATGCCATTCAAATAATGACTGACCTTGTTGAAGAATATGGTTATTACAGTTCAGGGGAAAGCTTCTCTATTGCCGACCCCGATGAAGTATGGATCATGGAAATGATCAGCAAAGGCCCCAACAACAAAGGAGCCGTTTGGGTGGCCCGCAAAATTCCTGACGGGTATATCTCAGCACATGCCAACCAAGCTCGCATTACAACATTCCCCCTCGAGGACAAAGAAAACTGCATCTACTCACATGATGTTATCTCCTTCGCGGTAGAGCAAGGCTATTATGAAGGTAAAAACAAAAACTTCAGCTTTGCAGATGCTTATGCCCCTCTTGATTATGGCGCTATTCGTTTCTGTGAAGCAAGAGTGTGGAGCGCATTTCGCCAGGTAAACCAGAAAGAGGCAGACAAATATCAGGATTTTGTATTGGGAGAATCTACAGACAGAATGCCTCTGTTCATTAAACCAGTTGAAAAAATTGGCGCAAGAGATGTAATGAACATTATGCGTGACCATTTTGAAGGAACCCCTCTGGATATGACTAAAGATGCAGGTGCTGGTCCGTACAAAGTACCTTATCGCTTCCGGCCTTTAACCTGGGAGGTGGACAGCACTGAGTATTTTAATGAGCGTGCCATTGCCACACAGCAAACAGGTTTTTCATTTGTAGCCCAAATGCGTAACTGGATGCACGACCCTATTGGCGGCATTTTGTGGTTTGGGGTTGATGATGCCAATGCTTCGGTATACGTCCCAATGTATGCAGGTATAAACAGCGTTCCTTATGAATTTGCTGAGGGCAACGGAAACATGCTTGAGTTTTCATGGGACGCTGCATTTTGGGTGTTCAACTGGGTTTCTAATATGTCATATCACCGGTACAGCTATATGATCGAAGACATAAGAGAAGTTCAGACAGAGTTGGAGGATAAGTTCGCGGCGATGGGACCGGCCATCGACAACACCGCAATGACACTTTACGAACAGGATCCTGAGCTGGCATCAGAATTTCTTACAGAGTACAGCCACAATCAATCTGAAATAACTGTTGAGAAGTGGCAAAAACTGGGGCAATTCCTTATGGTTAAATATCTGGATGGCAACCTTCACCCTGAGAAAAACGGAAAATTCTTAAAGAACGAATATGGTAATCCTCATTCACCCGAATATCCCGGATACGATGACGAGTATTACCGAAATGTTGTAAAAGATGCCGGTGAAAAACTAAAAATGAAAGATTTCCCCAAAGAACAAGATTAATATAAAAATAACAACTCATTAAAGGCTGTGGCATTTGTTTCACAGCCTTTTTTTTTATTCGGCTTTTTTCGTCAATACTCCCTTATCCTGAGGATTCGCGGTTGTAAAAGACTAAATTCAATTATTTGCAATTAAAGGCGCATTTACACCAGGAGTTGCTGAAAAAGTCAAAAGGGCAAAATTTACATGCCGCCCAATCGAAGGAGTATTGAGATACTTCAAGATTGTTGCGGTGTAGTAAATTTTGTTCTTTTGATTAGCCATTTTCATATAAAAATGATCCGTTAAACTTGGCTTAAGTTTATTTTTGCGTGTTTTTGGGGATCGAACCTTACCAATGGAAGATCAGGTGCGGCGGATTCTTTCTGGGAAAGTGGTAGAGCCGAAGCCGATCCGCCGTTTTCCCTCTGGTGGCGGATCGGAATCCGCCAGACCTAATTCGGTACAACCTTTTCAAGAGTACCAATGATGCCTTTTTTACTTTAATATGGTGACTTTGTCCTTGCAAGGCCTTGCACTATTTAATCCCCAAGGGCAAAAACGCATTTTTAAACTACAGCCTCAAACTCTTGTAATGAGCTTTTAATCAATTATTTAAACCTTAACAGCTTCTGGATTAACGCTCGAATTATCAATTGGTTATGATTTATCTTAAATCTAATATAAAAATCTAACGATCTATTGATATAATCAAGTGCAAATAAATTCGAGTATATTGTGAAATAACCTTGCACTCAAGTGTTTGTGATATGGTTTAAAGTTTTAATAGCTAATAAAACATGCGTTTTTCAGCGCTCCTTACATTAAAATTTTGATAACAGGTATAGTATGGTCTAGTGTGACAATTACTAAATTCATTCACTAATTTCAGGCGCTTTTTTCCTTTCTGCTTCGTTGGGGCTTTTAACCATAGCTAAGGCTATGCTTTGCAAACCCCGCCTTGCATAAAGAAAAAAATCACATAAAATTCAAGTAACCCAATTTAATAAATATCACACTAGCATTTATCTAATATCTATCCGAAGCTTTGGCTCTAACGATCTATTGTTTCGTAACATTTAGATTTAAAAAAACCCTGCTAACTTTGCTTCAACTAAAGAACAGTATACAAAAAAATAAAATAGTAAACCGTAAGAATATGAAACTGTCACAAATTGGCGAATTTGGATTTATCGAACGTTTCTCTAAGAACTTCGCAAACATTCCTACAGCAAACAGCAAAGGAATTGGAGATGATTGTGCCATTCTGCCATTGGACGACAAAAATGAACAGGTCGTCACAACTGATTTATTAATTGAAGACATTCATTTTTTACGAAAGGCTATCTCCCCATTTGACCTGGGCTATAAATCCCTGGCCGTTAACTTAAGCGACATTGCCGCAATGGGGGCACAACCTACATCATCATTTCTGTCAATTGCAATACCAGCTGATATGGATGTTGAGTATCTTGATGAATTGATGAAAGGTTATCATGAATTAAGTAACAAATACAACGTTCCTTTGCTTGGCGGTGATACGACCAGGTCACCGGATAAATTAGTGATTAATGTTTGCGTTATGGGAAAAACAGCAAAGGGAAAATCAAGAATGAGATCCATGGCCCAACCTGATGACATTATTTGTGTAACCGGCCCTTTGGGTGATTCAGCTGCCGGGCTGAAATTAATTCTTGAAAACATTGCCGTTGAAGGAAAATCCCGGGATCTATTAAATTGGCATAATAAACCTGAACCGGCCATCAATGAAGGACTCTGGCTGAATAAGCAAGAAGGCATAAAGGCCATGATGGATTTATCAGACGGTGTTGCCTCTGATTTGAAACACATCATGAAACAATCACAAGTCGGAGCGACAATCCAGCTGGAGGATGTCCCCATGTCAGAAGCCCTTATATATGCTTCAGAAAAGTACAACTGGGAACCGGAAGCATTAGCTCTGGCCGGGGGAGAAGATTACAGACTGATGGTCACTATTGACAAGACTAAATCAGAAAAAATCATAACTGAGTATAATAAACATTTTCCTTATCGTCTCTCCCCCATTGGCCGAATAACACAAGCTAAAAACGGAGAAATAGAATGGATCAAGAAAGACCGCCCCTTTGAACTAACAAAAGAGGGATTCAACCATTTTGGCCATTAATAATACTCGGTTATTAACCAGAAAACAAAGGCTAAAATTACAAAAATCACAATTGCAGAACCCGCAATTTTATTAATCCAGAACAAGCGACGAAGGTTAATTTTTGAACGGAAAAGCATAACCAGTGACGTTAGTATGGTCCACCAGGTTGCAGCTCCGGCAAAAACACCTCCAATTATTATCAAATGACCAAATATTCCGTACTCTGGTTTTAACACCCTGAAACTGGCAAAAAATGCAATAAAAAGAAATATTGCCAATGGATTACTCAGGGTAAGAAAAAATGTTGATACAAAGTCACTGACCAGGGAATGTTTCCCTGCTCTCTGTTTTCTTAATTGAATTGCCGGATTGGTCCTGAATATTTTCACCCCCAGGCCGGTAAGAATAATCACTCCGCCAAGTTGAATCCAAAGTATCTGGGACTCAATGAAAGTAACGATGTAAGACAAACTAAAACCTGCAATAATAGCATATATCGTGTCTGACATAGCCGCTCCAAAACCAGAACTAAGGCCGGAAAACCTTCCATTTTGTAATGTTCTCTGAATAACCAGAACTCCAATAGGCCCCAGGGGCAATGAAGCTGAAAACCCCACCAGCATCCCATCTAAAAGTGTACTCCAATACATTAATCACCTTTTTTTGCACCACAAAGATTCAAAATAAGTTAAGAACAAACACCAATAAAACTCAAATTTTTGTTAAGGTTTCTTTATCTTTGGGTAAAGACACTCAAATCACCATAAATTCATTCAATCTGTATGTCAGAAACTTAAGCCTTTCTCTTAACAAAAACTTAACATAGACTTAACAGCGTCAAAACACTTTGCAAATCAAATGCAAGTATGTTTGCGACCGAAAAATTAAACTAGACTTCAACAAATGGAAACAATTTACTTAGTCCTCGTAGGTGTTTTGTTTTTACTTGCAATCTCCGACTTGATTGTGGGTGTAAGTAATGACGCCGTAAACTTCTTAAACTCGGCCATTGGGTCCCGGGTTGCATCATTTAAAGTCATCATGGTTATTGCCGCCTTAGGTGTTTTTGTAGGTGCCAGCTTTTCAGGCGGAATGATGGAAGTAGCAAGAAAAGGGATTTTCAACCCACAGTATTTTACTTTCGAGAATATCATGATCGTGTTCATGGCAGTAATGCTTACCGATGTTATTCTCCTGGATTTGTTTAACACATTTGGTTTGCCAACTTCAACTACGGTATCCATTGTTTTTGAACTATTGGGAGCAGCCATCGGGGTAGCACTCATCAAATCAATGAACAATCCCGACATGGTTTTGAGTCAGTACATCAACTCAGCCAAGGCCCTCGCCATCATTTCGGGAATTCTTTTATCGGTCATCATATCCTTCACTGTAGGTATGATTGTTCAGTATATCACCCGGCTCATGTTCTCTTTCAACTTCAAAAAGAGAATTAAGTATTTTGGAGCTTTGTGGGGCGGAATTGCCATTACTGCAATTACATATTTTCTTCTCATTAAAGGAGCCAAAAGTGCATCCTTCATGTCTGATGATCTGAAAACATGGATTATCAGCAACACCAAACTGATTATTCTTTACAGCTTTATTTTCTGGACAGTATTAATCCAGCTACTATACTGGCTGTTTAAATTCAACATCTTAAAAGTAACTGTTCTTGCAGGAACCTTTGCCCTGGCAATGGCATTTGCCGGAAACGACCTGGTAAACTTTATTGGGGTACCGCTTGCAGGTTTTGAATCTTTTAAAATATTCCTTGCTGAAGGAGGTAATAATCAGGACATTCTAATGAGCTCGTTAGCTGGTGAAGTAAAAACAGAAGGTTATCTTTTGGTTATTGCCGGGTTAATAATGGTGGTTACACTGTGGACTTCAAAAAAGGCCAAGCGGGTTGTTAAAACCTCTCTGGATCTTGGACGTCAATCTGAAGGGGAAGAAAGATTTGGGTCTTCTTTCTTTGCAAGATCAATTGTACGCGGCAGTATTGCATTTTCCAATTCTGTTAATAAAGTTGTTCCGGCAAAATTAAAATCGGCTATCGATCGTCAGTTCGACAGTTCCGGTTACGAAGAGGAACGCCAGAAAATGGGTAAGGAAGCCCCTTCATTCGATGCATTAAGAGCATCAGTCAACCTGGTTGTTGCCAGTATTCTTATCTCATTTGCAACTTCCCTCAAATTGCCACTTTCCACCACATATGTTACGTTTATGGTAGCCATGGGTAGTTCGCTTGCCGACCGCGCATGGGGCCGTGAAAGTGCCGTATACAGAATTACAGGTGTTGTTTCAGTGATTGGCGGATGGTTCATGACTGCCTTCTCAGCTGCTACTGTTGCTTTTATTATGGCCAATCTTATGATGTTCGGAGGAGTATATGCCATTGGTGCTCTGGTACTCTTTGCTGCTTTCATGGTATACCGCACACATGCTATCACCAAAAAGCAGGATTCAGAGACTAAAACCTACACAGATCTTGAGATTGAAGAAGTAGATGGAGAAATTCTTTCTGAGAAGGTTTTAGAAAAATGCCGAACAAGCGTATCTAATGTTCTCAAAAACATTTCACGCTATTATGGTGATTCACTTAATTACTTCGAAGCTGAAGATCGCAAAAATCTGAAAGAAACTTCGAAAGAAGTGAAATCTCTGAACAAGCAAACCAAGAAACTTAAATCTAATATATACAACACCGTTCGTAAACTTCAGGAAGAGACAATAGACTCAGGTCTGTTTTATGTTCAGGTGGTGGATTATTTGAGAGAAACCACCAATTCCCTGAACTTTATTACGCAGCCCTGCTTCGAACATCTCGACAATAATCACAAAGTATTTACGGATGATCAATTTGAGGAAATCAATATTCTTGAGAGCAAAGTTCGTTCATTAATCACCAAGGCCAACAGCATGATTGACCAATCGGATTTCACCAATCTGCAGGATCTTACTGATGAACAATCGAAGCTTATTGATGTAATCAAGGGATTACGCAAGAAGCAATTAAAACGCATCAAGAAAGAGAAGTCCGGAACTAAAATCAGCATGCTTTATTTATCTATACTCCATGAAACCCAAAACATGCTGTTGCACTTGATTAATCTGCTTAAAGCACAACGTGAATTCGTTGCCGCCCATAAAAAATAAATTCTTAAAACGGGGCTACATATCACACACAGGATGTAGCCCCGTTTATTACTCACTCAAAATTGTTGGAAAAAATGTTTTCAGTTTTCCGAAGCATAATGCTTTTAATCGGGGTAGTTCTATTTTGTCAGTTTTCTAATGCACAAGAGAGCAGTGACAATGAATTTACTCCTTCAGGATCGGTTTATGGTAAGATATTTACCAATTTCAACACTTCCATACAAGGTCCTGAAAAACAGACAGCTTTTGAAGTAAGAAGAGCCTATCTGGGATATGAATATTTCATTTCTCCTGAATTTGCAGCCGAGGTGAAAATTGACATTGGCTCCCCCAATGATGCCTCTCAGTACTCCCTTTTACGCAGATTTGGCTACTTTAAAACAGCAGCCATCTACTATACACCCATGGACAACCTTGAAATCACCGTTGGTCTCCAGGGGGCAACACAATTCAAAACCCAGGAAAAGTTTTGGGGACGCCGGTATATTAAGAAATCCTTCATGGATATTTACAAGTTTGGCCCAAGTGCTGACATTGGAGTAAAGGCCGTCTGGAAATCTGATTTTTTTGATGTAGACTTTGCACTTTTTAACGGTGAAGGCTACTCCAGTCTTCAAAATGATAATACCTTTAAAGGAGCATTAGGGTTTACGGCCCACCCGATTGATGGATTGACGACCAGAATTTACGGGGATTTATCAAGTAAAATTGTTACGCAGGGAACAACCGTTCTTTTTGCAGGATATAAAACAGATAAGTTCTCTATTGGTGGCGAGTATGCATGGCATTTCAACCGCAACTTTCAGGACAATCATAATATGGAAGGTTTTTCCATCGTAGGAGACGTTTTAATTCTGCCAAAAACCCATCTTTTTGGTCGATTTGACAAGGCAGATTCGAACATTCTGAAAGGAGAATCAGTGCCCTGGAACCTGGCAAGGGATGAAACAGCAGTGACTGCCGGTATTGAATTCAGCCCTGTAAAAGCCATAAAAATTGCAGCCAACTATCAGGATAATTATCCGGCTGCCAAAAATGCAGAGGTTGTTTCTGCTTTTTACCTAAATATTCAAGCATCCTTTTAAACTGAATGGCCATGGAAAAACTAAAAAAAACACTGCTACTTCTAACAGCAATATTTCTGGTTATCACCAACGGATGTCGTGAATCTGAATACGTTATTCCAAATGAATTTTCAGTAATAACAGACAATGGAGGCGGAACAGGTACAACAACATGGAGGGCCGACAACAAATATTTACTGGATGGAATTGTTTTCGTGAACGATGGACAAACTCTCACCATTGAGCCCGGAACTGTAATCCGTGCAAAAACAGGCCAGGATATAAATGCATCTGCACTCGTAGTGGCTCGCGGAGGTCGTATTATTGCCGAAGGAACTCCCGAAAAACCCATTATTTTCACAGTTGAAGGAGATGACCTTGAAGGGTCAGTACCTATTGAAAACAACGGACTGTGGGGAGGAGTTATTGTACTTGGCAATGCGCCTGTTAATTCAGCTTCAGGTGAAAGTTTCATCGAAGGCATCCCGGAACAAGAACCACGTGGGATCTATGGAGGAAATATCAATAAAGACAATTCGGGTATCATTAAATACGTTTCTATTCGCCATGGTGGCACTTCTATTGGCGAAGGCAATGAGATTAACGGACTGACTTTGGGGGGCGTTGGAAGCGAAACAACACTGGAACATGTCGAGGTTATCTCAAACCGGGATGATGGATTTGAATTTTTCGGAGGAACCGTAAATGGAAAGTACCTGCTTTCTGCTTTTTGTGGAGATGATGCTTTTGATTTTGATCTTGGATATCGTGGAAAATGCCAGTTCATCGTTGGTCTCCAGGCAGGAGCTACCGGTGATTTGCTATTTGAACTAAGTGACAGGGAAAGCACTCCGCGTACAAGGCCGATCATTGCCAATGCCACATTTATTGGAAAAGGAATGGATGAGAATGGGCAGGTTGGACGTTATGACAATAGCTCGGCCGGCACTATTGCCAATTCCATATTTCTTCATCAGAAAGATGGTATAGACATTGAATACTCAGCTAGCGATCTGGACAGCTATCAACAATTTCTGAACGGCCATATTGGAATTCTGAATAATATATTTTACAACGTAGGAAATAACTCTGCCCTGCAAATTCTTGGTGTCTATCCCGACAACATTACCGATGTTACAGAACAAGATGCCTATGTAAGTTCCCATTTTGAAATATGGAACAATGAACTGGATAATCCGGGAATAGCATACAATTCGCAAACAATTGATGTTATGAACCTGATCCCTGTTAAGAAAAATACCGGAGAGTTTGCAGAATTGGATGACGAGTGGTTTGAAACAACAAATTTCAAAGGCGCCATGGGAAACTCAAACTGGTTAAAACCCTGGAGTATCCTTACCTCCGAAGAACTACTCCAATGATAACATAAATTCCATAAAAAAACCACAGACAAAACAATCTGTGGTTTTTTTATTTTAGATCCAATTCTCTATTTTGAAATCAAGTTAATATCATTCATTAACTTGTCCCGGTATGACTTTCCAATTGGAATCACCTTAGTACCACTATCAGTTTTAATGACAACAGAATTGTCTTCTATTACCTTAATTTTGCTGAAGTTTACGATAAACGACCGATGGATCCTCATAAACTTATCCGTAGGCATCTTATCGGTAATGGACTTCATGGTAAAATGAATGGTGTACTTGTCTTTGAAGGTATTCAGAACGACATAGTTCTCCAAGGCCTCTATCCACAAAATATCATCGTATTTTATGCGAACGAGTGAACCATTATTTTTGATAAAGATTTCGGTGCTTTCTTTTACCGGACTTTCTTTTTTCTCAAAGCGTTCACGTGCTCTGTTTACAGCCTTAATAAAGCGACCAAACTGAACTGGTTTAAGCAGGTAATCGGTAACATCATATTCATATGACTCCAAAGCATATTTTTCTTGAGAGGAATATATGATGACCTGAGGAATAATATCCAATGATTCCAAAAACTCAATTCCTGACATTTCCGGCATTTCAATATCCAGGAATATCAAATCAATTTTCTCTGCATCAGCCTGATTCAAAGAATTAATCGCCTCAACCGCACTTGAAAAAGATCCTGCAAGATGCAAGCCTTCAGTCCTTCCCACAAACTCTTCAATTATTTTTATTGACAGCTTGTCGTCATCAATAATTATGCAATTCATAAATAGAGATTTTGGTCAAAAATACAAAATTATACTTAATTAATGGAATCTATCCGGAAGCATTTTCACTAACCTCAAAACTAAAGAAAATTTTTCTTTAATCAAGCGCAATTTTATATCTGCCTGTTACCATACTTCCGGAGAAAATCTTTCTCAATCAGGTCGACCCTTTTAACCGATTGTTTTATCCAACGCAATAAAAGAGCATCTTTATATTGCTCACAAAGCTCCCATCCTTTCACCTGAATACGAGCTTGACCCGAAAAATGTTGCAAAAGAATAGCTGCTGCGACAGAAATATTTAAACTTTCTGTAAATCCGACCATTGGAATGGTAATAAAACCATCCGCCATGCTCTTCACTTCTTCTGATACGCCTGATCTTTCACCTCCAAAAATAAGGGCAATGGGGCCCTTTGATATATCTATCTCCTCAAAGGAAACAGCATCCTCTCCAGGCAATGTAGCCAGTATTCTGTAATTCTTTTCTTTTAAAGTTTTAAGTGCAGATTCGGTACTCCCTCCCCCCGGCTCATTATATTTATGCAAAGTTAACCATTTCGATGAACCTAAAGCTATATCCGGGTTTACATCATATTCATGTCTGTTCTCAACCAGATGAACATCCTGAATGCCAAAACAATCACAACTCCTCAAGACCGCACTTGCATTGTGAGAGTGAAAAATGTCCTCCAAAACAACGGTGATATAATTTGTTCGTTGAGACAACACCCTGTTAAACAAATCTCTTTTCTGTCGGGTCAGAAATTGCGATAGATATTCGATTAAAGCTTTACTCATTATTTTTTTGACAAAATAAAAAAGGGTACTTCAAAAATAGAAATACCCTCTTCTTATTCTTTTGACCAAAAAAGAATTAGTTTACTGCATCGGTAAGCTCGCTACCAGCTTTAAACTTAACTACTTTTTTAGCAGGAATTTGAATTTCCTTACCGGTTTGAGGATTTCGACCTGTGCGGGCGCTTCTTTCAGAAATTGCGAAAGAACCAAATCCTACAAGTGCGATCCGGTCTCCTTTTTTCAATGCATCACCAGTTACTGAAATAAAACCGTCAAGAGCTTTTTTAGCGTCGGCTTTAGTTAAACCTGATTCACTAGCGATTGCTTCAATTAATTGAGCTTTGTTCATAATAAAAATTAATTTTTAGGGTTATAAACTAGGTTTCCCAATCTTCTTTTCACAAATATAGACGGTTTTTGGTGTTTACCAAATTCCAAACCCTAAAAAATGCTTCAAAAGGGTATTTTTTTTGAACAATGATAATTTTTCGAGGTTTAATAGCCATTTTTTGGCAAGTCAACATCCATGGTGACCCCAGAAAAAAAAATTTAAAATACGCTTACGCCTGATTTTGTTATGATAAGCAGACATTGTAAACATCCACTAATTTACCCTAACAATTCATAAAACTCCATGCATCCCTAAACAGAACACAATTCCTCTGTTTGGAAGATCAAAGTTCCTTTTGGGCAAGTTTATCCTGACGCATCCTAGTTATATACTGCTGTATATAGGCTTTCATCAACATTTTGCCTTCAGGAAGATCCATCTTGCCTACAAGGTTGCTTTTTTGAAGGGGGTCCTTTTCAAGATTATAAATACCTGTAGTTCTTTTTCCATCAAAATATAAAACATAGTCCTTAAAAAGGAACTGATAAGATTCATTGAAATAATTGGCCACAAATCTTTCCCCGGGGTTGACTGCAAATAAATCATTGCCAAAAGAAACAAACGGATAAGGATAATCAATATATGACAAAACAGTGGGTAGTATATCGGTTTGTTGTGCCAACCCATGATCCATTTTAGGAGAGATATCCCCTGGTTTGTAAAACAGGATAGGCACTGCAAAACTTTCCACTGGGGTTTTGTACTCTTTGTGAAATGGTACCGTGCAATGATCAGCAGTTATAATAAACAAAGTATTGCTAAACCATGAATATTGGGAGGCAGTCTCAAAAAAGCGCTTAAGAGCCATATCTGTATAACCCATGCTTTTGTGAAGCGGCAATGGTCCTTCAGGAAATACACCTTCATATCTTTCCGGAACTGCAAAAGGATGATGTGATGAGAGAGAAAAAATAGTAGAAAAGAATGGGGGCTTCAACCGTTCCATATCATTGGCAAAGAACTGAAAGAAGGGTTCATCCCAAATTCCCCACATGCCGTCAAAATCATCATCGTTATTATACTCTGTTTTTCCTATATATTGATCATATCCGGCCATTTTTGTAAAAGCCAAAAACCCCATTGATCCATTGGGGGCTCCGTGGTAAAAAGCACTTTCATACCCCACTTTATCCAAAAGGCCTGGCAAACCGTTAATTTCATTAGTGGCATATTCAGAAACTATGTATGGCTGAACCAGAGACGGTACTGACGCAATAATGGATGGCAATGCATCAATAGATTTTCGTCCATTGGCATAAGCATTGTCAAAAGCCCAGGATTCCTGAATCAGGCTGTCAAGAAAGGGCGTATAACCTTTATAACGGCCATTTTCCAGATCTTTATTAAGCGCTCCTATATGTTCTCTGCCAAAACTTTCAAGGATAATCATTACAATATTTGGCCTTTGTGTCTGACTATCCGGAGACAAGCTGGATGCGGATTTTCGGGATTCAAAAACGGGTGAATAAATGCCGGCCAAACGTTTTTCACTGAAATACCTTACCGGTTTAAAAACAGATTTATCAAAAGTTCTCAATACAGCAAAAGGAGTATTCAACACAATGGAAATCTGTTCCGGCCGCTCTACATAGCGGGCTGCATTGCTAATATTAATAGGACGTGTACTATGCTCAAAGCCACCTCTCATACCACCAATTGTCAGGCCAATGGCCAAAACAAAAAAAACAGTTCCTACAAGACTGTATTTCCACCAGGTTTTGATGGGAAATGGAACCGCTTTGAAACGATTATATCCCCAAACCATAATGGCGACTACCCCCCCCCAAAGAAGAACAACATACCAGTAATCAACAAGGAATTGTCCCCATAGTGAAAACATGTTTTCCTCATTCTCAAAGATCTCAAAAACACTTGCCGTAGTCCTTTTTAAGGTAAAACGATAGTAAATAATATCAGCAACATTAGCAGCGAGGCCTATCCCATTGGTTATAAAAAACAACCACTTTAATCCTGTTTGAACACCGGCAATGAATTTAAACCGAAATGGTAAAAGAAAAACCAGGATGTAAAGGGAGTTCAAATAAAGAAGGGCACTCAAGTCAAATCTCACTCCTCCTTTCAGCAAAGTAAGAAAAGTAGCTGTATTTATATTTTCAAATAAGTCAGCATTAAAAAGATAAAATGCAATTCGGCTTACCGAAAAAAGTGCCATGGCAAGACCAAAACGCATCAATAAAACCAAATATTCATTCGTCTTATAAGTTCTTTTAAAAATGCTCTTCATTCCTACTCAAATAATTAATCCTTAATAAAAAATCAACCCGCTATCCTATCTGCATGCCTTTAAAATGTTTCGCTTCGAAAGACCAAAAATTGAACTCTCCCCCTGAAACTTTTTATTTAACCCCTGACATAATAGTCGGAAAGAGGTGTAAAATAAGGATGCAAATTTAACAGAAATTTCACAACAATAATTTTGCCATCTCGCGTTACAGAGAAATATCAATTTCAATGCAAATTCGTTCAATAAACTGGGAAGAAAAAAAGCATTTAATATCAATAGATCGTTAGATTTTCAGATACCTGCCTGTCGGCAGTCAGGAAAGAGGTAAGATAATTCGTGAAATATTGATAGTCTGATTCTTAATAAACAAATACTTTTAAATACAAACAATTGATTTGCGGTGCATTGCAAAAAAGGTGGCTGTAGTTTAAAATAGCAATTTTTCCAGAGTCCCCGAATGGAGGCAAATTTGAAATAGTTGGCCCCCTGTCAGAGACCCTGCAGCTCGGACATCTCCCCCCCCCGGACTTATCTGCCCGGGGTTATCTAAATTTACCCCTGCCTCCCGGCAGCCAAGCTTTTAAGGAACTTAATGGATTAGCATTTTATGCATCATGTAGGTATTTAAAGGAAAAACCTAATTGTTAATATCATCGCAAATACAAACTAGTGTCAAGTCAAGTGTAGAATGTCGGGTAAGCCGCCGCTATTTTTCACCTTGTGCAAATCAACAAAAAAGTAAGCATAGCCGTAGCTACGTGAGTCTTTTTTTTGAGAAGCAAAAGGTAGAAAGAGCAAGGCTTGGGCCGTCAGACTATGCTTGACTTGACACTAGTGTCAAGCTTAACGGAGTATTGAATATGGAGGGAAAGATTTTCATTTAACCCAAAATCCGAAAAAAAGACAAAAACATATTTAATGATTTCTTGCGGATTCGATTAAGTAAATCATCTCATTTGGTATCATCCTTCACTCAAATAAGTGATTTTCTATATCGGGGTTACCCAATGTCCACAAAAGGTAATCGGAGAAAAAGGTAAAACCCTTGCGAAAATTAGGTTTAACATGATCTGGTAAAGAAAAGCACCTTGCAATTCACTCAGTAAAAAACCCCGAAAATGACACAATCATTTCCGGGGTTTTAAGACAAAATAGCTTAAAGTAATAGAACATATTCTATTTACACTCTTTCATAATTGGATCATAAGTCCGATCATAAAAAAGTCTTTTCTCGCAGTTCTCAGCAAAAAAACATTTAAATCTGCGGAGTCTATTTATTTTTCCTTGCCTGATCCCTGATTTGATCTATTCGTGCCAACACATCACGCAGGCTTTCTCCGGAAGACTCTTCTCCTCCACCATATTTTGACTTGAATGAGGATTCTTTGGTTTTCTCTGATTTCTTTTCTTTATCCTGTCGTGCTCTTAATTCAAAGTTGGTATAGATTCGAGGTTCGGTAAATCCTTCTACCTGCTCATAATCAAGAAAGTCAAGGTAACGCAACAATTCCTCAAAAAATGTTGCTTTATCATCTCTGACTTTTATACGATAATGTTTCATATCATCAATTTTTAAATGTAATTAATCCGCAATTTGCAAAATATTTACAGCGTTTATAAAAACTCTGAAAATCCACATAATGCACTGAAAAAAAGTACTCAATAAAACATCAGCAAGTCTTGTACCAAATCAATAAATTTTAAACTTTCTCTGTTACTTTTTAGTAAATTTATAACAAAAAAAAAATGAGATCAAGACCTATCATAATATTTATGGATATTATTTTAATAACCTGAATCATACCCCAAAAGTTCATTTACTGCAAACAAAAATCAGTTTTTGAATTGATTATAAGAAACTGAGTTTCTTGCGCTAACATCTTCATAATATTTCCTGCATGATTAGTATAGCGCTAAGTATAACATATTTATCCGAATTGGCAATAATAACAACAAATGTTCTTTTTTTACCAACCGTTGTTACCTATTTTTGTTATAGATCTATAAAACATTAATCGTCATGGAAAAAGAGTTAAAACTTGCCACAGAGCTTATAGACTTCATTCACACCGGTGCAAGTCCCTTTCATGTTGTTCAGAACACTGCTAAAATTTTGAAGCAGGCGGGATTCAAAGAATTAGACCTAACCGAGAAATGGGAACTGCAAAAGGGACAAAAGTATTATACCACGCGCAATGAATCATCCATTTTTGCTTTCATTACAGGAACTGAATCACCTAAAAATAATGGCGTAAAGATGATTTGTGCCCACAGTGATTCGCCTTCTTTTAAAATAAAACCCGATCCCGAGATTTCACCGGAAGACTACTTCGTCAAATTCAACACCGAGGTATATGGCGGTCCTATTCTCATGAGCTGGCTGGATCGGCCACTTTCAATGGCAGGCAGGATCTCGCTGGATACCGGAGACCCGCTAAGGCCCGAAAGCCGTCTTGTAAACTTCAACCGCCCGATGTTGGTCATTCCTAATCTGGCGATTCACCTCAACCGTGAAGTAAATGAAGGAGTTGCTCTCAATAAACAGACAGACATGCTTCCCCTGTCCGGAATATTAGGCGAAGGCAGCCAAAGCAAAGGTTATTTCAAGGAATTACTTGCCATGGAAGCTGGCGTGGAATCTGAAAAAATTGTTGACTTCGACATCACATTAAATGAACAAACCAGAGGATGTATTCTGGGAGCTCATCAGGAATTCATCTCCAGTCCAAAGCTGGATGACCTGGCAATGGTTCATGCCGGACTTGAAGCGCTTATTAACTCAGAGCCCTCAGAATCAACAAAGATGCTTTGCATATTCGACAACGAAGAAGTTGGCAGTCAAACAAAACAAGGTGCCGGATCTCCGGTTTTCAAGAATCTGTTCTACCGGATTTTAAGACAATTGGGAACAGACGATGAGGGCATTCAGCAAACCATATACAAATCCTTTATGATTTCTGCTGACATGGCTCATTCAGTTCATCCCAACCAGCCCGACAAGCATGACCCGGTTTTGCATCCACTCATCAACAAAGGACCGGTTATTAAAATTCACGCCAACCAGAAGTATACAACCGATGGTGAGAGTGGAGCTATTTTCGAACTTTTGTGCAAATCTGCCGGTGTTCCATGCCAGAAATTTGTAAACAGAAGTGATATGGCGGGTGGCTCCACACTGGGTAATGTAAGTACTACTCAACTGGATGTGCGTTCTGTGGACATTGGTAATCCCATGCTGGCTATGCATTCGGTAAGAGAGTTGGGAGGAGTAAAAGACCATGAATATGTAATTCGGGTATTCAATAAATTCTTTGAACTTGAGAAGCAGTAATTTCTGCCGGAATGACACAAGAAAGCTCAAAAAAATGAAAGCCTCCCTGATTTGCCTTTTTAGCTGCGGGGAGGCTTTTGTCTTAGATTACCCAGGGAGCGCTGAAAAAGCACATATAATTATCTATTTAAAACTTAGATCACATCGGCTAACACTTAGGTGCAAGGTTATTTTACATCACACACCGATTCCTTTGCGCTTGATTATATGCAATAGATCGTTAGATTTTTAGATGAAAGATGTAGGATAATTCGTACAATCTTAATATGCTGCATTTTAACAGACAAAAACCTTTAAATACAAGCAACTGGTTTGTAGTGTATTTCAAAGATCAAACTTTCATTAAGTTTCTTCCTCTGATTCTTCAGATAAAATTTGTGCATAATGGTCATATCGCTCCAATATCTGTTCTACATAATTAACAGGTTCCTCTCCCATGACATATCCATATCTTACCAAATCATCATTGTAATATTCCGGATACATTAAATTCAGAACATAAGTTTCAACGTTTTCATCCCACACTTTGGGGTTTGCATCATATTTATCAGCCAGTCGCGTAGCATCAACGACATGTGAATATCCGCAATTATAAGAAGCAAGTGCAAATTTAATACGCTGTGTTGAGTCCGGAATTTCCTCCCATCTATTCCATAACTGATGCAAATAAGACGTTCCCCCCCGAATATTTTGAGCAGGGTCAGTAACATCCGAAACACCTAGTTCTCTTGCGGTTGCCGGCATCAACTGCATCAAACCTCTGGCTCCGGCCCATGATTCCTCACTCGATTCGAATCTGGATTCCTGATAAATAACAGAACTAAGCAATTTCCAGTCCCATCCGATTCGGTCTGCATGGTGCTTCACAATACTATCATACTGACTGATTTTATGACCATTACCACTGTAAAAGTCAGAAGAGACTCTTTGACGGAAATAACGGGTATTCTTGAAGTATTTGTTATAAATGACATAGTAATCAACATCATCCCTCATTTCTTCAACCCACTTGTTAAGAGCTTCCAAAAACAAAGGTGAATTTTTCCTGACAGCCCAGGAAACACGCTGAGAAAAACTGACAGGGGTTTCGACATCAAGAATGGGATAATATGAACTGTTAAGCTCAGCAATATTGTTATCGGAAACAGTAAAGTCAATTTCCCCGTCAACAACCATCTTAATAACCTTCTGGGTAGAAAAATTACCGGGAATAGTATCGATGTTGATTTTCCCTCCAATTTCCTGCTGCAGATTCACCAATCTACTGTAATAGGCAGAATTTCGTCGCACAGAAACTGTTTGCCCAATCAATTCTATGGGATCGGAAATGAGCTCTTTTTCAATTTCATGCAATTTCATTTGTCTCCAGTTATCAGGTTTTCGCTGAACCAAAACCTGACGTGTGAGATAAAGGTAATCCATGAAGTTTACAAACTGTTGTCTTCGTTGAGTAACAGTAAGCCCATGAGCAATAATGTCTCCCTCGCCTTTGTTGAGCAAATTAATTACATCATTGATGTTGTGGGCGATAACCACCTCAAGCTTTAGGCCCAGATGGCTTGCCAATCGCTGAAGCAATTCATATTCATATCCCATGGGTTGTCCACGATAAAGAAAGTAGGAAGTCCCACTGTAGACCATGATGGCTTTCATCACCCCGGATTCTTTCAATTCCGGTAAATCACGTTCTAATTGCGGAGCTGAAATAGTAACCTTGTCGGTTACTTCGACTTCAATGGGGTCATTATCTGATGAGCAAGAAAAAATAAAGAAAAGAAAGGATAAAAAGTAGATTTTTTCCATAGAAAATCTAAATTGGTTACAATCAAATATATAAATATATAACCATTTATCAAAATCACCGTTGTACATTACTCCTCCCGGCTGCTACTAATAATGGCGCGATAAGCGATATCCTGAAGGCGTGTACGGTAATTTTCTTCAATCAGTTTTTTGTTGTATTGATTGGGATGTATCCGGTTAGACAAGAAAATGTAAATAAGTCTTGTTTCAGGATCGGCCCAAACCAAAGTTCCGGTGAATCCACTGTGTCCGAAAGAGGCAGGTGAAGCGTAATAAGAGGCGGGACTAACCTTGGTTGTGTCAGGTTGTGGTTTATCAAAACCCAGACCGCGTCTGTTCTCATCATTATAGGTTCCGGTAAACATCTCCAGCACAGAATCCTCAAGATATCTTTTCCCTCCATAGGTACCTCCATTCAGATACAGTTGCATCAACTTTGCCAAATCTAATGAATTGGAGAAAAGTCCGGCATGACCGGCAACACCGCCCATCATGGCAGCGCCGGGATCATGCACCCAACCATCCAATAGTTGTTTTCGAAAGGCTCTGTCATCTTCTGTAGGAACAATTTTATTGCGTGAAAAAACCATAGATGGCAAAAAGGAAGTGTTATACATACCTATTGGGTTGTAAAAGTGCATTCTTGAAAAATAATTCAAAGAATGACCAGAAAGTTTTGGGATCAACTGTCCCAGAAAATAAAAACCCAAATCACTGTAAAGATAATTATGCCTGGTTCTCATTGGAGCCTCAAGAACCTGATGCATAATGGAATCAAGATATCCGGTATTCATAAACATATTTTCGGCAACCGGAATTGAAAAAACACTATCTGCCTTGGAGTGAAACACATCCCGCCGATAGGAAACTGTTCTGTTGAGATAAATATAGTTGTCAAGCTTGATATTATATTTCCATGAATACCTGCGTCCAAAAACATTTCCGTTCAACCTATCCTTATCAATGGTATTAAGGTAAAATGGAATAAAGGAGGGCAGCCCGCTCTCATGCAACAACAAATCTTTAATAGTAATTCCGCTTTTTTCGGTGGTATCAGATTCCACAAAGAAACGCCCCAATGAATCCTTTAAAGCCCAGGCTTGCTCTTCATAAAGCTTCATCAATGACGGCACGGTAGCTGTAACCTTAGTCACAGATGCTAAATCATAAATATCATTAGTCTTTACCGGGTACTTTTTTTGATAGGTATGGTATCCATATGATTTATTCCATACCACAATGCCATCTCTGGCAATCAAAACCTGAGCTCCGGGAGTTGCCTTGGTTTGGATAGCTTCAGCAATAAGTTCATCAATTTTATTAAGGCTATCCCGATGCAGGGCGACTTCTTCAGGAATTCCTATTTTTAATCTTGTCTTTGGCAGTTCTCTTGAAAGATGCCTGACGCCAGAAAAACATTCTTCCCGCCTAACCGATTTTTTTAGCGGAACACCTGAAAAAGCGGCCTGCCCCAGATACTCCCAAACCAGAGGCCAATCAGAACTACCAGTAAAAAGAGCATCAATCCCATATGGTAATGGATGGTTCTGAAAGTAACTCCCGGCATCAGCAAGAAACAAAGCAATTCCGGAATTGGGGTGCCCCTGTCTTATTTCAGACATCCTATCTGCCAATATCGAATCCGTGAGATTTTCACCATCAAAAAGCCAGAGGAGATAGTCTCCGGGTTGACTACTGGTTTCAAAATTTGGCAAATGAAAATCAACCATTTGGGCAAAGGCCTCTGCCTTTTGATCTTCAACATCAGCAATCAACTCAATGTTAATTGTTGACAAGTTGGCTGGGAAAAAAGGCTCCCTGTGTTCACTAAAATAATGCAACCCCTCTTCGAAAGTGCGCCTTCTAGCAAACATCCTCACGCCTTCAGGAATTCTGTTCACATCAGGAAGCCTTATTCCAGCCTCATTTATTTTTGTCAATAATCTTTCACAAGCGCGGTTCAGATCATCTTCCTGAAGCATATTGGATTGAAAAGCCCGTAAAATTCTTGCATGTTCTCTTTCCGGATTATCTGCAAGAAAAACACCTCCGTAGCTTAAAAGATCTTCGAAATTTTCCGGTTTTTTCTTGTCCTGATGCAGAACCCATGGTTGCACAGATTGGGATGAACCGGAATTAAAACTAATCTTACGAAGAGGAATATTTTTAGAAAAAAGATCTGCCGGCATTTCAAAAACCGGTAAATTGTCTTCACGCTGATTGCCCAAAAACCAGAGTGTAAAGTCCCTGTCATCCTTTGGCTCATCAATATAATTAATGCCTGTACCGGAAAACAAATAGTGATTGGAAGCAACAACTGCTTTATACCCTTCCTGAGCTGCAAAATGCAATAAATCATTTCGAAGGATTTCTAAGGTGGCTTCATCCTCAAGGTGAGAGATAGCTCTAATATCTGGAAAAGGAACATCCACTTCCCCAGTTGCAAAGCCTTCAATGCCGTTTATAAGCCATTGATTGGATAACAATAAATTTTGAGAATATGGCAGTTTCTCCGGCGAAAAGGTGTAATAGTCATTTTGCGAAGGCAACAATAAAAGGGCAACCTTGTCTGACAAAGTCATGTTTTGCAATACCTCTGACGCATAATTATCATATCCGTCACCCCCCTCTTTATCTGACAGTTGAGCATGAACAGAAATTTGAAACACCAGACATACTATGCAAA
Source organism: Marinilabilia rubra (assembly GCF_003121985.1). Lineage (GTDB taxonomy): Bacteria > Bacteroidota > Bacteroidia > Bacteroidales > Marinilabiliaceae > Marinilabilia > Marinilabilia rubra. The sequence goes on from NZ_QEWP01000002.1 coordinate 121,446, forward strand.
GATATAAAACCTTTTCCCTGACCATTTTTAACACATCACCAATCTTCCAAATATTTAGATTTTCCAACTTTTCAAGTCTTTCAAAAGAACAAAAAAACAAGGAATCAGCCGCATCTTTTTACAAAAACATTTTTAAGCGCATTTTTCCTTTTATTTCTCAGGAAATTTAAAAAATAAAGTGTTAATTTGGTCTATTAATAAAAGAGGAGGTTCAAAATAATTTTTAACCTAATGAAGATATGTCGGATTCAAGTTTAAGTAATGCATTAAATCAAGACTGGGGTGATAAGGTAATATTGGTCGTAGAAGATGTTGATACCAATAAAATCTTTTTCGATGCCGCTCTCAGAAGAACCAATGCAAAAATTCTCTGGGCCAAAGACGGCCAACAAGCCATCGATTTGTTTAACGGCAATAAAGTAGATCTTGTTTTGATGGATCTTCAATTACCCGTTATGGATGGTTATGCTGCCACACGGGAAATCAAAAAAGCAAATCCGGAAGTACCCGTTATTGCTCAAACAGCCCACGTTATGTCCGGAGAAAGAGAAAAATGCATGGAGGCCGGATGCGATGATTATCTTGCAAAGCCCATTCGTTTGCAAATTTTGATAGAAACGTTATCAAAATTCCTCAATAACAACAACTAAGGCTTTTTCAGTCTATATTTCAAAGGTGCTTTTTTAAAGGCACCTTTTTTTTTTGTTACATCTCAAAAATTGAACAAAAAGGAACATTTCAATCTTAACAATAGATAGTTAGAGTTTTAGATATTAGATAAAAGCAGCCCAGCCGCGCGGAAGCCGGAAGCTGGAGGCTGGAAGTTAGAAGCTGGAAACTTTCGAATATAAGAAACTTTGATTCTTTTTGCGACATATTTAAAAAACTAAGAAAATTATAAAAAACACATTTTAAATGGTTTATGACTTTACTTAGATAAAAGTAGCCCAGCCGCGCGGAAGCCGGAAGCTGGAGGCTGGAGGCTGGAAGTTAGAAGCTGGAGGCTGGTAGTTAGAAGCTGGAAACTTTCGAATATAAGAAATTTTGATTCTTTTTGCGGCATATTTAAAAAATTAAGAAAATTATAAAAACACATTTTAAATGGTTTATGACTTTACTCAGATAAAAGATAAATCATAAACGGCTGATAATCCGAGTGTTAGATTGAAATGCCATTAATCCATAAACAATTGATTCAAAGCTCATTGCAATCCCGAACCATCGGGATAACAGACTATTATCTTAAGGAATAAGAATTTATTCTCTATGGAACGTCACATCCTGATTTACATATCTTTATTGCTATTCCTTTCGCCACAGGCAACAGGCAATCCAACCAATCAGGCTCCCACACAAAACATCAGAGGACGCATTTTAGATAAAGACACCATGCAACCCCTTCCGGGGGCAAATGTGATTTTAATTAGCAGTTCCCCGACAAAAGGAACTATTTCCAATGAAGATGGTTACTATGAACTCCGAAATATCCAGGTGGGAAGAGTGTCTCTAAAATTTTCATTTCTGGGCTATCATCCTCAACTCATTAACAATGTATCTCTGAGCTCAGGCAAAGAACTAATCCTGAACATACAACTCGAAGAAAAAGTAATAATGGGTGAAGAAATCACCATTGTTGGAAAAAGAAGGAAGGACAGACCATCAAATGAAATGGCAAAAGTGAGTGCCCGCAGTTTTACGGTGGAAGAATCTGAAAGGTATGCAGGCAGCCGTAACGATGTGGCGCGCATGGCACAAAACTACGCAGGGGTAGCAGGAAACGATGATTCCCGAAACGACATTGTTATCAGAGGAAACAGTCCCACAGGATTGCTTTGGAGACTTGAAGGCATGGACATCCCCAATCCTAATCACTTTGGGGCAACCGGAACCACGGGTGGGCCGGTAAGTATGCTAAACAATTCTCTACTTACCAATAGCGACTTTATGACCAGTGCCTTTCCGGCGGAATACGGCAATGCCACAGCCGGGGTCTTTGACCTTAAGATGAGACAAGGCAATAATCGCAACTATGAATTTATTGGCCAGGTAGGATTTAACGGATTTGAGGCTGGAGCTGAAGGGCCCTTTTCAACCAATGGCAATTCCTCATTTCTCATCAATTACCGCTATTCTTCCCTCAGTTTATTTGACAAACTGGGTTTCAACTTTGGTACGTCAGGTATTCCCTATTATCAGGATTTAAGCTTTAAAGCAGATTTTTCATCAACTACACTTGGTAAAACCTCCATTTTCGGACTGGGGGGAATCAGCGATATTGAAATCCGGGACAGTCGCGAGAAAGAAAACAGTGAATCTGACTTATACACTTCTACAGGTTTTGACCTAACCAACGGAGTTTATATGGGGCTGGCAGGCATCTCTTCTTCCAAAATCCTGAATGAAACAACTTATTTAAAAACCACCCTCGGTATCAGTGGACACAGAAACCGAGTCATTCGTGACTCTTTGTCGGAAGACAGAACAAGTAAATTTGCCAATTACCGGAGTTTTTTTGTAGAAAGGAACTTAAATATATCATCCTACATCAATAAAAAATTCAACAAACACCATATTTTCAAAGGAGGGTTTTATTACAAAAAACTTGGGTATAATTACAATGACAGTGCCTACAATCGGGACCTGGAAGTTCTTGAAGTCATCACCAACGAATCAGGACGTACTTCCCTTTGGCAGCCATGGACACAATGGCTGTATAAAATCAGTGACCAGCTGGAAATCACCACAGGACTTCGTCTCTCCTATTTTGGATTAACTGAAGAAACGGTAATTGAACCCCGGGCTGCAATAACATGGCATTTAAAACCAGGACAGGCCTTATCGCTTGGTTACGGCCTGCACAGTCAAACAGCTCCTCTTTATCTTTATTTTAGTGAAGTCCGCAATCAGCAAGGCGAATATATCAGACCAAACCTGAATCTTCCAATGACCAAGAGCCGGCACCTGGTTCTGAGCTATGATAAAAGGCTGGGTGAAAAAACAAGGCTGAAACTCGAAACTTATTATCAACACTTATTCGATGTTGCTGTGGACCAATCGCAAAACACGTCCTACTCCATGCTTAATGAGGGTGCCAATTTTTACATCAGTTTTCCCGATTATCTGCAAGCCACCGGTACAGGCTGGAATTATGGTCTGGAGATGACTCTTGAACGATTTCTGCACGATGGCTTTTACTACTTATTCACAGGGTCAGTGTTTGAATCAAAGTACAAAGACTCATCCGGAAACGTTCACAGCACAGCATTTAACAACAATTTCGTTTTTAATCTATTGGTCGGCAAAGAGTTTATTGTGAGTTCAGAAGATGCGGTCAAGCGAAAATCTATTAATGCAGATGTCAAAACCACTTGGTCTGGCGGAAAACGCAAAACGCCATTTGATGTAGTTCTGTCAGGAGGAGAATACGAACAAAATTTTAATTACAATCAGACTTTTGGTATCCGATTAAAAGACTATTTTCGTACCGATCTGAGTTTTGGCTATCGAATTGACGGTAAAAAAGTCACCCAGGAATGGGGCATCGAAATATCAAACCTGTTTGATACCCGAAACATATTTGATGAAGATTTTGAACGCAAAACCGGAAATGTTGATTACACCTATCAATTGGGTCTTCTCATTGTACCCCATTTCCGAATTATTTTTTAATCCTGAAAGCGGAAGACATGAAGATAAAAGCAGCCGTTTTTGGTTCTACCGGACTGGTAGGACAACAAATTGTGGAGATATTGCAAAGCATGGACGAGGTAGAAACCATTTATTCCTATGCCCGAAAACCACCTATGTTTTTAGGAAAAAAAATGGTATTTAAGCCCTTTAAAACCGATGAATTTTCAATTTCTGAAGACACCGATGTTGTATTTTGTGCACTTGGCACCACCATTAAAAAAGCAGGCAGTAAAGAGGATTTCAAAGAGGTGGATTTATTGGCGGTAAAACGAATTGCAGAAAAGTGTGCAGAGACCAATACAAGTCGATTAGGAATAGTAAGTTCCATTGGGGCTGATGCAACAAGCAATAATTTCTATTTACGCACCAAAGGAAAAATGGAAGAAACGGTGAGAAAGGCAGAGCTTAAACATACAGTCTTTATTCGTCCCTCTTTATTGCTTGGCAAAAGAAATGAAAAACGATTAGGTGAAGATATTGGCAAAATTCTATTGAAACCTTTATCATTTATTATGATTGGTCCCCTGAAGCAATACCGCCCGGTGAAAGCCATAAAAGTTGCCCAAACACTGGTAAAAGAAACCCTTCGCTCGTCGCAAAAGGTAAAAATCATTGAAAACACAGCCCTCTAAAAGGTCATAAATACCTTTATTGTTCCCTCACATAATATTGCTTACCTTTGAATCAAAATTTAACAACTATGCTTGACCTTATACAGAAAAGAAGAAGTACAAGAAAATTCACCGCCGATAAAGTAGAGCAAGAAAAAATTGATCAGTTACTCAAAGCTGCTTTGTGGTCACCAACCTCAAAAAACAATCGTCCATGGGAATTTGTGGTAGTTGAAGATTCGCAAACCCTTGAGCAGCTTTCCCAATGCAAGCCCCATGGGGCCTCATTCCTGGCCAATGCCCCTCTTGGCATTGTTGTGCTGGGTGATGCCGGAAAAAGCGATGTTTGGGTTGAAGATTGCTCTATCGCCTCCATTTTGATGCAGATGACCGCTGAATCCATCGGACTGGGTTCCACCTGGATTCAAATAAGATTGCGTTTAGATGAGGAAGGCTCCACCGCCGGAGACAATGTAAAAGAAGTCATTAACGCACCCGAAAACCTTGAAGTTTTAGGCATTATGGCTTTTGGTTATAAAGCAAAGGAACGACAGCCTTATTCTGAGGATGTACTTTTATGGGATCGCGTACATTATGAAAAGTTTTAGTTCTGATAATTTTAGATAAAAGATCCCGCTTCTTATGGTAAGTGGGATTTTTTAACTCCCTGATTCCTTAATTCTATCAACAGTTATAATTCTGAATGTATTCGAATTGATTGTAATTCTAATGTTATTCTCTGTATTGAAGACATAAAAATTTTTGCCTTTCCGGATAAAGCAACTCTCATCAGTTTCCTTCAAAACCCTTCCTAAAAAACCTTCTATCTGCTCCTTTGAAAAACTAATATTCAGCTTCTTATTTATCCTTCCGTAAACCAAATCAGTGTAACAAATATTTTCAATTATTTCCCTTTTACTCATTGTCATATTTTAAACTTCCTGAAGCAACCCCCCAGATTATCAAACAATTTATCACCCCCCTTGATGTGACGATTACTAAATCCATTCTCTAATTTAATAAATATCACACTAGTGTCAAGTTAAGTGTAGAATGTCGGGTAAGCCGCCGCTATTTTTCAACTTGTGCAAAACAACAAAAAAGTAAGCATAGCCGTAGCTACGTGAGTCTTTTTTTTGAGAAGCACAAGGTAGAAAGAGCAAGGCTTGGGCCGTCAGACTATGCTTGACTTGACACTAGCCCAAACATTTTATCCAATCTTTGTTAAAGAAAAATATCTTCACCATCCACATATACAGGTAATTGACATCCAAAGGCCGGTCCCTTCGCCCGGCGGTTTTGAGGGATAGAAGCGATCAGTAATTTGAGGTATTTTATTCAATTGAACGATAACTTAAGACCAAATCTGCCATAATTGAAAGTCTATACCTGCCGTACCGAATCCAACCTTATGGTGAACTTCCGAAATCCAATGGTACCAATTGTTTCAAATTGGGGAGGAATGAGTAAATAAATGGGATTTTTGAGAAACTGGTTTTCATGCGCCCTGCCTAATTTTGATGGTATAAAATAAACTTAATTTATTATGCATCATGAAAACTAAATCATTTTTCACCAGCTTATTGGTTGTCTTGCTGGCTTTTTCCTGCCAGGAAGACACTTTGCTTGATCCTGCTATTTCATCTGATGTGTCGCAGCTAAAGAATGAAACGAATTCTGAAGGAGATCTTAAAACAATTCAGTTTGAGAGTCCTTCATTAGAAGGCAATTTAATGGGCCTGCCTGCCTTCAGAAACGTCAATATTTACTTACCAAAGTCCTACGATTCCTGCCCTGAAAAACGATTCCCGGTAATATATTTCCTTCATGGAGTGCCGTCATGGGAAAATATGCTAATTTCCCCCGAACCTTTTGAGGCATTTTTTGAACTGGCCATGTTACAAGCCAGAGTTGATTTCCCCCAACAAGGATTTAAAAACTGGGTCGATGATTTGATGGAAAGTGGCAATATGAAAGAGTGCATTATTGTAATGCCTGATGCCCGGACCTTATTCGGTCCTTGTCTCTATCAGAATTCTGAAATCCTTGGGAATTTCGAAGATTACATTGTAAAAGATCTGGTAGACTATATGGATAGCCACTTCCGGACGATCCCCCATTTTAACTGGCGTGCCATTTCAGGTCATTGTGCCGGTGGTTATGGAGCTTTAAATATTGCCATGCGCCACCCTCACACATTCCGGTATGTTGGAGCACTTTCCCCTGCTCATTTCACCGAACAACACTTTCAACAAATAGCATCCTATTCAGCATACGAAGATTTGATGTGGCAACAACAGGGAGTACCAGCTGGCCCTGTTCCTTACAACCCGGAAAGCCTCTTTAAGTTTGCTACAAACACAAGCTATGCAATCTGTCAGTTCTGGCTTCCGGATCTTAATAATCCCCCCTATTATTGTGAGCTCCCTTACACTTTTATCAATGGTATCCCTGTTATTGATTCTGACTTAATGAATAAAATTGACAATCAAAACCTTCTTGCGCAAACCCGCCAAAATGAAAAAGGACTGAGACAGCTAAAAACAGTTTATTTTGATTGCGGGGAAAACGATGATCTTGGCATGTACCAAGTCAACCTCATGCTTCATCAACAACTCGAAGCAATGCATATTAAACATGAATTTGACACTTACAATGGTACACACATAAGCAACTTGTACGAGCGCCTGGCAAAAGTCTGGGGCAATTTATCGAACGATTTTCCTGAAAAGGATTAAATGAACTCAGGAGGTCATTAATAAAAAAATGGCCTCCTTTTTATTCATATAATCTCACATCTTTTGCTGCATGATCCTTGATTTCTGTCGTAAATTGTATAACAAAGCCCAAAATGGCAGTGAAATAACAAACACATCTAACACAATTTAAGCCAACACTCTAAATCATGAAAAATGGGAAATACATAAAAGCCGTCGACAGGCAACTCGAAAGCCTTATTCCCAAAGGCAATACGAACATCTATGAAACTACTCTCTATAAATATTTTATAGCTGAATCGATAATGGCCTTTATTTTGGTATTCAACTTGTTGGTTATTTCATTTGTTCTGGAAGCTGATATTCTGGTGCATTATAGTCTAAGCTTAATAATTATTGGCAGTCTGACAACCATTGCCGGAAGTTTTCTATTTAAAAAAGTCGAATCCAAAATCATTGTTCAGCAAGCAATAACACTTTTAATTGTCACCTACTTTGTAGCTCGAATGGGTGGTTTGTTAAATAGTGGAGGAATTATCTTTCTGGGGGCTGCTCCGGTACTTAAAACAATGGTTTTCAAAAACAAATGGCGAATGATTTCCATTTTTTTATTATTTCTCTTTTGCGTGGTTGGCCTTTTTTTTCTGGATGATAACATGATGGCTAACAACACATTGAATGCCACGCAGAATAAATTGTTTTTCACGCTTAATTTAACAGTCATAACCAGCTATGTATTCATATTTGCCCTTTACTCACAAAGACTCTTTACCGGCCTTGAACAACGGGAAGCAAAACGTCAAAAAGAAATCAATGAAGCAAAAACCCGTCTTTTCACCAATATAACCCATGAATTTCGAACACCATTAACCGTTATCCTTGGACTGGCTGATTCACTAAAATCTGAAGCTGATGAAACCATCCGGAACAACGCAGAGACTATTTCAAAAAACGGGAAAAGTCTCCTCCAGTTAGTCACTCAAATGCTGGATATAAGTAAGCTTGAATCAGGCAATTTAAAAGTGAACATGATCCATGGTAACATTATTCCCTTTTTACGGTACATTTTTCAACTTCAAGAGTATTATGCTCAGGAAAAAAACCTGATTTTCATCTTTGACGCAGAAAGTCAATCCTACGAACTGGATTTCGATCCGGATAAAATCACGACCATCGTCTCAAATCTGTTGCACAATGCTATTAAATTTTCTCAACCAGGCGTAAAGATCAGGTTGAAAGTAAAGATCGTAGGCAATTATCTTTGTATCGAAATAATTGATAATGGCACAGGTATTTCTCAAGAGAATATAAATAAGGTATTTGACAGGTTTTATCAGGTCGATGATCAATCAACTCGCAATGTTGGAGGCACAGGTATAGGGTTGGCACTGACCAAAGAACTGGTAACCTTATTAAAAGGAACCATTGCAGTGACAAGTAATCCTGGTAATGAAACTGTTTTTACAGTAAAACTTCCTGTAACGGATCAGGCGAAAAGAAAATTTATTTTGAAAGATTATACGGAAGAAGAACCCATTGACAGAAATCATTTGAATAAAACGGGTTCTGAAAACCCCACTCCCGCCATTGACAATAACAAACCAAGAGTGCTAATTATAGAAGACAATTCGGACTTGGTTAATTACCTGAAGTCTTGCTATCAATATCTTTTTTCAATAGATGTGGCTCCAAATGGCAAGGAAGGATACAACATGGCAATTAACCTGATCCCGGACCTTATAATCAGCGATGTTATGATGCCGGAAATGGATGGTTTTCAGATATGTGAAAAACTAAAAAACGATTACCGAACCAGCCACATCCCTATTATACTGCTGACTGCAAAAGCAGATCTTCCATCACGGATTGAGGGATTAGACCAAGGTGCAGATGCTTACATTGAAAAGCCCTTTAACCAGCAGGAACTCCTTGTTCGCATAAAAAAATTACTGGAGCTTAGATGGACATTAATTCAACGCTATAAAAATGGAGAGTCCCTGATTGAGCCAGGCAACCAATCAACCCGACGCGAAGATAAGTTTATGAAAAAAGTAAACGCCAGTGTAAAAAAACATTTACGGGATGAAAATTATGATGTTCATTCTCTTTGTGAAGAAATGGCCATGAGTAAATCTCAACTCTACCGGAAATTTAAAGCCCTGACCAATATGTCGGCCTCAAAATATATTCGGAAATTACGCATGCAACATGCCAGGCATCTGCTGCTAACCACTTCGATGAATATCACTGAGGTTAGCTATGAGGTCGGCATGAAAACGCTGTCCACTTTCAGTGACATATTTAAAGATGAGTTTGGCCAAAGTCCTTCACAATACCAAAATCAGTACAACGGCAAACACAAGAGAAACTAATCGATATACACCAACGGCACAATCCTGAAATTTATCGAGAATCGCCTTTAGTCTGCAGGGCGATTTCAATTACGGTTGAAAAAGTCATGCACCCCTGCGGCATGATTCCAAATCTTGTGGAAATCTTCCCTTACCCCTACGGCATATTTTCAAATACTCTCGAAAACATCCGGCACCCCTGCATCAAGGTTCCAAATCTTGTGGAATTCATCCCGTACCCCTGCGGCAAACTTTCAAATGCTATCGTAAACGTCATGCACCCCTGCAAGAAGGTTCCAAATTTTATCGAAACTCTCATGCACCCCTGCAGCATGATTCCAAATCTTGTGGAAATCTTCCCGTACCCCTACGGCATATTTTCAAATACTATCGAAAATATCCTGCACCCCTGCAGCAAGGTTCCAAATTTTATTGAGACTCTCATGTACCCCTGCGGCAACTTTCCAAATACTCTCGAATTAATCATGCACCCTATATCTCGAAATAAAACCTACGAACAAACATTCAGTCTTTAATCCATACCGCAATGAAGGAAGAGTGTGTCAGAATAAAAAATTTGCCCCGGGCCTTTATTGATCTTTGCAGAAAACAAACAAAACATTTTCGACACTTCAACGTTTTTGTTCAGGAATCAATTACAAACATTAAACCAACAACCAAATCTAAACACTTTGCAAACCCATTTTCACCCCCATACATCACGCGTTTGCCCCGTATTGAATAAAACTTGTAAATTGCATATTCGAAAAAAATGAACCTTGTACCCTAAGACTCATACCCGATTTAAAAATACTTAAATTAAAAACCAATAGATTATGAGCCTAAAAAAACTGTTCCTTAGCCTGTCATGGCTACTAATGCTGCCGGCTTTAATGACAGCCGAAGAAGCCAGACTGATGCGTTTCCCGGGCATCAGCAGCGATCAAATTGTTTTTACCTATGCAGGGGACCTCTATACTGTGCCCATTGAAGGAGGTACTGCCAGAAAAATCACCTCCCACAAAGGGATGGAAATGTTTGCCCGTTTTTCCCCCGACGGATCTCAAATTGCCTTTACAGGCCAATATGATGGCAATACCGAAGTATTTATCATACCGGCCGAAGGTGGTAGCCCCGAAAGAATAACTTACACTGCTACCCTGGGGCGTGACGATGTATCGGACCGTATGGGGCCCAATAACATTGTGATGACATGGACGCCCGACGGTCAGGATGTCGTATTTCGCACACGCAGGAAATCCTTTAATTCTTTCAAAGGAAGCTTGTATAAGGCCTCTGTCAATGGAGGCCTTCCAGAAGAACTCCCATTCCCGGAAGGCGGTTTTTCATCTTTCAACGCTGATGGGTCAAAAATGGCGTACAACAGAGTTTTCCGAGAATTCAGAACCTGGAAATATTACCGGGGTGGAATGGCCGATGAAGTTTGGATTCACGACTTTAATACCCATGAGACCAAAGCCATAACCAACAACAATGCTCAGGATATTTTTCCTATGTGGATTAAAAATGAAGTGTTTTTTCTTTCGGATCGTTCCCGCACAATGAACCTGTTTTCTTACAATACAGAAACCGAAGAAATTGAGAAGGTGACTGATTTTTCTGATTATGACATCAAATTCCCTTCACACCATGGTAAAACCATAGTTTTTGAAAAAGGCGGCTATATTTTCACCTTTAATGCAGATACTCGTGTAATTAAGCAGGTTCCGATAAAGATCAACAACGATATGATATTTGCCCGTGAGGAAATAAAAGAGGTATCGGATGATATACAGGAAGCCTCTTTATCCCCGCAAGGGAAGCGCGTTCTTTTCTCTGCTCATGGGGAACTGTTTTCTGTTCCCTCTGAAGAGGGGCTCACATACAACCATACTCAAACCTCGGGTGTGCATGACCGTAACGGAGAATATTCCCCAAACGGCAAATGGATGGCCTGGCTGTCTGATCAAAGCGGAGAATATGAAATATGGGTTAAACCCGCCGACGGAGAAGGCGAAGCCCGTAAACTTACAGAAGGGGCTGACACCTATAAATTTAATATGAGATGGAGTCCCGATAGCCGTTACATTGCCTGGAACGACCAGCACTACCGTTTAATGCTGACTATGGTTGCATCAGGCAATACACGAATGATTGCCAAAAGTGACCACAACAGGCTGGGCGACTTCAGCTGGAGCCCCGACAGTCGCTGGCTGGCCTTCACCGATGGAATGCCCAATCAAATGGATGTTATTAAAGTAGCCAACATAGAGGATGGCACCATCAGGATGATAACAGAAAAATGGTACGATTCTGGATATCCGGCCTTTTCAGCAGATGGGAAATACCTTCTTTTTACTTCACAACGCGATTTTTCACCCACCTACAGCAACACAGAGTGGAACCATGCCTACATCAACAGCTACCGGGTTTACATGGCAACGCTCGAAAAGGAAACCCTGTCTCCCTTTGCAACGGAAAACAAAGATGTAGAAGCCGTTGAGAAAATAGAGGGAGATGAAGAAAAGAAAGAAAATGGCAACGATAAAGAAGAGGTCTCTGTCAGCATCGATTTTGATGGCATTGCCCGCCGAATTATTGCTTTGCCAATTGATCCTGCACTGTATTACAGCATCAGTTGTGTTAATGACAAGGTTTATTACCTGAGAAGATACCAGGAACGCAAGAACGGCGAAGGCATGTATGTTTTTGACCTGAAAAAAGAGAAGGAAGAAAAAATTGGTGATTATCTGTACACCATCTCCCCCAATAGCAAACAGATGTTGATAGGTAAAGGGAAGACTTGGAAGGTAATTGATCTGCCCTCGTCACCCGTTACAATAGAGGAGCCCATTGATCTTTCCAATATGAAAACCACCATCGATTACCGTGCCGAGTGGAGACAGATCTTTGACGAGTCTTGGCGACAGATGCGTGACTTCTTCTATGTGGAAAACATGCATGGACTCGATTGGCAAGCTGTTTACGACAAATACAGCAGTATGGTTAAGCATGTCAATCACCGCGATGATCTCAATTATATTATTGGAGAAATGATTGGTGAATTGAATGCCGGACATGCGTATGTCAATACGGGTGATAAACCATCTCCTGAACGCATAAAAACAGGACTTCTTGGCGCTTCTGTTAAGGCAGACAAATCGGGTTATTTTCAAATTACTGAGATCCTCGATGGCGCCCCCTGGAGTGATCAAATGGCCTCTCCTCTTCAGGCCCCGGGTGTTAATATTAATGAAGGCGATTTCATTATTGAAGTAGACCGAAAGTCAGTAAAAGAAGTGGATAACATCTATAAATTGTTAGTTGGAAAAGCCGGTCAGACAGTGGAATTGCTTGTTAACAGCAAGCCAAATACCAAAGGAGCCGAAAAAGTACTGATTGAACCCATCGCAGACGAAAGCGAACTTTACTATTTCAAATGGGTCAATGAGAACATTAAGAAAGTAAACGAAGCTACCGACGGACAAGTGGGTTACCTGCACATCCCTGACATGGGGCCAAACGGACTCAACAAGTTTGTTCGATTCTTCTATCCACAGCTCGACAAAAAAGCCCTGATAATTGATGACCGGGGCAATGGTGGAGGAAATGTCTCCCCCATGATTCTGGAGCGCCTGGCCAGGGAAACTTATCGTGTAAATATGAGAAGGAATTCCCCTGAAGTGACTCCGGTGCCAAACCAAACACTCAACGGCCCTAAAGTTGCATTGATTGATAAATACTCTGCTTCCGACGGAGATCTTTTTGCACATGGCTTCCGCGCTTTGGGAATTGGAAAAACCATTGGTACGCGCACATGGGGAGGCATTGTTGGTATTACAGGCTCACTACCATTTGTTGACGGAACAAGTCTGAGAATTCCACAGTTTACCTCATTATCGATGGATGGTGAATGGATTATCGAAGGAAAAGGTGTAAAGCCCGATATTGAGGTTGAAAATGATCCCTGGAAAGAATTTAATGGGGAAGATCAACAACTCAACAAGGCCATTGACGTAATTATGAAAGAATTGCAGAATCGCGAATCGCTTCCGGAAATCCCGGAGCCCCCGGTTAAGTAGGGACTGCTGAAAAAGTCAAAAGGGCAAAATTTATAAGCCGCCCAATCGAAGGAGTATTGAAATACTTCGAGATTCGGGCGGTGCAGTAAATTTTGTTCTTTTGATTAGCTGTTTTTTTATGATTAAGTGCAAAGAAATCAGAGTTTGATGTGGAATAACCTTGCAATTAGGAGTTTGTTGATATGATTTAAAGTTTTAAACGCTAATAAAGTAGGCGTTTTTCAGCGCTCCCTAAGTAACTAAAGAATATCAATTCAATAAAAAAGTGAGAGCTTCCATATGAGACTCTCACTTTTTTGTTTCTATTCATTTACCCAAAACCAGGTATTAATCAAAATTCAAATGAATGTAAGGGCGTGGAATTTCAACCTCATCAGGAGACAATACGGTCTCCCAGGGTTTCACCTGGTCTGCAAACACAACGCGCACTTCAGAATTTTCTTCAAACTCTTTAAAAAACTTTTTGGTCATTACAGGCTCTTCTTCCGGATCGAAAAAAACCATATCGGCATATTCTGTAATTTTATATTCAGCTTCCATCATCATGTTACCAGAAACCAAATATGTAAGAAGATTCTTCGAATCCTTAAGTTCCCTTATATTCCTGACCTTTATAGTGTAGATTTTATATTTGGTCCCGTCAAGAGGAATCTCTTCACTCATGTACCCTACGGTTTTATCAATCACAAACTGATCGGTTTCAACGTCTTTGACCGTCACATGAACTTTATCTTTAATTTTTGGAGTAATAGCCCCAGCAGCTTTTCCGGCCAAATCACCAACAGAAGGAATATCGTATCCTGTAATACCTTCAACCGAAAGTTCTCCGCCACCGACCTGTTTTAATCCTTCTTTCACTAAAACCTGCTTCAAGCCTCCTTCTTCAATCACATAACCTGCCAGACCAAGTCCGTCACCGGCAATATTGGCTTCTTGCTCTTTACTTGTTCCTTCGCCTGCAACAGATGCTGCTTCAGAAGATAATTCGAGAATCTCCTGAGCATTTTCCATCTTATCCTGCTCTTCTTCTATATCGTCTACAAACTCATAATTGGCGCCAGGATCTTTCTTTTTGGAGATTTTCTTCGAGGCTTTACTTTTTGCAGCAGAAGCAACTTTTCCGGCAGCAGCAGTCAATCCGTCGGTCACAACACCCTTTAAAGCCTGATAAGCTTCATCTCCAACTGTTAAAGTAACCTTAAAGCCAGTCAGCTCCTTCTTAAAATAATCGTCTTCAAATGAGTTGGGGACTTCAACATGGTAAAAGCTGCTTGCTGTGGGAACCAATGCAAAAGAATGGTTAGACACTATCTCCGAAGTAGAAAATTCATTCACTTTCACTTTCTTCGTTTTGGCTTTGTACCTTACATTAGCTCCAATTTTCACTTCCCGGAATTCGCTTTTGTGGGCAGTATCAGGGGTTGAAACCAATTGCCATTCTAAGGGTTTATCTTTTGCGTTTTTACCGGCAATCCTTTCGACATTTAGAATTACATCAATATTGGGGCCTTTGTACCAAACACTGTAAAGGGCATTGTCAGGAACAATAAATTCATGGGAATCTGATGAAACATCACTATTAGAATAAACAATTACATTACCGGGATATTGAACTACCTGGAAAAAAGCGGTTCGTCTCTTATGATCAGCTTTTATATCAAATTTTATTTTATCCCCTTTGTAAGCTGAGAACAAGGGCAAATGCTTCCATTCATTTCTTTCGGCTTTAACTTTGCCACTATGAACATTTACAGTTTGTGCATTAAGACCGCCAATGAAAGCAAGTAATAAAAAAGTAATAATTATATATCGTCTCATGGTTTAATTTCAGGTTTAGTTATTAGAATCCAGTAATTCGAAATAACGTGCTTGTTCTACAGAATAATCCTCCTTTTGCAGTTCCTGCTTTTCAGGAATAATGATCTTTTCTTTGGCTTTTACCTTTCGGTATAATGGGGCATAGTAAATTCCTGAGATATTAAGTCTGACATTTTTAGCTTTATGAGGATCGGCGTTGGTAAGGATAATAGTTCCATCTTCCATAAGGCCATAATGCTGTCCTGAGTGAGTAGTGGCATTACTAAGTTGATAAACCCCTTTTAACTCCCCGGATGTATCTTCTGCTTTTTCCCCCACAGCTCCACCGGAAACAGTATTCAATAATCCGGAAACGGCACTCTTAGCTCTGTTTTTCCCGTCGGCCATTTTTTTAATAACGGCAGCATCAGACTCATTTTTTGAAAAAGCAACCATTGTTGGCTCACCTCCGGCTTGGGGGCCCATCATCCCCATCATATGATTTAAAGCATAGCCGGCAGCAGGATTAACAAACATTGTGCCCACACTTGTACCAATCGAAGCCAGTTTCCAATGCTTGGCACCTCCCACTTTTGAGGTTATGGTATAGGTAAAACTTTTCATTTTAACCCCATCAATCTCCTTAGCTACTTTATAGTTGAAATGCCTGGAGTAATCATTGGCCAGATTTCCTTTTAACTGAAAAGATTCATCTACAAAATCTCTGGTTTCATAAAGATATTTATCAAATACGCTAAGTTCTACTTCTTCAAATTTTGCAGGCAGATTTCCAACAACCGTATCACAGGCATAAGTCACTTCCGTGGTATCATAAACAGTTTCTTTCACAAAAGCCGGATTAAATAATTCCTTCCCGCTTTTGCCGGGTTTTCTGGAAATATTTACCCTTGTATCTCTGGAAGAAAGGCCACGCCCCTTGATCTGAAAATCATAAACACCGGTTTCGGGAATTTGAACTTCGAAACCTTCTAATTCTTCGAAACTTTCTTTCTTTCCCAGAACGTTGCCATCCTGATCCAGGAACTTAATAAAATCCAGTTTCCTTTTTTCAGTTTTAACGTCCAGCACAACAACATCTCCTTTGTGAAATGCATATTGCAAAAAGTGCGTGGTATTGGAAACCTGAATTCTACCTTTGAACACAGGTTGAGTTGTTTGGGCTTTCAATGTTGAAGACAAAAGAAAAACTGCCACAACAAAACAAAGATTCCTCATATTACTTAATTTATGGTTTAAAATTCACAATCAAACTCAGTCTTCTCACTTAATTTTAGAAAACCTTATAGCTTTTCCTGATCATCTATTGGTTGCTTCGTTGTCAGGAAACTGAAAAAAAACTGCCACAATTTAAAGGATTGCATCAACTACAATAGATCGTTAGATTTTTAGATATTAGATTTAAGATGAATCATATAGTGCTAATAACCAGGGCCTTAAAGCAATCATGCACATAATTCCAAAAAGTTGATTTATAGCCCTTTACAAAAGTTTAACGGAGTATTGAACTAAAGAACCACAAAAAACCATATCTGAACATCAACCAGTCAATATAAAAACCAGGTTTACAGATATCAACAAAAGAAACACGAAGTTTTAAGAAGGAGACTCTCCCGAAAAAGGAAGAAAGCAATCAAACGGCTGTTAAAAAAAAAATCAATACACCCGGTATAAATCCGATACCGGTTCACAAACTGAAAAATATTCCTTTGGGGTCAGACCTGATAACTTTTTAAATTCATTCACCATATGGGACTGATCATAAAACCCACAACCGTAAGCAAGTTCTGTCATATTAAGATGAGGATTTACAGCTTTCTGATGAATGGCGTTCTGAAAGCGAACAATTCTCAAGTATAGTTTGGGCGAAGTGCCCACAAAATCAGAAAACTTTCGTTCAAACTGCTTTCGGCTTAAAAATGCCTGTGAAGCCAATTCCTCCACAGAAATTAAGCCTTTTTTGCGAATCAATCCCCCCAGGCAATAATCAAGTCGCTTAAATTCATACCATTCACTTCGTTTTCTCAGCTGCTTAAGCAAGTAGGTCTCAATCCAATTAACTTTACCACAAAAATCGGTTTCTGATGCTATTCTTTCCTCTATTTCAGACGCTTCTTCTTTTAGTAATAACCGAAGAGGGACCTTATTATTTTGGAATTCAGACCCCGGAACATCAAAAAACACCCGCAAACCATGGGGCTGAAAAGTAACGGCAAAAAGCGAAAATGAATCAGTAATCTGAAAATCAAAAAAGGATTTGTGGTGACCGCTAATAACAGCATCTGACTCTAAATTCCTTCCGGATTCAACCACAGAGGGTCGGCTACCCTGAAAAAACATCAACTCAGGCAGACCACTCGGAACAATTCGTTGCATGTACCGGGCATCATCTGAAACAACACTGTCAATAAACCAGTATTGTTTCACAAAATCGGAAAGAACCGCTGAGGGCTTAGATAGCAGAATAGACATACTCTTAGTGCCAGCAAAAAAAATCATGTTTTTCATCTGTGTTTGCAAAAAGGCGTCAAGTGCAAGGCTTACGATGTCTGAAAAGCAGGAGTCCCGATGCTTCGGGATGACTGTTTTGATGACAAGCATTGAGTTTACCCCGACCCTTCGGGGCAGCAACTGTCGTTTTCTTACAAACACTACTTAGGTTTAACTAACAGGTTATGGTTGTGTCCCGGGTTAAAATCCCGAAACACGACCATACAAAGATAGAGATTTTTAGTTTCCGTAAAGGCCCAGGCGATTCCCTTCCGTGTCAAGAAAAAGGGCAAAACAATCCCGTCCTGAGGCTTCAATCTTTGTCTTTGGTTTAATAATTTCACCTCCATTAAGCTCAAGTCTACTCAATACCTCATCAAGGTTATCTCCCACATTAAGGCTAACCACCACACCCTGATTTGATGGTTCAAAACCAGGGGCATTGATGATAGCACCCTCTCCCGAAGGTAAACAGGCCATCTTCTCAGTTCCGTAAACTTCAGAAGTGAGATCTGTTCCCAAAAGCTTTTCATAAAAACTGACAGCTCTTTCAAAATCAATGGTTGGAATTTCAACCCATGCAATCATTTTTTCCATTTCGTATCGCTTTTAATTATTTACAAAGCAAAAGTACAATGCCATAAACTCCTAAAATTGGAAAAATGAGACATAAAAAAAGCCGGTATTCACCGGCATTTTTTTGATTAAATCCTAATATTTTTAAGGAAAAACAATCCCTGTCTGATCATTGACCAAAACATAAGGTACCGAGCTTCCGTATTTTTCATTTACTGCTTCTATAAACGCATTAGCAATAATAGCAGAACCGCGCCCTGTGGTATGGATACCATCTAAAGAAAACACACCACCTGTAATATAGGCATTGGAGTAGATATTACCGTCAATCATCAGCCCCTCTTGAGTACTCTCCATCAATACATCAAGATCAACCATTGCCAGATCGAACTGGTTAGCTGAATTTTCAATAATTGAATTGAAGGTGTTTGTTGCCTCTTCAATGGACTGAAGCTCATTTTCGTCCAAAACATATTCGTCCGGAATAGGCACCTCTGATCCCCAACCGGCCACAGTAATATTGGTCCTGGCCGTAAGCAATATCTTCTCACCTGCTTTTATTTGACGCATTCCAACAGGATTGGCTTCATCTTCAATTACAAAAAAGTTGGCACCAGCTGAAAAATCCATTTCTTCAAAACCATATTGCTGAGCAGCAGCATCATAGTCCGCATAAGCGGCATCCATAGCAGCTGCCTGCTCTGCTGAAAGCGCCAGCATATTGGGCATCACAACACTAAAGAAAGGAAGTTTATCAATCGCAGGAATAGTTCCTACAACACCTTTTGCTCCGCTGGCAGTCAATTGGCTTAACATGTAGGCATAGCTTTGTGTGAATGCTGCAACCGGCGTAATATCCGCACTTCCCATACCAGAAGTTTCAGCTTCTCCGCCGGCTAAGGCATATCCCAAAACATCATTACCACCAATCCATAAACTAAAAAATGTGCGCTCCACAGCAAGAGCATCAGACAAAGCAGTTGAAACACCGGGAACAGATGCGAAACGTGCATAGTAAGGATTAAAGTTTCCGACACCTTGATTGGGATCTCCATATTCAGGCGCTACCAAATGATAACTTCTGGCGCCCGGAATTCCAAGATTGTGATAAGGTCCGTTGGCATTGATCCAGGTTGAAGGATCTGTCAGAAGTTCCGGGTTACCTGTAGTTGTAACCGGCTGTATACCACCTGTAGTCACCTTCAGTTGCATTTCACCTTCAAGAGAAGAACCTACGCTTTTTCCTTCAGGCAACAATGGAATTGAATAGGTCTCTAATGAAAGATTCATAAGCTGCGCCCCCATCATTGAGGCAAAAGAGCTCTCCTGTCCATCACGACTTAAGGCCCCATTGGTATATCCTGCGGTATATGAATCGCCCAGCGATACAAAAGAACTAAAGTCTGCTCCTCCGTTTTTCGGAGTGGGAACATCTGCTTCCTTAGTGCAGGAGCTCAGCAGAAATAGAACTGCAAAAATGTATGTTATTCTGAAAATCATGTTTGTTAATTTTTTTATTAGTCATTACAAAGTCCAGCTCACACCAAATCCGGGAATCCAGGCAGATGAATTATATGTTCCGTAATAATTCAAAGGGGCATAGCCATCCTTACGTTCCTCTCCTGAAATGTGTAATAAAGAAGCATCCAGCGACAGCTTGTCATTCAGCTGCCAGGACACTCCGGCAGAAATACCAATTTTGTTGGTTCCCGGAGTTTCGGGCGTTAGATAATCTGAGGGGATTGGAGTTTCATCGTAGTAAATACCAGCCCGAAGTTTCAACTGTTCCAGAGCCGAGTATTCAGCACCCACTCTGTAAACCATTGTATTTTCAAAATTCCGGGGGTTTTCGGAATCCTCCAAAGCTGCAGTATTTTCTTCAAAGTCAAAATTAAGCTCTTGATATTCCGACCACCCTACTTGTTGCAGGTCAAGGGCCAGCAATAGTTTATCAGTCGCCTTCCATCCCAAGCCTATTGTCAGGTTCGAAGGCATCGGTAGTTCAGCAGAAAAAGTATTTCCATCAGGAAAATTTGTCTGAAAACTTTCCGGAACATCAAATGTGGCATCGCCTCCATCCAGCTCCATCACCACCTTAGAACGGTAATTTACACCCAATGATACATCCTTAGATACCTTTACAAAAACACCAACATTGTAACCGTAAGCAGTTGTACTTCCATTTAAGTTAACACTTCCATCTCCCTCGTCTGATTGCAGGGGCAACGCTTTATTCAAGTCTACACTGCCAAATGCCAAAACAGGACCGCCACCAATACTGATCCTGGGCGTAATGGCATATGAGATAGTGGGCTGAACGAAGATGGCCTGAAGCGATATATCCTGAATAAGATAGCGACCGTCCCAATCCTCCCCCCACGACAGGGAGTTTCCATAAGGCGAATTGGCCCCTAATCCCAACATGAGTTTTTCGCTCAATCGAAAAGCACCATAAACTGAAAAAGGAGTTCCAACAGGGTTGTCAGTTTCCCCGGTATACAGGGATGGTTGCTCTTTTAAAAAGGAGTTTTGAGAAATAACACCACTTACGCCGCCTGAAAACATCACATCTCCTTCTAAGAAGGAAAGGGCGCCTGGGTTAAAATGAATAGAGGAGGGCCCCAGTAAAAGACCTGTACCGGTATGTCCCATACCCGTTTGTTTCTGACCCTGCAAATTAACCTGATATCCTTCTGCAAAGCCCTGGTGAAGCGTAAAAAACGCGCACAAAACAGTTAATAATAAATACTTCATCTGTATGTAAGTTTGTTTTTTGGTGGATAATGGAGTTGTAGATTCATCTATCAACAATAGCCAATTATGAAATTAAACATCAGTTTTTTCACAAAAAACACCCACCCGATAAGAAATTAACTAATAGTACTTTAATACGTCTCTAAATATAAAAACGGCGCCAATCTACTTAATTAATTTTTTCCCTCAAGCGCCCCCCTGTTAGACATAAAAACGTTTCTTGTTTTCGATTCAAATACTTTAATATTCTATTGGTCTTATAGTTGATTTACAACAGATAAAAGCAAACACGCGGGAAGAATCGCTGGAAAGAAGTAAAAGTTTACCGATATATTATTTATCCACAATTAATGATTTTTTTCTTTATTCCTTCTTTAAAGGCCTTTATGAACGCTTGAATTTTTTAGTGCAAAAAAAACTATAATGTTGTAACTTATATCACTGGAAACTCAAAACCACCAAAAATAAAGGCCATGAGTATTAAGATCATTGAGCATACAACGATCCCCATGAAGGATGGAGTAAATCTTGCAGCCAAAATCTGGTTGCCTTCTGATGCTGAGCAAAATCCGGCACCAGCCATACTTGAGTATATTCCTTACAGAAAACGAGACTTCAAAGCAGTACGAGATGACCAAATGTATGGGTATTTTGCAGAAAACGGATTTGCAGGCGCACGTGTAGACCTTCGTGGCAGCGGGGACTCTGAGGGCGTTTTAGAAGATGAGTACCTCACACAAGAACTGGAAGACGGCATTACCATAATAAAATGGCTGGCCAACCAAAAATGGTGCTCAGGTAATATTGGCATGATAGGTATCTCATGGGGTGGCTTTAATGGTCTGCAGATTGCCGCATTACAACCTCCCGAACTCAAAGCCATAATAACAGTGGCTTCTTCAGATGACCGATATGCCGATGATGTACATTACATGGGAGGAACGCTTCTTACAGATAATTTGTCGTGGGCCTCCACAATGTTTGCCTACAACTCGTGTCCTCCCGATCCTGAACTGGTGGGAGAAAAATGGCGGGATATATGGATGGATCGCTTAAAAGGGAGCGGCTTATGGCTGGTCAAATGGCTCAAACATCAACACAGAGATCAATATTGGAAGCATGCTTCAGTGTGCGAAGATTACTCTGCTATTAAATGCCCTGTTTTTGCCATTAGCGGATGGGCAGACGGCTATACCAATACGGTCTTTCGTCTCATGGAAAATTTAAAAGTTCCCCGTAAGGGATTGATTGGGCCCTGGGGCCATCAATACCCTCATCAAGGGGGGCCCGGACCTGCCATTGACTTCTTTAATGAATGTTTACGCTGGTGGAATAAATGGCTGAAAAACTTAGACACCGGTGTAGATAAAGACCCTATGATAAGGGCCTGGATGCAGGACACAGTTTCTCCCATACTGCCGAAAAGACCTGGTGGCTGGGTAGGGGAAGCCTCCTGGCCTTCTGACAAAATAAAACCTGCAAAACTTTATTTGTCACCGGGCAGATTATCATTGGAAAAACAGGAACAATCTGATTTTCCGGTGACCATTCAAAGCCCCCTGAGTGTAGGCCTGTTTGCCGGCAAATGGTGCTCTTACGCAGAATCAACAGATTTTCCCAGTGACCAGCGAGAGGAAGACGGTGGAGCCTTGGTATTTGAAACCTTGCCGCTAGAAAAAGACGTGGAAATATTGGGAATGCCCGAGGTTAAATTTGAACTGTCCTCCAACAAACCTATCGCTTCAGTTGCAGTGCGTTTATCTGATGTTGCACCCGATGGTAAAGCAACACGTACCACCTATGGTATTCTCAACCTGTCGCACCGTAATAGTCATGAAAAACCGGAGATTTTGGAGCCCGACAGAATCTATACCGTCAATATTCCTATGAATTTTGTAGCTCAACGGTTTCCGGCCAATCATCAAATCCGGTTATCTGTCTCAACATCATACTGGCCATTGGCCTGGCCCCCACCCGAATCTGCAAGATTACAAATTTTCCTAAAGGAGAGCTTACTAAATATTCCGGTCAGAAAACCAACCCTAAACGATAACAACTTAAGGGATCTGGGGAAACCACATATAAAACGAAAGATTCCCACTACCCTTCTTGTCCCGGCTCATCGCGAGTGGGAGGTAAAACACAACCTGGCTACCAACGAAGTGGTACTCCATATCACTAATAACGATCCTCAATATCGATTGGATGATATCAACTGGACAATCCAAAAGGATGTAACGGAAAAATATTCATACAAAAACAACAATTACGACACACTTCGTGGAGAAGTAACAAGTAAACGGCGGTTTAAACGTGGAGAATGGGAAGTTACTACTCTCACAAAAACCATTATTACATCCACCAGGACTGAGTTTTGGGTAAGAGCCATGCTTGACGCTTATGAAGGGGATACACGGGTTTTCAGTAAAACCTGGGATGAAAGAGTGACCAGGTATTTGTAAAACACTCTTCCCACACACATTAAAAAGAACAAGTTATGAGTCATGTTTTTATCCGGCCAAAACCCCGCAAAAACTAAACCTGCTAAAAATCAAATTCAATGAAAAAACAGGTATTCGTAATAGGCTTAGACGATTTCAATTTAAAAAAACTTCACCGCTTGCATGAAGCCAGTGAATGTGACTTTTTACCGGCCCTTAGAATAGACGAAATAAGGGGGGGTGAGTAAACTAAACATGAAAGATCTGATTAATAAGGCACTTAACAGAATTGATCAGAACGGACACATTGATGCCATTGTTTCTTATTATGATTTCCCGGGAACTACCCTTGTGCCTGTAATAGCAGAAAAGTATAATCTTCCCGGCCCTTCTCTGGAAAGCATTATGAAATGTGAACATAAATATTGGAGCAGACTGGAACAAAACAAAGTCATTTCTCACAACCTTCCACAATTCAAAGCTTTTGACCCATTTGATAAGAGAGCATACCAACACCTGGAAATGATTCCACCTTTCTGGGTAAAACCGATTAAATCGTATCGGTCATTTTTGGCATACAAAATTAACAGCGAATATCAGTTTAACGAAGTAATGGAAGAAGTCCGAAAACACATCAACTTTATGTCGGAACCTTTTAATTACGTTTTGCAAAACTACCCTCTTCCACAGGAATATGCCAACATGCAGGAGACCATGATAGCTGAAACCCCAATTAACGGCCATCAATGTACCGTAGAAGGATACGTTTACAACGGTGAAGTTGTTATCTACGGAATTGTAGATTCGGTTCGTGAAGGCGAACGTTCTTCATTCAGTAGATATGAATACCCCTCTTCCCTACCACAGGAAATTCAGTTTAGAATGGCCGATATTTCCCGTAGGGCAATTACTCAAATAGGATTAAACAATTCTCCATTTAATATTGAGTTCTTTTACAACAACACGATCAACCAAAACTTCTTGTTGGAAATAAATCCCAGGATTTCACAAGCCCATACCGATATATTTGAAAAAGTTCACGGAACATCCCATCATACAATCATGCTCAACCTGGCTCTTGGCAGACGTCCCAAAGCACTTGAAAACAAAGGCATGTTTAAAACAGCCAGTAATTTTATGCATCGCACATTCTATACCGGTAAAGTTCTTAAAACTCCATCGGAAGAAGAAGTACAAAATTTACAAAACAAATTCCCCGGTTTTATCATCAAGATCCATGTAAAAGAAGGCATGCATCTTAACGAGCTGCATGGCCAGGACAGCTATAGCTTTGAGCTGGCAAATATATTTATGGGCGCAAAAAATCAGGAAGAGCTGTTGGATAATTATCAGTACTGCATAGATCATCTCTCCTTTGAAATTGGCTATGATGATTTACCTGTTTTACAATAAATTCCTTTGTGATGATCGGAAAATTCATTATTTTCCCAAAAACAAAACTCCAAATATATGATCCAAAAAACTGATTTTAAACAACTAGAGGATAAAGGAATTTCTCAGGCAACTGTAGAAGAACAAATTGAGCGATTCAGGGAAGGATTTCCGGCCTTAAAAATCGAAAGAGCCGCCACTTTAACCGATGGCATTATTCCCGTTTCTCCGGAATTGCTTGAAAAGTACCAAAATATTTACAAACAGGAATTGGAGAACGGGCTGAAACCCCTGAAGTTTATCCCGGCCTCGGGTGCTGCTACAAGAATGTTTAAGGCGCTTTATCAATACCTTGAATCTCCCGAAGATCCTGACAAGTTGCCGGAAGACGACCTGGCTAAACAATTCATCACTCATTTACCCAAATTCGCGTTTTTCAATCATCTCAAAGGGCTTTTAAAAGGAATAGACCTAAACGATCAGGCCACCAGAAAAGCTAAAGCAAAAGAGATCATTGCCAGAGTATTAAATACGGATGGGCTCAACTATGGTTTCCTGCCCAAAGGTCTTATCCATTTTCACCAATATCCCGATACATCCAGAACACCAATGCTGGAACATCTGATTGAAGCTTCCTGTTATGCACGTGACAAAAAGGGCAATGCTAAAGTGCATTTTACGGTGAGCCCGGAACATCTGGACCTTTTTAAAAAAGAGTTGAATGAAAATATTGCTCGCATAAAAGAGCAAACCGGAACTGATTTTGATGTGTCATTCAGCTTTCAAAAACCACACACCGACACAATTGCTGTTTTACCAGACAATGAACCTTTCCGTGGAGAAGAGGGCAAACTCCTTTTCCGCCCGGGCGGTCATGGGGCCCTTATCGAAAACCTGAACGACTGTGTGGCAGACATTATTTTCATTAAGAACATTGACAATGTTGTTCCGGAAAACCAATTACCACTAATCACTAATTATAA
Source organism: Marinilabilia rubra (assembly GCF_003121985.1). Taxonomy (GTDB): domain Bacteria; phylum Bacteroidota; class Bacteroidia; order Bacteroidales; family Marinilabiliaceae; genus Marinilabilia; species Marinilabilia rubra. The sequence continues at coordinate 147,348 of NZ_QEWP01000002.1, forward strand.
AAAAGCATTGGGAGGTCTGGCCCTTGAAATAAGGAATAAAGTTTTCTCTTTCATTGACAAACTTAACGGCCAACTCTCAACAGAACTTATTAATGAAATCCGGGCATTCCTCAAAGAGACATTACATACAGACATTCCAGGACATTTGGCAGATGCTTCGATTGAGGAACAAAAGGCTTACCTGATAAAATATCTTGACCGCCCAGTCAGAGTCTGCGGAATGGTAAAAAATGAAGGAGAGCCGGGAGGTGGTCCTTTCCGCGTACGAAACAGTGATGGTCAGGATACACTTCAAATTGTGGAAAGCTCTCAGGTAAATATGGATAATCCTGAGCAAAAGAAAATTTTTGATGCCAGCACACACTTTAACCCGGTTGATCTGGTTTGCATCACAAAAAACCATCAAGGGCAGAAGTTTAATCTTTTGAATTACATTGACCATGAGACCGGTTTCATTTCCAAAAAATCGGTTAGTGGAAAAACCATAAAAGCCCTTGAAAGACCAGGCTTATGGAATGGGGCAATGGCTAATTGGCTGACCATATTTGTTGAAGTTCCCATTGAGACTTTCAATCCGGTTAAAACGGTTAATGATCTCTTAAGACCAGCTCATCAAGGTTGAAATGGAGATTAAAATAAGGTTAAGGTTGAGGTGAAACGTCCTATTCTCCTTAGCCTTAACCTAAATCTTTTTTTTAACCTTCAAGCCTTTAAATTGTTTATTGGCTTTCCGCAAAGATTGCGTACTTTTGCGTGATTAAATAAATGAGTGCTTATGTTTGAATCATGGTCTGCACATTTTAATGAAGTCAAAGAAGCCGTGGAGCGATTTGAGAAGATGGAATACACAGGAAAGGAATTCTTCTTTGACGTACATTCCATTGAAAATATTTTTGATTTTTACATCGATAAACTCCAATATAACAAGGCTGAGCGCATCATTACAATTGGGATAAAGCAACATCCCGATGCATCTACACTTAAGGTAAAACAAGCCATTATTTTCATAGAAAAGGGAAGGCTTGCCAAAGCATGTGCGCTTTTAGAAAATCTTCTTCTTATTGAGAAATCGAACCCTGAAGTGTATCTTAATCTTGGATATGTTTATTTACGAGATGGGCAAAACGATCGTGCCAAGGCAACATTCGAAGAGGGCTTAAAGTTTGCCTTCAACGAAGAGCAGGAAATCCTCCTTGATGTAGCTCTATACTTAAACCAGTTTAAAGAGTATTCGGCGACCATTGATATATTGGGCATCAGGTATGAGGAGATAAAAGAAAACGAAAACCTGCTTTTCGAAATGGCCTTTGCCCTTGATAAAATTGGAGAAGACCAAATGTCCTACAATGTTTATCAGGATGTTTTAAACATCAATCCCTTCTCTGACAATGCCTGGTACAATACCGGAATTTGTTACGTAAAACTGGGAAACCTTGATAAGGCCAACGAAGCGTTTGATTTTTGTCTGGCATTAAATCCGGATCATACTCAGGCTCTATTCAATAAAGGCAACAGTCTTGCTCAGCAAAACAAATACCGGCAAGCCCTGGACAGTTATCTGGAATGTGTTTCATACGATTTACAGCAATCCAAGTGCCTTCATTATATAGCAGATTGTTGGAACCAGCTTGGCAATTCGTCAGACGCCATCAAATTCTACGAACTAGCTGTAGATATTGATTTCATGGATTTTAACATGTGGGAAAGCTATAGCCTACTTTTTCTTGAAAACATGGACCCCGAAGCATGCCGTAAAGTTGTGGACAGAGCCATGGCAGAAAAAGAACTTATGAGCGATGATGAACTGTCATCTTTCTTCCACATCAGAGCTCAATCTTATATTTTGGAGGAAAAATGGGATTTATCAAGAAAGTTTTTCAAGAAGGCCGCTCTATCCAACCGCCGCGACCTAAAACATCTCATCGCCCTCTTCAAATTAAACCTGGCACTTAACCCTGAATACAATCTGGAACTTTTTATAGATGAGTATTCAGATGATTTTATGGAGACCGCTTCTTTTCAGTATTTTCTTGCTGCTTACCATCTCCTTATTACGGAAAATATGGACAATGGTATTCATCACATGAGTGAAGCTGTAATTTATGCATCCGGCTATGCTCAGGATCTGACAGATTCCTTTCCGGAGATAAATGAAATTGCAAAAAACAACCAAAAACTGGCGGATTTACTCCAAATGGAAAAAGAAGACAGTGATGAGTAATTTTATTAAAACGTCATGATCTTTCTGAACTTCTACTAAAGCATTTTCTCTTTAGCAGGTCATAATTTAAAGCACATTTAATCAATTCAGATAAGACATCTCATTAGATTTCACCCGATGCTTAGAAACTTAATTTTACCCTTTCTTAAAGGTGCTGCCATGGGAGCAGCCAATGTCATCCCCGGTGTTTCGGGAGGAACCATAGCCCTCATAACCGGGATTTTCGAAAGACTCATTAATGCCATCAAGTCATTTGATGGAGAAGCTTTAAAACTCATACTAAAAGGAGAATTTAAGGCTTTTTTCAGTCATACGGATTTCTTCTTTTTAGTATACCTTTTTGCCGGTATATTTGCAGCCATTGTGTCTCTGGCCAGGCTACTTGAATTTCTTTTCCAGAATCACCCAATGCACGTTTGGTCTTTCTTTTTCGGACTTGTGATGGCCTCGGTATATTTCGTTGGTAAAACAGTCAAAAACTGGCATCTCGCTACCATCATTTCTTTCATTACAGGTACCGGCATTGCTGTTTCCATATCATTGTTGACACCTGCTTCAGAAGACCAATCTTTCATCTATCTTTTTTTATGTGGTGTAGTTGCCATTTGCAGCATGATTTTACCGGGACTGAGCGGTTCATTTGTTCTGGTGCTGATGGGCAATTACCAATTGGTAATGATCGATGCCGTCAACAATTTCGATCTTGGAATTTTAATCCCCGTAGCCATTGGTGCCGTGGCAGGTCTGATTGTTTTCAGCCGGTTTTTATCCTGGCTAATGAACCGTTTTCCTGATTCAACAATAGCCTTACTCTCTGGATTTATTTTGGGATCACTGAGTATTCTTTGGCCCTGGAAGGATGAAATTACCCGGCAGTTTGGCGATAAAGTAAAGGTTGTAGCCTACGACTGGCAATTGCCAAATCTAGACTCAGATTTTGCACTGGCCGTTGTGTTTATTATCTTAGGAATTTTAAGTATTGCTATTACTGAAATATGGGCCGGCAAAAAAAAGAAAGCGTAAGAATTGCATTGCAAAGGGGGTAAATAAATCGCCTTTAAGTGTTTCAAATCAACATACAAAACCACCCTAAAAACTTTTTGTAATGAAAACATTCGGACTAATTGGTTTCCCGCTTGAACACTCCTTTTCACAAAAGTATTTTACCGAAAAGTTTAAAGTGGAGAACATAGAAGCCAGATATCTCAACTTTCCAATTTCTGATATCAATCTTTTTCCGGAATTACTGGACAAGCATCCTTACCTTGCAGGGCTGAATGTAACCATACCATACAAGCAATCCGTAATGGAATATTTGGATGAACTAGACCCGGTTGCCAAAGAAGTAGGAGCGGTAAATGTTATTCAGATAAAGTGGAATAACAAAAAACCTTATCTTAAAGGATTTAACAGCGATATTATTGGTTTCTCAAGATCGATTTCTCCGCACATCAGGAAAACTCATAAAAAAGCACTTATTCTGGGAACGGGCGGCGCATCCAAAGCTGTCGCATATGCCCTTTCGCAAATGGGCTTATTATACCGGTTTGTCTCCAGAAATCCCTCGCATTCATCGCAAGTTTCGTACGATGCACTTGACAACGAGAACATCAAAGACTTTAAAGTCATAATAAACACCACTCCGGCAGGCATGTCTCCCAATGTGGATAGCTGTCCGCCATTACCTTACAAAGGGGTCACTTCTGAACATCTTGCTTTTGATTTGATATACAACCCTGAGAGCACCCTTTTCATGAAAAAATGTGCCGAAAATGGAGCTATCGTAAAAAACGGACTTGAAATGTTGCACCTTCAGGCTGAAGGAGCCTGGGAAATCTGGAATCAGGAATAAGCGCTGAACCATCTAAGTTAAAAAGTTCTCACAAACACTTTTTCAGGATATTTTATATCGGTGAGAAAAAGCCCCTGGCCCGGAGCTGATGTTCCGGCATGACTGCGGTCTTTTGCTTCAATTATTCCAGAAAAATCATCCACCGCTACCTTACCACGACCTACTTCCAGAAGAGTGCCGACAATAGCACGTACCATATTCCTTAAAAAACGATCGGCACTCACAACAAACACATATCGATCTCCACGATTCTCCCAAAAAGCCTTTTCAATATTGCATAGATTGGTTTTATTCCCCCCGTGAAGCCGCGCAAAACTGGTAAAATCAGAATAATCCTTTAACCTCTCTGCCGCCAGATTCATTAAATCAATATCGGGATGGAACCACGGCCGATAGGTCAGTCCGGAATAAAAGGGGTTTTTTTGTAAAACAATGTGATATTCGTATGTCCTGTTTACTGCATCGAATCGGGCATGTGCATCATCTGAAACCCCGGATACAGAATAAACGGCAATTCCCTGAGGCAAAAGACTGTTCACTTTATGAAGTATCAGTTTTTCCTCAAAAGGCAAAGCCTCCAGATCAAAATGAGCTACAAAGTAAGAAGCGTGTACACCAGTATCAGTACGCCCGGCGCCGGTGACTGAAACAGACTCTCGAAAAACTTTGGATAATACCTCTTCAAGAGTTTCCTGTACAGTAGTGGCATTGGGTTGTTTTTGCCAGCCATGAAAATCGGCACCGTTATAGGCCATTTCAATAAAAAAGCGAGCCATATTTCTTTAGTGTATTTCAGAATTTTTCAGGAATAACTGATTCAACAATACAAAGAAACAGTTTATTCCAGATTTTTCCTGAAAAAATATAGAGATTAAGGAATTTTTCATTGACACGGAGTAGTGCATTTTGTAACTTAAAATTCCGGATTAGCATTAATCAGGGCCTTTAGAAAAACCATAAAAGAACGATCGTTATGGAAAAAACTAAGCCCGTTTTCTCTCATAAAGAGACGGTTGAAGCCGTTAATAAAGTCTTAAACAAACTTCTCAGATCTCAAGAACAGGGTGATGTAGAATCATTTGCCAATTGTTTTGTGCACGACGCCTCTGTTGTTCACATCGGGACCGATATTGATGAGTTTTTTATTTCCTGGCGAGAATATTTTCACTGGGTAGACGATGTGCTTCTTTCCCGAAAGGGACAAGAAATAAATGCAAAGGACACACGCATCAGGGTGAGCATTAATGGACAAACAGCCTGGTATTCACAACTTATTGACACTTGCTACGAAACCAGGGATGAAATCACGAGAATTGAAGGTTTTAGACATACCGGCGTATTAATCAACACAGACAAAGGATGGAAGATAGTCCAGAGTCATGTGTCTGCCCCTATAAATACATCCATTTAATAAAGGAACAAAAACAGATTCCCCGTTAAAAAGGAATTATTGGGCAATTATGAAGCTGCTGTCAAAAAACTCTGCATTAACCTCTATAAAAGTGCATATTTTCATAATCAAATATAATATCGTATGAAAAAACAAGTTGGAATTTGGATGAACACCGACAAAGCGGTGCTGGTAAGTTTATTGAACGGAAAAGAAGAAAAAATCCAAACCATTGAATCGGAGATTGAATCACGTCCCCACAATCCCAGGCACGTTAAACCGGGATCAAGAACCGGAACCGTATTAATGGATATGGACAAAAAAATGACACAAAGAAAAAATCATCAAATGCATGATTATTTTGAAAAAATAATGCATTCCATCACTTCAGATACCGGCGAAATTTTTGTTTTTGGGCCGGCAACTACTAAAAAACATTTCGAAAAAGAATTAAAGAAGCACCCCGAGTACGGTGAAAAAAAACTGGAGGTTGAAACAGCCGACAAGATGACACAGCCTCAAATGATTGCGAGAATCAAACAGCATTTTTTTCAGAACACGAATTCAAGGTCGTGAAGATTATTAGATTTTTCAGTATTCTTTATAAAATGCCTGCATTCAGTGCAGGCATTTTATTTCAAACATTTATTTTTTTATTACTGTTTGCGTTGATGATGATGGAGGCAGATGCCCAACAATATGAAGAGGAAAGGGCGGATATGGTGGATAACCAAATTGCACAGAGAGGCATTAAATCAAGACATGTCCTGAGTGCGATGAAAAAAGTACCTCGTCATATGTTTGTTCCTTCCAATTTGGCCTCAATGGCGTATTCCGATCGACCACTTCCAATCGGTTATGACCAGACTATTTCCCAACCATTCATTGTTGCATTCATGAGCGAAGCATTGGACGTAAAAGAAGGCGATAAAATATTGGAAATCGGCACCGGTTCGGGCTATCAGGCCGCCATTCTGGCTGAAATGGGATTGGAAGTCTGGACCATCGAGATAGTTCCGGAGTTGGCTGAAATGGCTAAAAAAAATCTCAAAGAAACAGGTTATATTGAAGTAAATGTTAAATGTGGAAATGGTTTTAAAGGATGGCCCCGCCAGGCTCCCTTTGATGCCATTATTCTCACGGCAGCTCCAAAAGACATCCCCCAAACCCTCGTTGATCAATTAAAAACAGGAGGAACAATGATTCTGCCTGTTGGCCCGGTTTACAGCGTACAAAAGTTGATAAAAGTGACAAAAAAAGAAAAAGGCATCAAACAGAAAACACTTCTTCCCGTGCGATTTGTACCAATGATAAAGTCGTATCTTTGAGCGCTAGTTTTGAACATTGAAAGCCCCCATAGATATGAAATGGAAATACCGGTTAAACAACATGTTTGATGAAAACTCTAAAGATTTTTTAATCCAGTATTTAATCCAAAAACCGGAAGAAATTGAAAGTTTGATAAAAATAATGAAAGTAGAAGAAAAAACTGCCTGGCGAGCTGCCTGGGTTCTTGATCATCTCAATCAAAATAAACCTCTTCTTTTAAAACCACATCTAAAAGAGATAAATACCATCCTCAAAGCAACAGAATACAACGGGGTACGTCGCTCATTGCTCAAGATACTTATTACAAACCCATGTGCCAAAAATGACGATGGCGACCTGTTGGATTTATGTTTTCAGTGGATTGCTTCGCCCTCTGTTCCAATAGCAATCAGGGCTCATTCCATGCAGTTTATTGTGAATTTATTACCGGCCTACCCTGAATTGAAAAATGAATTTCAGTTATCTCTGGAAACGGCTATCCATGATGAAAGTAAAGGTGTGAGTGGAAAGGCCAGGAGGATATTATCCTCACTCTGAGTCTCCAGGCAATGCAATTAATCAATTGATGTATAAACCAGATTGTAAGTATTGTCTGTACCAAATTTTTATTCGTCTCATTTCTTAATAGATCGTTAGATTTTTAGATCCTTGCCTGACGGCAGTCAGGTAAGAAGTAGACAAATCTTACAACACTGAAAACCTGTGCATTAACCCAAAAAAACAAAGTATGCCTGCTAACAATTGATTACGAGTATATTGCAATAGCCTGCCAGAGTATCGTTCTTTGAGATATTGATTTCTGCAGTTCAAGGTATCTGACCCTCCTATCTAAAGGTGTCGGACCTTACTGCCTCAAGGTGTTTGAAACTATAATCCCAAGGTATTGGAAATAGTGTATCGCAAGACAAAGCCGGGTAAAAAACTCACAATCTAATCCTTAAGCTTGTCACTAAACTTTTCTTTAAACTTCTTCATTTTTGGATTGATCACCACCTGGCAATATGGCTGAGAAGGGTTGTTCTCGTAATAATCCTGATGGTAATCCTCAGCAACAAAAAAAGCTTCGGCAGGACTAACCTCGGTCACAACCGGGTTGCTAAAAACACCTTCTTCTTCTAATTCTTCTATAAATTCCTCTGACTCTTTTTTTTGCGCTTCGTCATGATAAAAAATAACAGACCTGTATTGGGGGCCCACATCAGCTCCCTGACGGTTTAAAGTGGTAGGATCGTGAATAGAAAAAAATACTGCCAACAATTCTTTATATGAAATTACTTCGCTATCGAAATAAACTTTCACAACTTCGGCATGCCCCGTTAAACCAGAACAAACCTCTCTGTATGTAGGATTTGAGATCTTACCGCCACTATACCCCGACTCAACTTTTGTAACTCCCTGAAGTTCATCAAAAACGGCTTCAATACACCAAAAACACCCACCACCAAACGTGGCCACTGATTCCTGATTCCCGGAATGTACCATAACAAAACTCAAATTTAACAATATGAATACCAGAAATATCTTCATCTTACAAATAGCTTAAGTGTCTTCAATCACAATTCAAGACCTTAGAATCCTTTATCAATTAAACCACAAACACCAACCTGTGGTTCAATTCATAAAAATCTTTTTCGCTTTTTAATGTCAATACAGTTTTATGACTGTAAAATAAAAAGTTATCATCCCTAATAATGGATTTCAGTTTAACTCCAAAAAACTATCTTTGCAAAAAAAAGATTGCATCAAAACTATACTATAACAGATTGGCTGCCTACCACCGCTAAAGAAGTGAAAGCGCATGGATGGGACGAACTGGATGTAATCCTGTTCTCCGGCGACGCATATATTGATCACCCCTCCTTTGGAGCAGCTGTAATAGGCAGAATCCTCCAGAACATGGGATTGAGAGTCGCTATTGTTCCTCAACCCAACTGGCGCGATGATTTGAGGGATTTTAAAAAACTGGGCAAACCCAGACTCTTTTTTGGTGTCACTGCAGGTAATATGGATTCCATGGTGAATCATTATACCGCCGGAAAGCGACTGAGATCTACTGATGCCTATACCCCGGGAGGAAAAGCAGGCTTCAGACCCGATTATGCATCGGTTGTCTACACCCAAATCCTGAAAAAATTACATCCTGAAATACCGGTGATATTAGGAGGAATTGAAGGCTCTTTAAGGCGTTTCACCCATTACGATTATTGGAAAGATGAACTGAAACAAAATATTCTTTCCTGGTCGGGGGCGGATATGTTGCTGTATGGCATGGCAGAGTATCCCTTAAAAAATCTTGTAAATTTGATGCAGAAGGGAGTTCCCCTGGAAAATCTTCAAACTTTACCACAAACAGCAGTTCTTACAAATAGGGAAATACCCCTGCCAAAAAACAAAAACTGGTCTGATATTGAACTGTTCCCTCATGAAGAATGCCTTGAGTCCAAAGAGAAATTTGCCAAAAACTTTGCCCGCATTGAAGAAGAGTCAAATAAAATGAGTCCGGCAAGGTTGCATCAGGCAATTGGCGAAAAAAGAATTATTGTCAACCCACCCCTACCCCCGTTAAGTGAAGCAGAAGTAGATTTTTCTTTTGATTTGCCTTACACACGTCAACCACATCCCAAATACATTAATAAAGGCCCCATTCCGGCCTTTGATATGATAAAATACTCCGTAAACCTGCACCGTGGTTGCTTTGGCGGATGCAGCTTTTGTACCATTTCAGCTCATCAGGGTAAGTTCATTGCCTCCAGGTCACAAAAATCCATCCTCAGAGAAGTTCGACAAATAACTAAAGATGAATCTTTTAAAGGTTATTTATCAGATTTAGGCGGCCCCAGTGCAAACATGTACAAAATGCAGGGACGTGACCTTTCTGTTTGCGCAAAATGCAAGAGACCATCATGCATTTTTCCCTCTGTATGTAAAAACTTAAATACCTCACATCAGCCACTTCTGGATATTTACAACCAGGTAGACAACATTGAAGGTATCAAAAAGTCATTTATCGGAAGCGGAGTGAGATACGACATGCTTTTGGACCCCAAGGCATCGGTGGAGGAGCATAACACCCATAATAAGTATATTTCAGAGCTCATCTCAAAACATGTATCAGGCCGACTAAAAGTGGCTCCGGAGCACACTTCTGATCAGGTTCTGAAGATAATGAGAAAACCCTCATTTAACCTTTTCAAAAAGTTCCATAAAATTTTCAGCAAAATAAACCAGGAAAAGGGCTTAAACCAACAAATAATTCCTTACTTTATTTCAAGCCATCCGGCATGTAAAGAAGAGGACATGGCATATCTGGCAGCCGAAACCAAATCTCTCAATTTTAATCTTGAACAGGTGCAGGATTTTACCCCAACACCCATGACCTTGGCAACGGTAATGTATTACACAGGACTGGATCCATATTCGCTAAAAAAAGTGTACGTTCCCCGTACAAAAGAAGAAAAGCACAACCAAAGGCAATTTTTCTTTTGGTACAAACCGGAAATGAAAAAAAGAATATCCGAGCGCTTAAAAAAAGCAGGGCTGATGGAAGTTAACAAACGGCTTTTTGGAAAAACCCAACATAAAAACAAAAATCGCAAATAATTACCAAATCTTTTGACCTATGAAACGAATCATTATCCCCCTCCTAATTCTCTTGCTTGCGAGCTGTGCTGAACTAACCCAGGTAGTTAACAAAATGGATACCAACCGCCCTCTAACACAAAATGAAGTCGTTAGCGGCCTGAAACAAGCACTTAAAATTGGTGCTGATTCTGCCTCTTCTATTCTTTCGGTAAAAAATGGTTATTACCGCGATCAATTGGTTAAGATTACTCTGCCCCCCGAAGCCGAAACAGTAACAAAAAACATTTCCAGACTTCCGGGAGGTGAAAAGTTAGTGGAAGATGTAATTTTACGAATTAACCGTTCAGCTGAAGCAGCTGCTAAAGAAGCAGCGCCTGTTTTTGCAAGGGCCATTACTGAGATGACCATTCAGGACGGGTTTGAAATACTTGGAGGGAAGAAAGATGCTGCGACACAATACCTAAAACAAAAAACCTACAAGCAACTCTATCAACTTTACCAGCCAAAAATCAAAAAAAGTCTGGACAGGGAAATTGTTGGTAACATTTCCACCAATGAATCCTGGGAATCCCTGGCCGGTCAGTGGAATAAAATTGCAGGGTCATTCATTGGAGAAATGGCCGATTTGAAAGAGGTTGAAACACAACTTGACCAATACTTAACCGACAAAGCTCTGGAAGGATTATTCATCAAACTTGCCCTGGAAGAAGCAAAAATAAGGAATGATCCTGCCGCAAGAGTTACAGATCTTTTGAAAAGGGTATTTGGGTAATCACTTCTGAAACAAACGTCCTTGCCAGGTATTTCGTTCCTTCATGCGTTTGCGGACAATCTCGACAAGTTGAAAATTTTTAAGTCCCCATCGGGGAGCCAAAAGCAAACGCTGAGGGGCTTGGCTGGCCAGTCGCTCTACAATTATTTCGGGATTTAACCTCTCCAAAAATTCAATAACCAGATCAACATATTCATCAGCATCCAAAACTCTGAAGGTTGATGAATCTTTTTCGAAAGCCTTTCCCATGGCTGATCCTTTCACATATTGCAGCTGGTGAAGCTTTAAATAGTTAAGGGGCAAATCAGACAGAACGTCTGCGTGTGAAAGCATATCTTTATCAGTTTCCGCGGGTAACCCCATTATCAGGTGTCCCCCAACAGGCAATCCGGTGTTTTTTAGCTTGAACATCGCCCTTTTCGTTTCTGCAAAGGTGTGTCCCCGGTTGATGCTTGCCAATGTTTTTTCATTGGTTGATTCAATCCCCAATTCCACCACCACATAGCTCTTTTTTTGCAGTTCCGAAAAATAAGCAATCAAATCATCCGGGAGACAATCGGGACGAGTTCCTACAACAATTCCGGTAATTTTAGGATGAGCAAGCGCTTCCTCATATAGCTTTTTCAATTCGTCCAGAGGAGCGTAAGTATTAGTGTATGCCTGGAAATAGGCTAGATACAACTGATCTGGATAACGCTTTTTAAAAAAAGAAACACCAGTATTTATTTGATCTGTAATACTGACTTCCGGTTCGCAATAGTCTGGATTAAAAGTTTCATTATTGCAAAAAGTACAGCCCCCCACTCCCTTTTTTTTTTTCCATCGCGATTCGGACACGTAAACCCCACATTAAGAGACAATTTCTGAACTCTTTGCTGAAATTTCCGCCTTAAAAAATTGCTGTAGTCATTAAATGGATTCTCGTGCCCCCAGGAAAATAATTCTGACATGAAATTTTTTGTGCAAATATAACCTGTTTAATCAACAATCAAATCCATACAATAAATCCTAAAGTTTTTAGCCTGCTTTATTCATGAATTATTGTAATGAGAGGTTCAAATATCAGGAAATACAATCAACCGCAAATAAAATGAATGCAGGAAATAATAAATTATTTTTAAATCCATTTTGGTGAGGACGGTTGTATTTCACAGATAGTTGTGCATCGGAATAAATTATTTGTGAATAAAGCAGGCTAGAAGAAAGGAATCGACAAGCAAACGCTAGAACGGCAGAAGAGACGGTAAAATAAGGGTAAACAAACAGAAATTACCGGGCCTTTTTAACAAGTGTAAAAGCAATATTATCCAAAGGGACTACCTGGCTAACAGCTCCCAACTTAATCGCTTCGTGGGGCATTCCAAACACAACACAGGATTTTTCATCCTGTGCAATAGTATAAGCACCGGCATTCTTCATTTCCAAAAGACCATGGGCCCCATCATTGCCCATACCGGTCATTATAACGCCTACAGAATTAGCACCGGCACAATAAGCTGCAGACCGAAATAGCACATCCACACTGGGCCGATGACGATTGACCAATTGACCATTCGTGACTTCCACAAAATATCTTGCCCCACTTCGCTTTAGTAGGGTGTGTTTATTACCGGGGGCAATCAATGCTCGGCCACGGATAACAGTGTCATTGTTTTGAGCCTCCTTTACCGAAATGTCACAAATCTCATTTAACCGGTTGGCAAATGACCTGGTAAAATGCTCAGGCATATGTTGAACAATCACTAAACCGGGACTGTCATGAGGCAGACTTTGAAGAATATGAACTAAAGCCTCTGTTCCTCCGGTTGAAGCCCCAATTACAACCACTTTCTCGGTGGTTTTAATCATACTGCCCCGCTGCTTATTTGCGGGAATAACGGCATCGGCAGTAAATTTTGGTTCAACTTTGATTACAGGGAGAGCCGGTCTTTTCTTCCGCGGTCTGGAGAGAGAGGCAGCATAAATGATATCACAAATTTTTATCCGGGATTCTTCAAAAAAAGCTTTGGTATCCATTTGAGGCTTGGTAATTATTTCCACTGCTCCTAATTCTAAAGCCTTAAGACCAGTTTCTGTGCCCTTTTGAGTCAAACTGGAAATTATTACAACGGGAAGAGGATGCTGAGACATTATTCGTTTCAGGAATGTCAATCCGTCCATTCTGGGCATCTCAACATCAAGAGTGATCACATCAGGAGCCTGTTTCAGCATTTTGCGGGCAGCGGCATAAGGATCAGAAGCGGTAGCCATTACCTCCAACCGTCTGTCAGATTCAATAATAGCTGTCAATGTTTGTCTTACCACTGCTGAATCATCAACAACCAGGACTTTAATCTTTCCCATCTAAAAGCCTTTTCTAAACTGTTACCTGTTTAAATAAAAATAGAAATAATTGCCTGCATCGGCAAACAAAACCAAGGATCTTTATTATTCTAATTTTCTAAAAACCGTAGGCCTGATACTTGCTAAAGGAAGGTTCATATCAATCAACGATTCCGAGTGTCCAATAAACAAAAAACCGCCTGGTTTAAGATGACGAAGAAGTTTCAAAATAACTGCTTTCTGGGTTGGCCGGTCAAAATAGATAAGCACATTTCTGCAAAAAATGACATCAAATCGCTCAGGCACCTTAAAGGTAGCGTCCATGAAATTGATGCGACTAAACTGAACTTTCTTTCTAATCTCAGGGACCACTTTATATAAGTTTTTACTTTTATCCCTGCTTCGCATAAAGTATTTGTGCAAATAATATTTGGGGACAGGTGCAATTCTTTTGTCGGAGTAAATAGCATTAATGCCCATTTGAAGAACAGCAGTCGAAATATCACTGGCCCGGACCAAAAAATCATTGGGATAACCTTTTTTTAGAAAATTGTCCACAACCATAGCAATATTATAGGGTTCTTCTCCGCTGGAGCAGCCTGCACTCCATATTCGCACCGGTTGATCAGAATTTCCCTTAACAAACTGAGGCAAAACAACATCAGTAAGCACATCAAAATGAATAGGTTCTCTGAAAAAATCTGTTTTATTGGTACTTACAGCATCAATCATGTGTATAAGCTCCACTGCGAAGCCTTCCTTACTAACAACATGACGGGTGTAATCTGAAAAAGAAGTAAGATTTAAGGCAGTAAGTCTTTTTTTAAGACGAGCCTGTAGCATTACTTTTTTGGCAACAGGCATTTTTATCCCTGTTTCCCGGGTAATGATTTCAGCCAAAGCAGAAAAATCTTTATCAGACAATTGAGCCTTATAAATGGTACTAATGGTTTCCATTTTATTTCAAAAAAATAAGTCTATTACTCAATATTCCGTTAAACTTTTGCAATACATTCGTAACCAATTGTATACACCACACTCCAACTTGGGGTAATTCACAGTTTTTCAGTGCCATACGATTCATATTACATCTTAACTGACGTCAGGCAGGCAGGTATCTAAAACTCTAACGATCTATTATTATTATTACAATCCACAGAATATCAGAGCAATAAATACATAACTCCCGAACTTTTTTTTAGAAAGTCTGCCGGTTGTTCCGGCAGACTTTAATTTTAGAATCTTTGAAAATCCTCATCGGAATGATTATCCCCCATATGCAAATCTATACCCTGATTGGCACTTGCCTCCTCAGGTTCTTCATCATATTCTTTTTCCTCTTTCCGAGCAGAGGGGGCAGATTTCTTCATTGAGGTATTTTTAGCTTGTTTTTTCTTTCTTACAGCTTTTTTCCCCTGACCAATTTGAAAGTACGAAACTACCTCACGCATTTGCTCTGCCTGACCGGAAAGTTCTTCAGAGCTTGAGGCCATCTCTTCGGAGGCAGCAGCATTTTGCTGAATTACCTGATTCAACTGTTGAATAGCATTATTAATCTGATCAGCACCTGAATTCTGCTCCATACTGGCAGCTGCAATTTCCTGTACAAGTTTGGCAGTTTTTTCAATATCCGGCACTATTTCTTCCAGTTGCTTACCTGCTTGTTCAGCTATTTCCACACCACTACCTGATAGCTCATCAATTTCTTCGGCAGCAATTTGCGATCGTTCCGCAAGTTTTCTTACTTCTTCAGCCACCACTGCAAAGCCCTGACCATGTTCCCCGGCTCTGGCTGCTTCAACAGCAGCATTAAGTGCCAGAATATTGGTCTGATAAGCAATATCTCCAATAATAGAAACTTTGGCGGCAATTTCTTTCATTGACCTGGCAGTGGTATTGGTACTTTCACTGCCTTTTCTGATACCACCGGCAGCTTGCAGGGCAATTTTTTCAGTCTGCTGGGCACTATCAGTATTCTGCTGAATATTGGCCACCATCTGCTCCATGGAAGAGGAAATTTCTTCTGCCGAAGAAGCCTGCTCACTGGCTCCCTGAGACATCTGCTGAGAAGTAGAACTCATTTCCTGACTGGCACCGGTAATATTATCAGCACTACCTATCACATCGCCGATAATATTTCTCAGCTGTTCTACCATATGTTGCAATGCCCTGGCCAGCTGGCCAATTTCATCCTTCCGCTCGGCATATTCATTTTCAATTTTTGAAGTAAGATTTCCTTCAGCAATATCTTCCGCAAAACTAACACCACGGTTAATACCACTGGTAATTGTTCTGGTAATAAAGTAAGAAAGCATTGAAGCCAATGCTAAACCAATAACGATAGCCAATATTATGAGCATATTACCTGATCGGAAAACCTGATCTCCATTTGCTATTTCTTCATGAGCTTGAACATCATTAATTCGCACAAGTTCCTTTATGTTTTCCATCACAAGATTATGATGTTCAGCTGACTCGCCTGTAATGGCCGAACTCATCTCTGAAAATAGCTTATGGGCCTGCTGAGCTTCCTGATTAATAACAGAAAAATAATTAAAAACCTGGTCAGCTGCCGGCTTCATTTCTTCCTGGAAATATGTTCGCGCTTGATTTATATTCCCCTGATTTAAATTTACTTTTATCTCATGAACAGCATCGTGAAACTTATTGTGATACTGTCTCATATCCCGAAGGTTAGCATTAATCGCGGCATTTTCTGTAGAAAAATCAGGCAGCCACTTCCCAAAGTTACAGGCTTTAGAATCGTCTCCACCTTCAAACGTCATTCGATTATCCAGTGCTTCATTCACCTCAACCATAAGCACATAATGGTCTTTCATGAATTTCTCAAGATTCCTGGTAATCAATAAAGGATTGAGCAAATCAATATCAAGTAATCTTGAATGCATACGATCCACTTTCTGAATATTGAAATTTCTCCAAATCTCAATCTCTTTGCCTAATTTATTAATAATTGGTATTTCATTTTCTGAATGCTTCATCTCATTGAACTTACCCTGTGCTTGTTTGTAGGCTTCTCTGTTTGATTGAATCTCCATAAGTATCTGCTCCCGCTCGTCACGATCAGACTCATTATCCAACAATCTTATATAGCCCTTCTGAACACGTTCCAGATTAGCTTGCATAGCCCCCAGATGTTGTATTGCAGGCATATTTTCATCTCCAACATGGTGGAATGAATTCCCAATATTATTCATACTGATGATTCCGGTAAGACCGATAATCAGCCCTATAACAGACAATAATGCAAAGCCTGTCACTATTTTTTGACCTATTTTAAAATCTTTGAATTTCATGTCTCAAGTTTTTATTCATAAATTTTTTCCATTATGACTCTTTTTCAAAAGCTTCTTTGGCGTCCTGTATTTCTTTTATATTGATAAGATCATCAGATGAAATAACCAGGTCAATGTTCAAAACCATAAAGAACTTTTCATTTACCCGTGTCATTCCTGATATAAAATCAGATCTGAATTTACTTCCAATACTGGGAGGAGGAAGGATTTCATCCTGTTTAACTTTTTGAACAGCCTGAACCGCATCAACAAGTAAGCCTACCACCACCATTTCATTTTCAACCTCGGCCTCAACAACCAAAATACAAGTGGTTTTTGTCCATCCAGCTGGCTGCATGCCAAACTTTATTCGTAAATCAATAACCGGAAGAACTTTTCCTCTCAAGTTGATTACTCCCTTCATATAATCAGGAGCTCGAGGGACTTCCGTAACATCTCTCATTTCCAAAATCTTCTGAACCTTACCGACATGTAAAGCAAAGATTTCGTCACCAAGTCTAAATGAGAGATAGGAATCAATCATCTTTTTGTTTTCCCTTTCCATTTTAATTTGGTTTTAATTAACTGGTATTAAGTTGATGCACATGTATCTTCTTCAATTATTGAAAGCAATCAATAAAAGACTTAAAGAAAAGCTGGCAGACTATCTTTCCCACAAACAGTAAGTTTCCTACACGAGATTGGGCATTCCGGAAACATCAGCCTTCAGGCAATATTTATATAAATAAAAAAGGACTAAAACCTTACAGCAGTGCACTCTTCTACAATTGCATTGGTGTCAAGCACAAGAGCAATGGAGCCATCTCCCATAATTGTGGCAGCTGAGATTAATTTCTGACTGTGATATAGCTTTCCCAGTGGTTTTAAAACAGCTTGTATCTTGCCTATTACAAAATCAACGGCCAATGCTATTTTTACTTCATTGTAGTTGATCACAATCATCTGCATTTTTTCAGGAGCTTTTCCCCCGGCCTTTAATTCTTTTCTCAAATCGAAAAAAGACATTTGGTTGCCTCCCAGGGAGATGATATTATTAAAGCTTTTCTCAATTTCTGATGCTTTCACCGGAAAAATGCGATCGGTTAAAGAAAGGGGAATAACATATTCCGTTTGATCAATTTTAACCAGCAAGCCATCAATTATAGATAAAACAAGGGGGAGAGTTATGGAAACAGTAGTTCCCTTCCCTTTATGGGAATCAATATTAACCTTTCCCCTAACAGCTTGAATATTTCGCATTACAACGTCCATTCCAACTCCCCTGCCCGACAACTCAGTTATCTTTTCATTGGTTGAAAAACCCGATCTAAAAACCATATTCAGCATATCCTGTCGTGACAATTCCATATCTTCAGGAATAATACCTTTTTCAATGGCTTTAGCCTTTACTTTTTCAGGATCAATACCTGCCCCGTCATCACTTATTTCAATAATTACATTCGCCCCGCTATAAAAGGCTTTAAGGTGAATAGTTCCTATCTCATGCTTCCCTTCTTTTCGCCTCTTATCTGGTGTTTCAATGCCATGATCGATACTGTTTCTTAGAATGTGTAACAAAGGATCGGTTAAACTCTCGATCATAGTTTTATCCAACTCCGTATCCAAACCTTCAGCTTTGAGATCTATCTTTTTTCCAACATCGTTGCTCACATCATGCACAAGACGTTGAAATCGTGTCAACAAGGTCTCAATTGGTATCAAACTAATGCTGAAGGTACTGTCGCGTAGTTGTGATGTAAGTTTCTGTACGGTTTCTGAAACAATTTTCAATTCAGGAATATGGTGTTGAGAGGCAATCATATTAAGCCGTTCCTGGGAGATAACCATCTCGCTAACAAGATTCATCAAATTATCAATCTTATCAGTAGACACCCTTATGGAACTTGAAGTACGCCTTTTGCCATTTCCATTATTCCCTGCAGTACAAGAATTGTCCTTGTCGTGTTTTTGAGAAACAGATGAGGAAGACTTTTCATCTGCATTGGCTTCGTGTAACTGTGAATTGACTTCTGTAATACTTTCTTCGTAATTTGAAGCAATGCTTACTATTTCGGAAAGGTCTACTTTTTTTTGACGTTCAGATAATTCTGACATTTTTGAAATGAATTGCTCACTACCAAACAAGTCCGAATTACTTATTTTATGAATTTCAAGAACGGCCTCATTCTCAACAAAAATAAAAACATCTTTTATCTCATTTATTCCTTTATCGGTAGCCAGAAATATATCCCAAAAAACATAAGAACTAACCGGATTAAGATTTTGCAATACAGGAACAGACTGAACTCCGGGCATTGGTACCATCTGGCCGAGTTCTTTCAAATCATCCAGCAGATACAATAAATTGGTTCCGTTTTCTAAAATATCTGCTTGAGGATAAAAATGTATAAAATAGGTAGCTACACCATTGGGAGTATCTTGTTCCTCTTTTTCATTCCCGGAATGTCTGGCAACAGTTAATAGCATCTTTTCTGTTTCCTCTCTAACGACTGCGTCAATGGCCTTCTCCATTGACTTACATCTCTGCTTTAACTGATGGCCAACCTCCCCCGGTTCTTCCAGAAGATCTCTCAGAAGATCTACGGACTGCAGAGTAACAGCCAACAACTCCGAAGAAACACACAATTGACCAGAGCGAATCATCTCATATATATTTTCCATACGATGGGTGAATTCACTCAACCTGTCAAATCCAAACATGGCGCCTCCCCCTTTTAAAGAATGAAGAGACCGGAATACTCGCTCTACAAGTTCTTTGGCGTTAGGAGATAACTCTAACGCCATTAACGCCTGCTCAAGATCGGCAATATTATCCAGAGCTTCGTCTATAAACTTGGTTTGGAAATTTTCATAGGAGTTGCTCATTAGTTTTTCTAATTTTACTTTTTTCCAATAATGAGTTTGCACATTATTTTAAATAACCATACAAACCTTTCTATTTCCATAAATTAAAAACAAACAATAAACCAAACGTCAACTAATGGAGGATTCAGGTGGGACGAGCTCCTGAACACGGGAAATAATTGTTTTAATGTTTATTGGTTTGGAGAAAAAATCATCGGCCCCTGCTTTCATAAGTGTTTCAATAGTATCGGGTTCATTGAGTGCCGAAACAATAACAACGGGTATATCAGCAAATTTTTTATTGGCCTTCAGGCGATCAAGCATTTGAAATCCACTCACCTTTGGCATTAACAAATCCAGAAGTATAAGTTTGGGCTTCTCCTGATGAATTAACAACCACCCATCAGGGGCTGAGAGTGCTGTTTTGGTCTGGTACCCGACATCTTCCAAAAGCGCTTCCAATAAAACATTATTGGTTTCGGAGTCATCGATGATAAGAATATAGCTTTCTTTCATAGTAAGTATTTTATGCGTTTTGTTAAAGGCCATCAAAAAATGAGTTATTTTTTTACATTCAAAAACTTCCACCAGGAGATACAAATTTCAACCGCATTAATATAAACTTCTCTTATTGCAGTGGAAAAACAAAAACCCGATACGGAAAGAATTCAAACCCAAACATTTTTTTGAGTTTAGCTCCACAACAAGTTTACGAAGGGATATGTAACAAGATTCATGCAGTGCGGTGATTTGCATCACCGTGTTTGGTGATTTTAATCACCGGAAGTTTTGACTAACCACTTATGGACAGGAATTTGTTCACTTTTTCAATCAGAAGACTTTGACGAAATGGTTTAGAGATGTAATCATCACATCCGGCATTTAAAAAATCATCCTTCATTTGCCCGGAAGTGCATTCATATTGACCAATAATGGGAACACCCGGAATTATTGTTTTCACTTGATGAGCCATCGAAATGCCATCAAAATAATGCATCCTGACATCGACAAAAACAAGGTCTATGGAATCTCTTTTGCGACATAACTCAATGGCTTGATTGCTGCTTGAAGCCCTCAGTAACTCAAATTTGTCTTCATCAAATTGCCTGCTCAATATTTCACGAAACAAAATAAAGCTAACATCGTCCGCCTCCGCAACAAGTATTGTGTGCTTCTTCTTATTTGGAATCACATGTTGAGCGGGGCTTTCAACATTTGTATCTTTCTTTTCAAACACAAGATCAAAGAAAAAACATGAGCCTTTTTGTGGATTACTATTAACCTGAATAGTACTCCCCATTTTATCAATAATACGCGAAGCAATTGTTAATCCCAGCCCATTACCCCCAAAAGAACGTGTTTGCCCCATATCTATCTGATAGAAAGGCTGAAAGATCAAATCAGTCATATCCGGGTTGATCCCAATACCTGTATCTTCCACAAAAAAACGAATACCTTTATCCTGCTGATAACAACCAAACTTTATTTTCCCGGTGGGCGTGAACTTAACGGCATTCGAGAGTAGTTTATCCATGACTTGTGTTAACCGCTCACTATCAACCAGTACAATATTATTCTGTAATTTGGAACCAATGACAGGTTTTTGTAATTCAACATCTCCTTCTATCTTTTTCAGATAAGAATAGTAAAACTTTTCCATCAAAGCAGAAAGCTTAACAGATCTGTTTTTTAAAGCAATATCTCCGGTTTCCAAACGACTAACATCCATAATATCTTCGACAATTCCTAACAAGCGATGGGTAGATGTTATTACAATGGAAAGATATTCATCCCTTTTCTCCGGTTTCAGGTTTTTTGAACGAGCCAATTCGGAAAACCCCAAAATACCATTCATGGGTGTCCTTATCTCGTGCGACATATTCTGCAGGAAAGCAGCTTTCAGAAGATCACTTTCCTTGGCTTTTTCGCGAGAGTCGAGCAATTCCTGCTCAAATCGTTTCTTTTCGGTAATATCCTGTTTAACACAAACAAAATGGGTTATTTCACCCTTTGAATTAACTATTGGAGAAATTGTGGCCAGTTCAAAATAAATCTCACCACTCTTTTTTCTGTTCACCAACTCTCCCCTCCAGATATTACCTTGCGAAATGGCTTCCCACAATTCGACATATTGCCCCTTAGGCAAAAGATCAGATTTTTGAAAACGGGGGTTTTTACCTAAGACTTCCTCTGACTGAAAGCCGGTAAATTCACAAAAAACCGGATTAACATATTCAATATAACCGTCATGGTCAGTAATTATAATTGAAACCGGGCTCTGCTCAACAGCATGAGAGAGCTTCCGAATCTTTTCATCAGCTTCTTTTTGAGCCGACATGTCCACATCGATACAAAATAAAAGAAACTCACCTTTTGGATATTCCAAAACGGTATGATGAGACATTACCGGCAGAAGGTCCCCGTCTTTTTTTCTCAATTGCAAAAACTCAGGTAATCTGGCTTCCGAAGCTTTCAGCATACTGTCGATATTAGTTATCACCTCTTCCCGCATATCCTCAGGGATAATTAAATCTACCAGATCCTGTCCGAATGCTTCGTGAGCCGAATAACCATACATTTCCTCACTGGCTTTGTTCCAAAACTTAACCTTTCTGTTGGCGTCGTAGCCCTGCACCGCAATGCCATCAATTTTCTCCAGCAAAAGAGAAAATAAAGAAATTTCTTCCTGATTATTTTTTTTCAGCGATTTAGGGCCGGCAATTTTAATCCAACTTACAATTAATTGATCATCAAGATAAGAGCTGTCAATTTTGAGATGCCTTTTTACGGAAGGAAAATAATCCTCAACAGTCGTTTTCTGTTTTGTTTCCCAAAGTTTCCGAAAATAGGAAAACCATGAAAAGCCATTCTCTGATTTTCCGGGAACAATTCTTTCATCATTGATTCTGAGACTTTCGAATTGATCTAAAAAAGAGAGATTTACCCCCTCGGTCATAAAGTATGAGGGTGTGCCGTCTTCATTTAACACAGCTCTATGCCAGATACAAGCATACGGAGAACTGTTCAAAAACTTTTGAGTTTGATCCAGCATAAGTTCCTTTTTCCTGAAAGAATTAAGTTGTAAAGAAAAAGCTCTCAGTAATTACGAAACATTATTCCCAATTGTTACTTTAACCCGGAAAGAATAAATAAAAACATCTAACGGGAATATAATTCCAATTGACCATATCAGCTTTTCTATATTGAATTTAATATACACTTTTTGTAATTTTATGTCAAACCCAATAGGATATGAATAAAATCACTAACGAAACACACGTAAAAGAAAGTCCAGGCAAATTGTCTTTTGAAGAGTTCATTGAAAAAACAGGAACTCAAACCCAAATCGATAAAGGTCAGGTTTTATTTTCACAAGAGAGTCCTACATTAAATTTCTACCAAATAAACAGAGGACTCATAAAACTTCACAAAAACAATTGTCAACAAAAACCCTCAATCCTGAAAATAGAAAAAGATCCCGGCTTTGTGGGATTAACAGATTGCCTTGGATCCGATAAATTCAGCTACACAGCAACAGCCGTCACTTCCTGTCAACTTACAATTTTAGATGCAAAAAAGTTCAATATATTTTTCAAAAAAAGGACAGATATTGCCTTGAAAATTGTTCCACTCCTTGCTTCAGAATCACTATATTTTCAATGCCGGTTAATAAGTGGACAGCACAAGCAATTACCAGGACGGGTAGCCGACACTTTGCTGTATTTCAGGGAATTATTCAACAATTCTGAAACATTTATTTTACCATTGAGCCGCACAGAACTTGCTCAGTTTGCCGGTACTACAAAAGAGAGTTTTATACGCACCCTCACAGAGTTTAAAAATGATAAAATAATTAACTTAAACGATCGTCAGGTGAGTATTAGAAGTATGGAAATCTTGAAAACCCTGAGCCGATTGGGGTAATCATGAGAGATTCGGACCATCAAGATTGAACGAATCACGATCCTTCCAGGCAGGAAATTTATCTCTGAAAGCCTTCAAAGCATCCAGTTTAATATCGGCGATAATAATGCCCCATTGCCCATTAACCACCTGGCTTATCTCATCCCCTTTTGGAGAAAAGACAACCGTTCCCCCATCGTACGGAACATTCGGATCTTTACCCACACGGTTTACTCCTGCTACATAACATTGATTTTCGATAGCTCTTGCTTTAAGAAGAGTTAGCCAGGCATCTTTTCTGGCAGCAGGCCAGTTAGAAACATAAATAGAGAAGTCATAATCATCCTGATTTCGGTTCCAAACCGGAAACCTAAGGTCATAACAGACTTGTGGCATAATCCTCCATTCACCCAGAGTGAATATTTTCCGCTCTTTACCCGGAGTATAGATTTCCGATTCATTTCCCATTCTAAAAAGGTGTTTCTTATCATACCAGCGCAAAGCGCGATCGGGAAAAGCAAAATAAAATCTATTGAAATATCCGTCTTCTTCCTTTGCAATGGAACTTCCACAAATACAAAAACCTGTTTGATAAGCCATTTGAATCATCCATTCCGGAACTTTTTCAAGTTCCTCAGTTGAGAACTTTTTGGGATTCATGGTAAAACCCGTCGAAAACATCTCAGGCAGAATGACCAAACTACAATCATAAGGAATTTGATTAATTGTCTGCTCAAAATCTGTAAGATTCTTTTCGATGTTTTCCCAATGAAGTTCTTTCTCTATTAAAGCTACTTTCATAATTATCTTTTAAAAACCAGTCTTAAGCCAACCACCTACAAACCCTAATCTACTCAAAACTGCATTTAAGGTATAGTTTCGTGGCACAAATGTATTTAACGTGCCTGCAAGAAAACCCTCATTTTTTCGAAGGCTTTGATAAGAAAACTTCGAAAACAAGGCTTGCGAAGCCCGAAAATACGCAGTCCCTATCCTTCGGGATGAGTAATTTTCGGGCAAGCATAACACGGTAAAGGGAACTTTATGGACACGCACTATTTAACAAACAAATCCATGGCTTGGTTTCAGGTATTTCTGTAAAGGGCGGATAAAGCGAAAAAAAGTGTTTCATTATCAATAGATCGTTAGATTTTTAGATAAAAGTAGCCCAGCCGCGCGGAAGCCGGAAGCTGGAGGCTGGAAGTTAGAAGCTGGAAACTTTCGAATATAAGAAACTTTGATTCTTTTTGCGGCATATTTAAAAAACTAAGAAAATTATAAAAAACACATTTTAAATGGTTTATGACTTTACTTAGATAAAAGATTTTAGACGAACCATATAATACTAATAACCAAATCCTTAGAGAGATCACACATGTAATTCCATGAAGTTGAATTATAGCCTTTTACAAAAGTTTAACGTAGTATTGATTAAAAACCTTAACAATTAACCAGAAATCGATTCTTCAAGAATCTTTTCAATTATTTTACGCACTTCTCTGCTCTCAATGCCAAAATGATTGACCATAATGGCAAATGCCAATGGAGATTTTCCTTGCCTGAACACATAACCTGAATAACACATCACGTCCTGCATGGATCCGCTTTTCCCCCAGACCTTGCCATTCAAAACACCATCATTCCAAACGTATTTCAGGGTACCAGACCTGCCACTTTGAGCCAGTGAGGTTTTAAAAACATCTCTGTTAGGGCTGTTATTATACATATAGTCAATCATACCAACCAAAAATACCGAGGACAACGTATTAAGCGGAGCAAGGCCGCTGCCATCTTTTATATTATTGTAGTAAGGTTGGGTCAACCTTTTTCCCCAGTATTTACGAATCAGTTCCAAACCGCCATCCCAGTCGCTCAAATTAATATTGCCGGCTTTTTTCCCAAGTGCAAGCAATAGATGATCAGCCCCTAAATTCAAACTTCGGTGATTAATTTCCCTTACAATTTCGGATAAATGAGGTGATTTTATCTCTCCAATTAGCCGAGCATCACTCTTCCATCCTGAATCAGTGACCTCTTGCATGCCTATACCGGGCTGAAGAAGGACTTTGCCTGCAACTTCCGATGCAAATGTCATCCCGGGATAAGGCAATGCCCCTTTAATAATAAAACCATTTATTCCTGCCGGAATGGATCCTCTTATCTCCCATTTTCTCATACCGGGCAAACCATAAATATATGCACTGTCATTTTGGTGAGAAGCACTTACTACATTACTGGTAATGCTGATTCTTTTTAACGGGGGATCAATCTCAACAATGTCACATTTTTGGCCTAATTGTGAGGAAGATTTCAATCCTATATTGAAAGAATTATCTTTCCAGGTCAATGCAGCGGGAGGGGCTCCATAATAATTCCCCATATCCTCCCAGAGTCGGCGTGAAGGAAAGCGTGAATTCTTAATCCATGAATTATCAACCAAAATATTGCCTTCGATTCGCTCTATTCCTTGTTCTTTTAGAAACTCCAGTACTTTCGAAAGAATAATTTCGGGAGATTGGGATTTAAAATATTGTGACCCAAGGGTGGGATCACCACCACCTTCAACTATTAAGTTTCCATTTAATTCTCCATTGAGAACAGGCCCATTAATCCAAAAGCGGGTTGAGAACTGATAATCATGACCAAGCACTTCCAATGCTGTTGCAGTTGTGACCAGTTTCATCAAACTGGCAGAAACTAATGTTCTCTGTGGAGTGACGCTAATAAGCTCTTTCTTATCATTTAAATCCCTAACTAATATTGAGTAGGAGGCATGAGGAGGTATTTCACTTAGCGTCTTAGGCAACTCCTGTGCAGAGAGACTCATCCCCAAAAACGTGAAGCAAAGTCCCCAAAAGTTTTTATTGGTCCACCCCATATTGTTCGTCCAGTTTTTTCTTTTCCTGTAATCGGTAAGATAATTTTACATAATAAGATACAGCCTTATCTTTTTCCATACCAGAAGCACTTATACCGCTGAGCGACCGGTAGTTCTCAACAGATCTCCAGCCCCAGGCTGCTGCTTCCATGAAGTTACCCGTCACTTCTTGTCCAAGGGCTAGATTGAAGGCTGCTCTGGCCTTGCTTTTCCCTTTCGAGGATTCATAAACTTTGTACCAGATCCTCTTGGCAGCATCCCAATTATTATTTGCTACTTCGGTGGCGGCTTCGAAAAAGAGTGGATGCCCTTTTTGATAAAAAATACGTTCTTCATTGGTCCAGGTAGGAGCCACAAATCCGGCATATTTTGCACCTGCATGATAAGTGGCTTCCTCCAAAGCCTCACGAATTTTTGGAAGATCGTCAACCGAACTTACAATAGAACTGCCAAAGCTTTCCCAGAAAATCGTATCCCTCTGAAAATGGTAATCCAACCTCTCACCGGTCAGACAATTATGAAATGTCCAATATGTATTACTCCTTGCATCTAAAGTGGAATAAAAATAGTCTGGCATATCAACCACATTGATAGTTGTTCCGTAATCGTAATAATCGAGAGAAATCACCCCTTGTGCGTTATATTTTTGACAAAGAGAATCCAACTCATATCCGGTAAGCGGATTCAGCGGATTTCGACCTTCAATTTCCGATTTAAAAGCTTTTTCAGCAACATAAACCGAATCAAAAAACTGACGATATTCTAACTCCTCAGCAAAGGTCTTTGTTGCCACTTTTCCAAAATCTTTTTTCCAAATGGTATCCACAGTATATTGCCTTCCGGGTAAGTTAATACGGTGCACTGCAGAATCGCTTTTTTGAAAAGGGTATGCATTGTCCACCACGACAACCTTAGCAATTCCCACCGGAATAGTAATTTTCGCTGGTTTTAAAACATCAATATTTACAGTGGAATATGAAGCACACCCGGCAAGAAAAAGAAACAAACCGGGTATAATCAGATTTTTGATTCGGTTCATGTTTTAAAGTTTTGTTTGGCATTAATCAGGCCAAATAACATCCCGGAAAACTTCGGGTTAATATTAAATCTCCTAAGCCGGACAACACTTACAAAGCATTGTCAAGAATGGCACGAACATCCTTTGGTTCAAGTCTCTTAAAAGAGCCGATTTTTCCAAAACAACATGCTTTTTCAGCCATCGCATCAAAATGATCACCTGAAATGTCAACATCCGATAGTCTGGCAGGCATTTCAAGTGAATCAAAAAAGGCCCTGACGGCATTTATGCCTTTTTGGGCAGCTTCCATGTCATCCTGTTCTTCTACATTCCACACATTTCGTGCCATTTGAGCAAATTTAGGTGCAGTTTTCTCATTTAACACATATTGCATCCAAACAGGATGAATAATAGCCAGTCCGGCGCCATGGGTAAGATCATAAATTGCACTCACCTCGTGTTCAATCCCGTGAGTTGCCCAGTCGCCCATCAATTTACCTGTAAGAGTCAAACCATTCAGAGCCAAACTGCCGGCCCAAAGCAGATTAGCCCTTGCATCATAGTTTTCCGGTTCATCAAGGGCTATTGGTCCATATTTGATGCAGGTTTTTAAAATAGATTCGGCCATAGCATCCTGAACAAACGTGCCACTCGAAGGTGCAAAATAATTTTCAAAAATATGACTCATGATATCAACCGTTCCGGCTGCTGTGTGGTATCTATTAACAGAAAAAGTATAAACAGGATCAAGGACCGAGAATTTGGGCCTAAGAGAATTACTTGCCATCCCCTTTTTTTCCTGCGTTTCTTCATTTGAAATAACAGCATTGCCATTCATTTCTGATCCGGTCGCAGCCAGCGTGAGAACCGTTCCCAGTGGCAGGGGATCCTTTACCTTTGCTTTTTGCACAGAAAAATCCCAGGGATCACCTTCATAATTAACAGCTGCTGCAATGGCTTTGGAAGCGTCGATTACACTACCACCTCCTATAGCCAAAATGAAATCAATGTCATTTTCACGACATATCTTTACACCTTCCCTTACCGAAGTAACCCGTGGATTAGGCTTTATGCCGGAGAGTTCGAAATAGGAAATCCCGTTTTCATTCAACTGTTCAACAACCTGATCATACAGACCAATTTTCTTTACCGATCCGCCTCCATAGGCTAATAAAATCCGGGTTCCATATTTTTTTATCTCATTGCCAATTTCATTTACTTTATTTTGGCCAAACAATATTTTTGTAGGTACGTGAAAATTGAAATTTTGCATGGTGTCATTTTTTTTGTATGAACTCAAATATACTCAAAGTTATCCCTCTGTAAAACAAAAAAGGTGCCCTCTGTGATAGAAAGCACCTTCAAAAAATATTTTGAGAGAATCAGGTATTCATACCACCGCAAACGTTAATTACCTGACCGGAAACATACGCTGAAAGATCAGAACCAAGATACACACAAGTATTGGCGACATCCTCAGGTGTTCCTCCCCTGCGAAGTGGAATTTTGCTTTCCCACTCTTTACGAATCTCTTCGGGCAACACACCTGTCATTTCAGTAATAATGAACCCTGGAGCAATCGCATTACTACGAATTCCTCTCAATCCAAGTTCCTGAGCAACAGATTTGGTGAATCCAATAATACCGGCTTTAGATGCTGAATAGTTAGCCTGGTTTTTATTACCGGACACACCTACAACAGAGCTCATATTAATGATACTACCGGTGCTTTGTTTCCACATAATTGGCTGGACAGCCTTGGTAAAATTGAAAACAGACTTAAGATTAACAGCAATCACTGCATCCCACTGATCCTCAGTCATCCGTTTAAGTGCTCCATCTTTGGTAATACCTGCATTGTTGACCAAAATGTCAACACGCCCAAATTCGGCAGCAATTTCTTTAACAACACGCTGGGTATCTTCATAATTTGCGGCATTTGAAGCAAATCCTTTAGCCTTTACACCAAGTTCAGCGAGTTCTTTTTCAGTAGCCTGAACAGCGTCATTGTATTCCAGGTCGGTAAACGCAACGTTGCATCCCTCAGCAGCAAAACGAAGGGCAATGGCTTTTCCTATTCCCCGGGCTGCGCCGGTTACAATTGCAGTTTTTCCTTCTAGTAATTTCATTTTCAATGATGGTTTAAGTTTCTGAACTATTCTACAAAAACAAACTTTTAATTTTGAAAGCGTAAAGATGTTAAAAGTTTTGTAATTATCGACCGTTTTTCACTGCTTTTTGCGCTTGACACCTTACAGGTATGATATAAAGAAAGCTTTCAATTACATTAGATCGTTAGATTTTCAGATACTTGCCTGACGGCAGTCAGGTAAGATATAAGACGAATCGTATGATATTGACAATCTGAACATTAACACAAAACACCTTCTAAACATAAACAACTGATTCAATGGTTATTATAAAAGGCTATAAATCTACTTTTTGGAATTACACACATAACTCCTTTAAAACCCTGGTTATTGGCGCTTTATTGGTTGTCTTATATCTTTTTTCTAAAAATCTAACGATCTATTTTTAAAAGGAATCCAACAAGTTTTCATACCCCGAAGAGAGGAACTACCCTTTATTACTATTATTGGATATCTCTTCTTGTCCTTCGCCATTGACTTTATCGTTCTCGAGTTCAACCCTGGCTTTAGGTAAATATTGTGGATAATCACGTTGTAAAAAGGCAATCAGCTCTTCACGCAATCTAACTCTTAAATCCCACGCTTTGGGAGAATTTGATGCACTAACAAGCGCTCTTAGCTCCATGGTTTTCTCGGTACATCCGGTAACCTGAAGCACATTTACCTGTCCGTCCCACTCCGGGATATCAGGAACAATACGGGCCATTTCTTCCCGCATCTTATCCACCGGAAAACCGTAATCCACATATATATATACTGTACCCATAATGTCTGCCGAATACCTTGTCCAGTTTTGAAATGGCTTTTCTATAAAATAGTTTATTGGAACCACCAGGCGGCGTTTATCCCATATTCGAATAACCACATAGGTAAGCGTAATTTCTTCGATCCACCCCCATTCACCCTCAACAATAACAGCATCCTCAAGACGAATTGGTTGAGTTATTGCAATTTGAAAACCTGCAAGCAAAAGTGACAAGCTTTTTTGAGCTGCAAAACCCAAAATAATACCTGCAATACCTGCCGATGCCAGCAAGCTCAACCCAATTTCCCGGATTTTATCAAAACTCAATAAAGCAATGGCCAGAGCAATAAATATCACCAGAAAAGTCATAATCCTCTCAAAAACTTTCATTTGAGTGTGCACTTTCCTGGCTTTAAGATTATCCGGATCGGCAATATTATATCCGGCTATAAAAAAGTGTTTTATACTTCGGACTACTGCAATACCAAGCCATCCGATCACAAAGACAAGGACCAAAAATACAGCCTGACTGGTTTCAACATTGAGATAGCTCTCAAGATAGTTATTGAGGATGCTTAAAGCGATGCTCACAAGAAGCAATTTCAAGGGCGTTTTAATAAGGTTGATAACATTATCAAACCCTCTTTTCATCTGCTTTTTTATTACTTTCCTTAATGTACGTACGAGCCACATCCCAACAATCCAGGTAGCTACCAATACTACTAAAGATATTAAAACAGGAAAAACAAGGCTCTCGGGGTCAGCGGTTGTATCAGAAAACAGCTCTTCCATTTTAAAGTAAATATGTTTTTAATAAAAAAATTGAATGGTAATCAATTTCGGATAACTCTAAAGCTTTTGCTCCAAAGCCAGCAATGCCTCGGAAGCTTTAGCCACGAGGTGAATATCAGACAGGGGGCCTGTAAAGTTGGTGGGCTTGGGGTTAATTTCAATTATGGTAGCCCCATTCCTTTTGGCTTCCCACGGAACCATTGCTGCCGGCATCACTTCACCCAGACTTCCTATAATCATGCAAACATCGGCTTTACGCGCGGCTTCAAGACTCCCCTGATAAGCTTCCGGTGGGATTGACTCCCCAAAAAAGATGAAAGCCGGTTTAACAAGACCTCCACATTTGGGACAAGTAACCGGTAATTTATTAAAATCAACCTCAACCGAGGGGAAATGATAGTTACAAGCTGTGCATTCCATTTTCTTGGAATTCCCATGAAATTCATACACTACTGTGTTCCCCCCTTCCTGATGCAAATTATCGATATTTTGAGTAATCACGCATTCCAATAAGCCTTTTTGCTCAAGTCGGCCCAATACTTTATGTGCGTCATTGGGTTTGGCCACGCCAAAGAAATCATAAAATATTTCCCGGATTACCTTCCATGATTCTAAAGGATTTTCATGAAAGAAATCCAAATCCAGGACCTCAGGGTCGTACTTTGCCCAAATCCCATTCTCTCCGCGAAAGGGTGGAATACCACTTTCAACGGAGATGCCGGCGCCTGTAAAAGCAATTGTACACTTTGAATTCCTAAGAATATTAACAGCTTTTTCTAATTGACTTTCTCTCATATTTCTTTTTTGGTTTTAGCGGCCTTATACAATCAAACCATCCATTAAAAAGTTAATTTTATCAAAATAACCCAACTTTTCAGGGTCAACCCCCTATAACAGGTAGGCAAAATCTATTTTTTTAATTAAAATTGCACTCCCTCATTAGTGTAAAATAAACACAACCCATAAAAAAACAAAAAATCCCCAACCCCTGTTTAATCAAGATTCTGAAATTACACGAATTAATTCCGATTTTCATCGGAAATGTTGCAGAACTTTTCTTTACAGTTATAGAAAAGAACACTTATACATCATATTATTTTCTTTAAAGTAATATTTTAATGAAAAAAAAGAACAACCTTAAACGAAAAGTTTTTGGAACAATACTATTACCATTGTTCCTGATCTATCTGTTTTCCATCCTTTATCTGTCATTCTCTAACTATAGAAAAAACATTGAGCAGGCCAGAAATCTTGCAAAAACAGAAGCAGGTGAGTTTTCTTCTATAATGACGAACAAACTCCAACAGGACATTACAGCAACCCGCACCATTGCTCACCTATTTGAAAATCTCCATAATGATACTGCAGAGGAAAAACTAAGTAAAGGCAGGAATATAGCCCAAAAGATAGCCGAAAAAAACCCCAATTACCTGAGTATTTGGTTTAGCTGGCAAATGCACGCTCTTAACGATAATTGGAATAAAGAGTATGGCCGGGTAAGAATTAATGTTGTTACCAAGCCATCATTGTTTGTTTTACGAGACACCCTGGATATGAATGGGGAAGACATAAACGGGTTATATCATAAAATCAGATCAGCCAACAAAGAGGCAATTACCAGTCCTTATTACGAGGATTATGAAGGCAGTTATGAAGATTCAATTTTAGCCAGCAGCATATGTATCCCCATACAAAAAGAGGATAAATTTCATGGATTGATGGGCATTGATCTGGATCTGAGTTTCTTCAAATCCCTCATCAACGATCTTGATTCCAACAAGTCCGGAGACATTGTTCTCTTTAGCGATGATGGAAGAATTATTGCTTCAACCCGTGAAGGTCTGCAAGGCGGCTTTTTAAAGAAACAATTCCCGGCTTTGAACAAAAAAATGCATGTATTTGACCAATTGTCTGATAAAAAACTCATTGAAGCCGAGATTGAAGAAAACGGTAATACCAACTATTACTCACTTGCGTCAGTTCAACCAATTGAATCAGGAAAAACCTGGGGGCTTGCGGTTATTGTCCCAAGGGAATCAATAATAAAAGAAGGCAGACAAACTTTCATAACTTCTTTAATAATTGGACTGGCAGGAATGGGATTAATCGCCTTCCTGCTTATGAACATGGTTGTTAAAATAGTTTACCCTATCGGTAAAATTGCAGATTTTGCAAGAGAAATCGAAAACGGAAATCTAAATGCAGACCTTGATCTTGAAGAAAGAAATGATGAAATAGGTGAAATGATTTCCGGGCTGAAGAACATGGCCAGAAGACTGAAAGGTATCATTTGGTCCATTCATGAAAACGCAGAAGAAGTCGATAACTCCACAGTAAAAATCAATAATAATTTATTGCAACTTTCTGACAGGACTTCAATGCAGGCTTCTTCGATGGAGGAAATCAGCACCTCTATGAATGAAATTTTAAGGAGCAGCAATGACAATACAAAGCATGCTCAGAATACAGGTTCAATAAGCAAGAACTCAAGTGAAGAGATCAACAAAAGCGCCGAGATTTTCTCAAAGGCAGAGGAAGACATTCAAAACCTGAACGAGAAAATTATGATGATCCGGGATATTGCATTTCAGACCAATATTCTGGCTTTGAACGCAGCTGTTGAATCTGCTCGTGCAGGAGAAGCCGGCAAAGGCTTTTCGGTGGTAGCTGCAGAGGTCCGGAAACTTGCCGAGCAAAGTCGCTCAACTTCGGAGATAATGGAGAAATTATCCGGCGACAGTAAGGTATCTGTTGAAGAGGTTTCTGACAAGTTGGGGCTTCTAATTCCTGAAATCAAGAAAACCTCAGAACTCGTTCGGGAAATTGTGTACAACAGTGAAGAGCAAAGTAGTGCCGTACAACAAATCTCGATGGCAATAGAGCAGCTAAATGATTCCATTCAGCTCACGGCGCGTGAATCAGATGAAATGGCGGATTACCTGAACCATTTAAAAACAAAAGCTCAGGAACTCCGCCACAGCACTGAAATTTTTTCCGGGAATTAGCAGAGGGTGAGTTCCAAATCACTCCTTCCATGCAGGTTATGCTTTATTAAGAGCTGCCTGCATGGTTGCCCCAATCTCGGCCGGGGATTCAACAACATGAATACCGCACTCTTCCATTACTTTCATTTTTGCGGCTGCAGTATCATCTTTACCTCCAATAATAGCACCGGCATGTCCCATCCTACGTCCTTTAGGGGCGGTCTGACCTGCAATAAATCCAACCACCGGTTTGGTTCCGTTTTCTTTTATCCATCTGGCAGCATCCGTCTCCATGCTACCTCCTATCTCGCCAATAATTACAATGCCTTCAGTATTTTCATCTTCCATCAACAGCTTAGCAGCTTCAAGCGTGGAAGTACCAATAACCGGATCTCCTCCAATCCCAATACATGTACTTTGGCCCAATCCCAATTTTGTTAATTGATCAACAGCTTCGTAAGTAAGAGTTCCGGAACGACTGATCACGCCAATACTGCCTTCCTTATGAATAAACCCGGGCATAATGCCTGCTTTGGCCTTTCCGGGGGAAATAATACCGGGACAGTTAGGTCCAATTAACCGGCTTTTGCGCGATGACAAAAAGTGTTTTACTTTAATCATATCTGAAGTAGGAATACCTTCACTAATGGCAACAATAAGGCCTACACCTGCATCGGCTGCTTCCATTATGGCATCAGCAGCAAATTGAGGCGGAACAAATATCACCGAGGTATCAGCTCCGGTATCTTTTACTGCATCAGAAACAGTATTAAAAACCGGCAGATTAAGATGGGTCGTGCCACCTTTACCAGGGGTAACGCCACCAACAACCGGTGTGCCGTATTCAATCATTTGTTCTGCATGGAAAGTTCCTTCTCGTCCGGTGAACCCCTGGACAATAACCTTGGAATCTTGGTCGATTAACACACTCATAGACAAATAAGTATAAAGTTTATAGCTGATTAATATAACGCTTCTCTTTTTTCGAACACTAAAATAAAATATTTCATTAATGTATAGTTAACACAAATCGGGGCCAAAGAGTTTATTTTTGAGCAAAACCCAGAAAAAACTATGACCATGATGAACTGGCAATCACTCAAAATTCGCCATAAACTTTTTTTAGGATTTGGAATTGTTGTTACTGTTACCGCTTTATTTGGAGGAATCTTGCTTTCAGGCCTCTACTCCATAAATAATTCTTCAAAAGACCTCTACAACAACCACATACCCGCATTATCCCAAACTTACGATCTGCAAAACCACTGGCAAAAAGCCATTTTCAATTTACGTACTTTTTCAACACAAAAAAAAGAGCAATATTATGTAATGGCCAACCATCATTTAAATAAAGCCAGAGAGATATTGGATTCTCTCAAGGTTGAAAGTGAACAAAAAAAAAGCAAATGGGAGTTTATTGACCGGGAATTGGCACACTTCCAAAAGCAAGCCAGAAACTCATTCTCCGCTGCTCTTCAAGTTGAAACATCCTATTCAAAGCTGGATTCTGCCCAGAAAAGACTGCATGAGTTGTCAGATAACTACCTGAGTCTTCAATACAAAAAACTAAAAAGAGATATAGACAATGGAGAGGCTAATCACATCGTGAAAAGAAGAGTGGATAAAATCAATCTGATGAATGAGATTGTGAGAACTGCCGAAAATCTTAAAATCACGATTGGAGAAACCAATTTCAGAAATGACCCCACGTTGTTGGATGAAGTAGTACCCACCCTTAGCATTATTGACCTAAACGTAGGAACCATTCTGCCAATGACGACCAAGCAGTATGATGTGAAATCCCTTAATGAAATAAAAGATCAGGGAGAGATTTGCAAAAATGCTATTACCAAACTAACTGATAACTGGAAAACCTACAGTAAGCTAAATAATCATGATTTCCTCGAGCGCGGGTTATCTCTCACCATGGATATGGCAGACAAACAGGAGAACTATCTTGCAAGAAGTGCAAAGTCCAACCTGCAGCATGCATCTAATGCCAGAAATATTTGGTGGTGGAGTGTTTCTCTTTCCATGTTGACGGCCATTTTCATTGCCTGGCGCATCAGCCGTTCACTTTCGGATCCAATTATAAATCTGACCGCCCTTGCTGAACAGCAAGCTGACGGGTTATTAATTGAAATACCCGAAACAACGAGAAATGATGAAGTAGGTAAATTAACCCGCTCCATGAAACTGCATCAGGAACAAACTCACCGAATTGTTGATGCATTGAAGAATATGGGGATTTCATTAAATGATTTGATGCAACGACTAAAAGAAAGATCTGAAAGGCTCACAGCGACTACAACATCTCAGGCTTCATCAGCACAGGAGATAACAGCCTCCATTGAAGAGATGCAGGCCCTCACAGAGAACAGCAGTCAGGAAACAGAGCAGGCCTCAATCCAAATTCAAAAAGCAAAAACCGATGTGGCACTATACATTGAGCAGAACAGAGAGGCTATCGATCATATGCAGGAATTAATGAAACGAAGTTCGGTAATTTCCGAACTCGCCTCACAAACCTATATTCTTTCATTAAATGCATCAGTTGAAGCATCCCGGGGTGGCGACGAAAGTAAGGGGTTTGGCACCATTGCCAAGGCTATGCGTGAATTGGCTGAAAAGATAAAAAATGTATCAAGTGAACTAAATGATTTGACTGAAAAAGGTCAAAAAACATCAGATGAAGCTAACCTTAATCTGGATAATATCAGTCAGATAATCACCTACAATGAAAATGTCCTCCAGCGTATGGCAACTCTGTCGTTACAGCAAAATGCCGAGACCCGACAGGTGGCAAGTGCCATCCAGGAACTGAATTTGGAAACACAACGAACTGCCCAAATGGCTGAGGCAATGTCGGGCGAAGCCACCAGAATGAATTCACATTCTGATGAACTTCAAGAAATTCTTACCTTTTACCGAAAAGAGGAAAAGGAGGAAGATTCCCTCCCTAAAGTAAACCAGTGGGAATGGGCTGAACTTTTGCCGAATGATGAAGAGAAGGACACAGCAGCTATATTGAAAGAGGAAGAAATTAGTGGATAGTTAACAGAGAATCGATACTTCACACCATTTTCCCTATAGCCTCCACCCACTCATCACTGAGATTGAGACATGGAATAGCAGTAAATTTTTCTCCACCAGCCTCTAGAAAAGTTTCACGGCCTTCCATTCCAATTTCTTCAATGGTTTCAAGACAATCACTGACAAAGGCCGGCGTGACAACCAGTATTTTTTTTACCCCTTTGCCGGGTAATTGAGCCAAAACATCCGATGTAGCAGGCCCAAGCCATTTGTCACTTCCCAGTCTGGACTGGAATGAAACACTGTATTCCTCATCATTCAAGTTAAGTTGCTCTATTACCAGCCGTGTGGTTTCAAAAACCTGATGCCGGTAACAAAACTTATGTGCCGGTGAGGGAGTACGGCAACAATCCGTTGACTTTAAACAGTGATTGCCTGTAATGTCACCCTTTAAAATATGCCGCTCGGGCACCCCGTGGTAGCTAAACAACAAATGATCAAACTCCTCCCTGAGAAATGGTTTTATACTATTCGAAAGAGCTTGGATGTAATCAGGATGATTGTAATAAGGGTCAACAATCTTTAATTGAAAAGCGTAATTTCCCTTTTCCCAAACTTCCTTCACATATTCAACAGCTGTTTCATAACTACTCATGGCATAATGCGGATAAAGAGGGAACAGCACCACCTCTTCCGCGTTTGGTTGATACTCCTGTATCTCTGACAAGGATGCCTGAGGAGTGGGATTTCCATAACGCATACTCAAATAGGCAGGTAACCCGGTCTTCTCCTCCACCCTGGCCCGCAGTTTCTCACTCAAAACAATCAACGGAGAGCCCTCCTGAGTCCAAATGCTCTTGTATTTTTTCGCGCTGCGTGGCGCCCTGAAAGGCGCAATAATGCCATTTACCAAAAGATAACGCGGTACCTTGGGGATATCAATCACGCGGCCATCCATCAGGAATTCTCTCAAATATTTGCGAACATCTTTCACGGCAAATGAATCGGGCGATCCCAAATTAGCCAAAAGAAGGACTTTTTTACTCATTGGTTTAATTTATATTAGCCTGGTTTATTTATGAGTTTTCGTTATGAAATGTATAATTACCAATAAATACTGGCAACCGCAAAGAAAATTGATGAAGGAAATAGTGAACTATTTTCAAGTCAGTTTTATTGAGGACGCCAGTATTTGGCAGGTAATTGAACATTGTAATAGATAATTTATGAATAATCCAGGTTAGATCCTTAGATTTACAGAGATAAGATTTAAGATGATTTGTATAACACACGAAACCTAAATCGGAACACACAAACCACATAAAATACCAGCTATTGATTGTTTGTCCAATACCAAGTTACAACTAATGATTGCTTTAGGTTAAATAAATTACAACACTTGTTTTTAACGCTAAAACCAATTGGCAAAGACCTGTTTTACCACAGACAAAAAAATTAACATCGAATCGTTTACCATAATAACTACATTGCGGCTCTGCGTTTAAGCCTGTTTATAATAAATCATCTCCATAAAACTAACAATAAAGCAGATAAAATCTATTATCTCAAACATAACATTGATGCAAAATGTTAGATAACTGAAACAGGTTCTCAGGAGCGATGTTCAATACCTCCGGCAATCTGCAGAAATTATCATTCATAAGGCACAGTATATGAAAATACTTTTAACCGGGGTTACCGGATATATAGGAAAAAGACTTCTGCCGGTTCTTCTTAATGAGGGCCATGAGGTATTCTGCTGCGTTCGCGACCCTGAACGTTTTAATTCTGAATACTATGAATCTACTAAACTTCACGTAATAAAAGCTGATTTTTTGGATTATGACTCCTTAAGAGACATTCCCCAAAAAATTGACGTTGCTTATTATCTGATCCACTCCATGTCAGCATCCATTCACGATTTTGATTCGATGGAAAAAAACTGTGCCGAAAATTTCAAAAACCGTATATCTGACACGGAGGCACATCAGGTCATTTATCTGAGTGGTATTGTTAATGCCAATGAGCTTTCGAATCACCTGAAATCGAGAAAAACAGTTGAAGCCATACTCTCAAAAGGCACCTATCACTTAACAACCTTAAGAGCGGGTATTATCATTGGTTCGGGTAGCGCATCCTTTGAAATCATGCGGGATTTAGTAGAGAAACTGCCGGTTATGGTGGCGCCAAGGTGGGTGGAAACCAAATCACAGCCCATTGCTATCAGAAATGTTCTGCAGTTTCTGAAAGGTGTTTTGCTTTTCGAAAAATGCTACGACCAGAGTTTTGACATAGGTGGACCGCAAGTATTAACATACAAGGAAATGCTGCTTAAGTTTGCCAAAGTACGCGAACTTAAGCGACATATTTTCACCGTTCCCGTGATGACACCTAAATTGTCATCTTACTGGCTTTACTTCGTGACTTCAACCTCCTACAAACTGGCCATCAATCTGGTGGACAGCATGAAGATTGAAGTTATCGCAGAAAAGAACCCTTTGCAGGAATGGCTCGGAATTGATTTACTCACTTACGAAGAAGCAATCCAACAGGCCTTCGGAAAAATTGAACAACAAAATGTACTTTCCAGCTGGACGGACGCACTATCCAGTCGCACCATCGAGGAAGGCATAGAAAAACATCTTAATGTTCCTGAGTTTGGTTGCTTAAAAGATGAGCGGGTTTTAGACATTTCAGATGAACAAGCTACTTTAAAAAACATCTGGTCGCTGGGTGGCGATAATGGCTGGCCTTATGCCAACTGGCTATGGCAGTTCCGGGGCTTTCTGGATAAAATAGTGGGTGGAGTTGGCCTCCGCCGTGGAAGAAAGAATCCTATTGAAATTAATGCCGGTGAATCACTTGATTTTTGGCGCGTTTTGGTAGCCTCTCCTACTCAAAAACGTCTGCTTTTATACGCTGAAATGAAACTTCCGGGTGAAGCCTGGCTCGAATTTAAAATTGAGGACAAAAAACTCATTCAAACAGCAACGTTTCGTCCCAAAGGGGTATGGGGACGCCTTTATTGGTATTCGGTATGGCCATTTCACCATCTTATTTTTGAGGGTATGGCCAGGAGGGTTGGGAGATAGCGCGGGGCAAGAAGCGTAGGGTGTGGGGCAAAGAGCTCTGGAATAAAGATTGAGTTTGACTTGACACTAGTCATTAATAAGCTCTGATCTATCCTCAAGTCCCGGGGGGGGACGAAATATCGGTAGAACCCTTGTTCTTTATGAATGGTACGAAACAATAATTTCATCCCTACAGGACTTATGCCCATATATGAACATCCTTTTCTCCCAAGATTACAGCCCTAACGAGCCTTTTTCGTTTCATTCGTTTTAAAACTTAGTAATTGTCTCTATAATTCATCGGAATAAAACACATAAGGAAACATAAGATTTTTGAACCATATCAGGCATATAAGGACATATTAGGTTTGTTGATTAAAAAGAACCAATGCCGCATCATTCCAAGGCAGAAACTCCATAGGTATGGCGGATTTCATCCTCCATTGATTCCATAAAAAACCCGGAATAAACATCCCGGGCCATAAAAACATCTAATTCACAAATAAAATTCCAACTATTTTCTTCTTTTCCTTATTCTCCTCCAAATAAAAATAACAGCACCAACCACAATCCATAGCGGCCATATTCTAAAGAGAAACAGCACAAAATCGACAAAACCGTACCAGCCTTTAGACACCGAATCAACAAATTGTTCGGTAAATTTATCTTTCTCTACCGGTTTTGACTTGATTTTAATAGCTTTAACTAACTCTAATCTGAGGGTACTATATGCCACTTTGTTCGACAAATACCTTAAACGCCCTGTCGTACTTTCAATTTCTTCTTCCAGTCCACGAATCTTCTCCTCAATTTCAAGAATCTCTTTTACTGTATTAGCTTTATGAAGTAATTGATTGTAACGAGCAAGATAGTTTCTCTTATTCTTAAGGCGGGTTTCCAGATCTATAAACTGTTCTGTAACATCACGAGCGTTTATTTCTTTATATAAAATCCTGGCCTCAGCCCTTTCAACACCAGACAAAAATCTCTCAAAGTTTTCATTTGGAATTCTTATCCTTAGGTCATAAGTAGCTTCCCTTTTTGTTTTTGTTAGGTTCTCAGTTGCATAGTAACCTCGGTAGAACTTCACCAAAGAATCTATCTGAGCCTTGGAATTTTCAAGAGAATCCACTTTTAGCCCCATTCTTCCGTCTTTAATTATCTTCTTTTTTATTTCTTCTTGCCTCTTCAAAGGGGGTGGATTTAGCTTTTCTGTTGTCTTGGCCTGACGGGTAACGGGAATTGTTTCATAATCTACCCTATCCTTCTTATACGAAGATGGCTTAATATCAGGAACTTGATCACACGATTGAATTAAAACGGCTAAAACAATGAGGGGGATGATGGTTTTGATATTCATTGATGGTGAGTTTTATTAGTAAATGGATGAATCAATCAAATTCGAAGATAACCAAAATGGTCTTACTTTTTTAAAAGGCAAAACTATTAACGACTAAATTATACAAAAAAATCAGGTACCCATTCAGTCAATTGCCCGGCCTCTATCTCTTCAACTTTTGCCGGCGGCCAATAAGGTAATATAAAATGGCTCCAAGTCCCGGTAGACAAATAATCAGCAGCAACCAGGTCAACTGCAATTTTACGGTGAAATGGCTTTTCTGGATATCTATAATTGCCATAATCGGGAGAACCACTACTATCAGAAATACGGCTACAAGTATTATTATCTCCACAAATGAAAGCATAAATAAAAGTGTCATTAAATCAGCTTCATGTTTTTCGTTTTCGGTATTTTAAATCTCTTTTTTCACAAAGAGAGATAACTGCGTAGCGACTTCGTAATTACAATTTAATGTTTTTGAGTCAAATTTAAAGATAATAGAATTATTACTTTTTTAATGTGCATGGAATAAACGAACGAGCATTTTTTGAAAGGGGCAAACTCAGGTTTGGGGTCTGGGGAAGGATAATAAAGCATTATCAAATGCAACAAAAAACAAAATCCGCAACAACAGGTTAAAGCATTGTTGCTGCGGATTTAATATACTAAAAAATTAAGGTTTACTCTTGTATCAATTTCATAATCTTACCACCAATATATACCAGATAAATGCCTTTAGGTAAATTCTCAGCAGGAACATAGGTTGAACCGGAAACGATACATTCATGAACCACCTTTCCTGAAAGATCTGTAACCAGAAGTTCCGCATCATCGGGCCCTGCATCTACATAAAACCCCGACTTAGTTGGATTGGGATAAAGAGCTATTTCACGGCTCTCCAAACTACTTGAACCAGTGGCTACCGCAGTGGTAAAACTCACCTGATCTCCATAAACAGTACCATCTTCATTAGTGGCATATGCACGTACATAGTAGGTGGTGTTTTGTGAAAGACCATTCAAAAGCGATGAAAACATTCCCGTAACATCCACAGGACCATCAATGGTTTTAAAATCATCAACTGTTGGCAGGGAAGTCTCACTCCAACAAACTCCTGAAACTGAAACAGAAGGTATTCCCAGCTCTGACAACTCAGCATTTCCCGTCGCACTAATTGCCGTAATATCGCTTACCGACAACGTAGATACAACCGGTAGAACTAACGAATTCCCGCTTATGGCAAAAGCATATGGATTCTCGTCCTGGTCATTATTGGCAATTGATACAGTTGCAACCCGGCTCCCGCCTTCCGAAGGATCAAAAGTTACCACAAAATTAACCGTTCCTGAAGTCGAAACGGTATTCATTGATGGTTGTGACGAAACAACAAAGTCAGATTGATTAGCACCTGAAATTTGAACAATTGGGCTGCCTG
The DNA here is from genome assembly GCF_003121985.1 of Marinilabilia rubra. Lineage (GTDB taxonomy): Bacteria > Bacteroidota > Bacteroidia > Bacteroidales > Marinilabiliaceae > Marinilabilia > Marinilabilia rubra. The sequence continues at coordinate 190,328 of NZ_QEWP01000002.1, forward strand.
TCAGTTGCAAATCACTGTTTCCTGTATTTTTTATGGCAAAAGTTTTACTTACCGAACCACTGGTCATATTAACCGAACCAAAATCAGTATTATCAGAAGCTTCGGGACTTGCATCTCCATTGGCTATTTCCACAAGATTTCCCTCAACAAATATTTCAGGCTCTAACTTTGCAAAAACAGGTGTTCCGGAATTTGTTCCTTCCGCAGTCCATGAATTCACAAGGCCGGGCCATGACTCTTCAGAAGGATTTTCGGAGTAAAACAAAACATCCGCATCATCTAGGTCTGCATCAATGTTCCAGAAAGGACCGTCCGTTAAATATTGATCATTATATAGGTAATAGCCCAAAATTTGATGTTTCCAGTAAGGAAAACTATTGCTGATTCCTTGATAAATATAGGTACCATTGGCATCACCGGGAACATCCAAACCATTTGCAGTGAAATTGTATGGATAAATCCCCTCTCCTGAAACAGAAAATGTAAAAGTTCCCTCATCTGGATCGTTACTGACAATTGTTACGCTTGCAGATTTTATACCTTCTTCCGTTGGATCAAACGCTACCTCAAAAGTAACCGATGACAAAGAGCCGATGGTTGTTGTTGACGGTTGTGTCGTTACTTCAAAAGAAGAGGCACCTCCTCCATCCAACATTACATAAGGTACGCCTGATAAAGCAAGATCTGCATTTCCATGGTTGACAATGGTGAAGGTACGTGAAACATTTCCCGAGTTAACTTCTGTCACACCAAAATAAGTATGATCAGCTAATGCTGGTATATCATTACCATTAGCAATCGACACTTCGTTGCCTTTAACATCAATTTCAGGTAACGGCTCACCTTCGGTTATAAATGGCGCCCCAGAAGACTCGTTTCCGGAGTTGGTGTTATTTGTCCAGTCCGTCAGACTCAATGGCGTTGTTTTATCGGACAGCTTAAAAAATAAATAATTGCTGTTCGTCCCTGTTAAATCGACATCAAGGTTCCATATCCGGTTTTCTTCCGAATCATTATACAGATAATAATCCTCTGTTTCATGTTTCCAGTACTCGTAATTGTTCAACACTCCCTGATGAATGTAATTCCCATTGGAAGCAGAAGGGGTAGTAACTCCCGAGACATATAAATCTCTCTCTGAGAAGCCATGTCCATTAACAGAGAAAGAATAATCTCCTTCATCAGAATCGTCGCTATAGACAGTAATAATTGCGTTCCTGCTGTCTTCTGCGGATGGATTAAAATCAACAGAAAAGGAAGTGGCTCCTAAACCTGCCACACTTGATGTAGGACTAGTTACAATTGAAAAATCTGAGGCATGGTCTCCGGAAATCAGAACAGAAGAAATATTTAATGTACCTGCTCCAAAATTTTGAATTGTATAAGTTCTGGAAACACTGCCTGTGCTCACATCGGCCGAACCAAATTTGGTATGATCAGTAAAACCAGGAGTTACATCACCATCCAGTATTTCAATGCCATTACCAAAAACCGAAATTTCGGGAACAGTGGGTTCTCCCACTTCTGTAATAACAACCATACCTGTTGCACCGATGAACGAATCCCAGGAATTTATTTCTGCCGGCGAAGCTGCCGTGGAAGGATTTGTTGAGTAAAAAATCACTTCATCCCCTATGTCGTCAATTGTATTATCATCAATATTCCAATAGCGTTCACCATTAAAATCATCATTATAGATATAATACGTATTGGAGCCATTCACCATTTTCCAAGAGGCATAGCCGAATAAATTATCTTGCTGAGTATAGGTGCCATTTGCTAAAGAAGGGCTCGTTATTCCAGAAACTTCCAAATCAGCGGCATTTGCCGTATCAGGAAACATCAAGGCCAACAGAAATCCCATTAAACATGCTAAAGGTTTTAATATTCGTATCTTCATTTTCAATTTATTCTTAATTGTTTAGAAAGATCACATTAATCTTTTAGTTACGAGAGGGATAAATACCGTTAAGACAGATTATGTAATGGATGGCAATAACAGGCTGAACATTACTCACCGGCAGACTACCTCCTGTATTAGAAACATTGATTGTTCCATTAATTGTAGCTTGTCGGGATCCGGTATTTAACTCAACATCCGGGTTTTCGGTATTGTATAATTCAGGACCTCCGGTTCGGCCGGTTCCTGTAGCAGCTATTGTGGTAGCCCCTCCCTGACCGGGTACAGAGGATGTTCCTGTACTCGAGCTGGCTTTAATATTCACATTTGTAGTAGCATCTTCTAATTGCGCCAGGTGAGAATGACTGGGAAGATTCAAAGTCGTGAGAGAAATGGTTTCACGCCCCGTTCTTGCGCCTAAAGGATAATAAGATAAACCCGGGCCTTGTCCTGCCTGAATAGGCGCGCGCCCTCTTAAATCGGGCAAAGCAAAATTGGTTCTTCCATCGCCTCCATAGGTAGTTCCCAAAATAGAAAATAAAGCCGTATATTCTGTGATAAGAAGTAATTGTCCGTCACAAAATGCCCATCCGCGAGGTGCAAAATTCCCGGCAAACATTCGAATTTCTCCAACAAAACCTTCCTGAGAAGTGGCTTTAGGAGAACCGATAAACAAAAGAGAAATAATGAAACAAAAAGCGAGTAAGGTTTTTTTTAATAAAACATCTTTCATTGTAAATGAGTGTTAGAAAATTAATATAATTGAATTATTGCTACTCAACAAGTTATTAAGTTCAAAAGAACGTAAACCATGAATAATATTAAACAACTGAAATTAAACTGGAAAGATACTTTTTCTTTTAATTGGTAATAATCATAAAATAAAAACAAAAACATTTTTTTGACCAAAAGACAAACAATGGGGTCTAAAGTTCTTTCTTTCCCTGCTACGGGTTGGAAAGTGCATCCGCTTCTCATACCTGACCATTTGTGGACAATACGACCCACGAAATATTGATACCGAAGGACTGTTTTTGTGCCGGAGTTTACTCTTGAGTTTTTGTTATTAGAGATTGTTAGGGCATGTTCAATACAAAAACCCACCACCAAACTAAATACGGGGGATCGGCTTATGCTTGGTCACTTTAGCTATTAAAGAGAGTCACCACCTATACTTAATAAATTGCTAAATACCTATTGTAATTGCTTAACAGCCTAACATCTGTCACTTTACACCTATCATAAAGCTCTCTATAATATTCATAAAATTCTAACTATCTATCATAGTCTTTTAAATCATTATCATAATGGACCCAACGTTTTTCATAAGCTTTTCTATTTAAATCATACTCCATTCCACAGTAATCATATATATATCATAAACATTCATAGGTAACTCTACATTAATCATCCAATTCTTTAATAAATTCATAAGCTTCTCAACAATTATCATAACCGTAATTTTTACAATCATAGCCATCTCTATAAAAGTCATAATCATCTCTGATAAAGGCATAAGTGTTTTTATTTAATTCATCGTCTTCTCTGATTATAGCATAAAGGATTTTAACCTTTACATTGCCTGATTAATTTTATTCATAGGCATCTACATAAATATCATGTTCATATTTATATCATGTATAACTACCTTAAGGTTTATCATAACTCATTTGATTTATATCATATTCTACTCTACATTCATCAAAGGATTCTTAAGGTCTGTCACATTCTATTATAAACTCCACTCATTGTATTAAAAATTTATGTTTCTTTATTAAGCTTATTGAATACGTCGTTAGATATTTAGATTTAAGAGAAACTATGCAACACTAACAACCCGCATTTTAGCCCAAAAAAGTTTGGTTTTTTAAATAGCAGATTAAAAGTTTTAACGAACTATTACTCATAACACTACCCTTCAAATCAGAAAGATCATGAATGAGTATCAGACAAATAAAAGAAACATGCTCGAAGCAGTTAACAGTTATTTGGACGAGCATAAAAACAAGTGGCAAGGCATTGCCCGGCTGGTGGATGCCAAACAGACACTGACGCACAAGCTTACTGCCCTTGAGAGAGCAAGCGAGGCTCAGGCTGAGGCGAAAGTCTCTATTGGAAAATCGAAGCTGGCCCTCAAAAAAACCATGGCTGCCAAGGCTGATATTATTAACGATTTGGTAGCGGCTTATGCCCACATGATTGGCGATAATGAATTGGCCCGTATTATGAGCGACAGCACAAGCGCGCTTTTCCGCCTTTCATATGATAAGTTTTTTATTCGTGTAAAATCTATTATCGAAACAGCTACCGAATTAAAGGACGTGCTCATCAAGGATTTTGGAATGCAGCCAGAACAATTGACCGACTTACAAAACGACTATAACCATCTTCTGGAAATCGAAGGTCAACCGCGTGCCTTTCAAATAAAGTCGAGCATTGCCACCAACCAAATCAGTTTTCTGTTGGGCGAAGCACATAACCTGACCACCAAGCAGATTGACAAGCTGATCTCAACCTTTAAACAGAGTGACCCGAATTTCTATCACGGTTATAAAAAAGCAAGAATGATAGTTCAATAGATCGTTAGATTTTTAGATATTAGATTTAAGATGAACCATATAGTGCTAATAACCAAGACCTTAATCAAACCAAGAGTATAATTCCAAAATATTGATTTATAGCTTTTTGCATAAGTTTAACGGAGTACTGATAGTTGATTAATACAAAAAACCGGGGGCTCACTCAATGTGAAACCCCCGGTTTTTTATTTCCTGTCTTATGACTTTCTTTCTTACCAACTCACCTCTTAGCTTCATCCAGCGCTTCAAGCCTTTTCAGTAACGGTGGATGCGAATAATTAAAGAACACAAACCATGGATGCGGCGTGGGATTGCTCAACGCATTGGCCGAGATCTTTTTCAGTGCCGATTGTAATGCTTCGGGCTTGGCATGCTCACCGGCAAAAGCATCGGCCTGGTACTCGTTTTTACGCGAGAAAATGGTCATACCCAGTCCCAGAATACCACTCACAGGACTATACAAAATACCAAAACCGATGAGTCCGATATGGAACACCGGTTCCTCAACACCCAGAGCCTGGGATAGCGCAGGCTCATTGACAAACCACCCCAACAGAAATAAGGTCAATCCGGTTTGCAACACACCCAAAACGGTGCTCCAGATGATGTGCTTCAGTCTGAAGTGCCCTATCTCATGGGCCAGAACGGCAACAATTTCATCCTTTTCCAGGTCGTTGATCAGAGTATCGAAAAGCACGATGCGTTTGTTTTTGCCAAATCCACTGAAGAACGCGTTGGCTTTGGTGGATCGCTTTGAGCCATCCATCACATAAACGTTGTCCAGAGTAAATCCGGCACGCTTGCTCATGTTTTCAATAGCCGTGCGCAACTCCCCCTCTTCAAGGGGTGTTTGTTTATTAAACAATGGTAAAATCAAAGTTGTATAGAACTTGCTGAAGAAGATCATAAACAACGACAATCCTCCCCATGCATACAGCCAGAACCACTCGCCGGCCACTTGGTAAAACCAAACCACCAGCGCCAGCAACAATCCGCCTATAACGGCTCCGAGCAGCAGACCTTTGATCTGATCCAGCACAAAAACCTTTGGAGTGGTTTTATTGAAACCGAACTTCTCCTCTATCACAAAAGTTTGATAAACTGAAAAGGGCAATCCGATGAGGGATGAGGCAATGCCAATGACTCCAAAGAAGAAGAGCGGCCGCCACAACCAATGGTTAGTTACCTTCATCACAAGATCATCAACAACAGCGAACCCGTTAAACCACAGAAAAACCAATAGCACTACCAGACTGAAGGTGGAAGATATTTTTCCGAAACGATGGTTGACTTTCCGGTACTGCTTCTGCTTTTCAAATTTCTCCTGCGGATAAACATCTGTCAGTCTTTGAGGCACTTTGTGGGCCCAACTTCTGCGATTCATTTCTTCCAGAAGCCATCCCCAAAGGGTATCAATCAATAAGATGGCGATGATGATGTAGAATAAAATTGTATGATCCATTTTTTAATTATCAGTTATCAATGAGCAATTATCAGAAATCAAATATCAGTATTCAGTGATCAGTTCAGTTTTCAGATATATATTGAGGGTGCAAACTTAATTGTAAAGTGGGGTATTACCAAAAGAGAGAGAGGATAAAGCAGATAGTAAAACATGTATGAGCAGGCAGTGAAAAAGAAAGACTCAAAACTACGGCTTAACCTTTCCATGCATGGTGGATTTGATCCACCATAAAGTTTATCAATTTAGGGAGAGTATAACGGGTTCAACAACAAAAAAGGGGAGAGACATGACAGCCAAACCATCACATCTCACCCCAATCTTTCTCATCAACACAATTTCAGGTAATTCAAAAGCGATTTTTATGTTGTTTTAAAACCGGCAGAACCTTAGCTAATTTACCTGTCTCCATAAACCGGCAGGTAACTCAACCTTTTGATATCTTCAGGGTTCGAATAATCGTATTGATAAAGGCCATCCTCCCCTATCATCAGCAATACGTCGCCCAGTGGAATAACATCAAAAGCATCAATATCGGCATAATGAGCAATCATATTATCATCTATGGCGTACGGGTCTTCGGCATTGTAAACTTTCAGTCCGTCATCGCCATCACACACAAAAAGCACCTGGTTATCAACTCCTAGTCCATAAGGCTCTTTCATGGGATACGTTTCCAACAATTCGGGAAACTCCAGATTGGAGATATCGATCACTTCAAGCGAACTCTCAATGGCCCCGCACAGGTTCCCGCCTCTAAGGGTGACATAAGCATAATCGCCTTCCACAACCACCGGATCACAAGCAGTGGCGTGAGTAAACTCAGATATAAACTGAGGATTGGCAGGATTTTGAAGGCTGTAAATAAACATACCACTCTGTGAGCCAATAAACAGCATCTCGTTGTAAGGAAAGAGGGTTTCAATTTGCCAACTGATGGTGATTTTTTTTGAAAACTCGGGGTTGGAATTATTCGACACATCAAACAAGTGAAGGGAAGCATTGTCGATGGCATACAGATAATTATCATAAACCGTAAACCGGGCCATAGAACCACCTGTACCGGTACCTGAAGCACCAACACCACTGTATTTAGCGGCATCCAGGTTAAAAAAACCGGACTCCCAACGGGGAAACGTTACGTAGTTATATTGTTGATCACCTAAAGGTTCTGTTTTCTCAGTCATTTGATACCCGGTTACAATCCCTTTACTCTGATCAATACCACCCAGCATGCCTATTTCATATTCAGGAATGATATAAGGAAAAACACTGGTGTCACGATCGACTTCAGTGATGTTGTTCATATCACTGATATCGATGGTCAGCAAATCGATGTAACTGTCGGCGTACAACTTGTCTCCTTTAATGGCCATATCCACATTACCGGGAATCTCTATAAAAGATACAATCTCGGGATTGGATGGATCAGCATTGTTTACCACATGAATCCCTTTTTGATACTCATTAACAAAGATGTAATCATCCTTGAAATAGATCTTGCCGGGCTGGTGGATTACTTCGGCACTTTTAACATTAAAGGCGGATCTTAATTCTCCATAGGTCATGTAAACCGGAGTGTTTACCCTGTAAGTTTCTTCCACCTGGTCACTACATGAGTAAAAACCAAGCGCAAGGCTCATAAGCATGAAGGTGAATAAAAGGCGTTTCATAAGTATAAGATTTAGATAAGTTTTTGATTTGGAAAATGTATATCAAAGCAATAGACATTTAGATTTTTAGATATAAGATTTAAGATGATTCATTTAATGGATCAAAAACAAATCATTAATACAAAGCCCAATATAAAAGTCTAACAACCTATTGAAAAAGTTATTGATTAGATAAAACAAGTTCAAAATCACGATTAAAAAATTTCTGGTCTTAAGCACATAATTTATCAAGTAGTAAGAACTATAACTATCCAATAAAACTATATCTATGCACTAACACCTATTGTCAAGGGGCTTTGGAGCTGTAATTTCGGTGGAAATAAACTTCATAGTTTTTAGCCCCAAAAACGGTTTTCTATTTATCTGTAAACTTTAACTATCCTCTGAAAACTATTTTATAGATGACAAAAAATCCAAAAGGTTGCGCGGGATTTATACATATATTTACGCAACTGTTTCACAAAAAAACAGTCTACCTAAGAAACAACTCCCTATGAAACGAACAATCACACTTCTATTATTAATGCTTTCTTTTGGGATGTATGCCCAAAATGATCCATCGGTGCCGGGAGATACCGAAGTCTCCAAAACAAATGGCTATATGAACTTCCTTTCATACGGCCAACTAATCGGGTCGGAAAACGATAAGAAAACACACATGCATTCCCTGCATATGGGACACAATTTCCGGGTAAGCAACCGTGTTGCACTGGGGGTAGTTACCGGAATTGACTGGTTCGACATCTCTATGCTGTCGGTGGGGCCTGATGTAAAACTGTTTCTGCCAAAGAAAGGCAGCAGTGGCATTTTCTTAGGTGGTTCCCTGGGACATGGATTCCCTCTGGAAGACCTGAAACTGGAATACATGACCGTCAAAGACACCAAAGGCGGTCCTTATGCAGGCGCCAAAATTGGATATATCTTCCATATCAATGGCAGTTTCAATCTTTTTATGACGGCAGGTTACCGTTATCAGGCTTTTTCAGTTATCCGGGAAGACTGGTGGCTGAGAGAGGTAGAAAGAAGCTTCAAATACAATCGTTTTGAAGTGAGGCTTGGGATGGGATTGTTTTGAGAATAGGTCGGCTTCTCTCAGGAAAAAGGCAAAGCTAGGCGTAAAACTGCCTTTAAAGGGGGGGCTCCAATAAGGTACGGCGGATTCTTTCTGAGGAAAGCGGCAAAGCCGAAGCCGATCCGCCGTTTATACATGGCGGATCGGAATCCGCCATACCTATTACCTCCTCCAAGCCTCAGTCAGTCCATTATTTCTCTATATTCTTCATTTACCCAATTACCCGGCCATTCCTTCCATTCACAGCACAGACCGGCTTTTAAAGGATTGTTTAATGTATAAATTATAGATTTTTGCAAATGGTCTTCATCTCTTATTGTAGTATCAAAACTCTCTTTTTGCCAAAGTCGTCCACTGCGATTTTCCTGCCTATTAATCCTTGCAGCAGAAAATCTCTTTATTGAGTAAAGAACATCCTGCAAATAAACCAATTCCCCAAATCTGTCTTTATCGAAGGCCTCCACTACCCAATGGACATGATTTGGCATCACTAAAATTGCCAGATTCCTGAGTTTCTCATTTTCCCAATAAAGAAGGGAATTTGAAATAATACGTGAGTTTTCAGGCTTTGACAAATCCACTTCAGGATATTTATCATCATCCAGAAAGTCATGCAATGCTTTCATATATTTCTTCCTCATAATGCGGTATTCCTCTTTAAGTAATTGAATCTTGTCTATGTGGGAAATTCCTTTTTTGGCCAACTCCATTTTCTTTTGAAGACTCTCTAATTCAAATGTATATTTTCCTAAAGCATGTCGGGGAGTGGCACTTTGCAAACACCAGGTAATAAAATACGTTTGTCCGGGTGAATGAAAGTGGGGTAGGCGGTGACGGTAATGTTCTTTTTTCATAATTGGATGGGGTTTAGGATAGGAAATATAAGGATTATAGGGGCGATTGCAAAAAGTTCAATTTATTTCTTTTTGGGAAAAATACTAGATATAGAAACTCAACCCCATTTCCTAACCTCAAGGTACGGCGGTTTCCGATCCGCCATGAGAAACAGCTAAGCACGCAGGGATCAGGTATGGTGGATTCTTTGAAATGCAAAGCAGCTAAGCTGAACACTGATCCGCCTAATAAGAACGGCGGCTCGGAATCCGCCGCGCCTAAATTCCCCTTTACACCTATAGAAAGAATCCTTCGTTTCGATAAAAAACAATGGCCAGCTAATTAATAGCCGGCCATTGCCCAAAAATTTATGTCGAAATAATAACCACTGATCATTTGCTTATTGATCGGTGATAATTGATCATTGTTTTTTTATCGGTCCCCGCTTAAGGGCCTTCTGGATGTAATACAATCCGGCAACCACAAAGGGGATGCTTAGTATTTGTCCCATATTCAGGGCCATTCCCTGTTCGAAAGCTTCCTGATTCTCCTTCACAAATTCAATAATGAACCTGGAAGCAAAGATACCAACCAGAAAAATTCCGAATAAAAGTCCCTTCCGCAGGCGTGCATTGGTTTTCCAATACATATACATCAGATATACAAAGGTTATCAGGTAGGCCAAGGCTTCATATATCTGAGTAGGATGGCGGGGCAATTCCGGATCGGGTACCGAAGCTCTCAGGAATTTAAATCCCCATGAAATATCGGTCACATCACCCACAATCTCGGAATTCATTAAGTTTCCCATCCGGATAAAAACAGCCGACAAAGCTACAGGTACCACCAAACGGTCGAGTATCCAGAGCATAGGGCGCCTGGTGACCTTTTTGGAGTACAAATAAATGGCCACCAATATTCCGATGGCACCTCCGTGACTGGCAAGACCGCCATGCCAAACAGCCAGAATTTCGCCGGGGTTTTGTGAGTAGTAGTCCCACCCGTAGAAGAAAACATGGCCAAGGCGGGCACCTACTACGGTAGCGATTACTACATACAGAAACAACTTATCAAGCCATTGCTCCGGCAACTCTTCTCTTTTAAACATCCGCTCAATGATATAATATCCGAGCAAAAATGCCATTGCAAAAAATAACCCGTAATATCTGACTGAGAGAGGCCCTAAAGAAAAAATCTCAGGGTCGGGATTCCACGTGATATAGTTTAATAAAAACATAGACAATTATTTTCCGTGACACTGTTTGTACTTTTTACCACTTCCGCAAGGACAAGGCTCGTTACGGCCAACTTTCTTTTCAACACGCACCGGCTGCACCTTTTGCTTCTCTTTCTGGCCACTTTGCTGCTGGCCTCCTCCGGGAATACCGACACCGGGCAGCTCGTCCTTCTGCATCTTCAATCGCCCCATATCCTGACGCTTGCGCTCCTGAGCCTCTTTCACCTGACTGGCGTCCCGGATAGGAATGTGTGCTTTAGCAAGTGATGCAACAACTTTGCGGTTATTATCATCAATCATCGTCTTAAAGAGATCAAACGATTCGAACTTATAAATCAATAACGGATCTTTTTGTTCGTAAGAAGCATTTTGAACCGCAGTTTTCAGGTCATCCAACTCACGTAAGTGCTCTTTCCACGCTTCATCAATGGTGAGCAACAGCATGGCTTTTGAGAACGATTTAGCCAGATCAGCCCCTTCAGTCTCATAAGCTTTCTTCAGATTGGTTGTAATCTGGTAAACCCGTTGACCATCAGAAATAGGCACAACGATGTTTTCATAAACCTGACCTTTATTTTCATACACGTCTTTAATGACAGGATAAGCCTGACGCGCGATGGTTTCCATGCGACGCTGATAGCCATCCCAAACTTTGGCATGTAATTGGTCAACCAGATCATCTGCTTTGGTCTTCATAAATTCCTCCTGATTAAAAGGAGAATCGGCAGAGAAGGTACGGATCAGCTCGGTTTTGAAACCTTCGAAGTCATTATTTTGCTGATATTCAGTCACAATTCCTTCGCAAGTGTCATCCATCATATTGGATATGTCCACCTGGATACGTTCACCATACAAGGCATGACGACGTTTGGTATAAATCACCTCACGCTGGGAGTTCATCACATCATCATACTCCAGCAGTCGCTTACGAATACCAAAGTTGTTCTCCTCCACTTTCTTCTGGGCACGTTCGATGCTCTTGGTAATCATACTGTGCTGAATCACCTCACCATCTTCGATACCCATACGATCCATGTACTTCACAATACGGTCGGAACCAAACAAGCGCATCAGATTGTCTTCAAGCGACACAAAGAACTGAGAAGAACCCGGGTCACCCTGACGACCGGCACGACCACGCAACTGACGGTCAACCCGGCGGGACTCGTGGCGCTCAGTACCTACAATAGCCAAACCACCGGCTTCTTTAACTTCTTTCGAAAGCTTAATGTCGGTACCACGACCGGCCATGTTGGTAGCAATGGTTACAACGCCCTCCTTACCGGCATCTGCCACCACCTCGGCTTCACGCTGGTGTTGCTTGGCGTTCAAAACATTGTGTTTGATGCCACGGATTTTAAGCATACGGCTTAGTAATTCCGATACTTCCACAGAGGTTGTACCCACCAGTACAGGACGCCCGGCCTTTACAAGACCTGATACTTCCTCTATAACCGCATTGTACTTTTCACGCGTAGTTTTGTAAACAAGATCTTCATGGTCTTTTCTGACAATAGGACGGTTGGTAGGAATAACCACCACATCCAGTTCGTAAATGTCCCATAATTCACCTGCTTCTGTTTCCGCTGTACCGGTCATACCTGCCAGTTTGTTATACATACGGAAATAGTTCTGAAGCGTAATGGTCGCGTAAGTCTGAGTAGAAGCCTCCACTTTAACGCGTTCCTTGGCTTCAATGGCCTGGTGCAAACCATCGGAGTATCGGCGGCCCTCCATAATACGGCCCGTCTGTTCGTCAACGATTTTCACCTTATTGTCCATCACTACATATTCCACATCCTTTTCGAACATGGCATAAGCTTTAAGCAACTGATTGACGGTGTGAACACGTTCGGATTTAACCGAGTAGCTTTGAAGTAATTCGTCTTTCTTAGCTACTTTATCTTCTTCACTAAGCGATTCGTCTTTATCAAGAGTGGCCAACTCAGAGCCGATATCAGGTAACACAAAAAACTGGGCATCGTCACTGCTTCCGGTAACTAAGTCAATACCGTTATCAGTCATCTCTACCGAGTTGGTCTTTTCATCAATAACAAAGTAGAGCGGATCGGTTACCACATGCATGTTCTTATTGTTCTCCTGCATGTAGAAATTCTCTGTCTTCAGCATTTTTGCTTTAATGCCGGGCTCACTCAGAAACTTAATGATGGCCTTATTTTTAGGCAATCCTTTAAAAGCACGTAATAACAGTAACGCCCCTTCATCCTGGGTTTTGGAATCCTCAGACTTCAGCTTCTGCTTAGCTTCTGCAAGAATCTTCGTTACCAGCGCTTTCTGAACTTCAAATAGTTTCTCCACCTTTGGTCTGAACTCCATAAACAACTCATCGGTTCCCTTGTCAGGCACCGGACCTGAGATGATAAGCGGTGTACGGGCATCGTCAATCAAAACAGAGTCGACCTCATCGACGATAGAATAGTTGTGTTTGCGCTGAACCAAATCTTTGGGCGATGTGGCCATATTGTCACGCAAATAATCAAAACCAAACTCATTGTTAGTACCATAGGTGACATCTGCTTTATAGGCAGAACGGCGTTCCTCTGAGTTGGGCTGATGCTTGTCGATACAATCCACACTCAATCCGTGGAACATGAAAAGCGGCCCCATCCATTCGGAGTCACGCTTGGCCAGGTAATCGTTCACTGTTACCAGGTGAACCCCTCTTCCGGTAAGCGCATTGAGGAAAACCGGCAATGTTGCCACAAGCGTTTTACCTTCACCGGTAGCCATCTCAGCAATTTTACCCTGGTGAAGCACTACCCCACCAAAAAGCTGAACATCGTAGTGAATCATGTCCCAGATAATCTCGTTACCCCCGGCCATCCATGAATTGTAGTAAACAGCCTTGTCGCCTTCTATCTCAACAAAGTCATTGGAAGCAGCCAGATCTCGGTCAAAATCTGTAGCCGTTACCTCAATGGTTTCATTTTCTTTAAACCGACGGGCTGTATCTTTAACCACAGCAAAAGCTTCAGGCAAAATATTATCCAGCTCCTTATTAAGTTTTTCGGTAATCTCATCTTCCAGTTTGTCAATCTGGTCGTAGATATCTTCCTTTTCATTGATAGAGAGCTTTTCGGTATCGGCCTTTTGTTTAAGCTCATCAATTTTGGATTGTTGCTCCTTGGTAGCTTCCCTCAAAGTAGCTTTTAACTTGAGGGTTCTGTCCCGCAATTCGTCATTCGACAGTTTCTCTATCTCCGGAGAAACCGATTTTATTTGTTCGACAACAGGGCGCACCAGCTTTTGATCACGCTCATACTTACTGCCAAACATTTTGGTCATTATTTGATTAAAAACAGACATACTAAATAAAGATTATTAGATGTAAGATCTATAGATTATTAGACTCAAGACATTAAGATCTTTAAAATTGAGACCTTAAGAATTTTAGATGTCAGAGGCTGTTTTAACTAACCACTTCATCTTTGGAAATAAAAAGATTACGGACTATTAAGATAAAATAATCCTGCAAAAAATTAAATTTGGAAAGGTCCTGCTCTGATTTCAGCATAAGAAGCAGGATGAAGACTTTTAAAGAAGCTGACATCAAAAGGTTTTATATCTGATATCAGCATTCTACCGGGATTAGTGTAACCAACTACAACCGGAAGTGACAGGAATGAATTATTTTGTGGCAGGGAAGTAAAATCAAGAAGGTCTGAACTTCCCTGAATATTTATGGTAGAATTTTTCTGAACAGGGTTTTCATTGCCCTTTTGCGATGTTTTTGCAGAAACCCTGAATACATAATGCTTTCCGCTGCGATTTAATGTCACAGACTTCTCAACAGGTTCTGCATTAATATTTTTTCGCGACCAATCGGACATATCGGTCCCCGGCTGACAGCTACCTACAGCTACATAAACTGTAAGGGTAACACCCAGCAGAGTTAAACATCCTATTTCCGAATAGTTGCGCACGATAAACATCCTGTTTGTTTCGAAGCGTAAAGATGTTAAAAGTTTTGCAATTTTCGGGGGTTTTCGACGGATTTTAACACAGGCGTTTGGGGTAAATCACAGAAGGCACATAAGGATTTGAACCAGATGAGGCATTTAACCTATATTATTCACAAATAATCTATTCCGATGTCCAACTATCGGCAAAATACAACCGTCCTCAATAAAATGGATTTGAAAATAATTAATACGCTTATTTTTATGGTCGTATTGAACTCGCAAACTTGCTCGTTTCATTATTTCCTACATCCACTTTATCTGCGGTTGATTGTATTTCTTGATATTTGAACATCTCATAACGATAATTCATGAATAAAGCAGGTTAAGGGAATAATAGATCGCCGCTCTGCTGTTTTTCACACTCCCCCTTGTTTGCAACGAGGGGGCGTATCCTTCGTCGTCTGTGACGACACTTCTAATATCAGGAGAGTAAAATTATTTAAACAACTCGTCAAAGACGAGATCCCAAATGCCCCTCGATACAAGCCAGGGGGAGCCGGGGGGAGCGCCGCAACCAACCGCGGAGCGGTGGCAGATAGCTCTGCTCCTTTGGCGCCGAAACTCCGCAGCTTGTTGTGTTATTATTGACAACTTTCTACAACCCGGTCCCCGCTCCGCGGCTTGTTACGTTACCAGTGCCTTACCTCCACAGGTATGGTGGATTCCGATCCACCATCTATTACGGCGGAGCGGAATCCGCCGCGCCTGAGAGGTCATTCAGCCCCTCTCCATGTCCAATGCTCCATGCCATCCCACCTTTCCACCTTCTACCATCCTACCATTCCACCCTCTCCACAACTCTCCTTGCCTCCTCAAAGCCATTCGTCTCCATCAACTCTTTGCGCAACTCAGCAGCACCAGGGAAATCGGAGATGTAAATCTTAAAAAAACGTTTTAAGATAGGGAATGGACGGGTATTGCCCCAGGCTGCTTTATAGAGCTGAAGATGTTTCAAAAGGGTATGGAGTCTCATTGGGATGTCAACCTCAGAGAGAGGAGACATAAACATCCAGGGATTTCTGAAGATGCCGCGACCTATCATCACACCGTCGGTTTTGAAGTTTTTGCAACGCCCGGGAATATCGTCCAACGAAAAAACGTCACCATTACCAATAAGCGGTAAGTCAGGAGCTACTTCATTCCGTATGGCAGAGGCTTTGGCGATTTCGTTCCAGTCGGCTTGCCCTTCTGACATTTGTTTTTGAATCCGGCCATGCAGAATAACACCATCCAAAGGCTGGCGAAACAGGAATTTCATCCAGCGTTCGGTGTCCACTTTTTTGAGACCAATGCGTGTTTTGACGCTGACCGGTAATGAAGTGGCTTCACGGGTTGCTTGAATTATTTCCCCTGCCAGAGGCTCATTATCGATCAATGCTGAGCAACTACCGTGGGCAACAACATTGCGAACAGGGCAACCCATATTGATATCAATACCATCAAAATCGTATTTTTGATCAATAAACTTAACCGCTTCATAATATTTTTCGGGGTTATTGCCCCATATCTGAGCTACAATCTTCACCCCTTTTTCTCTCAGAAGCTCCCTTTCTGTCTCTGAAACCACTAATCTTTGGCCCACATTTTTTCGACCTTCCGGTTGGCAGAGTCCATCGGTAGAGGTAAACTCAGTAAAAATCACATCCAGATTGCCCGGGTGGGTATTATGCAGCACCAATTGGCGGAAGGCTGTATCGGTTACATCTTCCATTGGAGCAAGCATAACCAGAGGACGCTTGGTGGTATTCCAGAAATTAGTATTTGTATTTGGCATATTGTTTTGATCAATTGTCTATTTGAACCACATAAGGCACATAAGGATTTAAACCATATCAATCATTAAAAAAAATATCTCAATTCTTATTAATGAATCACTGTTGTCGGGTAAAAGAATAGGATTTTCTTTTTTGCGCTCAAGCCGCGCTGGCTTTTCCTTTTTTTCTACAGCAAAAAAAAGGAAACAAAAAATGCCGTCGCTTAAATAATCCCGAAATAAGTTTTTATTGCTTTTGGCTTTTTTTGCCAAAAGCTTACAAAACTATAATCGGGAAAAAATCAGAATGTTTTACTAAAATCCGGAAACTCGCTTCGCTCAAACAGTCCGGATTTCTTAACGAAAAACAGTCTGATTTTCTTGACGAGATTTTCTTAATGCGAAATCCAAGCCCTTACAGGAGTCAGTCTTATTAAAAAAATTAACATTCACTAAATTGGCAGCTAATAGAACTATTTTAACCGGACATCAATGTTAATGAATCAGGAAATCCAATTACTCAGCCTTAATCTCAGTCTTGGCTTTAATCTTAACCTAAATTTCAGTCTCAACCTTAACCTCAACCTTACCTTCCGCAGTACTATCTTTCTCCTGTGCAAATTTGTGGTAACAATCATCACTGCAACAGCCTTCATATTTCTCAGCACATACATCGCACTGAATAACGAGTTTGTGACAGGGATCATAAGTGCAGTTGGTGTGATGGTCGCAAGGGTTACCACATTGGTGACAATGGCTGATAATATCCTCAGTAATTCGCTCTCCAAGTCTGTCATCAAATACAAAGTTCTTTCCAATGAATTGAGATGGCAGTCCTGCCTTTTTTATCTCATGTGAATAGGCAATCACTCCGCCGTGTAGCTGGTTAACATCCGAAAACCCATGGTGGCGCATCCATGCGCTGGCCTTTTCGCAACGAACGCCTCCGGTGCAGTAAAGCAATATTTTCTTGTCTTTTTGATTCTGAAGTTGATCAACTACTATTTCCACCTCCTCACGAAAAGTACTTACATCGGGACAAATGGCCTTTTGAAAATGCCCCACCTCACTCTCGTAACTGTTCCGCATATCTACCACTATCACATCATCCTGCTGCGCCATATCATGAAATTCCATTGGAGATAATCGCGTGCCCACATTGGTGACATCAAACACCTCATCTTTCAATCCGTCTGCTACAATTTTGGGGCGTACCTTTACCACCAATTTCAGAAATGACAGACCATCATCTTCTACAGCCCACTTCATTGGCATATTTTTCATACCGGGTACTGTTTCCAAATGGGTTATAAAATCATCAGCAAAGTGTTCGGGAACACTCATCTGAGCATTAATGCCTTCATGTGCAATATAAACACGTCCGTAGCATTGCATATGGTCCCAGTACAGGTAGAGCTCATCCCTCAATTCCTGAGGGTTTTCAATCTTGACATATCTGTAAAAAGAAACAGTACATCGCTGAAATTTCTCTGCCGAGAGTCTTGCTTTTAGCTCGGATGGTCCTAAACGGTTATGTAAAAACATTTTCTATCTTTTTGCGCTAAGCCTGCATTTTTCTTTATACAAGCAAAATAGTTTTTGGCAAAGATAGTTGTTTGATTTTTTCGGACAAAGTCATCCGCTATTAAAAGAATTGCTCTCAACCGGAGGGATTTGAAAGGCTTAAGTTTATTTTTGCGTGTTTTTGGGGATCGAACCTTACCAATGGAAGATCAGGCGCGGCGGATTCTTTCTGGGAAAGCGGCAGAGCCGAAGCCAATCCGCCGTTTTACCTCTGGTGGCGGATCGGAATCCGCCAGACCTAATTCGGTACTACCTTTTCAGGAGGACCAATGATGCCCTTTTTACTTTAATATGGTGACTTTGTCCTTGCAAGGTCTTGCACTATGTAATGTCTAAAGGCAAAAACGCATTTTTAAACTACAGCCATTTAAAATTCTAACTTGTCCTGCAGAAAAACCTTTTTTTTTGAAGACTAAGTATGGATTGAAATCCATCAGGAAAGTCTTGCTTATGGCGAATAACCAATTTCGGGTTAAAAACTAAAGTTCATCATTTCCGGCAATCAATCTTGTATATGAAATAAATAGAACAAAGAGAGAAGAAAATAAAAAGCCCGACAAAAAGACTAAAACCAAACTGATCAATAATCCATCCTCCCACCAACGGGAATATCACCGGTAGAACATTTCCTCCACCGGATATTCCGGCGTACAAAGCCCGGTTTTCTCTACCCGAAACCTCGAGCAACAACCCGTTCATCGTAATATTGTAGAGGGCAAAAACAATACCGCCAATAAGGAATACATACTGAAGCATAAAGGCATTATTACTAAAAAGGGTAAATACAGCCATGAAAACCGAAAGCAACACATTACCATAAAGCAGAAAATTATACTTTACCCGGTTGGCTCCAAAAGCAATCAAAACACTAACCAAAACGATCCCTATCACTTTAAACACCAGAAAATTCCCTGTATCTGCAGCTTCAGTCCCCAGTATATCCTTTCCATACAGTATTACAAAAGGCAAAAAAGCCACGGCTATTCCCTGACTGTTAACAAACCCCATAAAATAAGGCAAACTTTTATTCTCCTTTATTTCTTTCCGCATCAATCTGAAAAAATCACCGGAATTTCTGATCTTTAAAGAAGAAGCCAATTCTTCCTTCAACCGCCAAAAGCCCAAAGACGCCAACAAAAGAAAAAATCCCCCTGCCATGAACAGGTATGCATAGTTAACCGGGTAACTTTCAAAAGCAAGAACTTTTCTGGCCATAAAAGCAGAAATCAATACAATACCGCCCGAAAGAATTTGCCGGGTCGAAAAGAATGTCTTTCGTTTTTTTTCAAGGACCGACTTCCCTATAATGTCCATATAGCTTACATTGGCAAAAGCCCCACCCAGAGCAAATATAGAGATAAACAGAAATATCATCCACAAGACGATGCCTGCATCGCTGGCCTGCATAAAAAAGATAATACCTCCCAGGGCAAGAATGGAGAGTATCCGGGAATTGATCCCCAGTAAAAGAAATTTTTTCTTGTAAGGTTTATTACTGATATAGGGGGCAAAAAACAACTGAGCTACACGCACTCCTCCCAATAATATCGCAGTCATAATCCCCACATGGAATGAAGTTCCTCCCGACTCAATCAGCATTGCCGGCAATACCGTATCCACATCCATAAAGTTCTTGGCAAATGCCAGGAGGGATGCATGCCATAAGAAGGCATAAAAATTTCGTTGGGAGGTTTTGGGCGATAATTCCGTTCTATTTTGCATGGTGTTTTAACATTGCTAATCTGAATTTTGTTTCTTTCTCAAGTCAATATATCATCTCCCGCAAGCCTGGTAAAAAAAGTCAAACGCAGAAATGGAAAGACCCAACAAATTTTATTACCCCGGCACTGCAATCAACCATAACAACACACAAAAAACTCTTTACCCAATATTTGTGAAATTATTACGGGATTATAAATCTCCAAAACCTGCGCAAGAATAAGCGCACCCCCTCTAACCTTCACCTTCTAACCTCTAACTTCCAATCTCTAATTTCTAAAATCAAACCTATAAAAAAATCCACCGATCACACCCTCTTCCAATGCACACCATAACAATCAAATACATCGCCCTAATCAAAAGCATCTTCAAGAAGCCCCTCCCGGTTCAGAATTTTAATTTTCCGACCGCTGGCTTTGATCAACCCCTGATGATGAAAATCTCTTAGAGTACGACTCAGCGAAGGACGAGCCACTCCAAACAATTCGGCGAGTTCTTCCTGAGTGCGCATCAACTGAATTTCTCCGGTTTGCTTTTGCTGACGATCAAGCTCCATTAAATAGTGCGCCAGCTTTCCTTTAAGTGTTTTAAATGATAAAAAACGTAGTTTACCCGATATAAACTGCGCTCTGTTTGAGACCGCATTCATAAAATTGGTCAGAAACGTTTCACTTGTTTGCATCAGAAACACCACAGATTGTTTAGGGATAATTAGTAATTCGGTAGATTCGTTGGCACTTATAGTCACAGGGAACCGGTTATTCTTACCAAAAAGAAAGGCCACTGCCAAAGGACGAGGAGCCGGAATATCCTCAATTTTCAACACCCGACCGGAATAATCAACCATTTCTCCTTTTACGCTTCCCTTTACAACAATCATTAATGAACGGCATTCATCGCCACCCGAAGCAATTAGATCGCCTTTATCATACTTTCGCGTCTGAAAAACAATCTTAGCAAACAGATTTTCAATTTGCTCTTCTTTCAGCCCTGCAAATAATGGTGATTTTGATAGAATAGTCTCCATGGTTTCTCTCTAAAAAATAGTCTTTGTTCAAAGCTCCTCTTCTCCTACTGAGAAATATCCAGGAAAAAATACAAAAAAATTTCTCAAATGTAACAATTGTTACAAAACAAGGAGACAAAAGTCCTTTAATTTGTCATCAGATAAAACTAACAAAAACAAAGATCATGATAAGAGAAGTCGTAAAAATAGATGAAGAGTTGTGTGACGGATGTGGTAATTGCATACCAAATTGCCACGAAGGAGCCTTACAGATGATTGACGGGAAAGCACGACTTATTAGTGACCTTCTATGCGACGGACTTGGTGCCTGCATCGGTCATTGCCCTCAGGGAGCCATTACAATTGAGAAGCGGGAAGCAGAGCCATACGATGAGGTAAAAGCCATCCAACTCATTATCCCCAAAGGAAAAAACACAGTTGTTGCCCATTTAAAGCATTTAAGAGACCATAATGAAACGGGCTATATGAAAGAGGCCATTGAATATATGAGAGCCAATAAAGAAACACTGCCATTCGATTTGAATGAAGTAATTCGTGAAATGCACAAACCAAAAATTGGAGTAATGAATCATGCCCACGCAGGAGGTTGCCCCGGATCTCAAAGCAGAACCATCCAGCCTGAACCACAAAAACCAACCAGTGAAGCTACACAGGATGTTCCCTCTCAACTTCGTCAATGGCCGGTTCAGATGCATCTTATAAATCCTGCTGCCGGTTATTTTAAAAACAGTGACATGGTTTTGGCCGCAGATTGTGTGGCCTTTGCAATGGGCGATTTTCATAGCAAATTACTAAAAGGAAAAACTTTAGGTATTGCTTGTCCAAAGCTTGACAACGGCATGGAAATCTACATGGAGAAAATCATCCGATTGATTGATGAAGCCCAAATAAACACGCTTACCGTGGTAATGATGGAAGTTCCTTGTTGCGGTGGATTACTACAGATTGCCCAACGAGCCTCGAGTATGGCTTCCAGAAAGGTACCCATCAAAAAGCTTGTAATTTCTGTAGCAGGAGAAACATTAAGTGAGGAGTGGGTTTAAACAATGACAGGTGACCAATAATCATCAATCAGTTTACGAATCTTTAAATCACTAAACGTTAAATTCAAACTCATATATTCTCTTGATATATGAACATTTAAGCATTACCTTAAAGGAAATAATCTCAAAAAATATAATAAACATGCAATGGTTTAATCAGTGAATTCACATTTTCCTTTTTAACCCTCTTTGCATTTGATCCAATAATTCAAAGACAATTATCTAATCACAAAATTCTTATATTATGAGTATGTTTTGTTATCAATGTCAGGAAGCAGCCAAAGGCACAGGTTGCGAAATAAAAGGTGTTTGCGGAAAAACATCTGATGTAGCTAACCTTCAGGATTTACTTCTTTTTGTAACTAAAGGAGTTGCCTGGTGGAGTCAAAAAGCGGATAAGGCAGGCATCAAAAATCCTGATGCTGAAAAATACATCATCGATTCCATGTTTATCACCATCACCAATGCAAATTTTGACCGTAACAAAATCATCGCTAAAAGCCGTGAAGGTTTTAAAGTACAGGATGAGCTGATCAAAGAGCTTGGAGAAACTCCGAAAAACGCGCCCGAATGTGCAGCATGGCGAACCGATTCCGAAGAGGAAATGGAAGAAAAAAGCGCAAAAGTTGGGGTTCTAAGCCACAAAGATGATGACATTCGTTCTCTCAAAGAACTGCTTACTTACGGTTTAAAAGGCATGGCGGCTTACGCAGAACATGCTTACAATCTGGGCTACAACAACGCTGAAGTAAATGCCTTTATGAAAAAAGGTTTAGTGGCATCTGTAGATGAAACGTTAGGAGTTGATGAATTACTTCCAATGGTATTGGAGTGCGGAAAATATGGTGTAGAAGTAATGTCACTTCTTGACAAGGCCAATACCGAAAGCTACGGTCATCCCGAAATTACTTCTGTAAATCTGGGTGTTGGCACCAATCCTGGTATTTTGGTTAGCGGTCACGACCTCAAAGACTTTGAAGAGCTTCTGAAACAAACAGATGGCACGGGAGTGGATATTTACACTCACAGTGAGATGCTTCCTGCCAACTATTACCCGGCTTTTAAAAAGTACAAACACTTTATAGGAAACTATGGTAATTCATGGTGGGCACAGACCAAAGAGTTTGAAAGCTTCAATGGCCCGGTATTGCTAACAACCAATTGCCTTGTTCCTCCAAAAGACAGTTACAAAGATCGCGTTTACACTACAGGCGCTGCAGGATTTGACGGATGTCCACACATCCCTGAAAGAAAGAATGGTCAACCCAAAGATTTCTCGGCTATCATTGAGCATGCAAAAAAATGTTCCGCTCCTACTGAGATTGAAACCGGAGAAATAGTAGGTGGATTTGCACACAACCAGGTGCTTGCCCTGGCAGACAAAGTAGTTGAAGCTGTCAAATCAGGAGCCATTAAGAAATTTGTTGTGATGGCGGGTTGTGATGGAAGAATGAATTCCAGAAACTATTATACCGACTTTGCTGAGGAACTGCCAAAAGATTCAGTAATTCTTACTGCAGGTTGTGCAAAGTATCGCTACAATAAACTGCAACTTGGTGATATAGGGGGAATTCCAAGAATTCTGGATGCCGGACAGTGTAATGACTCCTATTCTTTGGCAGTAATTGCTCTGAAACTTAAAGAAGTATTTGGCCTGGATGACATCAATGAATTGCCTATTGTTTACAACATTGCCTGGTATGAGCAAAAAGCAGTAATCGTACTACTGGCATTGCTTTCACTGGGAGTAAAAAACATCCATCTGGGCCCCACATTACCAGCGTTCCTGTCGCCTAATGTGGCCAACGTATTGGTTGAACAGTTTGGAATTGCCCCAATTTCCACTGTTGAAGAGGACATGTCTAAAATGATGGCATAAATTATAAAACTTTCATATTTTCTGATGCGGCAGGTTTTGACCTGCCGCATTTTTTTTGACCAACAACCGCATGTTTAATAGTGTTTTTTACCACCATCACTTACAAGAAATCCAATTCTCTTTTAAAATCTCTCATCTCCCCCAAATAATATATGGAGGTTTTAACAATAATTAAGAATAGATATAAATTGCAACATAATTGATAGTTATGTTTTCATTACCTCGCTCTTTTTGTAAATTTATCATTAATCATTCAGGTATTATATTACCGCAATAAAATACAAAAAAGAAAACCGAGGTATGAAAAAACCAAAAATCATCCGCTGGCTTATTCCTCCGGATCCATGGAAATTCCCTGTGATTATTCTCCTGGGCATTTTTACAGGTTTGGGAGCCTTTGTTTTCCATATCAGCAAAGCCCCCTCCTATCTTTCTGATAAACCTGAGACCTGCGTAAATTGTCATATTATGGCACCTCAATACGCAACCTGGAATCACAGTTCACATCGCGAATGGGCCACTTGCAATGATTGCCATGTTCCACAAGACAATGTTTTTAGTCATTATTACTTCAAGGCAAAAGATGGCATGCGGCATGCCACTATGTTTACGTTCAGACTTGAACCTCAGGTAATTTTCATCAAACAGTCCGGAAAAGACGTAGTGCATCAAAACTGCAAAAGGTGTCATGAGGAACTAATTACAGATGCCCGCCTTTCAACAGTACATCCTAAAATGAACAGACACATAAACAACCGGTATTGTACTGATTGTCACCGGGAAGTTCCACATGGCAGAGTCAATAGCCTTTCAAGTGTACCCAATGCCAGGGTTCCACTCCCCGAAAGTCCGGTTCCTGACTGGCTAAAAACCGAAGAAAACGAAAAATAATAATTCAAAAATCCATTAACATATAATTATGAAACCAATCAGCGAAAAAATAAAGAAAAAACCATGGCTTGGATGGCTCATCTTTTTTGCCACCATAGTAGTCGTATTTTTACTTGGTCTTTTTGCTTCTTCTATCATCGAGAGAAGAGCTGAAGCAACATTTGCATATACTCCGCAGGTAGAACACGGACAGTACGAACCCAGAAACGAAGTCTGGGGTAAAAACTTCCCAAGGCAGTACCAAACTTATATGCAAACCGCTGACACTTCATTCCAAAGCAAATACAACGGAGCCAAAAAAATTGACATGCTTGAAGAGGCACCGGAATTAGTTGTTTTGTGGGCCGATTATGGTTTTTCTAAAGAATATAATCAAGGCAGAGGACATTATCATGCCATAGATGATATTCGGGAAATATTACGAACCGGAGCACCTATTGACGGGAAAGAGAGTCCGATGCCAAATACCTGTTGGACATGTAAAAGTCCCGATGTCCCAAGGTTAATGAAAGAAATCGGGCCGGCCGAATTTTACAAAGGCAGCTGGGAGGAAAAGGGCCATCAAATTGTCAACCCTATTGGTTGTGCCGATTGCCATGATGCAGAAACAATGAATCTGAGAATATCCCGACCAGCGCTAATTGAGGCTTTTGAAAGACAAGGGAAAGATGTATCAATGGCTTCCCATCAGGAAATGCGCTCATTGGTCTGTGCTCAGTGCCATGTGGAATATTACTTCAATAAGGAAAAGGTAGAAGGCGTACCTTATCTTACATTTCCATGGGACAATGGCTTCTCAGTTGAAGCCATGGAGGAGTATTACGACAACATGGAATTTTCAGATTGGACGCATGGTTTAAGCAAAGCCCCGATGTTGAAGGCCCAGCATCCCGATTACGAAGTGTACTCAACAGGAATTCATGCATCGCGTGGCGTGGCTTGTGCTGATTGTCATATGCCTTACATGAATGAAGGTGGCCAAAAATTTACAGATCACCACATCCAGAGTCCGTTAAATAACGTGGCCAATTCTTGTCAGGTTTGCCACCGTGATGAAACGGAAGAGATCGTAAAAACGGTTTACAAGCGTCAGGACCAGATTGCAGGAAACCGAGAAAAACTGGAAGAAATATTGGTTAGGGCGCATGTTGAAGCCAAACATGCATGGGATTATGGAGCGTCCGACCAACAAATGGGAGATATTCTCATGGACATTCGCCACGCCCAATGGCGTTGGGATTTTGCTGCAGCCGGGCATGGTAATTCTTTCCACAATCCGGTTGAAATAAGCAGAATTATTGGTGATGGCATCAACCTCGCCCAGGAAGCCAGAATTAAGTTATCCAGAGTGCTGGCTAATTTGGGTCAAAATGAACCAATAGCCTATCCGGATATCAGCACAAAAGCTAAGGCTCAGGCCTATTTAGGAATGGATATGAAAAAAATGAATCAGGAAAAAGAAGAATTTCTGAGTACGGTCGTTCCTGAATGGCTCGAAAAAGCGGAAAAAAGAGAAGCCGGCTATCCGGTTCAAATAAACTGACGCAGAATCAACAAGCGAAAAAACTATCTTCACTGATCCACAAAGGGAATAGAGATGAACTTATCTCTGTTCCCTTACCAATTCTTTAAGCATCATTTCAGCAGTGGCGGGGTTTGTAGCCAAAGGCACATGATGAACATCGCAAATCCTCATAAGCATATTAATATCGGGCTCATGCGGGTGCTTATCCAACGGATCCCTAAAGAAAAACACCGCCTGAATTTTCCCCTCAGCCACTTGCGCAGCAATTTGAGCATCTCCTCCTTTTGGTCCGGAGAGAACTCTCTGCACCTTTAATCCGGCATTTTGAGCATGCAACCCGGTTGTTCCGGTGGCAATAAGATCAACATTGGCCTGATGCAAAAATTCGTAATGTTTATTGAGAAAAAACACCATATCGGCCTTTTTTCCGTCATGAGCAATAACTGCAAGTTTCATAAAAGTATTTTTTTACATGATAGAGATCAAAAGTAATAATTAATTATATTCTGTCCATAAAGTACCATTTGCTGCGTTATGCTTGTCTTCAAAACAGTCATCCCGAAGCATCGGGACTCCTGCTTTTCAGACATCGCAAGCCTTCCACTTGACGCCTTCATGCAAACACAGATGAAAAGCATGAGTTTTCTTGCTGGCACTAACTAACTCCTGGAGTCTCTTAACAGTTTAAAAAAGCAGAAAAACTGGCAATAAAAAAAATGCCCGGCTAAAAAACCAGGCATTTTTATTTGTTTGAAAAACGTATCGTAAATTAATAAATAAGGTGAAATTTATTCTGAAACAACTTCAAAATCAATTTCCACTTTTACATCTCTGTGAAGTTTAACAACAGCCTTGTAGCTACCTGTTTCTTTCACTGCATCTTCTGCAATAGAGATGTTTTTACGCTCTATACTAAAGCCTTCTTTTTCGAGAGCTTCAGCAATCTGGATATTGTTTACGGATCCGAAAATTTTACCTGTTGAGCTGGTCTTAGCTCCGATAGTAACTTTCTTTCCTTCCAGTTTATTGGCTAATTCCTGAGCCTCATTGCGTATTTTTTCTTCTTTGTGGGCTTGCTGTCTTTTATTCTCAGCAAACACTTTCTTTGCCGATTCGGTGGCAAGGATGGCAATTCCGCGTGGAATCAGATAGTTGCGGCCATACCCGGGGCGAACCGTCACAATATCGTTTTTGTGGCCCAATTTTGCCACGTCTTCTTTCAAAATTACTTCCATTTTGACTTCCTCCTAGGTTTATTTCATCAAATCGGTTACATAAGGCAACAACGCCAGGTGGCGTGCTCTTTTCACTGCCTGAGAAACTTTCCTCTGGAACTTAAGAGAAGTACCAGTGAGGCGACGTGGTAAAATTTTACCCTGCTCATTCAGAAACTTTTTCAGGAACTCAGGATCTTTGTAATCTACATACTTAATCCCGTTCTTTTTGAATCGGCAGTACTTCTTCTTTTTGATTTCAACCGAGGGAGGGGTCAGATATCTGATTTCGCTTTGATTTTGTGCCATGATTTAGTTCTCCTTTCCTTCTTTTTTGGTTGTACTTCTTCTTTTTTCGCTGTACTGAATGGCATACTTGTCCATTTTAAAGGTCAGGAACCGGATGACGCGTTCATCACGACGGTACTGAACTTCCAGCTTTTCAATAAAAGATGGATCGGCTTTGAACTCAAACAACTGGTAAAAACCGGTTGATTTCTTCTGGATGGGGTAAGCCAGCTTACGCAGGCCCCAGTTCTCCTGGTGCACAATTTCTCCCCCATGTTCAAGAATCATGTTCTTAAACTTTTCCACCGTCTCCTTCATCTGACCATCAGACAAAACGGGAGTTAAAATGAAAACGGTTTCATAATGGTTTTGCATAAAACTCTAAAATTAAGTTTAACACTATTTTTACTCTAATGCGGCGCAAAATTAGCACTTTTTTTTCAATGACCAATTATCCTTTAGCAATTATCCTTTAGCAATGAACAACTATCAGTTATCAGTAAACAATTATCAATAAAAGACTGTCAAATGATTACTGATAATTGATTACTGGTCATTGATAATTGTCTACTGTTCATGTTGCCCAAAATACTTCATAAACTGTGCCCTTTCAAAAACCTCACCATGGTTAGGCAAAAGCTCACGGCCATACTTATGAACTTCATCAATGTTTTTCAGATCCTTCTTCTCCATCCATTTCTGCACTCCGGACAATAAATCTCTGATATAGCCAGGCCCGTTTTTGTAAATGGCAGACACTACCTGAACGGAATTAGCTCCGGCGAGTATCATCTTAAACATAGTATCGGCAGAATGAACTCCTCCGGAAGCACTCAAATCGCAGGTCACCTGGTCTTTAAGCAGTCCTATCCAACGAAGTGAATCTCCATAGTCATTGGGCCCGGAATAAACTGGTCCTGATGCTATTCGATTATTCTCAATATCAATATCAGGATTATAGTATCTATTGAACATTACAATGCCATTCACGCCAATCATATCAAACTGAGCCACAACATTACCAATATCAGTAAAATAAGGACTTATTTTAATAGATACGGGAATCGCAACATGTTCTTTTACCCGCTTAATAATTTCATAATACCCTTTAAGTATATCTTCGGCCTGAATATTAATTTTTGAAGGAATACGGTACAGATTGAGCTCAAGAGCATCAGCTCCTGCATCTTCGAGCAGCTTGGCATACGAAAACCACTCCCCGACTGAATAACAGTTAATGCTGGCAATCACAGGCACATCAGCATCTTTCTTAATATCTTTGATTAGCTGAGATTGTTTTTTAAGCACACTTTCTTTTATCTGATAATCAAGATAATCAAGAAACTCGAGATTACTGTCCTGCTTCTCAATCCTTTCCTTCAGGTTTTTCTCGTGTTCAAAAATAATCTCTTCTTCAAAAACGGACTTCAGAACAACTCCAGCTGCTCCGAAATCAATCATTTTCAGGATGTAATCTGCTGAACTGGTAAGTCCACAGCTTCCAATAATCAAAGGGTTTTTGAAATTAAGACCGAGGTATTTTGTTTTTAATTCACTCATAATTTTTTGATTTGGGAAGTTACTGAATTATTGGGCTTACCCCTTTTTTATAGATGCTCTCTCATTGATAACAGAAAACTCCTGATCCATTGCCTCAGCCGCTTTTCTTCCATCACCCATAGCCAAAATCACAGTAGCACCGCCTCTGACAATATCCCCTCCGGCATACATGTAAGGAACAGACGTATGAAGCGATTCATCATCAACAACAAGGGTTCTCCAATCGGTGGTTTCCAGATCCGGAAGTGACTGTGGAATTAAAGGATTTGGAGATACCCCCACACTTACAACCACTGTATCAACATCCAACAGGTATTCAGATCCTGAAACAGGAATTGGCCTCCGTCGCCCACTGGCATCAGGTTCGCCAAGCTCCATTTTCTGGACTCTTATCTGACGCACATAGCCTTTGGCATCGCCAACATATTCAATAGGATTTTGAAGATTCAGAAACTCCACACCTTCTTCTTTGGCATGTTTGATTTCTTCTACCCGTGCAGGCATCTCTTCCTCTGAACGACGATAAATAATCATCGCCTTCTCTGCTCCTAATCGCAAGGCAGTACGAACTGAATCCATGGCCGTATTTCCACCACCAATCACAGCCACCTTCTTCCCTTTCAAAATAGGTGTATCTGTCTCTTCTTTATTGGCTTCCATAAGATTCACCCGGGTAAGATATTCATTGGAGCTGAGCACGCCCACCAGATTTTCACCCGGGATACCCATAAACCTGGGCAGCCCTGCTCCGCTACCCACAAAAAATCCTTTAAACCCCTCCTCTTTCAAATCTTCAACTGTGGAAGTTTTACCAACAATAAAATTGGTCTCGAAGGTAACTCCCATCTTTTTGAGACTGTCAATCTCAACATCTACAACATCGTTTGGCAAACGAAATTCGGGAATGCCATATTTCAAAACACCGCCAATTTCATGAAGCGCCTCAAAAACAGTAATATCATATCCCCGTTTCGCCATTTCCCCGGCAAAGGACAAACCGGCAGGGCCTGAACCGATGCATGCAATTTTTAAACCCTTTGAAGGCTGAGTTTCAGGAACCGAAACATTGCCGGTTTCCCTCTCATAGTCTGCTGCAAATCTCTCAAGATAACCAATGGCAACGGCTGGCTTTGCTAATCTCAGAATATAAAAACAGTTGGCTTCACATTGTTTTTCCTGAGGACAAACACGCCCGCAAACTGCCGGCAAGGAACTTGTTTCTTTTAAAACTTTTGCTGCTTCAAGAAACTCACCCCGCTCAATATTCTTTACAAATTTCGGAATATTAATCTCAACCGGACACCCCTGAATACAGGTAGGATTCGCACAGTCTAAACATCTCCTTGCTTCAAGCATGGCTGTTTCGGGTGTCAATCCTTTATTTACCTCAACATATGACCGGCGACGAATCATGGGATCCTCCTCTGGCATACTTACCCGCTCCAGCCCGGTTCGATCTTTATTTTTGATCTTTCCTCTTATATCTTTACGCCAGAAAGCATCCCGTTCCTGCTTCAATATATCTTTCTTATCCATATAACCCCAATTTACTATTGATCTTTCTGATACCTTTCGTTGGCCTCTTTTTCAAAATCCCTATACCCGCTAAGACGCATCAACATTTCATCAAAATCTACTTTATGCGCATCAAACTCGGGGCCATCTACGCAAACAAACTTAGTTTTGCCATCTACAGTAACACGGCACGCACCACACATACCTGTTCCATCAACCATAATGGTATTTAAACTGGCAATGGATGGGATTTCATGTTTTCGGGTCACTTCAGATGCAAATTTCATCATAATAGCAGGACCGATTATGACAGCCTCATCCACTTTTTCACGAGCAATAACTTTTTCCATTCCTTCAGTAATCAACCCTTTTTCTCCATACGAACCATCATCGGTCATAACAATTACATCATCAGAAAATTCTCTGATTTGATCCTCCAGAATAATCAAATCTTTACTACGGGCAGCAATTATGGAGATAACCTTATTTCCGGCTTTCTTATTGGCTTCAACTATGGGCAACAATGGCGCCACTCCGACACCCCCGCCACAAGCTAATACAGTTCCTGTTTTCTTCACTTCTGTAGCCTGCCCTAATGGTCCTACTAAATCGGAAATACAATCTCCAGGTTTCAGGGCACAGAGTTTTTTGGACGAAACACCCACTTTTTGAACCACCAATGTAATGGTGCCTTTTGCCGTATCCGATGAAGAAATGGTAAGAGGAATGCGTTCCCCCTTTTCATCCACACGCAGAATCACAAAATGACCGGCCCGCCGGGATTTAGCAATTCTTGGCGCTTCAATTTCTAATCGAACAACATTCTCTGAAAAATAATCTTTACTTACAACTTTATTCATCCGTTTAAAATTATTTTAATCATTTGGCCGGATGTAACTTTTCATGATTTATCAATCAATCTCTTCTATAATTTTAATGATTTAAAAATCATGAACGTTTCATTTCAGCTTTAGGTAAGTTAATATTTCAGGTTTTTGCCTGAGTTTGTCAGCACATTATTGACAAAAAATTGAATGCAAAAGTAACAATAACCTTTTTGGCACCCAAAAAGCACCTCCCCCAACCCTTCGTATTTACAATGCATAAAAATAAGACTTAATTTATTTGTTTGTAAACAAGATGAATCAGGAATGATTTTTTATATCAAAACACACAATCTTGGCTTCTAAAAAATATCCTCTATTTTTGTGTTAATCAAAAGTGAAATTGCCATGAGTAAAAAGAAAAACAAAAAGCAGGGAGGAATGGTGTTCAGTACTAATCCGAATTTCGACCCTGATGATTATATCGAGGAAGAAGAAAAGGAAACCTTGTCTCCTGAGAAACAGAACCTGAGAATTATGCTTGACAGAAAGCAAAGAAAGGGTAAAACAGTGACACTAATCACCGGATTCGAGGGAAAAGAGGAAGACCTGGAAGCGCTTGGAAAAAAATTAAAGAATCTATGCGGTGCCGGAGGTTCAGTAAAAAATCAGGAGATTCTTATTCAGGGAGATTTCCGCGACAAGATTTTCGATCACCTGCAAAAGGACGGATTCACAAGAACCAAAAAATCGGGAGGATAATCACCCTCCGATTTAAACAAAACTTATTTTATAGTCTGCCACTGATTGAGGTGTGCAGGCTTTTTTATTAACGCCAGCAAAATATCAACAGCTTTTCAGTCCACATTAATCCCCATCAATATCAACTTGTCCTTGATAGCACTCATTTCAACCTGTCGCTCAAAACGAAAGGTTTGGGTATTAGCTTCAGCTTTATTCAATGATATCCATGCCAGTAAATATAACGTTTCTGCAACACTCCCCTTCTCAATGGATCCAGCCATTTCAGCGCCTCCGGACAATAGCTGACCAAGTTCATCAGGATAACTATCAAACCCAACTTTTAGTTTTTCTTCCAGACAATCCATATTCTCTAATGAAATATCCCCTTCTGACAGTTTGTAATGCGCAAGAAGAAAAGAAAGAAACTCTTCATATCCCTGGTGTGCCAATTTCTTGTCTCTCATCCCGGAAAGCCTGGCAATAAACCTTCCAATTTCTTCGATCATTCGCAGAATGTAATCTCGTTGAATCATATTATACCTTTTTAATAATCCGGACCTTTATTGTTCTAAATATAATAATACACTGGCAGATATTTAGATATAGGAAAAAGATATTTTCTGAACAATTCACAAGCAATCAACCCTGGCTATACAAACCTAAAGAAAATTCCCTCATATATATAAGAATTAAGCCAAGCCATATCGCACTAATAATAAGATTTTCAACTCAATAGATCGTTAGATTTTTAGATATTAGATGCAAGACAATTCGTATCATTCTGAAATTCTGCACATTAACTCAAAAAGAGTACTCTTATAATCAATTAATTACGAATCTATTGTAAAAGTTTAACGGAGTATTGTAACTCAAACATGCCTTTAATTACAAACAAGTGTTTTCAGTCTCTTACAATCCCGGCCCCTCTGGATAACAGAGTATTGAAAATAGCACGAGATGAAATTTCAAGACTCATTGTGACAAAAAAAGAGTGCCCTATTTCAAAAACAAGGCACTCTCCAATATTAATTTAATAAATGTATTATTCCATACTTGCCGGCTGCTGTCCGCGAAGTCCCATAATATCCCGGTCAAATAAGTAAAGGTTATGGTCACCCAACAAGTTAAGCTTATCAATGATTGCAGAAACTGAGGCTTCTTCTTCAATTTGTTCGTTTACAAACCACTGCAACCAGTTATGTGTAGTAAAATCCTTTTCATTAAGACAAACTTCAACGATGTCATTAATTGAAGCAGTTACTTTTTGTTCATGCTCAAAAACCTGGTCAAACATATTTTTGACATTTTTGAACTCGGACGGCGGACGGTCAAAAGAACTAATAACTGCTTGTCCTCCTCTTTCATTAACATATTTCACAATCTTAAGCATGTGCATACGCTCCTCATCAGATTGAGCATACATCCATTGTGCAGTACCCTCAAGACCATTATTCTCAGCCCAACTGGCCATAGCCAAATAAAGACTTGATGAGTATCCTTCTTTTTCAATTTGCTCTACAAGCTTCTTTTCAACTTTCTTGTTCAGCATAGTTATAGACTTTTAAAATTATTTTTTTGCAATATAAGGTTATATGCCTTGTTTTGGTTTAATAAATGCACCTATAAAGACCTATTTATACTTATTCTTAATTACACGGATACCCTTTTCCTCTTATTTTGAGAACGGTTCTTCAAAACCAATATTCAAAAGACCTAACCAACCATCTCAACTAGCCTTTTTGAACCTAAATTACTTCAAATTGTTAACAATGTTGAACCAAATTTAAATACATGCCTTTCCTATGATTCGTAAAATTCTTGTTGCCAACCGAGGTGAAATTGCTGTGCGCATCATTCGCTCCTGCAGGGAATCCGGGATCAGAAGTGTTGCCATTTATTCAGAACCGGACCGAACATCTATGCATGTTCGCTATGCAGATGAAGCATGGCTTGTTGGTCCGGGGCCTTCCGGACAAAGCTACCTGAACATTCCAAAAATTCTTGAGATTGCAAAAAAGAGTGAGGTTGACGCCATTCACCCAGGCTATGGTTTCCTTTCAGAAAATGCAGAATTTGCAGAGAAAGTCCGTCAGGCAGGCTTAATCTTCATTGGTCCTGAAGCTGAAGCGATTCGTACCATGGGAGATAAAATGAAAGCCAGGGAACTAATGATTAAAGCCGGAGTTCCTGTTGTTCCGGGATCTGATAAACTGTCAGACGACGATGAAGAAAATCAAAAAATTGCTGAAAAAACAGGATACCCCATAATGATAAAAGCTTCTGCTGGTGGCGGAGGTAAAGGAATGAGGTTTGTTGAGAGCAAGGAAGAGCTGAATGATGCAATAAAAAGAGCAAAGTCGGAAGCCTTAAATGCCTTTGGAGATGACGCTGTTTACATAGAAAAGTATCTTAAATCCCCACATCACATCGAGGTGCAGATTCTGGGAGATGAACATGGCAATGTGGTACATCTTTTTGAACGTGAATGTTCTGTGCAAAGAAGACATCAAAAAGTAGTTGAAGAAACCCCTTCCCCTTTCATCACCGAGGAAGTCAGAAAGGCAATGACCGACAGGGCTGTTGCTGCAGCCGCCTCAGTAAAATATGCCGGGGCCGGAACTGTTGAGTTTCTGGTTGATGCCGATATGAATTTCTACTTTCTCGAAATGAACACACGTCTTCAGGTAGAACATCCCATCACCGAACGCACTACCGGCGTTGATCTTGTAAAAGCCC
Organism: Marinilabilia rubra; assembly: GCF_003121985.1. Classification (GTDB taxonomy): domain Bacteria; phylum Bacteroidota; class Bacteroidia; order Bacteroidales; family Marinilabiliaceae; genus Marinilabilia; species Marinilabilia rubra. The sequence continues at coordinate 225,370 of NZ_QEWP01000002.1, forward strand.
AAATAAGAATTGCAAATGGAGAACCTCTGGCATTTAAACAACAAGATATCCGTAAACTGGGACATGCCATTGAATGCAGAATTTACGCTGAAGACCCGGACAATAATTTTATGCCAGGTGCTGGCAGAGTGTTACACATAACTGAGCCCCTTGGCCTTGGTGTAAGAACCGATGGATACATTTATGAAGGCTATGACATAACCGTCTTCTACGACCCCATGATCTCCAAACTTATTATCTGGGCCCAAAACCGGGAGGAAGCCGTTGAACGCATGAAAAGAGCCCTTTACGAATACAAAATCACAGGCGTTAAAACAAACATTCAGTTTCTGGAACGTATAATGAACACTCCTGAATTTAGAGAAGGGAAGTATGATACGCATTTCATTGCCAATAATGAAGATTATTTATTAAAAGGGGAAAAATGTCAACAGGAATGTGAAGATTTGGCAATGATCATGGCCTATGTTGATCATCAATCCAATACTGACAAGAGACTAAAGTTCACTACTCATCAATATCAAAAATCTAACTGGAAAGAGTATGGTCGTCTGCACAGGTTCAATCCCTTTTAGACCGAAAACTAAGCTATCTATTAAAAACAACACAAGTGATTGATGAGCTTCTTAATTTGAGAGGTTAATAATTGCCAAAAAATATCATATGAAAGTAATTGCCAAAAACGGTAAACATCAGGAAGAAATAAAAGTCATTAAGCGTGAGGGACCTATTCTTCAGGTAGCCATTGGAGGCCGGGAGTATTCTCTTGACATAGAAAAAGTTGAGCACGGGGTGTATTCTGTCATTCATAATGGAAACAGCCACAACATGGAGATAATTAAAAGCGAGCAGAAAGATTTCTATACCGTAAATACACAATACCAATCTTTCAATATTGAGATAGCTCCTGCAACACCCCTCGCCAACAGTGGTAAGAAGCGTGGAAATAAGAATGAAAAAGTCAGGGCACCTATTCCCGGAAAAGTTTTATCTATCAAAGTTGCTCCCGGAGATCCTGTTAAAGAAAATCAAAACCTGGTGGTTTTATCAGCAATGAAGATGGAAAATGAACTGAAATCGCCAATAAACGGGATTGTAACCAATGTTAATGTGAAGGAGGATGATGTTGTAAAAGAAGGAAAAATCCTTGTGGAAGTAAAAGAGATTGATTCGTGAAACAGCCCGGCTACCAGGGCAACGGAAAAAGACCAAGACACACTACCTGAGCACCAACTGCTTAACCACGGGCTGACCGATATAATCGTTTAAATTGCTCACAATTTTATCCCGATGCATCAGTAATTCATTTCGGATAATGCTGCTGTGAAGCGTAACATAAACCACCCCTTCACGGAACCAAACATTTTTCGTCACACGGGCAACAGAGGGTCCCATTACTTCCTTCCAGGCTTTTGGAATACGTGAATGATATATGCCCTTGGAGATAGACGGTTTTCCGACAATTTCTTTCAATATATCCTCCAGAGGCTGGACAGATTTTTTCCTGTTATCCTTTTTTCTGTAATACATTATTCCTGAATTTTCACGGCACCATCCACCACTTCGAAAAAGCGATTTTCTTTGCCTGTTTTTTCGACAATCTCTCCAAGGCGTTTTTTCTGAGTATCGGTAATAAAGATTTGACGAAATCGATCTTGTGATACAAGCTGAATCAATCGGTTTCCTCTCTCCTGGTCAAGCTTATCAAAAACATCATCCAAAAGCAAAATAGGGCCAAAGCCGTTAAAGCGGGAAAGAAACTCATATTGTGCCAATTTCAAAGCAATAAGAAAAGATTTCTTTTGACCTTGAGAGCCTTCTCTTTTAACGGCCTTTCCACTTAAAAGAAATTGCAAATCATCCTTGTGAGCACCTTTGGTTGTATATCCTAAAATCACATCTCTCTCACGGTTTTCACGCAACATTTCAAGAACGTCCCCTTTTTGAAAATGCGAGATATAAACTATATCTACAGCCTCATGCCCTCCACAAATATGCTCATAAAAATCCCTAAAAACAGGCACCAACTGCTCAATAAAAGCAGTACGTTCATCGAATATTTTTTCCCCCAATAAAACCATTTGTTCATCCCAGACATCCAATTGTGCGTTCAATCCGGAGTTAAGCCTGTCACTTTTTTTTAGCAAAGTGTTTCGCTGTAGCAGAGCCCTGTTATAACGGATAATCTTTTCCAGGTAAGATTTATCATACTGAGAAACAACGCTATCAATGTACTTTCGTCGCTGGTCGCTCCCTTCTACAATCAACCTTTCATCAGATGGTGAAATCATTACCAGGGGAAGTAAACCAATATGCTCGGAAAGCCTTGAATATTCTTTCTTGTTTCTCTTAAACTGTTTCTTTTGATTTCGTTTTAACGCTACATAAATCTGTTCATCACTGTCGCTTCGATCAAATCCTCCCTGAATCACAAAAAAGTCCTCACTATGACAAATATTCTGACTATCAACAGAGTTAAAATAACTTTTGCAGAAGGAGAGATAATAAACAGCATCCAGCAAGTTTGTCTTTCCGGCTCCATTAGGTCCGACAAAACAATTGATACCATCACAAAAAGGTAACTCAGCTTGCGAAATATTCTTGTAATTCAGTATGTTAAGATGCTTCAAATACATATACAAAAAAGTAAACCGGAAAAACAAGATCAGAGAAAACAGATCTATGAGATCAATAACCATTTTGTTTTTCTGAAGGACAAAAGTAATCAATCGGAAAAGAGAAACAGGCCTCTTTACAAAAAATTTATCAAACCCTGTTTTGAATAATATTGAAAAGAATTACATTTGCCTACGAAAAAAAATTCGAATAAGATATGGCAAAGAACCAACAACACGAAGACAGCTTTGAGAATGTTGAATCGGCATTGACTAAAACCGAACAATTTATTGAAGACAACCAAAAGCTGATCAGTTTTGCAGCAATTGCCCTGATTATTATTGTAGGCGGCTACTGGGCTTTTAAAAAGCTGTACATGCAACCACTTCAAAAAGAAGCTCAGGAAAAGGTATTCCAGGCTCAGCAATATTTCCAAACCGATAGTTTCAACCTCGCACTAAATGGGGACGGAATGAATCTGGGCTTTTTGGATGTAATAGACCAATATGGTGCAACTGATGTTGGCGAATTGGCAGAATATTATGCGGGCGTTTGTTACCTAAATCTGGAAAATTACGAAGAAGCCATTGATTATTTAAAAGACTTTTCTACCGAAGAGCCCGTTTTAAATGCTACGGCACAAGGGGCAACCGGTGATGCATACCTTGAGATGGGAGATACAGAAGAAGCCATTGCATGGTATAAAAAAGCTTCAAGCCTTGACAACGAACTTGTAGCACCTCTTTATCTGTTTAAGCTTGGACTTCTTTACGAAGAAGCTGGTCAGAATGAAAATGCATTAGAGACTTATACCAAAATCAAAGAGGAATACGAGAACAGCTTCGAAGCTCGTCAAATTGACAAATATATTACCAGAGTTAAGATTTCCGGATAACTTTTCAAATCGGAAACTCAATTTTGTCAAATGTTTTTGAATTCATTATATTAAAGGTTGTCAGCACAGGCAACCTTTTTTAATTTAAACACTTAGATATGGCTACAAATCTTAAAAATCTCTCAGAATATGATGCCTCACTAGTTGCATCAGCAGAAAAAATGAAGTTTGGGATTGTGGTTTCTGAATGGAACCCCGATGTTACTGAAGAACTAATGAACGGAGCCTACTCCACTCTGGAAAAACATGGAGCCAAAGCTGAAAACATTTTAGTAGCACATGTACCTGGAAGTTTTGAACTCACACACGGAGCCAGGCAATTCATCAAACACACCGATGTAGATGCCATAATTTGCCTGGGCTGTGTTATTAAAGGGGATACCCCTCACTTTGATTATGTTTGTCAGGGTGTAACCCAAGGTATTACAGAGCTGAACGTCAAACACAAAATTCCTGTAATTTTTGGGGTTTTAACCACCGACAACCAACAACAGGCATTAGACAGGGCCGGTGGCAAGCACGGAAATAAAGGAGACGAAGGTGCAATTACTGCCATAAAAATGGTTGCCCTTACACAGGAACTCAAAGCCAGCAAGAAATGATTAAGCCCAGGTTTCACTTACAAAGAAGGCTGGTTGAGCCCCGCATACAATTTGTGGGGCAAAAGTTTCTTGACATACCGTCAATTCAGATCTTCAATTACGACAAAAGAAATGTCCGCGAATTTGCCACCAAAGGTGATTTCAGCAAAATAGAAGAAATTGTTGACGAAAAAAGTCATGAAGTAACATGGATTAACATTCATGGCATCCATGACACTGAGTTAATCCGAAGAATTGCATCCAAATTCTTTATTGACAATCTGGTAATACAAGATATTGTTGATACAACACAAAGACCAAAAATTGACATACACCCCGATTTTCTCTATTTTTCTGTCAAATCGATTTTGCCTTCAGAACAAGGCAATGTCGAATCAGAGAACATCAGCTTTGTTCTAAAAGGCAATGTTTTGCTTTCATTTCAGGAAAAAATAGGAGATCATTTTGAGCACATCAGGGGACGAATCAGGGAAAACAAAGGTTTGGTGAGAAAAAACGGAGCCGATTTCTTACTATATCTCCTGTTGGATGCCATTACAGGGAATTGTTATTCCACGCTTGAGCGAATGGAAAGCGAACTCGAAGAACTACCTTCTCTTATCATGAAAGAGCCAAAGCCTGAATACATTGTTAAGCTGGAAGATTTAAAACGTAACCTTTTCTCCATTAGAAAAGCCATCATCCCTTTAAAAGAGGCAATTGTAACTACAGAAAAGGGTCAAACAGAACAAATCAAAAATTCCACTATCCCTTATTTCTCAGACTTAAAAGACCAGCTTCTTCTGTTGATTGATGAAACAGATATTAACCTCACTCGCGCAGAAGGATCAACAAACCTGTTTTTTTCATACCAGGGACACCGGATGAATGAAGTAATGAAAGTACTGACCATTGTGGCCACCATCTTTATTCCCCTTACTTTCATGGCTGGTATTTATGGAATGAACTTTCAAAACATGCCTGAATTATCCTGGAAGTATGGTTATCCAATGATTTGGCTAGCAATGATTTTAGTGGCCATTGTAATGGTGATTTACTTCAGGCGAAAAAAGTGGTTTTAGGTTGCTTCCTCATTGCCTAAGGGAATAACAATTTAGTGGCGTTTAAAAGAAAGAGTAAAACAAGAACCTTCTCCGGGATTGCTTTCCAAACTTATTTGCCCCTCATTTAGCTCCACCATCTCGCGAGAAAGCATAAGCCCCAAGCCTGTTCCGGCCTCTTCACTGGTACCATTGGTAGACAAATTTCCGGAAAGAGAAAAAATCCCTTTTTGCTTGGCTTGTTGTATGCCAATTCCTGTATCCTTAACATGTATAAATACGTTATCGTCTTCAATTGAGGAATAGCATTTAACCTCCCCTCCAATATTGGTAAACTTTATACCATTGTGAACCAAATTACGTATCACAAATTCTAACATATCCTTATCCAGAGTGAGGGCAATATCTTTGTTGATCCCGTTAACCAATTCAATTTTTTTCTTATTTGCCAGCATAGACATTTGCCCCATAACCTTCTCAACCAGCTCATAGAGGTTTAGGGAAACCAAAACCGGGGAAAGCTGTCCAAGCTGGGATTTGGACCATGTAAGCAGATCATCAAGTAGTTTGTACGTTTTTTCGGACACATCCGTAATCTGAGCCGACATATCCTTGAGTTCTTCAATGGAACTATTGCCCATCCCGTCATTAAGCAGTGTGGCAAAACCAATAATAGCCTGAAAAGGACTCCGCAGATCATGAGCAATAATACTGAAAATTTTATCTTTGGTTTCATTTAACTCCCGCAAATGAGCTTCACTTTTCTTCAGTTTTCTCTCCATCTCCAGCTGAGAACTGATATCACTGGCTAACAAACAATATTGACTGGTTCCCAGGCTAAACAACTTGAACTCAATTATTTTATCTTTAAGAACACTATTCCACTCAAAAACCAACTCCCCCTGCTGAATGGTTTTATGTTGTTGCAGAATACGCCGGATATTAATATTCCCAAGAATAAAGGATAGGTTGCAATCAATAAAAGAAATTCGGTTGAAAATAACGGAAGACCTCAAATTGGCACGTTTTATCTGGAAGTCATATATTTCATTTTCAGACTCCAACGCTTCCATTACAAAAATTCCCACCGGGGAATTTTCAAAAAGCTTCTCAAATAATTGCTCTTTGGCCTCCAGTTGTTCCTTGAGACGTTTTTTCTCGGAGATATTATGTTTGACTGCAACATATCCGGTAATTTTGTCCTCATCATCGGAAAAAATTGGTGAAATTGAGGCCTTTTCCACAATAAGTTCTCCGCTTCGGGAACGATTTATTAAATCCCCATTCCAACTCTTCCCGGAGGAAATTGTTGCCCACAAGTCTTGATAAAAAGCTTTAGAATGAAAGCCGCTTTTTAATATAGAGGGCCTTTTACCTGTAACTTCATCCCTAGTGTAGCCATATATTTTTTCGAAGGTTTTATTGACAAATAAAATGTGTCCTTCAGAATCAGTTATCACGATTATACCCTCCGAATTATCCAGGGCCTTTACCAGTTGCTGCTCTTTAATCATCTTTCCTTTTTTGCTTTGTTTTTGTTAATACGCCCGAAATCGTTAATAAGATTTCAAAATCGCCATGGTTTTGACGATCATACCATTTTCGAACGATAACCGACCTAAAAAAAAGGATGTATGATCAGGTATTAACCTCTTATATCCCCTCCCTTTTCCCCGAATTAGCCTTATCTTGTTAAAAATAAAAAGGTCTAAATTAAAAAGCAATCCTTATTTACGGTGTATAATGGAAATTACCATTCTTTGATTTTTTTTATCAACCATTATAATTCCAAAAACGGTGGCAACAATAATTCATAATACGAAGCAGTTAAACTTTTTTTTATTTATCAGAACAGCTCGGTTATTTCCCTTTCACTGCTTTTTCATTATTTTAGCAGAATAATGTATGCAAATGGCGATGGGTGACTTTTGCAGTAATTTAAAAGATTACTTTATTACTATAGATCGTTAGAATTTTAGATATCTGCCTGACGGCAGACAGGTAAGATGTAAGATGATTTGTAAAATATTTATATTCTGTATTTTAACAAATAAACGCCTGCAAATACAAATCACTGGCTTGCAGTGCATTACCAAAGTTTAACGGAGTATTGTTATAAAAAATTTGACATCGTCTGCGTTTATGTCTTACAATCCTAAGAAGGTCATTTTTTCCGGGAACAGTGATGTTCATATAGAAACAGGTTTAAGTCCCGGCAAAGACACATAAATAATTCTTAATGTACAAAAACATCAGAAGAACATATAACTCCTATGAAATACATTTTATTCATTTTTATTAGCCTGATTTCTTTTAACCTTCCAGAAATCGTTAATGCCCAAAACGATAATCTTAACGATTATACAAAAAGGGAAAACTTTGTTTTTCCGGGAAAACAATTCTCCGGCATTGAAGTAAACAACGAGCATGGCAATATTACGATATCTGCAAACACTGCAGACACGTTCCAGGTAAAAATTCTTATTTCTGTAAAGGGGACAGAAGAGGAATTTGCTTCTGAAATTTTGGACAAAATAAATATCAGAAAAAGCGAACGTGGCCAGAATCTATACTTAAGGACTGATTTTGGAGATAGTTTTCAACCAAACCACCCTTTCAGCATTCACTATGACATCCAAATGCCTGCTCAAAAAGCTTTGGATATAAAAAACCGGTTTGGCGACATCTCTATTAATTCAATTTCCGGAAATCAAACCATAAAATTGGAATACGGCCAGTTAGTGCAAAAAGGCATTGCAACCATTGACAGTTTAAATTGCGATCTTTCCTTTGTTGATGCTGAGTTTGTAAATATCAGAAATGCAAAATTGGATCTATACAATGTCAATGCCCAAACTAAATCTATCATTGACGGAGAAATATCCGGAAAATATTGTCAAATTGACCTTCTCAATGCGGGGAAAATTAAAATCAAAACCAGCACATCACGTTTTAGTATTGGCAGTATCAAAAGATTATCTTTAAAAGGGGATTTCTGTTTCACCTCCATAAAAAACCTGTCTGATACCGGTGATATTGAAATTGCAAATGGCCTTTTAATTATTTCATCTGTATCTTCAACCCTCAAAGAATTATCAATTTTCAACAACAATGCTCCAATTAATCTGTCCTTGCCAAATAATCTCTCTTACACGCTTCACGGTGAAGTAACTAACGGGCAGTTCAGGCACTATGCCGCCAAAAACTTCAGGATAATCCGGGAACTTGATAAAATTTCATTTTCCGGTACGATCAACAATGAACAAAGTGAAGCCTCAATAGTGTTATTTAATGAAAACGCAGAAATAATAATCGAAGAATAAAAAAATTAAGATATGCCAGACTATTCAGAGCGAATACAGGAATTACGTACTAAAATGGCCTCTGAAGGGATTGATGTTTGTATCATTCCCGGAAGTGATGCTCACATAAGTGAATATCTATCTGATCATTGGAAAGTCAGGGATTATTTATGCGGATTTACAGGTTCTGCCGGCACCCTTATTGTGGGGGGAGATGGAGCTTATTTATGGACAGATTCCAGATATTACCTCCAGGCAGAAGAACAACTTGCAGGAACAGGAGTAAAACTCGTTAAAGAAGGCTTACCGGATGTTCCGGATTATATTGAATGGATTACCGCTCAACTATCTCCCGGAAGCAAAGTAGCTATTAACGGGACTTGCTTTTCGGCCCAAAAAGTAAGGTCTATGAGCCGGACCCTGCGTCAAAAGCAAATTCAACTGGAAACCCGTTACTCACTTCCCGAAGATGTCTGGAATACTCAACCCGGAATTCCTGATAATCCTGTATTGGATTTTCCTGCTACTCTGGCAGGAAAAACCCGGAAAGAAAAAATTGAAACAGTCAGAAACAATCTTCGAGTAAAAAACGCAACACATTATGTAACCGGGGCGCTGGATGAAATTGCCTGGGTAATGAACCTTAGAGGAACCGACATTTCCTACAATCCTGTATTCCATGCATACCTTATTATCTCTCAAGATTATGTTTCGCTTTTTATCAACCCCAATAAACTAACTACCTCAATCGGGAAACAGTTGTCCAACGACAACATCCGGGTTAATTTGTACAACGATGTCTATTCTCATTTAAAGGAGTTACCAGATCACGCCACTGTATATATTGATCCAAACCGCAACAATTGGGCCCTTTTTTCAGCTATTCCATCTTCAATACCCAAAGTTGAAGGAACAGGAATCATTACCCATCTGAAGTCGATAAAAAATAACACCGAGGTTGCAAATATCAAGAAAACCATGATTAATGATGGTGTGGCCATGGTCAAATTTCTTAAATGGCTGGAGGAGGAAGTTCCCAAAGGCAATGTAAGTGAATTGTCGGCTGCCAAAAGGCTATATGATTTCCGAAATGAAAATCCGGATTTTAAAGGTGAATCTTTCAGCACAATTTCAGGGTATGGCGCACATGGTGCAATTGTTCACTACAATGTTTCACCCGAATCTGACACCCCTCTCAAACCCAAAGGGATTTATCTGGTTGATTCCGGGGGGCAATATCCAACAGGAACCACAGACCTGACAAGAACAATTGCATTAGGCCCTGTCAGGGATCAGGTAATGAAAGACTACACCCTGGTTTTAAAAGGTCATATAGCACTGGCCAAAGCTGTTTTCCCATCAGGCACAAGAGGCGTACATTTAGATGCACTGGCACGTCAGCCTTTATGGAATGAAAGGCTCAATTTCGGACATGGAACCGGACATGGAATCGGATATTTCCTCAATGTACATGAGGGCCCTCAAAGCATTAGGCCCCAAGACAATGGAGTCCTTATGGAAAAAGGAATGATTACTTCAAATGAACCAGGATTATACCGCCCAATGGAATACGGAATTCGCATCGAAAACCTGGTTTTAACCAAAGAAGCAGGAGATTCTGATTTCGGCACATTTTTTGAATTTGAGACATTGACGCTTTGTCCCATAGATGTTTCTTTAATAAAAAGTGAAATACTTAATTCGGAAGAAAAAGCATGGATTAACGATTATCATAAAAAAGTCTGTGAAAAATTATCTCCTGCACTTAACGAGGAAGAAAGGACATGGCTTGAATCGAAAACAGCCACGGTATAAATTTTTTCGAAATTGTAAAAAACAGAACCGAATGATAATACTCCGTTAAACTTTTGTAGAATACTATAAATCTAATTCTTGGAATTACACACATGGTTACTTCAAAGCTTTGGTTATTAGTATAACATGGTTCCTCTTAAATCTTGTATCTAAAAATCTAACGATCTATTGTAATGAGAAATATATTTTTATTTAGTCTGCTTTGCTTCCTTTTATCCTTTGCAAATAATTTGGTTGCCCAGGAAAATCAACAGACTAAAGGTTATAACATTGAGATAACGATTGATGCCCTGAAGGATACTTCTCTGATTCTGGGGCATTACTTTAATCAGCGCATGTATGTTGATGACACGACTCAAATTAATGATAATGGCAGGGCTGTATTTGAAGGAGAAGAACCTCTTCCCGAAGGTATTTATGTGGTTTACCTTCCAAGCAAAAATTACTTTGACCTGCTTATCGGGGATGACCAGCAATTCACTGTATCGGCCGAAACCGCAAATTTAGTAAGATCAATGTCTGTACAGGGAGCTGAACAAACCAAAAAATTCAACGAATACCAAAAATTCATCATGGCTCGTCAGGATGAGGCCAAATCCCTTCAGCAGAAACTGCAGGAAGCAGGTCCTAAAACTTCGGAAGGGAAGCAATTACAGGCTCAACTTCAGGACATAAATGAAAAAGTGAAAGAAAAATGGGAGCAACTCATTGGAGAAAACCCCGAAACAATGCTTGCAGTCTTTCTTAAGGGCATCCAGGAAGTCGAAATACCAGAGTTTGAAGCTCCGGAAAGTATGACAAATTCAGATTCCGTTATTAGAATAAAAAAATACAATTATTACAAAAATCATTACTTCGAGAATTTGGACTTATCGGACAACAGGTTTTTAAGAACCCCGTTTTTTGCGCGTAAGCTGGAGAATTATTTTTCCTCCGTTTTACCTCAAATTCCGGATACACTGCTCAAAGAAAGTATTGAAATCATTGAGCAATCAAGACCCGATGATGAGATGTTTCGTTTTCTTGTTTCCTACCTCTTTAATTTTGCTAACGACAGCCAAATCATGGGAATGGATAGGTTACTGGTTGGCCTGGCGGAAAAGTATTATTTATCAGGAGAGGCTGACTGGGCGGATGAAGAGTTTCTGGAAAAACTTGAAACCCGTGTAAAAGAGATCAAACCAACGTTATTAGGAAATAAAGCCCATGATCTTAAAATGCAGGATTACAAAGGACAATTTCACCGTTTGCACGAAATTGTGGCACCTGCAACAGTACTTGTCTTTTGGGAGACCGATTGCGGGCATTGCAAGAAAGCCATCCCCAAATTAAATGATATATACCATGAAAAGCTCATGGATAAAGGTGTTGAAGTATTTGCCATATATACACAAGGAAACCAGCCCGAATGGGGAAAATTCATTGAAGAACATGAGTTGTATGACTTCATTAATGTTTGGGATCCATATCGGCACACTGAATTCAGGGAATACTATGACATTAAAAGCACCCCAATGATTTATGTTCTGGGAGAAGACAAAAAAATAGTAGGAAAACGGATCGCTGTAGAAGACCTGCCCGGTTTCATAGACCATTATCTAAAAAGTCAAAAATAGCAACTGCCATGAGTTAATTTCATTGTAGTTTTTATCAAAACCATCCTAGTTTAGCAAATCTATGTTCAAAACAATACTTAAAGGCAATGGTCTTTCATCTATTGGAAAAATATTGGCTTTTTCAGTAGTTTTTGGAGCCTGTTCAGATCAGAAAAAGAATATTCCACCCCCTGAAATATTTCTGGCAGGAGAAGGAAATGAAATTGAAGTTAGTCTTGGCGATACTATAAAACTGGAACCCAGAATAACTTATAATTTTGATGCTTCTTACCAATGGGAAAAGAATGGTGAAATTTTAAACACCAATGAACAATTTCTTTTGGACTCAGCCACTCAACTTGGGTCGATTGAGTATTTATTCAGAGTAACCACCCCAAATGGAGCAGATTCAATGACCATTCCGGTGGATGTGATTGTTCTCGCTGATTTTGAAAACTTACAGCTAACAGAGAAAACAGATACTTTTTGGATTGGAGAAACGGCCATTGATGGTTTTACACACAGAGAGGTTTTCTTTCCAAATAATTATCAGAATAATGAAACCTGGCAGGGATTTGGCTACAGCAACATACAAAGTAATTCATCTGAACCGGAGTCCATTCAGGTATTTAGCACATACAATGGAGTAAACAGTGATAACATCTTTGGATTGATAAGTCAGCCAAACGACGCCGCTGAATTCATCCCAACCATGCAATTTTCGGACGATGATGACCATGAGCTAAAATCACTGGAAATCAACAATACTAATTTGGCCTATTATATGCTGAGGTTCGGTACTGATGATTTCGAGAGAATGGGTGGAAGCACAAGCTCAGATCCTGATTGGTGTAAAGTTACATTAACAGGGATAAATTCAGTTGGAAACATTACAGGGAAGATACAATTTTATCTTGCAGATTATCGCTTTGAGAATAACAAAAGAGACTATATTGTAAAGGAGTGGACAGAAATCGACCTTAGTGAACTCAATGCTGTAAATAAGGTTCAGTTTTCCATTTCTTCAAGCAGGAACAATCAAGATGGAGAAATGATCACACCTGAAATGTTTTGCATTGATAATATCAAAATTTTGAACTAATTTCTTTCACATTCATCTAAAAGCACAACAAATTCACAAACAAAACGCCCAAATTTGGCCTGAAGCACACCAAATTTGGGCGTTTTTATATCAATCCAATACTAGTGTCAAGTCAAGCATAGTCTGACGGCCCAAGCCTTGCTCTTTCTACCTTGTGCTTCTCAAAAAAAGACTCACGTAGCTACAGCTATGCTTACTTTTTTGTTGATTTGCACAAGGTGAAAAATAGCGGCGGCTTACCCGACATTCTACACTTGACTTGACACTTGGAGTCCTTTTCAAAAGATCACCACAAAAACGCTCCTGTTGGCTTACCAAATAAACTTCTTCACAACTTTCTCGCCTTCGATTTCAAGCTGAAGAAAGTAAACCCCGCGCATCAAAGAATGCTCAAATTCAAGTACGCCTCTGTTGTTAAAGATTCCAACGTAGCTTGAAAATATTTTGCGCCCGGCAAGATCGAAAACTGAAACGAGTCCTTCCCCATCCCGGTGATAACGAAAATTGATTAAATTAGATACTGGATTGGGCCCCAAAACCAGTTCTAAAGAAGAAAAATCGATGTCACTTGAATCGGTGAAAACGATTTCTCCAACAAGGGGTTCCATCCATAAAATAGCGGAACCATTGCCAGTCAAGTCTTCATAACTCTGCCAACCTGTAGCAGGATCATTTAAGAACAATGAATTATCACCCTCCGAAATTGGTGCCTGATAAACCGCAAAGTCATCCACAGGAGCTGTATTATCTATTTCGTAACCAACAAAAAACGGACCCGAAAACCTTACCGGTTCATCAAACAAGACCAGGACTTCCTTATCGGTACTTCCCTGAATTACGACACCTGATTTCTCTTCAATAAGAAGCTGGGGACTATCAACACCTGACCATATTTTGATAGTCACGTGGCCACTTCCGTTAACAATATTTTCTCCCGGCATTAAAAAAACACCATAAATCACTCCCGAAGCTAATTCATTATATCTTTCAGCAACATCTGTAATTTGGAGAGAATTTGGACCGGTATATTTCCCATATCCCCCATTTACAGAAACCAATTGAGGAATACCGCCATTCGGGAAATGGGAAAACCGTAATAAGGTGGCATTGTTTGGATCGTAACCTGCCTGGATGGAACGCCCATCACCGGAAGGGTTTAGCCAAACATCGACCCTGGCAGTATCATATGGCAAAAAATCCCATATCTTATTTAACCGCACAAAGTAATCATTAACCGGATTACTGCATGTGGCAGAACCGCCGGATAACAAACCGATTGTTTGGCCATCTTCATCAAACAGTCCGCATCCCGACGAGCCTCCTTCAGTGGTTCCCTCATTCCATTCAGCTATACGCCAATGTGAATTGGGCTCAAATGAATTTCCAAATACTGAATTGGCATTAAAAGTTGCATTTTCCGGATTAGAAAGAGATACCGCCAGTTTTTTGACATCGCCACTGGGGTGATGAATAGAATGTGCAATAGAGGAATGCGTTTCATTTATATCCCATCCCGAATAATAAGCACGGAAATACTCCGGTGGATAATCTGACATTTCAAGAAGAGCAAAGTCCAGTTGGTCTGCAAAAGCACGCAAATAAGACCCGGAAATACTTTGTGACATTGAACCCTGTATTTGGGTTTGACAAGATGGAACCTCATAGTTAAAGATGAATACAACAGATTCCGGCGACAGTTGAGATCCCAAGCAATGTCCTGCGGTTAAGACATAAGGAATTCCATCATTGTTACTGTTATTCATAAGGGTACCGGAACAATACTCTGTACCTCCCACAATTACCTGGCAAACTGATCTTCCATTCAGGACATAAGTGCCATTTTCGGAGCATGTTAAATCTGAATGACATGATCCACTGGCTCCAAACTCCCCTATTCCCGCATTCAGATATTTGTAAATATTGAGATAATCATGATTCACAGCACCTATCATAATACGGGTCCCCTCACGCAAAGAATTTGTTCCACGCCACTCAACAATCACTTCATCTCCTGGCACAGGAGCAGTCGCAAGTCCACCCCACTTCTTATTGTTTTGGTGTGTAAGGGCACCTATAACAAAGTCACCGGAAGGATTGTAAATAAAGACCGAGTCACCGCGGGAAAGAAAGAATTCATCAAATATCAGATTTATGGAATAAGCTCCTTCAGATTTAATCCTAAGCTGCCACAGAAGCCTTCCATCGTCCATGACTGTCGTTTCGCCTGAATTATGGGGTGAGAGTTTTACAAAATTAGGAAAAGCAAACTGAAGTGGCCTTCCTTTTTCATCACGATAACTATTCTCGGCAATTACCGAAGCCGGAGGCGGGGCAAAATCTACTCTGCCCTTTTCAGTCATGATCAGACTATTATATTGCCCTTGTAAACCCGAGGGTATACCTCCGTGCCCAATCTGCCCTGAAACCTCAAGACCGAAACAAATAAAAATTGCAAAAAAGAAAAGCCTGTTCATTCAATATCAGTTAAATTGCCTTAGTAAAAAACGGAAAAGCATAAAAAAGTTACCCCGCGATAAAACAAATTATGGCAGGATAACCCTATTTATGCAAAAAAGTTTTCATTTCGGTTCAATATACTTTGCATTCCCTCTCTCCACTTAATACCTCCAAAGCATTCATGGCAAGAGCTGACATTTCATCTTCCCCAGGATATATTTTTATATTACCAATCCAGTCGACATACCGACGAATATAACCTACTACTGTGTTATTCTGAGCCATTCCGCCAGTGATTAATACCGCATCCACTTCACCCTGCAGAACTGCCAGACAACCTCCAATCGTTTTACCTACCTGATAAGCCATGGCATGTAAAACAAGATCTGCCTTTTTATCTCCCTTAAGCGCCATTTCCTCCACTTCATGCGCCTGATTGGTACCCAGATGTGCCATCAAGCCACCTTTACCGGTCACCATTTTTCGCATCTCATCGTGGGTGTATCTGCCGCTAAAACACATGTCCACGAGACCTCCGGATGGCAGAGTTCCGGCTCTTTCGGGCGAAAACGGTCCGTATCCATCCAGTGCATTGTTTACGTCTATCACATTCCCTTTCTTATGAGTTCCAACGGAGATACCGCCTCCCAAATGCGCTACAATAAGATTCAAGTCCTCATATTTCTTTTCAGCAGAGCGAGCATAGTTACGGGCAACCGCTTTTTGATTCAAGGCATGAAAAATTGATTGCCGTGGCAAATCGGGGTGACCGGTAATTCTGGCGACATCCTGAAGTTCATCTACAACTACAGGATCTGCAATAAAAGCCCTTGCATCAGGCAAACTCCGGGCAATATCATCTGCAATTAGTCCTCCCAGATTACTGGCATGCTGCTGCTTACCACTCCGGTTTTTCAGGTCGTTTTTCATATTTTCATTGACTTCATAAACCCCTGATGGGATGGGCCTGAGAAGTCCACCTCGACCAACCACTGCGTTAATCTTATCGATTTCAATATCGGCGGCCATCAGTTCATTTAAAATAGCTTCTTTGCGAAACTCATACTGGCTGGGAATATCCGGAAACCTTGAAATTTCTTCTGAGGAGTGCCGTAGTGTTTTTAGGAGAATTGATTTAATATTCTCATAAACTGCAATTTTGGTCGAAGTTGAACCGGGATTAATTACAAGAATTCTAAACTTGTCCATTCGTAGATAGATTTTTTGTTTGGATTTGACTTATTATATGGATCTATAGACCTAACAAAGCTGATTAACAAAAACCGGCAATACCCTGCAAATTACATTAAGCCAGAGCCGCCAGTAAAATGCTGTTAAATTTACTTTCTTCAGTATCACTTCGTGAAGTCAGCACGATAGGTGCAGATGCACCCAAAATAACAGAAGCAACTTTAGCATTGGCAAAAAATACCAGGCTTTTATAAAGCACATTACCCACCTCAATATCAGGCATTAAAAGCAAATCAGTATCACCAGCCACTTCACTTTTTATGTTTTTGTGGTGAGCACTTTCAAAACTTACAGCATTGTCAAATGCCAAAGGACCATCCACAAGACAGTTTTTTATCTGGTCGCGCTGATTCATTTTACTAAGGAGAGCCGCATCTGTAGTAGCCTGCATACTTTCATTGACCATTTCAATAGCACCTAAAACAGCAACCTTGGGCTTTTCAATCCCAAGGGTATTGAGATATTTTACCGAGTTATTAAGAATCCCGATCTTATCTTTGAGGTTAGGTGCAATATTCATGGCCACATCAGTGACGGCAATTAGTTTATGGTAAGTGGCCACCTCAAAATATGCAAAGTGTGACAATAATTGCCCGGTACGCAACCCCCATTCTTTATTTAAAACTCCTTTCAACAAAACAGGTGTAGGCACTTTGCCTTTCATCAAGATGTCTGCCTCTCCGTCATTAACCATTCTGACGGCTATTTCGACACACTTTTCAGGATTTTTCTCATCAATGAATTTAACCCCATCAAAATCGTAACCTTTCTCATTGATTATGCTGAAGGTTTCCTCTCTGTCCCCAATCAGAATGGGCTGAACAAAACCCGCTTTAAAGGCTTTATGAAGAGCATTAAGAGAAAAAATATCCTGTGAGACTGCCAAAACCAGTTTTTTAGGTGGTCTGGCAGGATCTATCAAAGTTTGAAGATCCGAAAGGTGTTTAAACATACCTGCTTGTGTTAAAATATTTTTGTCGAATAAAATCTACGTACCAGGCAACCAAATATTAAAGATTGGCTAAACCTTCAACAATACCCTTTGTATCCTGAGCAATCACTAATTCCTCATTTGTAGGAACTACCATCACCCTTACTTTGCTTCCGGAAGTACTGATGTCCATCTCCTTACCTCTGAGATTGTCATTTTTGGAGTGATTAATCTCAATACCCAGAAATTCCAGATCTTCACAAACACCTTTACGCGTAACATCACCATTTTCACCTATTCCTCCTGTGAAAATCAGGATATCAACACCTCCCATGGCAGCTGCATATGCACCGATGTATTTCTTAATACGATAGTCATACATTTTCATCCCCAGCATGGCATTGTCATCACCCTTATCAGCGGCTTCTTCAATCTCCCTCATGTCCGATGAAATACCGGTAATTCCTAACATTCCACTGTGCTTATTGAAGAGTGTAGAGGCAGATCTTGTACCGATGGTTTCTTTGTCCATAATGTAAGTCACTGCACCAACATCAAGGTCGCCACAACGGGTTCCCATCATAAGGCCTTCGATTGGCGTAAATCCCATGGAAGTATCGACTGATTTCCCGTTTTTAATGGCAGCAACTGAGGCACCATTACCAAGGTGACAGCTAATAATTCGCTGAGTATTGTAATCCCTGTCCAAAATTTCACAGGCCCGACCAGTAACAAACCTGTGGCTTGTACCATGAAAACCATATCGGCGGATACCATATTTTTTATACAATGCCTGAGGTAAACCATACATGTAGGCATGTTTTGGCATGGTTTGGTGGAAAGCAGTATCAAAAACACCAACCTGGGGAACATCAGGTAAAAGTGAAGAAATAGCACCAATACCTTTCAAATTAGGGGGATTATGCAATGGAGCAAGATCAATGCATTCCTCCATATTCTTAATCACTTCATCGGTGATAAACACACTGGAGTTAAACATTTCACCACCATGAACCACACGGTGACCTACTGCATCAATCTCATTCAAATCTTTGAGACAACCATGACGTTCACTGTTCAAAACGCCAAGAATATAATCAATTCCGGTTTGATGATCGAGAATTTCCCCTTCAAGTAATACTTTCTCACCTGATGGTTTCTCATGCTTTAAAAAAGAGCCTTTGAGACCGACTTTTTCAACACCACCTTTGGCCAATACATCCCATTCGGAGTCGACCATACTAAACAACTGATATTTAATTGACGAGCTACCGCAATTAAGTACTAAAATTTTCATAAGTATATTATTGTTTTAAGCTGCAACTATAAATGGCAGCATCAACTTATTTTTGAAAAAAATCATTACGCTTCTTTCGAAGAACTTTCACTTATCTTATCCCCGTTTGCATCATATTTAAAGAAGCCATGTCCGGTAGAAACACCTAAACGCTTAGCACGAACAAGTCTTTTTATGAGCGGCGAAGGTTTGTATTTAGGACCACCAAATTCTTCATACAGATTTTCCATCCACTTTTCAACTTTATTGAGTCCAACAATATCAGCCATCTGAAATGGTCCGAAACGCATTCCCATACCGATAATGGTGGTTTTATCGATATTTTCAGCAGTTGCAACCCCCTCCATCAATGCCTCGCAAGCCTCATTCAAAAGGGTTACAAAAAGACGAATGCTCACAAGGCCGGCACTCTCTTCAACAGGGATAACCTCACGGTTAATCAGTTTAACGAAGGTGCAAACTTTTTTATAAACATCTTCTGTGGTATAAAGTCCTTTAACAACTTCAATAATGCGAGCCTCTGGAGAGGTAACGAAAAAGTGAAGGCTGACACAACGATCGGGATATTGTAACTCACTGGCAAGTTCAGTAATGATAATAGTTGTGGCATTAGTAGCAATAATGGCTTCTCGATCTACCACCTGCTCAATCTTGTTAAACACATCTTTACGAGCATCAATACTTCTGACACCTGTCTTTTCATCGGCCCTGACAGCCTCAATTACAAAATCACAACCAGCAAGATCTTTAAAGTCAAGTGATCCTTTTATACGGCCCATGATAGCCCTTTTCTCACCGGGAGTAAGTCCCCAGCTTTCAATCCGGTTATCGAGTTCTCTGCTGATATTATCCAAAGAATTCTGGATCTTTTCTTCACTGAGTTCAATAAAAACCACTTCTATGCCATGCCATGCCGCAATACGAACAATGTTCTGTCCTTCGTTACCACATCCTACAACCCCAATTCTGGAAAATAGCGTTTTTACGCGGTTTTTAGCACTTAGTGCGTATCTTTCAATAGGTTCAACAACAATTTCTGCCATTTTATATTTATGTTTTGTTTTTCTCTAAACTACAATCAAGTTTCAAACAACAACCTGATTCAAATAAAATTCAATTTTTCTTTCTGATGCTATGACGGGCTGCTCAGGGAATTTTATTGTACAAAAAAAGCCGGAAAACCCGGCCATTAAAATATTATCCAATAGCCTGATTAGCTGTAATAGCAACCAAACCTACTATATCGCTAACAGAACAACCGCGCGACAAATCATTTATTGGAGCTGCCATGCCCTGCAAGACGGGACCAATAGCTTCGGCATGAGCAAGCCTCTGAACCAATTTATATGCAATGTTTCCTGTTTCCAAAGTGGGAAAAATAAACACATTGGCATGACCGGCGATTTGGCTGTCGGGTGCTTTCTTGGACGCAATCTCAGGAATAATTGCAGCATCCACCTGCAATTCTCCATCAATTTTAAGGTCAGGATCCTTCTCTTTGGCAAGTTTAGTGGCATTTACCACTTTGTCTACCATCTCATGTTTAGCAGATCCCTTGGTGGAAAAGCTCAGCATGGCAACGCGAGGTTCTATTCCCAAAATTTTACGGGTAGTCTGGCCGGTAGAAACAGCTATTTCAGCAAGTTCTTCGGTTGTTGGATTGGGATGCACTGCTCCATCAGCAAAAACGATAATGCCATCCTCGCCAAACTCCTTGTCTTTAAGCGCCATGATAAAGGCACCTGAAACAACGCTGATACCAGGTTCAGTTTTCACAATCTGAAAAGCCGGGCGCAAAACATCCCCGGTAGCATTATCAGCTCCGGCAACTTCTCCATCGGCATCGCCGTTTTTAATCATCAAAACGGAAAGATAAAGAGGATTTTCAACCAACTCGGCAGCCTGCTCACGGCTCATGCCTTTATGCTTGCGGATATCGTGCAGAAGATCGGTATAAGCTTCTTTCTTCTCATGATTCTTCGGATCTACGATTGTCGCCTTTGAAATATTTTTTAAAACATGTCGACGACTTTCATCGGCAATTTCATCCGGATTGCCAATCAGGATAATATCTGCAAAACCTTCTTCTAAAATCACATCTGCAGCTCTAAGTGTGCGCTCCTCAACACCTTCGGGAAGCACAATGCGTTTTTTATTATCAGCAGCTTTTTTTTTGAGTTTTTCAAGAAAATCCATAGGAAGTTGATTTTTATTTTAATTTACTGCAAAATTAGCAGATTTAGCCCGATTTCAACTGCTTTTTATCATTATTTAAGATGTTTAATAACAGTTACAACCATATACTAAAAACAGCCATATGTTATCTTAGCCCTAAGGGGATTAACTTCTTTTAACACAAACCATCTTCACCCCCAATCGAGAAGAATAGTTTAACAATTTATCAGCCATAGTTGTTAACTTTGTCAAAAAATTGAAGGTTGTATATGAGTGGATATCCTCCATTGGCAGAACGCATGCGCCCCCGCGAACTTGATCAATACATTGGCCAAAAGCATTTGGTTGGTAAGGGTGCGGTATTGCATCAAATGGTCACTTCAGGAAGAATATCATCCATTATTTTGTGGGGCCCGCCGGGAGTAGGAAAAACAACTTTGGCTAAAATAATCGCCAATCAACTGGAAAGGCCTTTTTACGTTCTCTCAGCCATCAACTCGGGGGTAAAAGATGTAAGAGAAGCCATTGAAAAAGCCAGAAAATCAAGATTCTTCAATGCTGCTTCGCCAATTCTTTTTATTGATGAAATTCACAGATTCAGTAAATCGCAACAAGACAGCTTACTGGGTGCTGTAGAAGAAGGTGTTATCACCCTGGTTGGTGCCACAACTGAGAACCCCTCATTTGAGGTAATATCGCCTCTTTTATCACGATGCCAGGTCTATGTCTTAGAACCTCTTAACAAAGAAGATTTAATGGTTCTGTATAACCGCATAATGAAAGAAGACCCGGTACTAAAAAACAGAGAAGTTGAGCTAAAAGAGGAGGAAGCACTTATGCGCTTTGCGGGTGGTGATGCCAGAAAATTCCTAAACATCATTGAATTAATAACCAATTCTTTCAAGGATGATGAAAAGATAATTATCACAAATGATAATGTTACACGGCATCTTCAACAAAACCCTGCCCAATATGACAAAAACGGAGAGATGCACTATGACATCATCTCTGCCTTTATTAAGTCGATAAGAGGAAGTGACCCTGATGCCGCTGTGTATTGGCTGGCACGTATGGTTGAAGGAGGAGAAGATCCAAAATTTATTGCAAGAAGGTTGATCATTTCAGCGTCGGAAGACATTGGGCTGGCCAACCCAAATGCTCTGCTCCTCGCAACCAATGGTTTTGAGGCCATCAAAATGGTGGGATGGCCTGAAGCCCGGATCATTTTGAGTGAAGTAACCATTTATCTGGCAACAAGCCCCAAAAGCAACTCAGCATATATGGCCATCAATGAGGCCCAGGAACTCGTTAAAAAGACCGGCAATTTACCTGTTCCCCTGCATTTGAGAAATGCACCAACCAAGTTAATGAAAAGCATGGATTATGGAAAAGCTTATAAATATGCCCATAGCTATGAGAACAACTTTGTAATTCAGGACTATATGCCTGAGCAAGTAAAAAACCAGACACTTTTCACAGCTCAGAATAATCCGCAGGAATTAAAGATAGCAGAGCGAATGACCAGATTATGGAAAGGGAAAAGATAGCATTGCTTTAGGCAATTTAGATAAAGGAGATATTCAGATTAAGAAACTGAAAGGTTTCCAACCAATAACTGGATGTTTTTGAAATTAACAAATGCAATATAATTATCTTACATTGTCAAACCTGAACTTCTACCTCTTTTGAAAACGAAAACACAGATTCACAACATATTATTTAAAATAAAATCATGCAAATCAACACCATTCCACAAATAAAAAATTCCGATAGTGGCCAATTCTTTCTTTTTGCAGGTCCCTGCGCTATTGAAGGAGAAGATATGGCTTTAAAAATTGCGGAAAAAACAGCTAAAATCACTGAAGATTTAAAAATCCCCTATGTCTTTAAAGGCTCTTACCGCAAAGCAAACCGATCACGCATTGATTCTTTTACGGGAATTGGGGATGAAAAAGCATTGAAAGTCCTTCGGAAGGTTTCCGAGACGTTCAATCTTCCCACCATCACAGACATCCATTCTGCGCAGGAAGCAGAAATAGCTGCCGAATATGTTGATGTTTTACAAATACCTGCTTTTTTATGCAGACAGACAGACATTCTGGTTGCAGCCGCGAAAACAGGAAAATTAGTCAACATCAAAAAAGGTCAGTTTTTGGCTCCTGAAGCTATGATTTTTGCCATCAATAAAGTAAAGGATAGTGGAAATGACCAGGTAATGGTCACCGATCGCGGAACAACTTTTGGTTATCAGGATTTAATTGTGGATTACAGAGGCATTCCGACAATGCGCGAAATGGATGTTCCGGTTGTATTAGATATTACCCATTCTCTGCAGCAGCCCAATCAAACTTCGGGCGTAACAGGTGGCAAGCCTGAATTAATAGAAACGGTAGCTAAAGCAGGTATTGCTGTTGGTTGTGACGGCATCTTCCTGGAAACACATTTCGATCCTCAGAATGCCAAAAGTGATGGAGCTAACATGCTTCACCTGGACCATCTAAAAAACTTGTTGGAGAAGCTGGCAGCTATACGTGCTACCGTTAATAATTTTTAACCTGCCTATTAATGCAATAGATCGTTAGACTTTTAGATTTAAGAGATATCGTAAAATGCTGACAATGGGCATTTTAACACAATCAATCCTAGATTTTCAAATAACTGATTAAAAGCATATTGCAAAAGATCAACGGAGTATTGTTAATGTATTCCACAAAAAAAACGCTGGCAGTTCCGATTCTGTCAGCGTTTTCTTGTTTTATTTCAGTTCTTCCGGTAATATTTCATAGCCTCAGGCATAAACTCTCTCAAATTATTTATCCTGGTCTCATCAGAAGGGTGCGTACTCATAAATTCTGGAGGCTTTTGCCCTCCCTGATCAGCCATCCTTTTCCAGAAATCAACAGATTCTTGAGGATTATAGCCCGCCATTGCCATAAATATAAGGCCAAGTTTATCTGCTTCACTTTCATGCGTGCGAGAATAAGGCAACATGTACCCCAATTGGCTTCCAAGGCCGTAGGCAGCCATAAAAATATTTTGAGTTTTTTCAGGTTTCTCATCAATGGCTACAGAAAGGGCGGCTCCCCCCAATTGGACAGTCATTTGCTGACTCATTCTTTCATTTCCGTGTCGCGCCACTGCATGGGCTATTTCGTGTCCCATTACAACCGCTAAACCTGTTTCATCTTTGGTGATGGGTAATATTCCGGTATAAATAACGACCTTTCCACCAGGCATACACCAGGCATTCGGAGTATCATCTTTAACAAGATTAAATTCCCAATAAAAGTGCTCCAATCTCTTTTTCATTCCATGGTTGGAAAAATATTTCTCTACGGCAATAGAAATTTTCTCCCCTACCCTTTTTACCATTGCACTTTGAGAATCATTTTTGGCAACTTCATTATTCTCCAGAAACTTGTTGTATTGAGTGAGACTCATTGCTACCATATCCGACTCGGGATATAGATTCAGCTGCTTACGACCTGTAATAGGTACCGTAGCACATGAAATGGCTATAGTCTGAATTAAAGCCATAGCTACAAATATTTTCAAAAATCTTTTTTTCATTTCCTTACAAGTTTAATGGTTTTGATAGTATACAGAAGTCAAGCATATTAATAAATACCTAACAAACCTTATGCCTTTAGAGTTTTATCTTATAAAAATAGAAATAAAACCAGACTTAGCCTTCTTTAAAGATTAAATATCAGAAGACCAGTTACACGCATAGAGGGTTTTGGTAGTTAATCAGTAAAATATATCTTTGCAGCCTTCTTTTTGAATAGCCAAAATACTTTACCACTTACTGATTTATGGAAAGCTTTGGTAATTCTGTTTCTATAAATACCAGGACTTTTAAGATTAATCATCATTCATGACATTAATTTTTAATTAAATATTACGAATCATTATGAAAAAAAGAAATTGTAGAAACTCTATCACTGTTTTTGCAGCGCTGGCATTCATGTTAATCTCAGGTTGTAATAAAAAAAAGGAGGAAGTAACCCTGTATTATGCCAACTGGGCAGAAACAGTTGCAATGACTAAAATCACAGAACTGGCACTTGAAGATGTTGGAATTCCGGCAAAATCTATGCTTTTATCACCTGGCCCTGTATTTACCGCTTTGGCCCAGGGCGATGGAGATATATTTCTGGAAGCCTGGCTTCCGCAAACACATGCTCATTACTGGGAGAGATTTGGAGATAAAATAGATAAAGTCGGAGTTTGCCTGGATTATGCCTCTACAGGCTTGGTTGTTCCTAAATACGTGGAGATTGATTCTATTACACAACTCAATGAATATAAGGAAAAATTTAACGGAGAAATTGTAGGCATCGGGAGTGGTTCCGGCGTTTACAAGGACACAGAGCATGCCATTGAAGCTTATGGGCTGGAATTTGATCAGCTAACATCAAGTGGTCCGGCGATGGTAGCCAGCATAAAAAATGCCGCAGCAAGAGAAAAATGGATCGTTGTTACTGGTTGGAAACCTCACTATAAATGGGCAAAGTATGATTTAAAATACTTGAAAGACCCTAAAGGAATTTATCCTTCAGAGAAAGGTTATATTGTCACCAGACAAGGTTTCACAGATGAACGGCCTGGTTTCAAAAAGTTTCTTGGGAATTTTTATTTCAACGAGAAGCAAATGTCTGAACTAATGCTTCTGTTTGAGGAAGAAAATAACGATGATGCTGCCGCAAAAAAATGGTATAAAGAAAATAAAGATTTGATTCAATCATGGATGCCGGAAGAGTGGCTTAAATAAGCAAAGAATCTCCATTGCCTCTGAGGTAATGGAGATTTCATTATATCTTATAGGGTTATTGATGACGCAATGCTGAAAGGCACTATTTTTATATCCACAGCTTCTAACCTCCCCTCAACAGATTACAAAAATCAGGCTATTGGATGATTCTCGAATTAATTCCAAAGTTGCATAAGATCATCAACCAATAAAGTAAATAGAGGCTTTTGATTAGCCATTTTCATATAATCAAGTGCAAAGAAATCCGAATGTGATGTTTAATAGCCTTGAACTTAAGTGTTTGTTGATGTGATTATAAATTTTTCAGCAAATGAAATGTGCATTCTCCAGAGCCCCTAAATACGTGTATTTCAACACCCTCAGCAAGTATTTTTTTTACAAATCTTTTAACAATTGATTTTCAGGTAAACCAGAGAGTACCTGTTCGTAGTGATCGATTTTCTTTCTTACAAGGTTAGCTTCATCAGTTTTTTCAAGAATAGTTTCAGAGTACCCGGTATGCTCAATGCGATGCATCACATCTACAACGTTCATTTTATTGATATCATAGGCAGGCAATAAAATAATGTCATCTTTACTGTCGTTATCTACTTCTGCAAGAATTCCGGCTTCAAAAAGACTATAGACCAAATCGGTAACCAAACGAATGGGTAAGCGTAGTCTTTCTGCAATTTCAGATACGGAAAGATGAGCTTTCCCCTTTTCAAATTCCTTAACCACTTCCCTTACAATTAAAATGCTAACAAGCTTATGAGTATAAACACTCATATTGCGGGTATCAACTTCAAACTCAAAACTTTTTTCATTTTGATGGGCAAAGGCAAGCTCTGCACCAAAAAGCACAATCATCCAACTTGCCTGCATCCAGATAAGGAAAAGTGGTAATGCGGCAAAACTACCATATATCGCATTGTAGCGTGATACCCCAACCTGAAAATAGATATACCCATATTGGGTCGCAAGAAAGAGAGTTCCGGCAATTATACCCCCAAAAACAGCAGATATTGGCTTCACCTTGGTATTGGGCATAATCATAAAGAGCAAAGAAAAAACCAGCCACATCATTAAGTACGGTGCAACCCACATTAAAATACTACTGGCAAAGCTAACAACTTGAATGTCCCTAAGACTGTTGGCAACAAAAACAACCAACCCACCTGAGGTAGCCAAAAGAACAATTGCCACCATCATCATGGATACATAATCGCTGAATTTGCGGATAAAAGAGCGGGACCGTTTAACATCCCATATATCATTGAAAGACTCTTCAATGCCATTCATCAGCCGCATAACGGCAAATAAAACTACCACTAATGAAATCCCGGCGATCATTCCTCCTTTAGTATTATCAAGGTATTCAAGAGCAAAGTCCTGGATCCACTTAACAACCTCTTCATGTCCTATTAAACGCTTTTGAAGCTCCTCCTCCAGTGTTTCACGGAAACCAAACCCCTTAGCTATCCCAAAAGCCATAGCAGCAATTGGTACAACCGAGAGCAATGAAAAAAATGTAAGTGCCGATGCTTTAGTTGGCCCCTGATCAATAATAAAGCGACGAATGGCAAGCGAAGAAATTCGCAGGAACCGGATTAACCAAAAACGACTTTTGGTAATTTCATCCTTCCGCATTCTCCATATATCTTCAAGAAGAAATACTTTTATTTTATTTATTAGTGGCAACATGCTAAAAAGTATCAGAAAGTAAAAAAACAGCAAGCCTGTAAGCCGGATTCTGTCCCTGATAAAAAGGGGCTTGTCATTGATCTGCGGAACCAGTTACCTAATCCCTTTAGCGACCTACCCTTCGCGGCATCTGTAAAAAGAACCGGAACGAGCCATTCCGTACTCAAATGAGTACCGCGATATACATGGTCTTGCAACCTGCGGGGTGTACGGCACCTCATGTCACCACAAGATCCGGTGGGCTCTTACCCCACCTTTTCACCCTTACCTCTAAAGGCGGTAATTTTCTGCTACACCTTCGTGACTTTACAGCCACCTTCCCGTTAAGAAGCGCAGTGCTCTGTGTTGTCCGGACTTTCCTCCCCTTTGGGCGACAAGCCGGCCTGCTGTTAATACAAATGTAAAGAAAAATTATTCAATCTGAGAAGAGGAATATTTATCAAAAAGCACTAAATGCGCTTGAGGATATCCCATGGATTTAATCCTTTCAAGTTGTTCTTTGGCTTCATCCCCTCTGAATTTTCCGACGGTATAACGATAAATTCGATCATCCATATAGAATTCCATAACATCATCGAATTCTTTAAAATGGCTAACATAAACCGGATATCTGAAAGCGGCAAGTTGCACCGTATAAAATGCATTGTCATCCAGGGAAAATTGTTCGTTTCTGTAATTGCTGCCATTTAAGTTGTATTCTCTTAAATCAACAACAAAACACTCGGAATAGCCTTTTGCCTTTATTTCCGGGATTTTCTCCCGGGCAGACTCAGCGGAACTAAATTCTCCTATGGTATATCTTACATAGCCATCAGCACAATCAAACTCCCGGGCTTGATTGATGTTCTTAAAGTACCCCGGAAATTGAGGTGATTCCTGCAATGCCAATATCTGAATGGCAAAATATGGAGCCGTGATTTCCTTCACGGGAACAATCTTTTTAGTCGTTCGCAGATGGGCTAATTTATCAGCAATTGCATCAAATAACAACGATTGTGTAATTACAATAGCACCTAATAAAGAATATTTTATAATTTTCTTCATTGCTTTTGAGTCTATATTTTAAGTAAGGGTGGATTTCTACTGATTCAACATCTTCCACACAACAACTTCAATACGTCTGTTTTCCATATGTTTATTCTCATCGCATAATTTACCACGTTGGCAGTTATTGACAAGATAGCGCTCTCCATATCCCCTGGGAATCATATTTTGACCATCAATACCTTTGGTCATTAAAAATTCTTCAGCCTTCTCGGCTACTTTCTGAGAAGTCAGCAGGTTATTATATTTATTTCCACGAGCTTCGGTATGGGCGTTCAATTTTACAACAACA
Source organism: Marinilabilia rubra (assembly GCF_003121985.1). Taxonomy (GTDB): domain Bacteria; phylum Bacteroidota; class Bacteroidia; order Bacteroidales; family Marinilabiliaceae; genus Marinilabilia; species Marinilabilia rubra. Next base: position 254,241 of record NZ_QEWP01000002.1, read on the forward strand.
TTGGGATTATTATTCAGATAAACAGCCAATTTATCCAATATTTTTCTTCCTTCATCCGTAATGGTTTCACCCCGATATGGAATGACCATTGTTCCTATATCATCCAATACCACATCATCAAAGACAGGTGTCAGAGCTACCCCGTTTTGAGAAATTTGCTCAAGTTCCATAATATCAACGATCATGCTCTTTCCTTTAAAATCATCTCCTTTGTTAATGGAAATTTCAAAAGTCTGGCCCTCTTTACGATACTCATCAGGAATAATCAAATGAATCTTACCATTTCGGCCCGTTGTTCCCTGAACAACGATTTGTCCATTGCTATTATCTTTGACAACGATTCTTGCATTTTCAATGGGGGTTCCATTAAAGGTACTATTAACCACTGTAGAAAATGCATCAGGAAACTGTGATAAATCAACCTCTGGTTCGGGTTCAGAATCCGGTTCAGTCTGTTCCTTTTCCTGAACAACCACCTGGCCGGTTTCATCATAAAGCAAGCCGCCCATAGGAGCCATCTCAGACTCTTCTGATGAACCTTCTTCGGTTTCTTCATCGCTCCTGGGTTCAACATAGAAAATAACATCAGTTCCACCGTTTCCGATACGATTGGAGGATAAGAAACCTTGTTCCGGATCATTTGGGTCAATAACGTATCCAAAATCATCCTTATTAGAGTTAAAAGGTTTCATCATGTTCTCTACATCACTCCATGAAGTTCCTCCCTGATGAATAGCTTTAAAAACATCCAGTCCACCAAAACCCAGATGCCCGTCACTGGCAAAATAAAGATCATAAGTATCACTTACAAATGGGAACCGTTCTTCGCCAAATGTATTAATTCTGGACCCGAGGTTTTGAGGTTGACCAAAACGGCCATTAGGTCTTCGCTCAACAATATAAAGATCCGTACCACCGTGTCCGCCTTTCATATTGGAAGAGAATAGAAGGTATTTGTCATCGGGAGTGACCGCCGGATAGGCGCAGTCATAATTATCACTATTAATACTTAATTCCTCTTCATTACCCCACTCAGATCCATCATAAGTAACCTGAAAGATCTTAATTCTGCTCCCCCCCCCTCTAACTCTAACTGCCCGGGTATAATACATGATTTTCTCATCTGAGGTAAAAGCAATAGCTCCGACGTGATAATCAAAAACCAGATTTTCTGAAAGCAACCGTTGATCCTGAATTTCGCCATCCTGAATAGGTGAATAGTATAAATTCAAAAATTCCTTCCCGTATCGGTCTACTTCGTCACTATCACCGGATGAGGAGGAATAGACAACTCCATTTTTGTAGTATTGAATTCCAAAAGACTGACCAAAAGTAAGCAGTTCAGAAGGGTTAACAAGAAAATCAGTAACAAAACTGTCATTCTCCAGTGCCCATTCACAAGATCTTATCAACTCACGAATCTGCGCAGGGTTACCAATGCCTTTGTCAAGGCATTCATTGTAAAGATCAATGGCTCCCTGATAAAAGCCAAAACCGTGAGTAGCGGAAGCATAAGTGAATAAATCCTGACCTTTAAGGTTGTCTTCCAGCTCCATAAAGAGGTTAAAGGCCTCGTCAATGTTATTCAATTCATAATAACAGTTCGCTATCCTGATACGTGTTTGAACGCTGAGGTCTTCTCCCGCATCGCGGGCTTCCTCAAACATTTCAAGGGCCTTAAAATATTCTCCGTCCTCAAAGAAACTATTGCCTCGTCTGACTTGTCGGCTTTGACCCATTGCCACATTCGAAATCAGAAAAAGGAGCAATATAAATGAGGTTATATTAATTGACTTCATACTCTCTAGGTTTCAGTATAGAAGGAATAATTAAAAATATCTGATTGAACGCATTCCCGGTCTTTTATTGAATGAAAAATCAAATTGAAGACTTATTTCATGCGTTCCATAATTATTGAATTGATTTAGTTCACTTATTGGATAATCAAATGAATACCTAACAGTAAACTGATCGTTGATAATGTATTCACCTAAAAACACTACATCAGAAATGGTTCTGTAAGATAATCCCACCCATAATTGATCCATAAACATAACATTTCCGGATATGTCAAACTGCAAAGGGGCTCCATAAACCTGTCTCATCAATAAGGTTGGTTTAATTCGGATATCTTCCAATTCAAATACATATCCACCATACAGGTACATATGCATATTTTTAGGATCGAGGTTGTTTTTAAATGTTTCGGAATCTCCATCAAACTGATCACTAAAAAATTTAGGGATAGAAAACCCTGCAAAGTAAGTATCTGAGAAAAAATAAGCACCAAATCCTACGTTAAAAGCGATTTTAGATTCCTTACTGTCAAAAACAGGATCGGACGGATCGTTAGTCTGAGCCTGAGTTCCGTCATAAACCAGTGAACTGGCGCCTAATTGAAGTCCAAAGGAAAGGAACCTTGAATCACGATCTAACTGCAGCTTATAGGAGGCAGCAGCAAATGCGTCTAAAGTGTTGCTTAATCCAATATGATCATTCACTATGGATAAACCAACACCCAGGTTCGTATCTTCTATAGGTCCATGAACATTTAATGCCTGGTTCATAGGTGCCCCATCGACTCCAAGCCATTGGTTGCGATGTATCAATAAACCACTAATGATATCGCGGGTGCCATTGTAAGCTGGATTTAAAAGTCCCTGATTGGCGATATAATGGTTAAATTGATACTGGTTCTGGGCCTTCAACGAAAGCCCAAGCCCAATAAACAAAATAAGTAAAATAAGTTGTCTTTTCTTCATAGACTTAGGGTTTATTAAACGAATCCCTATAGGTTATTATCTTCGTAATTCTATATAACCATTGAACTTCTTATTGACAATTTTGCCATCAACATTGGCAGTTATGGTATAAACATAGAAATAAACACCATTTGGTAAATCTTCTCCTATGGAAACCATAGAACTCATGTTGCTTGTACCATCCCAATCGTTGGCATAATTCTTTCCGTCTGAGCGATAGACGATGGTTCCCCAACGATTGTAAACTTCAAGAGATGACTCCTCGGTAATAGAATTATTACTTTTTATTTCGAAATACTCATTTTTGGTATCACCATTTGGGGAGAAAGCATTTGGAATAAAAATGGATTTGTCCTCTGAGAGGTCACTATTACCGACATAAACATAAATGAATGCGGTATCGACTCTTTCAGGATAATTAGTATTCCTTACTACATACTCAACTCCATAAGATCCATAGAATGAAGGCGCTTTATCGAAAGTGACAAGCCCTGTATGCCGATTAATGGTGAAATCACCAATAAATACTTCACTAAATACAGAATCAGGATCTTCACTTTTAGCAAAGAAATACTCTAAATACCCTTCATCAAATGAAGGATATTCAGCCTGGACAGTAATTGTATCCCTATTTTCTCCTTCCTTAAGATAAAGATGAACATCTTTGGCATCAATACTATCTTCAAGAATAGTTAAGGCATCATCTGTAACTTTTACAGATGGGCAGTCAGAGGAATAAATTCCATAAGTAAAATAGCTATCACCTCTCTGATCAATGGCGACCTCCCCATCTAAACCTACATTATAAACAGGTGAATCAGGAGAATCTTGTTTAACCACATATGTAAAATTATTATCTAATACAGCTAAATCCAGATCTAATGTAATATCGCCGCCAACCATATACTTAGTATTAATTTCAATAGGACCAATGAGATCATCCCAAGTGACAGAATATGGCAAAATATGAGACTCAACAACTACAGTATCACTATAATCTGAGAAACAACCATTAGAGAGATCCTCGCTCCTAATGAGATATTGACCTTCGGAAACCTCTTCAAATACCGGATTTGAAGCACCTCCATAAACAGGGGATAATTCTGTAAGTTCATTCAAAGAATCGTGGGCATACAAATGGTAAATAATAGAATTACCACCAGGTCCTTGAACATTGATATCTACTTTTTTAAAGTCATGACAATACCGAAATGTATCAGCAAGTAGTGTTGGTGCAGCAATCGGATCAGCAATCTCTATGGTGATTTTATTTGATGTTTCTTTCTCGCAACCACTAACAGAGACAAAATACTCTCCTGAATCATTAATGGTCCATAGAAGAGAATCACCATTCTGAGTCAATTCGGCATCTTCCTCTGTTTGGTATAAAACATCATTTCCTAAATCATCACGAGTAATAATAGAATAATCCCATCCTCCAAAATCTTCACTTATATCATATCTAATATAACCTCCTTCTGTGGCACAAACATAAGATTTATAATCAAATTCATTTACCAGTGGAATACTACCTTCTTCAATCCATATTGTATCAGATTGACTCATACAGGCACCATTTCTGGATGCAGAAATTGTATATTCCCCAGTTTCAACAATGCGAAATGGTGATTCTAAGCTGCCCGAATTAGCAAGAGACTCATCCAATTGTTCATTATTTGAATCAAAAAGATGGTAGGTAACTCCATCTCCTGGAGATTCAAGTAAAACTTCATGGTAAGCTTCACCACAGAGTGAGACCGTATCTTCATCTGCAATTACCGGGATATTGGGGCCACTGGCACTATAACTTACCTTAATGGTATCTTTCATGCTGGAAGTACAACCAGTATGCATATTTCTGGCGAAAACAGTATATACACCGCTATCAACCTCATTGAATAAGATAGTATCTCCACTGAACTTACCTTCTCTTACATCAATCAAGCCCTCATTTTCTTTAATCAAATTATATTCAACTTCAAATTCAGAACCAGTTAAACCGATAGAGGCGCCTTGACTGGAACCACAATATGTAGCATCTCCACTAAGCTCAAATGCTTTGGGTAATGGATTAAATACTATCCGAATACTATCCAAAACTTTTAAACAGCCACTACCATCGTTAGCTTCAAGGTAGAAATAGCTATCAGTTGAAACCTCAGGAGAGAAATCAATAGGATTACCTGAACCATCAGATTGTGTTATACTATCGTAAAGTTCTCCAGACGAAGCATACCTTAATGCATAATTCACACCTGCTTCACTTGAACTAGTACTAATAGTTACAGCACTGTCACCCTGACAAATATTTGAGTCAACCGGGGTTAAACCAACATTGGCCATAGAACCAACAGTTATAATGCCAGTTAAATCATCATCATCAATCCGGACGTTACAACCGGCCAGACTTTCGGCCATTACAAAGTAATCTCCATTATTATCCTGAATAGAATCGGGGAAACTTATATTTGGAAGTCCAGGACTTTCAACAGTAACACTACTACTTGGAGAACTATTGCTCTCTCTATATAAGAAATAAGAAATATCCTCTTCAGGAGCTTGGATGGTAATTACTGCTTTTTCAGTTCCACAAACATCACCGGTAACTGAAACTATATCAACGATTATATCAAGACTTCCATCCGGAGCAGTCAAATCATCAACAATTATGGTATCTTCAAATGCGGGTCTGATACAACCCGTTACAGTATTCACAGCTGAAATTGTGTATGACGAGCTATCGCTAACGGTAAAGTGCAACGCACCTCCATCACCATTTTGGGGGCTACCATAATCCGCATCAGGATCTGCCCCGACATCAATTAACTGATATTCAACGCCGGACTGTGTACTTTCGATAATTAATTCAACACTTCCTCCTTCACAAAATAAAGTATCACCTAAAATAGGACGATTTTCAGGAAGCGGAGTTGTGCTAATAGTAACGGTGTCACTAGGATCAGATGTACAACCAAGATCGTTGGTTTCCGCAATTACATAATATTCACCAGTGCTTGTAAAATACTCAGTGCCGTCAGCATCGTTAAGGAAATTAACATCACTGCCAGATGCATCACCAACATGGGTTGCAACAACGGAACCTTCATGCATTAAGTAATAGGTGTGATCTTCCTCCTGACCGGAGAGTTGTAAATTAACACCAATACCACCAATACAATATGTTTCAGGTAGTGCAGTAAGAACACCTGAAGAGGGCTTATCAACCATCTCAACATCAACTACTCCATTCATAGGATAAATGCACCCGCTGGAAGTATTAACCTGAACACTGAATTGCCCCTCATCACTATAATTTCCAAAGCTAATAGCATTTCCATCACCGGTGATTGTATCGACAGGAGTACCATCAAGGATTAATTCATAGTCGAGACCTGTTTCTGAACCAGATAATATCAACTCCACGCCATCAGCATCACCATCACAATACAAACCATTATCCTCACCTGTGAGGTCAAAGATTGTAACTGCTTCTCCTTCAATAGTAAAAGCACCAATGACATCGGTAGTACAACCGAACGAGGACTGAGCAATAATAGTGTATTCTCCAACGAGAGAATAAGAATTATCAAAAGTAAAAGCACTTGTTACTCCACTTCCGCTCTTGACTTCCAAAACCTGGGTACCATTAAGAAGCAAGGTATAATCAACGGATTGCCATCCATCATGTAATCCGATAGAATAACCTGAACCAGAGTTACAATCTGAAACTGTGATTCCGGATTCAGCAGAACCACCATCAACTGACATAATATATTGATTGGGAAGAGGATGTTCTGTTATATCAAAAGAATCACTTAATTGATCACCATCAGGTGTAAGAGTTGCCCAAAAGGCTTTAACCCTAAAAGTTGTTGGAGTACTAACTCCTCCATTATCATCAAGAACATCACTCCATGAAACAGAATTGGAACCATCATAAACAATTTGTGAATATCCGGCAACAGGAGTACCATCATCATAAACCAATTCATAGGTAACGTCTTGCTGTGGATTAGTCACTTCTACTGTTGCTCCGGTTGAACCTTCACAATATTCTCCATCGGTTACCTGAACAATTGGTTGATCTACAGAATCAAATACATTCATTATTACAGTCGAACTGTTCTCACATTGAACGGTTCCGTGATCTTCAGTCACAATTACGGTAACTTCGTCTCCGTCTTGTAATGTAGCATCCTGATAAACATAATCAACTCCGGGAGCTTGAACTGTAGAACCATTAACCTGAAACTCGTAGGATGTATAACCGGCGACAGCAGTAAATGTGACATTAGTTCCTTCAATAAAGAAAGCGGGATCAACATCAAGGGTAGCATCAGGGAGTTGGTGAATGACAACACTCAACGATTGAGCAGCACTTGAACATCCATTACCGTTATCATCAATAGCAACTACCTCATAAAGTCCGTCATTATTTCCATTGTTTCCAATAAAGGAATAATTCTGAGTTGAAACACCAGGAATGACCGTTCCTTCATAATACCAAACATACTCATAGCCAGAAGCATCGCTTCCGCTAATTACACCATCATCTCCCTGAGCAGAAAGTGTAACCTGGGTTCCATCACAATATTCATTGCTACTTCCATCACTGGAAATGCTAACTGTTGGAGCAGGATTAACTGTAAGATAAACAGTATCTTTAACACTTACACAATTATTGGCATCTGTAACTGTTACAACATACTCCCCTTCAAAACTATTATCCACCGCACTAATGGAATAAACGGTTTCATCCTGTCCACTTAAGACAGAGGTTCCTTCAAATTCCCACTCTACATTATATGGAGAGGCACCCCCGGAAATATTTGCAGTAAGATCATAATTCGGTGTTCCTTCACAAACAGAAATATCATTTCCCAAATCAACAATTGGCAAGTCATTAACAACTACGTCCGTTGTTGCCGAATTTTGGCAAGTATTACCATCCGTCACAACAAGAGTATAAGTACCTGCCTGACTTAAGGTTACTCCTGTAAGATCATGATCCATGTCAGTGGAAATCGGTAAATCAACAGAAGGATCATCTCCCGGGGCAAACCATTCGTAGCTCAATCCCGCATCGCCACCCTGAAGTGTAATTGTCTGTCCTTCACAAGAAGGTCCTGAATTGACAGCGGAAGCGTTAGGTAAACTGTGCACAACAATGGTTTCAGGATTAGAATCAGCAGTACATCCGGCTCCTGAACTAGCAGTTACATAAACTTCATCATTGTTTACAAATGAATTGGATGTATAAATATTACCAGCCCCATTCTGGACTTCAATGCCATTAACATAGAAAATGTAATTGCTGTACCCATTGGTGGCTTCAACAGAAAGATCACTGTTTTCGCAAACTTCATTAGTTCCTCCCGGGAACGAAAGATTAACAGTCGGGTTATCATTAACTGTCATTGTTACAGGTGCACTTGTGTTTTCACAACCATATTGATCAATTACCCTTACTGAAACTTCATCGCCATCAGCCAAGGTGCTGGTTACATATGTATTGTCTCCGGAAGGTGCAGCGATTGATGTACCATTAAGGAAGAATTCAAACTGATCTCCACCACCTGCAGTAAAAGTTACTTCATTTCCAATACAAATGGTGGTGGCAGAAGCAGATAAGGATGGAACAACTTCAGAAACAAAAATATCTACATATGCTGTATCTGAACAATTATTCCCATCAGTTACTACAACTCCAATTTCCATACTTCCGGTACCGGGGGCATTTTGAGTAAATGTTGGATCATTTGTTGCCGCTCCCGCAGAAATCCCATCAACAAGAAATTCATAAGTATCTCCCCCGGAAGCAGTAAAGGATACCAATTCATTGGGACAGGCAGTGTCATCAGTTTGATCGCTATTAATTGCTGCAGTAGGTAATGGATCAAAATTAATGGTTTGATTTCCTGAAGTTCCGGAACACCCTGCCCCACTTTCAGCGACAACATACACTACAGAACCATCGCTTAATGCATCTGTAGTAAAGATATTATTATTGCTATTCTGAACTTCTGAACCATTTACGTAATAAACATAATTAACAAACCCTGCTGTCGCTGTAAACTCAACAGTCTGCCCTATGCAAGGAGTATCGCCATTAGGAGAAGTAACAGAAAGGGCAACTACAGGATTTGAATTAACTGTCATTGTTATTGGAGCGGAAACGGCCTCACAACCATAAGTATCTACTACACGCGCAGTTACTTCATCCCCATCAGCAAGAGAAGAAGAAGTCCAGGTATCATTATTAGACAAAGCTTGTTGAACAGTTCCATTTAACAAGAATTCATATTGAGATCCTCCTCCGGCAGTAAATGTAACAGAGGTTCCATCACAAATGGTACTGGCAGTAGCTGTCAAAGTAGGCGTAACCTCATGAACATTTACCTGAACCTGGGCCATTGCAGAACAGGAGACACCATCTGTAACCGTAACGCTATAAACTCCCTGATCAGCAGTTGCAACAGGATCAATAACAAGTGAAGAACCTGTTTGAGTAGTTCCATTGGGAAGTTCCCATACGTAACTATTAGAACCTGCTCCACCTGTTACATTTGCAGTAAGCGTTAAATTACTACCAACACAAACATCCAAATCAGGGTCACCACTATTTATTTGAACAGTTGGATTTTCATTAACTGTAAGGGTCATATTGTCAGTAGTACTGACACAACCGTTATCATCTTCTACCGTGACATTATATGTTGCTCCATTATTGGTAAGTGCAACATCCGATCCGGTAAGAATCAATTGATTATTATTTTCACCCGAAATCACGCCACCGGCATCCGACCAAATAAAGTTAACATAATTGCCGCTTCCACCTGCAGGTACAGCAGTAAGAGTTGCATCACTCCCTTCACAAGTGGCAACATCATCAACACTAACCGTTGGAAGTTCGTTAACAATAACAAGGACATTACTAATTGTGGAACAACCTGTAATATTATCCAGAACAGTAACTTCATAGGTGCCAGCATCATTCAAATCAGCAGGATCAATGTCAAAAGTATTGGAAGTAAAAGGTAATCCTGAAGAAGCTCCCCCCCCATCAGGAGTAAATATCCAGCTGTAATTAAAATCACCTGATCCGCCGGAAGCATTTGCTGTAACAGTAAAGTTACCACCATCACAAACAGGCGCAACGGGGTCAATCGTAACAACAGGGTTCTCAAATACCTCAACATCAACCGTTGCAGAATTTGTACATCCCGTTGATGTACTTTGAGTGGTAAGGGTATATGTGTAAACACCAGGAGTACCGGTCGTTGCATCATCGGAAACAGTAACATCCTGACCAGAAACTGCGCCAGTCAAACCAGGTCCCGACCAGGAGTAAGTATAATCAGGATTATCAGGGCCACCCTCCAACAAAAGATCATTGTCAGGTGAAGCACAAATATCATTTCCGGAAGGACTGACAGAGGGTAATGGATCAATGGTCAGTATCATTGCATCGGAAGCACTGGCACAACCATTACCATCATTAACTACAACAGAATAAGTTGCCGCATCTGTATTATCAACAGATGTCAATGAATATGTATCTAAACCTATTCCGGAAGCAACCTGCACAGGACCTCCCCCATCATCTTTATACCAGGAGAAAGTATAAGGTCCTGTTGTCGTTGAACTGATTGTAGCCATAAGCGTTACATCACTATTTTCACAAGCAACTAAGTCGGGACCAATACCAACAACTGGAATTTCGTTTACAATAACTTCGGTGGTAGTAATATTTTCACAAGAATTTCCATCAGTTACTCTCAATGTGTAAATTCCACTATCATCAGGAAAAACATTGTTAAGTGTTAAATCCTGGGTACTTCCCAATAGATTATCATCGGGATCAAACCATTGATAAGAAACAAGTCCATCCGGATCACCAACAAGGTCAATACTATTATTTCCATTTCCACACACAGGTCCTGTATTGGTGGCACTTGGAGATGGCAATGAATTAACAACTACTTCAGTATCGTCAGTCACAATACATCCATTATCATCGGTAACGGTAAGAGTGTAGATTCCCGCACGGGCAATAGTTGCCGGACCAAAAGAAGGATCTTCATCAACGGATGAAAAACCATCAGGACCGCTCCAATTGAAGGAATAACTGCCTGATGTGGAAATGTCTCCTCCTGAAACTGAAGAGCTGAGCTGTATTGGATCATCGTCAATACAGTAAGGACCACCATTGCCAATGGCATCTATAACAGGAAGATCATTAACAATCATCGTTAAAGGGGAAGATTCAGCCTGGCATCCATTGGCATCTTCAACAAGCACTTTAACCAGGTCTCCGTTATTTAAGGTAACTGGTCCATATGTATCATCGGCCGAAAGCGCCTGAACTTCGACATATCCTGAACCATCGTCTACTGAGAATGCATAGTTTACACCACCTGTTGCAGTAAATTCAACTGGCGTACCCTGACAAACTTCAGTTCCGGGATTTGCAGAAATACCTGGTGTTACTGTATTCACTGTCAAATCCAGTTGAACCTGATCAGTACACCCAGTGGCATCATAAGTAATGTTTAATGTATAGGTACCGGAGTGTGTGGCATCGTTAACATTATTAATTGTAAAGGAATCTCCGGATTCACTTCCGTAAGGAGTGGTCCATGAAATAGTATAATCTGCAGGGAAAGCACCCGGTCCGCTTAATAAATTAGCATCAAAAGAAATATCATCACCGGCACATGCTTCGGTGGGACCAACAATTTCAACCTCTGGTTTCTCGTTTACAGTCAACTGAACACTATCCGTAGAAGAACAATTATTAGAAGTGGAAGTATCAATTACTTCTAACGAAACAGTGTGATTACCGACAGCAGGGAGGCTTGCACCAGTTATGGTCAAACTTGAAGAAGTCTCCCCGGCAATAGGGTTTCCGTCTAAATACCACTGATAACTATATGAACCGGAGCCTGTAACGTTGGTTGAAAAGGAGACATCTTCCGCCTGGCAGACAGTTTGGTCACCTTCAGGAATTGCAACAACAGGATTTTCGTGAATTATAAGTGTAGTAGACCCGGAAGAGGAAGCAGCACATCCTGTAATGTTATCAGTAACATCAACAATGTATTCAATATCATCAACACCATAAGTTACGGCAGCTAAAACAGGATTTTCATCAGTGGATGAAAAGCCTGCAGGATTGGAAGTCCAGCTAAAGGAATAGTCACCACTGCCTCCACTTGGGTTTGCATACAAACCGACATTTGTTGCCCCGTCACAAACGGGACCATCATTGGTAGGAACAACTGTTGGCCTCTGTAAAACAGTAACTGTAACAGTCGAAGTACTGGAACAACCTGTAGGTTTACTGGAATCAACAATTGTAAGGTCATAATCATAATCCCCGGCAGTACCAATGACCGAGGGGTCCGTAATGGTAATGCTGTGTCCTGTTTCACCTGCAGGATCAAGGCCTGGTCCGGACCAGGTATAAATATAATCGGCAGATTCAGGATTTCCATCCTCTAATTCAATGCTAATATTCTGACAAACAGGGTCATTAGTAGAAATTGGACTGGGGGATGGAACAGAATTAACGGATAAGGAAGGTGTTCCTGACATTTGTGTTTCGCAATCTACGTCATCATCATCCACATGTGCAACGACGTAGTAGGAATAATTACCTTCTGGTAAAGATGATTGAATAAAATTTATTGGATTTCCATTACCATTCCTGCCTACCGTATTTTGCAGAACACCATCTCTGTATAAATAATATAGATAACCAGACTCAGAGCCATCAAGTGTTAAAGTAGCTGTTTCACCTAAACAAATTTCAGAATTGTCTATCGTTAAATTAAAATCAGTCGGATCCTTTCGAACAATGGTATAATCAAAATCGCCACCAAAAGTACCAAGACCTCTGCTAAAGCTGTATTCAATAACAAGAAACGTATTAAATAATCCCTCCGACGAAATTTGGGCAATGTCTAATTCAATACCATTATTGGGAGAGGATCCAACGGGGTTTAAAAGATCATTTCGATAAACTTTGCTGCCTCCGCCGTCATAATAATACAAATCCCAAACGACAGAATTATAATCCCCAGGATCAGGCAAATTACCGGGATTAACATAAATCTCCGGAGATGAAGATGACTCACAATAAGCATCGGCTAAATCATTTATTTTTCCTTCCTGTCCTCTTAAAACAGGGGGTAAATCATTCTTCTTGCCACCACTTTCACGCCCCTGCCCATAGGCACTTCCATCAGAAAATGCTATCAACAAAGAAAAAATAAAAATAAAATACGGTAAACCTTTTCTCATGGCATATCGTTTAGGGTTTTGCTATTCCCGCCTGCACTAAATCTCCCCTACTTAACCTGCAAAATTAATTTTATTCAGTTATTATTTAGAACTTTAGCTTCAAATATTTATCAACAACCCGGCAATATTGGGTTTTAAACCATTTAAAAACGAGAAAAAAAATCGCAAATAAACATTCGGTTAACAGATAAACACAACAAAAGTAAAAATATCAATTATTTCTTACTTGCTAATATACAGCCTTCTAAAACCAGAGCCTGATTGATCACAGTACAATTTTTATCAGCAAGGGTTTTAAAAAATAAACCTATTTAGAAATCATCTAAATTTCCTCATCGTTTTTACGGGGCAAATCAGCTTTTAGTTTCAAAATGCCCTTTAAATAAAGGTTTTTGAAAAAAAGAAAGCTTATACACGATAAACATTTCTTTAACTTCGCCATAGCCTAATTCAATTTCATCAACTTTCTAAATGCGTTCACCAATATCCAATAAGCACATCAAAATTTCTTAATAACCTTTTAGTTTAACAATTTCTCCAAAAGTTGCGGTTGCTCCTCAAGAGCCAGTCGGGCAATTTTCAAATAATCACTCAACCAATCCTGAAGAAGCAAAAGTTGTTTACGCTTTTTTTGTGTCATTTCTTTTGACAGTGTTTTAGCATGTTCAAACCGTGTATTTAACTCTTCAAGTTTCTCAAGATCAATAAGAATATTCTTCAAATCAAGCTTTTTTACTCCATAATTGGACAAAACCTCCATCCACTTTTCTTCTGCTAAAAGGTTTTTGCAAAACATATAAACCTGTCGATACCAATCATCAAATTGCTTTTCCCTGGGACCTTCTAAGCCAAGTGTGCTTTTCACCAAATCTTCATGATCAAAAACAATTCTGCCAATTTTTACAATCCGCATGTATCGTTTTTGAATTTCCTTATACAGTTCATTCTTTTCTTTATTAAGCTGCTTACGTCTGCTTTGAGCGGCTTCCTGTTCCTGGTCAATCTGGCGAAGAAGTTCCAGCAACTCACGCCCACGCTCCATTTCTTTAAGGCCATAACCAAAAGAGGACAATGAAGAGACCAAGCTTTGATCGGAAAGACTCTGACCTAAAACATTATCTACTTTACTTACAAAGTTTTCAAAAGGTAACTTTGAATAATGCATAACTAACTTAAAATTATTATAGCTCTAATAATTTTTCAATATCTGAATAATATTTTTATAAATCAAATTATTTATAAAGTTTTCTGCAATAAATTAGCAAACAATATTTGTTTTTAGAAAAAATAATTTCTTAGTAGATCAATATTTTTTATAAAAGATACCTTGAAAAAGATTCTACCTTGTAAATCATTAGGTTAAAAAAATATTCCAAAGAAATTAAATGAGAAGCAAAACTTAAAAAAACACAACTCCCACTTAAAACACTGACAAACAATCTACTAAAACCAGTGAGCGTATTCACGACAGGAAAACATCAACTTAAAACACTGGTTAACAAGCAAAAACACCCTAGTGTCAAGTCAAGCATAGTCTGACGGCCCAAGCCTTGCTCTTTCGACCTAGTGCTTCTCAAAAAAAGACTCACGTAGCTACGGCTATGCTTACTTTTTTGTTGTTTTGCACAAGGTGAAAAATAGCGGCGGCTTACCCGACCTTCTACTCTTGACTTGGCACTAGGCATCTCATTACATTCACGTTAACCCACAGAATTAATTATCAAAAAAACCAAACACCACATCACACTCTGCAATAACCTGTATTTAAGAAACTTAAGCAACTTAAAAGCGGAGTATTTATAGTTATATAAGGACATGGGTCGCACCTTACAGGGACCTGATTCGGCCTTTCTTCGACCTCTGTTCGACTCCTTATAAGCCGAAGAAAGTTCGAAGAAGACTCGAAGAAGACTCGAAGAAAGTTCGAAGATGCATCGAATGAAACCCCAGGAAACCAATATTACAGTCGAAGAGGATTGCTTTAAATTAGGGGGCACTGAAAAATGCCTGGTGCATAATTTATAAAATTGAAATTACAGCTTGCTTAAACGATAAGTGCAAAGTAGAGAATGTTTTCCTTGCCCTCACCTAGAAGTTGATCGCGGCAGGCAAAATCATTTTCCCACCCCCGGTAGACTACCAGCATAAACCGGTATTAATAATTATATAAGAACGGCGGATCAGTATCCGCCGCATAGAATAATCCAAGAAGTAATATTTCATCAATCAGCTAACAAGACTCAGAAACTGTTTAAATTTTGTTTTTGGAGGACATTTTTGAATAATTGAGTTCTTGGACAAGTCAAAATTGACACCAATAGCAAAGCTATTTAGAGCCTGTCTATAAACTAAGCAAAATTTGGTTCTGGTCATGTGTTTGTCAAGAAAGTGCCAGTAACAAGGCTTGCGAAGCCCGGAAATACGCAGTTTACTTGAGTAAATGAGTAATTTTCGGGCAAGCGTAACGCAGTAAATGGTACTTTATGGACAAACACTATTTAAGGAAATTTTGACAAAGTATAAAAGCTCAAGACCAGAAAACATCCCAAAGGATAAAACTTAAACAGTTTCTCAAACTTAAATGATAACCATTGTAGCCCCATAGCCATATTCCCGAAAAGAAGCATCCTGGAAGTTGTGTTTTTTGTAACGAGTATTAAGCAGTCTTCTTACCTCATGCTTCAGGGTTCCATTACCAATACCATGTATAAAAACAATCTTTTGTCCCTTATTCTTTTCATTCTCCCGAATAACTTCATGAAAACGATCAACTTGCAATTTTAGCATATCCGCATTTGATAGTCCCCTGGTATCATCCAGAAGTTCATGAATATGAAGATCAACCTCAATTATATCTGTGCGTTTTTTCCGGACCGGTTGTTCATTTTTTATTTTAAACTCACCTTTCTCTTTTAATGCTTTGCTGGTTTCCTTTTTTGAAAGGTTTTCCATCTGCCGCTCCAGTTCATTTTTTATCAAAGGCATCATAACGGCTTTTTCATAGAAGAAATCATTCTCTTTAAACCCTTTCTCCTTAAAAAACTTTTCAGCTCGTATTTTCATCGTCTGATTGAGAGGATCGAATAATTGATAGGGCTTATCTCTTTTATAGAGAATCAACTGAACCATCCATTTGGAATCTAACTTTGAAGCAGGAAAACCTCCGAGGTATTCTTTTGTATTTGCAGGGATTCTACCATTAAAAACTTCTCTGGCAAGGCCATCCTCACCCATTTCGGCAAACAAAAACAAGCAGTGATAATTACTATCATTAACCAAATGAAGATCAACAGTCTGCACATCATCTTTTATACCCGCATCAAGAAAAGCCAGATAAATCCTTGGATTGTTATCGTCATGCTGAGGCTCTTCTTCCACAAATTCATCATCTTCAATAGTAACGGACTTTTCCTCTTCAACCTTATTAACAATAAGAGGAGAGCGAACAGGAACAGGCTCTTCCTGCGAAGGCTCTTCGAGGCGCTCAACGACTACAACTTCTGCAGATGGCATAGGAACTTCGAAACCTATTTCATCCTCCACATATATTATTTTTCCTTCGATTCTGGTAACATGGCCCCCACCAACATCATTTAAAAACTTGACTTTATCTCCTAGTCTAATATCCTGATTCTTCATAAATGAAAACTTTTTTCTTTCCGGATCTTTAAAAACATCAATTACTCTTCCTCAATACTCCGTTAGGCTTTTGTAAAAAGCTATAAATCAAATTTTTTGAATTATACCCATCATTATTTTTAAGCTCTGGTTATCGGCACCATATGGTTCGGCTTAAATCTAATGTCTAAAAATCTAACGATCTATTGCTTCCTGCAAAGGTAAAAAATATAAAGAGACATTTCAGATTTTGAATTTAACGGAAAGATAAGGTTCATAATACAATCAAATACCCCCATTGCATTTAGCAAAATCCTCCCCAGAAGTGAACCTCAATATTCTTTATTTTTTGATTAAATTTGCATCTGTAATAATTATCTGCAACGCCCCTGTTTTGAGGGCATATTTATTAAAAATATGGATATTTCAATCGAACAATATAACTATAGCCTACCCGATGAACGTATTGCCAAATACCCTCTGAAAAGAAGAGACCACTCAAGATTGCTGTTTTATAAAAACAATCGAATAACAGACAAACAATTCTACAATTTACCTGATTTGCTACCCTCTACGGCAATGATGATATTCAACAACACTAAAGTAATCAGGGCAAGACTGCCATTTCACAAGCATACCGGGGCCAGAGTTGAAATCTTCTGTCTTGAACCGGCTTCACCAACCGATGTAGCATTGGCTTTCGGGCAAACAGAGGAAGTTACCTGGAATTGCATGGTGGGAAATAATAAAAAATGGAAAGTAGGAACTCTTGAAAAAGAATTGCAAATTAACAGCAAAACCATTGTTTTAAAAGCATCCAAAGAGCAAAAAACTTCAGATGGATTTATTATAAGATTTTCATGGAACAATTCCGACTTCACGTTTTCGGAGCTTATGGAGGAGATAGGGAAAACACCAATTCCCCCATACCTGGAAAGAGAATCTGAAGAAATTGACACCGAGAGATATCAGACAGTATACTCTAAAGCACAAGGATCGGTAGCTGCACCAACAGCAGGACTTCACTTCACCCCCGAAATACTGGAAAACCTCAAAAGCGATGGCATAAAACTTGAAAATTTAACACTGCATGTTGGGGCAGGAACATTTCGTCCCGTAAAAAGTGAAACAATCGCAGATCACGAAATGCATACCGAACACTTCAGAATTTCATTAAACACCTTAAAATCTCTCAGAAGTCACAGGGGGCCAAAAATATCTGTTGGAACCACCTCCCTGCGCACCCTTGAATCATTGTACTGGGCTGGTGCATTAGCGGCTAAAAGTAAACCATTTCATCACATTGAACAATGGACCCCCTATAATAATAAAGATGTAAAACTTAGTTTCCGCGAAGCTATTGATTATTTGATTTCAGCGATTTCAAGCGAGAACAAGAACTATTATGAGGGTTCAACAGCCATAATAATTGTTCCAGGTTATCAAATCAGAGCTGTAGATGGATTACTCACCAATTTCCATCAACCAAAAAGCACTCTACTACTTCTGGTTGCTGCTTTGGTTGGTGAAAAATGGAAAGAAATCTACAAACACGCGCTTGAAAATGATTATCGGTTCCTCAGCTATGGCGATTCATCCCTTCTTTGGGCTTCAACCTCCATCTGATTCCTGTTTTTTCAATTCTACTTCCAGAATAGCCTCAATATCTGCGGCGCATGAACCGCAGATAGTGGCAGCATCTGTTTCATCCTGCACCTCTTCAAATGTAGTAAGATTCTTCTCTCTGATGGTTCGTACAATTTCATCTTTTGTTAGTTGCATGTGACGACAAACAATATCATTACCTTCAAAATCACTCATAGTTTAATATTTTAAGTTGGTTAACTATAAACATCAAATCGAATATGTGGTTCAATTGAACTCGTAATGTATATCTGGAAACACTTTACCTCTCCAAAATTGTAATTTTAACCCGATTTTTCTATATTTTATGATGAATAAAATCATTTATTATGGGCTCTTTAATTAGTTTCCTTATAATATTTACATTGTCGGTTTTAATTACCAAAATTGCATCGCAGGCTCTCATTCACACAGGGTTGTCTAAAGAAGTTGCACAATTTCAGGCACGATCGGCCTTTACCGGTGTTGGTTTCACCACAGGCGAGGCTGAAAATATCGTCAATCATCCCGTTAGGCGGAAAATAGTAATGTCTTTAATGTTGATAGGAAATGTAGGAATTATCTCTGCCATGGCTTCCCTTATCCTGACATTCGTAAATAACAATCTGGAAAGTCAGGAAAATATATTGAGATTAGCAATTATTTTGGGAGGACTATCCATTCTTTAATTTCTGGCCAAAAGCCAATGGGTTGAAAAAAGAATCGCCAGGATAATTGATTCTGCGTTAAAAAAATTCACCAATCTGGATATTAAAGATTACGTTGAACTCCTCAATCTAAACGGGGAATATGAAATTACGGTTATCAACACCCGCAGCTCTTCATGGATGAATGATAAAAAACTAAAGGATTGTAATTTGAGAGAAGAAGGAATTAACATTATTGGAATAAGACGTAATTCCGGAAATTATATCGGAACTCCTCATGGAGAAACAAAAATAACAGAAGGAGACGAGCTTATTCTCTACGGCCGTAAAAAGTCCCTTCATAATCTGGAACAGAGAAAACAAGATAGTTCCGGACAATATGAACATGAAAAGGCCAAAGAAGAGCAAAGCAAGGAAAGGTCTATTCAAGACAAGAAGGACGAGCAGTCTCAGACCTGATTTTCTGTTCACTTTAATTTTTTCATGGCCACTTCCGATCCCTGCAAACCTGAATCTAATATAGTTCGACATTGATCTCCATGAAATTTCCACCCAGTTAACATTCTAGATCTCAACTTACAAAACCAAACCAGGTGATAATAGTGCATTTTCCTCCCTATTCACCGCATGATTGGAACAATTTTTGATAATTTAGTGGCGGTTATAAAAAAATCATTCTTCACTGCTGTTTTGGCAGTTTATAAAAAATAAAATCAAAAAATATAAAACACATTAGCCACATGGATCAAACTGTTGATATCAAAGAGCTAAATGAGCGCATTAAGCAGGAAAGCTCATTTGTGGATCTTCTTACAATTGAAATGAACAAGGTCATTGTTGGCCAGAAACATTTGGTTGAAAGCCTTCTTATCGGACTTCTGTCTGATGGCCACATCTTGCTGGAGGGAGTCCCAGGGCTTGCAAAGACGCTTGCAATCACCACCCTCTCAAAGGCAGTAACTGCAGATTTCAGCCGAATTCAGTTTACCCCGGACTTACTTCCGGCCGACCTTTTGGGTACGATGATTTACAGTCAGAAAAACGAAGAGTTTGTAGTAAAAAAAGGGCCAATTTTCACCAATTTTGTCCTGGCCGATGAGATCAACCGGGCACCGGCCAAAGTTCAGAGTGCGCTATTAGAGTCCATGCAGGAACGCCAGGTCACCATTGGGGATCATACATATACTCTGCCTAAACCATTTTTGGTAATGGCCACACAAAACCCAATTGAACAAGAAGGAACCTATCCGCTGCCGGAAGCACAGGTGGACCGTTTCATGCTTAAAGTGGTCATTGACTATCCTCAAAAAGCAGAAGAGCAGATGATTATTCGCCACAATCTGGCTCAAAAATTCCCTGAAGCAAGCAGCATTATTAAGCCGGAAGACATCATAAGAGCACGGGAAGTAGTCAAAGATGTTTATATGGACGAAAAAATTGAAAAATACATCATCGACATCGTTTTTGCCACCAGGTTTCCCGATCAGTATAATCTTGATAAGTTTAAAGACATGATCAACTATGGGGGATCTCCACGTGCCAGTATCAGTCTGTCAATGGCAGCCAAGGCTTTTGCATTTATTAAGCGCAGGGGGTATGTAATACCGGAAGATGTGCGTGCTGTTTGTCATGATGTTCTGCGCCACCGCATTGGTCTCTCTTACGAAGCTGAAGCCAACAACATTACTTCCGAGGAAATTATCAGTGAAATACTCAACACAGTTGAAGTACCTTAAATAATGAGCAATTATCAATGAATAATGATCAATTTGATAGCTTTGATAATTGATTACTGAAAACTGGTAATTGAAAACTGACAACCATGGTGGAAGCAACTGATATAATAAAGCGCGTTCGTCAAATAGAAATTAAAACCCGCGGATTGTCCAGCAATATATTTGCCGGAGAATACCATTCTGCCTTCAAAGGTCGGGGCATGACTTTTAGCGAGGTACGAGAGTATCAATATGGCGACGACATTAGAAATATAGATTGGAATGTTACCGCCCGCTTTAACCATCCTTACGTCAAGGTTTTCGAGGAAGAGCGGGAGCTAACGGTGATGTTGATGATTGACGTATCAGGTTCACGCGAATTTGGTACAACCTGGCGTTTTAAAAAGAACGTTATCACAGAGATGGCAGCTGTTTTGGCTTTTTCTGCCATACAGAATAATGATAAAATAGGGGTGGTCTTTTTCTCCGACAGGATTGAAAAATTCATACCACCCAAGAAAGGACGCAAGCACATATTGCACATTATTCGTGAACTTATCAGCTTCACCCCTGAGCATAGAGAAACCAATATTTCTGAAGCTTTACGATATCTCACCAACGCCATTAAGAAACGCTGTACTGCATTTGTGATATCTGATTTCATTGACGAAGGCTTTGAAGATGCTTTAAAAATTGCTAATCAAAAACACGATGTAGTAGCTTTGAGGGTTTTCGATCCGCGTGAAGCTGAAATGCCAAACATAGGCTTCATAAAACTTAGAGATGCTGAAACGGGAGAAAATTATTGGGCCAACACCGCCAACAAAAAAACCCGTGAAGCCTATAAAAAATGGTGGCACGAAAATCAGGAAAACCTCAGGACTGCTTTTTCCAAAAGTGGTGTAGATAATGTGGCAGTACCAACGAACGAAGACTATGTTAGAGCACTCATTTCTCTTTTCAAAAAACGAGCATAAAATGGGGAAAAAGATATCAATCCAAAAAACATCCGTTTTCTTAATTTTTCTGGGGATGATGTGGATTGGAAATCCTGTACTAACCAAGGGCCAGGATTTCTCTGTCTCGGCAACCCCAGACTCCACGCTGATGGTGATTGGCGGTCAAATGAACCTGACTCTTGAAGTAGCCCAACCGCCAAATATTAATATAGTATTCCCCCAGTTTACCGACACCATTACCAAAAACATCGAAATAGTCGATACCAAAGGGCCGGACACTACTCAAATTGACCAAAACCGCATATTGATAAAGAAGGTCTTCCGGATTACATCTTTCGATAGCGGGTTGCACTATATTCCGCCCATGGAATTTGAATTGGCCTCGGCAGAGTTGGCCGGCAAAAAGAAAACCAGATCCATCGGTTTGATGGTTGCCAATCCCTTTGAGAATGTGGATCCGCAAAAAGGCATAACCGACATTAAAGCGCCACGGGAAACCCCATTTATTCTTGCAGAGTTATTAAGATTTTTACCCTGGATTCTTGGGGGATTAGTCATAGCTCTTCTCATTGCAGCCGGAATATGGTTTTACATCAAACGGAAAAATCCGCTTAAAGGGCTGATTAAAGAAAAGCCTAAAGATCCGCCTCATGTTGTAGCTCTTAGGGAGCTTGATCATATCAAAAGTGAAAAGCTGTGGCAAAAAGGGCAGGTCAAAGAATTTTATTCCGAATTGACAGATGTACTCAGAGAATATCTCGAAGAACGATACAATATACCGGCTCCTGAGCAAATCACTTCCGAGATTATGCAATCCCTGAAAACAGTGGATCTGCCGGATGAAAAGGTAAAAGATAAAATTCAGCAGGTACTTGAACTTGCTGATCTGGTAAAATTTGCAAAAATGGACCCTCTTCCTGACGAAAATGATCTGTCACTCATGAATTCTTATTTCTTCGTAAATCAAACCAAGTATGAAGAACAGAAATCAACTGAGCAACAAGCAAAAGAACTAAAGGAAAGAGAGGAAAATCAGCCTGTTGAACAATAGCAATGCTGGTTCAGATCCCCTTGCATAAGAAAAGGTTCTCAGATATATTGGAGTCGTTCAGGAATGCCATCTTTTCAAAAAGATATTGCTGGTTAGAAGACCTTAAAAGGAAAAACAAACATGAACTATACATTTCTGCATCCGCATTTTTTTTACTTTCTACTGCTTCTGTTGCCAATGATAGGCTGGTACATATGGAAACAGAAGGAGTTGAATGCATCCCTTCAAATTTCAACACTTAAAGGGTTCAGTCGGATAAAAAAATCCAGAAAAACCTATTTAAGGCACGTTCCCTTCGGACTAAGATGCCTGACCATTATATTTTTAATCATTGCTTTAGCCAGGCCACAATCAACAGACAGTCACCGTGATGTTACCACGGAAGGCATTGACATAATGGTTTCTCTGGATATTTCGGGAAGTATGCAGGCAATGGATTTTAAGCCCAATCGGTTGGAAGCTGCCAAAGATGTAGCTACTGAATTTATAGCAGGAAGACCAAATGACAAAATGGGCCTTGTAGTTTTTGCAGCCGAAAGCTTCACGCAATGTCCGCTGACTATTGATCATGCGGTGTTAACCAATCTAATTCAGGATGTACAAATTGGCATGCTGCAGGATGGTACTGCCATTGGACTGGGCCTGTCGACCGCTGTAAGCCGCATAAAGGAAAGTGATGCAAAAAGTAAAGTCATCATACTACTTACAGATGGCGTAAATAACCGTGGTGAAATTCATCCACTTACGGCTGCTGAAATAGCAAAAAGCTTTGGAGTCAGGGTTTACACAATTGGAGTGGGAAGTCATGGAACTGCCCCCTATCCCGTCAATACTGTATTTGGACAACAGGTACAGGACATGGAGGTTAAGATTGATGAAAACATGCTCCAGGAAATTGCCGACATCACCGGAGGTGAGTATTTCAGGGCAACCGACAAAAGCAAGCTTCGTCAGATTTATGAAGAGATTGACCAGATGGAAAAGACCAAAATTGAAGTAAAAGAGTACAGTAAGAGATCGGAAGAATTCCTGCCTTTTGCAATATTGGCATTGGCTTTCTTGCTGGCTGAAGTATTGTTAAGAAATACTGTTTTAAGAAATCTTCCATAACGCCGTTCTGACTTTGGAGTTTTGGATTCCGGGTTGTTAACTTTTAGAGGCTCAGGGCCATGCATCTTTGCCAAATTTCCGGCATATGTGAAATAAATAAACAACCGATTTTTAAGTTTAGCTAAATAAAAAACAACAATATGTTTCGATTTGGACATCCTGAATATTTATACCTACTGGTAATTATACCGGTTTTGGCATTTTTGCAATTGTATTTTCAGATTCAGCGCAAAAAGAAACTGCAAAAATTCGGAAACACTGAATTACTAAGCCATTTGATGCCTGATGTTTCATTCATAAGACCGGCAGTTAAGTTTTACCTGCTCTTACTGGCCATTGCTTCCATCATCGTCACATTGGCATCACCTCAGTTTGGCACAAAGCTTGAAACTGTAAAAAGAAAAGGAATAGAGTTAATTATAGCGCTGGATGTATCAAACAGTATGAACGCCACTGATGTTGAACCCAGTCGTCTGGACAGGGCCAAACTAGCCATTGAAAGATTAACGGGCAAACTAATCAATGACCGCATAGGACTCATTGTTTTTGCAGGTGAAGCGTACGTTCAATTACCAATCACAACCGATTATGCCTCGGCTCGGCTATTCCTGTCAAGCATAAATACCGATGTTGTACCCACTCAGGGAACTGCCATTGGTTCTGCCATCAGACTGGCTTCAAATTCTTTCAGCCAGCAGGAAGATATCAACCGTGCAATCGTTGTAATTACCGATGGTGAAAATCACGAAAACGATGCGATTGAAGCTGCAGAAACCGCCATGGAAGAAGGCATCCAGGTTTATACCGTAGGAATGGGAAGTCCGGATGGAGCTCCAATTCCGGTGGGTGCTAATAACAGAAGTAATTTCATGAAAGACAGGCAGGGAAATGTGATTATAACAAAGATGAATACCAACCTGCTTAAAGAAATTGCTCAGGCCGGAAATGGAGAATACATTGCAGCCAACAACATTCGACGAGGCATTAATAATCTGATCGACGAACTTGGAGAACTGGAAAAAGCAGAAATTGAATCCAAAGTTTATTCCGATTACGACGACCAGTTTCAATACATTGCAGCGCTTGCATTGCTTATTCTAATCATCGAGTTTATAATTTTAGAGCGTAAGAACAAACTGCTCAAAAAAATAGACCTTTTCACAGCAGAAGAGAAGCATAAAGAAGAATAACTATTAATCTATCAGAGATTATTTTTTTGAAGGAAGGACCAATAAACCGTTTTGCCATGCAACTAAAATATATCATCTTAGTGTTTTTAATGATTTTGGGCTTTACCGTCACCATTTCAGCCCAAAGCGAAAGACGATTTATACGAGAGGGGAACGATTATTTCGAAAACGAAAAGTACGTTGAATCGGAAGTAGAATTCCGAAAAGCCCTTGAGAAAACACCGGAAAGTTTTGAAGGACGCTTCAATCTGGGTGATGCCTTATTTAAGCAGGAAAAGGTAGATGAAGCCATTGAGCAATTTCAGGCTTTATCCAACAGCACAAAAGACAATAAACAGCTTTCGGATATCTACCACAATATCGGGAATGGCTTTTTCGCTAAAAAAGAACTGGAAAAGAGCATCGAGGCATACAAAGAAGCTTTACGAAATGATCCTACAGACGATGAAACCAGATACAATCTGATTGTTGCCCAAAAGATGCTGGAAAACCAGAAACAAAACCAGGAACAAAACAAGGATAAAAACAAGGACCAGGAGCAAGAACAGGAGAAAAAAGAAAAAGAACAACAAAAGCAAAACCAGCAACAACAGCAACAGAACCAACAGCAGCAAGAACAGCAGCAGCAACAACAAAGACATCAACAGCAGGAACAAGGCATATCCAAAGAAAATGCGGAAAGAATTCTGCAGTCTCTGGATCAGGATGAAAAAAAGTTGCAGGAAAAACTGAGGAAAGCCAAACAACAGCAGCAAAGACAGATTGAGAAAAACTGGTAATCCGACAAATAAACAAAGACCAAATAACGAAAGATGAAGTCTTACTTAATATACTTATTTGCAATTCTTATTTTCCCTGTTACAACAGGAGCACAGGATGTTGAATTTAAAGCCACCGGCCCAAATTCAGTTGTTCAGGGCGATCGCTTTCAATTGGTGTATAGCGTCAATCAGGAAGGCCAGGATTTAAGGGTACCGGATTTAAAGGATTTTCAAATCCTTATGGGTCCCACAACATCTCAGCGCTCCCAGATGCAAATTATAAATGGCAAAGTGAGCAGGGAGCAGGAATACTCCTATACCTATATTTTAAAAGCCAACTCAACGGGCTCTTATACAATACCCCCGGCTACCATTACTGTTGATGGAGAAAAATATAAGTCCAACAGTATTACCATAGAAGTAATAAAAGCCACTCAGCAACAAGAAAGACAATCTTCTGCCCCTTCCTCAAATAGCAACGGAGCGGTAGATGAGGATGAGCTTTTTATTACCATGAGGGCCAATAAGACCAGTGTTTATCAGGATCAGCCGGTACTTCTTACCACAAGAATTTATACCCGGGTAAACCTGGAGGGTATTTCGGATATTCAACATCCAACTTTTCGTAATTTCATTGCAGAAGACCTGTCAGGAACCGAAAACATTGAATGGTCTTTAGAAAATGTTAATGGTAAAACCTACAGAGTAGGCACTTATAACCAAAAGATTTTATTTCCCCAGAGCAATGGAAAACTAAAAATTGAGCCCACATCTATTGAATTTTTGGTTAGAATAAGGCAGACCAGACAATCGAATAACATCTTTGACAACTTTTTTGATACGCACAGAACCATCCGCAAAACAGTCACGTCTGATGGAGTGACCATCAATGTAAAACCACTTCCTTCTCCCCGCCCTGCTGATTTCTCCGGTTTTGTGGGAAAACTCACCATGGATGTTTCAGCTTCAAAAAAGAATGTTAATGTAAATGACGGAATTACCTTGAAAACGGTAATCTCCGGGACCGGTAACCTAAAAGTTGCAGGTGAACCAACAATGAATATTCCTCCCGATTTTGATGTTTTTGACCCCAATACTTCAAGTAACCTTAGCGCAACTTCCTCAGGTCAAAAGGGGAGCAAAACTTACGAACAACTTATAATCCCCAGACATTCGGGCACATTCACCATCCCACCTATAGAATACGTATATTTCGATCCCTCAATGGGACAATACAAAACCTTAAAAAGCCAGCCCATTACAATTGAAGTTGAGCAAAATGGTGAAGAAGTTGCTACCAGTGAATCAACAACAACGGGGCCTGCAGTAAGGAACAGGGAAAGTGTCCAGTTTGTAGGAAAAGACATCAGATATATTAAAACAGGTGAAGCAAAGCTTAAGCCCGCAAACTCCTTCTTTTTCGGATCCTGGAAATTTGCACTCGGCTATATCATTCCATTTTTATTGTTTATTATTATCTCAGTAATATATCGAAAGAAAATTAAGGAAAACGCCAACATTCAACTGAAAAAGACCAAACAGGCTAACAAAGTAGCAAGAAAGCGCCTTAAGAAAGCGGCCCACCATCTCAAGGCAGGTAACAACGAAGCATTCTACGAAGAGTTATCAAAAGGTCTTTGGGGTTACATTAGCGACAAACTTGTAATTCCTTTTTCAGATCTTAATCGTGACAATGTTCGTCAGGAACTCGAATCGAATGGAGCTCAAACAGAAAACACTGAAAAACTGCTTGAGATTATTGACACCTGCGAGTATGCAAGATATGCCCCTGCCGGGGAAGAAAGTAAACGGGAAGAGCTTTATCAATCCGCTATTGGCGTTATTAGCAAATTGGAAAGCAATCTAAAGAAAGCAAAATAAAGACCCTGATTATTATACTGTTTATATATTTTCAAAGATAAAAACAGGTGTTACTTTTCAGGAATTTATCTAATAAAATAAGAAATATGAAGACCAGAATATATTTTCTCATATTGTTATTCGCTATGGCATTTAACGGATTTTCTCAAGACAACCGTTTCATCCAGGGTAATGAACTCTATACTGAAGGAAAATATGAAGAAGCCATAGAGATGTACGAAGGCGTTTTACAATCAGGTCTCGAAAGTTCAGGGTTGTATTACAATCTTGGGAATTCATATTACAAATCAGGGCAGCTTCCGGAAGCCATCCTAAATTATGAGCGAGCGCTCTTATTAGCTCCCCAGAATGAAGATATCAGATACAATCTGGAGTTGGCATACAGTCAAACTGCTGATGAAATAGACCAGGTCGGTACTTTTTTCCTTACCAAATGGTTTCAAAACATCCGCAGTCTTAATGACTCTGATGGATGGGCCTTTTACTCAATTATAGCCTTTGTGATCTTTTTAATAGGCCTTGGTTTGTATTTGTTTGGCCGCAATGTTGCCCTCAAAAAAGCCGCGTTTGCCTTTGCAGTCATCTTTTTGATGGTTTCAGGGGCTACCCTCAGCTTTTCTTCACATCAAAAAACTAAGCTGGTGGAGAGAAGTCATGCCATCATTTTCACCCCAACTGTGAATATTAAGAGTTCTCCCGATCAAAGCGGTACAGATCTGTTTGTGCTGCATGAAGGCACAAAATTAGAACTGATCTCAAAATTGGGAGAATGGTGGAATGTCCGTCTTCAGGATGGCAGTGAAGGCTGGATCCATGAGTCGGATGTGAAAGTGATTTAGGGTTTAGTGATTAGTTGACAGTGTGATAGCACGGAAATTTTTCCATATTGCTTAACGGGAAAGGCCTTGAGTTTTGAGACAAATCAAAGAAATACAGGTCCTTATCCACAAAAAGTGCTGATGGGAATAAAAGCAATTATAATGTTTCAACTAATATCGCAAAGAACACATATACTTAGAGTCTGTCCATAATGTACCACTTGCTGCGTTATGCTTGCCGCCAAAATACTCATCTCGAAGCCTCGGGATTGCAACTGGCAAGTTCTGACCAGACACATGACTTTTAACAAACTTTCCCGACTTTATAGACGAGCACTACTTAGCGCCCGCAAGAAAACCTCTTTCTTATCAAAGCCTACTTATTAAAGGTCACAAAAAAGGGCTGAAATGGTTCAACCACCATCTCAGCCCTTTTTTGTATTCTCAGTGAGAACAGGCTCTTATTCAAACCCCAACTTCTCAAGCAAAGGATCAATAGAAGGTTCCTGTCCACGGAACTTTTTGTACTGTACCATTCCTTCTCCTTCGCCAACTTCCTCAAGACAGTGCTTACGGAATTTGGCAGCAAGCTCTTTATTGAAAAGGTCCCCGGACTCTTTAAATGCATTGAAAGCATCGGAATCAAGAACCTCAGCCCACTTGTACACATAATATCCGGCTGAATACCCTCCGCTGAAGATGTGTGCAAAATAAGTAGAGCGGTAACGAGGGAGGATTTCAGGAATCAGACCAATTTCATTCATAGAAGCATCTTCAAAAGCATTCACATCTTCAACCTTATCGTCAGTTGTCAATGTGTGCCAGTCCATATCCAAAAGTGAAGCTGCCAGGTACTCAACATTGGCAAATCCCTGATTAAACAGACTGCTGTTTTGAATTTTCTCAATCAAATCGTCAGGAAGCACCTCTCCTGTCTCATAGTGCTTGGCATATTGACGAAGTACTTCCGGTTCTCCACACCAATTTTCCATGATTTGTGAAGGAAGTTCAACAAAGTCGCGGGGAACATTTCCGGCAGTACGGTCATATTTTCCTTCAGTAAACAGACCGTGCAAGCCATGTCCGAATTCATGAAAAAGGGTGTTTACTTCATCCCAGGTCAATAAAGAAGGGGTATCTCCAGTTGGCTTAGTGAAGTTGCAAACAATCGAAACAAGGGGATCAACAACTTCATTGTTCTCATGATCATAGCCGGCATCGCGGAAACCAGTACACCATGCTCCTACTCTTTTGCTCTTGCGTGGAAAATAATCAAGGTAAAGCAAACCAATATGCGAACCATCAGCTTCTTTAACTTCAAAGACCTCAACATCCTCATGATAAACAGGGATATTGTTTACTGGCTCAAAAGTAATATCGTATAATTGATTAGCCACCCAAAACATACCATCCCGCACATTCTCGAGTTGAAAATAAGGCTTTAACTGCGATTCATCCAAATCATACTTCTGTTTCCTAAGCTTTTCTGAATAATACCACCAATCCCAGGGAGCAAGGTCAAAGTTGCCTCCCTCGGCATCAATTATGGCCTGCATTTCGGCACGCTCTTGCTTAGAACGGTCAAGGGCCGGTTCCCACAATTTCAGAATGAAATCATAAACAGCCTCAGGCTCCTTAGCCATATTCACATCAATCACATAGTCTGCATGGTTTTCAAAACCAAGAAGTTTGGCACGTTCTGCACGCAATGCAACAATTTTCTTAATAATATCCTTATTATCATACTCATCGTTGCGATCACCGCGCATAAAGTATCCACTGTAAAGTTTTTCTCTCAACTCACGTTTTTTTCCATAAGTCAGGAAAGGAATCCAGCTGGGTTTTTGAGGTGTAAACATCCATTTCCCTTTGTAACCTGCAGCTTCAGCAGTTTCTGCCGCCGCATCTCTCACTCCCTTTGGAAGTCCGGCAAGATCAGCCTCATCTTCAATCACCAACTCAAAATTCTCATTGGTTTCGGCCAGCAGGTTTTCGCCGAATTCCAATGTCTGAGATGACAATTTGGTGTTTATTTCTTTCAAACGCTCCTGATCTTCAGAATTAAGGTTCGCCCCGTTTCTTACAAAATCCTTGTAATATTTGGTGGTCACACGCTTTTGAGAGTCATTCAGACCAGCTTCGTCCATGTTTTCATAGACGGCTTTCACACGTCCGAAAAGATCCATATTCATCATTATTGCATCACTGTGCTGCGAATACATAGGAGATACTTCACGTGCTATTGACTGAATACTATCATTGGTATCAGCAGAACGCAAAGGATAGAAAACACTGGTAACTTTATCCAATAAAGCGCCGGATTGATCCAGGGCCAGAATGGTGTTTTCAAAATCAGGAGCCTCTGAACTTGATACGATTGCCTCAATTTCAGCTTTCTGTTGCTTCATACCCTCCTTAAAAGCAGGCATGTAATGCGATTCTTTAATTTTGTCGAATGGAGGCACCTGATGTGGTGTTTCGTACTCCGTAAAGAAGGGGTTCTCCTCCTCCTTTGGCCCGGACTGACAGGCTGCAAACATAAAAACAGCCACAGGCAGTAAAAACAATTTTCTCATAAATGATCATTTAATTGCCAAACCAGCAGAAAAGCCGGTTTTAGCAGGGTTATTTTTACAGTTTTTGTTGAACAACTTTCAAAAATAGATATTTAAAACTTTATCAACAATGACTTTTTGCAATAACCAAAACAAGCAAAAGGCAACCTGTTTTCGTTATTCCGGAGTTAAATAGGGGTTGCCAAAAAGTCAAAAATATATGCGTTTTTCAGCGCTCAATAAATAAATATAGATCGTTAGATTTTTAGATACCTGCCTGACGGCAGTCAGGTTAGATGTAAGATAATTCGTATCATGCTGACTTTCGGCACATCAATACAAAAGAAAGTGTTCTTACAATCAATTAATACCGAATCTATTGTAAAATTTTAACGGAGTATTGAATAAGATAACTCAAAAAAAACGTCCTCATGCAGTGATAATCTGGCCGAAGGTTCCGGAAAGTTATCGCATCAGACTTTAAATTTAAACCATTCCTGAAGACAGCAGAATTGAAGGTGGTATTTGGAGTGTAAAAGTAATCAATAGTATTCTCTTTTATTTGCTCGGGCTTCCGATGAACAGGTACAGGCTGCGCCGGCCTTTACTTTTTTTGTTCATGATTTTGCATACTTAAATAAGTAATCACGATTTCCGCTTCGCTCCAATTCTTCAGCAAAAAAAAGGAAATAAAAAATGCCATCGCTTATAGAATTTCAAAACGAGATCGTCTTGATGCGAAATGCAAGCCCAGAAAAACACTCTACTTCTGAAACGTTACAAAAAAGAAGCCCCTTCAATATCAATGTATTGAAGAGGCTTCTGGTGCCCAGTAAAGGACTCGAACCTTCACGTCCATAAGGACACTAGTCCCTGAAACTAGCGCGTCTACCAATTCCGCCAACTGGGCATTACCTTCGTTTGCTTCTGTTTCGTTCAACAGCGGTGCAAATATAGAAACTTATATTTTTCTGACAACACCACAACCGAACTTTTTTCCTCTACAAGAATGGTTATTATTACCGCATGTTCGAAATTACTTAATTATATTTGTGTAATATTTAATTTAAGTCTAAATTCTTATTGAAATTTTTACAATAATGAAGCACTGCAATATTAACTCCCTTAAAGGTCTTTGGATAATAGTTTTTAGTCTTATTATCATCCCCCTTCACGCCCAAGAGCATACCAATAACCGCGCTAAGTGGTTCACAGATGCCCGTTTTGGCATGTTTATTCACTGGGGTATATACAGCGGGGCCGAAGGAGTCTGGAAGGGGGAGCAGATTCGTCATGACAACGATTATGCAGAATGGATATTTTACCGTAACAGCATTGAAAAAGAAGAGTATTTAAGTTTACTCGACCGCATTAATTGGAATGAGGTGAATCCGGAGGAATGGGTCATTCTGGCCAAAAAAGCAGGCATGAAATACATTACCCTTACTGCCAAGCATCATGACGGATTTGCATTGTGGGACAGCAAAGTATCAGATTATGACATTGCTGATCAAACCAAAGACAAAAGGGACATAGTAGCCGAACTGGCGTCAGCCTGTCGAAAACACGGAATAAAGCTCGGCCTGTATTACTCTCATTGGGTGGACTGGGCACATCCCTATGGCTGGAATCACAGCAGGGAG
This sequence comes from Marinilabilia rubra, assembly GCF_003121985.1. Classification (GTDB taxonomy): domain Bacteria; phylum Bacteroidota; class Bacteroidia; order Bacteroidales; family Marinilabiliaceae; genus Marinilabilia; species Marinilabilia rubra. The sequence continues at coordinate 286,900 of NZ_QEWP01000002.1, forward strand.
ATTTACCCTTTAACCGATGAGCAATACGATGAATACTGGCAGCAAAAGGTAATCCCCCAAATGCGTGAATTACTCACTAATTATGGGAAAATTGATTTGATTTGGTTCGATATGTGGATCCATCATTCCGAATCAATCATCACAAAAGACCAACTCGTGCAATTAAAAAGTCTGATTCGCGAATTACAACCACAATGCCTGGTTAATTCCAGACTCGGATTATCCATTGAAGAGGACAGCGATGTCGATTTCCGCACATTGGGAGACAACCAACTGGGTGAGGATAAGCTTGAATACCCTTGGCAATCTCCTGGTACCGTAGCCCATTCATGGGGCTATCATCGCAATGAATCCCAATGGAAATCAACCACCTCTCTTCTCAAAGCATTAATCGGAAACGTAAGTTTGAATGGAAATTACATGCTCAATATCGGCCCCAGGGCCAATGGAGATGTTCCGTATGAAATATCTCAACGCCTGTTGGACATAGGGCAATGGTTGAAAATTAATGGGGAAGCCATCTACGGAAGCGGTGCTTTTGATTTACCCAAAGATCAGCACGACTGGGGACATATGACTTACAGAGTGACGGATAACCACACACACCGTTTGTTTTTGCATGTTTACAACTGGCCGCTATCCAATCGTCTGCCGGTAACGGGAATTAATACAGAACCTAAAAAAGTTTATCTGCTAAGTGACAAACAAAAAGCTCCTCTCCCATTCAGCCACAACCAGGTTTTCACCGAGATCATGTTACCTCATCTTCATCCCGATAACTTAGCTTCGGTAGTGGTCATGGAATTTGACAGCAAACCCGACATCACATCAGATTTAGTGGCCGAAAACACTGATGGCGGGTTCTCTTTAACTCCCGGGAATACCATCTCTGAAGAAGGGGATTTCAAAAAAACTTCCAAACAAAAATATGGTACCATCCCATCTCATTTAGAAATATCCGGAACTTATAAAACTCTGTGGAAAGTGTTTATCGATAAACCCGGAAAATACTCACTGGATGTATCATACAGTTATCAGGCTAACGAATCAGGAGGAGCTATCTGCATTAAGGCAGGTAAGAATGTGATAAAGCAAACTTTTTCTCCAACCGGACTTACGGTGGGTGAACCCAATGAAAACTGGCACATTGAAAAGTTTATGTCGCCTGAAACAGGCACCGTTAAGTTTACCGAACCGGGTATTTATGAAATTTCAGTGAGAATAGAATCCGACAATGAACCGATTCATTTTCAGTATATATGGATGGAAAAGCAGTGAATCGTAAAAAACCGGATTTAGAAACTCAATTACGGTTATCGCCGGTCAATTGAATATTTGAGGTAGGTTACAAAGACTTTTTAATTTTTTAAATAAAATGAACTCCGTGGTGTCAGGATAAATCAAAAGGGTAACTTATTTCAGCAGTTTTACAATAGATTGAGCGGCTTTTTGCGCGCCGCCAACCGGAATATCCGGACATTCAACCTTCCTGCCAATTGTGCTCAATATTTTACCGGCTAATAATTCGGGGGTGGTTCCGGAAAGCATTAATTTAACACCTGCGCCACGCTGAGAAAGAATTCTGGAAACATTAGCCTGTTCGCAATGTCCTTCCAAAGGAAAATATATAAATGGTTTTCGCAGGGCGGTTAATTCAAAAGTTGAAGTAGCTCCACCCTGAACTATTGCCAGATCGCAAGCTGCAAAATGTTCATATAGCCCGGGCACATAACCTTTAATCTCCACATCATCGGGTAAATCCATCGATTCCTCTAATAATCTGGGCCCGGTTACAAATACAGCGCGTAGATTGGGTATTTCCTGTTTGACAATAGTTACAGCCCTGCCACATAATTCAAGCAATTCCTTGCCAATGGCTGTACCTCCAATCGAACAGATAAGCAATGGTTCGTCCCCATAGCCAAGCTTCTTCCTGATTAGGTACTTGTCACGATACTGAGAGACATCAAAGGGGAAAATATACCCCACAAATGTGTAAAAAGCTTTGGCATATTCCCTTCGGTTGGGCAACATAAAACCAAACTTTTTATCAGGTATATCCTCCAATTCCCCTACAAACACCCCCAAGTCATATGAAGGCTTTTGTTCTGTGCCATATTCATGCGACCAAACACGATTCCAATAGTAAACTCCGAATTGTTCGAAAGGATTTTTTGTCATTGCATCAAGCCCTACAAAGTCAAATATCATTACAAAAGGGAACTTTTTCTTTTCGGGGTGTTTCCGCAAAGCCAGACTGATCTCATAGGTCTCGTCTCCAATGACAAGGTCATAACTTTTCGTAGAAATAAGATCGAAAAAAAAGTCAATATTCTTTTTCCATTCGCCCCTCGACTTAAGTAAATAGCTCAACAAATTTAATTTTGACCCTTGAGCTACCTTTTCTGCTGATACATTTTCGTTGGCATAATTCTCTACTCCGGGAACCAGTTTTTCGCCTGCCTCCTTCAATAATGTGGTCGCGGGATCGGCTGCGAGCCACTCTATTTCGACTTCAGGCAGAAGTTTTCTCAACTGATTGGCAATGGCAATGTCTCTTGTAATATGTCCCAACCCAAGAGACCCGCTGATGTACAAAACATTTAATGGTCTCATAATGAAAGGTGTTTTTACTTAAGTTACACTTATACAATAACGACAGTTAAAAATTGAGACTCACCCCTCCTCCCTCTTATAAACAACAGAATACCAAAAAAATAACAGATGTTTTTTCAACAATAAATACTTCTGTTAGCCTGCTTTATTTATAAATTATCGTTAGGAGATGTTCAAATATCAAGAAATACAATCAACCGCAGATAAAATGGATGTAGGAAATAATGAAACGAGCAAGCTTGCGAGTTCAATACGACCATAAAAAATAAAAATAGTCGTATTAATTATTTTCAAATCCATTTTATTGAGGACGGTTGTATTTTGCAGATAGTTGGACATCGGAATAGATTATTTGTGAATAATGCAGTCCTCCCAAAAGCGAGGCTTTTTCCTTTTAGGTAAATACATTAAGTTTGAGGTGCCGTGCAGTAGAGGCCGTTTCTAACACTGTTATTTAAATAACCATATGCAGTTTGGCTCTGGTTGTCGGTGATCCTTTAATTGATTGTGAGAAATCGTAAGGTAGACCACCCTAATTTAAATTAGTCAACCGGGCACGGCATAATTTTCCTCAAACCTAATTTTTCAATTATGGGTAAAAGTACAAAAAAGACAAGAAGTAAAAAGCAAAATTTGAACGAGTTTAACATCGTTAACCCAAATGCCGCAGGTATTGATGTTTCAAGCAAAGATTATGTAGTAAGCGTTCCGGCAGATCGGGACAAAAAGCACATAAGAACATTTGGTGCATTTACCTGTGATTTGAAAATTATAGCCAATTGGCTTATTGAATGTGGGATAGACACAGTTGCAATGGAAAGTACCGGGGTGTATTGGAAGCAACTATTTGTAGTATTGCAAGAGCATGGTATTGAAGTCTTTTTGGTCAATTCCAGACATGTAAAGAATGTTACAGGCAAGAAGACAGATGAAGAGGATGCACATTGGATTATGCGATTGCATACCTGTGGTCTTTTAGTAAATAGTTTTCAGCCGGAAGAGGAAGTGCGAACACTAAGAGAAATTTTGCGGCAGCGGAAAAGTATAAATGATAATAAAAGCATTGCCGTAAACAAAATGGTCAAAGCTCTTAATAGCATGAATATTAAACTTAACATGGTTCTTAGTGATTTAACATCAGTCAGTGGACAAAAGATTATCAGTGCTATTAATTCCGGAGAGCGTTGTCCTGATGAGTTGATAAAATTAGTGCATTATAAAGTAAAAACTCCCAGAGAGGATATTTTAAAAGCATTGGAAGGTGTTTGGCGGGAAGAGTGCCTTTTTGAGTTAAAACTGGCTCAGGAGTATTATCAATTCCTTCAAAAACAAATGTCAGAATGTGACGAAAAAATAGAAGAGCAGCTGCTTCTAATTGCCGCCAAATATAATGATGGCGATATCTCTGAACTTAAAAAAAAGGCAGCAAAAAAACATACCCGAAAGAATGATTTCAGCTTTAGTGTCAGGCCATACTTAAAAGGAATACTTGGCATTGATGTTTGTGAAATATATGGTTTTAGTGATGAAACATCTTTGACTTTATTTGCAGAAACAGGAAGCAATCTTGATAGTTTTTCAACAGCAAACAGGTTTGCTTCTTGGGTGGGGCTTGCTCCAAATAATAAAATATCGGGAGGTAAAGTGATAAGTAGTCATCTACCGCGTAAAAAACATGCTATAAAAAGAGTCCTTATCCAGTCAGCAAATAGTCTTTACCGCAGTGATAATGCCTTGGGGGATTGTTATCGAAGGTTGAAGTCCAGAATCGGAGCAAAAGCAGCAAAATGTGCTATGGCCAGAAAATTAGCGATTATATATTACCATATGGTTACCAAAAAAGAGGCTTTTAATGTTGAGTTATTTGAGCAACATCAAGCCTCCTTTAAGGAAAAACGAATTAAATTTCTTGAAAAGCAACTATCTGAAATGAAGAAAGTTGCTTAGTTATGTATAAGGTAGGTTAAAACATTTTGACTATAATTTTCCTTCAGAGACTTTAATTTACTTTAATTTTGGCTTTAAATCAAGGGATAAAAGAGGCGTTGTATAAGCAAAAGGGAAATTAAAACCTGATCGATAAATAAAACCCAACCTCATCTCCCCCTAAAAAATTGAATAAAAAAAGATTTGTTTTTTCCGGCAGTCTTTTACTCGTGGAAAACAAGCACTTGAACAATTGCCAAATAACATTTAAAAAGCGAACCAAACTATAGTCCATAAAAAATCAGGAATACTTCCTTTTTAACCGGAACCTTTTCAGCCACACAACAAATCCCGTCACAGGTAATCCGGCCGCCATTAAAGCACCAATGAATACGATAATTTTGCCCCATATTCCAAGCACTGCCCCGGTGTGGATGTCGTAATTCATGCTGACAACTTTTTCTCCGTTATTCAGTTCTTCAAAGGATTTTTTACTCAATCGCGTGCCAGTTGATGTGTCATAGGTCTCGAGGGCAGAATCATAATATACCTCCCCTCTGTTCTTCACATAGGCAGCCACAGTGTTATCTTTTTTATTCAACTGGTAAATAAAAATATTGTAAGCATCAGGATGGTAACTTCGGGCATTCTGGTAAATAGTTTCGTAAACCTGAGTCATCTGATCGCCGGAAACTGCTGCAATTTTTTCAGCAGTGGCGGGTGGCTGGGTGCTGAGGTTAGCCACCATGTAGACCAGCGCCATAAACCACTTAAATGACCAGACCATTCCGGTGAGCGCCAGCAACAAAACAACCGGAAAACTGTAAATGCCGGTCACCACGTGCCAGTCACGGAAAATGACCATTGAAACGCCTCGCCATCTTATGGTGAATTGCCGTTTACTGAATTTATTCCGCCGGGGCCACCACCAAATGACACCGGAGATGAGGCACAAAACAAACAGCACTACCGTCCAGCCTACAATTGGCTGACCGATATCTGTGCGCAGCCAGAAACTCCAGTGAAACATTTTTACCAATTGAAAAAATTCATATTTGTGGTTAATTTTTTTCTGAATCTCACCATTGAATGGATTTGCATAAACCACGAAATCGTACTCGCACCAGGAAAAATAACTTACTTTTTCCGGATTATATTTATAAGCTTTAAAGCGCCAGGCACGATCCGGCTCCTTATAAGCATTCACATAATTCAATGGGTACTCACTTCCCAGGTCAGCCTGGACGATAGTCATCAGTGAATCCAGTGGCAACCTGCTCCCAGCAGGTTCTGCAACATGCATATCCTCCTCATACACGGCTTTGTATATCTCATCTTTGAAAGTATACATAGCCCCTGATATGCTAATCAAAAAGACCAATAGCCCGGTTCCAAGCCCGAGCCATTGGTGTATCTTTTTTATGGTCGCTTTAAATCTTGAACGCGCCATGCTTAACTTAATTTAAGTTGTAGATTCCTTTGGCTTCCAGACCTTCAATAACTGCGCCTTTTTGAGCAGTGGCAGTTTCAGGATCAATTTCATAAACATGCGCATCGGTTGGTGTGCTGATACTCATGTACACTTTACCATTCTCAACCAGTGCAGGAGTGGCGTACTGGGCGCCATGAAGCGGCACATCAGATATCCCGGTTACAGTCGCGGCATTCAAATCAACTATTACCAATTTGCAAATGGGATTGTTGGGTGAAAATGCGCCCCACAGTGCCGAGTCGTCCGTTACGATGCGGGCAATAGCTTTACCATTTCCAACATAAGAGAAATGGACAATTTTACCCCCATTGGTAGCCTCTTCAATATTTAGAAAATAATCAGGGTCAAACTCAGTAGTCCCGCTTTTTATCCTTAAAATACCTGATGGTCGCGTTTGTTTAGTGAACCCCGCAGCCAGGGAGGAGGATGAAAAGGTATACAGGTCACCGTTATCTGTTTCAAGCAATCCGGTAGCATTTCCGTAAACGCCTACCGGGCTGGTGCGGTTGTCGTAAATCGCTTTCTGAAACTCCATCTCCGGGTAGGAGAAAATGGCTACCTGTGCAGAATCTACGCTGGGGGTGGTGAAATCGCCAGAAGGTGAAAGCGGATAGAATGACACAAAAAGCCTGTCATCTCTTACCACCATTCCGGTAGGCCATTTCACCAGGGTGTCTCCCTCTGGTTTGTAAATATCAGTTTCCACTTTGCGTTTTACCGATACGTTATCCACATCAATAACATGTAGGACCCGTTTGCTGTCTCCTGAACGCGGCACTTCCATCGCGAGCAGTGTATTTTCGTCCGCTGGAGCCATACAGTCAAGTGTTTTCTCAAAAACAAAACGACCGTACTCCTCCAATTCGCCCTGAGCATTCAGCCTGTAACCGATACAGTTATTGTCATCATAATACCCAATGCTGAAAACCGATTGGTCCACCTGTGCAAAATACCGCCAACCAGTCTGCTCAACACCCTGACCTTCAGAAGTTATAATACCATTCTCCAGGTTTGCGGTCTGAACAAGATAATCTGCTGCTTCATCATTTGACCCTAAAACCTGAAGAGCAACGACATAAGGCTTATCTTCGGTGGTTGTATCCGAGATTGAATCTTCCTCAGTACAGGAAGTTAATACTCCAGCCGTCAATACAAACAAAACGGTGTAAAAAAATAAATTAAACTGATTCCTCATGATTTATTAATTTAATTGATTATTAACTAATTATAATCTTTATGTATAATAAGTAACGTTTGTTTTTAGACATGTATCTGATCATAAAGTGGTACTTTATGGACAGACAATAATTAAATTCATTTTGAGATATAACATCTTAACTTGACATAAAACGAGCGTCCGGGCTTTTGCAGACGAAAATGATCGTATAATTTGCCATCCAAGAGGTTTCTAACTTCAAAGGCCACATTGTACTTCCCGTCATGTAGTGAATAGGTCATTTCTGCGTTGTGTGAAATCTGCCGTGGAATCACATATTTCCTCTCCGGGTCGCCCTGGCTGGGCCATTTCAGAAAATATTCCTCTACGAACCGGGAGTTCAGTTGCCCGCTTATGCGATCGTGGTCGCATAAAACGCTGAAAAATTCGGCCCCAAGCGCCAGATTCCCGAAAAGGTAAGGGATATTAGGAATCCGGTCGAGATATACATTGCTTTTCCGCTGTCCTTCAAATTCTGTGTTATTGAGGATATTCTGGAAGGTACCGTTAATGCTGATAAAATAATTTCGCATCCAGGTATAGCGAATTTGAGCTTCCACTCCTGAACTCAGCACATCGCGTTGATTGACATACCGGCTGGTGGCTCCTTCAGCCTGGTTGCGGATGAAATCTTTGGCATCACGATAAAACAGGTTTGCTTCGGTTTCAAGCAGGTGAATCCCCTCACGATAGCTCCAATTGATACCAAAGTTGGCATTTAAACTTTTTTCAGGTTCAAGGGCAGGATTGCTCAACAAGTTTAAACCGTCGCCAAACATCTCGTACCCTTCGGGCAACCTGTATGCTTTCTCCACGGATGTCTTCAACTGTGCGGTTTCACTGAAAAACCAGGTGACCGCCGCACCATAACCGGTATTATTGTAATCAGAGGAATAATTGGTCCGTTCCCCACTCCAATCCACATCAATCATATGAGAATGAAAATCATAGAATTTGGCAAACAGTGTAGTGCGGAGTTTTTCGTTAAAAAACTTACCGGTATATGACAGACCGTAAATTGATTTATTCAGTTTGTTGGGCTGACTAAAGGCAGTTTCGTATCTGCTTATCGGATCGCTTCCTTTGCGGTTAACTAATGAAAGTGTATAATTAAAGTCGATGTGTTGAGTGGTTTTAAACTGATACCGTATACCGGCATTCCCGATAAGCGTTTTGTCGTTGAACCGGAACAGTGTTTTCTGCCAGCTTGCCTCGCCAATATTTTCATCATTGTTTAACTGATATTCCCCTCTCCAGTTGTACCTGCGCGAACTGGTATCCGCTACCAAAAACTGACCGTCGGTGTATGACAGGTAGCTTTTTACATCCAGTCCATCTATAAAAAGGTCATCTTTTTTATACTTCAAAAAAGGCGACAGCACTTCATCTTCCCGAAAAACCTCCCCATATGGCCGGTCCATACTCACACCATGCTGAATTTCGTTGTGATTGTCCGACAAGGTTGCCCCAACCAAAAACAGGTCAGTCCAGTTTCTTTGCCGGAAACCGCCCTCCACCTGGATCATTCGCGATTCGTATGCATCGTGAAAGCGAGGCAAATCCTGAGGTTCACCATAAGTTCCGGACTCAGGATCAACCACCTGTACCTCAACTTTGTAATCATTATCCGAATAGTTGTAAAAGCCTCTGGCATTAAAGGTCAATCCGTTGCTTTGGTTGTAATAATTGGCATTAAGAGCAACTCGGTGAGTATTAAATGACCCGAAGGAATAAGAGGCATCAATGAAATTTCTGATCGATTCTTTGGTAATGATATTCACGGCTCCGCCCAGAGCATCTGAGCCCAGATGAACCGGAACGACCCCCTTATACACTTCGGCACGGTCAATAAGATTAACGGGAATGTTATTAAATGTTAGTGATGTTCCGGCACTAACCAGTGGAATACCATCAACAAAGAATTTTACCTGATTGCCTGACAAGCCATTTATGGCAAAATCAAATCCCGAGCCAAGTCCGCCTTCCTCGCGAACAATGAGCCCGGTAGTTTTACTCAGCACAAGATTCAAATCCTGGTTACTGTTGTGCAGTGATTCTACATTCACAGAATTGATGGCATAGGCCATTTCTTTTGCTTGTCTCACCTTGCTTTTACCAGCCACAACCACCTCTTGTAAATCGACTGAAGACTCCTGTAAAACAATTTTAACTTCAGATGTTTTGCCTTCTATAACATCCACAATAACTTCATTGTCTTTGTAGCCGAGGTTTTTAATTTGCAGAATGTGTTTTCCCGGCTGGACATCATCAATAACAAAACGACCATCAACACCTGTGGCGGAACCATTTAATGACTCCGCTATAACTACCGAGACAAAAGGTAATGGCTGATTTTGTGTATCGGTAACAATTCCCTCAATACCGGCTCCGGAATTTTGAGCCTGAGTACCCGCAACTAATAATCCGAACAACAAGGCTGCAAACAACTTTTTCATGCAACCAATCCATGCACTTTTCATTTCCTGCATCAAACTTCCTTTTCTGAAATTGAACTGTGCAAACTTAAACTGAATAAAAACAGGCAACAATCCCCAAAAATTGGGGTTTAATTTTATCGCAAAACAGCCTTCAACAGAAAGCGAAATGCATTTTATCCACAATAAAAGTCACTAAAAAACTGACCATTAAACTTGCTCACATACTACTGGAAAGTGACAACGAAATAGCTGGCAACAACTCATTTTAATAGCCATATTTTATTACTTGATGTTTCGGATTTAATTGCGGAGGGCGCCAAATAGATATTCCCACCCTCACTTTTTCGAAACAAGAGAAAGAATAGGATACACTGTGAAGAGATGCTTTGAAGGTTTCGTATAAATCTTAATTACAGCCAAAAGCAGTTTATCCGACACCCCTCTGCCTGGCGAAGTTTCTTTCCTCGCAAAGAAACTTCGCCAGGCATAAATATTTACCCAACAGAAAACGACTAATTATTTATTAAAATAAAATACCAACACTCCGTTAAACTCTTATAAAAGCTTAAATATCAAGCTCTTGAGAGCAAATGAGTTTTTTATCTTAAAGCCCGGATTATCAGTGTTATATGAGTTATCTTAAATCTTATATCTAAAAGTCTACCGATCTATTGAAATGCAAAATCAGTTCATAATTCTTTTTCAAAAAGTCAAAAGGCATGCAACTAAAAGAAAAGTAAACCTTGATATAAAATAATTCAAATTTCAAAACCGAAAAACTATGGTAAGAATTACAAGTCTATTGACATTACTGTTAATCTTATTAGGGAATAATTCCTTAGCCCAGGACCTGGCACCCGGAACAGACATTGTCGGATATGGATATGACATTTTTGGCGAATATGCCAATCAAAAGAGCAAGAAACGTTACTGTTTGTTCGAATATACCAACAACGAAGAAAAAGTAATAACAAGCAAAACATATCTTGTACCTAAGAATGTCATAGTTGAAAACATATCCGAACACATTGTCAAAACCGTTTCCGGAGAAAGCATGCGCGAATATGCCCAAAGCCTTTCGGCCAAAGCCGGTCTGTCTGTCGACGCTTTTGCATTCAGCGGATCTGTTGAGTCGAGCTTTAACAAGTCCGGCTCAGGTATGAAAAAACATTATTACCATACATACATGGATGCCAACACCAAGTGGCGTATTTCACTGGACATTAGAGGCGATTATGTTGATCCACTAAAAGAAATGCTGGAGCCCCGATTTGCCAATGATTTGAAAAACATGCCCGCGAAAACCCTTTTCGAAACTTACGGCACCCATTATATTGCTTCAGCTTATTTAGGCGGACGAGCTGACTTTAAAACAAAAACAGTCATGAGCTCTAAAACAAATACAGAGGAAATTGGCATGGCTGTAGAAGCCAAATATCACGCTGTATCAGCCAATGCTTCGCTGGATAAAAAGCATAAACAAACTCTGTCTAATTCTAAAACCAAAACCCGATTAACGGTTGTAGGTGGAAATTCGGAATATGCCAATAACATCAACGATCCTGTCACTTATGAAAAATGGGCAAGTGGCATTGCTGAAGCACCTGTTCTTTGTGATTTTGAAGAAGGAAGTTTACGCCCAATATGGGAACTTGCCGAAACAGAAGCAAGAAAAAATGAATTAAAAGCCGCTTTTAATAAATTGCTGCAGGATTACCCTTTACCAGCAAAAATGGCCAATGTTGTTTCCCTAAAAGATGATGCCTACATGGTAAAAAACAAAGCCTGCGGCTTATTTTGGGATTTTGACGGCTCTAACCTGAATGCCAAAAAGTATTCGAAGTTAAAACTGAATAGAAAAGATTCCAGGTATGAAGACAAGCAGGGTTTTGATAGAATAATAAAATTAATTCCTAATGAAGAAAACCCTGAATTTGTCCGGATTCAGCCTCAGCATTACCCCACTTTCCTGCACCTGTCAAAAACTCAGGATTATATAAATCTGCATGCAGGTAATGAAATAAATCCGGGAAAAGATTTTAAACTTGAGCCCGTTGATGATGAAGATGGGTACTATTATATTAAAATTCGAAAAACAGACCAGTATCTTACAGCACCCGGAGGAACGGACACACAGGAAGATGCAGTAATTTCTCTAAACGATTTTACAGGGGAAGAAAACCAGAAATGGAAACTGGAAGAATTCGACCCCAAAAACATTGCATTCCCGGAAACAGCTTTTTATGCCGTCAAATCATTTGCAGCCGATAAATATTGGGATTTTCCCGGAAAATTTCCTGACATCAGTGGAAATAAACTCCGATCCTATACCATGGGTAAACAGGAGGGAGACAGGGTTTACAAATTTGCGCGCCTTTCAGAAAGTGATGAATTTTTGATTCGTCCCGGTCATGAAAGCAGCCGTGTACTTACTGCCAGAAAAGTTGGAGAACAATTGTTTGCATTCGACCAAAAGCGATCAGACAATCAGCTGTTTACCTTTGAATATGCCGGAAAACCAAGAGCATACAAAATCCGACACAAAGGAACCGGAAAATACATTCACCTAAGAAGCGACCGCACCAATATGAATGGCGCCGAGATAAAAATATACCATGGTCAAGCAAATAAAGATTACCAAATGTGGGAATTGATATTCCACAAGAAATAATAAGTGTTTGTCTCATAACCAATTGTGTACCGGTCGTTTTTTTTAAAAGGGCCGGTATTCTTTTTGATGAAATAGCATCTCTACAACTTCCAATTTTAATCAATCTATTGCTCTTTCAATTACTGCTCATCTCTATTTTGTATCAAATCAGCAAAATCCCTTCAATAAGGGGTTATTACCCCCTGCACAAGGGGTTTTTATCCCTTACACCAGGGTTTTATTTCCAGATACAATCGTTCATTTAAAAAAAAATGTGGAACGTCATCCGATGCTAATACTCCAATTGTCAGAGAGAAACCCAGCTCGTCGACGTTTATTAACTTAAAAGGGGCTGTCCCAAAAGTTTAAAACACCAAAAGAGTGTCATGTTGAGCGCAAGCAGAACATCTGTTTGTCGAACGAAAATATTCTTCGACAAGCACAGAATGACATCAAATATAGACTTTTGAGGCAGCCTTTTATCTATCATGAAAGTTAACTCATTACAACACTCTTACTCATATTTTGGAACAGCAACAACTTCAAATTCTACATCAGGATAACTTCCTGTTGGTGGAGCTACATCAAAATGTGCATTTACCAGATAAAGTCGGTCACCAAATTCGGCAACAGTGGTTGGGATACCAAAATTATCATCGGTTATGGTGCCTGCCAGGGTTCCGGAAACAAAGTATTCGTTCAGCCTTATTTCAGTTACCTGATTCAACATGTTCTGAACCACGTAAAGCATCTTACCGTCAAGCAGAATCCCATCTGCGAAAGGAAGCAATGCTCCTCCCAAATCAATCAGCGAAGCTTCTCCTGTAGAGGGATTTATGTTATACAATTCACCCCGGCCGGTATTAGCCAGAATTAAATGCTTGCCGTTGGGTGTCGCATCGATTCCGTTGGCAAAAGCCCCAAGTTGTGGAATCGCCGGATTTGGTTCCATACTGAAATCGCCGGTTAACGGCAAAGCAATTGCTTCAGCAGTTTCGGGCAAATTTCCATTGTTTAAAAGAGGAACTTTATATAGTACCGGCTCAAGTGAACTGGAGAAGTAGACCGCCTCCCTTGTAACCACTACATCGTTGATCATTGCAGTAAAGGGCTCTGCGAAGGGAATAGATGCAACGAGGTCACCTGTATTTGAATCATACACCGCACCCGATCCCCAAAAACCTTTGGCCGCATACAAATAGCCGGTTCTGGGATCAAGAGAAAGGCCTACTGTCTGATCCATTCCAGCTGGAGCGTAAAGAATCTTTCCTTCTCCGGTTTGCAGGTTACCCTTGTAAATCTGTCCACTTGCCAGGGAGCCCACATAAAAGCAGTGTCTGGGGCCAGTAACAATTCCTTCCGGCTGAAATCCGTCGGGGAGCTCAATAACATCAGGGAATGCTTGTTTCGTAGCCGACTTAGTCATTTCCTGTAACTCGTCTTCGAAAAAGGTGTTTTCGTTATCGCAAGATACAAGAAGTATCAATGCGATCAATAATACTAATCTTTTCATGGTAAAGGTATTTTTAGTTTCACCGAAAAGTTAGCTGAATACCAGAAAATTACCTTGCACTATTGTTGCAAAGCCTTGCACATAACCCTGAATTCTGGACGAGAGGTTAATTTCGAGTTGCTAAGTGGTGAGGAGACTAATTCGAATGTTTTTGACGCAAAGAATTTGGTGTCACCCCAAATTCTTTGGTAAAAATCCTTGAAAAATAAGCAGGATCTTTAAACCCAACCTTGTAAGCTATTTCCGAGATACTTAAATTGGTTTTTTGAATTTTTTCCCAGGCAACAGATATCCGGTAGAAGCTTATAAGATTTGATGCCGACAAGCCAGTTAATGCTTTTATTTTTCGGAACAGTTGAGAGCGAGACATCCCCAGCTGCCTGGAAAGTTCAACAGGATTAAAATCTTCATCCGAAAAACGTTTTTCAAGCACTTCCCTGGTTTTCATCAGAAACTGCTCATCGGGCCCCGGTTCTTTTTCCTGATGAATATCTGATACTATGGCCAGCGTTTTATATTTGGCTTTTAATTGATTGCGGTTTTCAATCAGCTTTTGCAAACGCACCAATAGTTCGCGGGGATTAAAAGGCTTGGTAATATAGGCATCTGCCCCCGTTTCAAATCCCTCAATCTGTGATGACTCATCACTCTTAGCTGTCAAAAGAACAATTGGAATATGACTTGTTTTGAAGTCTTTTTTCAGCGTTTTGCACACCTCGTACCCATTTTTACCGGGCATTAAAATGTCAGAAACAATAATGTCAGGAACTCTTTTAAGTGCGATATCAATTCCCTGAATCCCATTTACAGCCCGCTCAATTTGATAATATTTGCTGGTCACCGTTTCCAGATAGGAAACTACGTCATCGTTATCTTCAATCAATAATAAATGCGGTAGTTCCTTTCGGGATTTCGTTTGGGGGGTTTGGAATTCCGGATTTTTTAATTCATTGCCTGCGCTTTGAGCATATTCATTGGTTGGTTCTGTTTGAGCAGCCTTATTTGTGACGGGCAGCAGAACAACAATTGTAGTTCCTTCACCGGGTTGGCTGCTAATAAATAAATTTCCGTTTAGCAACTTTACAATTTCTTTTACTAAAAGTAATCCAATTCCAGCCCCCTCATTATGTTCTTCATTGTTTCTGTTAACCCTGTAAAACCGGTTAAATATAAAAGGAATTTCCTCTTTTGAAATGCCAATTCCGGTATCTTTTATTACCAGTTTCAGTACACGACCCTGGAAGTATCTTTTATGGGGAAATAATGAATATCCCAGACCATCAAGCTTAAAATCTTCACTGAGTTCCGAAACCTTAAAACGGATGTGCGCATTCTCCTCAGAATACTTAATCGCATTTATTAAAAGATTCCCCACTAAAGATTCCAGCTTTTCAGGATCAAAATCCATAATTAACTCCTTTGACGCAGTTTGAAAATTTAAGTCAATATTCTTTCCATTGGCTAAATGCTTATAAGGTTCAATAAGCTGACGAAAATAGAGGATAACATCAGTTTGGGTATTATTGACCTCCATCGTTTGTGCTTCAAGTTTTGAAAGATCGAGCATCTGATTAATCAATTGAAGAAGCCGGATAGCATTTCTTCGGATCATTGGAATAGGGTTCGAAAAACTTGTTTTCGATATTTTAGTATCCGGGTTGGTTAACCCAAGAATTACAGTAAGAGGCGTTTTGAATTCATGAGTTATCCCGGTGTAAAAGTTGGTTTTTATTTTATCCATTTCTTTTAAATGCTCGGCTTCCATTTTTTGGGCACGAATACGCTCCTGAATGTAATTATTAAGATGGTCGTAAAAAACTTTGGCCACAACAAGCAAGTGAAGTACAAAAAGAATATGATTTATGGTCGGTGTAATTTCGGGAACTTTAGTAAGAAACGGCTGTAAGAATGCTGCAACAATAACCGAAGAAATATAAACAATAAAGATATACCGGATTTGACCTGGTTTCAAAAAAGATAAGGCATTAAGGGCACCTGCAAGACCAATAAAAACAACTCCGCCCGAGTATAAAATACCTCCAAAATAAAGCACCGCAGCAAAGGAAAAAAGCACATAAAAATAGAGGTTAACCAGTGCAAATATGTTTGTTTTACGATTTATAATCAGAAATAGCATCAAAATAATCAATTCAATGAGTATGAAAATGCTCATCCAGACAGTAAGTTTATACAGTTGCAAATTCCAGAATACAAATGCCATAAATATCAGGAATGGAATGCCCGGAGCAAGAAAGTATACGAAGCGTTTTTTTTGAGCGAGATCCTCTAAAGAATCTCCTGTTGAAGAAAAGTGTTTCTCCAACCACTTACCCATCCCACTATCTGCAAATTGAAAGTTCATGAGCGGATTTGAGATTATTGATTCAACTCATGGTTAGTGCCTGTACAATTTACGAAAAAAATCTGCGTAAAAGTGGATTATCGGATTATGAACACGCCTCCTAATACACATAGTTCTCTATTCCCTTAAACAAGGGGTTGATTTTTGCTGAAGCACCTACACTGCAGTTTTGCCCTTCACTTCACGGAGCTTTTATGTCGACTCATCCAGGCAATGGCCCCCTGAATGGTCGAGAAGGGAGTAATGAACAAGTTGTTGTCAGCATGTCCAAGCATCATAATTAGCACCACATTGTGTGGATCATTGGATACTACGGCTATTTTGAGGTTGTTATACAAATTTGCTCTTGTCCGCAAATTATTGGTTAGGAGATTTTGCTCATCTAAGTCATAATCCAGCAAAGCATTCCGGCAATCGAAAATCAATCCCGCCGTTTCTTTAAGAACATTGTCTTTTTGGGCCAGGTGATTGGAGAAAGACAATACATCTTCAATGGAAACTGAGCCGGTTTGCTCCTTAATCAAAATCTTTAAATCACTTTTATATTCAAGACTGGATGACATCTATACCAATTTTTAACAAAGTATTCAATTAGTATAGACGACCGGTTGACCAAACCGTTGGAATATTGTTCCAAATTTGTTTTACAATTACTATTCATCATTATACTACATGCCGATTAGTTTGGTGTATATAAATACTTTATCCTCCAAATCATTAAACATATATTAAAAATAATTGTCTGCCCGGCCCACTCCCCCTCGTTTGCAACGAGGGGGCAGGATAAAATGCAATGCCTTTCCGGATATTTTTTTGAGCCAATGCACATGTGCAATCTGCTTATGGAGATTTTTTTGAGACAAAGCAGACGTGTAATTTGTTTTTGGAGATTTTTTTGAGCCGATACACGCGTGCAATGCCTTTCCGGAAAGTTTCTTTGAACCAATGCTCATGTGCAATCTGTTTACGGAAACTTTTTTAAGCCAAAACAGACGTGCAATGTGTTTAGGGATATTTTTTTGAGCCAATGCACGCGTGCAATGCCTTTTCGGAAAGTTTTTTTATTCAAGGCGGGGTTACAATATATTTTTGGAGCTTTTTTTTGGTTTTGGGTTAAGAGCTTCGGGTTTTGTGACACTGCCCTTCCACCCTGTACCCCTTTTTTTCTTTTTTTCTTTTTTCTTAGCCCGTGGAACCTTATTTTTGCAGCGCATCCAATAAAATACCTATAAATGACAGGAACTTTGGTCAATGTAGCGACTGTAATTGCCGGTAGCTTGCTCGGCATTATGTTCAGGCACCGTTTGCCCCGACGGGTGGTAACAGTTGTATTTCATGGTATCGGTCTCTTCACCATCGGCCTGGGTGTTTCCATGTTTCAGGAGAGCCAATGGATCATAGTAGTGGTATTGGCGCTTTTGTTTGGCGGCATCACCGGTGGCGCTATCCGGCTTGAAGAACGCATCGAAGGCCTGTCTGAGTCTCTAAAACATAAGTTTCGTTTTCAGGACGAACGTTTTACCGAGGGGTTGATCACTGCGTTTCTGCTATTTTGCATGGGGTCTCTCACCATTTTGGGCGCCATCGACGAGGGTGTGGGTAACGGTCCCGAATTGCTCATTACCAAAGCAGTGCTCGACGGATTTGCAGCCATGGCCTTGTCTGCCGCTATGGGCATAGGCGTATTATTCTCTATTGTTCCGCTACTGGTTTACCAGGGGGGCATCACACTCTTGTCGATGTGGCTGGGTAATTTCTTTGCAGAGCAGGTGGTTAATGAACTAACCGCCACAGGTGGTGTTTTGCTGATAGGCTTGGGCATCAACATTCTTAAACTGGGAAAAATCAAAGTAACTGATTTGTTGCCGGCACTGCTTTTTGTGGTACTGTTTGCCTGGATGAAATACATTAACCTTTTTCCATTCTCACTTTTTTAAACCGATATCATTTTGAAAAATTCATATCCTCCTCAACTAAAGCAACTGTTTAAAGAATGGGCCGACGAATCGGTTGAGAGCTTTACGGCATTGCCCCCATCGGGTTCAAGCCGACATTATTTCCGCATTACAAGTGCCTCCAAAAATGTACTCGGAGCCATCAATAACGATGTGAAAGAAAACCGGGCATTTCTGGCTTTCAGCAATCATTTTAGAAAACTGGGATTTCCGGTTCCGGAGATCTATCGTGTCAACGAATCAGAGGATTGCTACCTGCTTGAGGACTTTGGCAACACGACCCTCTACGACTGGCTTTCGACTTCCCGAACCGGGAAAACCATTCCGGATAACATTATAGATTTTTACAAACAATCGCTCGAGAACCTGATCCTGTTTCAGGTAGAAGGTGCTAAAGGCCTGGACTTCGGATACTGCTACCCGCGTCACAGCTTCGACAAACAATCCATGCTGTGGGACCTCCACTACTTTAAATACTATTTCCTTAAGCTGGCCAAAATCCCTTTCGATGAACAGTTGCTGGAGGATGATTTCAATGCTTTTGCCGATTATCTGCAACAGGCCGAAAGCAATTATTTTCTCTACCGCGATTTTCAGTCGAGAAACATCATGGTCACCGAAAATGGTCCGGCCTTTATCGACTATCAGGGCGGGCGCCGGGGAGCTTTGCAGTACGATCTGGCCTCGTTGCTTTACGATGCCAAAGCCGACCTGCCACATGAGGTGCGTGAGGAATTGCTCGATTTTTACATCTCGAAAGTAAAAGAAAAAACCAATATTGATGAAGATGCTTTTCGTAATTTCTTTACGGGATATGTCCTCATCCGCATTATGCAGGCCATGGGAGCGTATGGCTTCAGGGGCTTTTACGAAAAAAAAGAACATTTTCTGAAAAGTATTCCCTATGCCCTTGAGAACCTGAAATACATTCTTAATAATTTCTCGTTACCGGTAAAATTGCCGGCACTGATGGATGCCCTCGAAAAGGTGACTCTTTCCGAACAATTGCAACAGATAAGTGTCTCCACCCAATTAACGATTAGCATCAACAGTTTTTCATACCGCAGAGGAATTCCTGTTGACAGCTCGGGGCATGGGGGTGGATTTGTGTTCGATTGCCGATGCATTCATAACCCCGGACGTTACGAAGAATATAAAAGTAAAACCGGACTGAGCCCCGAAGTCATTGCCTTTTTTGAGAAAGAAGACGAAATGAGTACTTATCTAAAGAGCGTATTTACACTGGCCGACCAGTCGGTAACCAAATACCTCGAACGTGGGTTCAAGAATTTGATGTTTAACTTTGGATGTACAGGAGGCCAGCACCGCTCGGTTTATTGTGCCGAAAATCTGGCCCTCTACTTACGCAAGAATTATCCTGTAAAGGTAGAGCTCAAACATATGGAAATGCCGGCATGGCCAAGGGAATAAAGCAAATTATTCCGTACCCCAAACAAAAGAAACACTTCAGGAGTTAAAGGAGAGTAAGAAATTCGGAGGTATCAAACCCGAAACCTCCTTAACAGGGAACGACAAAAGAGAACGATTATGAGTAAGAAGAAGTGTAAATCAAACAAAGAAAAAGAATTGAAGCCCTCACATAAGTTTGAATGCAAGAAGTGCGGGCACACAGCCAAGAAGAAAGACAAACTTTGTAAAGCAGAAAAAATTTAACCATAACATATGGAACAACTGGCGATAGTATTGATAGGCTTAATATTTCTGATGGGCCTGATGGTGCCCCTTTTGCGCCCCTTGTTTAAGAACTATACGGGACGAATTCTTGCTCTTGTTCCATTTGCGTTATTTGGTGCACTTACCATCCTGTTTTTTACCCTCCCCGACCAGACTTCCCGCATAATAGAAACAGGCTTCGGCTTTTTACCGGAGATGCAGTTCACTTTCCGCATTGACGGGGTAAGCCTTATTTTTGGTATGATGGTCAGTGGTATTGGGGGCCTGGTATTGGGCTATTCGTCATTTTATATGGCCAAATATGCCGGGCGTACCAAGTTTTACTTTTTTCTTGTATTGTTTATGGGAGCCATGCTGGGTCTGGTTTTTGCCGACAACCTGCTGGCTCTTTTTATTTTCTGGGAACTTACCAGTATCACCTCGTTTTTCCTCATAGGGTTTGATCACGACAAGGAAAAACCGCGACAAGCTTCACTTCAGGCACTTTTACTGACAGCCTTTGGCGGACTGTGTCTTTTGTTTGCCGTGATACTTATTGGCAATCTGGCAGGCACATACAGTCTGAGCGAACTGTATGATAAAGGATTTCGCTTTGGCGCTCATTCCGATTACCATCTGGTATTTCTGCTGGTCTCTGTGGCCGTTGCCACCAAATCGGCACAGTTTCCCTTTCATTTCTGGTTACCTGGCGCCATGAATGCTCCAACCCCCATAAGTGCTTATCTGCATTCAGCCACCATGGTCAATGCCGGCATCTTTCTGTTATTGAGACTAAACCCCGTTCTGGGGGGCACTATTTTGTGGAAAAGTGCCCTTATTCTGGCGGGAGGTATCACTATGTTTATTGGCGCTTTCTTCGCATTGGGTCAAAAAGATTTAAAACGCATTTTGGCATTCACAACCATCAGTGCACTGGGTACCATGGTTATGCTGATAGGAATGAATACTTCTGCCTCCATAAAAGCGGCACTGATCTTTTTCATTGTGCATGGTCTGTACAAAGGTGGTCTTTTCATGGTGGCCGGTATCATAGACAAAAACACCGGAACCCGCGACATCGACAAACTGGGAGGATTGCTAAAAACCATGCCCATAACCAGCATTGCAGGTATTTTGGCGCTTTTGAGCATGTCGGGACTTCCGCCCATGCTGGGTTTTATCGGCAAAGAGCTGATTTACGACGCAAAAGTGCAGATACCCGAACTCTCCTGGTTGGTCATCCCCCTGGGAGTAGCAGCCAATATGATGATGGTTGCCATATCTGTGCTTGTGTTTTATGAAATATTTTTGTCCCGTCGCAATAAAAAACCCATTGCCCTGAAGCAACCGGAAAAACGACTGCCCGGCAACTTTCTCGCTGGTCCTGTAGCCCTGGCACTTGTAGGTCTGGGATTAGGGATGGCCCCGGGCTGGCTTGAAGACACAATGGCCAATGCCATGTACTTCATTCAATCGGAAGTAGTAGATATAGATCTGGCGCTCTGGCATGGTTTTAACCAGGTATTACTGCTCAGTATATTCACTGTTGCAATGGGTGTATTAATATTTGTATTCCGACGCCCAATTGGCAAACTGGTACGAATCATTATTGGTTGGACCGACCAGTATCACCTGCCCGACCATTTCAACAAACTCATTAAGAATTATCTCAGTTTTGCAGGTAAACACACCAATCGTATTCAGCATGGTTATCATCGATATTACCTGATGACCTTCTTTGCAGCCACTTTTGTACTTGTGATATATCAGCTGTTTAGTGCGGATGACGGCTGGTTTCCTGTCAAACAAGTCTCTCCACTTCAAATACACGTAATCGTGGTTTTATTGGTGGCCATGATGGGGGTAATCTTTGCAATTTTCACAAAGTCCCGCATTTCCGCCATCATATCACTCGGAGTACTCGGATATGGCATTTCAGTTCTTTACATGCTCTATGGTGCCGTAGATTTGGCCATCACGCAGTTTCTGGCCGAAACCGTTATAATGGTCATTTTTGTGATGGTGATTTATCATCTCCCCGACTTTGCAGTTCTCTCAAGTAAAAAGAGCCGTGTACGGGATGCTCTGATTGCTGCCGGAGTGGGTGTTATGATTACATTGATCGTACTGAAGGCGCGATTCATCAATCTGGAAACTCCGGTATCAGAATTCTTCGCTGAAAATAGTTTTCTTGAAGGTCATGGACGAAACATTGTCAATGTGATATTGGTGGATTTTAGAGCCCTGGATACGCTCGGAGAAATAACCGTTCTTGGATTGGCAGCAGCCGGAGTATTCTCCCTGCTGAGATTTGATCTGAAAGACAAAAACACAAAAAAATGAAAAACCTTATACTGGAAAAAATAGTCACACTGTTTCTTTACATTATGGTTGGGTTTGCTTTCTTCCTTTTATTCAGAGGGCACAACCGGCCGGGTGGAGGATTCATTGCAGGCATCATTGCTTCTGCCGGATTTCTGCTGTATGGCATTGTGTTTGGCTCCGAAAAAGTTTTGGAGAAGCTTCGCACAAACCCACGCTACATCATCGGCTCCGGTTTGCTGATTTCGTTTATTGCGACCATACTTCCCATGATGTTTGGCAACCCGCCACTAACAGGGATGTGGTTTGATGTTGCAGGATTGTATTTGGGCTCCCCGCTTTTGTTTGACATTGGCGTTTTTGTTCTGGTGTTTGGAGTCATTGTTTCAATTTTTACTAACATAATGGATGTACTGAAATGGAACTCGTAATAGCCATATTTATCGGATTACTATATGCCTGCGGCGTTTACCTTCTGTTGCGTCGCAGCATCGTTAAGTTAATTCTCGGGGTTTTTGTCATCAGCAATGCCACAAACCTCATTATTTTCCTCTCCGGAGGCGTTACCAGGAGCGGCGTCAGTTTCATAGGTTCCGAAGCAGAAAAAGCTTCATTAGAAACAATGACCGACCCGCTGCCACAAGCATTGATACTTACAGCCATCGTTATAGGTCTGGGTATTGCAGCCTACATCCTGGCGCTGAAATACAAATATTTTGAAACCACGGGAACTCACGATTTAGACCAACTCAGTAAGACCGACCAGAAATGATAACAGCTTTACCCGTTTTTCTTCCACTGGCATTTATGATATTTGCCTTGCTCTTCCGCCATTATCATGGGCGCGAATACATTGCCGTTGCTGCTTCAGGACTCAATGTTCTACTCTCCGTATTTTTGGTGTTTAAAGTCCATCAGACAGGCATGATAAGTGTCCAGATGGGCGACTGGCCAGCCCCCTACGGCATCACACTGATTGCCGATCGTTTCAGTGCCCTGATGGTATTGGTGGCTTCCATTGTATTTATGGCAGCCATGGCTTATTCCGTCCATTCTCTGGATACACGCCGTAAAAGTTTCGGATTTTACATGTTTTCGTTTGGTATTCTGATGGGAGTCAATGGCAGTTTCCTTGCTGGCGACATCTTCAATTTGTATGTATGGTTTGAGGTTATGCTGATGGCTTCTTTCATTCTCATGAGCCATGGAGGGGACCGAAATCAACTTGAAGGTTCCATCAAATACCTCATCCTGAATTTGATTTCGTCATTTTTATTTGTGGCCGGCATTGGATTGTTATATGGAAAACTGGGCACCCTAAACATGGCAGACATTGCCCAAAAACTCATGAATTTTGGCACCATGCCATCGGAGTTGAATCCGGCCTTTATACTGATATTTGTGGGTTTTGCCATTAAAGGGGCTTTGGTACCGTTCTTCTTCTGGCTGCCGGCTTCATATCACACTCCGCCTCCGGTGGTCACAGCCCTTTTTGCAGGGCTTCTAACCAAGGTTGGAATTTATTCGCTTATCCGGTTTTACACCTTATTCTTTCACCAGAATGCTGAATTTTGGCAGCCCCTGGTACTTTTAGTGGCCGTTTTAAGCATGGTTATCGGAGTAATCACCGCCACTTCGCAATTCGAATTCCGCAAAGTTCTCTCCTTCCACATCATCAGCCAGGTAGGTTATGTGGTTATGGGACTTGGTTTTTTCACCGTTGCAGGACTGGCAGGCGCCATATTCTTTCTGGCGCACAACATGATATCAAAAACCAACGCCTTTCTGGTAGCAGGTTATGTTCACAAACAGAAAGGCACTTTGGATCTTAAAACACTTGGTGACTTTTACAAACAACACCCATTGTGGGCTGTTTTCTTTTTCATATCGGCCTTCAGTCTTGCAGGTCTTCCACCACTGAGTGGTTTCATTGGCAAGTATTTGCTGATTAAAGCCGGTATTGAAGCCGAATATACCATCATTGCCCTGATAGCACTATTTGTAGGTTTCTTTACCCTGTTCTCTATGGTTAAGATATGGATGGAGGTATTTTGGAAAAAAACACCTGAAAATGAAGAAATAACTATTAAAAAAGAACAAAACGAAATTCCGGAAAACGTGAGATGGATGACCTGGGCATCAGGAGCCATGGCTCTGATTATAGTGCTTGCAGGGGTTTTTGCCACACCTGTTGTGGACTATTGTACCCAGGCCGCCCAATCTCTTATTAACCCTGAAGAGTATATTAACTTTGTTTTGAAAGGACAATAAATTATTTGTACGACAAAGGCAGGATAATAAAAAGGGAATTGTAAGCAAAAGTGCCCGAATGGAAGGAAAAATACGTATTTTATCAGGCTAAATAGTGCCAGCAAGAAAACTCATGCTTTTCATCTGTGTTTGCATGAAGGCGTCAAGTGCAAGGCTTGCGATGTCTGAAATTCAGGAGTTTACTTTCGTAAATGACTGTTTTAAAGACAAGCATAACGCAGCAATTGTCATTTTCATGCAAACACTAAATAGGAGCTGATGGAAAAGTCAAAAAAGGCAGAATTTCAAAGCCGCCCAATCGAAGGAGTATTGAGATACTTCGAGATTGTGGCGGTGAAGTAAATTTTGTTCTTTTGATTAGCCATTTTCATATAATCAAGTGCAAAGAAATTCGAGTTTATTTTGAAATAACCTTGCACTTAAGTGTTTATTGAGGTGTATTAAGGTTCAATAGATCGTTAGACTTTTAGATATAAGATTTAAGATAGATCATATAACACTGATAATCTGAGCTTTAAGACATAGAGTTATTCATCCGCAAGAGCTTGAACTTTAGACTTTTATAAAAGTTTAACGGAGTATTGAAGGTTTTAACAGCTAATAGTATATGCGCTTTTCAGCGCTCCCTAAATAATTGAGGGTAGGTATCTTACCCCTGAATCCTCCCAAACGAGGTCCAATCCGGATAATTCCGGTGATGCTAAGGGCAGGGGATTTTGCCAAAAATTAAAAAGTCAGCCACGGAACAAAGGAAACAAATGCAATCGAAAATTAACATCAACGATCAATGAAGCCACTATATTTTATTTACTTTTTCATCTATTATGCTTTCAAGGTGATAGAATCCGGATATGCCATTGCATGGCAGATTCTGCGAGGCAGTAAGGGAAACGATGGGATGTTGATTGAATACCGTCCCGGCCTGAAAAAAGATTGGCACGTGGTGCTGTTGTTTAACCTCATCAGTATGACACCAGGCTCAATGAGTATTGACATCAACGAAACCAATGACTCCATACTGGTTCACCTGCTGAACCGGAGCGACCGAAACAACTTCCTGAAAGTAACCGGAAAAATAGAAAGTTTACTTGCAAAAGCCTTGTGATATGGAAAATGCTGATCTCTTTTTAAAAAACGCAGCGCTTATTGCGTTATATATTTTTTCGCTGAGCCTGATATTTCCCTTTTTCAGACTTTTTAAAGGACCGACATTACCGGACAGAATTGTGGCACTTGATCAAATAGGGGTCATCATTATAGGAATGATGATCTGTGATGTTCTCTACGCACGTGAGAAATTGCTATTGGATGTGGTACTTGTTGTAGCCTTTATCCTTGCATTTGGTTCCATGATCATCGCCCGATATCTTTACAAACAAAAGAAAGAACAATGACTGAATACATTGCAGCTATTATGCTACTGGTAAGTGCCCTAACCGTTCTGGTTGCCTCAATCGGCATCTGGCGGTTTAAGAATCTGTATGCCCGCATGCACGTGGTTACCAAAGTATCGTCTCTGGGACTTCTCCTCCTTTTGGTAGCCGTAAACCTTATTTTTCTTGATTGGTTCGTGTTATTTGAATCCGCTGTAGTATTTGGCGTTCTGGTATTTCTTTCGCCTGTTGCAGCACATGTTATCGCCCGGGCAGCCCGCAGTATTGGCACTCCCGGGACCACAGGGAAAGCGGAACGTGAAGAAGAAAGTAAAGAGGAGCCTGGAACTTAGAGTCAGGAGCAAAAGACAAAGAAAGAAAGTTATAAAGGTTGGATAATGGAATGGCAGAAGGGTAATATGGCAGAAAAATGCAACATCTTGAACTGAAAAGGAAAGTATTTCAAAATCAAAACGCTAATAACCAACCCCCTCTGCCTTGAGCCCTGTACCTTTTATCCACTTCATAAAACCTGAAAACCAAAAAATGAACGCAATGATATTTGCCGCAGGCCTGGGAACTCGTCTGCGCCCTCTTACCAGCGACAAACCAAAGGCACTTGTTGAAGTTAACGGCATTACCATGCTTGAAATGGCTTTGCGAAAAATAGAAAATGCCGGCATTTCCAGGGTGGTTGTAAATGTTCACCATTTCAGAGATAAGATGGTCGAATTTATTAATAACTATCAACCCCAAAATATGGAAGTGGTTGTTTCCGATGAATCAGAAGAACTTCTTGATACCGGAGGGGGCTTGCTCAAAGCCAAAACTCTATTTACCCCCAATCAACCAATATTGTTATACAATGTTGATATTGTAACAACTGCCAATCTCCCCCTCTTCATACAATTTCACCAAAAATTTGAACCACTTGTAAGTATGATGGTCAAACAGCGACCAACATCCCGCTATCTTTTGTTTGATGAGAAGATGCAGCTGGCTGGCTGGCAAAACATTAAATCCGGAGAAAAAATCATCTGCCGGGAAACTGAGCAATATAAAAATTTTGGTTTCCAGGGTATTCACATTGTCAGTCCGGAAATCTTTAGCCTGATAACAGAAACCGGAAAATTCCCCATCATGGAACTATACCTTCGTCTTGCCGGATCAAATACCTTCAAAGGTTACGAAAGCAAAGACGATCTATGGTTTGATATCGGCTCGCCTGAGAAACTTGAGCATACCAGGGAGCAGTTATCTCTGCTTTCTGATAAAGAGAAAAGGGCAATTTATTAAATCACCCTTTTCCTGCTTTCGTACTTCATTGCTTCTAGTGTCAAGTCAAGCATAGTCTTACGGGTCAGGCCTTGCTCTTTCTACCTTGTACTTCTCAAAAAAAAGACTCACGTAGCTACGGCTATGCTTACTTTTTTGTTGATTTGCACAAGGTGAAAAATAGCGGCAGCTTATCCGAAATTCTACACTTGACTTGACACCAAGCTCTCCTGCGGCCTTTATGCTGCTATGCAAACATCAATAAATATGTACCTGCTCCGGCCAGATAACCAATTAATGCCAGCAAACTGATGCGCTTTACATACCAAAAGAATGGGATACCTTCCATGCTCATGGCAGCCACTCCGGCAGCCGACCCGATAATCAGTACACTCCCGCCAGTTCCGGAACAATAAGCCAGAAATGACCAGAAGTTGCCATCCACAAAGAAATGTGACATAGTCGCCATATCTGCAACCTGAGGAACCTCATACATTCCCATAGAAGCAGCAACCAGCGGAACATTATCCACCACAGCCGATAAAAAGCCAATTATAATATTAATACCGTAAATATTAGATACATTATTATCCAGCCACTGAGCCACCAAATTAAGGTGCCCCGCCGTTTGCAGAGCAGCTACAGCGAGCAAGATACCAAGAAAGAAGAGAATGGAAGCCACATCAACCCGCTCCAGTATTTTTACGATACTCAATTTCCTCTTATCCAAAACATTGGTTCTTTTAAGTCGACTGTCGGTATACATCCAAAGTGCCCCCAGGCCAAACAACATCCCAAGAAAAGGAGGCAATTGGGTAAGGCCTTTAAATACGGGTACCGCAACAAGAGCCATAATCCCCAGAATGAGAATAACAAGACGATCATTAAAAGGAACAAATTCTGCTGATTCATCGGCTTCTAAAAGTGGTCTGTTAGTAGCACCCTTCATAACAACAGATAAAATGCCAAGTGGTACCAGCATGGTAATCAAACTTGGAAGGATAAGTGTTTTTACAATGCCTGCTGCCGTTATTTGTCCGCCAATCCATAACATAATGGTTGTGACATCACCCATAGGTGACCATGCCCCACCTGCATTGGCTGCAATAACCACCATACCCGAGAACAACCAGCGATTATCCTGTTTGGACAGCAATTTTTGAAGCAGGGCGATCATTACAATGGTAGTAGTAAGATTATCTAATACCGCTGAAATAAAAAATGTAAGAATACTGATAATCCAAAGTAACTTAATGCGATTAGTGGTATGAATGCGGTCTGTGATGATCCTGAATCCCTGGTAGCGGTCAATAACTTCAACAATAGTCATTGCCCCGAGCAGAAAGAAAATAATGGACGCGACATCTCCCAAATGCTCAATCACGGCATGCTGGGTTATAAAATCCATAACATGCTCCGGTCCCCCCATCCCAAATTCGGAGGAATATTCCATCCAATTGGAATTAAGATGCAAATGCATGATGGAGGGCGCATCTATCACCAATAAAGTCCACAAAAGAGCCCCTGTAAACAAGGCTGTGGCTGCTTTATCTATTTTGTTGACATGCTCAAAAACGATAAGTCCGTAGCCCACAACAAAGACTACGACCATTGCATAGAAGATAAACATAAACTAAAGATTTAAAAAAGAGAAGTAACTTTTTGACAGGCGCAAAGGTAAAAGGGTTCGTACCTCATTATCCTGTCAGATCTTTCTTTTAGGATAGTTTAACGCAACAGCGGGATCGAGCATTAAAATATCAACAAATGGGTAGCTTTTTGTTAACAAACCTTCATAATTCAATTATATCCGTCTATATTTGCATCCTAAAATATACATATGGACATTTATGCATAATTTAATAATCAATTCACCAAAAGACCTGGATGACATGAAGACATAGAAACACTTTATTGAACAGACCTAAACGAAAATTTTATTAGCGAGCTTTTAAAGTCAAATCTACCTTAAATGAACCGAGTTCCGATTGCTCGGGACGAGTTCCCTGTTTGCCGACAGGGAGGCATACGGCCATAAAAAGAATTTTTTTACGCATGAAAAACAAAAGAATCCGTCTCAACTCTAACCTGGTTGATCCTTTCCAATGGTTTATTCGCAACGTCACCAGTGGTGGCGTACTATTGATGTTTGTTACATTTCTGGCTTTATTATGGGCCAATTCCCCAATGAAAGAATATTACCAGTCAATGTGGGAATACGACTTCATACTGGGACTTGAACCTTTTGAACTAAAAAAATCCGTACTTCACTGGATCAATGATGGCATGATGGCCATCTTCTTTTTTGTAGTCGGTCTCGAAATAAAAAGAGAATTTGTGGCAGGAGAATTAAGCTCCTTCAGGCAAGCCATATTCCCGGTATTTGGAGCCATTGGAGGGATGGTAGTACCGATAGCCATTTTTCTGAGCTTTGGGTTTACAGGCGAAATGAGCCAGGGCTGGGGAATCCCCATGGCCACAGACATTGCATTTTCCCTGGCAATACTGGGCATCCTGGGCAAGAAAGTGCCGCTAAGTCTTAAAGTATTCCTGACAGCACTGGCTATTGTTGACGATTTAGGAGCGGTACTGGTCATTGCGCTGTTTTACAGTCATACAATTTTGTGGTATTACCTCTATTTTGCGCTGGGACTGCTGGTCATTCTTTTTATTGCCAACTATTTCAATATCCAGAACCTATACTTCTATACCTACCTGGGCTTTATCATTTGGCTGTTATTCTTAAAATCCGGAATTCACCCCACTATCGCCGGCGTTTTAGTAGCTTTTGCAATTCCCATGCGCCCCAAGATTGCCATCAATGAATTTATGCCAAAAATAAAAGAAGGGCTCAAACACTTTTCATCACTTCCGAAGGATGACCGAAAGTTTGTGATGAGTAACAAACAACTGGCAGCTATCGACCATGTAGAAACCCTGGTAAAAAAGACACAAAGTCCTTTGCAAATGATTGAGCACAATCTTAGCGGGGTTGTCAATTACCTAATCCTGCCCCTATTTGCGCTTGCCAATGCCGGGGTTACCATTTTTGCCCCGGGCTCCCCCCTCTCAAGCGGAGCCATATTAAATGAGTTTTCAATTGCAATTGCTGTCAGCCTGATAATGGGTAAAGCCGTTGGCATATCTCTCTTTTCATGGTTAGCAGTAAAACTTAAACTGTCTGTAAAACCTCGAAAGATTCCTTGGAAAGCTTTTATTGGATTAAGTTTCCTGGGTGGCATAGGATTCACCATGTCCCTGTTTATTTCCAGTCTGGCATTTGAGACCCGCGGACTGATGGATCAGGCCAAAATTGGTATCTTCTTCGGTTCAATCGCTGCAGGTTTCATTGGATTCTATATTCTAAAATCAGCTCTAAAGAATAACAAGCCAGAAACAACGCATTAAATTAAAAACAAGAGAAGCCACAATTCAAAACCTAAAGAACTGTGGCTTCTTTCTATTTCCGGGATATCAATTGGTCGTCAGCATCCAAGCTTCGGGATAGATAAAACATCTACGACAGGACGCGCTAAAAAAACAAAAACCACGTTGATTACTAACCTATTACATTGATACAAATTCATTCAGATGCAATGCTTTTTGAAGCAACATGCAAATAACCTTGCGCTTGAAACAGCAATATTCTACAGTCAGAAGGACAAAATTTACTTCACCTCCAAAATCGCAAGGTAATCCAATAATCTTCGATTTACCGGCATGTAAATTAAGCCCATCCAATTTTTTCAGCAGGCTCTGCGATAAACCATATTTTACTGAAAAATAAGCTTTACCCCAATTACAGCTTTAACTTCAAACAATTGATTTTTGGCCCTTTACTAAAACGCAAAGAGATAATGTGAAATAAAACATCTATTATAATATCATGCGCTATCGAAACAAATTGTAGCGTATAATGCAGTAAATAGCCTTTAATCCATCTTTCCAGTTTATCTTCTTTCCTTCATCATACGTCCGACCGTAATAAGAAATTCCAACTTCATATATCCTTATTCCGGGGATGCGCGCAATTTTAGCGGTTACTTCAGGTTCAAACCCAAACCGATTTTCTTTTAAATCAATAGATTTTATCAGATCTGCTCTGAACATTTTGTAGCAAGTCTCCATATCTGTAAGATTCAAATTGGTAAACGCATTTGACAAGGACGTTAAAAACTTATTTCCAATTGAGTGCCAGAAAAACAAAATACGATGGGGATTATTTCCTTGAAAACGGGATCCGTAAACGACATCAGCAACTTCCTCCATAAAGGGCCGTAATAAGTCGTTATACTCTCTTGGATCGTATTCCAAGTCCGCATCCTGAACTATGATAAAGTCTCCTGAAGCTTTTGCAATCCCCTCTCTAATTGCGGCCCCTTTCCCTTTATTAACGGATTGCTTCAGATAAACCAACTGGCAATCTCCATAAGACTTTTGAAAAGTTTTTATCTTTTCTTCTGTAGCATCAGTAGACGCATCATCAATAACAAGAATTTCCGTTGAAACATCGAAGGCGAATTCAACATTTGCCACTTTTTCCAAAAGCCTGTAAATAGTTGATTGTTCATTGTATGCCGGAACAACTATTGAAAGAGTTTTACTCATACTTTTTACGTTCTTGCGTTACAAACTGTAAATCTCCATTAAAATAATCAGATACAATTCTTCCCCACAGGAGAGCTAAAACAGGTGTTAAAAGGAACAACATCCTTGCCAGATCGGTTGAAATAACGGCCTGAAGCAATATGGAAAATACATACCACCATTCAAAGCCATGCAGAGAAAGTAAATGGGACTTCAAAGTCTTGCTCAAAAGAGCAGGAATTAATAACAGCACCCAAAAACCAGTCACAGAAAAGAGTTCATATACACCATGAAATGAAAATAAACGCTCCAGTGAAACAGCAATGTTATTAAAGTGGTCAAAATCTTCTTCAAGAGCAGCAAATGTTGAAGCTCCGGAATTGTAATCTATTAATAGGCGGCTGGCAAAAACCAGTATTCCTGAAATAAAAAAATACAAAATTTGTTTTTCCTTCTTTATAGGGGCATAAAAGAAAATTATAGGGGCTATAAAAATAAAGGACTCTTTAGCCCATGGACCTAGAAATATGGCCCATAGAATAAGTCTGGAATTCCGGTTTCTAAGGCCTAACAATACCATAACCAAAACCAGGAAGTAAAGACTATCAACGAGTGGTAATCCGGCAAGATATCCTGTCCATCGACAAGTCAAAACACTTATTAACCCAACAAACGAGGCAAACATCTGACCTGTGGAATTGTACAAATATCTAAAAACAAAAACACCTGCAAGAGCAAAAAGAAGATTATTAACAATCAGAAAACTCATCCCCATCGAAAAATCACCGTTAAACGTCCAGGGTGCCAAATAATCAAATATACCTCCAAACAGAAAGTCTAAACCGGAGGCAATAAAAGGAACAAGAATCCGGTATTTCCGAACCACGTATTGGTCAAAATCAAACTCTGCTAATCCTAAATATGTTACGCAATCAACATTATCTGTAGCTGTGGTAACATCCATTACATGAAAAGACACACCATGCAGGGCCGCCAAAGAAACGATAAAAACCCAAAAATCAAGACTTCGCAAAAAAGAAAAATTAATTTTCATTGTCGGTAAAGAATTGGAAATAATCTGTTCAAACAGAAATATTAATTAATTCGAGTAAAAACTTATGCTAATATAATCAGTATTTTTTCTATAAATCTAATTAGCATAATTAATCAAACGTTTCTGTTTCAATATTATTTTCCAAAGGATTTTACTTTTAAAAATCTCTATGGGGCACAAAAAAAAGCGTCACCCAATCGGGCAACGCCATTTTTCATAAAATGCGATATTAAAAAACCCCACCGACAAAAGGCAAGGTCATTCAATCAATTACTTAAGTGCACTTCTCGCTTTCCTTCTATTATTTCATTGGCCATATCCAGAATGGTAGTATCGTCCAACTCAACTATACCCCCATCAGGGCCTTGTTCCAAATGAATTCCTATACTTCTACCCCGATCGTAGTTGGCCCCTCCAAAGTAATTACGAACTGTTTCTACGTCGAGGTTTAACGTGCCGGCAATACTACGCATGCTTCCTTCAGGTAGACTGTCTTTGATCTTCCTGAGTTGATTGAATGTTATTGTTGTTGTACTCATAACAGAAATGTTTAAGAGGTTATTGATATTGATGTGATATAAAATTAAGGAAAAAAAGACAGATTTAAAACTGATTTAACATCAAAAAATTAGGTTTTAACAAATATTAAATTACTCCCCATATCCACAAATCAAAACTTCCTCAAAATCAACAACAAACAATTACCAAACTCCCAAAACATCAAACTAAATCAACTAAAAGCTTAGCTGACAAAAATATAACAACAATTATCAAAATTCCTGTAAATATTATTTGTGAGACAGAAGAAAAAGAGAATTCCCTTTCTCTCGAAAGGGGCAAAATATCTTCCTGAATCGGCATAAACCTTGATGATACACGCTTATATAGCCAATAAACAAACCACCCTATGAGGGAACCTAAAATTAATCCGCCTAAAATATCCCCTGGGTAATGAACCCCCATATAGATGCGTGAATAACTATTCAATAAAGCCCAGATCAAAATAAAAGCTGAATACCAACGATAGCGAAATAACAAAAGAGAGAAAACAGCCAATCCAAAAGAATTGGTGGCATGTGATGAAACAAAACCATACTTCCCGCCCCTTTTCCCGTTTATTAAATCAACCACACCCTCAAGAGCCGGATTTCGGGAAGGTCGCAATCGTTCAAACCCCTCCTTAAAAATATTAGTCGAGATCTGATCGCACAGAGCCACCATTACGGCAAGAGCAATAATGGTAAAAAAACCCTTCAATCCCTGATTTTTAAAGATAACATACAAAATTACGGCATACAGGGGAACCCATATGCTTTTACTGGTAACTACCCAGAAAAAATTATCAAAAAGGGGGCTTGTAAGCGAATTAAGACTTAACAATAAATCCTGGTCAAACTGAAGTAATGTTTCCACTTTTTTTATTCAAAGAAAATAAAAATATTAGATTTAAATTAATATATCCACACAAAAAAATATATGTATATCTTTACCCCCGAAAGAAATTGATTTAAATTAAAGCAAAAGCGTGTAACCCTGACCCCATGTTTGAAGTAAAGTAGTTTTCCATTTTGCAGGGCTTAAGAAAATCTCTAACGATAATAAAAACATATTTGACAGCATGAAGAGAACGGCTTTATATATCATTAATCCCGCTTCGGGAATTGGACGTCAGAAAGACCTCGAAAAACTCATCAGAAAAGAAACTGATGACACGCGCCTGGATATTGAAGTGGTTTTCTCCGAAAGACCAGGGCATGCTTTTACTTTAAGTCAGGAAGCTGCCGGAAAGTACGACGTTGTGGTTGCTGTGGGTGGTGATGGAACAGTCAACGAAGTTGGCCGCGGACTTATCCACTCTTCAACCGCACTTGGCATTATACCAACCGGATCCGGCAATGGATTGGCACGTTTTCTTGAAATGCCCTTCAAAGTTAACAAAGCCCTGGAAGTCATAAATAAAGGCACGATTAAGTCCATTGATGTAATCAAACTTAACGATTACTACTCACTTAACGTTGCCGGTGTTGGTTTTGATGCCTACATAAGTCACCGCTTTGCCGGTAAAAAGAAAAGGGGCCCCCTGGCATATATGCAGCTTATTTCCAAGGAGTTTCCAAAGTACAAGTCAGACCGTTACACACTTGAAATAGATGAAGAGAAATTGGAATTGGATGCCTTCCTTATCAGCTTTGCCAATTCAAGCCAATATGGTAACAATTTTCACATTGCTCCCCAGGCACGAATTGATGACGGATTGATTGACGTTTGTCTAATTAAAGATTTCCCCAAATATACCGCACCGGCTCTTTTAATCAGCCTGGTGGATCAATCTATTGATAAGAGTAAATATGACAAAATAGTAAAAGCTCGAAAAGTAACTCTCAAACACCCAACTCCTCTTTTGGGACATGTTGACGGTGAACCCGTTGAATTTGGGAAAGATGTTGATATTGAAATATTACCTCTTGCCCTCAAGGTGGTCATTCCGCCGGTCCATCTCCGACAAAGTTCTAATATACTGCA
Organism: Marinilabilia rubra; assembly: GCF_003121985.1. Classification (GTDB taxonomy): domain Bacteria; phylum Bacteroidota; class Bacteroidia; order Bacteroidales; family Marinilabiliaceae; genus Marinilabilia; species Marinilabilia rubra. The sequence continues at coordinate 322,147 of NZ_QEWP01000002.1, forward strand.
ACCCTTAATGGAAATGATCCCCATTGGAATTTAAGATTCAATTACCTCAAGCAAAGAAATTTACTGCTCACCAAAAATAGTTGCAACACCTCCCCTGCAAAATCAGGGTTTTGATGATTTGAATGAGCCACTCAACTATTTTTCCTCTATTAACTCTACTACAAAATACATAAACACTCATTATCAAATAAATATGGTTTTTTAAAACTTTTTTGGAATCCCGTCGTTATAACATCTAAATAGTTAAACATCAAAATATAATGATCTATGAAAAAGTTTAGCAATATTTTCAAAATAAGTTAACTTTATATCTTATACTTTACGGCAGTAAGTTTTTTTTGAAAAAGAAATTTCAAATTGAAAAGACATTTCCCTGCCAGAATATCCAGTACTTCCATAAAAACTAATTTAAATCACAGCATAAAAAGTTTTAAAAAAGATTTCAAAGTATTTTTAATTTATCTTTTTTTACTACTTTTGCTATAGGATAAATAGTTAAATATTTTATTTGAACATGGTTAAAAAAACAATCAAAACAGGTCTGATCATCTTTCTGATGATGTTCCCCTTTTTACTGCAAGGACAGACCATAAAACTATCGGGAACCGACAATAGTGTAGGTGTTTCCGGAACATCGTCGTTACATGACTGGGACATGGAGCTGAAAGAATTTGAAGCCACCGCACAACTGACAACCAATGAAGAAGGAAAATCCTTCATTGAAAAGGCAGCTTTCTCGGGAGATGCAAATAATCTTTCCAGCGATAACTCCATCATGGATAATAAAGCCCACGATGCACTGGATGCAGAAGATCATCCGGAGATTCTGTTTAAGCAAAAAGGATCTGCACCAATGGAGGTCGCCAATGGAGAACAAGTCACGCTTAAAGGCACGCTCAGTATTGCCGGCGAAATCAAAACAGTGGAGGTAACGGTAAATTACTCACTCACACATGAGAAACAACTAACCATCAACGGTGAATCCGAACTAAATATGACTGATTTCGGAATGAAGCCACCCAAAGCAATGTTTGGCACTATAAAAACCGATGATTTGGTAAACGTTAAATTTAAAATGAATCTGAAACCATAATTACACTGAGTTTTTTGATAAAGAGCAATTGTCTCTGAATATGTCTCACACAAAAGATCTATTAAATATGAAAAATGTATTTCAATACTTTGTTGTCCTGATGCTGGCTGCATTGGGATTAAACGCACAAGCCCAGGGTGACAGGGATTTGAATTATTACCGCTTTCCTGACAAGCGTGGAATCAATGTTTTTGAAGCCCCCAAAGATACTGTCACTGAATTTGACGGTGTTAAAGTCAGAATTGGTGGCTCATCAACTCTTCAGTTTCAAGCACTTGATCATGAAAACTCAGGAAGCGTGGAATTGATCGAGATTGGCGATAATTTCAATCTCGCCACCGCTAATCTGGATTTGGATGTAGCGCTTTACGACGGAGTAAGAATGCACCTGAGAACATATCTCTCCTCTCGTCACCACACTGAAACCTACGTGAAAGGCGGATATTTCCAAATCGACAAACTGGACTTCATTCGTGAAGGCTTCATGGAAGATTTAATGAGAAATGTAACCCTCCGCATTGGCCACATGGAGAACAACTATGGTGATGCTCATTTCAGAAGAACTGATAATGCCCAAGCCATGTACAATCCTTTTGTTGGAAATCTCATCATGGATGGTTTCACAACAGAAGTGGGCGGAGAAGTTTATTTCCGTAAAAATGGCTTTATCAGCATGGTTGGTTTAACAAACGGCAAACTTAACCAGTCTGTAACAAATCCAGGATCGACAAAAGCTTCTTTTGTTGCCAAGTTAGGGTTCGATGATCAGCTGAGTGAGGATTTCCGTCTTCGCTTAACAGGTTCAATCTATTCAACCGGCAAAGCCAACAGAATTTATTTGTACTCAGGGGACAGAGCTGGTTCGCGTTACTATTACGTAATGGAAAACACAGAAGCCCGTGCTTCCTCAGATTTCCGCTCAGGACGATTTAACCCTGGTTTCAGCGGTGAACTTACTTCTCTGATGATTAACCCCTTCTTTAAATACAAAGGCCTTGAGTTCTTTGGTGTTTACGAGAACGCTTCAGGTAAATCAGGCGAAGGCACTGAGTCAAGAAGCTTTAATCAAATTGCAGGTGAACTATTGTACCGCTTTGGAAAAAACGAAAACTTCTACATCGGTACCCGCTACAACACAGTTTCAGGAGAACTAGCCTCAGGAGAGGATGTTGACATCAGCCGTTTACAACTTGGTGGTGGATGGTTTATGACCAAAAACATTCTTGCAAAGCTGGAATATGTAAATCAGACTTATGATGGATTTCCTTCAGACGATATTTTGAATGAAGGAAAATTCAGCGGATTGATGTTGGAGGCTGCTATCAGTTTCTAAACACTGAAAATTTCTGAAAAGAAAATAACAGGCGTTTGTTAGAATAACCAACAAAAAGCCAAACAATGGAACCACTGTCGCAAAAAGCCCCTTTAGAAAATGTTTTCATTTCTTGCTTTTTTTTCAGATTCAAAGCAAAAATGAGCGACACAGGGTCTTTCTATATCCTTTTTGCGACAGTGGTTCTTTTATTCTTCTTTCCTTTTAAAGTCCCGGCACAGCCAATGCCTGAGAAAAGCTCACCGCACCACTACATTATTGACGCCAAACAATGTGATGATTACATAAAAATCAACGGATCAACCAATATTAATCATTTCCACTTTGAACAACGGCTGAACGATCAAAAAATCCTTGCTAACAAAGAACCATCCTCGGGACAAAAATTAGCACTTAAAATACCTGCACACGATTTCAAGCCTTCTAACCCCATGATGTATAAGGATTTCCTCGAATTCATTAAAGCAGAGGAATATCCTTACATTAACATTACGATATTTTTTGAACAGCTACGCCTTCCAGCGGGAAGTCCGCAAACAGTAATACCTAAGATAGAGGTAGGTCTGGCAGGGGAAACCAAAACCTATAAAATCCCCGGCGAGATATACGAGTGTAGAAAAAGCGGGATACACCTTCAAGGAAAAGTCAATATTGATTTAAAAGATTTCGGACTGGAACCACCCACCAAATTTATGGGCATGGTAAAAGTAAACAAAGAAGTTTTTATTAATTTTGGCCTGACAATAGACAACGACTAAAATTCAACCAACCTTGAAGTTCAACACAAAGACACGATACGGCCTGAGAGCAATGATTGAGATTGCACGAGAAACTGCCGAAAAAGGTATATTTCAAAAGGAAATTTCAGAACGACAGGACCTCTCCAATAAATACCTTGATCACATCATCTATGCGCTTAAAGTAGCTGGCCTTATTACCAATGTAAAAGGCAAGAAAAGCGGTTATATTTTAACCCGTCCAGCCAATGAAATCACTATTCTTGATATTAACAATGCCTTTGAGCGTGGCATATGTGTTATTGATTGCATTGATTTGAATTACCAGTGCGAGAGGGAGAATTTCTGTTCATCCAAACAGTTCTGGCAAGGACTAAATGATTTGATTTTAAACTATTTCAAATCAACAACCCTTTCAGATCTTCTTACCAGGCAAATTGAACTGGAAGATATTGCAGGAATTGAACCAACAAAATAAAAGGTATTTCTCTACAATTAAATCACATCATAAAATCCCGGCACCATACTCACTGAATTTTTTTTATTCAGAAAGGTGGATAACTTTTCCGAGTTCAACTTCGTAAAGTGGCTCCCCCATTGTGATGTTGGTCTCAGGATTTCCGGAATAGTAAAGATCACCGGAAGAGAACATTCTTACCGATAAATTATTAATAGCTCTTACGCAACTGGTATTAACAGATTTCTGAACATACGTTACGTCACCGGCGTCAAGGTCAAAGGCATCAACAGAGGTAAGCCCCTCGGATACTACGTTAAATTTTTGTGCCTTCCCCTTAAAAACATGATTTCCCACATTACTTCCGTAAGCCGATAATGACAAGGTACCTGCATCCACATTCAAATTACATTCAGTAAAAGTACCCCTGCCATTTATTACAATTCTTAGGTTTTCAAAATCCAATGTATCTTCAGATGTAATTTTAGCTGGAAAATTTGAAGTAATTCTTTTTATATTTCTTACCCCAAGTTTTAAAATTGGCATCTGTTTCTCGCGAAACCCAATCATTCCCTCAGAGTCAATAATCAACACATTGTTCTCCTGATTCAAATCCAGGCGAGGTACAATAAAATCAAGCCCCTCAATGACTGCAATATTAGTGGTATCATTGGTCAGCACTAACCTGACAGAGGTTTCTATATCAACGGACTCAAAATTATTAAGCAATACTTCCTTCTGAACAGGCTTTCCGTCTTTCAGCAACGCGTCAGTATAATCGCAACCAAACAACAGGAATGCAGAGAATATGATCGTCAAACAATTTAAATACTTTCTCATAACGAATTTTCTTTATACGGAATACGATAACCTATTCCAAACTCCATAAATTCCGAACGGAAAAAACTTGCTTTGACACTAAAGTTGGCCACCAGACGATCGGTAATATTATGACGAATCCCCAGTCGCGGATACACCGGTTGCGGGGGATCAATCTTTGAATACACATAAACCCCCATTTGCACAAACAATGAAGTTTCACCCATTATCCAGTGCCGGCCCCCAAAAACACCGTAAAACATACGGTCAATGTGTTGTACATACTCTTTATTCTCGGGATAAGCATATGGGGCAGCTCCAAAATATATAGCATCAACCCCGGCACTCCATGCTGATTTCACCGATTTATACCATAAATGATTAATACTCAAACTACCTGAATTGTAAATATTAAAGTTATAATCGTTGGCCTGGCTCCGGCCAAAACTGGCAAATATCTGGATATCCCTGTTATTCACCTTCGGGGCATCATGTTTCCTGAGCTGAGGCAATTCATCGTCCAGAAAATGATAGCGTGTGCCTAAGCTGAATGTAAGCGTATTAATTCCATTATTGGGTTTTCTTATGGCTCCGTTTGACATGTGATTCAGGGAAGCCGACCCGTATATTGACCAGTTATCCAGGATGCGGAATCCGGAATAAAGGCCAAAGCCAACATAGGCATTCAGCCTTGCGCCAAATATCTGATTCCATGGATTATTATCAGGTTCAAAAGGGTTATTGGTATATCCCAGCCCCAATGCAACTTTATTCTTCAATGTAAACCGAGGGGTGCGAACAATCGGAAAATGCAGATACGGATAGAGGGCCATTCCCTGCCCGTAAATATCCGGATTTCCATAAGAGTTGTAGAAAAACCCAATTCCGACTTCGGGATAATTGTAAAATTGCTGCCAACCTTCGCGGTCAAATCGCCACAATCCATAATTCACCTCAAATCCACGCGAAAAGTCATCAATAAAATAAATCATATTGGCATGATGCGGAATAACAATTCCGTGGTGATACAATACCGTAAGATGCTTTTGATTGGGTGGCAAACCAACTTCCGAAACAGGTGTAAACTGGGCACGGGTTGAAAGGAAACATCCCATCAAAAGAAAAACAATAACTACTAATCTTTCCTTCACTTTAAATCACTTTTCTGATAAAAATCAGATGCAAAAATGCACATTTTGTGTGGAACCATAAACTTCCCATGTCATTATTTCGTATCTTTGTATCCAAATTCAGAGACAGTTCGAAACCATCCTGTCTGTAAAAAAAACTATGGGCCATGGAAAACGTGCGCAGAAATGCCGGACAATCGATCGGAAAACCGCTAAACTCTCCTTTTACGGTTGCCTGTCCTCTCGGATTTTCTTCAATGCATTACCATCTCCCCGTAGTTTTTTTAAAGACAGAAATTATAGCTGTTTCATAAATCACTTAGTAATAGTTATGAAAAAAGCTGTTGTTTTACTTTCGGGGGGACTCGACAGTGCAGTAACCCTTTATATGGTAAAATCTCAGGGCTATGAGGTTCATGCCCTTTCTTTTGATTACGGACAACGCCACAGCCGGGAACTAAAAGCCGCAAAAAGCTTGGCCCAGGAGGCAGGTGTTGTTTCGCACCAGGTTGTTTCGCTCAGACTTGACCAGTGGGGTGGCTCCTCACTAACCGATTCAACCATGCAGGTTGAAGACGGGAATGTAAATCGAGAGGATATACCTGTTACATATGTCCCGGCCAGGAATATGGTATTTTTGTCTGTTGCAGCTTCTTTTGCCGAGGCCGTTAAAGCACAGGACATTTTCATTGGAGTCAGCCAGGTAGATTATTCAGGCTATGTAGACTGCCGCGAAGAATTCATTGAAGCCATGGAAAATGCAGTAAACAAAGGGACCGTAATGGGTGCCGAACAAAACATTCCCATCCGCATACATGCTCCTTTTATTCACAAAACAAAATCAGAAGAGATTCAAATGGGAAAAGAGCTGGGTGTTCCCTTCGAATTGACCTGGAGTTGCTATCGAGGAGGAACAAAACCCTGTGGAACCTGCGATAGCTGTTTGCTTCGGGCCAAAGCATTTGAAGATGCCGGCGTTGTGGACAAAGCGTTAGTATAATCCATTCAATTAACATCTGAGAAAACAAACATAAATTGCACTACACTGGAATGAGCAAGCTAGTTCTGGCCAACGAAGGCGTATTCCCCATCACAAAAGATCAAAACGGACAAGCTCTAAAGGATTGTCCAGCGACAGGATTGTCTATCTCGGGCACCATACAGGGTGAGGGGAAATTGGCAGGGGTCCCCTCCTTATTCATCCGCCTGGCCAGCTGCAATCTGAGGTGCATGTGGGAATTGCCCGATGGCTCCTTGTGCCGCTGCGACACCCCTTACGCATCTTTTGAAGCTGAGCAGGATCTGCAACTTGATACTGAGGCTGTTTTCAATTTGGTAAAAAACAATATTGGCGACCTTAAACACGTTGTATTGACCGGTGGTGAACCAATGCTTCAGCATAAGGCTCTTTCAACTTTAGCCGGAAGATTAAAAGAAGAACTCCGGCTTCATTTATCAATTGAAACAAACGGAACCATTTTCGCTGAAGATGTTGCCAAATACATTGATTTATTCAGCATTTCACCCAAGTTATCAAACTCCGATCCCAATCCGGGAAAACTTGACCATTACGAACTTAAACAATCAGGCCCCCTGAATTACCATCCTCAAAAAAGAAAAAACATTGCAGTGTTGCAGAAATTTATTGCTTACTGTAAGGATAACGGCAAAGAAATGCAATTAAAATTTGTGGTTGGTAAGCACGATGACCATCAGGAAATCAAAGAGGAATTTATTGCCCCTTTAAATGACTTACCCCCCACTGATGTTATGCTGATGCCACTGGGAGCTACAAAAGAAGAACTGGCTTTGACCTCTAAAATGGTACTGGAAATGGCCATAAAAAATGGATGGAGGTATGCCCCACGTCTTCACATTGATTTATTTGGCCCAAAGGCCGGCGTCTAAAAAATTTAATTTCGCCCATATCACAACTACTGCCCCAGCACAAAAGGCCGAAAAACAAAAATCATGAATGAAGATAAATACCTGGGTAAAGTTACGAGTTACCCGCAAAAATACAGTCCGGAGATATTAATTCCCGTACCCCGCCACCTTAACCGAAAAGATTACAATATAAAAGAAAACAATCTCCCTTTTACTGGTTACGATACCTGGCACGCTTACGAACTAAGTTTTTTGACTGAGAAAGGTTTGCCGGTGGTAGGCCTGCTAAAACTGGTATACCCTTCCGACAGCACTTTCCTTGTTGAGAGTAAGTCGTTTAAGCTCTACCTCAATTCGTTTAACATGGAACGATATGGAAAAACACCGGCCGAAGGACTGGAAATAGTCTTAAGTACTATTCGCTATGATTTGAATCAGACATTAAAGACCAATGTTACCACCCATTTTTTTCAAGGAGATGAATCTCAAAGTCATTTTGATTTTGACGACTTTGAAATACTTGAAAATTCAGAGGTCGCGGTATCCTCAGACTTTAAGAATTATACTGAAACACCCGAGCTTTTAGCTCAATCGGAAGATTTGAAAAAGACAATAAAAGTAGCCACACATCTTTTGAGAAGCAACTGCAAGGTGACCCATCAGCCCGACTGGGGAAGTGCCTACATACATTTAAAGGGAAATCAGATTCCTGACAAGATTAGTCTTCTTAAGTACATCGTTTCAGTTCGAAATGAGAATCATTTTCATGAAGAAATATGTGAAATGATTTACAAGCGACTAATGGATATCTTTTCTCCCCAGGAGCTAATGGTTACCTGTATTTATACCCGACGGGGAGGTATAGACATTTGTCCTGCAAGGGCCAGTCGTACAGACCTGTTACCAAAATTCCTTATTTCGCCCGGGGTTTTAACCAAAAAACTACTAAGGCAATAAAAAAGGGACATACGCTTTACAAACCGTATGTCCCTATGCTTCTTCATCATATCATTTACCACTATATTTGGTAGCTGCTTGATAAAACAGAGTATTAATCCTTCTTGCTTTTCAACTCCTTAGGATAAACAAATAGTTCTGTCCTACCGGAATGTGGTTTTATTTCGTCCCATTCACTCACTGAAAAAGCAATGACAGCAGTAGCAGCAGTAGGGAAATGAAAGAAATCATCACCCGATAACTTCATGGCCATAGTCGCAATATCGGGATTATGTCCAACGACCATTACCGATTGACTTGCTATGCCTGCCTGATTTACATGCGTCACCAACTCCTCATGCGTAAGGCCATCATATATTCCAGGAACCTGAACAATTTTTGATTCAGGAATACTAAAAGCACCAGCCAAAATTTTGGCCGTTTGCATAGCTCGTACAGCAGGACTGGAAATAATAATCTCAGGTATCTTATTATTTCCAATCAGATGGTCTGATATTAAGCGAATATCCTTACGTCCCCTCTTTTTAAGTTTGCGGTCAAAATCACTTTCCGCCTCTGTCAATGGTTGCGTTTTTGCGTGCCTGACTAATATTAATCTCTTCATAATACCTAAAGTTACGACTTTTTAACCGAAGGTACCAACTGTGAGATCTGCAAAACAACTTCCATGGCTTTTTGCATTGATGGAACAGGGAGAAACTCAAAGCGGCCATGAAAATTATGGCCTCCTGCAAAAATATTTGGTGTAGGCAACCCCATATAAGCCAGTCTGGCACCATCGGTGCCTCCGCGAATGGGTTTTATATTAGGTTCAACGCCAACATCTTTCATAGCCTGCTCCGCCAAATCCACAATATGCATAACAGGTTCTATCTTCTGGCGCATATTGTAATATTGATCTTTTATTTCAAGCTCCATGGTACCACTTCCAAACTCTTTATTCACCTTGTTTACCAAATGTTCCATTTCTTTTTTCCGGTCTTCGAAACGATCTTTTTTAAAGTCACGAATGATAAACTGCATTTCGGTCTTTTCAACATCTCCATTAAAGGACATAAGGTGGTAAAATCCTTCATATCCGTCGGAATGCTCGGGTGTCTCATGCCGGGGTAACATCGCGACCAATTGGTTAGCTATCCTAATAGAGTTACGCATCTTATTTCTGGCATACCCTGGATGAACATTGCGACCATGTGCTACCACTTTGGCCAGGGCAGCATTGAAATTTTCAAACTCCAGTTCCCCTATTTCGCCGCCATCAATGGTATAAGCAAAATCAGCCCCAAATTTTTTAACATCAAAAAGGTCAGCCCCTTCTCCGATTTCCTCATCCGGTGTAAATCCAACACGGATTTTGCCGTGCTTTATTTCCGGATGCTTAATCAAATATTCCATTGCAGAGACAATAGCAGTCACTCCGGCTTTGTCATCAGCGCCCAAAAGAGTTTTACCATCGGTTGTAATAATGGTTTGGCCTACATAGTTTTTTAACTCAGGAAATTCAGATGGTTTGAGAACTATATTATTTTCAGCATCAAGCTCTATCTCGCCTCCATCATAATTCTCCACAATATTTGGAGAAACATTCTTTCCTGAAAAGTCCGGACTGGTATCCACATGGGCTATAAAACCTACCACAGGGGTGTCTTCATCAATATTCGATGGCAACGTAGCCATCACATAGCCATTGTCATCCAGATCAACATCCTGAAGCCCAATCTCTTTTAATTCTTCAATCAATGCCTGAGAGAAGATCATCTGCCCGGGCGTACTTGGAGTTAAACCAGTATTAGGATCAGACTGGGTATCAAACTTGATATACTTGATAAATCGGTCAGTTATAGAAGTCATATGATTTTATGTTTTATTATGATTTTGCAAGATAGAAAAAATAAGAGAAAAGAAAGGGTGAGGATGATCATATGAAATGAAAAAAGCCTGAACAAAAAATGCTCAGGCTTAATCTAAAAACTTATGGTGAAACCATTAATAAGCTCTTGCAAAAACCACTCTTCTTTCAGATGGCTTGCCGGTTACCATGCATTTTCCGGGTTCAATGGGCCCGTCAATAGGCAGACAACGAATAGTCGCTTTGGTTTCCTGTTTTATTTTTTCTTCTGTTTCTTCGGTGCCGTCCCAATGGGCCATTATAAATCCACCCTTTTCGTCCAGTACTTTCTTAAACTCGTCATAGGATTCAACGGTTCTGGTATTCTCCTCACGATAAGAGATGGCTCTGTTGTAAATGCTCTCCTGAATATCATCCAGCAATTTGCTGATGTGTTTTTCAATGCCTTCTGCAGAAATCACCTCTTTGGTAAGTGTATCGCGGCGAGCCAACTCAACAGTTCCGTTTTTCAGGTCACGTGGACCTATTGCCAAACGCAAAGGAACACCCTGGAGCTCATATTGAGCAAACTTCCATCCCGGTTTATGCTTATCATCGTCGTCTACTTTTACCGAAACACCAAGTTTCTTGAGTTCAGCGGCGATCTCATCGGCCTTCTCAACAATTTGCTTCAGTTCTTCTTCCTTCCTGTAGATAGGCACAATTACAACCTGTATCGGGGCCAATTTTGGTGGCAACACCAATCCATTGTCATCAGAGTGACACATAATTAAGGCCCCCATCAACCTCGTAGAAACACCCCAGGAAGTAGCCCAAACATATTCTTCATGCCCTTCTTTGCTGGCATATTTCACGTCGAATACTTTCGCAAAATTCTGCCCTAAAAAGTGAGATGTACCTGACTGCAATGCTTTTCCATCCTGCATCAAAGCCTCAATAGTCAGTGTTTCAACAGCACCGGCAAAACGCTCACTGGCAGTTTTGTATCCCTGAATTACCGGCATCGCCATAAAGTTTTCCGCAAACTTAGCATATACTTTCAGCATAGTCTCGGTTTCCTCAATCGCTTCTTCTCGGGTTGCATGGGCTGTATGTCCTTCCTGCCATAAAAATTCAGCTGTACGCAAAAAAAGACGTGTGCGCATCTCCCAACGCACCACATTAGCCCACTGATTTACTTTAATAGGCAAATCACGGTAAGATTGTATCCAGTCCTTGTAGGTATTCCATATGATGGTTTCGGAAGTTGGTCGCACAATATACTCCTCTTCCAGTTTGGCTTCAGGATCAACGACGACCCCATTCCCATCGGGATTATTTTTCAAACGATAGTGGGTTACCACAGCACATTCTTTGGCAAACCCTTCAACATGATCCGCCTCTTTACTAAAAAATGATTTGGGAATAAAAAGAGGGAAATAAGCATTTTGGTGACCTGTCTCTTTGAACATGTCATCCAATACACGCTGCATCTTTTCCCAAATTGCATAACCGTACGGTTTAATAACCATACACCCGCGGACCGCAGAATTTTCGGCAAGTCCGGCCTTTATCACCAAATCATTATACCACTGCGCATAACTTTCGCTTCTCGGGGTCAAAACTTTTGCCATGATGTACTTTTATCCTTTAGAAGTTAGATTATCAGCCAACGTCAAACTATTAAGACCGGCCGGGTATTATCTCTTTTAACATTGAGAGAAAGTCAATCTTAAAAAAACTGTTAAACATCAAAATTATTTCCGGATTATATTCACCTCAGACCTCTGGTAATGAAACCAATAACATCCTGACACCCGGAAAGCGCCACGAAATTAATAAAAATGGGTAAACTTTTTGTGATTTTGATGTTCTAATTTAGAAGAACCTTACATTATCTGAATAATCGAGTATAAGAAGGTAATTTTTTAAAACCCTAAACAACAAGAAGCAAAAACACTACTAATGGCGCGGTTATTGTTATTAATAAAGAAAAACATGTATAAAAATAACATCCTAAAAACATTTTTTAACATCTCAGCAAAAAACTTACCTTTTGGTACAAATTTTGCTTCATTATCTATAAGAAATTAACAGGAGGATGCCTTATGAAAAAGTTAATATTAATCACAACAACAGCTGTTTTGCTGATAGTGGCAGGTGGATGTTCTACCTCCAGCCGGATGGCATCAACCGGAGTATATTACGACGATATTTACTATGCACCGGATTTGACCCAGAATAACAAGGAACAAGCTTTTGCCCCGGTACCTGAGATTGCAAATGAAGAAAAAAAGCAATTGAGAAAGGAAGAAAACCGTCAAATTCGCCAATATGAGAATAGCGATGAGGACAGGGCACAAAGAGACATGCGTGACTTTTCTGAAATTCAGAAAAAATATGCCTCAGTTCTAGCCAACGAAGAACAACAAGAAGTAGATACACTAATTTATTACAACGACGAAACCGGATATTGGGTAGATGGGTTTGATGGCAGTGAAATGGACCGCGATTATGCTGAAAGACTGATTCGCTTCCATGGACCATTCACACGAATCCCTTATTGGTCTCCACTTTACGATCAGTTTGTTTACTTTAACGATCCTGACTGGAACGTTTATGTGGATGGCAATTATGCGTATGCTGTTCCAACATGGACCAATCCAATGTATGACCGGTTTAGATTTAACAGATATGGGTCGCCATGGAGAAGCAATTTCTATTTTGGATACAGCTCATATTGGAACAATCCATGGTACGGATATGGTTATTATGATCCATTCTACTCTCATTTCAGCTGGGGATACGGATGGCCCAATTACTATCACCGGCCTTATTATTACCACCATGGGCACTACCCATATTACAACCATGGATATTACAGCCAAAACAAAGACCAACAAAACATACATAAAGGGCTGAGACCTTCCATGAGCAGTAATACAAGATATTCAAACACCTCGTCCGGAAGCAACACCCTGAAGAGATCTGGTAGAGAAGATGGACGTACCGTTCGCACAACTTCAAGTGGCACACGGATAATTCGAAATTCTGATGGTTCAACCACTGTGACTAACTCTGACAGAAACACGCAAAGAGTGATTCGCGGATCAGCAACCCTAAAATCTGAGAACCAGGACAGAAACGCTCGCAGTGTAAGCCGTTACCAGGGAAGTGGTGCATCTACAGGAACAGTTCAAACCCGGAGTAGAAGGAGTTCTACCCCGACTTACAGTCAACCTGAGAATGCATCGAAACCTTCCTATAACAGAACCAGCAGTTATACTCGTCCTTCAAATAGCAATACCCGTTCATACAATAATAGTCGGGATTTGAAATCGGGAAGTTCTTCAAGCGAGCGGAGTGTAAGGACTCAGAACAGAACATACAACAGTGGAAGCAGTACACAACAAAGATCGAATGTAAGAACACGGAGCTATACACCTTCCCGGAGCAGCAGTTCTTCATCCAGAAGCTACAATAGTTCAAGCTCAAGTAGCAGGAGTTCCAGCTCATATTCTGGTAGCAGCAGCCGTTCGTCCTCTTCTTCCAGAAGCAGCAGTGGATCAAGTAGTGGAAGTACTGTTCGCGGTGGAAGACGTTAAAATATGCATCCTCAATTAACAACTAATTCCCATGTTTATATGATCTAAGCATGGGAATTTTTAAACCCTGTCAAAATGAAACTAAATAAACACAGAATACTAACAGCAACCTTTTTAGCCTTTATATTCACAAGCTTTGTAACGGCTCAAACCATCGACGAAGCTATTAAATATTCATTAACCCAACCTACCGGAACAGCCAGAAGCATTGCACTGGGTGGAGCGATGGGTGCCCTTGGAGGGGATTATTCAGCCATAACGATTAACCCCGCAGGGATTGCAGTCTATCGAAGTAGCGAGTTTTCTTTTACGCCATCCCTCATTTTTAATCAGACGGATAGCTGGTACGACAGAGCCGCTGATAACATTAGTTATAGCTCCAATACAGCTAGTAGCGATAAATTCAGCTTCCCTGTCAACCAGATTTCCTATGTTGGAACCTTAAAATCGATGAGGGAAATCGACCGGGGAGTTGTCAGCTCCCATTTTGCAATTGGATATAATCGAACGCAGAATTATAACAGAGAAACCTTCATACAAGGAAACAACATTCAATCCTCCTTTTTGGATGAGTTTGTGGATATAGCGAACAACTCGGGACTAACTCCTTTTTATACACAATTGGCATATAATGCTTTCCTTTTAGACCCTGTTTCGGAAGATGAAAACAATGGATATTTCAATGCCTTCGAGTATTTGGATAACGGTACTCCATTGTGGGGGCCTGATAATGGTCTTAATCAGAGAAGAGTAATTGATGAAAGCGGGTATTCAGGTGATTTTAACATCACCTACGGTATCAACATCAGTAACAAACTTCTTCTTGGGGGGACCTTATCATTAGCAACTTTGAATTATGAGAAGAAGTATGAACACTATGAAGAAGTTGCTCCCTCTGAAAACCAGTGGACTTATCTAAACAACTACTCATTTTCGGAAAATTTATCTACTAACGGAACGGGAATTAACCTAAAACTGGGAGCCATTTTTAAACCAATTAATTCCGTTAGAATTGGAGCCAGCTTTAAAACCCCAACATTTTACTCCATCAATGAAGAATACTGGACCGAAATAAATATCCCAAAAAGTTTTGCTGATCAAAATACAGAGGGAAAAACCCAATTTGAGTCAGATTATGGAGATTACTCTTATAATTTTCGTACCCCATATCAGGCAACCGGTAGTTTTGCCTATATTTTTGGAACCAAGGGATTGATAAGCATAGATTACGAATATACCGATTTTGCGAATATGAACTTTAAAAGCAAACAGGCGGTCACTAATGATATCACAGCTTTAGAAGATTTAAACAACCAAATATCGGATGTTTACAAACCAACGCACAATATTAGAATTGGAGCTGAGTATAAGCTCTTACCAACTATAGCATTAAGAGCAGGTGCAGCCAGCTTTCAGTCCCCATATAAAAACCAATTAATCATCAACAAAGAAGATGGAACATCTGAAAAGTTTGATTTTGAAAATGAAAAATATGATATAACAGGCGGTATTGGTTTCATGCATCAAAATATGAGCATTGATATTTCTTATCTTTATAGAAACATTTCATACATCAACTCATTATATTATGCCCCGCACGTTTCAGATGAAAGTCAATATCCAGCAAAAATCACCTCAACTGATCACCAATTAGCGGTAACTCTTGGATGGAGATTTTAATTGAAAACAATTGATTTTTCATAAAAGGCTTGAATCGAAATGATATTTGAGATTCAAGCCTTTTTTATATCTTGATAACAACCGTCCCTTAAGTAGCCCCCTCTACTCCTATAAAAAATCATTATTGTCTGTTAAAACCATAACACTGTTCTTTTTACGCTCAAGCCGCATTCCCGATTACTGGTTACCAGCTACATAGACTTAATACTGTTGAAGTAAAAAGGCCCGTTAGGGCTGCAATGCCGGTAGAAATTAAACCTTCAATCAGGGCTTAAGTCCTATAGGATGTAAATACTGTTTCGTACCCTCGGCACTCATTCTTCATGGGGAGAAGATTCTAACAATATTTCGTTCCTCCGGGACTTGGGAGTAAATTAGTATTTCTGATAACTAAGCAATCAAATCGAAACCAGAACTTCGGTTTAGAAATCAAAAGCCTTAAAAAACTGAAATCGGGATCAGCAAAAAAAGACTTTTCAACCCTATTTTCACTTCCCTTGATTGGTTCACAGGCCAAGGCCCATCCTTTGCTGCAGGCATGTTATTAATTTAGGTTAAAAACGGATGATCAATAAAAAAGCTGCCCAAAACTAATTGAACAGCTTTTCCCTGTTATGATAAAATCTATTACACTATCATTCCGGCAGCAACTGTCTCATTAGTTGATTCATCAATAAGCACAAGGCTTCCGGTATTTCGGTTAACATTGTAAGAATCGAAAAACAAAGGCTTTGTTGTGCGTAGCTTCACACGAACGATGTCATTCATTCCAACGTCTAGGTCATCCGAATCTTTCTCAAGGGTATTGATATTCATTTTGTAATCGACACTCTTGACCATGCAACGCATCTCAGAAGTTGTCTGACGCAAAGTATATTTACCTCTTGGCACCATCTTCCGGTCATTAAACCAGCACAACATTACATCAATATCCTGGCCTATCACGGGTTCGTGACCATTGGTCTCTTTTACCAACATATCTCCACGGCTGATGTCAATATCATCTTCCAGTTGAACAGACACGGACTGCGGAGCGAACGCGGTCTTTAGACTATCCTTAAAAAGGTCAATGGTTTTAACTTTTGAAGTAAAACCTGATGGTAATACTTTTACTGTATCCCCCACATTGAGACTTCCACTTACAACACGGCCACCATATCCCCTATAGTCGGGATACTCTTTAGATTGTGGTCGAATCACATACTGAACAGGCATTCTGAAATCAGATCGGTTAAGATCACTTCCGATATGCAGGTTCTCCAACAAATACATCAAAGTAGGCCCATCGTACCATTCCATCTTTTCGGAACGGGTAACCACATTATCTCCTACCAAGGCACTGATGGGAACATAACGAACATCTTTAACGCTCAGTTTTGAGGAAATATCTTCAACATCAGCCTTAATTTGCTCAAACACTTCTTCCTTGTAATCAACCAAATCCATCTTATTCACACAAATAATGATATGAGGAATTTGCAACAAAGAAGCAATATAAGTGTGGCGACGAGTCTGTTCCAAAACACCATGACGGGCATCAACCAAAATAATGGCTGCATTAGCAGTGCTTGCACCAGTCACCATATTACGGGTATACTGAATATGTCCGGGAGTATCTGCAATAATAAACTTACGTTTAGGGGTAGCAAAATAACGATAAGCTACATCTATGGTAATCCCCTGTTCTCTTTCAGCTTTAAGACCATCTGTAAGCAAGGCCAGATTAACATCTTCACCACCTGAGCGAATACTTGCTCTTTCGATGGCCTCCATTTGATCTTCAAAAATGGCTTTTGAGTCGAATAATAAACGACCGATCAGGGTACTTTTGCCGTCATCAACGCTACCCGCGGTGGTAAACCGCAAAAGCTCCATATCTAAATATCCGGATTCTTTTCCACTCATTTTTTTCAATTATCTATTTACAATGACCAATAAACAATGATCAATTATCAGTTTCTATTTTTTTTTGGAACTCAAAACCCCACATCTTTTTGTCCCCCTTGGGGGGATTTAGGGGGCCCTAGAAGTATCCTTCACGCTTACGGTCTTCCATTGCAGACTCAGAACGTTTGTCATCAGCACGGCCACCACGTTCAGTCACACGTGTTGCAGCGACCTCCTGAATAATATCCTGAATATTATTGGCCGTTGAAAGGGTTACACCGGTACAGGTAACATCTCCAATAGTGCGACAGCGTACATCACGCATTTCCAATTTCTCTCCTTCTTTTAATTGCATAAAAGGAGCTTTGGCCATCCAAACGCCATCACGTTGGAAGACCTCACGCTTATGCGTAAAATAGAGAGAAGGCAATTCAATTTCTTCCATATAAATATATTGCCAAACATCCATCTCAGTCCAGTTACTAATAGGAAATACCCTGAAATGTTCACCCATATTTTTCTTAGCATTGAAAAGATTCCAAAGCTCCGGACGCTGGTTTTTAGGATCCCATTGTCCAAACTCATCCCTGTGGGAGAAAAAACGTTCTTTGGCGCGTGCTTTTTCTTCATCGCGTCGCCCCCCTCCCATGGCTGCATCAAACTTTTCCTGTTCAATAGCATCCAAAAGAGTAATGGTTTGCATTTTATTCCGGCTGGCATTGATTCCGGTTTCCTCCACTGCCTTACCCTGGTCAATGGTGTCCTGAACATACTTAACAATACAGCGTGCACCGGTTTTCTCCATCAGGTTATCGCGGTATTCGATAGTTTCAGGGAAGTTGTGCCCCGTATCGATGTGCATCAATGGGAAAGGCACCTTTGCAGGCCAAAAAGCCTTGCGGGCAAGGTGAAACATAACAATCGAATCTTTACCCCCCGAAAAAAGCATAACAGGATTCTCAAACTGGGCGGCCACCTCCCGAATCACGAAAATCGATTCAGCTTCAAGTTCTCTAAGGTGGTTAATCTGGTATTTATCCATTTATCTGATTTTTTTCTTTTTTAGTAAAAGAACTCTTCTATTTTTTTTACTTCAGGCTCAACAAATTAAAAGGGCTCCTTTGGAATAACTTTTTGGTCTGAAAATCGCGCCAAATATACTCAATAAAAAAGCCATTCCCAAAAAATGGAATGGCCTTGTTAATTAAGTTCTGATGAAATGAGATCATTTCATTTTATCTGACTTCATTTCCTCAATAAAGGTCTTCTATTTCTCCCGAATCAAAGCTCTTATTATATTGCTTCATCGCCCTCATACTCATACCCATACTGGAAAAACCACCATCATGATAAAGGTTCTGCATGGTCACTTTTCGAGCATAATCGGAGAACATCATCAGACAGAAATTAGCACAATCTTCAGCATCTGCGTTGCCGAGTGGTGACATACGATCGGAGAAGTCGATCAAACCATCAATACCTTTTACCCCGCTACCGGCAGTTGTAACTGTTGGCGACTGACTAATGGTGTTGACACGTACTTTTTTCTGGCGTCCGAAAATATAACCAAAACTACGGGCAATGGACTCAAGCAATGCCTTGGCATCGGCCATATCGTTATACCCATAAAGTGTACGTTGAGCAGCAACATAGGACAAAGCCAAAACAGAAGCCCATTCATTCATGGCATCCTGCTTAAATGCTACCTGCAACATTTTATGGAATGAAATAGCTGAAATGTCTAATGTTTTCTGAAGATAGTTGTAATCCAAATCGTGATAAACCCGTTTCTTACGAACGTTTAGCGACATCCCGATTGAGTGGAGCACAAAGTCAATCTTTCCGCCTAAAACCTCCGTAGATTTCTTGAAAACATTTTCAAGATCTTCCACATTGGTGGCATCTGCAGGAATCAATTCTGCTCCTGTTTTTTCGGCCAATTTGGTGACGTCTCCCATCCGGCAAGCCACATGGGTGTTGGACAAAGTAAAAGTAGCGCCTTCTTCATGGGCCAACTCTGCTACCTTCCAAGCAATTGACATATCATTGAGGGCTCCAAAAATAATCCCTCTTTTCCCTTTTAACAAGTTATTTCCCATATCGATAAAATTGTTTTTCAGGCTGCAAATATATTGCAAAATCGTAATCAGCGAAACAATTACGAACTCTTGTGTTTATAGAATCTATTTAAAAACAAGTCAAACGACTTACTAACAACTATTTATCAAATAAAAAACGATGCATATTTAACAAAAATACACACCATTAAAGGATTTATAGTTAAGTCAGACCTTAATTCTCCATTAAAAACCGAGCATTTTCAAGTGCAGCATCCGTAACCCGGGCACCACTCAACATTCCGGCTATCTCTGCCAATCTTTCATCGGTACCTAACAACTTAACCGAAGAAATAGTTTGATGATCCGTTTCAGTCTTAAAAACTTTGAAGTGTCGCTGACCTTTACCGGCAATTTGCGGAAGATGTGTAATGCTCACCACCTGGATGTTTTGCCCCATTCCCTGCATAATTCGCCCCATACGATCGGCTATTTCTCCTGAAACTCCGGTATCAATCTCATCGAAAATAATGGTAGGTAAACCTTTGGCAGAGGACAAAAGCGATTTAATACAAAGCATCACACGCGATATTTCACCTCCGGAGGCTACTTTAGGGATATCTGTGAGGCCGGCACTTTTATTGGCAGAAAATAAAAATGCTATTTCGTCCCCTCCGTTCTGTCCGTATTCTTTCACAGGGGTGTTATTCACAGAAAATCTTGCATGAGGCATTCCAAGCTCCCTTAATTGGCCCTGCACCGTGTTTTCTATATTACTGAACACTTTTTCTCTGCTCTTTGTCAGCGCAACAGCATGTTTATCGAGAGCCGTTTCAGCTTCTTCAATTTTTTTCTGAATAGCAGACAGATCCTCATCAAAAGAGGCCAGTTGCCGGAGCTTAGCCGAGAGGTCCTCTTTTAGACCCAACAAAGCTTCCACCGAATCAACATGATGCTTTTGCTGGAGCGAATAGATCATATCCAAACGGTCCTGAACTACCTGCTGACGTGCAGGATCATATTCAACATCGGTTCCCCGTTCTGAAATTTCTTCAGCAATGTCTTTCAGTTCAATATAAGCTGATTCAAGACGGGACGCCAACTCTTCTCCATCAGAAAGATATGCAGCAATTTTCCGAAGTTCATCCTTGAGGTGAAACAATTCCTGGATCATAGGCTGTTCCCTCTCATAAAGTATATGCGAAGCCTGTGAAAGGACCGATTTTATGTCTTCTACATGGGTTAATTGCTCAAGTTCCTGCTCCAGCTCGTCCTGTTCGCCAGACTGCAAATTGGCTTCTTCAAGTTGCTTAAACTGAAAATCCCAATAGTCCTGATCATCCCTTTGGCGGGCATTCATATCCTCAAGCCGCTTTTTCTCAGAAAGTAATGACCTGTATTGTCGATATGTTTCCTGATAAGTCTCAAGTTTTTCAGAGTTTCCGGCAACCGTATCTACTACATTAAGTTGAAAACGATTATCTCCCAGAAGTAAATTCTGATGCTGAGAATGGACATCTATCAACTTGCCAGATAGAAGTTTCAGGAAGTTTAAATTAACTGGAGTATCATTTACAAAAGCCCTGGATTTTCCTGATGGTAAAATCTCACGGCGCAAAACAGTTTCATCCTCATAATCCACATCTTCTTCTTCGAAATGTACTTTTAGGCCATACCTTGAAACATCAAAAACGCCTTCAATTACACACTTCTTCTCTTTGTCCCCAATAACAGAAGCATCGCTTCGTTGGCCAAGCACCAAACCCAGGGCACCAAGCATAATGGATTTACCGGCACCGGTTTCTCCTGTAATTACAGTAAAGCCTGAACCAAATTCAATTTCAGTTTTATCTATAAGGGCGTAATTTTTTATGGATAATGATTTCAACATATCGATACTAGTTATCTTTCAGCAATTTCTCATAAGCATCGGAATTGGTCGGATTAATCTCTGTTAATATATTGACCACTTCTGCTTTTTCCATGGAGAAAGATTCTGAAAAAATATTAACCAACTCTTTTTGTTTAGCGTCGAAAAACACCTGTAACGCGTAAGAACTTGGATCTGTTCGGTAAACGTCCCGCAGCAACTCTAGAGATTCTGCAATATTGGCCCTTCCCTCTTCCGGATCGTCAGACATCCGGTCCAGCCCGTTACGGTGGTATTCATAATAGCATTCGCGTAAGGGATGATGGTCCTCCTCAAGCAAGTTATCAATTAGCCAATACCTGTTTTGACGGCTTTCAAACTGTTTCCAACCTGCTTCTCTGGCGTTCTGCATCATATTCACAATTTTTTCAGCCTCTTCAAAATATGGGTTACCAGCTTCCGGACTAAAAGTATCATAATCATATCCCAGAACTACGTAGGCGTAATAAGAAAGAATCGCTACCAGATTGGATTCGATATTATTCTCTTTAAATACAAGTGTTTCAAACTCCCCGTATTGAAAATCAATTTTATCGTCTTTCAGATTTAAAGTTGTTGTAGTGTAAGCAGAGTTAAAAACCGGCCTGCGAGCCTGAATTTGCAAAGATCCTTTAAATTGATCTACACCAATAAGTTCGTCAATGGTAAAATGGAAAGTACATTCAATACGCTCCGAAGTCTCATATACATGATTGGTCCACTGCTGGTTGTTCATAAACTCAAAAATGGACTCTCTGAGATTTTTAAAAACATTGCGATTGGTTCCCTGAACTGATGGTGCCACAACCTGAACTGCACACCTGAGCTCTTGTGCTTTCGCAGCAGACAAAGACACAAAAAGAATAACAAGGCACAAAAAAAGTTTCTTCATGAGCAAATTATCTTTTTAGGCCTGTAAAGAAAATGAGAACAAAGTCTTCAAAACTCAAGAACCAAGTGATTACACTTAAAAAATCCTTTATGACAAGAGTTTTTGCTCCAAGACATTTACTATATCACAAGCCACTTCCTGTTTACTCTTTAACGGAAAATTTTCCTTTTTATGATCGCGGTGAATGATTGAAATGCGATTTGTATCCGTCATAAATCCTTCCCCTTCATTATTCGGGGAATTCAAAACAATAAAATCAAAGTTTTTAGTTTGCACTTTTTTTGCTGCATTGACCTCCTCATTATTGGTTTCAAGTGCAAAGCCAACAGTTATCTGTCCTTTCTTCTTAATAATTCCGGCACGTGCAGCTACATCAGGATTAGGCCTGAGCTGAAGAGAAATATTATCAGAGGAGCGTTTTATTTTATCTTCCGATTTGTTTTCCGGTGCATAATCAGAAACTGCGGCAGCAAATACAGCAGCATCACAATCTGGAAAAATTTCCTGACATACCTGATCCATTTCATTTGCTGAAACAACATCTGTCCGGTTAATCAGGGAATTTCGAGCATTCAGCGAAACCGGCCCGGCTATCAAGGAAACCTCAGCTCCCCGAGTGGCAAGTTCTTCGGCAATAGCAAATCCCATTTTGCCTGATGAGTAATTGCCGATAAACCTGACCGGGTCAATGTTTTCGTAAGTGGGACCGGCAGTTACAAGCACTTTTTTACCGCTCAGAGACTTTTTTTTTTCAGAGCCAAGAATTTCCTTCAACCGTTCAACAATCCCATCTGGTTCTTCCATGCGTCCTTTTCCTTCAAGTCCACTTGCCAATTCTCCCGTCCCAGGTTCAACAATGTGAGCCCCAAACTGACGCAAAACATCAACATTTCTTTGATTGGCCGGATGTGCAAACATATCCAGATCCATCGCCGGAGCGACAACAACCGGGCACTTGGCAGAAAGATAAGTGGTAATCAGCAAATTGTCGCAAATGGCATTTACCATTTTACCCATAGTATTCGCCGACGCAGGAGCCACTACCATAATATCAGCCCAAATTCCCAAATCGACATGACTGTGCCAGGAACCGTCTGTATTTTCAAAAAATTCAGAAAGAACAGGCTTTCCTGACAAGGCTGACAGTGTAACAGTTGTGATAAATTCCTTTCCGGCAGGTGTAATAATAACCTGAACCTCTGCCCCTTCTTTAACAAGGAGGCGAAGTAAGTATGCGGCTTTGTAAGCAGCTATACTACCGGTAATTCCTAAAATAACTTTCTTTCCTTTAAGCATTCAGCAAGCGAATTTTCCTGCAGGATATTTTAAAAAAGCAACAATCAACTAGATGTTTTTCAATGACACGTCATGGGTATTTAGGTCAAAAAACTAAAATCAATGCCTGTCAAAAATAAAATCATCCCCCTTTAAATGACTATACCTGCCTTACGGCAGGCAATAGCACCTATATCATTAAAAAATTAATAAAGCATGAGGAACTATTCTTCGTCTTCCTGCTTATCTTTTGTGGGATTGCGATAATATACTTTACCTTCGGTAAATTCCTGTGCCGATAATAAAGAAGGCTTGGGAAGACGTTCATAAAATTTAGAAATTTCAATCTGCTCACGGTTTTCGAAAACCTCCTCCAGATTATCAGTGTAAGAGGCAAATTCCTGCAATTTTTTATTAAGCTCTTCCTTCATTTCAACCCCAATCTGATTAGCTCTCTTGCCAATAATCATGACGGTTTCATAAATATTACCAGTTTGGGAAGACATATCCTGTGTATCCCAGGTAACCGTACTCAGTGGGGCATTCGACTTCTTATAATCCATTGCAATGCTAGTTTTAATTGTATTTATTTAACATCGATGTTACATCTTCAAAAATCTCATTGGCATTCTTCATGTATGAGCTTTCCGGAAACTCATTAATGAATGCATAATACTCGTCCAGAGTCATTCTTAGTCGATCCTCTTCTTTTTCTTCAACACTGTTTACAGCCTGAATATACAATGAATCAAGGATCAAAAAAGACAATTCTTCTCTGTATTTAGTATCAGGAAACTCATCCAAACTATTTCGGGCTGTAATTACAGCGGACTTGTAATTATTTCCCATATAGGTACCAAGATGGTAATATAACTTGGCACTCAAATATGACTTATAAACCAACTTCTCACGAAGCTCATCCATCATGTCCAGGGCTTCATCAACTTTAGGACTGTTGGGATACAAACTTGTAAACAACTGAAAAGCTTCTATCCCGTTATTTGTATCGGTTTGATCAAGCCTGGCTTTCGGTGAAAGCTCGAAATATGAAGCCCCAATCATAAACTGGGCATCTTCAGCATAATCACTATTGGGATACTTATCAACAAATTCCCGAAAAAAATGCACCGAACTAATGTAATCACGCATATTGAAAAGAGAGTTGGCATACTTAATGTGTGCTTCCTCGGCGCGATCGGTCCCCATAAAAACAGAAATTAACTCCTGAAGTAATGTTGAAGCTCGCATATAATCGCCTTCTTCATAATACTCAAGAGCCTTTTCGTATTTCAGATCGTAATCGGTACTTTTTAAAATTTTTTGATATTCGCTACAGGAGGCCAGTAAAACTACTGCCAACAAAACAAGCAATTTCCTCATGATCAATATGCGCTTTTGTGCGTTCGCAAGATTTGCCCACTGTTACAAAACTAACCAAGGCAAAATTCCGTGCAAAGATACGTTTTTACTTTTGAATTATTCATTTTACAGGAGCGTATTTTTATATTGTGTGAAAAATCACCCCAATTTTTTCATCACCGAGAATAATCAAAAACCAGGCCACATCGCCAATAAAACAAGGATATTCTCAACAAGAATTTGAATTACTCTGTATGAACAGTTAAAATAAACAAAAAACATTACCTTTGCCCCTAAAATTTAAAAGCTATAGTAAAGTGGATATTTTTGATAGAATAAGCGAGAACATGGGGCCACTGGGCCAATACGGCAAGGATGCCCACGGTTATTTTTCCTTTCCAAAACTAGAAGGTGAAATTGCTCCCCGCATGAAATTTCGCGGCAAAGAAGTTCTTAACTGGAGCTTGAACAACTACCTGGGACTTGCCAATCACCCTGAAGTGCGAAAAACGGATGCAGAAGCTGCCAAAGAATGGGGCCTTGGTTATCCAATGGGTGCCCGCATGATGTCCGGACATACCAGTAAACACGAAGAGCTTGAATCAGCTTTGGCCGATTTTGTGGGTAAAGAAGATTCCTACCTGCTTAACTTCGGTTACCAGGGAATGGTTTCTATCATTGACACTCTGGCTCACCGAAATGATGTCATTGTTTACGATTCCGAATGCCATGCCTGCATTATGGATGGTATTTTCCTTCACAAAGCCAAAGGCGGTAAGAGTTTTGTATTTCCACATAACGATATCGAGAAATGCGAAAAGATGCTTTCCATGGCTACAAAACGCACCAACGAATCGGGAGGTGGTATTCTGGTAATTACCGAGGGTGTTTTTGGTATGGCAGGTGACTTGGGGCATCTGGATAAAATTTCCGCTCTTAAAGATAAATTTGATTTTCGATTACTGGTCGATGATGCTCATGGTTTTGGAACCATGGGAACCACCGGAGCAGGTGCTGCCGAGCATTACGGTGTAACGGACAAAGTGGATGTAATATTTGGCACATTTGCTAAGTCCATGGCAGGAATCGGCGCTTTTGTGGCAAGTCGCGAACACGTGATTCATCATTTGCGTTACAATCTGCGTTCACAGATTTTTGCCAAATCATTGCCCATGCCAATGGTTATTGGTGCTTTAAAAAGACTAGAACTGCTCAAGTCTCATCCCGAGTTAAAAGATAAACTCTGGACGGTTGTTAAGGCCTTGCAAAAAGGATTGCGCGCCCAGGGATTCAACCTCGGTGTTACCGAATCGCCTGTAACTCCGGTATTTTTGAACGGTACGATTCCCGAAGCAACCAACCTTATTATGGATTTGCGTGAAAACTACAACCTGTTTTGCTCAATCGTGGTTTACCCGGTTATTCCAAAAGGACAAATAATGTTGCGTCTCATACCTACAGCAGTGCATTCTCTCGAAGACGTTGAGTTTACGGTGAAAGCTTTCTCTGAAATTAAAGAGAAACTTGCAGCCGGTAAATATCAGGGAGATAAAATTGCCAGTCTGTCGTAAAGCATACCACAAAATACTTGAAAAGGGCACGCAAGTGCCTTTTTTTTGTGCAAAACTTTAGACCGTCACTCCCTACTTAGTTTTTGTCTATAAAGTCCAACTTCTGCGTTGTTGTTCAAAATCTAAATTCTCATCCCGATTGTGCTTTTTGTTGGTTTTTTGTTCAAAAAACCTTACAAAAGCTACTTCGGGACTGCGGTTTAGATTTTTCACACGCCTTGAATTTGAACTTTCTATCTCAAACACGTGAAAAATATATGTGTGTATTCAGAAAGTTTTATTTACAAAGCCTGCCCCGATTTTTCTTCGGGGGTGTGCGAAGCCCGAAAATACGCAGTCCCGATCCTTCGGGATGAGTAATTTTTGGGAAGGCGCAACCCAGTAAATGGGATTTTATGGACACGCACTACTTAACCTCCTTTTCATCCAAGACTAATGAAATAAACCTTAATTCGTCGAACTATAATTTTTGATGATATTTTTGTTTTTTCAATTCAAGCTTTACAGCCTTAGTGGACTTCGGCAAAAAAACTTAACGCAGAAAAAGTAAAACAGGACAAAAATCAGGTTGGGAAATCACTGGTCTTTGCACAAGGCTTTAGAACATTTTAGAGATTGAGAATTTACATAGTCTTTGCAAGCAAACACCAACTACTTCGTTATTGTCGTTTTTGAAACAGTCATTTACGAAAATTAAACTCCTTGATTTCAGGAACTTCGAAAGCCTCACATTTGACGCCTTCTTATCAAAGACCGGAAAAACCTTAGTTTTCTTGCTGGTACTATATACAACAGTCCGTTAAAGTTGGCTCTAGTTTATATTTGCGATGATAAAAACAATTAGGTTTTTCTTTTAAATACCTACATGATGCATAAAAGGCTAATCTATAAAGTCCCTGAAAAGGGGCAAACTTAGATAACCCCGGGCAGATAAGCCCGGGGGAGATGTCGGAGCTGCAGGGTCCCTGACGGGGGGGCAACTATTCCGTGTATTTTAATGATTTATGGAATGTTGGCCTCTTTCAGAGACCGATTATATCCTTATTTTGAACCCCGGGCAGGTGTACCCGGGGTTATTCAAATTTGCCCCCCGTTCGGGGACTTTGGAAAAATTGTTATTTTTAACTACAGCCTTAAAGTTTTATAATCGTCTGATTGTTAGCTACTTGCAAGCAATGCAATAATTACTCTAACAGTCATATTATCAGTGCCATGGGGTTTATCCTAAATCTTTTATCTAACCTGCCTGCCGGCAGGCAGGAAATCTAACGATCTATTGATATAAATACCCTGCAAGAGCCTTTCATTCTGCCATGGTCATCAGATAAACAAATAGCTCCAAAACAGGTTATAAAACTAAAAGAAACAAAACTAAGGTATCATGAGAGCAAATCATTTACTACCGTTTAAGTTAGTGACCGCGGTGCTTTTTTTAATAACCGGAATCACACATGCCCAGGAAGTTAAGAAAGATCAGTTTGAAACCTCTTCGGGAGCACTGAACATTTATCATGTGGGCCATGCATCCCTGTATTTTGAAATTGACAGTAAAGTAATCCACGTTGATCCCTTTGGAAAAATGGGGGATTATTCTTCCATGCCCAAAGCCGATTTAATTCTTATCACTCATGCCCATGGAGACCATCTTGATCCTGAAGCCATCAAGTTGATATCTAAAGAAAACACCAAAATATTTCTAAACCAGGCTTCTTACAACTCTTTGGAAAAGGGAAAAGTATTGGCAAATGGAGATAATACAGAATTTGCAGGCTTTCCGATAAAAGCAGTTCCGGCCTACAACATTGAACACACACGCGACAGTGGAGAACCGTTCCATCCCAAAGGTCGTGACAATGGTTATGTGATTGATTTTGGTGACACAAGCGTTTATGTGGCAGGTGACACAGAAAACATCCCGGAAATGAAAAACCTATACGATATAGACATTGCTTTTCTTCCTATGAACTTACCCTACACCATGGATGCAGAGATGTGCAAAAAAGCAGCCCTAATAGTACAACCAAAGGTTCTGT
Organism: Marinilabilia rubra; assembly: GCF_003121985.1. Lineage (GTDB taxonomy): Bacteria > Bacteroidota > Bacteroidia > Bacteroidales > Marinilabiliaceae > Marinilabilia > Marinilabilia rubra. The sequence goes on from NZ_QEWP01000002.1 coordinate 350,656, forward strand.
TTCCATATCACTACAAAATGGGTGAATCTGATCCTGAAAAACTGGCTCAACTTATGGAAAATGTTTCGGAAATTGAGTTGAGATTCAGGCAATAACCCTGTGATATAAAGCAGAAATTGGCAGAGAGTTTCTCCTAGTGTGACAATTACAAAATTCACTCACTAATTTCAAGCGCTTATTCCCTTTCTGCTTCGTTGGGGTTTTTAACCATAGCTAAGGCTATGCTTAGCAAACCCCGCCTTGCATAAAGAAAAAAATCACATAAAATTCAAGTAAACCAATTTAATAAATGTCACACTGGCACCATCTTCCATGCTCTCTGCTTCTTTTCTCTTGCCCTGGCCCCCAAAAAACTTATCTTTGCCAACATGATTCACATATATACAGGTAACGGTAAAGGCAAGACCACAGCAGCCATAGGATTGGCGGTCAGAGCTGCCGGTTCAGGCATGAATGTCTTTTTTGGGCAATTTGTAAAAGGAATGGCCTACAACGAAGTTAGCGTTTTTACCGAGCAAATGCCGCTAATAGACCATGAGCTTTTTGGTCGTAAATGCTTTATCAATCGAGACCCTGAACATGAAGATTATGAGGCCGCAAAGGCAGGTCTCAAAAAAGCAAATAACATTATCCACTCGGGAAAATACTCCCTGATTGTTTTGGATGAACTCAATATTGCTTTGTACTACAAACTGATAGCACTTCAAGATGTACTCAAACTAATAGATGAGCTCCCGGGACACATAGAGCTGGTAATTACCGGTCGCTATGCACCACAGGAACTCATTGACAAAGCTGATCTCGTCACTGAAATGAAAGAGGTCAAGCATTATTACAAGCAGGACATCAAGGCCCGGAAAGGCATTGAATTTTAAGACTCCGTCAAAACATTATCCTCTCCTTATTTATCCAGTACAATATAACTGGCAAAGTGATCGCTGTACCCACCGTGATACCAGCTCCCTACAAAGGTTCTGAACGGATAGCCGCTATAATCACCTTCCTGCTGTCTCAGGTACTGTTTGTCGTATATTTCCGTCTTAACAATGTGATATTTACCGGGTGATTTTTTTATCAGGTTAGGAGTCACAACTATCTGATCAAATAAATTCCAGAAGTCTCGGTAACAAAGGGTTCCACGCCCCTCAAAAAACAAAGGAGCAGTTGCATTAAACAGACTGTCACCACCCCCTGCCTGAGGCGTTACACCAGCCATCAAATACTTCTTTACGCTTTCATCGACAGGATCATCATTCAAGTCACCCATCACCACGATTTTTGCATCATCATTTTCTGCCCTGATAGAGTCAACCAGTGAACGCGTTAACTTTCCGGCGGCATTACGCAAGGGAATACTTCGCTCCTTCCCTCCATATCTTGAAGGCCAGTGGTTAACAATAAAATGGAGTCTTTCGCCATTCAATTCACCCGAAACAATCAATTGATCTCTGGTGTAAATCCGATTGCCTTCTTCATCACTGATAAGGAGCGGCACTGCCCGGTAATCGTCCGGTGTAAAAGATTCAGGGTGATAAATCAATGCCACATCAATGCCTCGTTTGTCGGGCGAATCTTCATGTATAATCTTATAATTGTAAGATTTCAGACGATCTGTAGCCACCAAATCTTCCAAAACTTTAATATTTTCCATCTCACATAATCCCATTACTGCCGGAGCGCCGACGTCCTCCACAGAGCCAATTCCTGCAATAACAGAGGCCATATTCTGCAATTTTCGTTGATAGCGGTTGGCATCCCATTGCTTTTCACTCCGAGGTGTAAACTCTTCATCTCTGACATCAGGTGCATCGATGGTATCAAACAAATTTTCAAGGTTATAAAAACCAACAACTTTTTTTTCTACAGGCGATTGACAAGATGGTGTGGCCAAAAGCGCCAAAACCAAGATAGTTATCAACCAAAAAGATAATTTGTTCATTATTTTTACGGTTTAAATTCTCTTCAAAAATATAAAATTGCTATATTAAATCTCGAATGCAGCCAACAGATTAAAAAAATTCATTTCTTTGCTGCATTAATAAAAATGGTATTTTCGAACCAAAACGCAAACAAAAAAATGGGTAAAGTTTTAATTATTGGCGCCGGGGGTGTCGGCACTGTAGTGGCCCACAAGATGGCCTCAATACCTGAAGTTTTTTCGGAAATTATGCTGGCTAGTCGCACAAAAAGTAAATGCGATGCCATTGCAGAAAAAATTGGTGGCAATCGCATAAAAACTGCACAGGTGGATGCCGACAATGTTCCTGAACTGGTTGATCTGATCAATGATTTTAAACCGGATTTGGTAGTAAACGTTGCTCTGCCTTATCAGGATCTAACTATTATGGATGCTTGTTTGGAAACAAGCGTTTCGTATCTTGACACGGCCAATTACGAACCCAAAGACGAAGCTAAATTCGAATACAAATGGCAATGGGCCTATAAAGAAAAATTCGAAGAAGCTGGAATCACAGCTATCCTTGGATGCGGATTTGACCCTGGTGTAACATCCATCTTCACAGCTTATGCTGCCAAGCATCATTTCGACGAGTTACAGTATCTTGATATTGTGGATTGTAACGCCGGAGATCATGGTAAACCCTTTGCCACCAACTTCAACCCCGAAATCAACATCCGGGAAGTTTCTCAAAAAGGTAAATACTGGGAAAACGGTGAATGGGTAACTACAGAGCCTCATGAAATTCATAAGCCTCTCAATTATCCTGAAATTGGTCCCAAAGAATCTTATGTCATCTATCACGAAGAACTGGAATCGCTGGTAAAAAATTACCCTACCATAAAAAGGGCCAGATTCTGGATGACATTCGGACAGGAATACCTGACACACCTTCGAGTTATTCAAAACATTGGAATGGCAGGCATCGAACCAGTTAAATTCAATGGGATGGACATTGTTCCGATTGAGTTTCTAAAAGCTGTATTGCCAAATCCCGGTGATTTGGGAGAAAACTACAAAGGACAAACCTCCATTGGTTGCCGTATCCGTGGATTGAAAGATGGAAAAGAGAAGACTTATTACATCTACAACAACTGCGACCATGAAAATGCTTACAAAGAAACCGGCACTCAGGCTGTAAGTTACACCACAGGTGTTCCGGCAACAATCGGAGCTATGATGTACCTCAAAGACCTCTGGAAAAAACCAGGTGTCTTTAACGTGGAAGAATTTGACCCCGATCCATTTTTGGAGGAACTCAATAAACGTGGACTTCCCTGGAACGAAAAGCACGATGTGGATCTTGAGTTATAGAAATTTCTCTAATAATACAGCGAGGGGCTGTCCATTGAATTGGACAGCCCCTCGCTTTTTAATATCCGGTCCGTAAAATTAGATTTTTATTTTATGCATATCCGGTTAATGGTATAATTCAACTTCTCAGCGCCTTTACCAGCCAGATGAATCTTTGAATCGGTGAAATAAAGATAGCCATCATAAATACTAAAAGTATCTGCCCATCCGACCTGGTCTCCCTGAGCCATGGTTTGGGTTTTACCGTTAGGCTTTAACACAATCACGGCGGTATTTTCAAGATCTGCCATGTAAAGGTTTCCCCGTTGGTCGAAAATCATACCATCGGGGGCAGGTGTTTTTGCCTCTCTTATGACAGATTGCTCTATCTCAGTTTTTGTACCATCACGCAATGCCTCTGCCGAAACAGAATACAACGTATAGCCGGTTAGGGCGTGATAATACAGACGATCATTATTGAGATGAAAAGCAATGCCATCAGAATGCACCTTATTACCACCCCATTTCCTGCCATTTATGGTTAATGAATTGAACTCTCCTCGTGTTGAGTAGTGATTATCCAGAGCCCGGCGGCTGGTTTTCTTTTCAAGGTCATAGACGATCAATCCCGGTTCATTGGAGTCGGTAATGTAGATAAATCCATTCTTCGTATCTATCCGCAAATCATTGGTATAGGTATTGGGTTTAAATGAATCATCCGACAGAATCAGAACATCTGACAACTCATCGGTTTTAAGATCAAAAACAAAAATGCGGGGATTATTGATCACCCCTTTCCAAAGGGGATTACAGGTATCCAATACATACAATTTGTCATTTACAGCCACTACCGATTGAACAGCTACAAACATGGAGTCAGGCACTGGCTTTCCTGTCTTCCAATTATTCCACTCCTTATTTGGGTAAGGTTGAGAGCTTCCATCTTCCCTCACCTCTAAAACTGAGTTTTCAACTGACTTGCGCCATCGGGGAAAGTTTACAAAGATTCTTCCTTCTTGTGTAACCGTTACACCGGTAACTTGTTGACCTTTAAAGGAGGCTATTTGCTCCAATTTTTCCGGTCCTGCAAACATGGCAAGGTTTCCAAAGGTAAACGCGAGAATAAGAAATACAACCTGTTTCATAACTTCTGTATCTTAGGTTTTATCTTTTTACATAATACTTTGTTAAACTTTTGCAAGGTGAAAATTCATCCGTTCGCAATCAAACACACATCTGAAATAAAGCTCAGGTCATCAGCATTTCATGAATCCTCATTTATCTAACATCTAAGAGTCTAACTATGTATTGCTAACACGAAGGTCTTTTAATTGTTCGACCTTAAAATGCGAAAAGGAAGTCAATTTTAAGAAGGTCGTCCCCATTTGCCAACAAACATTTCTAAGTTATATTTGTCCATTACAAAAAAAGACAAATATGAGCATTGATATAAATAAGGTTCCAACGCCAACCTATGTGATGGACGAATCTCTTTTGAGAAGAAATCTGGAAATTATAAAAAGTATCCGTGACAGAGCCGGTATAGAAATCATACTGGCTTTCAAGGCCTTTTCCTTGTGGCCTGCCTTTCCCATCGTGCGGGATTACATACCGGGTGCTACAGCCAGCTCCATTCACGAAGCCCGTCTGGCTTTTGAAGAGATGGGGAGTCCGGCACATACTTACAGTCCGGCTTATACCGAGAAGGATTTCCCGGGCATTATGAAATACAGCAGTCACATTACTTTTAATTCCATCTCACAGTATGAAAGATTCAGGCCAATGCTTGAAGCACAAGAAAAGCATATTTCTCCCGGCCTCCGCATCAACCCTGAATACTCTGAGGTTTCCACAGACCTTTACAACCCCTGTTCTCCCGGATCGCGTTTGGGAATTATTGCTGATCAAATGCCGGGGACTTTGCCTGAAGGTATTGAAGGACTCCATTTTCATGCCCTTTGTGAATCCTCAAGCACCGAACTAGAGAAGATATTACAAAATGTAGAAGAGAAATTTGGCAACCAGCTCAGACAGATAAAATGGCTCAATATGGGTGGCGGTCACTTAATAACCCGAAAAGATTATGATGTTGAACACCTTATAACTTTACTGAAAAACTTTAAAGAAAAGTGGGGACTTCACCTCATTCTGGAACCCGGAAGTGCCTTTGCCTGGGAAACAGGCCCCCTGGTTTCTGAAGTGGTTGATATTGTGGAAAATCATGGCATTAAAACCGCCATCCTTAATGTCAGTTTCACAGCTCATATGCCCGATTGTCTGGAGATGCCTTACAAACCACGAATCAGAGGTGCTCATCAAGAGCCGGTAAACGGTTTACCTACCTATCGCATGGGTGGCAACAGCTGTCTGGCCGGAGATTACATGGGCTACTGGTCGTTCGATAAGCCACTAAAGCCCGGTGACAGAATTGTTTTTGAAGATATGATTCATTATACCATTGTTAAAACCACCATGTTTAATGGTGTTCCGCATCCCTCTATTGCATTTTGGAGTGATAAAGAGGGATTGAAAAAGATTCGGCAATTTGAATATGAGGATTACAAATCGAGAATGGGGTAAGTCGAGGTTAGGTGTTAGAGGATAGAAGTTAGAAGAAATTTGAAACTTCTAACTTCCAGCTTCTAACATCTATGTCCTCTGAAGCCTATTTCGCTTTGGCCATTTCAGCCCCAATCTCGCGGAGTTTATATTTCTGAATCTTTCCACTGGCAGTTTTGGGAAAGTCATCCACAAAAAATACATGCTTGGGAATTTTGTAACGTGATATCTTACCACGGCAGAAATCCTGAACAGCCTCTTCAGTGAGCGAACAGCCTTCTTTCAACTTAACAAAGGCGCCCACAATTTCACCATATTTTTCATCGGCCAGACCAACCACTTCCACCATCTCCACTTCCGGCATGCGGTAGATGTAATTCTCAATTTCGCGTGGATAAATATTCTCGCCTCCGCGAATGATCATATCTTTGATTCGCCCGGTAATCTTGTAAAATCCATCAGACGTTTTCACAGCCAGGTCGCCGGAGTGCAGCCAGCCATCACTATCAATGGCTTTGTCAGTGGCCCCAGGGTTATTGTAATAACCTTTCATGATGTTGTATCCTCGACAGCAGATCTCTCCCTGTTGATCAGGTCCCAGCTCCACTCCTGTTTCAGGATCGACAATTTTCACTTCAACACCAGGCAGCTCTTTTCCAACAGTAGTGGCCCTTATTTCTGCCTCATCAAAGGTACGGGTTGAAGTCATACCCGGAGACGATTCTGTCAGCCCGTAAACAATGATGATGTCATCACAGTGCATTTTAGTCATAACCTGCTTCATGGTATCAATGGGACAGAGTGAACCTGCCATGATACCTGTTCTCAGAGAACTCAGATCGAACATATCAAACATGGGATGGTTCAACTCTGCGATAAACATGGTTGGAACCCCGTAAATTGACGTGCATTTTTCTTTTTGTACCGCGGCCAGCACTTTTAATGGGTCAAAGTCCTCGGTAACAACCATACTCACCCCATGTGTAATGACGGCACAAACACCCAAAACACAACCAAAGCAGTGGAATAATGGCACACAAAGCAACAAACGATCATCAGAGGTATATTTCATATTGCCCCCAATGGTGAGGCCATTATTGACAATATTGTAATGCGTCAGCATCACTCCCTTTGGAAAGCCAGTTGTACCTGAGGTATATTGCATATTAACCACATCGTAACAGCTCACCTGGCTTTTGCGCTCATTCAGCACCTCATCATCTACCTGGGCACCCAGCAACAGGAGTTCGGGAGTATTAAACATACCACGGTGCTTTTGAGGCCCGAGAAACATTACATTTCTAAGTTCAGGAAACTTTTCACTCTGGAGATGCCCCCTCTGTGAAGTTTTAAGTTCGGGCACAAGCTGAAAAACCATATCTACATAGTCGCTGTCGCGATAGCCGTCAATCAGACAAAGCGTATTTAGATCAGCATTTTTGATGAGATACTCCAGTTCAGCCAGTTTGTAGTTTGTATTAATGGTTACCAGAACAGCACCTATCTTGGCAGTGGCAAACATCATGGTCGTCCAGTCGGGCACATTATTGGCCCAGATGCCCACCTTATCGCCGGGTTTGATTCCAATGGCAATAAGCCCTTTGGCCATCTTGTCTACCCTTTGGTTGAATTCGTTGTAAGAAAACCGGAGGCCACGATCGGGATAGACCATGAAGTCATGGTCGGGCAATTCACCCGCCCACTTCTCAAGCAGGCTTCCCAGAGTTTCTTCTGTTAATTGAAAAGACATATTCGTATTTTTCAGGTAAGACTAAAATAGATTGTGAGATTTATAGATTACAGATTTAAGAATTTCCTATTAATCTCCACCTCTGCTTTAAGGCTATATGTCTGTAAGACGTCAAATGTTTTCAAACATTCCCGGATATTCGTCAATGTAAATCACAATGAACAATTATTCCCGAAGAAATATAAACTAAGCGTCATTCCATCTCTGCGTTAAAGCATTTACAACAAAACTGCATTAAACCGGCAAGTAAACAACAGCCAGCACAAGTGCTTTTTGGCCTTTGGTCACTTTAATATTGTGGTCAACAATAGAATCATAATAGATACTGTCACCGGCATTCAATTGATGGGTTTCTTTCCCGTAGGTCACTTCAACAGTGCCTTCCAATATATAGATGAATTCCTCTCCTTCATGGGCTGAGTATTTGGAAGCCGTTTCCTTTCCAGCTACTACTTCAATCAAAAAGGGATCCATATGGCGGTCGCTTTTCTGACGTGCCAAAGAAGCAAATACCAGATTTTCCTTCACTTGCGAACCTGCCACATTGATATTTTCGCTGTGCAGGTTATCTTCCTTACGACAAACAACCGCCCCTTTTTCTTTCTGGTCGTCGAGAAAAGTCCCAAGCCGTACTCCAAAGACCCGGGCCAGTTTAATGAGCGTGCCCAATGAAGGAGCTGCCTCATCTGATTCAATTTTTTGTAATAGCTCTTCACTGATCAGTGTTCTTTGGGCCACCTCGCCCAAACTCAGCTTTTTTTCTTCTCTTTGAAGTTTGATTTTTTCTCCGGGTTTCATAATTTATTAGATCATTAGATATTTAGATAATAAATAAAAGATGCTTTGGGATGGTTTGATAAATCACTTTGATACATTTGCCACATCAATAAAAAAACATACCAGAAACAAATTGACATCAAAAGAAGGATATTTTGAAAAAAAATACAAGATTTTTATGTTTTTTGTATTTAAAACAAACAAATACCAAAGCCCCATATAACAATATGTAACATGGAGGAATTTTTGGGTGTCTTGTATTTGAACCACGTGGCCACAGAAGGTAACATAAGGTTTTAGAACCATATCCGAAATATCAGACCATTTCAGGTTGTCAGAAAAATTGCAGTGTAAAAAGGTGCGGCAGATTCTTTTGCAGACAACCTTATAAGAAGGTTTCAAAGGGTGGGTTTAACCTCCCTTTGGTATGGTAGATTCCGGTCTGCAATTTTATAACGGCGGATCGGAATCCGCCGCACCTAATTGACCAAAATACTGAAGGTCAGCTAAGCAGAACTCAAGACCAGTGTCCTACTGCCCAAGGTATGGTGGATTTAATCCACCATTATATAGGACGGATGAAATTCGTCGTTCCCGGGAGCCACTATTGCTCACCACCGATTAAGAAAACCATCTCTCCCCAATAGCCCATGGTCCCTGTCCCAATCTTGGATTAGATCTATAGATCGTTAGATTTTTAGATAAAAGTAACCCAGCCGCCGAAGCGGCATATCCAAAAATCTAACGGGGGAACGGGTCTCGTCCTTTGGAAATTTATCTTTGTAAAAAAAGGTAATGTTCAGACCTTACTAGTCAATGGTGCTTTTGAGCCCAAATAAAAGTATAGGCCTATATGCTTTTAAATATCCAATTGGTGACTTCCGATCCCTCATAAAAGAATATTTAATTTTTATGCATATTGAACATTACCATAAAAAATATTTTTATGGCAAAGATAATTAATCCAAATGCAGCAGGCATAGATATTGCCTCAAATGTTCATTATGTAGCAGTGTCAGAAGATAAGTGTGAAAATCCTGTTCGAAGCTTTAAGGGCTTTACAAGAGATTTACACATTCTTTCAAAATGGTTGGTAGATCTTGGAATCAAAACTGTTGCTATGGAATCAACAGGAGCATATTGGTTTCAACTATACACCATCTTACTAGATTATGGGATGGAGGTATTTCTGGTAAATGCTGCTCATGTGAAAAATGTGCCAGGTAGAAAATCGGATGTCATTGATGCACAATGGCTACAGGAGCTGCATGAGAATGGTTATCTGACAGCATGTTTTCAACCTGATAATTTGACCAGAGAACTTAGAACTTATGTGCGTCTAAGAAAGCAGATTATAAAAGAGATGGCAACAGAGACACAGCGTATGCAAAAAGCCATGGTAAATATGAATATCAAATTACACGATGTAATCAGTGATATTAATGGACGTACCGGAAGAGCTATTGTTGATGCGATTATTGATGGAGAACGAGATCCTAAGCGTTTAGCATCATTTCGTAATAGGAGAATTAAATGTTCAGAAGAAAATTTGCTCAAATCACTAGAGGGAAATTGGAGGGATGAGCAAGTTTTTTGTTTGAAAATGGCACGTGACAAGTATGTCGAACTAGAACGTCATTTGCAAAAAACAGATCAGGAAAGTGAAAGAATTATCAAGCTTTTTACCAATACTGATATAGAAGAAAAGAAAGTGAAATCAAGGCCCCGGCAAAATAAACAGCCTAATTTTAATGTAGGCCAATATTTATACAATGTACACGGAGTCGATGTATTGGAAATTTTTGGTTTTAAGCAAACAGGTGCGCTTACGGTTTTATCGGAGACAGGCCCTAATTTAAAAGAAAACTTTCCATCGTTAAAACAATTTCATTCTTGGTTAAACTTGGTGCCTAATAATGAAATATCTGGCGGAAAAATATTGAAATCGAAAGTAAGAAAGAGGAAAAACCATGCCGGACAGGCTTTTAGAGAAGCGGCCAATGGCTTGTGGAATTCCCATAATCCTTTTGGGGACTATCTCAGGACAAAAAAGGCTAAATCAGGAGCAGGTCCTGCAGTCATTGCCACAGCAAAAAAAATCGCAACAATTTATTACAAGATGGTAACAGAGAAAGTTGAATTTGACCCGTACATTATTGATGGAAACAGGCAAGTTTATTTACAGAAAAGAGCCAAATCATTATCAAAAACACTCGAAAGCATAAACAAACAACTATCTGAAATTGAAAAACTTGCATCATGAGTTAGATAAAAGTAGCCCAGCCGCGCGGAAGCCGGAAGCTGGAGGCTGGAAGTTAGAAGTTAGAAGCTGGAAACTTTCGAAGTTAAGAAATTTTGATTCTTTTTGCGGCATATTTAAAAAACTAAGAAAATTATAAAAAACACGTTTTAAATGGTTTATGACTTTACTTAGATAAAAGGATAATACTTGATTTTTTTACTTCCCTCCAGGCTCTGACCCTACTATTTCTCCATTCCACCTTTCTCCCCTCTACCATCTCACCCTCTCCTCCTCCTTTAACATCTCTTAAACCAGCAACACCCCTCTCGCCGAAAAGGATTAACTATCTTTGCTGAGTATAAAGAAAAGGATTATGCAAAAAATTGAAATACAACCCGGCGTAAAAGGACTTATTTTTGATTTAGATGGAACCATTGCGGACACCATGCCTGCTCATTATATTGCATGGCGTAACACATTAAAAAATCATGGAATTGATTTTACCATTGATTTATTCCTGCAATTGGCGGGGATTCCACTTGAAGGGACCATTAAGCAGTTAAATGAAATTTTTGGTACCAGCATGGATCCTCTAAACACAGGGCTAGAAAAAGAGAATGCTTTTCTGGCTACCATTCACAAAACCAAGGTGGTGGAGCCGGTCGCTGAGATCATTCGTGAGTATCATGGCAAAATGCCTATGTCGGTGGGTACAGGCGGGCAAAGAAGCGTAGCCACGGAAACCCTCAAGGCCACGGGAATGGATAAGTATTTTGACATTGTTGTTACTTCTGATGATATCACCCACCCCAAGCCACATCCGGAAACCTTCCTGAAATGCGCAGAGCAAATGGGCATTGCACCTGAAGACTGCCAGGTATTTGAAGATGGCGTTTTGGGCAAAAATGCCGCAAAAGAAGCTGGTATGAAACTCGTTGATGTTACAGATTACTATGAAGTCACTATTGGGCACGAAGAGTAGTGGACATTAAAGAGCAACCCAATTTTATTACCCGGACGCAGCTCCGCAGCTTGGTTTTTCCCTTGTTCATCTATTTTCTCTACTACCACTCGAGCGCCGCTCTGCGGGTTTTGTGCTATAAATTCAAAATAGACAGCCGCAGAGCAACGGAAGAGAGTTAACAAAAGCCAACTTAGCATACCCCTCCACCCTCTGCAAAACCTATTAAACAGCGTCATTGGCAGCAAAGTGAAGCAATCATTTCTCAAAGGATAAATTTTCCGGGACACCCGTTGTTTTAAATTAATCAGTAATTCCAATAAGCGTAAGACCTTCTTCTGTCATCTATGATCTTATATTCCTTAAATAGTTCAAACATCCCGAAAACCGTGATAAAAATCAACCTGTAACGCCCGCTTTCCGTGACCTTACTCATCTTTTTTCCACTAATGGTTTGCTATGTTTATTCTTGAAAAATGAACTAATCAGCAACATCCAATTGCATTGGAAAAAATCTCAAAATCATGGAAAAACATTACGATTACAGTCCCAATCCGCTTGTCAAGTATATAAAAAAGGAGCCTTCACAATTCACACGGGAGGACATCATTTCTTTTATGACCGGCAATCAGATCCGGTTGCTTAATTTTCGCTACCCGGGAGAAGATGGCCGGTTGAAAACGCTTAACTTTGCCATTCACAGTCAGGATCACCTCAAAAGCATTCTTACGCACGGGGAGCGGGTTGATGGGTCCAGTCTGTTTTCGTTTATGGAAACCGGGAGCAGCGATCTATATGTGGTTCCCAGGTATCAGACAGCTTTTCTGAATCCTTTTTCTGAAATCCCGTCAATGGAAATTCTTTGTTCGTTCTTTAATCACAATGGGGAGTTACTGGATTTAGCCCCCGAGAATATCTTACGGAAAGCCGCCAACCAGTTCCGCCAATGTACAGGAATGGATATGCTGATGCTCGGAGAGCTGGAATATTATGTAAACAGTCCCACACAAAGCTTATTCCCGGCAACAGATCAAAGAGGCTACCATGAATCCCAACCATTTGCCAAATTTGAATGGATGCGGAAAGAGGCCCTCAGGCTAATGGCCGAATGTGGTGGACAAATCAAATACGGCCACTCCGAAGTAGGAAATTTCACAAAGGGAGAAGAAGCTTTTGAACAGCATGAGATTGAGTTTTTGCCCACCACACCCGAGACTGCTGCTGATCAAATCCTGATTGCCAAATGGATATTGCGCATGCTGGCCGAGGAGTCAAATGTAGAAATCAGTTTTGCCCCAAAAATAAGCACGGGCAAAGCAGGCAACGGTCTTCATTTCCACATGTTGCTCACAAAAGATGGTCAAAACATCGTGATGGAAAACAGAAAACTGTCTGATTCTTCCAAAAAAATCATAGCAGGCATACTTGACATGGCCGACGCCCTTACCGCTTTTGGCAATACACTGCCCACCTCCTATCTGCGACTGGTCCCAAATCAGGAAGCACCCACCTATATTTGCTGGGGAGAAAGAAACCGATCTGCGTTGGTAAGAATACCGCTGGGATGGACCTCTCAATCCAGCATGGCCGCTGCCGTTAATCCAGCTGATGGCAGTCTGAATAAAGACACCTCCAACGACCGTCAGACCTTTGAGTTCAGAGTACCGGACGGCAGTGCCGACATCCACTTAATAATGGCAGGTATCATAAATGCTGCAATCCATGGATTAAACATGAAAGATGCGCTTAAAAAAGCCGGCGATCTGTATGTCAATGGCAACATCTTTAATAACAACGATTACCAGAAGCTCAATCAATTACCGGCGTCCTGCTACGAGTCGGCTGAGAGACTGGAAAAAAAGAAACACCATTTTATTGATTCAGGAATATTTCCGGATGGAATCATAAACCACACTATTAATAAGTTAAGATCCTTCAATGACAAAAATTTAAGAGAAGAGATGGTGGAAGACAACGAAAAATCCAGAGATTTAGTTATCAAATACATACATTGCCAATAATAAATCAGAAAGCAAGAAAGCGAACATTTCATTCGCAAATTTATTTATAAGTTCATATATTAACAAAAGATCGTTGCATTATGAGATCTAAGTAATCAACAGGCATATGGTTGAGGGACAAAAGGCAGAAGAAAAAGAATTAAATATCTTATTTCTACCAATGCATCTTCGTTAGCATTGAAAGAATTAAGAATAATGCTTTTATGAGCACAACGAAATATTGTATATTGTACTTTCAGGTTTTTCCAGTATTGTTTGGCTAAATAATGTAACAAAAACCAGGAGGCATTCTTCCCGGACCTGTCTGAAAGTTTTATTCTAAAGAGTGTCTGTCCATATAGTACCATTTGCGTCGTTACACATGCCGCCAAAATACTCATCCCGAAGGATCGGGACTCTTTTTTTGGCGGCTTCGCAAGCCCCCGAAGAAAAACCGTGGCAGGCTTTGCAACTGGAACTTACTGACCAGGCACGTGACAACAAATACACTATCCCGACTTTATAGACGGGCACTAAAGAGAGTTGGTTATTGCAGGTATTCCCTGCTGAACGCATGGATTCACATTAAATCAAGATTTAGAAACAATCGCTTATTCAAAACTCGAAAAACTAATATATGGACGATCAAAAGCAATCCCACTCCGTTCACGAGGGAGAAGAACACCTTGTGAGCAAAAAAAAGTATTTCGATGTCGATGGGCCCGTATTCTGGCCGTCGGCCGTTCTTATAATTGCCTTTATAGTAGTTACCCTTGCCATAGGGGCGCCCATGAACAAAATCTTCTCCTCCATTCAGACAAGCATTTCTGACAATGGAGGATGGTTTTTTATCCTGTCTGTAAACATGTTCCTGTTTTTCATCCTGTTTATTGCTTTTAGTAAATATGGTAATATCAGATTGGGAGGCACCCATGCCAAACCTGAATTCTCGAAAGGGGGCTGGTTTGCCATGCTATTCAGTGCAGGAATGGGTATTGGTATCCTATTCTGGAGTGTGGGGGAACCCATCAGTCACTTTGTAAATCCTCCGAATGGAGATCCTCGCACGGTAGAGGCTGCCAAGCATGCCATGCAAACCAGCTTTTTGCACTGGGGCCTTCATGCATGGGGAATTTATGCCCTGGTGGGTATGTCACTCGCCTTTTTTACTTTTAATAAGAAATTACCGCTTACCATCAGCTCCATTTTTTATCCGCTCCTGGGTGAGAGGGTTAACGGACCTGCAGGAAAAGCCATTAATGTAATGGCTGTAGTGGCCACACTTTTTGGGTTGGCTACTTCTCTCGGCTTGGGGGTCCAGCAGGTAAGTGCCGGGCTGGCTCACCTTATCAATTTACCCGATAACGTAACCATTCAGGTTATTCTGATTACTGTTATCACATTAGGAGCTACAGCCTCTGTTATTGCGGGCTTAGATGCCGGAGTGAAAAGATTAAGTGAAATCAACATCGTTCTGGCCGCCATTTTTCTATTATTTATTATTGCTGTCGGTCCTACTTTGTTCATTCTCGATTCGTTTACACAGAACCTGGGGTATTACATTCAAAGCTTTTTTGAAATCAGCCTTTGGACCGAAACCTACCAGCAATCTGACTGGCAAAACAGCTGGACTGTTTTCTATTGGGCCTGGTGGATCAGCTGGTCCCCATTTGTTGGGATGTTTATTGCCCGTATTTCGCGGGGCCGCACCCTCAGGGAGTTTGTATTGGGTGTTTTAATTGTACCCACGCTATTGACTTTCCTATGGTTATCCGCTTTTGGTGGCAGTGCCATCTTCCTGGAATTAAATTCCCTGGCAGATATTGCCACAGCCGTAAAAGAGAATGTCGCCACTTCCCTTTATATCTTATTGGAAGAATATCCGATCTCTTCCATCACCAGCTTGGTTGGGGTGTTGCTGGTTACCAGCTTCTTTATCACCTCATCCGATTCCGGATCGCTGGTGGTTGACAGTCTGACTGCCGGAGGTAAGCTTGATGCTCCGGTTCCACAGCGCATCTTCTGGGCACTCACAGAAGGTGCTGTTGCGGCAGTATTGCTACTTGGAGGAGGTCTCGGTGCATTACAAACGGCCGCTATCATTACAGGGCTGCCTTTTGCAGCAATTTTAATAATCCTCATGTTTAGTCTTCTCAAAGGTCTGAAAGAAGAGCACGGAGCTCTGCAATCGGTGAAGAAGCAGAAAGAACGTGAAAACTATCAGAAGGTTATTGCAGACCTGGTACGTAAAAGAGAAGCTGCAAGACATGCAAAGACAAGCGCCCCTTCATCTGATAATAACAGGAAAAAAGACCAATAATCCTTTTACCACTTTAAACTTTCAAACATGAAAAGCCGATTCAATAATATACTTGTCTGTTTGGATTTATCCGAAATGGATGATTTCCTAATCCGCTACGCTAATTTCATTGTGGATACCTTTTCTCCCTCCGAAGTCACTTTTATGCATGTCATGCATCCAATGGACATTCCGGATGAAGTCAGGGCATCCTTCCCGGGTTTCAATGAACCTGTTGATCAAATCATAAGAGAAGAACTGGAGGAAAAAGTCAATAACTCTTTTTCTGCTAAAGTCAACTTTTCCATTGTTGTAAAACAAGGCCTAACCACCGAGACCATTGTCCATTATTCCAAAAACCAAAAAATAGACCTTACCCTCATGGGGAAAAAGATCGGTTATACAGGTGAAGGCGGGATTACCCGCAAGGTGACCAGCCTAACACCATCTTCGGTGTTACTTATAACGGAAACAGCCCCCTATTCCATTGGCCATATCTGGGTAAGAATGGATTTCTCCAAAATTTCGGTTGAAGCTCTTAAAATGGCCCGGGTCATCCAATCACATACCGGGGCCAAAGTTACTTGTCACAATGTTTTCAAGCTACCATTGAGTTACTTCCCTCAACAAACCGAAAAGCAGGAAAAGAAATTGATTGAACAAATGACCCGGCACGGGAAGAAGGAATATCAAAAGGTACTCAAAAAGCTGAATGTTTCTGAGGAACAATTCCCCTGCAAGTACAGTCTGGCCAAAGAAAACAACGAGGCCCAGGTACTTTACCATGCAGCTATTGAGAATCAGGCCGATTTAATTCTGGTAGGTTCCAAAATGAAATCCGGCCTCACCCACGTCATTTTGGACAACACCTCCGAAAAGCTTGCCGGAGGAGGCAAAACACTGCCGGTATTAATCGTAAAAGACAAGAAACTTTCAACGGGTATTCTTGAAAATATTTTTGATTAAAGCATATTGCGAAAAACACGGTTTCGATCATATTAATCCCTATGTGGAACACAAAATATTAAAACCATGAAATCAAATAACCCCATAGTACTATTAATGATACCAGCCATTTTGATGGCATTTATTAATGCCTGCAATTTCTCTCAATCGACGGATGAGGAAGAAAAGAGAGTGGTTAAGTTAAATTACACCGACTGGACAGAGAGTGTTGCCATCACCATGCTGGCAAGTGCGGTGCTTCAAGAAAAGATGGGTTACAAAGTGGAATTAAAACTCACCGATGTAGAATCCGTTTACAATGAATTAGCAAACCGTCAGGCCGATTTTTTTGCCGATGCCTGGCTTCCGTACACACACGAGAAGTATTTTAAAAAACATCAAGGCTCGATTGACAGCATCAGCACTATTTTCCGTAATCCTCAAACGGGAATGGTGGTGCCAGAGTACAGCTCCCTTAAAAGCATTTCCGATCTTAAAGGCACCAATCTTAACATTATTGGCATTGATAAGGGAGCAGGAATAATGACCAGTACAAGGGAAGCCATTGCCCATTACGGACTTTCAAACAAACTAATTTCAGGATCAGACGATCAGATGACTTTTCAGATGGTAGACAGCATCCGCAGAAGAAAAGAAGTTGTTGTAACAGGCTGGGAACCACACTGGATTTTCAGCAGGCACGAAGTTCGTTTCCTTGAGGATCCGGATCAGATTTTCCCAAAAGGTGAACACATTTATGCCGTTGGCAATAAAGCCAGTATAAAAGAACACCCGCATGCAACTGAGCTATTTCGCCGTATGCAACTGACCGATCAGCAGTTTAATTCCCTTATTGATCAGGTAAAAATGGCCACTGATCCTCTTAATGGCATTCATCAGTGGATGGAGAAGAATCAATACATCGTAAACAAATGGGTTAAGGACTTACAACCGGAAAGGCTTAAGGTGATGTAGTTCTAACCATGCATCCGGAAACAAATCAAACTATTATTTTTTACCTAGAAATAACATGAAGATTAACAACTTAAAAGGAACAGTAGAACTTTCAAATGGCGTTCAGATGCCATATTTGGGACTGGGTGTATTCCAAACGCCAAATGACCAGATAGAAGAGGCCGTTCATGCCGCTCTTGACTATGGATACAGGCACATTGACACCGCCGCTTTTTACAGGAACGAAGACGGTTTGGGTAAAGCCATTCACTCCCATTCTCTTCCGAGAAAGAAAATTTTCATCACCACCAAAGTCTGGAATTCTGATCAGGGTTACGACTCCACCATCGATGCTTTTAATGCATCTTTGGAGAAACTGCGGACAGATTACCTTGATCTTTATCTGGTACATTGGCCGGTAAAAGGGAAGTATCAAGAAACATGGAAGGCCCTGGAAGACCTGTATGAAGAAGGAAGAATCAGGGCCATTGGCGTCAGTAATTTTATGCAGCACCATCTTGAAGATCTTATGGAGTCGGCCAAAGTGCCCCCCATGATAAATCAGGTGGAATTCCACCCCCATTTGAGGCAGCAGGACCTGGTTGATTTTTGCAAAAAGAACAAGATCCAGTATGAAGCATGGAGTCCTTTGATGCAGGGTAAAGTATTTGAAATAGATCTATTTCGTGAACTATCTGAAAAATACAAAAAATCCATTGCCCAAATTGTCATCCGATGGGATCTTCAAAAAGGGGTAGTCACTATTCCAAAGAGTGTTCACAAAGAGAGAATTGAGGCCAATGCCAATATATTTGACTTTGAAATTTCTGATGAAGACATGGCGCGCATTGACCAATTGGACTGTGATGGGCGTATCGGACCTCACCCCAATGATTTTTAAAACCATTTGGCTCGAATTAAATATTTATTTTTGCCCGGTATTTTTTACAATAGATCGTTAGACTTTTAGATATAAGATTTAAGATAAATCATATAACGCTGATAATATGGGCTTTAAGACGAAAACCCATTCCCTCGCAGGAGCTTGATCTTTAGATTTTTATAAAAGTTTAACGGAGTATTGTCTTAGAAACTGTTTAAATTTTGTTTTTGGAAGATGTTTTTGAAGAATTGAATTCTTAGACAAATCAAAATTGACATGAATAGCAACGCTATTTAAGGAAATTTTGACGAAGTATAAGAGCTCAAGGCCAGAAAACATCCACAAGGATAAAACTTAAACAGTTTCTTAATATTACCGGGTATTTTTTTAACCTGATTTTTCACAAACTATCTAACGAATGTCTGATAATCCCTTTTTCAATTCCGCCATACTTACTGAGTTGGTTACAACCCGAATGCCATATGGCCGATATAAAGGATTAAAAATCTGCGACATCCCCGAGCCCTACCTGGTATGGATGTCACAAAAGGGATTCCCCAAAGGCAAATTAGGAATGCTCCTGGGAACCATGTATGAAATAAAACTGAATGGGCTGGAGTATTTGCTTAAACCTTTGAAAAGAAATTACTAGTGTGACAATTACTAAATTCATTCACTAATTTCAGGCGCTTTTTTCCTTTCTGCTTCGTTGGGGCTTTTAACCATAGCTAAGGCTATGCTTAGCAAACCCCGCCTTGCATAAAAAAAAAAATCACATAAAATTCAAGTAACCCAATTTAATAAATATCACACTAGAAAAATATTTCAACTTCAATAAGGGTATTTTTCTCATTTGGTGTCTTTATTATGAAAGGATGAAAAAAACGAAATTCATTCGCTGTCAACATCGATTTGAATAGCATCCTTCTTAAGTTTTTTTGAACAACAAAAAAAGATGCCATGAAAACCAATAAATTAAACCTCCGGACAATGGTTCTTAGCATGGTTGCCATTTTTGCCATGCTAACGACCGCCTCACCTGCTTTTGCCATTTCGCCAGAAGAAGAAGAGCAGCAGATTGACACTTTAAATTATGTATTACTGCGTGGTTCTGTTGAAGACCAGGACAATGGAGACCCTCTCGCATTTGCCACCGTTGCCATCGAAGGCAGCAACATAGCCACCGTGAGCAATTCAAAAGGAAACTTTTCTTTAAAAGTTCCAAAGGACATGACCAATGAGAAAATTCGAATTTCCTTTATTGGATATGAGAAACAATACGTTCCGGTATCAGCTTTCAGGAATGGACGTCATACTGTGGAATTAAAGATGATTACAGTACCATTGGTTGAAGTATCGGTATTTCCTTCAGATCCTAACTTGCTTATCAGGGCAGTTCTCAACAGAAGGGATGAGAATTATCTGACTGAACCTACCAAAATGACAGCTTTTTATCGTGAAACAATCAAAAAAGGCTGGTCTTATGTATCACTTTCTGAAGCAGTTGTTGAAGTTTACAAACACTCCTACGAAAACCCAAGGGAAGACCGTGTTAAGCTTGAGATTGGCCGGAAAAGTACGGATTATGACAAACTGGATACTTTGGCCTTCAAACTGCAAGGTGGACCTTATACCGCTACTATGCTGGACATAATGAAGGATCCTTATTTACTTTTCGATCATGAAATGATTGATTATTACAATTTTAAAATCAGCAACATCACCCGCATTGAAGACCGCACGATCTACATACTAAGTTTTGAACAGAAGCCAAATGTGAGAATTCCTTTATTCTATGGAAAATTGTACATTGACACCCAAAACCTGGCGGTTACAAGGGCTATATTCAACATGAATACCGAAGACAGAGACGAGGTAGCCAGAATGTTTATTCGCAAAAAACCATTTGGAGCCAGGGTTTTCCCCACCGAAGCTTCTTATATTGTCAATTACCGACAAAATGAAGACGGTAAATGGTACTTTGGTTACAGCCGTGGCCAAGCCTCTTTCAGGGTAAAATGGAGAAGAAAACTCTTTAACACCAATTACCACACAACTCTTGAAATGGCAGTAACAGATTGGGACGTAACTGAAGACAAGCCTTTCAGAGGCTCTGACAGACTAAAAATAAACGCCATCATGGAAGATGAAGTTTCAGGTTTTTCAGATCCCGACTTCTGGGGTGATTACAACGTAATTGAACCCGAGCAGCCCATTGAATCCATTATAAAAAAGATTAACAGAACGCTTTCTAAGGTTGAAGATTAAACAAAACGTCAATGTTAACTAATAAAAAAAAAGCCGGTCAGAGAATTCTCCGACTGGCTTTTTTATGCTTAAATAACATTCAAATTAGCCTGATTAATAAATCATTAATCAGTTTAAATATCATCATCCTCTAAATATCTATCTAAACTTATTTCCTGATCTCTCCCGACAGGTTCATTTAAAACCTTTTCCAGATCTGCACCTTCCAAATCATTTTGATCCCACTCAAAGTCGTTTTCTTCAATGAAATCCTCTTTTTGCAAATCAATGTCTTCAAAGCCTAAAGCTACCGGATCAACTTTTAATATATTCTTTCCCATAACTGCTAAAAAAAAATCCAACAACGTGTCAAAAATAAATAAAGGCATTCTAACACGATAATTTTTAGTCAAAAAAATTTGAAGGTTTAGCAACAGTTATTCTTCAGGCCAGATGAATTCTTCTTCATCCTCGTCCCAATAAGGTCCCCATTGAATTTCGGAAAGCACACCATTGTCAAACCACAGATTGAGACTAACATCCAGAAGGGTTGCTATTTGCTGGCTGTTTTCTTCATCATCAGATACTTCTTCAATAGAGACATCTCCCAGCCCCATTATTTCCAACTGATCCATCACCTCTTGCTGACTCAGTCCAATCAAATCAATTCCCTCAAAGGAGTATTCATTTGAACTTACAGCAAGCGAGGTCAGTCTCCAATCTTCCAACTTATCGAATGAAGCTGACAATTCAACTTCATCGTAATGCCAGGCTTCAGATAAATCCTCTGGCATTTCTTCATTTTCCATTGTTTCCACTTCATCCGGGTCACCCATTATTTTTTTAAATTCATCACGGGTCATACCAAAAATTAAGCTATCGAGACCTTTACCAAGTTCTATTTTTTTCATGTTCATTCTTTTTAAAATAGGATTGTTCACATAATCAAATGTAAGGAATAAAAGCAATTGAC
The DNA here is from genome assembly GCF_003121985.1 of Marinilabilia rubra. Lineage (GTDB taxonomy): Bacteria > Bacteroidota > Bacteroidia > Bacteroidales > Marinilabiliaceae > Marinilabilia > Marinilabilia rubra. Next base: position 372,496 of record NZ_QEWP01000002.1, read on the forward strand.
CATTCAATTAATGATTTTTTTTCCTTTCATTGTTTGATTGTAATATAATAATAAAATTTTGCCGGGCGTTTTATGAGTTACCATTCGTGCATCTCTTTTTCTTTTGCTTCACAATTGGTTAGCTATTTTATACTTCTTTCCAGGTAAGCAAACCACACGCAAAGCCTCCCTATTTGGTATTATCCACAAATCCAATTTAGGGATTCACTCACAATAATTAACTGGACAATTGAATTCTGCTAATTGGTTGTGCAGACTCATGGCTTATCCGGATATTGCCTCTACCTCCGTATACCTCCTTTAACAGATCAATCAGCCCCACCCCTTTGTCAACGAAAGCGATCTATACCAAAATCACATTCTATCTAAAGCCCCCCCTACAACATACCCTTTATTCAAAAATAAAACAAAAAAACAGAATCTAACCTCCAAAAAAGAGGGGTCAATTCATAAAAAATGCAAAAATTTTAATTTTACCCCCATTAGAATTAGGGTGTAACTTCAAAAGTACATATATTTGCATCGAAGACATACGAAAAAATGGGGGTCAAAACCAAAACAAACCAAATATCAAACCAACTACCCCCTTTTTGAAGGGTCTAATTTTAAACTATTTTTTTATTAACCATTTTTTTAAAAGCTAACCGCTATGAGAAACTTTGGAAAACTATTTTTGGTAATGACCCTGATGGGTCTGTTTACAAGCAGCTTTAAATCGTCTGCACAGGTAGATGTAAGTGTAGGTGCAGATTTCATGAGCCGCTATGTATGGAGGGGTACTGACTTTGGAGGTTCCCCAAGTATTCAACCTTACCTTGAAATGAGTGCCGGAGATTTTGTTCTTGGTGCATGGGGTGCTTACACTACCAATATGCCGGGAGCTCAGGAAGCCGACCTTTACGCCGGATATTCCTTTGGTGAAGTTTTCGGATTAACCCTTACTGACTACTATTTCCCCATGGATGACATGTCAGATGATTACTTCGATTTTGACGCTAACCATTCAATGGAGATCAGTGGTACATTGACTTTAGACAAATTCAGCCTGTTGGCAGGAAAATTCTTCGCCGGAGCTGATGACAAGTCACTTTACGTTGAAGCAGGTTATGACTTTGGTCTTGTAAATGCCTTTATTGGCGCAGGAGACGAAGTTTATACTACTGATGGTGACTTTGGAGTAGTGAATGTTGGTGTAAGTGCATCCAAAGAAATTAAAATCACGGACTACTTCTCACTTCCTCTTTCAGGTTCTGTTATCCTCAACCCGGAAAGCGAAAGCCTCTTCATGGTTGTAGGAGTATCATTCTAAACCTTTAAGACATATTATTAATACCGGAGTTCAGGTACACAACCTGGCTCCTGTATTTCCAAAAGTCAACAACCTAAAAATAAGACAGATGAAAAAAGTTGAAGCCATTATACGTAAAACAAAATTCGATGAAGTAAAAGAGGCTTTAAAAGAAGCTGGAATCGAATTTATTACCTTCTGGAATGTACGCGGCGTGGGAAAAGATTCTCAAAAAAGAGTTTATCGCGGTGTAATGTACGACACCAGCACCATCGAAAGAGTTATGATAAACTTTATTTGTCGGGAACAATACCTTGAGCCGGCGATTAAAGCCCTCCTCAGTTCAGCCAAAACGGGAGAAATTGGCGATGGTAAAATATTCGTTTCAGAAATCTCTGATGGATTCCGCATACGCACAGGTGAACATGGAGATGTGTCGGTATTTTTGGAAGAAAACAACGTATAGAGTCAAACTCAACTAATAATTAAATTATGGAAGAAACAGTTGCAAAAGTTCCGGAAGTTGCAGAAGCTGCAATAGGACTAGATATATCAATAAACACAATATGGTTATTACTGGCTACCGTGCTGGTAATGTTCATGCAGCCTGGCTTTGCCATGGTTGAATCAGGGTTTACACGAGCCAAAAATACCGCCAATATTCTAATGAAAAACCTTATGGATTTTTCATCAGGATCGTTCTTTTACTGGTTAATTGGCTACTCTATTATGTATGGCACAGGTAATGCATTCATTGGAGACTTCAGCCTTTTTGCATTTAGCCCGGAAACCGACAGTTACGCAGCAGGGTATTCAGATTATGCCGATTTAATGTTTCAAACGGTATTTGCAGCGACAGCTGCCACCATCGTTTCAGGGGCTATGGCTGAACGAACCAAATTTAGTGCCTACCTGATATTTACAATTGTTATTACACTCATCATTTATCCTGTCTCCGGTCACTGGACATGGGGTGGCGGATGGCTAAGTGAGCTAGGATTCATCGACTTTGCCGGTTCCACTATTGTGCATTCAGTTGGAGCATGGGTAGGACTTGCCGGAGCAATAATTATTGGTCCACGTATTGGTAAATATGACAAAGATGGCAAAGCTAAAGCAATTCCCGGCCACAACATCGGTTTTGGAGCATTGGGGGTTTTCATCTTGTGGTTCGGATGGTTTGGTTTTAATGCCGGATCTGAACTGGCTGCAACCGGAGAAAGTACAAGTGCCATTGCAAGAATTGCTTTAACAACCAATCTATCGGCAGCAGCAGGTGCAATCATGGCAATGTTTGTCTCATGGATCCGCTACAAACGCCCTACCTTGTCGCTTTCATTAAACGGAGCTTTGGCAGGTCTGGTGGCCATAACTGCAGGTACTGCAGCAGTATCACCACTAGGTGCGTTAGTCATTGGTGCAATAGCAGGGGTTGTTTTGGTCTTTTCTGTTGAATTCATTGACCAGAAACTTAAAGTTGATGACCCAGTGGGAGCTATTTCAGTACATGGTGTTTGCGGTGCATTGGGAACTTTACTCGTTGGAGTATTTGCTATAGATGGCGGATTACTTTATGGCGGAGGTTTAGGTCTTTTGGGAATCCAGGCCATAGGAGTATTGGCAATTGCCGCCTGGTCATTTATCGCAGGTCTTATTTTATTCGCCATTATTAAGGCAACCAATGGCTTAAGAGTGGAGAAAAAGATAGAAGAAGAAGGATTGGATGTTTATGAGCATGGAGAATCAGCCTACGATACCTTTTAATTAAGCACAAAAGTTCACCTGCATATTTAATTGTGCAGGTGACCATATTTATTCAAAAAACTTCTCACTTAATAACCGTAAAAAAACAAGACAGCCCTGAAGGAGATAAAATTAAAAAAATGCCATAACGATGGCTATCTGGTTCAATTTATCCAGTTCTATTAATTGTCCTGTTTTTAAAGCCTGCTTTTGCAGGCTTTTTTAGTTATACCCCATTAATTAATTATCAGGTCTTCACGGCATAAAAACGAACCCCAAATAGTGTCCGAAATTTTTGACAGGAATCAAAAAGTCCGGAAAATATCATTTTCATGCGGGACATTTAGACTAATCTTGTTTATTCCACTTAAGGGGCAGGACAAAAAGCCTGCCTGATCGATAGATTCATAGCTCTTAGTAATCAACAGACAGGACTCTGAGAGCGGAAGTCAGAAGGATGGGTGAAGGGAATGTTTGCCCGACAATCAAACAACTGATAATTCTGAGTTAAAAAAATGAAATACAAAAATCACAAATCCTGAGTTAGATGAAAGATAAATCATTTAGTATTGGAAACAAACCTTTTACTACAACAAACACTGCCGGAACAAACATCTAAATTTGAAAGTCTTGCAAAAACTCAATGAAGTATTGTCATTAATTATAAACAAAAAAAGCGACTGTATCAACAGACGCTCTTTTTCAATATATTTTAATTATTCTTTTCTTAAGCATTAATCATCATCGGCATCAATAACATCAATTCATCTTCATTCTCTGATTTATCGTGTGGAACAAATATTCCCGCTCTTGCCGGATCTGATAACTCTACTACAATATCTGAAGAGGAAATATTATCAAGGATATCTGCCAGAAAACCAGACTTGAATCCAATCTCCATTTCATCGCCATCATACTGACAACTGAGTTTTTCATGGGCAGAAATAGAAAAGTCAATATCCTGAGCAGAGACAACCATTTCATTGTTTGAAAGGTGCAATTTAACCAGGTTACTGGCCTGACTGGCAAACAATGAAACACGCCCGAGAGTGTTGAACAAATCAACACGGTCTACAATCACTTTATTAGGATTGTCTTGAGGAATAACTGCATTATAACTTGGGTAATTACCTTCTACCAGACGACAGACTAGCTGGTAATTCTGCATTGTGAAATAAGCATTCTGATCATCAAATGAAACGGCTACTTCACCATCTTCCTTAGGCAAAACATTTTTCAGAAGACTTGCAGGTTTTTTGGGAAGGATAAACGAAGCTTCATAGTCTGTTTTCACATCCAGGCGCTGATAGCGAACCAATTTATGTGAATCAGAAGCCACAAACGTCATATTATCCGGGGTAAATTCAAAAAGAATTCCGTTCATAACAGGACGAAGCTCATCTTCAGCTGTGGCAAACAAAGTTTTCACAATGCCTGTAAGCAATGTGTCGGCAGACAACTGAACATTACTGGCTTTATCTTCATCAATTTGAGGCAATGCCGGAAAATCCTCACCGTTTTGACCAACAACACTAAACTTACCCTTTTCCGTCACAATATCCACAGCCAAAGTCTCTTCATCGATCTCAAAATTCAGGGGCTGCTCCGGAAATTTCTTCAAAGTCTCCAATAATATTCTTGAAGGCATCGCTATCACTCCCTCTCCCTCGGTTGTTTCAAGATCAAGAGTAGTGATCATAGTCACTTCTGTATCTGAAGCAGTTATGGTAAGCTTTTGCCCTTCAAGACTGAACAAAAAATTATCTAGAATGGGCATGGGGCTTTTTGAAGCAATGGCCCGGCTAATGGCCTGTAAATGGGACAAAAGCCCTGAACTGGAGACAACAAACTTCATTGTTTTCTATTTTTTATAGTTTTTACCAAATATAATTAATTAGTCGGAAAATGAGTGCCGAATATACGAAAATTTGAAGCTTTAAAAAAGCATTCGGACAGTTCAAAAAATTCATATTTTACCAAAACGTCTTCTTCTCAGAAACGGTACAGTGATCCCAATAAGAAGAACTATCAGTAATGGAATTCCAAGATTTAAAGCTTTCCACTTCCCGCTCTCATTGGCTACTTTGTCCCTGTCAAGCATTCGTAGCTGGTAGTTTCTGGTTCTTAAATCCATCCAGCCCTCATCATCTGTAAGGTAATTGATGGCATTCAAAATAAAGTCTTTATTTCCATAGATCTGATTAGTTGCTTCATCAAATCCAAGAGGGATGATGCGCGGGTTTCCTGTTTCACTTCTTCGTACACCATTTCTTATAATATCACCATCTCCAACAACAATCATTCTGGTGGGAACGCTTTCATTTCGCCTTTTATCTATCGAAAAACTAACTTCGGGCGGCACAGGTCGGTTCTTAAAGACGGAGGGAAAAACCCCCTCCGAAGCATAGGCGACAGATATATAAGATTCCGGGAAATTTTCGCGCCTGGGTTGCTCCTGCACATGTGCCAGAGAAATAAAAACAGGACTATGCATCTCCCGGGAATGTCTGCTGGTACGTAAAAGAGGCGTAACCGTTGTTTGAAGATCAGCCCCTACCGTATCTACGCTACTGACGAACTCTCCTTTAACCATATTAACATTACGTGTAACAGGATGTTGACTATTGGTATTTAACAATGGGTTAAAAATCCAGGGCATGGGAACAAATCTTGAAGACTCCCCGGGAGGAGCCACATTTACAGGAATAACTCCGGCCTGAACATCCTGAACAAGTGTAGGATTTATACGAAATCCGTACCGGAACAACTGATCATTTAAGTTTATTTCCATTGGCAAGCCTACAGTCTGCATCGTATTTCGCAAACTATCGAGTGAAGCCTTGATAGCTTCAACCATCCACAATACGCGACCTCCATTCATAATATACTGATCAATGGAAAATTTTTCCGGTTCTGTAAATTCTTCCTGAGGACTCGCAATTATTAATGCTTCGTATGGTTGAAGCATCTCAGGGTTATTGCCCGGATTGCCTCTGTCAACCTGGTAGTAGCGTGAGAGGGCATCTGTTATGTCAATAACTTCCAGCTCATCCAACTCTCCATGTCCTTCCAAAAAGGCGATTTTTCTTTTTTCTTTCATTAACAAGCGACGCAAGGCATCTGAGAACTTATATTCCAGTCCCTCAATCGAAGCATTCAGGTTTTCAGCACCCGAACGTCCTGGCATATTTTCCAAAAGATTCACAGCAAGCTTCTTATCGCCACTTTGAAACAATATAAAGGGATAAACCAGTGTCCTTTTGCGTGACCCGTCTTCATTAACCTCAAAGACCGGGACCGGCTCGAGACCTAATTCCTGAAGATGTTTTTTTGCTCTTTTGGCATCATTGCTGTTTTCCGCGAGATCATAATACTGATAGTCAAGCTTATTTCCCGCATACACCTGAAATTCATTCAGTTTTTCTTCAACAGATCGGGACAATCGCTCAAACCCTACATTCAAATCACCTTCCAGATAAACTTTTGCTATGACCGGTTTATCCATACCGGAAAGAAAATCTTTGGTGATTTCTGCCAGCGTGAAGCGCTTTTCAGCAGTAAGATCAAGTCTGAAAACCCATGATGAGACCATGTAATTAGCCACAAAAACGGCAATCAGCAAAGCAAGAAAACGAAAAACATCTTTATTTCTTTTATGCTTGGGAGTCATAATATTATATTGAATTTTCCTATTCTATTTAGATGAGTTTATTGGTCCAGCAACCCGCTTACCACTTGCGACTACTAAGAACCAATCTGCTAAGCCCAAGAAACACAACCATTAATCCTGCAAAGTAAAAAACATCCCGCAGATCGACAACGCCACGGCTGATTGACTCATAGTGAGAAGCAATTCCCACCTGTACTAAAAAAGAATCGGCATTGGAAAGCAATGGAACAGAGGCCAGAGCTTCAAATCCACTGTAAAAAACAAAAGCCAACAAGGCTGCCAAAACAAAAGCCACAATCTGGTTGTCTGTAATGGCGGAAGTAAATACACCAATGGAAACATAAGCTCCTGCCAGCAAAACCAAACCAATATAGCTGCCCCAAATTGCTCCTGTATCTACACTTCCAACGGGTTGAGCCAATTGCGACACAGAGTAAAAATAGATCAGGGTAGGCAGCAAACTCAGAATTACAAGGGAAAATCCTGCCATGAATTTCCCCATCACAACCTGAAAATCGGTTAAAGGACGAGTCAGTAGCAACTCTATGGTTGCTGTTTTCTTTTCATCGGCAAACAAGCGCATGGTAACAGCCGGAACAAGAAACAGATAAAGCCAGGGTGCCAAATAAAACAAGCCATCCAGATTGGCATACCCCCCGTAAAGAATATTTAGATTTCCGGGAATGAACCAGAGAAAGAGACCATTTAAAACAAGAAATACAGCGATCACTAATGCACCGGTGAGTGAACTAAAAAATGTGATTAATTCCTTTTTCCACAAAGCTATCATAAACTGGATCGTTTGTCCCCTCAAAACGGGATTCAACATTTATCTATTCAGGAAAAACTACATATTAAAACATTCATCGGGTCAATGGATCAATCCTACTCATGCAAACTCTCCCACATCAAATTAGCGGTCTTACGGCTGCTTCCGGGACCACCCATAATTTCACGTAATTCTTCATAATCAGCAAACATATGCTGACGCACCGAACCATCAAACAGGATTTTTTGCAACTCACTTTTAAGGTTTTCAGTATTCATTTCTTTCTGGAACAGTTCTGTCACCACCTCCCTGTTCATAATCAGATTTACCAAAGAAATGAAAGGGACCTGAATAATGACCTCCTTTGCCATAAAATGGGTAAAGCCACCGCCCCACATTTTATAACAAACAACTTGTGGACAATTCAACAAAGCTGCCTCTAAAGTAGCGGTACCTGAAGTCACCATCGCAGCACGAGCCTGCTGCAGAATGGCATAAGTCTCCTCAAATATTACCTTCACATTCCCATTTTCCGGAAGATAGGATTCATAATCTTCTGCTGAAAAAGAAGGTGCTCCGGCAATTAAGAACTGATGATCGGGAAAAGAAACTGTCATGGCCATCATCTCAGGCAAAAGACGGTCAATTTCCTGTGACCGGCTGCCTGCCAAAACTGCTATAATCGGCCGGTCGGGAAGTCTGTGACGCTCCAAAAATGTTTGTCGCAGCTCATCCTTATATTTTCTGGTATCAATGGCATCCAGGAGAGGATTTCCGGAATAAGCTACCGGCACGTTGTATTTGGCAAAGAATTCGGTTTCAAATGGCAAAATGGTAAACATTTTATCCACCCACTTCTGAATGCGTTTTACACGTCCCTGATTCCATGCCCATATTTTGGGTGATATGTAATAAAAAACGCGAAATCCATGATTGTGGGCAAACCTTGCAATACGCAAATTAAAACCGGGATAATCCACTAGAATCACCACATCAGGAAGATATCTGAGAATATCCTCCCGACATTCATCCAGGTTCTTAAATATGGACTTCAGATTAATTAAAACCTCCCAAAGCCCCATATATGCAGTGTCGCGGTAATGACGTACGAGCGTCCCCCCCTGCTCTGCCATTAAATCGCCTCCCCAATAACGGAATTCAGCCTCGCTATCCAGCTTTTTTAATTCGCGCATTAAGTTAGAGGCGTGCAAATCTCCGGAGGCCTCGCCTGCAATAATGTAATACTTCATCAGGTTACAAATTGTTATTTTTTAAAGATTCAGTAATGGAAAAAAGAAAATTTTCTACTTCCAATCACTTCTGGTGTTAATTGTATCAGATGACCCCTATCTAAGAAAATACAAAATAATGGTTACAACCGTATATAATAACGTTGCCATCACGATACCCCTCGCAGCCAGTAGCCTTTCAGTCCAAATAGCCAGGAAAAACACCAATAGATTTGGTAAAACACTAACGCTCACCAACTTTCCAAGGCTTTGCAATTTAAACATTGTGAGTACAAAATTCCAGAAATCCAGATTTCCTTCATACCTTCCCTGAAATAACAAATATCCAAAGGCAATGGGCAGGATTAATCCTATAATCAAGCCTATCAATTGCTTGTTACACCAACAGTTCATAACAATAGATCATTAGTCCCGAATGCATCGGGATAGATATTAGATTTAAGATATAATCGTATGTGATTGATATTTTTTTTTAACGAACAACACCCAGTAACAACAAGCACCTGTACTACAAATTCATCAAAGAAGCTTTACGAACTATTATCATAAATACTAAGATTAATTCATCTCTACTTCTGAATGAGAAAAATTCCTGGTTTTGAACCCTCAAAGTTGTAGAATCTATGAAAAAGAACAATAATAATTAAACTCCACAGTCTATAATATAACCTTGGCAACCATCTCATACGATTGATCTTTCAACTGATCAATGGCTTCATGATTCGTTATGTCTACCCGACACGGAACCACTGAAACAAAGTTATTTTTCAGGACATACTCATCGGTATCTTCGGAATTAGGTTCAAGGTTCTGAAAAAAACCAGTAAGCCAATAATACTTTTGTTTTCTGGGATCTTCTCTTTCAACAAATTCCTCCACCCATCTGCCACGGGCCTGTCGACAAACCTTAATCCCTTTAAGACTATTCCCTTTGGGTATATTGACATTCAAAAATGTATAATCGGGCAACTTGTTTTGAATAACCTGGTTGATAATTTGTCTAACAAAGGGTTTAGCTGCATCAAATCTGGCATCATGCCTGTAATCAAGCAATGAAAAACCAATAGAAAGCACCTCATTAACGGCTCCTTCCCTTGCTCCTCCAAGAGTTCCGCTGTAATGAACACTAGAAGAACTGTTGCTCCCATGATTTATCCCTGACAAAATAAGATCAGGTTTTCGTGGCAGTAATGCATTAAAAGCCAATTTAACACAATCAACGGGCGTTCCGTTGGTTTTATATACAAAAAGGCCATGGTCCTCAGAAACTTTTTTTAAAGTTAGCGGCACTTTTACTGTAATGGCATTTGACATACCAGATTGAGCTGCATCAGGTGCAACCACAACAACATTTCCAAACTCCTTCGCAACTTCCGTCAAAACCGAAATTCCACCTGCATCAACTCCGTCATCATTCGTCACCAATATTAATGGTCGATGGTTTTTTTCAAATTCTATCATATCTGAAATGTAATTTTTTATGCCCCAAAATAAGTACTGCCCTAAATACTCATGAGCATGTCAAAGATATTGAAATAAGAGGAATTCACAATACAATTAAGAGCTTTACAGTGGATTGTTATTAGTGAATTGCTGTAGCCTTTATGAGATTGTGAGTTATTCCATAATTCTGAACTCTAATTACAGGACACGGAACATCAAATCTTACTCCCTGAACCAAAAACCCTGCACTCAGAACCTTTCCAAAAGATATTCTCCCATTTTTTAGTTGTTTGAGACATATTTATTTATTTTTGCTGGTCGTAAATTTTCATTTGACCATGCAAAAAAATTTAATGAAGCATTCCTGAGTCATCAAAAAAATTGAAAATTTACAGCTCAAAGCAAATAACATTGCAAAACACATCATACTCATGAACATCTCATACAATTGGCTAAAAAATTATATCAAAACTGATCTTCCCGTAGAAGAAATCTCCAAAATTTTGACTGATCTGGGATTGGAAGTTGGCTCGGTTGAGACTGTAGATACTGTAAAAGGAGGCCTTCGCGGACTGATAGTAGGTGAAGTGCTCACTTGCGAGAAGCATCCAAACGCAGATAAACTTAGTGTAACTACTGTAGATATTGGCGAGGAAGAACCTCTGCCCATTGTTTGCGGAGCACCTAATGTAGCAGCCGGACAAAAAGTAGTTGTGGCAACAGTTGGCACAACTCTCTATCCAGATGAGGAAGGATTTGAAATCAAAAAAGCCAAAATCCGAGGTGAAGTCTCCAGAGGTATGATTTGTGCTGAAGATGAAATTGGTCTGGGTACCGCTCACGATGGAATAATGGAGTTGGAGCCTGAAACCAAAATCGGCACTCCAGCTTCGGAATATTTCAATATCGAATCTGACATTCTTATAGAAATAGATCTTACCCCCAACAGAATTGACGGAGCCTCACACATTGGGGTTGCCAGAGATCTGGGTGCTTTTCTTAAGCAAAATGATCCCAATATAAAAGTGAAATGGCCATCCGTTGAGGACTTCAAGAGTGATAACAACAACTGGCCGGTAGACGTTAAGGTTGAAACCCCCGAAGCTTGCACAAGATATAGTGGACTTACCATTAGCGGATTGGAAGTAAAAGAGTCGCCCGACTGGTTAAAAAACAAACTTCTGGCAATTGGACAAACGCCCATCAACAATGTGGTAGACATCACCAACTTCATCTTGCACGAAATGGGACAACCATTGCATGCTTTTGATGGCGACAAAATTAAGGGAGACAAGATTTTGGTAAAAACCCTGGATCAAGGTACTCTTTTTACAACTCTGGATGAGAAAGAACGCGAGTTGAATGAAAAAGACCTGATGATTTGCAATGCTGAAGAGGGAATGTGTATCGCCGGAGTTTTTGGAGGCATTGACAGTGGGGTAAAAGAAAGCACCACCAAAATATTTCTGGAAAGTGCATGTTTTAACCCTGTTTTTGTAAGAAAAACTGCCAGAAGACATACACTCAATACCGATGCTTCATTCCGTTTTGAAAGAGGTACCGATCCAAACATTACCATTTATGCTTTAAAAAGAGCTGCTTTGCTCATTAAAGAACTGGCAGGCGGAACCATTTCATCAGAAATCATGGACATCTACCCAGAGCCGGTAAAAGATTTTGAAGTAGAGCTTTCCCTAAAGCATGTTGAACGATTAATTGGCAAAAGTATTACCCCCGATCGCATCAAAACCATTCTGGAAGCACTGGACATTAAAATATTATCAGAAACATCCGGAAATGTATGGCAATTGGCAGTTCCCCCATACAGAGTAGACGTTCAGCGTGAAGCCGATGTCATCGAAGAGATACTGAGAGTTTACGGTTACAACAATGTTGAAGCACCAGGTAAATTGAATTCAACCATTGTTTATGCCGAAAAACCTGACATTGGTGATCTACGCAATAAAATTGCAGGACAACTTATTGGCGCCGGCTTTGATGAAATCATGAGCAACTCATTGACGAAAGCCGCTTACTATGAAGGCTCAGAGAGTTTTCCTGAAGCAGAAGTTGTGAAGTTAGCCAATCCGCTGAGTACAGATCTTAACGGAATGCGTCAGACTTTACTATTTGGTGCACTTGAGGCAGTACGTCACAATAGAAACAGACAAAATTCTGACATTCGTCTTTTTGAATTTGGAAATTGCTACAAACTCAATCCCAATAAACCGGCAGGAGAAGTATCAGGATACAAAGAAGACGAAAAACTTGCTTTAATTGCAACCGGCAACAAAACATCAGGCGATTGGAATAATCCGGATTCAAAAGTTTCTTTCTTCGATGTAAAAGCATGGGCCTTTAACATTCTTGAGCGACTGGGTATAAACCCTGCCAACTGCAAAGAAATACCAAATGAAAACGATCTGATTTCGGAAGGATTAACTTTTGCAACCAATAATGGAGCAGAGCTGTTTTACATGGGAATGATTCACCCAAAACTATTGAAAGACTTTGACATTGATGAACCGGTTTACTTTGCCGAGATCAACTGGAAAACACTTGTTAAGCAATCTGCCCAAAAAGAGGTTACTTTTGAAGAGCTTTCCAAGTTCCCTGAAGTAAAACGTGACCTTGCATTGCTAATCAACAAGGATGTAATGTTCAAACAAATCAAAGACCTTGCGTTTAAGTCTGAAAAGAAAATTCTTAAGGAAGTATCGCTCTTCGACGTGTTTGAAGGTGAAAAGCTGGGTGCCGGTAAAAAGTCGTACGCTGTAACCTTCACACTTCAGGACACAGCAAAGACACTTAAAGATAAGCAGATTGAAAAGACGATGAATAACCTGACAAGAGTTTTTGAAAAGGAGCTGGGGGCAAAACTCAGATAAGTGATATCTCAAATAATTTAAAACCAAAAAGCCGGTTCCGAAGATTTCGAAACCGGCTTTTTTTATCCGTAAAGAGATATGTTAGCTTTATCCCTGACAGGTTTCTGAAGCCTGTCAGGGACTATTTCTAGCATTATCTTACTCCAATTATGAAAAAGATGTCTTCCCCCTGTGCTACTCCGGGTTCTCTGTTGTATTCAATAAAACCGACAGGGCAGGTATTTATTACAAAAATCGTTGAGGACAGGTATCAGAAAAGAGATGGTGGATTTTAAGAGCTCATAGTAAAGAGATGGGCATTTATATTAAACGGGGGAATTAACAAAGTTATAAACCCATAGGCAGACTCAAATTTTAACATTGGTGGGGCTATTATAAAAACAGAAACGGGTGTTACCTCGTTTGGTAACTCCCGTTTCTAACCTTAACCCTAACCCAAAATTATGAAAATCTATATACTTAAACAGTTAATCATCTAAAAGGTTTAAAGAAAGAGATAAAAATTTTCACTTTTTTTTCTTAAGCATTGATTAAGAGAAACTTTTATCTCTTTCTTTTCAATTTACCTAACCTAAACCCTTACTTATGAAGAAAACTTCATCCTTTATAACGAGCGTGGGCTGTTAGAAGTTTCAAAAAAAGAGGTAAACTTTTACCTCTTTTTTTGAAATTAACTTTTCTTGGCAGTAATTCAGATTTAAGCACACTTACTTAATGTTCATCTTATCACTCAAGTCCCTGGAAACAACCTCCTTATTAATCATTACAGAAATAGTTTTGTACTTCACAAAATTTTCAGAAGCATAAAGATATCCATCATATTTATTATCGGTATTCCATGAATTTTTGACTTTGTAATAGATGGTACCATCCTGATCTTTCACCATCCCAACTATATGCATTCCATGATCATCGGTGGTTTTGTAATTATCAAAACCTTTTTGACGTAATTCCTGGGTAATATCTTTTTCTTTTACCGGCTTGTTAAAGGAATACAATTGTTGCTGGCGTTCAGCCTCACTCATCTTTTCCCAACGCGATCGTTCGGTATCATCCATTTCTTCAATATCTTCTTCAGGAGCAATGGCAACTCCGTTACGGTGTGAAAACCCTTTTTCACTTACATCGGTAGCCCACCCAACAGTATATCCTTCTTTCAGAGAGTTGTTGATAATTTCCATCATCTCCTCAAGTTTTACATTGTAAACCTCCCCCCAAAGCCAATTATCAGGAACTTCCATGATAAAAGTTTCATAGAACGGGTGATGGGTAAATGAAGAAACCTGAATATAATCATCGGCATTCAAACCAATCACTTCATCGGCAAATTCATGAGGAGAATACTCCTTTCCTTCATATTCAAATTTTTTAGGTTCATCACCAAGGTAAGCATTCAGAATGCCCTCAAAGCCATCATGCCAGGCGGTACTAACTTTCCGGTTTTTATTTTCAATCACCGCGTCTACGTAGCTTTTCAAAACATTGTCAATTTCCCCATGTACATGTTTCTCTTCACCATAGTTAAGACCTTCATAAGCTTCTTCGGGAACTGCACCATAGTTTTTCAAAACATACAAAACGTCATGGAAAGCTCCGCCTGCTCCGAAATTTAAATTACCATGTAACCTGACATATTTTTCAGCTTTATCAGAATAGCAATGACGAACAATGAACATTTCAGAAAAATTCACCGGGTCTTTTCCTAAGCGCATCATTTCGGACTCCAAAAATGAAACTCCGGAGAAACTCCAGCAAGTTCCGGACCTATGCTGATCTTTTACCGATGTGGTTGCTAAATCAACAATGGTTTCGAACTTATATCCTTCCTTCTCCTCTTTATTTTCATCCTGAGCAAAAACAGAAAGACCAATTGAAAAAATTAATACAAACAATAGAGATATTCTTCTCATGAGATTAAATTTGTGTGTTAATAAATACGTTTTTGTTTTCTCTTTGATTACAATACTTCATTAAACTTTTTCAAAAAATTTAAAAATCGGTTGTTTGAAATCAAAGAAAATTTCCGGTTTTCACCGAAAGAAGCACAAAATTCCAAAATAAAAATATGATTTTTTTCAATCTCTAAAAAAGAGGCCCCGAATTAAACCTATGCGCATTTTTTGCGTAAGGGTTTAAATCCGCATTGTATATGATTAATTCATAATAGAATCCATGACAAAAAGTAATTTCATCACAAGACTCCCTCTCCTGTTAATCATTGCCATATTCATAGGTTGCGTACTATCAGGTTGCGCATCCAAACGCTACATGAATAAGGCTCTGGAACTGGAGAAAGCAGGCCTGATTACTGAAGCCGCAGATCTTTATCTCCGATCACTTCAGGCCAACGATGATAATATCGACTCCAAACTGGGACTTAAAAGAACAGGTCAGGTGGTATTAGACCAAAAAAGCGATGAATTCATGGCTTTTTACCGCAACAAACAATACAAAGAAGCGGTTTACGCATTTCTGGATGTTGAAAAATACCATGGACAAGTTAAAAGTTTTGGTATAAACCTGGATATCTCAGAGAATGTGTACAGCTATTATCAGGAAGTAAAAGACACCTACTTGAACGAACAGTACGGTAAGGCAATCAATGCATTAAACACAGATAATTTTGAAAATGCACTCAGCCTTTTTGATGAAATCCTCAAAATTGCCCCAAATTACCGGGATGCAACAAAGCACAGGACTACTGCACGGTATGAACCTGTCTACCGGGAGGGGTTAAATTTCCTGAAAACAGAAAAAAATCGCAAAGCTTACTATGCTTTTGATGAAATCCTCAAAAACAACGGAGAATACAAAGAAGCCTCTACATTTCAGAGCGAAGCCCGCGAAAAAGCTCTGATAAGAATTGGGATTATTCCTTTTTCATCCTATCGACTATCCCAAAAGAATATAGCAGATGAAATCCGCACCTATATCACGTCTCAAATAAGCAGACTTAATTCACCTTTTTACGAAGTGGTTAAATCCACGACAATGAATAATTCAGACCTGAATTACAATTTGCTTCGTAAATTGCTATTAAATAAATATGAAAGTGCCCCCAGGATACCTTCCAATATTGATGCTGTTCTTTCGGGAAAGATCAAGGATTACTCATCAGCCACAACTCCACTAAAAAAGACACGGCGAAAAGCCTGGCTAAAAGAATCCAAAACCCTAAAAAAAGAGGATGGAACAGAAGAAAAAGTAACAGAATACAGAAAGGTTTATTATTACGAGTACACCAGAAAAAGTAACTTCAATTTGAGCCTTAGTTATACTTTAACCCATGCACAAAACAAATCAGTAATGGTTTCAGATGTTGTTGATAAGAAGCTTGAAGATCAGGTTAAATATGCTGAGTTTGATGGTGATCATCGTAAACTTGTGCCAGGAATCTGGTATTCACTCACAAAAAAGAGCCAGCTCGACAAGGTTTACGACACCCCCCAAGCTGTCAAAGAGCTTCACGCTACTTTTGAGAGCAGAAAAGAACTGAATGATTCAGGTACACTCAAAAAACAAGCATTAGCAGAATTATCCGATGAGATTTCACAAAAAATCATCAACTACAATCCTGAGATTTAAAAATATGAACAAAGTCATTCTAGTCACAGGCATTGTATCATTCCTGTTTTCAGGAATCTGGGGTTGCAAGGCCAAAAAAGAGGCAGTCAAAGATTACTCCCAGCCTCCTTCATGGGTTTCTGAAAGACCTGTTAACCAGGGCTATTACTATGGCATTGGATCAGCTCCTAAAAGAGGTTCTGCACAAATTTACCGCCAAAGAGCTGCTGAAAAAGCTTTGTCTGACATTGCAGCTCAAATAGCCACTCATGTAAAGAGCAAAGCCTCAATGTACCGTGTGGAGGATAAATATGGAATACGGGAAATATATGAAAGCCAGATTAAAACTCAAAGTGAAGATTTCCTGGAAGGCCAGGAAGTGATTGATGAATATCAGAATGAGGATTACTATTATGTCCTTTACCGCTTATCTGCACAAACCTATGAGCAAAAAAGAAATGCAAGGAAACAAGGAGCTTTTGATGCTGCTGAGCAATTTTATTTGTCAGGAATCAAAAAAGCAGAAGAAGGCGAATATCAACTTTCAGTCCATTATCTCTTAAAAGCCATTGAAATAATTTACCCTTTCAGAGGAGAAGAAACCTTAGTTACAAACAACCAAGATACCCTTGATTTATTTGCCGGGCCCTTGGAGAAAATAAAATCCATAGCCCACCAATTAGAAATATCTGCATCAGCCGCTCAGGTAAAAGTTTCAGGAGACTATTTTGATGGAGCTGAAATAACTTATATGGTTCACGATAATTTGAAGAGAGCAGTTTCTGAAGCTCCCATTCTTTTCTCTGTTGATGGCGGCTATTTAATTAGCAACCGAGCTAAAACTGATTCGTCCGGAAAATGCACGGCTCCATCCATTCAAATTTCAGATAAAAGAAATCACACTCAGCTATCTGCATCGATTGACCTCTCTCAATGGGTAAATCAAGGGACTGAAATAATGGAGATCCGGAATCTTATTAAACAATGGACTGAATCATCATGTGAAGTAAAACTGGTGAATTAGTTATGCCTTCGTCCGTCGACCAGATATATTAATTCAAGTCAGCTGCTCTTTATAGATATCCCATTCATAATCTTTGGTTTTTGGAATTATCTTAATACTATCATCGCCTCTAACCACAGTAGATTTTGATGGAATTTCGCCGGATACAACACAGCCTGCGCCTACAGTCACCTCATCCCCAATTTTTGCCCCGGGAAGAATAACGCAATTGGCCCCAATCCAAACATTACTTCCAATAGTAACGCCTTTTGTTTTAGAAGTTTTTCTTTGATCATATTTATAGTGATTGGTAGTTACGATTGTGGTATTGGGAGCAATTTCAACATTATCCCCCATTTTTAGTCCTCCATGGGCATTAATATAAACTCCTGGACTATCGCCAGGATCACACATCACCCCTTTTTCTATAAGCCGCCAACCTCTTAATTTACTCCTAAAGTCAACCGGCCATGGAACCATGCGGTTAAACCCCATTACTTTTTGCATAAAAGCAAAGTCATATAAAACTCGGTAGTGTTTCTCATATCCTCTTCTTGGTCGCTTGTATTGAGGATAAATTACCTTTACTATAAATCGAAAAAAGTTTTGATCCAGCCAATCAATAATATGTGATGTTTCCTTTTTCATGCATGCAAATATAGTCTAAGTTATGAATTCCCGATCCTTCAGGGAAATTCAAGATCAATTTTCCAATTTCTTCGGGACGAACTTTATAAAAGTTACCATTTCGAAATTCTTGTTCGTTTCATCGAACCCAATTGCAGTTTTTATTAAGCCAAAATATTTATTTCAAAAAACAAATTAAACTATCATCCTTGTATTCAAAAAGAACTCAAACCAGACTCATAAGACCTAATTTGCTCAACAAATTCTTTAAAATATAGTATATAGTGAATAATTCCGGAAACAACGAAGATAGCCAGCAGAAAAAAAAGGTCTATATCAAACAATAAATATGGAAGAATAAAAAGTAAAACAATTCGAACAAAAAAGCTTATAAGATAAAAACCAAAAACTCGTTTTTGAAAATGCAGAACTGTATATAAAATAGTAACAGGCATCAAGATATTTTGAACAATAATCAGAGGGAGAATTATCCTGCTTATTATTCCTGCATCTCGCCATTCCTCTCCAAAAAAACTATCGAAAAACAAAGGTGCCAACAAAAAACTAACTACACCAAATGGAATAGCAATAATAGAAACTTTAAAAATAGTAGAAAAGAAGTATTTTGAAATGTGTTGTAATGTGTTGTAATATTCAACGGTTTGTATTCCAAAAACCGTTGCAATACTATTTCCCAAAACACTTACAGGTGTAGAGAAAATGCGCTGAGCCATACCGTAAAATGCCACAACACTATCACCATAAAACGCAGAAAGAAGAACTGTTGGCAAATGACTATTCAACTCAGAAACAACGGATAAGGACGAATTAAAAACCAAAATATCCTTGTATTTGAGAATAAAAAAATTCAATTTTCTTTTTGAAAACCTGATTACTCTCCAGGTTACCCTTGAAATATTAATCTGGTAAACAACTGCAGACAATTGCCCAAATAGAAAAGCAATTACAATTGAAAAAACGGAGGGAGCAAAGACACCAAACAATAAGGTTAGAACCAGGGTAATAAAAGACTTAATTAGTTTTGCATATCCAATGCAAATATATCTTTTTTGAAAATTCAAAAAATTCTCAAAAGAAATAAATAAACTCATAAGAAAAACAAAAACAGGAAGAAGATATCCGGCACCAATTTTCTCACCAATGTCCAATATCGAAAACAAGGATAAAAAATAAAGTAATCCTCCAAAAAGAAAGGAAGTTACTCCTCCTAGAACTATTGAAATACCTAAATTAAATTCTGCCAGATTTTTGGAATCACTTATAAGGATGGCATTAAAACTTCTAAAAGACACCAAAGGCCCAATTAAGAGCCCCAACGCTGAAAAAACAAAAAATTGCCCGATTGTTTGTGTAGAGTAAAAAAACGGAAGAATAAATAAAATCAGAAAATTAATCCCCTGTGCAAAAAATGATGCCGAAAACAAAGGAAATGAAGCCTGTAATATATTGTCACTTTTTCTTTTCACAAATCAATTAATTTTCCGCAAAAACCATTTTTGCACCAAATTCAATATCAAAAAAACTATTAATAATACATTTTTGCGATAATTCAGCATTATTATTCTTAACAAAGTGCCTGGTAGTTATGTCAACAAAAACGCACATCCCTCAAAGATATTGCAGAAGCTATTAACACTTCTGTTTCCTCAGTTTTAATGGCCCTCAAAGACCACCCCGACATCAGCCCGGTTTTAAAGAAACAACAACCAATCCGCAAATCCAATTAAAACATGATTACTTATTTTTTTCAGCTGTCATCAGTTGAATAGATAATCAAGCCAAGGAGCGAGGTTACTTTGTTATGATCACCAACTCTTGCGTCCGGGCCAACAAAGAAGAGTTCCGATAAAAGTCAAGAGATACCTGCATCCAAATTAAAATAGGCCTTAAGAGTGGAGTCTCCGGCGGGTTTTCCGAAATAAGTGCCAACCCTTTATTTGTGCATTTTCTTATTTTCTCGTGGCGCAAGGCAGAACAACTGTCCTTGCAGAAGTACCCGAGATGTTTGGTGCTGAAACTTTTTTAATGAATCGAGCCAAGACCAAGGAAGTATTTGAAAAAACTGTGCACCTGATCAATGATTTCAATGGCTATTTCCTTGAAAACAAGCAGCCCATTTACGAAAATCCCTCACCGGAAAACAAAGCTGGTGGCCTCTCAACACTTGAAGAAAAATCACTTGGTGGTACTCAAAAATGTGGAACAGACAAAGTAAAAGATGTTTTGAAGTATGGTGAACAACTCACCACAAAAGGCCTGAATCTACTCAGTGCCCCGGGGAATGACCTTGTGGCTTCTACAGCCCTGGGAGCGGCAGGTTGCCATATGGTTCCGTTCACCACTGGTCGTGGCACACCTTTTGAGAATAAAATAGACAATCCGGGCCAATCTTGTTTTCTTGCAAATTAAAGGACCGTGAAAGTTCTTCCCATTATATGGCTATAAAAATCTTGCCCGGACCTGTCTCCTTAAATTGCTCGTCAAGTAACCTAAAACTTTCTTCAACAGAAAATTCCGTCATAAAATTTTTCTGGCGAATCATCTGTATCCGTATGCTAATCTCTGTTCGTTTGGCTCGCTGCCAGTTAAATAAGAATAATACCCTATCTTCCGGGATTAATATTTTTTGATAATAAAGAATTTACAGTACCCTTAGAGTCTATTGTTACGATTTAGACTAAGTGTTACAAAATATAAAACCTTCTGTCTCCTCTGCTCAAGAAAGGTTTACTGAAGATTAAAGTGATAAGTAATGGTCCCTTTCTGATATGCCGGGGCATCGCCATCGCTGTTAAATCGGGCTTTTAAAGCTGCCTGACGTGCCATGCGCCACAAGTAAGAATTTTGAGTCGTGGTACCTTTAAGTATAGGTTCAGCACTCACCACATTTCCATTGCGATCGACCGTTATTTCAACTACCACAATTCCCTCTTCCTGAATATTGTATTCCGGTTTCGGCAATTCGCCACTCAAGGTACGACCACTCAGGTCAAATCCGGTACCACTGTCACCTTTGCCGGAGCCATTGTAATTACCAACATTGGGCTCACCGCCAAGTGCACCCTGATTCCCGGAGCCACCAGCCTCGCCTTGAGAAGAATTGCTTCCATCAGACTTACTAAAAGCATTAGACACGTTGTTTCGGGCTTCCTGAGCCTGACGCTCCTGTTCCTCTTGTTTACGTCTCTCCTCCTCCAATTTTCTCTGTCGCTCCAACTCCTCCTGGCGTTGACGCTCTTCTTCTATTTTTTTCTGACGCTCTATTTCTTCCTGTCTTTTTCTTTCCTCTTCCAGTCTCTTTTTTTCGGCTTCCTGTTTGGCTTTTTCTTCTTCACTTATAGTCGGGGCCTCTTCAAATTCCTGAGTATTGACAGCTTCCTCTGATGTTTCAGGTGTTGTTGCCGGAGGCGGACTGACCTGCTCGGGCTTACTAACGGGGGGAGGTGTGTTTTTTTGCCCGGTAGGTTCATTCCGTACCGGTTCACTTGCCCCCATTCCTGATTGGGAGTCACCGAAATCGACCAATATCCCCTCTTCTTCCTGTGGCATACTGGAAAGTCCCAAAATCATGAGTAATATCAAAATCAAACCATGAAAAATGGTACTTCCTATTACTCCGGCACGTTTATCCTTTTTTGATCGATCCTCCATTAAAAACAGATCATTAGATTTCTAGATATAATATTATCAGACAAAAATCACTTTGCCCGTGTAGCCAAAATAAGTTTATACTTATTCCGTTTGGCAATATTCATTACCCTTACCACCTCTTTCATAGGCACGTTTTCATCCACATGAAGTGAAATATAAGTTTCCGGGTTCTGGCCCACCTTTTCTCTTAAAAGAGGCTCTATTTGATTAAAACTGACCCGCTGATCTTCAACGTAAAAATTCAAATTACGGGTAATCGAAACAGTTGTCAATGGCTTGGCAGCTGTTTGATTTTTGCTCTGAGGCAACAATAATTTCAGAGCCGTTGGATGCACCAATGTGGATGTGATCATAAAAAAGATCAACAAAAGAAAAACCACATCAGTCATGGACGACATGCTGAATGTTGCATTTATTTTACTTCTTGACTTTAAAGCCATAATGTTGTTTTGTTTCCATTAATCACCAAGCTGAAATTGCCCTTACCCTCATTTCTTAACCTGCCGGTTCATTCAGCAAATCCATGAATTCCATGGTACGGGCCTCCATCTTAAACACAACGTTCTCAACCCTTGCTACCAGCCAGTTGTATGCAAAATAAGCAATAATACCTACAATCAACCCGGTAACTGTGGTTACCAGTGCAGTATAAATTCCTCCGGCCAGCATATCCACTTCGATGTTACTTCCGGCATTGGCCATTTCCCAGAACGATTTAATCATTCCAATAACCGTGCCGGTAAACCCTATCATAGGTGCTCCTCCTGCAACAGTGGCCAAAACGGGCAAGCCTTTTTCAAGACGGCTTACTTCAAGATTTCCAACATTCTCAATGGCTGTGTTTACATCCTGTAAGGGGCGTCCAATGCGAGTGATTCCTTTTTCAATCATTCGCGAAACAGGATTGTTGTTTGATTGGCACAAAGCCAGGGCAGAATCAATTTTACCGTCGTGGATGTAATCTTTGATGCGGTTCATAAAGCTTTTATCCTCACGAGATGCCCTCTTGATAGCAAGATAACGTTCAATGAAGATATAAATGGCAACAAAAGAAAGCAGGAAAAGCGGAATCATAATCCAACCTCCCTGCATTACAAGTTCAATAAGATCAATGGTGACTTTTTCTTCTCCCTCGGCTAGTTCTGCTCCCTGGGCCGCAGCCTCACCGGCAGCCTGCATCATCATGAATAGGTTCATATCTGTATTGGTTGATTTATTCGACTCACTAAAATTTGCAGGCCAAATTAGTGATTTTTTACCAACACAGAAAAACTAAAATACCATTTCCTTTATCTGTACGCCTTCAACCTTTTTCAGGGCACTGACCAAAACACCGGCTTTTTCATTGTCAGGAATAAGCTGAAGCAGAATAATGCCCACCTCGGAACAATTATTTCCATTGGTGTTATGCAATCCAAGCCGCGTTCTGATTGAGCAACCATAACGGGTGAGAATTTCCTGTACCTGTTGGGCTTCGTCGTACCGATCATCTACATGAATACCGATAATGTGTTCTTGTGGAACTGACATGATGAGTGGTTTTGGAGTTATACAAAAAACAGCAGAAAAACCATCAAGGATTTGTCTGTTCCTTTAAATTTAGTTATCCTTTCTCAGAAAGTCAAAAGCAATTTTCACCCAACGGTATATCATTAAATATCTCTGTTAAGAATAATATAATTTCAATTTATCGATCTTACAGCAACTAAGCTTTCATATTAACTTTTCTTAAACTTAAAAACATGAAAAAAATAAGGTTAACTTTATTTTTACTAGTGGCGGTAGTGTTTTGTTCCTTCGCCCAAAACAGTATTTCCATAGCAGGGCTGGGAGACATACCGTACATTAAAAACGAAAATAAGTTTACCCTTGACCTAAAGAGTTACGGGAAGTTCGATTTCACCGGAACGATTCAACCCCTGAGCCTCTCGACAGAAGCTTCTATAGAGCAGCTAACAAACTTTCCCGGTTACAATATGATGTCAAAACTGGGTTTGGACAGCATAATGCTGGAGGCCTCTATGGAAGGACTTCAAGTAAAATCTAAGGTGGATACCAAAAGAAACCTGAGACCTCTTTTTGATGCTTTAAGAATATCGGCTCCAACAATGGAAGTCGTAACAAAAATCGGAAAAGGAACATTTGAGCTGGAAGGAGAACTTGCATTTCCTGATCCCATTGAACTGGTACATATCGATAACCCGGGAACCGTTTTTAAGTTTTCGTCTATCGCTTTGGGCACCGCTGCCGAAGCAGGTTCGCTGGACCTTCAGGTGACCACAGGTCTCATGATCAAACCCTCTGATGTTGATCCCGAACTGGAAACCTACTTTACCTTCGGATATAACCTGATTACCCAGGAACTAAAGGGTGCCGGTTCTTACATGACAGAATGGATCGATCCCTTTGGAATTAATACTTTCGTAAAGGATAACTCCATCATTCTTAACGGGGGTGCTTTGGAAATTGGATACATCCCCGGAAGCCCCACTCCAACCAAGATTGGGATTGCAATTAACGATGCCATTCTTTTCGACAACCAATTTACCGCTTACATATCCGTAGCCCCGGCCGATAAACAAATTGGACTTTACGCCACTCGTGTGGATAAAATGACCGCCAACGACATGGCTAAAATTCTGAGGGAAGGATTTGGGCTAAAGGTTCCCAATATTTTTCCCGAATGTTATTCACTCACCAACTCTGTCATTCAGTTTTCTCCAACCAAACTGGAAGTGGGAGAATATGACATGGAAAAAGGATTTGAGCTGTCAGGCGATGCAGAAGTCTGCGACCTTTTAACAGGTGGCTTTCAATACCATTTCGACATGGAAGATCAATTTGTTCTTCATGCCGACTTTGATGTGGATGCCAAAAAGTTTTTGATGAACGAAGCCCACAAAGTTGGATTTTTGGCCTCTGCCGTTGAGAAAGTATTTGAAGATGCTGAGATTAAACGCCTTTACATTGACATGTCAGGAAGCTTGCAAAGCATGGAAATGGGAGGGGAAACCCACGTCGAAATGCGGGTAATGGATCAGAACTATAATTTTAAATTCGAAGCAACGCTTGATCCTGAAGCTATCGCCCACGGGGTTTTTAATAAATTAAGAGATAAATTCCCGGGGGTATTTAATGCTGTTGGTGAGATAAGCAAAAGAGTAAAAAGCGTTGCCGGTCCTGCTGTTAGCGCATCTATTCACATTGCCCAGAAAGGCTTCAACGAGCTTGGAAATTTCGCAGGACATGTTGCCGAATTTAGCAGTCATGCAAGGCACGGAACTATTTTATCTGACCATCCCGATTGTTTTTCAAGTTGTGTTCCCAACAGGGCCAACGATTTAAGAGAACCGATTTTTCACGCTTCAAACAGGGCAGTATTAGAATTCTACAGTCAGGTTAATCCGGCAATCATAAAACTTATTGGCACATCACCTGCAGAATCCAGTATCCTGAGGGCCAATGCCATTAAAGAAGATTGGTACAGACTGATCAATGATCTTGAATACAAATGGGATGCTATATTTTACGATGATCTCTACAAAGGCTTTGACAAAGATCCCGGCGATGTTACCCGTTATGGGAATGAATACCGGAGATTAGTCAATGAAAAATATCAGCAACATGTTGATCTGAGAAACGAGCTATGGAAAAGGCTTATGACCAATGGCAGCAGTCCTGTTCAAATATATAATAGATGGAAACCGGATCAGGCTCTCCACCATGAAAACCCGAATATTGCCAGCGGTAACATCCAACAGGAATGGATAAGTGCCCGATGGGAGATAGAACCTGTGATTGGATCACCTGAATACATCAAGATAAAAAATGCCAATAAGGGCACTTACCTGCATATAGAGAATGGCAAAGTTGAGGCCGGTGAGATCGCCCCCGGATGGCATAGTGCACAATGGAAAATGGAGAGTGTACCGGGTACCGAATTTGTACGATTGCGCAACAGGTGGAAAGGAACTTTACTAAATATTGAAACAGGAGCCCTCATTTGTAGCGAAATGGGTGACGGAGCATTTAGTGCCATGTGGGACATAAAACCAGTTAACATGCTTAATAAAGCATGGAATTTAAATGGTGACAGAACATGGAAGCCCGGAGAAACCGTTTTGCAATCCACGAATGGCGTCTATTCCATGATTTTTCAAACCGATGGCAACCTGGTACTTTACCGCAACGGGAATGAAGTAAAGTGGACTTCAAATACCGCAAACAAAGAGGCAACAGGATTGAGATTCCAGCAGGATGGCAATCTTTTGGTATTTAATGATGAGGGCGTTTTATGGGCAGCCAACTGCCATGGTAAAGGTGGTGAGGCCCTGTCACTTGAAAACTCAGGAGAAGTTGTAATTCACGCACCTGGGTCAAAAGTTATATGGTCAACCGTAGGAGAAAGAGCCTGGAGCAATATCAGCACAAAAACCTGGATGCCCGGTGAAACGGTGTTGCGCTCAAAAAATGGACAATACAGGTTAGATTTCCAAAAAGACGGAAATATGGTAATCATCCAGAATGGAAACGGAATCTGGTACTCAGGTTCACATTGGAGGGGAGCCATGGAACTGCGCTTCCAAAAGGATGGCAACTTTTTCATACGCACTTCACCTGACCATGCAGAATGGTCTGCCAATTCGCACGGACAGGGTGGCGAAACCCTGTTTTTACAAGATGATGGCAACCTGGTTATTCATGCGCCGGGGGCAAGAGCTATATGGGCAAGCGATTCACAGGGAACTGCGGTAGCATACAATACTCTGGTTCGCTTAAAAAACCGTCATAAAAACGGGTATATTCATATTGAGAACGGACCAGTTCGCTCATCAAATATCGGTCTTGGCGCACATAGTTGTCAATGGATTATTGAACCATCAGGCGAAGGCAATTACGTAAGAATCAAAAACCGTTGGAAAGGAACCTATTTAAACACAGAAAACGACGGCCTTCAATGTACTGCCATAGATCCTGGCTGGGATAGTGCCAAATGGGAATTATATGAAGTAGACGGCAAATACGTCAAAATAAGGAATAAATGGAAGTCGGATCGTTACATTCATCACGAATGGGAAATATTAGAATGCCAAACCATAGAGCAAGGCTGGTTTAGTGCTCAATGGGAATTGGAATATGTAGAATAGACGATAGAGGAATTATTAATAGCGGAAGCTTTATCTTCCGTTATTAATCAGAGCAAAATATTTTTCCATAAACGGGAAACTGGCTACCGATCACACAAATGCCAGGTTCCCGTTTTTTATTAATTTGGGCTTAAATTTACAATTGCATGTTTGATTTTTTATGAAAAGAACAATAAGACGCTCATTCAAAACTTTAATTAGTGCGTGTCCATAAATTCCCATTTACTGTGTTACGCTTGTTCCTATTTCTTTGGATTTATTGAAATTAACAACACAAAATTAAACTACAGCCTTAGATTTTTCAGAAAAATCATCTGTAGGATTACTCAAAAGAGCATGGTTAGGCAACAAGATCCCTATTGCAGGGGATATGAAAAGTAGTGTATGACGGAAGATCCGGTAAATATCAAAAAAGGTTTTGAAGCCTATTTAAAAGCGGTTTTTCTAAAAAACCTCACTTCCATTCTTGTAACAGGCTTTATTATTTTGGCCTATTACATGTATGCCGATTGGTTTGTGAGAGAAAATCTAAAAGCTGCTTCCATGCGGATTTTACCGCTAACCCTCATTCTGGTCATTCTTATCATTCATCTGATAAACAAAAAAAATCGCTACAAATTAAAATCGGTTTTATACCAAATTAATTATGTAGCGCTTCAATTCATGATGTTTGGTAAAATTCTCATTCATTTACACCAGGATGCCCTGGCACCAAGCGTCACAGGCACCATTCTGATTATTTTTGTTATTTCGCTGGACAATAAACTTAATACAAGGACTACATCTTTTATTTATGCACTGCCGGTAATTTTATTTACCAGTGTCCTTTTTGTATTTGGAAAGCCCTCGAGTAAGGAGTTTTTTACCCTCGTTGACATATATCCTATTCTGATTCTGGGCTTCATCATCAACAGAATTCAATACAATCTCAGATTCAGACTTTTTAAATCAAATCACTTGCTAAAACAGGAACAGGAGAAAACCCAATCTTTATACAATGAAACCTTAAAAATAAACAAAGAGCTGGATGAAAAAGCCAGGGAAGCCCTTCGGAATAAAGAAGAGATTCAAAAGAAAAATGAAGATCTCAATAAAAGTAATGCTACAAAGGACCGCTTTCTGGGCATAATTGCCCATGACCTCAAAAACCCTATAAGTGTTGTTTGGGGAATATCAGACGCATTAATAACTCATGATGAATTAGGAGAGGAAGAAAGAAAATCCTTCCTGATTTCCATTAACAATTCCATTAAACATACTTATAAGCTTTTGGAGAACCTGCTGAGCTGGGCCAGGGCGCAAAACAAGACCATTCAATACACCCCACTTAAGCACAATGCTTTTACTATCGTAAAAAAAGAGCTGGATATCCTTAAAGCACAGGCCGATAATAAGTCTATCCAAATCAGCTGTAATATCTCTTCAGATTTACATCTATATGCTGACCTTCAAATGGTTCAAACCATTATCAGAAATCTGATTACAAACGCTATTAAGTACACCTTTATCAATGGCCAGATAGAAATAAAAGCCCGGCAAGTTACAATTGAAAACAAAGACTACACCGAAGTTGCCATTGTGGACAACGGAGTAGGAATGACAAAAGAACAAATTGATAACCTGTTTGCCATAAAGAAGAACTCCTCCATCAAAGGCACCAATGATGAAGAGGGTTCCGGCCTGGGGCTATTATTGTGTAAAGAGTTTATTGATATTCATGAAGGAATCCTCAGGGTGGAAAGTACCCCAAATAGAGGAAGTTGCTTCAAATGTCTGTTTCCGGTGATGAAAGTCTGAGACTTTTTTCAAAAAATCGAAACGGGTTAATCCCTCCCAAATATTGTAATGTTAACTCCCAACAGCCACTTTTAGGGTCGTATATATTATTGCCATAGTACACCTGTTCAATAGATCGTTAGACTTTTAGATATAAGATTTAAGATAAATCATATAATGCTGATAATTTGAGCTTTAAGACGAAAGCTCATTCACTCGCAAGAGTTTGAACTTTAGACTTTTATAAAAGTTTAACGGAGTATTCCCTGTAAATGACCTCATTGAAAAAAGTCTTTAACTGCATCAGTCCTCTCTCAAGAATTTTTTAAACCATTTTCCGGAAGCTTTCACTGTGCGCTTTTGTGTTTTAAAATCGTTGTAAACCAACCCAAACCTTGGCTTAAAGCCTTCCCGCCATTCAAAATTATCCACAAGCGTCCATACAAAGTAACCGCCCACAGGGATATCTCTTTTAATCGCTTTTTTAACCTGCTTCAGCATTTTCTGATGGTATTTTTTGCGCCGGGCATCATTAACCTTGTCGCCACGCAAAAAATCGGGATAGCAAACGCCACTCTCTGTTAGAATAATCTTCCTGATGCTATCGTATTTTGAGTAAAAATTGAGCAAAGAAGAGAGTCCTTTGGGATAGACATCCAGTCCCATGCTGTTTAGTTTAGTTTTTCTGCTCCATGGAGGAACTTCTGTGGCAAACAACACGGGAGGAAAGAGACTAAATTTGGCCACTACACGAAAATAATATTGCAACCCAATGAAGTCGAAATCAAAAGCAAGACGCTCCTCATCGCCCGGCTGGAAATTACTTTTAATAATGTTCAGTGCCGGTATTATATCGGTTGGATAGCCCAGACCCAATAGCGGTTCAATAAAAAAGCGATTTAGCAATCCCTCCACTCGCCTGGCTGCTCTTCGATTGAAGAGAATCTTATTAACAGGTCTTACATAAGAACAGGAGAGTGCCACTCCTACCTCTGCATCCCCGACATTTCTTTTTACGATTCTTCCCCCTTCAGCCATGCACAAAGTTGCATGATGGGCTGCCTTCATGAAATTACCAATTCCGTTGCGGCCGGGTGCATGGTATCCGGTAAAATATCCCAGGCCCACAAAGGTCATAGGTTCGTTCATCACAATCCAGTGCTTCACACGATCGCCAAATGCAGAAGTCACCACTTCTACATAATTCGAAAACCATTGAAGAATTTCCCGGTTGGTCCATCCACCTTCATCTTCCAAAACCTGTGGCAAATCCCAGTGATAGATGGTTACCCAGGGCTCAAGACTTTGTTTCAGACAAGTATCTATTACCCGGTTGTAAAAGTCAATGCCCAATGGATTTGGCTCCCCTTTTCCATCAGGGATGATGCGGGGCCAGGAGAGAGAGAAACGAAAGACTTTAAAACCAAGTTTACGGGCCCGTTTAATATCCTTCTTATAATTGTGGTAGAAATCTGAAGTACTTCCCGGAGATTCTCCATCATTGACATTCTCTGAGTCCGATGTAAAA
Organism: Marinilabilia rubra; assembly: GCF_003121985.1. Lineage (GTDB taxonomy): Bacteria > Bacteroidota > Bacteroidia > Bacteroidales > Marinilabiliaceae > Marinilabilia > Marinilabilia rubra. The sequence goes on from NZ_QEWP01000002.1 coordinate 402,864, forward strand.
GTGTCCCATATACTGGCCGACTTGCCGTCCTCAAAAGCGGCACCCTCATTCTGAAAGGCACTAATGGTGACACCCCATTTAAAATCTTTTCCGAAATCCTTCTTTTTGAGCATACCCGGGTTTTAACAAAATTGCAAAATTACAGGGTTAAAACCGGGAATAGGTTAAATGAAGGTTAAGAGTGGTAGCAGGCAGAAGTTTAGAAGAGAGAAGGCAGATGATAAAGGGGTAATCTCAAAATTTCTAATTTTATATGTTTCTGAACTTATCGAAGAATCTGAGCGTTTGAAAACAGATTCTTCGATTAAGCCCATCATGACACGTATTTAGTATTACTACTTTTTGAACACGCCCATTTTGTATCCTGGCTATTTGGAGTTTTGAAGTATATGCGAATATTTTTGATCCACTTCCCCATCAAATTGAGCCCCTTCAAAACCCACATCGCCCGAATATTTGGTGTATTTAAAATCAACCTCTTCGTGAAAATGCACATTGCTAAACATGGCACCATTATGAAATTTTGTGTATTTGAAACTGGCTTCATCCATAAACTGACCTTCATGAAAATTTACAAATCCGGAGAATTCAGTGTATTTAAAATTGGCTTCATCCTCAAAATGGCATCCTAAGAAACTTGTTTCACTTCTGAATTTTGAATACTTAAAATTGGCTTCGTGAGTAAAGGTATTGTTATTAAAAACAACCTCTTCCGAGAATTCTGAGTACTTGAATGAAGTCTCGTCCTGGAAGTTGCAGCCAATAAAAGTTACAGACTCCTTAAAATCAGCCCGATAACATTCATCGGAAAAATCTTCACAATAAAAAGCCAAAACCTCATCGGAAAAAGTACAGTCTACAAAAGTCAATTCCACATCGACAGTACTAAAATAGGAATCTTTGTTGCCTCTTTCCCTCTGGCGGTTTTTCAGGTCAGTGAGATCTAAAATCCCTTCAATTTTCATTCCTTCAAGATTAACCGCCTGCCCCCGGTCGATCATGTTAATAATTTCTTCAGCATCTATGTTTTTCTCTGCCGAAAGATTCAACGAAAAAACAATTCCCAGAATAATTAAAAGTGTTTTCATGTCTACAATATTGAATTAAGTTTTAGTCTTATAAGTCGAGCATGCTGCCTGATGTATTCATATCTGCCACTGAAATGCATACACAAAAACATCACAAAGTCAGCATCTTAACAAACGCTTTATCATTTTCACATAAAAGTTTATTACTATTCTAATGACATGACGTCTACCCTCTGCCATTTGTTACATCCATCTGCCTGTTCTGTTTATTTTCCTGTTGCTTTTTGGGAATCATCAGCCTCTCCCATTACAGGTTAATATTGCCAAATATATGTTAAAACAGTCCGAATGATAGCGGATTATTAAGAAACAATTAGTTAATTCGCAATTAATAAATGAACATTCATTCATTTTAAAGACATGGCAAGAATTACAGACAAAAACAAAATTGAACGACTGAAACAATCAACCATGAAACTGGTTGTTGAAAATGGCTTCGGAGGAGCATCTGCAGCTCTGATATCAAAGGATGCAGGCGTGGCCGCAGGATATTTCTACATGCATTACAAAGGTAAATATGAAATGGTTAATGCCATCTTTCAGGAAGTGTATCAGGAATTCATCATCCTTTTTGAAGAACTGGAGCCGGACAATGCTCCGTTTATTGAAAGCATCGAGACCATCATTCACCGATTTGTAAAGCTGGCTAACACAGAACCCATCAAGGTTAAATTCCTGTATGTTCTTTCGAATGATTACAGCTTTGCCATCGACCCCATTATCAGGGAGAACAACTTTCAGGTTATAAAAAAGCTAAAAGAACGGGGGCAAAAATCCAACTGTCTCGATCCGCGAATCACCGAAGACGATCTTTACCTTATACTTTTCATCAACAGCCTTCAGTACATCAATCAGCGATTTAAAAAGAGTCATAATAAAGAAGTAATCATCTCAGAATTGGAAGAGAAGCATCTCTTTTACCTCATAACTAAGTTTTTAAAATAAAGTCTAATGAATTTAAAAAGTGTATTTCCCGGACTTTTTTTCTTGCTCCTTCTATTCCCATTGGAAGGGCACGCCCAGACACCTCATCTGCTGACATTTGAGGATGCTGTGCTAATGATGTCGGAATACAATCCAGCTTTGCAACGGCAACGGGAAGAAATAAAGCAAAGGGAATTTGAAATAAAATCACGTCGTGGTTTAAGGTATCCCAGAGTGGCATTAAATGCGCAGGCAGTATCCATGTCCGATCCGTTGCATCTTGATCTCACTCCCGTCAGAGATGCCATCACTCCACTATACAATACCCTTGGGAATTTTGGTGTTTTCAGCGGAGTGCCCAATCCTGACCCGGCAACGAACCAGCAGGTTCCTACTCTTCCTGATGCACAAAGTACGGCAGCGGTACGCCAACAACTTCTGGCAGCAGAGGAAGAGATAAAATCAGGCGAATGGGACAAAATGATACAGGAAAAGAATTTCGCCGTGGTGTCGGCCGGATTTGTGTGGCCAATTTATGCAGGTGGAAAAATAAATGGTGCCAACCATGCGGCCAATGTCAAACATGACATCAGCAAGGAAGAGTTAAGACACACCGAAGGAAAACTTCTGACGGAGCTGGTTTCAAGGTATTACGGACTGGTACTCGGTATGGAAGTAGTAAAACTTAAGAAACAAATGCTGGAGAGCCTTAATAATCATTACCACGATGCCGACCAACTTTTCCAAAACGGAATGATTGCCAAAGTGGAGCTTTTACATTCGAAAGTCGCGAAAAACGAAGCAGAACGGGAACTTAAGCAGGCAAAGCGGAACGTTGAAATTATCCGATCGGGGTTGGCTGCAACGCTGGCCTATGATTCACTTCAACAAGTTATGCCTATTAGCCAACTGTTCATCAACAAAAACATTGAAAATTTAGCCCACTGGATTGAGACTGCTAAAAGTTTTAATCCGCAATTAAAACAAATCGAAGACAAAAAAGAACTTGTTGAGATAAAGCACCGCATCGAGAAAAATGCATATCTGCCTTCTGTGGCAGCTATGGGAAATTACAACATTGTAGACAAAGATCTTTCGCCCTACACTCCTGATTGGCTGGTGGGTGTAGGACTGAAATGGACCCTTTTTGAAGGCATGACACGCAAAAACGACATACGCTCCAGTTCGGCCCTTCAACACCAGGTGAAATATGCCAAACAAAAAGCAGACGATGATCTTACAGCATATCTCACAAAACTTTTTCATGAACTCCGCATGCAGATGGAGCAGAAAACAGAATTGGAAACGACTTTGCAGCTGGCCCGGGAATACTGCTCAAGTACTGAAAAAGCTTTCAGCGAAGGGCTCGCTACGTCTTCATCGGTAGTTGAAGCACATACCAAAATACTACAGGTAAAAGCCAAACGGCTGAAAGTGTTGTACGACTATGATGTGGCCCTGTCTTTATTTTTCCAAACGACAGGTACTCCTGAGCAATTCCTTAATTACAGCAAGGGAGAAAACACGATTCTTGAGTCGCTGTAAAGCAAAAAAGAATACAAAGTCACAATGAATAACCAATTACAAAAAATAATAAAACTCAAAACGAATGAATAAAAAGACATTAAGCACCGCCATTGTTCTGGCAGCCATTGTTGCTTTTATCGTTTATACTTTCATTACCATACTGAAACCAGAACAAAAAATCCTTCAGGGTGAAATTGAAGCAAGGCAATTCAATATTGCTTCGAAGGTTCCCGGAAGAGTGAGCAACGTCGCCGTAAAAAGAGGCGAAAAAGTAAAAAAGGGTGATCTTATTTTTTCCATCAGCAGCCCCGAAATTGATGCAAAACTAGCAGAGGCTAATGCTGCAAGGCTGGCTGCCGGTGCTCAAAGCCGAAAAGCAAACAACGGAGCCCGACAGGAAGACATCGCTGCCGCTTACAGCGTTTATGTTAAAGCAGAAGCAGCGGCCAGGTTTGCTGAAAAAACCTTCGCACGGATCAGTAATTTATACGATGAAGGCGTTGTACCTGAACAACAACGCGATGAGGCAGAAACTAAAATGAAAGCAGCACGCGAAACATCCAAAGCGGCCAGGCTGGTATGGCAAAAAGCAGAAAAAGGGGCCAGAATAGAAGACAAAGAGGCGGCACGGGCACTGGTGAAGCGCGCCGACGCAGCCATAGATCAGGTACAGGCATATCTTGACGAGACTACTATTCACGCCATCTCGGATGGAGAAGTTTCCGGTGTGAATGTTGAAAAAGGCGAATTGGTTTCCACCGGATTTCCGGTTGTTACCCTGCTTAATCTAAATGACATTTGGGTAACCTTTTATATCAGAGAAGATTACCTAAATCATTTCAGCATGGGCACCACTTTTAATGCCACACTTCCGGCACTGGAAGGCACATTCAAATTCAAAGTCTCCTACATCAGTCCATCCGGCAGTTTTGCCCGCTGGGATGCAACAAAAACATCCGGAGATTTCGACTTAAAATCATTTGAAGTAGAAGCGCGACCTGTTTCAAAAATAGAAGGTTTAAGACCTGGCATGACTGCTGTTGTTAACCTTTCTGAAATGGAATAGAATGGAAGAACTGAAGAAACATGCGGTATTTAATGTCATCCGAAGAGAGACAGAACGGATAAAACAGAATCATGCATACCGGTTTCTGCTGTTTAGCGGACCTCTGATCGGAATTCTTTTACTCTACCTGATATTCAGGCAGGGAACAACACGGGATTTCCCCATAGCAGTGGTTGACGAAGATAATTCTGTGCTGTCGGTAAAAATAAGTAATGCGTTGGATGCTGCGTCAGACGTGGCTGTTTCATACAAGCCGGTGGATATTTTTCAGGCCCGTGAACTTCTTCAACAGGCAAAAGTTGATGCCATAATACTGCTTCCTGATGATCTGGAAAAATCGGTCTTTCAGGGCACAAAGGCTTCAGTTCCCGTTTACATCAACGGAACCAATGTGCTAAAAGCTGGTATTATCCAGCGCTCGGTTCTTACCACGTTGAAAACCATCTCAGGTGGCATTCAAATGAAGAAACTGATACTCTCGGGAAAAAATCAGCAGCAGGCCATGGCAAGAGTCATGCCTGTCAGACTTGACAAGCATGTGCTATTTAATCCATACTCCAATTACAATTATTTCCTTAATTCGGCCCTGCTGTATGTCATGCTGTATTTGTTTACATTTCTTGCGTCGATTTATACATTCGGGAATGAGCTAAAACGTGGTACCGGCCCCGGATTACTTGCAGCAGGAGACAACAGCGTACGACTTTCTGTTTTAGGGAAAATGCTTCCATACACGATTATATTCTGGGGATTTGCCATGTTCATCAATTTCCTGCTTTACGAGGTGGAAGGAATGCCTCTCAACGGCAGTTACACATTCATCTTTATTGGTCAATTTATAACGATACTAACCTACCAGCTGATGGGTATTATGCTGGTCGCTGCCACCAGTAATCTAAGACTATCACTTTCTCTGGGCGGGGCATATGTAATGATGGGTATCACCTTTTCCGGATTAACCTTTCCAACAGAAGGCATGCCTCTTTTGGCCCGCTATTTCACTGTATTGTTTCCATTTACATGGTGGGAGAAAATTATGATTTCACAATCGATGCGTGGAGCCCCTATCAGTGAGGCACTCCCTTATTTGTGCTATATCCTTCTTTTCATGGTGGTCTCTATAGCGTTTTTACCTCTGTATAAACGTTGTTTAAAAGAGGAAAAGTACTGGGGAAAAAAGTAAAAAATTAAACAATGCAAACGACAAAAGATAATATCAACAGTTTAGAATTAACAGCCCGCCATCTGCTACAAGAGCTAAAGTCTATTTTCTCGGACAGTGGGGCTTTGCTGATTCTCATCGGGGCCATGATCATCTATCCTGTCATCTATTCCATTGGTTATTCCAATGAAGTACTCACCGATTTGCCTGTGGGGGTGGTGGATCTTGACCAGAGCTCTCTGAGTCGAAAATACATATCGATGCTTGATGGAACAAGTGAGGTGGCTGTAACCATAGAACCTGCAAGTCTCAGTGAAGCAGAGCAACTTTTCATGGACAACAAAATTACCGGAGTAATTCTTATCCCCCAAAACTTTGAAAAGGATATACTAAAAGAACAACCAACGCATGTAGCGGTCTATGCGGATGGCAGTTATTTTCTGAAGTACAAAACACAATATACAGCTGCTTCCTATGTCAATGCTTATTTTTCAGGAGGCATTTCCATTAAACGGTATATGGCAGAAGGACAGTCATTCAGGCAGGCAGAAATCTCCAACAGCCCCATTGATGCACAAACACATATCCTTTATAATCCTTCCTCTTCCTATGGCAGTTTCATAATGCCGGGACTAATCATTCTTATCCTTCAGCAAACCTTGCTGATTGGAATTGGCATCATGGGCGGATCATTCTCCGAATCGAAAAATACCCCCTTTGTATTAACCCCGGACAAACAAAAAAGAGAGGTTTTGCCACTTATTTTTGGTAAAGCCGGAGCTTATCTTCTAATTTCTATGATGAATATTGGACTGGCAATCGTGCTGGTCCACCACTGGTTCAGCTTCCCTGACAAGGCTGAAATGACCGACGTACTATTATTACTTTTCCCTTTTCTGATCGCAGTGATATTCCTCGGGATCGGATTGTCAACCCTTTTCAAACACCGCGAGTCCTCCATCGTTTTCATGATGTTTCTGTCGCCCATCGCTTTGTTCGTTAGCGGAGTCTCCTGGCCGGTATCTGCCATGCCCCAATGGCTGGTGGAACTGTCAAAAATTTTTCCAGCCACCACAGCGATACCAGCCTACTTAAGATTAAGAATAATGGGAACAGGTTTATCAGGTATAAAAAGCGAAATATTGTTCCTTTATGCACAGGCGGCTCTGTATGGCGCACTTACCATTGTATATTTTTTCTTCAGAATCAGGAAAAGTGCTGCGGCACAATAATGAGCCAGGGAAGGAATGGGAGAATGAAAAAATGAGGGAATGAGGGAATGAGGGAGTGAGAGAATGAAGGAATGAGGGAATGAAGGAATTTAGGGAATGAGGGAATGAGAGAATGAGTGAATACCATCCATCCTTCCTGCCTTTCCATCCTTTCACCATCATACCTTTTTCTCCTTGCCCTCTGCTCTATGCTCCTTGCCGCATCATTCATCCCTGAGAGCCTCCACAGGGTTCCGGGTGGCTGCCCGCCAACTCTGCCAACTCACTGTAAGCAAGGCAATACCCAAAGACAAAAGGCCCGACAAAGCAAAGAGCCACCAACTAATTTCAACCTTGTAAGCAAAATTTTGAAGCCACCGGTCCATGGTATACCAGGCCACAGGCGTAGCTATTGTAAAAGCCAGAGCCACCCATTTCAGAAAATCTTTATTAAGCAAAGTCAGAATCTCCATTTCACTAGCTCCATTAACTTTGCGCACACCAATTTCTTTGGTTCGACGTTCCATTACAAAATAGGTCAATCCCAAAAGACCAAAGCAGGAAAGGAGAATAGAAATAAGCGTGGCATAAAGAAGTATTTTCTGAAACTGACGATCCTTTGCATACAATGCTTCCCACGACTGGTCCAGAAAATGATGTTCCATCGGAAAGTTTGGAGAAAGCTCCCGCCAGGTTGCTCCAACCTTATTGATGGTTTTTTGGAAATTGGCAAAATTACCGGCATTTATTTTAAGGTAAAGCACCTCATCACAATCTCCGGAACACATATAAATGGCCGACCGCACAGGAACATGCAAAGACTCAAAGTGGATATCCTCAGCCACTCCAATGATCCTTCCTTCACCAGGATCAGAAGTGATCATACGGGCATCCCCGATATTTTGAAGGTTATACTGTTGTTTAACCGTCTCATTCAAAACAAGGTCCCACTTCTCTTTGGAGTGTTCATTAAATCCTTTCCCTTCCGTGAGCTCTATTCCAAAGAAATCGAAAAAATTGGGCGTCACAGCTAATTTTGAAAATGAGATATCGTATTTCTCCCCTTTATTTATGAACTCCCGTCCCCAGTTTTGATCATTGTGGACAAGTACATTTTCCGAGAAGGTAAAATCAATAATTTCAGGAATATTGTTGAGCTCATTTTTCAGGGCCTCAATATTCTCACGGACATCATCATTAATATTGAAATAGACTATATTGTCTTTTGCAAATCCTGCATCTTGCTCCTGCATATAACTGTTTTGCCGGTTAATCAACAAAATGGCTGCTATCAAGGCTATAGATACCGAGAATTGGAATACCAATAATCCATTTCTAAAAAGATTGCTCTTCTTGCCGGAGACCTGTTTTTTCAACAATAAAGTGGGCGACTTCTTACTAAAAATATATCCGGGAATAACACCTGTTAATATCAACATAACGACCAGCATTCCCAAGGGTAAAACTACATATTCAGGCTCGAGCATATTCCTCACGGTAAAACCTGAGTTGGTAAGATGATTAATCCAATCGAGAGATGCGATTACCAAAACAACAGATACTGCTATGGAAATGACTAAAAGCAGTCCCGATTCAATGGTCACCTGCTGAATTATCCGTCTTCGACTGCTCCCCATTGTCTTAAAAATACCGACATTCTTATACCTCTTCTCTCTCTGGGCTGTCACCATATTTATGTAATTGATGCAAGCCAGTAACAGAATCAGGACTCCTGTTATCCCGATTATTGAAAGGGTTAGTGGATCCCCATGCTTCAACATAGTCAATTCAGGCAAATGAAAATAAACCCGATTAAAAGGAAACAAACTAAAACTGATCTCCTTTTTAAAGTCATCAGGTACTTTATCTAAAGAAATATTTTCAAGTTTATTACTCACATACCTGACAGAGGCATTGTTGTTAATACGGACAAACCCTTTGTAATTCTGAGTTCCCCAATGTTGCATATTGTCGACATACCAATCAATTTTATAGTTTGTCTGGAATGATAAAACTACATCAAAGTCCCAGGAAGAATTCTGAGGAAAATCCTCAATTACGGCACCCACTTCAACCTCTTCATTTTGCAGATAAGTAGCATTATAGGTTACAGTTTTCCCTACCGGATTTTCATCGCCAAATATCCTTTGCGATAACGAACGGGTGAGAACCACTTTATTGGTGGAGTTTATCGCCTTCCCGGGATCGCCCCATACGGGCTCAAACTGAAAGACCCTGAAGAAACAGGAATCGGCTGTGAGCATTTTATTCACCTTAAAACTTTGATTGTCTCTTTCCAAAAAGATCTGAGGGGACCAATCCACCGTGCAATAAGTTACCTTATCCACTTCAGGAATCTCATCCTTAACAAGATTCACCATATTCTGGGACAGATAGGTGCTGTTATTATTGGTTAGGCAATAAACATCCTCCACTTGAGGGATAAACTGGTCGGTGCTCTGCTCTTTCATGACAAATATAAAAATGAGCAAACTTACCGTCACCCCTACAGTGAGACCGGTTAGATTAAGGATACTGACTGTCTTGTTTTTCAGCAAACTCCTGAATGCCAGCTTTGCATTTTTGATAATCATCTTTTCGGTTTATTGTAGAAATAATTTGTATTTACCTGGTGAAAGCGAGGAACTAATGAGGGATTGAGAGAATGGATGAATGAATGAGGAATACCTTTCTACCCTTCTATCATTCACCCTCCCCTCTGCTCACTCATCCCGCAATACCTCTGCCGGGTTTCTGGTAGCCGCCTTCCAGCTTTGCCAACTCACGGCCAAAAGAGCCATAACCAGAGCCAAAATCCCGGACAAGGCAAAAATCCACCAATTCAAGGTTGTGCGATAAGCAAAATTTTCAAGCCACCTGTTTACAGCCAGCCATCCCAGAGGAGCAGCAATCACAAAAGCTATTAATACCCACTTCAAAAAATCCCTGTTCAACATGGTCATTACTTCAGTGATTGTAGCCCCGTTTACTTTTCGAACACCTATCTCTTTGGTTTTGTAAAGACTGATAAATATTGAAAGCCCCACAATCCCCAAAATGGAGACAATAATGGACAAAAAGCTAAAGGCAATGATGAATCCGGCCTGACGGCTTTCGTTGCGATATAATGCTTCCATGTGTTCATCCAGAAAGAAATATCTGAAGGGTAGTTCGGGGCTCAACTCCCGGTAAACCGTTCTTACATCTGAAAGAGCCTCTTTAACATTGGTCGCGGAAAATTTCACACTCACATTTCCAAAATAACGTGGATTTTCGTTGTACCAAAAAACAAACGGTTCCACATTTTCCCTTAATGATACATAATTGAAGTCCTTTAGAATTCCCACCAATACCCCATTATTCACTTCTGTGCCTAAGTTCCAGCCATACTTTTGGGCTGCAGCTTCATTGCAGATAATATTGTTCAGATCTCCTTCGCCCTCTCTGAAAAATCTTCCCTCTTTCAACTGAAAATCCATCATTGGGATATAGGATTCATCAACTGCCCAGTACCAAACCTGGCAGCGCTGGCCATCCACAACGAAGGAATTCATCTCCTTGGCATAACCGGGAACAGCCCTTGAAAAAGCTACTTCTTTGATGTTAGGGGATTCCAGTAAGCGTTCTTCAAAATGGTTGTATTTATCGCGCAGATCCTGATTCATGCGTACCACCAACGTATTGTCTTTATTGTATCCCAGGTAACTGCCTTCCATGAATTTCACCTGTTTGATAACCCCTGCCGAGGCTATAATCAGTGCAATGGTAGCGGCGAACTGAGTGACTGTCAGGACGGCTCTTAAAGTTCCTTTTTGTCGGCCATTGAACCTCTTCAGGGAAATGATGGGCTTATGAGTGGTTATTTGCCAGGACTGATAAGCACCGGCTGCAACAGCAAACAAAACAATAGACAAGCCAAGTGCCCCAAAAAGCCAGAAATCCTCAAAAAAAGGTAAGCTAAAGCCCAGCAAAGTTGGGGAGAATTCATGGATCAGATAAAAAGCAAGCAGTGTGGCCAAGAGGAAGGAAGTTCCAAATATTATCAAGCTTTCCAATATAATGTTTTTGCTGACATTAAAACGACTTCCTCCAAGAATCCTGAATATACTTACACTTTTTATACGCTGAGGAATTGAAGCCGTAGAAAGGTTAATGTAGTTAATGAGTGCCACAATAACAATTAATATTCCCACCAGAAAAAGGGCATCCACAAATGTTTTATTGTTAGAAGAGAAAAGGGGTGTCTCAGCTACTCCCGTCGTAAAATGCAGTTCGCCCAAAGGCCGTAGCACCAATTGCACAGATTCTCCCTCATTCAAAAACTTGTTATATTTCTCAATACTTGCCGATTGTTGATTAATCTTATGCTGCAAACCCTCTGCATCGGTACCCGGTTTTACACGGATAAACGTGGGATAATTAACAATACTCCAGGTTTGTGCCCGCTGAATATGGTGACTACTTTCACGCAATCTTAAAATTATTGAAGCCTGAACAACCGAGTTCTGAGGCAGATCTTCATAAACACCGGTAACAGTAAAATACTCATCTCCATGCTTTAACTGCTTACCTGTTACATTGGTTTCACCCCAGGCTTTTTGGGCAAAACTCTGAGAAATGATACCAGTTCCCGGCTGAGACAAGGCATCTGGTCCTTCTCCCTCTAAAAAATTGAATGTAAAAATGTCTGATAAATTTTCATCACCATAGGCGTAAACCTCAAGTCCATCGGCCTTCCCTCTCTCTGTCTCCCATTGAAAGAAACCTTCTTCCCAGCTTCCCCATGGCATATAAATGGTTGAGGTCTCAATTTCCGGAAATTCATTGGTTATGGTTTCTCCCGTGGGCCCCATCAGATATACCGAGGTCTTATCCTGCCGTGGCTGTTTTACCTCCACCCTGTAAATATCCGAAAAGTGCTCATTGTAAGTATCGTATTGGTACTCGTGCCAGACATACAGCATAATGAGTATAAAAGCCGTGAAAGCACTCACCAACCCTGTTAAATTCAGAATGGTCGTAAGCTTCGATTTTTTCAGGTTGATAAAAACCAGTTTTAGTTGGGTGTTCATTTATTAGAATATTTGATGTTTAGATTTTAGAGTTTAGATTCATTCTTAACCATGCTCTCTGACAATTAGAGAATGAGGGAATGAATGAGGGAATGAATGAATGAGGGAATACCATTTCACCATTCAACCTTCCAACCCTTTCTCCTCACTCATCCCGCAATGCCTCTACCGGATTCCGGGTTGCCGCTCTCCAGCTGTTCCAGCTTACTGTGACAACCGCTATGGTAAATACGATAAGCCCGGTGATGGCAAAAATCCACCAACTCACGCTTGTGTGATAGGCAAAATTTTTCAGCCATGCACTCATACCCCACAACGCAAATGGAACGGCCAGAACAAACGAAACAGCCACCCACTTCAGTAATCCCTTATTCAGCAAAAAAACTACCTGGGAAACAAGGGCACCATTCACTTTCCGGATACCTATCTCTTTGGTGCGGCGCCTAACCGTGTAACTTGAATACGCGAATAATCCGGTTACGGCAATCAGCACGGTGATGATGGCAAACCAACCTGTTACTGTTAGCAATCGCTCCTCAGAAGCATACTGCTCTTTTAACTGATCATCCAGAAAAACAGGCTCAAAAGCCGGTCCCGGATAGATGCCTGAGAAGGTCTCTTCAATACCGCTCATTACTTCCAAACCTCTCCCTGCTTCATATTTCACCAATAAGAACCGATTGTAGTGTTCCTGCGGATTTTGCACAAAAAAGGCAAAGTTGCCTATTCCTGAATAGAGCGAATTATAATGAAAATCCTCAACAACCCCGCTCACGAAAAAGTCTATCTTCTCAGGCGAATCATTACCCGATTCCGGGAAATTGCCTGCAACAATGTCTTCGTGAGAATAAGATTTGAGAAGCGCCTTATAAAACGATTCATTAATAAAAATGGAAAAGTCCTGGTTGTCTTTAAAAACCTCTTTCACCTCAATATCCAATGTTTGGATGGCGTCAGGATCCACCATTGCAAATTTGAAGGGGTAGCTTTGATTCCCCAGTTCGAGGTTCAGATCCTGGAGACGAAAACCCGGGTAATGCTGAGCAGTTGCAGCACTCGTAATCCCCGGAAGCTTCAGGATCTCTTCTTTCAGCACATTGATTTTTTCATTTCGGGGGCCCGAAACCCTCACAACCGCAATATTCTCAGGATTGAAGCCAAGGTCTTTGTTCTGAATAAAATTGATTTGCTTGTTCAGCAACAACCCAAAAGCAATTAAACCTGCCACTATGGTAAACTGAAACAACAAAAGAGGGACAGAGCTTTTCATTCCCACAGCGGAAAGTGGCTTTACCTTTTTAAATACATTTCGTAAATCACTCAATCCGGCTACCAGTACAACCAATGAAGATAAAGCCAGCAAAAGTACCCAAAAACCTGCATCTCCAAAGTTGATCGACCAGCCTACAAAAAGGTTGTTAATTATATCGGGCGATAAACGGATAAATATAATGGCCAGAATGGCTCCAATAAGCACCAGTATGGTTACCCGCCACAGGTGATATAAACATATCCGGAAACGTGAGCTGCCCAGAATCTGCATAATGCGCGATTGTTTCTGATTGGTTTCCCTAATAGTCACATCCATCACCAGAAAATTGAACAATGCGGTAAGAAACAAAAGAACACCCACTATCAACAAAATATTCAGGTGCGATTGCCGAACTGCAGGAGAAATATCCCGGATAAGTCCCGGAGTAAAGTGAACTTCGCTCAGCGGTTGCAACCTGGACTCAAAAGCTTCCATCGGCGGTCCGTGAGCATCCCCAATCAAAGGTTTCAGTAAAGAGTTGAGTTTACTGGTAAGGACAACCTTATCCGCATTATCATAAAGTTTAAGATAAACGTAAGCACCATACACCTTCATGTGATCTATATGATTCAGCGTTTGCTCGTAATGCCCGTATTTCGAAAAAACGAGGTCGTACCGCAAATGAGAATTGTCCTGATCCTCGCTGATGACTCCTACCACCCGGCAACTTCTGTTCTGATTCTGATCCTGCGCATTGTATTGCACTTCTACCATTTGGCCCACCGGATCTTCGTCACCAAACAAATTTCTTGCTGCCCCTTCGCTTAATAATACCGTATTTGGCTCATCTAAAGCAGAAACATTCCCGGATTTCAGATGAATACCAAAGAACTTAATGAAACGACTATCCGCGTAAACAGGGTCTTTGATTCTAACCTTTTGATCACCACTCAGCAGGTCAAACTGCTCATCGTTTTTATAGAAAGTACTATACGACTCAATTTCTGGCTGGTCTTGCAGTGCTTGATCATAGGCTGAAAAAGTAGAAGCCCAGTAAGTTCCTTTGTCAATTCTGGTGTTAATACGGTAAACCCTGCCGTAACCATCCACCTGCTTATCGTATGAATGGTGATACCCCACAAACGAAATAATCACCAGGGCCACAGCCATAGCCACCGTCAAACCCACAAGGTTGACCGTTACAAAGAACTTGTCTTTCAGCAAGTGGCGAATGGCTAATTTTAAGTTTATCATTGGCGTTTGTTTAAGTAATGAGGGAATGAGGGATTGAGAGAATGAGGGAATGAATGAGGGGATGAATGAATGGTGACCCGCTCTGCTCTATGCCCCATGCTCTCTGCTAATGAGAGAATGAAAGATTGAGGGAATGATAGAATACCATTTCACCTTTCTACCATTCCACCCACCCTCAACTGATGAGCTGGCGAACTGGTGTGCTGATGAGCAAACTCTCTCCATGCTCCTTGCCCCAATCTCCTACTCATACCTCAGCGCTTCTACCGGGTTTCTGGTAGCGGCACGCCAGCTTTGTACAATAACAGTAAATACAGCCAGCGAAATAATAAGCAAACCAGCTACTACGAAAACTCCGATTCCCATATCAATACGGTAGGCAAAACCCTGTAGCCACTCATTCATAAGGTACCACGAAACAGGAATGGCAATGGTGAAACCGACCAATCCGGTAATCAAAAACGGTTTTATGAGCCTGTTTACGATGCTGGGAACAGGTTCTCCCATGCATTTGCGGACACCAATTTCCTTGGTTTTCTGCTCCGCCATAAACATGATTACGCCCAGTAGTCCCAGAACCAGGACTATAATTGAAAACCCTGAAAATATCCAGACAAGAGTGCGAAGATTTCTTTCAGAAGCCAGCAGCGACGCCATTTTTTCATCGAAGAAACCGTAAGTCATAGGTATATCAGGTTCTAATTTCTGTCCAATCGTTTTTATCTGGTTTAGTGTTGAACTGATATTATCGATATTCAGCTTGATGGCCATAAAATTGTTGGTCCACTGGCCACCAATGGGACTAATCACCATGGGCTGTACTTCCTTAGCCAGCGAATTGAAATGGATATCCCCAATGACACCCTGAATTCTGTAGGTCGAGCCAAAAGCCTCAAGGGTTTTTCCTTCAAAACTGTCCCACCCAATGATTCGGGCAAATGCCTCGTTGATTACGATCCCTTCCTGATCAGAATCCTGAAAATAGGCTCCCTCTACCATCTTGGCCTCTAGGGTTGACGGCATATCTTCATCTGCATACCAGAGTGTAACCAGTGGCTTAAAATCAGGATCTTTCCCTTGCCAACTCCAAGCTTCACTATTATTACCTATCGAAAAAGGCAAGTAGGACAACACTGTGGAAGATTCGACATTAGAAATGCGGTTGACTTCTTCTTTAAAAACATTATGGTTCTCCTTGAGCTTGCCATCCAGATAAACATACATTACCTGGTCTTTTTCAAAGCCAAGGTCCATTTTCTGCAAATAGGTAGTTTGGCGTGATATGATCATGGTTGAGCTTAACAGCATAAGAGACACCAGGAAGATGACCGCCACCAAAGCATTGCGAAAAACACCTTTGCTCTTCACCGATTTGAAACTTGACCTCAGCGTCCGAACCGGTGAAAAAGAGGTGAGATAAAAAGCCGGATAACTACCTGCCAGAAAAACAGTAACCAAATAAATCATTGTCATTGCCAAAAGAGGTTTCCACGAAAAGATAGCCAGTGGGTTGATTTGCTTTTCAATGGAGACATTAAAAAGAGGCAGTGCCGCCAAAGCCACCAAAATAGCAACCATAAATGCGACCAGGCAAATGATGGCAATATCGGAATAAATTAAACGAACAAGGCTCTCCCGTGTAGCGCCAAGGGTTTTTCTCAGGCCGGTTTCTTTAATTTGCTTTACCGACCGGGCTGTATTGAGGTTGATGAAGTTTAGGGTAGCAGCAAGTAACACCATAAGTCCTATCAGGGCAAAGATTCGCACATTGCGGATGTGCCCCTTTTCATACAGATAACCGTTTTTAAATTTATAGGCTCTTAAATAATTGGTCGATTCGGGCATTTCCTGCTGAATGCGATTGGTCACTGAAGAAGCGATTTTGTCGAAATTTTCCGGTTTGTTGAGCAATCCGTAAGTCATGAAGCTGTTGTTGTACCAGGTCGTCAGGTAATCCTCCCGGTTAAACATGGCAGATACATGATTGACAGGAACCAACGCATCAAATTTAACAGAGGAGTTTTGAGGAATGTCTTCAATGACCCCAACCACTCTCATATTATACTCTTTATTAAACTTCACCATTTTCCCGATGGGATCTTCATTCCCAAAGTATTTTTGGGCTGTGGTCTGTGTCAATACAACTTTATTTTTTACGCCTTCCTCACCCCGGCTACCCTTGATAAAAGGAAACGAAAAGATGTCAAACAAAGAATAGTCGGCAAAAGCGACGCCTTCCAGGTATTTTTTATCCTTATATTGAACAAGGTAATCAACATAAGGGGGTCTGTAGCGACTGGTAGTTTCAATTTCGGGGTATTCATCCCTGATTGCCGGACCTACTGCCGGGGGACATCCATCGAAAGTCACCTCTTTCTGACCGCCTTCGAGATAAGCATGCACCACAAAGATGCGATCGATCTTTTCATGGAAACGGTCATGGCTTACCTCATCCACAGTCCAGAAAAAGATAAACATCACACAAATCAATCCCACAATCAGTCCCGAAATCCCCAGGAGAGATGCTGTTTTGTTCTTTTTTAATCGTCTGAATGTTAATAGTATTTTTTTCATCGTTGATCTGTTTTATAGCTGATGAGTTGGTGAACTGGTGAGCTGATGAGCAATATTGAGTCTTAAAGCTCCATGCCCCTGCTAATTAATGAGGGAATGAATGAATGATAGAATGAGGGAATACAATTCCTCTGTCTTTAGCTGATGAGCTGGTGATCTGGTGAGTTGATGAGCAATTGCTCTCCGTGCTCTTTGCCCTGTGCTCTTTGCCCCATGCCCTCTGCCCTAAAGTATCATCTCACCCAATTCCTTTTTCACCTCTTCGGTGATAATCTGACCGTCGAAGAGATTCACCACCCGGTGAGCAAACTCCGAATCGTGAAGCGAGTGCGTCACCATTACGATGGTAGTCCCTTCCCGATTAAGCTCAGTAAGGAGGTTCATCACTTCCAGACCGTTTTTGGAGTCCAGGTTACCGGTAGGCTCATCGGCCAGTATCAGCTTGGGATTGGCTACTACAGCGCGTGCTATGGCCACCCGTTGTTGCTGTCCACCCGATAATTGTTGTGGAAAGTGCTTTTTCCGATGTCCGATTTTCATTCGCTCAAGCACCTCTTCCACACGCTCTTTTCGCTCTTTGGCACTATATTTCAAATAGATGAGTGGCAACTCCACATTTTCAAACACATTGAGTTCGTCAATCAGATTAAAACTCTGAAACACGAAGCCAATATTACCTTTGCGAAGGGAGGTTCGCTGCCGCTCTTTTAGGTGGCCCACTTCCTGTCCGTCAAAGAAATATTGACCTCCGGTAGGGTTATCGAGCAACCCGATGATGTTCAACAACGTGGATTTTCCACATCCAGACGGGCCCATAATGGCCAGAAATTCGCCTTCCTGCACGTGCAGGTTGACCTGATCCAATGCACTGGTTTCAATCTCTTCAGTGCGGAATACTTTTGTGAGGTTTGTTGTTTTTAGCATAAGATGCCCCCTTTAATTCCCCCTAAGGGGGAAGATTAAAATTAGTTGTCTATATTTTTTGATTTATAAAAATACTCATTTCTTTTTCTCCTCCCCTTGGGGGAGGTCGGGTAGGGCCCCTACCGCAGCTCCAACCTCTCATTCTCCCCAAACATCTCATAGCCGGATGTAATGACCTGCTCGCCGGGCTCAAGGCCTTCGATCACTTCATAATAGCGGGGATTTTGTTTGCCAATTTTGATGTTGCGGCGCACGGCTTCGGTGCCCGATTCGTTGAGCACATATACCCACTGACCACCGGTGCTTTGGAAGAAACCGCCACGTGGCACCAAAATGGCATTGGTTGGTTGACCAAGCTGCAACTTGAGATGGTAAGTTTGTCCGGTTCTGATTTTCTCCGGCTTTTGGCCATCAAACACCATATCTATCTCAAACTGGCCGTCGCGAACCTCGGGGTAAACTTTCTTTACATGAAGTTTGTACTCACTGCCGTTACGGTCAAAACTACAGGGCAACTCCCGGCGTATGCGATCGATGTAATGCTCGTCAACTCTGGCCTCCACTTTATAATCCGATAAAACGTGTATCATACCTATTCTCTGTCCCTGAGCAATGGATTGCCCGATCTCGGCATCCAGCATTCCCAGCTGACCATCCACAGGAGCTTTTACTTCCAAATGATCCAGACGCTCACGCACCAGACCCAGCATCTGACGCATCTTCTTAAGGTCTTCGTCAAGCGTTTTCATATTGGTAAGCAACATCAGCGAATCATTCTTCGACTTCAGCTGGTTGATCTTCAACAAACTCTTCTCATAATCAAAGTCCTCCTTATCCTGAAGGTATTCCTCCCGTGGAATCAGTTTTTCTTCATAAAGCGCCTTGGACTGCTCGTAATTCCGTTTTTTTCGCTGAAGACGATATTTATTGTCAAGCAGGTTACGGCGCGACTGAATCATCTCTGCTTCAAAGCTGATACGGGTGTTTCTGAGGTAGTTTTCCTTTTCAGCCAGTGCAGCCTCACTGTTAAGGATGGTCTGATAAAGCTGTCGGTTCTCAAGTTTAAGAATCACATCCCCCTCTTTCACCATCGTACCCTCTTCAATAATTTTCTCATCAACCCGTCCGCCCTCAATGGCATCGAGGTAAATGGTGGAAATAGGCTCCACTTGTCCTATTATGGTAATGTAATCATTGAACTGTCCCTGTTCAACGGTGTTGATGGTCAGTTTTTCTCTGTCTACCCGCATCACCGAACTATGATCGGCCCATATCACCTGGTAAATCAGGAATAAAAAGACCAGTCCTCCCAAAACCATATAGACATGTTTCTTCTTTATTCCCTTTTTCTTTTCTATGACTTTGTCCATTGACATATTTGTGTAGATTTAAGATTCTTAGATTTAAGATCGCTAGATCGTTTTCTATTCTCAAAGGTTCTTTAATATTATCACCCAGCTATGGTTTCACACTTTTGTGATGACCAATTACTTCTTTATATTTTGTGATCCGAGGCTTATGATCAGCAATCCGGGCTTTATGATCAACCATTACCCCTTTATGACCAGCAATCCGATGCTTATGATTGACAATCCGACCTTTATGCATGCCTGTCCGACCTTTATGCACGGATCACAGACCTTTATGCAAAGGTTACAGATGCTTATGCACGGGTCACAGACGCTTATGGACGGGTGTAAGGGCTTTATGCACGGGTCACAGATGCTTATGCGAAAGCTCAATGAGTGAATGAAGGAATTAATGAATGAGTGAATGCCTATCACCATCCCACCTTCACACCATTCCACCCTCTCACCTTTTCACCTTTCCACCTTTTCACCTTTCCACCATCTTTAGCTGGCGAGCTGATGAACTGACGAGCAACATTCAACCCTATGCTCCATGCCCTATGCCCCATGCTAATGAGTGAATGAAGGAATCACCATTCCACCCTCCCACCATTCCTCTTTTCTCCATGCCCCATGCACATCCACAACCATACCAAAACCACCAAAAACCTAAGCAACAAACACTTAACCCACCCACCCCACCCCCCTGTGTAAAAAAATCACACGTTCACCTGTAAAAATTTTTAACACATGATTGCAATCCACAGGGCAAGCCCCTACATTTGAAATAAAAAATGGCCAAAGGGAGCATCCTCATAGTTGACGACAACAAAAGTGTATTGACAGCGCTGGACATGCTGTTGTCCAACGAATTTGAAAAGATTGACTGTTTGTCCAATCCCAATGTAATACCATCAAAGCTTGACAAAGAGGCGTACGACCTTGTACTGCTGGATATGAACTTCAAGTCAGGTGTTAATTCCGGAAACGAGGGAATTTACTGGTTGAATCAGATAAAAGAGAAGCGACCTGACACTTCGGTTGTAATGATTACCGCTTATGGCGATGTGGAATTGGCCGTCAATGCACTAAAAACAGGGGCTACAGATTTTGTCTTAAAGCCCTGGGACAACACAAAACTTCTGGCAACCGTTCGCTCCGCCATTCAGCTTAGCCAGTCGAAAGGCGAGGTTAGTTCGCTCAAACAAAAAGAGAAAGATCTCAAAAGCAGTCTCAACAGCAATCAGAAATATATCATCGGGTCATCCCCGCAGTTGATGGAAGTGCTGAACCTTGTCCGAAAAGTGGCCAAAACAGATACCAATGTATTGATAACCGGCGAAAACGGTACCGGAAAGGAGTTGATCGCGCAGGAGATTCACCGGCTTTCTCAACGCCATCAGGAGATGCTGGTGGGTGTAGATATGGGAGCCATCAGCGAAACGCTTTTTGAGAGTGAACTCTTTGGTCATGTAAAAGGTGCCTTTACAGATGCACGCATAGATCGCGCAGGGAAGTTTGAAGTGGCCAACCGGGGAACCCTCTTTTTGGATGAGATTGGGAACCTCCCTTTTCACCTCCAGTCCAAATTGCTGGCGGCTCTTCAAAACCGGGAAATCACCAGGGTTGGTTCCAATCAGTCCGTTCCGGTTGACATACGACTGATTTGTGCCACCAATCGTGATTTGCCAAAACTGGTGGAGGACGGTTTGTTCCGCGAAGATCTTCTTTACCGCATTAATACTATCCATATAGAAGTGCCTCCTCTCCGGGATAGAGGTGAAGACATATTGGTACTGGCGGATTTCTTCCTGAAGAAATACGGCGCCAAATATGAAAAGGCACACTTAAAAATTAATGGTCAGGCACAAGACAAATTAATGAGATACAACTGGCCCGGAAATATCCGCGAATTGGAGCATGCCATCGAAAAAGCGGTTATCCTGAGTAACAACCAGGTGCTTAAAGCCGACGATTTTTTCCTGAAACCGGTGACCGGATCTAAATCAACGCCCAATACACTCAATCTGGAGGAAATGGAGAAACAACTTATCCGCACAGCCCTGGAAAAACACCCTGGCAATATTTCAGCAGCAGCCGAGCAGCTGGGCATAACCCGGCAAACACTTTACAACAAAATAAAAAAACTTAATATGTAATGGTGCTATGAGGTCATCTGTTCCATCATATTTCATTGTGCTTCTCCTGTTCATCACCGGGGTCGCCTTTTCCGCGGGGTGGGCGATGGCCCATTACAACACATGGCTGCCCGTCTTGCCCGGAAGTCTGGTTATTCTTCTCCTGATCTTTTCTTTTTTCCGCGCCCACCAAAAAATCCTGCATCGCATCCATTACTTTTTTGAAGCAGTAAAGAATGAAGATTCAGCGCTTTCTTTTTCAAAATCAACAGGCGATCCAATTCTCACTCAACTGACACAACATCTGGAGAAGACCAACCAATACATTCAGCGCATTAAAATAGAAAGTCGCCAGAGCGAACAGTTTTTCAGCGCCTTACTCGAACACATTGATACGGGTATTCTGTCTTTCGACGAAAAAGGTTTTGTACACAATGCCAATACTCCGCTTAAACGCCTGCTGGGCCTCGAACAATTCACTCATCTTCGTCAACTGGAGAAAGTAGACACACGACTGGCCAATGTTTTAAAAACCCTCAGGCCCAATGATCAAAAGATGGTGACCATTGAGCAACCTAAATCAAAACGGCTCAACCTGCTTATAAAATCCACCCCCTTTGTTGTAGAGAATAAAAGTCTGATGCTGATATCCATTCAGGATATCAACGATCCCCTAAGCGAAAAAGAGCTGGATGCCTGGATGAAACTGATACGCGTACTTACACACGAAATCATGAATGCCATTGCTCCGGTGACTTCCCTTTCCGAAAACCTAAAAAAATATTACACCCAAAACGGTGAAATCATTCGACCTGAACAAGTGGACGAAAAGATTATCCGCAATACTGTCAGGGGACTGGATGTAATTGAAGAACAGGGAAAGGGGTTGATCAGCTTTGTAAAAACCTACCGCCGATTGACCCGTTTGCCCAAGCCTGAATTGTCACCCGTCGCGGTAAAAGACCTCATTGAAAAGGCGGTGGTCCTGAATAAATCATACCGGCCCGATATTGAAATATCGGTTCATCTCCCCCATGAGGATATCACTCTGAGTGCCGATGAAAAGATGGTCAACCAGGTATTGGTCAACCTGTTAAAAAATGCCTCCGAAGCTCTTGAAGAGAGAGATGACGGAAAGATTAGCGTCTCAGCTCTCACCGATGATAAACAAAGGGTAATAATTGAGATTAAGGACAATGGGCCTGGAATTCCTCCCGAGCTGTTGGACGAAATTTTTGTACCCTTTTTCACCACCCGCGACAATGGCAGCGGTATTGGACTTAGCCTTTCACGACAAATTATGCGCCTCCATAAAGGAAAGCTCAATGTGAGGTCGGCAGTGGGAAAAGAGACCGTTTTTTCTATGGAATTTCCGGGGAGGTAAATTTCTAAACTCAATAGCGCAAAGTGGTTTTTAGTTCCGGAGGGATGAAATAGAGATTAGTGGATAGTTATAGTTTATAGTAAAATAGTGAGTCAATTTGTGGCTAACAGGCCTTTTTTCTTCTTCAGTCTTAAACACCAACATAGGGATAAAATCAAGAAATTTGGATTATCAGGAACCACCCCTTAAATCTAACTGATGGCCAAGTTTCTTTTTAAATCGATCTACGGAATTTTCTGAGCATTTGTGTCTGATATAATAAATTATTTCTTCCAGATTTCTAACTGATTCTTCAGACCACAAAAGTTTATAATCCATATCGCTTACTAATTTCCTCATGAGAAAATGTGCGACCATCCTGAATATCCTTCAGTCCACGATTAATTCCTTCTTGTTCTTCTCCACTTAAATCATCCCACCAAACCTTATTTTCTGAACGAGAATCCTTAACCACTTTAAGATATTCTATTGTTTCATCATCTTCGAGTTTGGTAAGCCATTCTATCAACTCCAGTTTAATAGCATTGTGTCCCATAGAAAAAAATTTAACAGTCATTCTTTTTTCAAAATTACGATTTTTTCATCCGTTTGTCAGACGATGAAACAAGAAAATAATATCCATTGACAATGAGGCAACCAGCTGCTTATCATATTTCGTTTCTAACGGTGTTAGCAGGAGCAATTAGAAAGAAAAATTTCATCCCATAGTCCCGGAGGGACAAAAGATCGGTAGAAAGAAAAATCCCTAAAGGAAAGATGAATGCCGTAGGTACGAAACAGAAATTAAATGCCTGATATGTTTCAAAAAACTTATGTTTCCTTATGTGGTTCAAAGATTAATTCTTGTACTTTTCAACCATCATCTTAATTTCAGGCACAATAAATGTATATTTGAATTAAACTCAACAAAATTTGATATGAGAAAAATATTTTTATTCATCGCACTTCTTGGGTTGGGCACTCTCCATGCACAGACAAGTAAAGAAGTCACCTCCGAAATTACCGATGTGACTGTTTACCTTAATGGGGCACAGATTACCAGGGAAGCTGAAGTTTCTATTCCTTCAGGAAGAACAGAACTTTTGTTTAAAGGCATTACATCTCGCCTGAATTCAGGTAGTTTACAGGTTGGTTCTGAAAAAGAGATCACCATTCTGTCGGTTAACCAGACATTCGATTATCTGGAGAAAGCCAAAGTGGACGAGAATATCGCTTCTTTACGCAAGAAACGGGATGATCTGCTTGAATCCATTGAGGATAAAAGATCTATGATCAGGGTCTATTCCAGTGAGAAAGAAATGCTCTTAAAGAATCAACAAATCGGTGGCAATGAAAATGGGGTCAATATTGATGAGTTGATGAAGGCTGCCTCTTTTTTCCGGTCACACCTGAAAGAGCTCGAATCGCTCACCAAAAACCTGGACCGGGAAATTAAAGATTTAAACCTGAAATTAAACGACATCAATCAGCAATTAAGGGAGCTGAATTCGCAGAAGCAACAGCCCACAAGCACTGTAAAAGTAGCCATTAAAACAGACAGAGCTGTTAACACCAAAATGTTTGTTAACTACACCATCCGCCAGGCCTCCTGGGAACCCATGTACGACATCAGAGTCAACTCAACCAAAGAGCCGCTAACCTTGGTTTACAGAGCTAAAGTTCGCCAAAGAAGTGAAGAAAAATGGGAGAATGTCAACCTCACACTCTCTACCGGTAATCCCTCTATCAGTAATTACAAACCTGAACTTCATAAGTGGTATGTTTATTCAAAGCCGCTACCGCCACCTCCTCCACCCAAAGTTTCTGGTGTCTTGCATATTGTTGAGGACGATGTGGAATTGACGGAAGAATTGGTTATTGAAGACACCGAGAGCGATTTCTCAAGGAAAGAAAAATCTCCCAGAAAAATGGCCACCAGTTCTCTTGGAAATGAAAACATAAGTATTCAGCAGCAACAAACCACTACATCTTTCAAAATTGATATTCCTTATTCCATCCCGTCAGACAATCAGGATTATGATGTTTCCATTGTTGATTATGAAGTTCCTGTAGATTATCAGTTTGCTGCGATTCCAAAGCTTTCGCCGCACGTGTATTTGATGGCATTGGCTACCAATTGGTACGATCTAAACTTACTGCCGGGAGGTGCCAATATTTATTATCAGCAAACTTATCAGGGCAAAACGTACCTTGATTCTAAAACTTCCTCCGATACACTGGCTCTTTCCATTGGTCGCGATCCGGGCATCATTGTGGAGCGTGAGATGCAAAAAGACCGCTCTGAGAAAAGCCTGTTTGGCAGCACACGCAAAGAAACCAAAGCATGGGTCATAACCGTTCGTAACACAAAAAACACTGAAGTATCAGTAGAAATTGAAGATCAATATCCCCTGTCCAGAAGCGGCGAGATAAAAGTGGAACTGGAAGAGGCCGGCAAAGCCGATGTTAACGAAACAGAAGGTAAACTAACCTGGAACCTGGATCTCAAGCCCGGTGAAGTAAAAGAACTTAAGTTTGTTTACAGCGTTCGCTACCCCAAAGATATGGATGTGATTGTGGAGTAAAAGGCCAGAGGGTGAAAGGGTAAAAAAGTTAAGAAGGTGGTTAGAAACAAAGTTTGTTTTTGACCACCTTTTGCTTTTTCCGCAGATTTCGAACCCTGTCAGGAATCAGACAGATGTTCCTTGATCATCTATCATCGTAGTAACAAGTATTCCAAGATCGAAAAGATCACTGAAAGAGAGATTCTTCACTCCGTTCTGAATGACAAGAGACTTGGAATTCCTGGCTTTACTATGAGGGACTGTTCGGAAAATCCAAGTTTAATGTCATTCTGAGCTTGCCGAAGAATCTTTTAGTTCAAGAATCGGATGTTTAAACTTCACTCAACATAACGCGCTTTAAGGGCATTGGAGAAAGCTCAGTCAAAACCAACAGACATGAAACATCCTTTTACCCCCCTCTTTCTTACAATACACTCTTTGCGTCCCTGCAACTTTGCGTTAAAAACACCGCCAAACACTTTAATTATTGAGATTTTGCCGCACATTTCGTAGCTTCGCTATCCGGAAATCAACGATAATACTAAAAAATGAAGAAATTATTGATCATTTTAGCCATTGCCATGCTCACGGCATGTGCCACCAAAGACATCAATGATGTTAAAGAAGGCATGTCTTCGAAAGAGGTTACAGAAATAGCAGGAGAACCCTCTGAGACAGTTTCCATGCCCCTCGATATTGAATGGTGGATTTATGAAGAAGAAGAGGTCTTGCTTATTTTTGAAAACGACACCGTTTCGAAGGTTACCTCTCAAAAGGAACTGGAAGAATCAATCAAAGGAGTGGAAAAAAGCATGAAAGACCTGGAAGGAGAAATCAACAAATTAACTGAATAAACTACTATGCAAGTATTAATAGTTGGAACAGGTGGTGTAGGCGGATACTTTGGAGGCCGCATGGCCAAAGCCGGACACGATGTAACCTTCATTGCCCGTGGAGACCACAAAAAGGCCATGGAAGAAAATGGGCTTGAGGTGAAAAGCATTAACGGGGATTTTTCCCTCAAAAAGGTAAAAGTTACTGATAGTATTGCTGATGCAGCCACTCCGGATTTGGTCATCATATCCGTAAAAGCCTGGCAGGTAAAAGACATTGCTGTTCAATTGAAAAAGGTGATTGACGGTCACACAATGGTATTGCCGCTTCAAAACGGAGTATTGGCCAGCGATGAGCTCAAAGAAGAACTCTCTGAGAAGAACGTTTTGGCAGGTCTTTGCCGCATCATCAGTAAAATAGATGGCCCCGGAAAAATACACCATATGGCCGTAGATCCCGTTATTGTATTTGGGGAATGTAACAACTCGAAAAGCGACCGGGTGCTGGAACTGGAAAAAACCTTTAATGATTCCGGGTTCAAAGGACAGGTTCCTAAAGACATTCAGGCAGCACTTTGGAAGAAATTTATCTCCATTTGTACAAGTGGATGGCTGGCAGTGACACGTGCTACACATGGCGAAGTACGTGAGCAAAAAGAGACACGCAGCATTCTTAAAGAAATTCTAAACGAAGGTACTTTGCTTGCCCGAAAAAAAGGAATCAACATTACGGAAGATTACCCGGACAAAATGATGGCTTTTATTGATACGTTTCCATATGATTCCACCACCTCTCTTACCAGGGACATTTGGGACGGAAAGCCTTCTGAGCTGGAATATCAGAATGGAACCATTGTTAAATTAGCCGATGAAATCGGATTAGATGTGCCGGTCAACCGGTTTATTTATTACTCTCTGATTTTGATGGAAAAACGCGCCCGAGGCAATAGTTAGTTGAAAAGTACATGCGTGGATGAGCCAATACAATTACTCCTTCACGCATTCTTCATCACACCCTGCTGAATTTCACCTCCTCAATAATCTCCAGCCTTTCCTCCTCTTCTAAATTAAGACCCGGGTCAAAACTTTTTTGTTTTCAATACTATGTTAATAATTTTGCTTTATTGATTGTCGGAAAATCAATAAATTGCACCCCCTAAAACCATACCTTCAAAAATCTATTCCTATGCAGAAAGAATTTTTCCCTAAAATTTTCCTTAGCCTTCTGTTTTTTTCAATTATCACCACCGGGGGGTATACCCAAAACGGTAAAATGAGTGACCACTGGGCAGCCTACCTCAATTATCAAAAGCACCAATCGGGAGAATTAAACGACAGCGCACTACATTTTCTGCACAAAGCTGAGAACCTGGCTTTTGATAAAGAAAGCTACAACCGATACCTGTGGTACATCAACGAAGAAGCCAGATACCTTTACATTAAATCGGAGCCTTATAGAGCTATTGATGTCATCAAAGAAGGCATGCAACGCCATAAAGCCCATGAAGATACATTAAACAGTTTTACCTATGCATACAGCAATGGGAGTATTGGATTTATTCTTTATTCAATGGGCAAAAATGAAGAAGCTCTGAAGTACTTTCTTCAAAAAGTAAGGCATGAAGAAATCATTATGGAGAAAAATCTTCCCTATTACCAAAAATATCCGGACAGATTTCATAATGAGCTATCTACCAGCTACGAAACACTTACTACGTGTTACCAAACCATTTATGAAAAAACACTGAGACCCGAGGCTTTTTTTCATGCTACAGAATATGCTGAAAAACTTTGGAAACATTGCATGAGCAAAAACCTGGAAAGTCAGTATGGTGATGCACTCTATACTTATGGTCGGCTAGCGAGTGTTCTCTTCCCAAATGAGGCACTGGATCTATTGGAGATCAGCAGTCAATATCTGGGAGATAGTCACCTTGAAGCCTATTACAGCAATCTAAGTGATTACTACCTCAAGAAAGGAAATCCGGATAAAGCAAAAGCTTTATTGAAAGAGGGACTTGAAATAATTTTCAAACCGCGGGAGATTACCTCAAGAGATAAGATATCCACCGGGGGAGAAAGTCCGGAATCTATCATCAACCAACTTGCCGGCATTTATCTGTACACCAATCAACCGGATAGTGCTATTAGACTGATTACCCCAAACCTCAAAAACACAGAAGATCCGGTTGATCTTTGCGAAACCTATGCTCTTTTAGCCAAAGCCCGGATGAATAAAGGAAACCTCGAAAAAGCCGACAGTCTTTACAAATTGTCCCGCTCCTACATTTCACACCTGGATGAAGGTGGAACCGAATTGGAATTGCTCAACGACATGGCACTGCTCATGCTCAAATGGAACAAAACTGATACCGCCCGCCATTACACCAGTTTGGCGGACAGCATCGCCCGCTCTTACGAGAAAGACTTCTTTAAAAGTCCCCATGCCAACAATATTCAGTTTGTATTGAATCACATTTTCAAATCGGCTCGTATCTTTAGCGATCTATACCTGAGAGAACATAAAATTGAGGATTACCAGCAGGCTCAAAAACTGTTCCTGGAGGGACTGAAGCTAACCAACAGATTAAATTTCAACCTTATAGACAAGTCATCCCTGGCTTATCTATCCAACAACATCAAGACATACCTGCCCTGGTATTTTGATATTAATTACGCAAGGTATAAAAACACAGGAGATGAAAAATATGCAACCCTTATTGGTGATGCTCTTGCAAACAACAAAGCAAGAACATTAACCACCCTCATTCGCAGGGAAGAGAACCAGAAACTGACAATATTTGATGGCGAGACACAAAAAGTGGATTCCCTGGAGTTTCTAATAAATGATCTGGAATCAGCCATACTAAGTACAAATGACACGGCGGTAATTGACAGTTTAAAAATCAAACGAATTGAAACAGCAATAGATTTACTTGGCTATAAATTCAGGGAAGAACGAAAAAAAACAGCTCATTATCCGGATTATGCCGAGAACACATTAAAAAATATACAGAAAAAACTGGATGCCAATTCCATTTTTGTGGATTATTATCTTTCCGACTCGGTCATGTACACTACCTATGTTACCAGTAAAGATATTGATGTAAAACGGCAAATCTTCCCTGACGGATTCCCTAAAGCTGTAAGAGACAAGCAAAGAAGTCTGAAAACAGGAAACGGAAAATCGAACTACGATAACATGTTATGGTCTACCCTTTTAACCCCTTTAAACTCCGAGCTGAAGAACAAAAAACACATCATCATTGTGCCCGACTCATATCTATATAAAATCCCGTTTGAAACACTTTTCAAAAACGATCAATTTCTGATTGAATCGCATACAATCAATTACAACTACTCTGCTCTTGCCTATCTTTTAACTGGTAAGGACGCGCGCCCTGAAAACCTGAGCAGCCTGATCCTGGCACCCGATTTTTCAAACGGTAATGCTGCTCCTAATCTGGCATTTCGGGGTATCGAAAATGATTCAACCCTTTTCCGCAACGGAAAGCTGGTCTCGCTGCCTTTTGCCCAAAGCGAGGCAAAGGAAATATTTGAAAAGTTCCGAAAAAAAGACGTTGCCTCCAATCTGCTCACAGGCCCTTTGGCCACCAAAGAGAACTTCATAAAATATGCCGAAAACAGTCATATCCTTCATATGGCCACTCACGGCTATAGCTCAAGGGAAAATCCCTTCCGTTCCTGTATTTTCTTCTCGGACCGACAAAATCATGAAGCGGATTACATGATGATGAATGAACTGTATAATCTTTCACTCGATGCAGATCTTGCTGTTCTCTCTGCATGTCAGACAGGAAACGGACAAATAATAGAAGGCGAAGGAATGCTGGCTTTACCCGGAGGGTTCATCTTTTCAGGCGTTCCCAATGTGATTGCTTCTCTCTGGAAAGTTCATGACCAAAAAACAAGGTTTCTAATGGAAGCATTTTACAGCTATCTTCTTGAAGAAGACAAAAGCTACAAAGAAGCCCTTCGGTTGGCAAAACTGAACTGTATCAAAGAGGGTTATCTTCCCCTTGACTGGGCCGGATTTGTATTAATTGGAGAATGAAACAAAAATGAAATTATAGACCCAAGTTCAATGCACTTACAGGGTTCGGGCCCTTTCACCCCGATTTCTTTTTGATCTTGACACATAAAATCCTGCCTTCCGGGTAGACCTGTCTCAAATATGGAAAAAAACAGATACTCATCTGATAAGGAAATGGCCGGATATTTTAAGCTTCCGGCCATTTCCTTATCATCTAATGTCCTAATGGAAATTCCATCTGTCCTCCGGTTTTAATGTATTTTTCCCTTTCAAACCCCATAAGTCCCTGCTCGTCTGCATCAAGTTTCAAATTATTATATCTGCGGGACTCTTTAATCATTTTTGACTTCTGCTTTTTTGACATCCACTCAATATCCAATCCCGGAGGAAATGAATCTCTTTTTATAACAAGCGATTTTTTATTCCCAGCTTCAAGTTTCTCTTTTTGCCGTTTATAATACGCTGAAAGCTTTTCGATATTCCCGGCATAGCTTTCAAAATCCTCTATCGAAATATCATATTTTTCGATATCAGTATCATGCCATACAGCTAATTGATAATTTTCCCCATCTTTTCTCAGCACCCCCTGATCAAACAACGAGTCAGGCACTTGTGTAAACAAAAGGTAATCCAGTTTTTCAATCAAATCAATGGTATCGCCTACTTCCGGATGCAATACAACTGGTTTTTGAGAAATGGCTGGCGAAACGAAAAAGAAGACCAACAACATGGCAGATATGATTCTGACCTCAAAAAAAAATTTGGGAAATGAAGTATTAAGTTGTCTCATAATTTAATTGGGTTATTTGATTATACAAAAAATCAGCTCCCCCAATGTATACTTCAAAAAATTGGGAAAGAGCTATTTTTATTTCAAAAAAAATCTCTAACATTAAGACTTTGCGTGATTGCACTTTCTGCGTTCAGCCCTGTCTAAAAAGGAAGAAAATTAGAAATAAAGATCCCTTTCTCCTTGCTTAACTCTTTCAAGACGATCAATCAGTTTCTCTTTAAACTGCTCGTCCTTATACTCTTTCAAATTTTCTTCTATTAACTTATAGCCTTTTTCACGAGTTTCCTTAGGGGCATAATCTTCCAGATACTCAGCCATGGTTAGCATGGCATTGGGCTGACAGAACCGCTTGATAAACCCTGGTACCGAGAATTCCATGAAGTGCTCACCGGTGCGCTTGAGCCGGTAACAGGCAGTGCAGAAAGAAGGCAGATAGGCATGTCCCAACAATTCATCCATCACTTCATTCAAAGTGCGGTTATCTCCAATTGAGAACTGTTCCTGATCCAGATCCTGTTCTTTTTTATGGGCAGAGTATCCTTTCATTTCAATATTGGTTCCGCCATCAATTTGTGAAACACCAAATTCCAGGACCTCATCCCTAATATGAGCCGGTTCGCGAGCAGTAAGAATCAATCCTGTATATGGTACAGCCAATCTCAAAATAGCCACTAACCGGGTAAATTCCTCATCACTTACATCAAACTCAGGTTTCACATTAAAACCTGATGCCGGCTTAATCCTTGGAAATGAAATGGTGTGCGGTCCCACATTGTAAACCGCTTCAAAGTGATTTACATGACGAAGCAATCCCATTACTTCAAAACGCCAGTCGTAAAGCCCCAGCAAAGCCCCAATCCCCACATCGTCAATTCCCGCTTCCTGAGCCCGGTCAAGAGCAGTAATGCGCCAGTGGTAATCGCGCTTTTTACCTCCTAAATGGACTTTCAGGTAAGCGTCCCTGTTATAGGTCTCCTGAAAAACCTGGTAGGTGCCAATTCCGGCATCCTTAACCACTCGAAAGCCCTCTACATCCAATGGTGCAGCATTAATATTGACCCGCCGTATTTCACCATTGCCGTGTTTAACTTTATACACATTGCGAACGGTACCGGCGATAAACTGAGGATTATATTTGGGATGTTCACCAAAAACCAGGATCAGACGTTTATGGCCGGCATCTTCCAGCATCTTCACCTCTTCTTCTACCTCAGCAGGAAGAAGAGTCGTTCTCTTTTGGTTTTTATTATCGGTGCGAAAGCCACAATAAGCACAGTTATTGACACACAAATTGCCAATATACAATGGCGCAAAAAGGACAATCCGTTTTCCGTAAACCCGCTCTTTCAACTCACGGGCCCCATCCTTAATTTCCTGAATCATTTCGGGACTGTTGGCATTAATCAAAACAGCGGTCTCTTCCATTGTCAACCTGTTTTTATCCAACGATTTTGCAATCACTTCACGAACCCGCTCAAGAGATGGATTTTCATTTTGCTTTAATATGTCCCAAATCTCATTGGAGTCAATGAAATTTTCCAAAGGACGGTCTTCAAGTTTATATTTCTGAGGATGATAGATAACTGGCATAAGCGTGAACTTTAATCTGATAAAGTTACAACGATTGGCGGGTTTACGGAAAGAATTCAAGGAATATTTCTCTGCAGAAACATTTGGATTCCCAGACAGGTCCATGAACATACTTAAAAATATGACAACACCTCCATCCATAAAGCAGAGGCTCATCAGGTACGGCGGATTATATACGTAATTGTTGAAGCATCATCACCCAGTACATTTGGGGGCACCTAATTTAACCAATCCAGATGGTAAACGTGACATTTTCAAGGGCAAAAACAGCAACATCTTGGCTTTTTTTGAAATAAAAAAAACGGCGGATTCAATCCGCCGTTCCTAAACCACCTCTTCAAAAGTGGCAGATTCATTTATTATCACCTTAGCAATAAATATTCCAGTGTCAAGTCAAGCATAGTCTGACGGCCCAAGCCTTGCTCTTTCTACCTTGTGCTTCTCAAAAAAAAGACTCACGTAGCTACGGCTATGCTTACTTTTTTGTTGATTTGCACAAGGTGAAAAATAGCGGTGGCTTACCCGACATTCTACACTTGACTTGACACTAGTACTCTTCAAGAATGCCTCGTACATCTTCCGGAGAAACCCGCCCGTACACGCGCTCTCCAATGGTGACCACAGGGGCCAGACCACAGGCTCCCACACAACGCAGACAACTCAATGAATACTTGCCATCGGGAGTGGTTTCACCCACTTTCACCTCCAGATGCCGTTTAAATTCGTCAAGAACTTTCTCCGCTCCCCGAACATAACAAGCAGTTCCCATGCAAATGGAAATAGGATGCTTTCCTTTGGGCAACATTGAAAAAAATGAATAAAAGGTCACCACTCCGTATACATGAGCCACCGATACATTCATTTCGTCGGCTACTATCTCCTGAACCTCAGCAGGAAGGTAACCAAACATCCCCTGAGCTCCATGCAATACATTAATCAATTCACCAGGTTCATTGTCAAAATTCTTACACAAGTCTCTCAACTCCTGGACTTTATTTTCGGGTATTTTTACTTTTGCCATAACTTATTCAGTTATCAATTATCAATGAACAATTGTAGGTTCGTTGAACCTTAACCTATTTTACTTCCGCTTTCTTCTTGCGATCAAAATAGTGGGTATGCAATAACTCGTGAGACAAATCACTGAGAGGTTTGCCCAAAAATTCAGCATATAGTTCCTGAATAAAAGGGTTCTCATGTGACTTACGGATCGGTTTGCCGGCATCCTCCTCATAAATGGCCCGCTGACGTTTTTTAAGGATATCAACATCACCATGATGGTATGGCTGACCGCCTCCACCAATACAACCTCCGGGGCAAGCCATAATCTCAATGGCATGAAACTCCGACTTTCCGGATTTCACATCTTCCAACAGCTTTCTTGCATTTCCAAGTCCATGGGCAATACCAATGTTAAGCTTAAGACCATCGAAATCCACAGTAGCTTTGCGGGAACCTTCCATTCCACGAAGCTCTTCGAAGTCTACTTTTTCAAGCGTCTTACCCGTATGAACTTCATATGCTGTTCGTACAGCAGCCTCTATAACACCACCAGTAGTACCAAAGATCACACTGGCACCGGTTGATTCACCAAGTGGATTATCAAAATTCTCGTCGGTAAGAGAAGTGAAATCAATATTGGCATTTCTAATAAGTTGCGCCAGCTCACGGGTAGAGATAGATACATTCACATCAGCATCTCCGTTCACTGAAAACTCCTCCCGGGTACACTCATATTTTTTGGCCAGACAAGGCATCACTGATACCACAACCAAATCCTCACGTTTCTTATCCAGCTTCTTAGCAAAATAAGACTTGGCAATGGATCCAAACATCTGTTGGGGTGATTTAGCCGTTGAGGGCACATCTTTCATTTCGGGGAAATGATGCTCAAAAAACTTCACCCACCCCGGACAACAGCTTGTCAAAATAGGCAACTTCACATCCTGATCACCATTCAGATGGCGATTTAAACGATCCAGCAATTCGGTTCCTTCCTCCATAATGGTAAGGTCGGCAGCAAAATCGGTGTCAAATACATAGTCAAACCCAAGTTTACGCAATGCAGCCACCATTTTTCCGGTAACCAAATTCCCGGCTTCCATGCCAAAAGCTTCGCCCAAGGCAGCACGAACGGCAGGGGCAGTTTGAACAACCACTGTTTTGGCGGGATCAACAAGAGCTTCAATCACTTTCCAGGTGTAATCACGCTCGGTAAGAGCACCCGTAGGACAAACAGCCACACACTGTCCGCAATAAGTACAGACTGAGTGATCCAAATCCATTTCGAAAGCTGGTGCTACCACTGATTCGAAACCACGGTTTACAGCAGATAAAACACCGACGGTCTGAACTTCATTACAAGCTGTTTCGCAACGGCGGCACATGATACATTTGTCCATCTCGCGAATAATGGCAGGTGACTGATCCCCCTTGTAAGTAGATTGCTCACCGGTATAATGAATTTCCCGAATTCCAAGATTCTGAGCAAGATCCTGAAGTTCACACTCTCCGGATTTAGCGCAGGTAAGACACTCCGGCGGGTGATCCGAAAGAATCAATTCAACAACTGTACGTCGGGCATTGATAACTCTTACAGAGTGTGTATGCACCTCCATGCCTTCCATACACTCTGTTTTACAGGCAGGAGCCAGATTGCGACGGCCTTCAACCTCCACCACACAAACACGGCAACCACCAGGCTTATTCTCAAAGTTCATATCATCCATCTTCATATAGCACAAAGACGGAATATTGACCCCGATAGATTTAGCAGCCTCCAGCAGGGTGGTACCTTTTTCCACCACAACCGGTTTATTATCTATAGTTAGTTTTACTAAGTTCATACAAAATCCTTTTTCAATATTATCAGATAAGGTTACTGAATGCTGATGGCGCCAAATTTACATTTCTCGATACAGGCACCGCATTTAATACACACACTGCTGTCTATGACATGAGGCAGTTTCTTCTCTCCCGAAATGGCATCAACCGGGCAAACTCTGGAACAGAGCGTACAGCCCACACACAATTTGGAGTTGATAACATACTGCATCAGTGCACGACATTGTCCGGCAGGGCATTTACTCTCCTTCACGTGAGACTGATACTCCTCGGGGAAATTGTCCATTGTAGACAGAACGGGG
Source organism: Marinilabilia rubra (assembly GCF_003121985.1). Taxonomy (GTDB): domain Bacteria; phylum Bacteroidota; class Bacteroidia; order Bacteroidales; family Marinilabiliaceae; genus Marinilabilia; species Marinilabilia rubra. Next base: position 438,748 of record NZ_QEWP01000002.1, read on the forward strand.
TTGGGAGAAGTTTGTCCCAACCCACACAGGGCGGTATCCTTTATGACATTTGCCAGATTGCGCAGGCGAGTCAGGTCTCCCTCTTCTCCCTGTCCCAGTGTGATTTTGTCCAGCATTTCATGAAGTCGCTTATTTCCAACCCGGCATGGGGTACATTTTCCGCAGCTTTCCTCAACAGTAAAATCGAGATAGAATTTAGCAACAGAAACCATACAGTCGTCTTCATCCATTACAATCATACCACCTGATCCCATCATGGAACCACTTGCCAGAAGTCCGTCATAATCGATGGCCAGATCAAGGTGGTCCTCTGTCAGACAACCTCCGGAAGGACCTCCTGTCTGAACTGCTTTAAATTTCTTTCCGCCCTTGATGCCACCTCCAATATCGAAAATAACTTCACGGAGGGTGGTTCCCATGGGGACTTCAATAAGTCCTACGTTATTAACCTTTCCGGCCAGAGCAAAAACTTTAGTTCCTGGACTTTTTTCTGTTCCAATCTTTTTAAACCAGTCAGCCCCTTTCAGGAAAATAGCCGGAATGTTAGCGAACGTTTCAACGTTGTTAACATTGGTTGGCTTCTCTTTGTATCCACTTTGTGCAGGAAAAGGAGGCTTCACGGTAGGTTCGCCACGCAACCCTTCCATTGAGTGAATGAGGGCAGTCTCCTCTCCACAAACAAAGGCACCGGCTCCATAGCGAATCTCAACATCAAAATTGAAACCAGTTCCAAAAATATCGTTGCCTAACAAGCCATAATCCCGTGCTTGCTCAATAGCTATCTTCAAACGTTTAATGGCAAGAGGATATTCAGCCCGGATATAAATCAGCCCCCTGTCGGCCCCAATGCAGTAACCGCAAATGGCCATAGCCTCCAGCACTGAATGGGGATCCCCTTCAAGAATCGAGCGATCCATAAATGCACCGGGATCCCCTTCATCGGCATTACAAACCACATATTTCTGGTCAGCTTCCGACTTACGGGTCAATTCCCATTTTAATCCTGAAGGGAAACCTCCTCCTCCGCGGCCACGAAGACCAGAATCTTTGACCACGTTAATGGCTGCTTCAGGAGTCATTTCCTCCATTATGGTTCCAAGTGCACTGTAACCGTCACGGGCAATGTACTCATCAATGTTTTCGGGATTAATAAAACCACAGTTTCGCAAAGCAATTCTCAACTGTTTTTTATAGAAGTCCATATGTCGTGAGTCGCTTACATGCTCCTTTGTTTCGGGATCAACATATAACAAACGCTCTACTTTACGCCCTTTAATGACATGCTCAAGAACTATGTCTTCAGCATCATCAGGCGCTACGTGCACATAGAAGGTATTATCAGGCACCATTTTAACAACAGGACCTTTTTCGCAGAAACCAAAACACCCGGTACGAACAACCTGAACATCATCCTGAAGATTGTTCTCGCTCAAAGAGGCGTTTAAATTTGAGGCAATGGCTTCGCTTTCCGAGGCGCGGCATCCCGTACCTCCACAAACAAGAATATGGTTTTTGTATTTGGCCATAGCTTTATTTTGATTCAGAGTTTAGATTTACTTTTTATCAATCGTTTCATAACTGTCGGGGATAATTCCATCCACCAACTCCCCATTTTTGATGTATTTTTCAATAATCTCAGAGGCCTTTTTTGTGTCAACTTGCCCAAATACAACTGGTTTTTCGCCGGGCAGTGTCACTTCAATAGTAGGCTCTGCATAGCAATAGCCCATGCAGCCGGTTTGAGTCACCACTGCATCAACAGCCTGACTTTCCAGTTCATCAACCATATAATTCATGGTATCTCTTGCACCGGAAGCAATGCCACAGGTCGCCATCGAAACCTTAATTTGTACAAGGCTGTCAGGGTGATCACTTTTCTCTCTCAGGGTGATTTTCCCTTTGAGATCGTCTCTCATTTTCTTGAGGTCCTGAAGATTCTTTACTTTACTCATAGCTGATCAGATTAAAATAACTTACAGTTCTTCCTTCAACATATTTTTTACAAAAACCCCAACTTTGGGGTGTGATATCGGAATTCCATCCAGTATATCATTGATTTCACGGGATGAAATTTCATATACTTCTTCATCTTTTTGGATTCTCACTTTAACATTGATAGCAGGATTACCTGTTATCAAAAGGGACAAAGTGGATGCAACCTCACCCAAAGGGATGCAGTCAATATTGCTGGTAAAAAACACGGCTTTTACGGTTGTTCCTTCACCGGGGGCCGAAACCACTTCTACTTTCCCACCGGTCTGCTCGGCATTCATTTTCAAAAACGGCAGACCCAGTCCTACCTTTCTGGTAGTTCGGGATGTTGTGTATGGGTCAGTTATTTTCTGAACCATCTCTGCATCCATTCCGCAACCGTTGTCGCGAATGGTCATTTCAAGAGTTTCTCCCAAAAACACCAGACTCACGTCTACCTCATCCGCTCCCGCTTTGATGGAGTTTTCGGCTATGTCCATGATGTGCATCGAAAGATCCTTCATTACGTTTTATTTCTTTTATTCTGAAAATTTGATCATTACCGGGTCATTTCAATAATTCTATCCTCCTTTGTTCTTCAGCAACTCAGGCATCACACTTCTTCCACTTTCACCATTAAGGGCCCGCTTAAATTCTTCCAGTTTTGTATCTTTTATTGTTAACAGAGTCAAATGACTACCCAATTTCTCAGGCCAATGAGCATCTGAACCGGCCACCAGAGGTTTAATCTTGCCCCATCCCATTTTGTCAACCAACGCTGGTTCCGCTTTAGGACTTATCTCCAAAGCATCGGCCTGTATATCGGGAGGTACAAAACCTAACTGGCTACTAAGGCTGTTGGACTTACGATCAATATGAGCCGGAATAAATAAACCACCTAACGATTTTACCAACTGATATGATTCATCAAGGTTCCGGTCCAAAGCAGCGATCAATAGCCTTTCCTCTTCTCCAAGGATGTTATCCTCTGCATCCACCCAGACCTGATCACCAAAATAATCAGGATTATTAGGCACCTTTATCAACCACTTATCCAGCCATTTTTGAAATTCATCAATGGCATTCATCTCATCAAAAAGTGCCAGGCAATGCACTTCCTCCCGTGTATTGATTTCAGCTCCGCCCCAAACAGTAATGCCTTTTTGCCGGCCAAGTTCCATAACCACTCTGCACTGCCTGGTTGAGTTATGATCGGTAACAGCCAATATGTCAATGTTCTTTTTTAGTGCTTCATTAATAATCCTGCCCGGGCTCATATCCAGATTTCCACAAGGAGATAATACCGTGTGAACATGCAAATCTGCCCGAAAGGTCTTTAACATCATCCTCCATTTTGGTTTTGGATCAATTCGTAGAGTTTCCCGGTCAGTTCGAAAGTTTCCATTTCAGTTCCAAGCAACGGAATCTCTTCTTCAATACCCTGAGCCAATGTATCCTCATCAGGCTTGTGTCCCTTCACCAATATCACAGCAGCGACTTCTTTAAGCGAAGCAACAGCCATCACATTTTTGTGTGTTTGCAAAGTCACCCATACATCACCTTCTGATGCATTGCCCATCACGTCGCTCAATAAGTCAGAAACATATCCTCCGGTTACTTCCCGGTCAAGGCTCTCATCTCCACAAAACACACTTAAACCTAATTCCTTAACTATATTTTTTACTTTCATAATTGCAATACTCCGTTAAACTTTTACAATATATTTGTAATCAATTGATTACAAGAATATCCTTTTTCATATTAATGTGAAGAATTTCAGCATGACACGAATGATCTTACATCTAATATCTATAAATCTAACGATCTATTGTTATTGTATTTGCTAAAAAAAAATCACTTAAGTTATAGGCCGAATGCCTGCCTGTTGACAGACATTGAGATTGTTCCGGTTAATAGGAACTCGTTTCATTTGAAACTCACCCCCCCGCCTCATCTTCAGCCCCTTTTTTATTACAATTTTTGTCCAATCTGTTTTTGCCCCATACCTTTTCAATGATTTTAAGGGCATGCTCTCCACTCAACTTGCTATGCTTTTCCATCATCCGTTGAATAAAAACACAAGCTGAAAGCTGAGATTCACGTCTTACAATATCTTCTGCAAGACTCTGGCAGTTTGGAGCACCGCAAGCACCACAATCAATCCCCGGCAGGAAACACATTAAATGGCGAACCTGCTGCATCTTTCGCATAGCTTCTCCCATATCTTCATCCAAAGCCATCATAGATCGTGGCTCCAGTATGCCAATGTCCATATTATGATTCATAAAGTGAGTATAAGCTTTTATGTCTCCGGGAATATCAGCAACTCCTTCAAAACGCTTAGCTCTTTTATTCAGTCTTTCGGTGGTTAAAAAACGGTTACCGCCAACCAACACCCCTCCGGCACAACTCTGATCACAAGCCCTTAATTCCAGAAAATCGACATTCCCCAGTTCATCATTTTCAAGCTTTTCAAGAAATTCGATAACATTATGAATGCCATCAATGGCCAGGCAACGTCCTTCCATCCTGCTGGCCTCCCCCTCAGTCAGGCTGTATTTAATAGATCCGGGACTCAAAAGAGGCAACATTTCACCGGGGGAAACACTGCTGCTATTGTGTCTGGATTTAATCAGCCGGTATATTTTATTATAGATAAATCTCATATCAATGACGCCATCGAGAGGAGATTGCTCTTCACCCACAGGGCTTTTTACAGCGGCAATCTTGGCGGCACATGGAGTGACATAAAAGATTCCAATATCCTCAGATGGGATGCCTTCATCCTCCAGGCGTTTTCTGAAATAAACAGCAGATGCATCAATAGGAGGTTTGATATTTAGTACCTGATCAAGAAGTGATGGAAATTTAATTTGCACTAAACGAACAATGGCCGGACAAAATGAAGATATTGATGGTTTTTCTTCAGCTTCCCGGGCTGTTTCAACCATTGCCTTCCTTATGATTCCGGCAGTGTGTTCCGTCTGAAAAACATGGGTAAAGCCCAGCTCCCGCATTACTGAAAAAATTTCTGCCTCTGTTACTTTAGCGGGAAACTGTCCAATCAAAACAGCAGGAACCAAAGCAACGCGACATTTGTAATTGAAGATCCGGTCAAAATCGTCATGTTCAACAAAAATGGCATCAACCGGACATGCCCGCATACACTCACCGCAATCCACACACCAATCCGGACGAATAGATGCGATACCGTTACGAATACGTATTGCGCCTGTCGGGCATACATTCATACAATGTGTACAACCGTAACAAGTCTTTTCATCAACTTTAAGTGCATGATAAAAACTGTCCTCTGCCATTTATTACTACTCGTTTAACAAAGTGGTTATTTCTACTTTAGTGCCCTTGCCAACTTCACTGGTAATATTCAATTCATCGGCATTTTTTTTCATATTTGGCAATCCCATTCCGGCACCGAATCCCATCTCCCGGACAGCCTGTGAAGCAGTGGAATACCCCTCCTGCATTGCCTGATCAATATCCGGGATCCCCGGTCCTTCATCTTCAATAATGACAAAGATCCTGTGTGGCTCTATATCAACCTGAATACAACCATTCCAGGCATGTGCCACAACATTTACTTCGCCCTCGTAGAGGGCAACAACCAATCTTTTTATTATGGGTGGAGGTACATTCAACTGTTTAAGCATCTTCTTTACAGCACTGCTGGCATTGCCTGCCTTTGAAAAGTTTCCTCCCTCTATTTCGTATTTAAATTTCATTAATTCGATTTAGTAAACAGGTTTTAATCCTGCATCATGCAACCGGGCAATGGCGCCAAACATGGAGAACCGGCATTCTATTAAAACCATTTCATGTTCTGATGCAATTTCAAGCATTGGTGGCAAAACCCGTTTATTCCTGACAAATACGATACACTCAATATCTGCCATTTCAGCCGTTCTGATGGTTTGCAAATTGTTGAGCCCGGTAACCAGAACAAGCTTATCGGTATCAAGTGTTAAAACATCACTCATTAAATCACTTGCGAAACCAAAAAGAACTTCTTTCTGGAGAAATTCCTCTCCCATGACCACATTCCCATCTAAAACATCCACTAAGTTTTCAATTTTCATGGTCAATCAGCTTTCGGGTTCAACATTATCAAAAAGCTACAAAACAAACACTTAACCCCAATAATGAGATTAAAGATTTTTTTCACTAATAAAAATACGAAACTACAATTTTTAACGATTACTTAAAACAAAAAACCGCCTTCAAACTAATAAATATCTAATCTAAATTACTGCAGAAATGACAAATGAAAGCAATAAAAACCTTAATCACCGAGAAACCATTGATGACACTTTTTAACTTTTGAATAAAAAAGTCATTGATGCGAATTACATAAATTCAACATCCACTTCTTTAAGAAATTTTTCCTCAAGAAGATTAACAATCCGTTTTATCACCGAACGCCTAATCTCAAGTTCCACGGGAAGGTTAGGATCCTGATGAGCCACATTTATGCGGGTACCATTCAAGACATGGATTTTATCACTTTCAAGCAGCATACGAATCATTAGATCTGCCGGGCCATTACCAAGCTTGGTATCACGGTGGAAATTTTCAAGTATCCTGGCTACCTTGCCTAGTGTCAAAATGCCTTCAGTAACCAGATTAATTCCTTCAACATAAGAAGCTGGGGGTAATTCCGGATCGGTAGATTGCATTCCGGCATCAAATTTCAGCGCCAGTTCACGAGCCACCAACTCAGCAGTCGTCCCTCCTGCTATAATCTTTTTACCATGAAAACGCTGTACCTTTAATGCAAAGTCAAGATCATGCTTTTCTTCGAAGGGCGGCCCCGAAACCAATAAAAGTTTTCGGGGCTCACGAAAATATATAACTCCACACGAAGTATCATCCTTAGGGCTTTCCCCATCATGCAAAGCAGCCATATTAACAACTTTACGGGACAATTTTGCAGCGGAAATATATTGCTCATTACGCAATGTTTTTTTCACATATTCCACAGCCCCGTCTCGCCCCCACCCAAAGGGAAAAGAGCGAGTCCCCATTCCGGACTGAATGATCCCGTCTGTCCAGAATACGACACGATCTTCTTTCTGTGCCCGAAAACTACAAGTCTTTATTATTTTTCCTTTATGCCTGTCCGACTCCAGTTCAAGATTTTCCCACCCGGGATCAAATTCCTGATTATTTCTCAGCAGAAGGCAAGAGGGATTATCGTATTCAACAATAGTCGTTTGCCCGTTATCCTCCATATCCACAATGGTGAATGTGGAATAACTAATCTTTCGTACTGAGCACACAGGCAATGTATTCATAATAATCTCGGCTGTTTTTCTAACCTCGCGGTGTTCGATGGTAAAATTCACCGCCATGGAGGAGGTCAGTGACGCCAAAACATTGGCCTTTACTCCTGAGCCCATGCCATCTGACAAAACCACAATGGTACGCCCCTCTTCACGAATGCGCCGGGATAGAAAGACATCTCCGCAAATGGCCTCCCCTTCATGATCTTTCTGCTCACAAAAAATATCCAGAAATATATTTTGGTCTGGTAAATGCATAGTTATCTGATTAAAAGGCCATATTACTTACTGCCAATTCCTTCATCATCTCTTGTTCCCAATTTTTGTGCTTCAATAATAGAAGTAAGGATTTTTTCAGTCTTGGAAGCGCTTTCTCCCAAAAGGAAAGCAATCTGCTGGACAGTCTCAAGGTTTTCACGGATAACCTCTCTGGCCCTTGTCACCACTTCTTCCCGCCTAACTTCAGGAGCTGTCAAATCTCTGATAATACCTCCTACTATTTTGTTTTTTTCTATGGTAAACACAGACACATTCAAAACCGAATCACCGATAGAGGTATCTCTTGTAAGTACATCCTGTCCCGAATTTAGAACTGTTGCAAAAAGTTTGGGGAAAGGGAGAAGGGAAGACAATTCGGCACCTTTTAGTCCGGGAATCATTTCATTAATATGTTGCGCATCTTCACCAAGCATATTCACAAAGCTGTTATTCGATTCAATAATTTTCAAGTCTTCATCAACAATAACAACGCCTGCACGGATTTTATTCAACATAGCCGTGGTGGTCTCTGCAGCCTGACGAGCCAGCTTTTCTTCTTCTCTGGCTTTTTCTTCACTTTGCTTTAATGCTTCTTTTGTTTTTTTGAGCTTTTCATTCGTAGCATTCAACTTGCCAATAAATGTATGCAACTGATGAATTGTGTATGTATAACACATCTCATAATTGGTAAGACCCTGGCAATATGCGACTGCGAACTCACGACAGGAAGGATAACCACAAGCACCGCACCCTAACTGGTCCTCCACCTTTGCTTTGCCCATTTCATGAAGGACTCGCTGAATTTCACTTTCGGCAGGATAAGGCAACCTTTGATCCTGCTCTTTAAAAGACTGGCTCAGATCAAGATCTCCAAAAGATTCTATTTGCTGTTGCCATTTTTCATAATCGAAATCTTTAAGCCGTTTTTTGACATATTTGATAACTTGAGACCGCCTGTAAAATTTTTTCCCCCTTGGTGAATTGCCGGGGCCCATAAGGCAACCTTCACAGTAAAAAAGATCAAGATGTTGTTGCAGGCCAATTTCTGTTTTAAACTCCTTAAGAGACTGTAAAAAATTACTTCTTCCGGCAGTGACAATAATACTGGCACTCAACAGATCCTGATTAATATCTACAGACTGAAGCATTCCTCTGTTTATAGGAAAAAGTCCTCCTTTTCTTCCAATAGGCGGATCAAAATCGCTGAATTCCACTGAATTTTCGGTAATATGCTTTTCGGCAAACATCTCGCGTAATTCACCAAACGTTAAAACGCCATCCGTTTTTCCGTCCCCTTTAAACTTCCTTGCATCATCTTTAGCTGCTACACAGGCAGTCAAATAGACCACCTTGGTATCTGCTCCGTACAGACGACGGGTAACCTTAGACATGGCCACATAAGGAGGAACAATTGGTGCCAGGTTGTCAACCAGTTCGGGATGATTCTTCTCCACATAAGCAGCCACTGGCGGACATTTGGTGGTGATGTAATATTTCCCCTGAAAGTTATAGAGTAATTCGCGGTATTTAAAGGAAACCAAATCGACCCCAAACGCTCCTTCCATTACATAATTAAACCCAAGAGCGCGAATCATGCCTACAAATTTCCTGTAATCTGTAATGTCAACAAATTCTGATGAGATAGCCGGGTCGCAGACTGCTGCAACCGGGATATCTGCTTCCAGTAAATTTTTTACACGAACTTTTTCATCCCTCACCTCTATCGCATCCTGGGCACACATAGTTACACAATTACCACAACCAATACATCTTGAAGGTATTATCTCTGCATGTTTTTCTACGATGCGAATTGCTTTGGCAGGACATACCCGGATACAGGTAAGACTGAGGTTACATTTGTCTGGATCTACATGAATCAATTGAGCCATAATTTTATCTTAAAACCGGATCTGATCAGTCTGAGAGGAACAACCTCAGACCCATTCCATTACTTTAATTAAAAAACGGGAAAAATCATTCCTCAGCACCTTCGTCTGAAAAATATTCATTCAAAATCTCAAAAACATTGTCAGATGTAACGTCTCGTATAACTTCTCCATTAATCTTCAAAATGGGCCCATGTTCACAAAGTCCGTCACACAAGTCTCCTCTGAAAAAAACCTGTTCCTCCAGATTGTGCTCTTTGAGATAGTTTTTTATTAGTTCCAGAGTATAACGGTTTCCTCTGGAAAAGCAAGAACTCCCAAGACATATGGTAATATCAGTTTCGTTACTCATAATCTTTTATTTTCGGATAAAAACACCTGACCACTTAAAATATTGAATTATCAGCATTAAATGGTAAACTCATTAAAATTACATATTTTTAACTCACCAAATGATGATGAACTTCAATTTTAAACCATTAAAAATTATTTGAAATTTCTCAAATCAAAGCTCATGCTTAAGCATCATTTCATTATTCCATCAAAACAAGTTCTATTTAGCCCTGTCTATAAATTAAGCAAACAGTGTCAAAAGTCATGTGCGTATTCAGAAAGCTTCATTTACAAGGCTTGCGAAGCCCGAAAATAGGCAGTCCCGATCCTTCGGGATGAGTTATTTTCGGGCAAGCGTAACACAGCAAGTGGTACTTTCTGACCAGACTCTATTTAGTCAATAACCTGAACATCTAAACATGTCAAACATCTTCCTCCCCATATCGTCAAAAGAAGATTATAATGTTTTAGTGCCATTTTGCGAAAGACTGGCAAGAAGACTCGACTTCTCCCTGACCATTTCAACCTGTGAAGATCATGGCTTACAACTAAAAAATCAACTCAGGCCGCACGATGAGAGAGTAGTAGGTTCTGAAAAGAATTTTTACAAGGTGATTGAAAGTAATGTCAACAATGCTGAGGCGGATATCTCAATGGTTTGCATCTACCCAGGCACTATTAGGTTAGATGCAAACCACAATTGTCTGAGATTTTTCTCAAGGTTAAGAACTCTCACTGTTCCATATTTTTTACTTCCCGATCTTATCCAAAAAAATTGGATGCCTGAAAATGTCTTTTTCCCGATATGCGCAAGAGACGGGGAAAAAGAAGCTTCGGCATGGGCCGGTTTTTGGACACGTCATACAGGCGGACAACTCCATCTTGTTCACCCCAAAATTAAATACCACGACAAACATAAGGCGGTATTCGCCAACCTGAACTTTATCAAAAGGTTACTGGAGAAGTCGGGGATTGCTTATAAAACCCTGAGTTATGGCTTTAATAAAAAAGAGACTGTGAGTTACTCCCTGGAAATGGCAAAAAGGAGTAATTCGGGATTGCTTATTCTGTCTGCAAATCGCCTAAATTCTCCTGAATACATTTTCACAGGGCCACCCGAAAAGAAGATATTAAAAAACCGGAGCAATACCCCGGTTCTTTTCGTCAATCCACGACACGACTTATATTTGCCATGTGGATAGGTTAATATCGTTGACGGGCAACATAATTTGTATGTAACAATTCATGCGACTTATGTCCCAAAGGCTCATGCAGGAATTCCTCATAAATCTGTACAATTTCAGGATTCTCATGCGATTTTCGAATTTTCTTTCCGGAGTCTTCTCTGTAAATAGCTTCAGATCTTTTCTTCCTTATTTCGGGAGAAGTGGGCAGAGGCTGACCACCGCCACCTAAGCAGCCTCCGGGACATGCCATTATCTCAATAAAATGGTAGTCGGCTTTTCCGCTTTTCACAGCTTCCATTACCTTTTTGGCATTCGACAATCCGTGTGCAACACAGGTTTTAACCTCTACTCCATCCAAAAAATCCCATTCAGGCACCGGATCTTCAATCTTTATAGAAGCTTCACGGACATTCTCCATACCTCTGACCGGTGTAATATTTAATCCGTCGAAAGGAACTTCTCTTCCGGTTACTACTTCATAAACCGTACGCAAGGCAGCTTCCATTACGCCTCCTGTAGCGCCAAAAATAACAGCCGCACCGGAACTTTCACCCATAATACTGTCATAATCATCATCGGGTAATGAACCAAAATCGATACCTGCCTGCTTCACCATCAAAGCAAGCTCACGGGTAGTTACCACATAATCCACATCCTGATATCCACTTGCACGCATTTCGGGACGGTTGGCTTCAAACTTCTTAGCAGTACATGGCATTACGGAAACGCTTACCATATTCGCAGGATCTACCCCCATCTTTTGGGCATAAAATGTTTTGGCCAGGGCTCCAAACATTTGTTGAGGAGATTTGGCAGTAGAAAGATTCTCCAGCATATCAGGGAAGGTATGCTCAATGAACTTAATCCAACCGGGCGAACAGGAAGTAGTCATAGGAATCTTAACATCCGGATCTTTGTCTTTTAAGGCCCTTTTCAACCGATGAAGTAGTTCATTTCCTTCCTCTATAATGGTAAGGTCGGCAGAAAAATCGGTATCCAAAACAGCATTAAACCCAATTCGGCGAAGAGCCGCTACCATTTTGCCGGTAACAATCTCTCCCGGTTTCATATCCAGGGCCTCTCCTAAAGCAATTCTCACTGCCGGAGCTGTCTGAACCACAACAAACTTTTCGGGATTGTATAGGGCATCCCAAACCTCATTGATATAAACCTTTTCAGTTAAAGCTCCCGTTGGACAACGATTAACACACTGACCGCAATTGGTGCAAACTACTTCATAAATCGGTTTCTCAAAAAAGGTGGACACTTTCATTTCACCCCCCTTATGTGCTACGGTAAGAGCACTAATGCTTTGAATTTGATCGCAGGTTCTGACACACCGTTGACACCGAATGCACTTAGAGTCATCTTTTATGATGGAAGGGGAAAACTCATCCACAGTATATCCCTTCAATGGTACCAATGGAATAAAACCATTCTCCCCTACAATATATTCATTGGTTAAAGACTGAAGTTCGCACTTGCCATTCTTGTAACAAGTGGTACATTCTGCGCGATGTTCAGCAATCAAAAGTTCAATTATTTGCTTGCGTGAATTTCGAACTTTCAAACTATTGGTAAAAATCTCCATCCCCTCACTAACCGGGTTTGCACAAGCTGGCTGAAGGCGGTCAAGCCCCGCCTGTTCCACAACACAAACACGGCAGTTTCCGGCAACGCACAGATCCTCATGATGACACAATGTAGGAATGCGAATATTTATCTTTTTAGCAGCCTCAAGAATCGTAGTTCCTTCATCAACCGAGACGCTAAGATTATCTATTTTTAAGTTTACTTGTTCCTTCATAGCAAAACAGGATTTGGCATTAATAAATCATTTCTTCGCGGAAATTTTCCACGATTGAGCTGAACGAGTTGGCCACTGATTGTCCCAGTCCACATTTGGCAGTAATCCTCATTGTTTCGGCCAGGGAAAGCAACTGTTCAAGATACAGGGACGACTTATCTCCACGCTTTACGGCTTCTATGCCCAAAAGCAACTGTTGGGTTCCAACACGACAAGGTGTACATTGGCCACAGCTCTCTTCTACAAAAAAGTCAAGATAATTGTGAAGGACATTGTACATAGATCTTGAAGAATTGAAAATCATCATTGATCCTCCGGTGGGCAAAGAAACACCGGTAAGTTTACCTTTATAGCCGATTACTGTTTTGTCAAACTTTTTCCTGGGAACACAAAAACCTGCAGCTCCTCCAACCTGCACAGCTTTGGCATCGCCATCTCCAAAATCATCCACAAACTTTTGAAGAGTCATCCCAAATTCCAGCTCATAAATTCCAGGGGTGGGCGTATCCCCACTAACAGAAAACACCTTACTCCCCCTACTGTCTTTCACACCAAGGTCTTTAAACTTTTCAGGCCCATATTTAAATATGGAGTATGTATGCGCCAGCGTTTCAACATTATTAATAACTGTTGGACCACCTTTGTAACCTGCATCTGTTGGAAAAGGAGGTTTATTTCGAGGCTCTCCCCGATGACCTTCCATGCTTTCAAAAAGAGAAGTTTCTTCTCCGCAAATGTAAGCTCCGCATCCAAGGAATATTTCGATTCGAAAATCAAGATTCAACTTGTCCAGTAATTCATGAAATTCATCAATGGTTTTATTTAGTTGTGGAACCAGAAATTTATACTCACCCCGTAGATAAATATATCCCTTTTGAGAACCAATAATTCTGGCACAAATGGCCATTCCTGCCATCACTTTGTGAGGTACACTGGATAATATTTCCCGATCCTTAAATGTTCCCGGTTCCCCCTCATCAGCATTGCAAATAACATATTTTTCTTTCCCCGTTGCCTCCGCAGATAGTTTCCACTTGAGGCCGGTGGGAAATCCGGCTCCTCCCCGCCCTTTAAGTCCGGAGCTGATCAAATCTTCAATCAATTCTTCGTTCGAGCGTTTTAGTGACTTCTCAAGAATAACATCGGCATCATGTTCATTCTTGAATATCAAATCGAGACGTTTGAGACTTTTATTCATAGTTTGGATTTTTCATTCGTGAAAAACAAAATTAACTAACTGGCAGAATGGAACTCACGTTGAATTCTGTTCATGCTCTTTTGAGAATTAAGCACTTCAAAAATCATGTTCGCTTCATTAATACAAAAAAAGGATCCGGCCAGGTATATTTAGGAAGCAACCTGTTTCTCTTCCTGCCTGTATTTATTAACGATATCTCTCACTTTTCCGGGAGTCAACTCGGTAAAAGGAGCATCATTAATTAGCATGGCAGGTCCCTTGTGACATTGTCCCAGGCAATTGGTTTCTTTAAGTGTAAACAGTCCGTCAGGAGTCGTTTCTCCCAAATTGACCTTCAGCAATTCTTCAAGCTCCTTAATAATTTGGTTTTTGCCATGCATCATGCAGGTAATGGTTTTGCATATGCGGATGACATATTTTCCACATTTTTTTGTTTCAAGAAATGAATAGAAAGTAGCCGTACCGTAAACTTTTGCTGCTGAAATATCCAACTCACGAGCAATATCAACCATATCATCCTCCGATATGATATGTTTTTGCTCATATACATTTTCAAGAATAGGCAGCAGACTCTCCTCCTTCCGCCCAAATTTGTCGGCAAGTTTTTTAATGGTTTCGTTGGTTTGAAGCATAGAGCTGATTTTTAGAAAAATAATAAATTGAAGAATTTTTTCTCTAATAAATTTCATGCTAATAAATTACATTTCATATGACTTTTGTCATCTTTTTAAACTTAAAACATAGTCGTAAACAATTTTTAATGATTCTAAGTTCATTGCAGGATTTAAGGATATTTGATTTTATTTTCATAGGTTTTTTGCCGAAATTTGCAATACAAAATCTGTAGAAGTGAATAGTTATTTGAAAAGACGGATTGCAGAAGGGGAACATCTTCAGCAGGATTTTAAATTTGCCATCAACGACAGCAAGAAAATAGCCAGGTCTCTGACTGCTTTTGCCAATACCGAAGGGGGCCGATTGCTCGTTGGCGTAAAAGATAACGGTCGTATTGCCGGTGTTTCCAGCGAAGAAGAGTTTTATATGGTTGAAGCAGCTGCAAACCGGTATTGCAAGCCGCCCATAGCCTTCGAACCTCACGAACACAAAATTGAAGGAAAAACGGTGGTCGAAATCATTGTACCCAAAAGTGACCAAAAACCTCATAAAGCCCCTACCCGAGACGGGAAATATAAGGTCTATGTCAGGGTAAAAGATCAAAACCTTCTTGCCAACAGAATCCTGCTTAAAGTCTGGATGCGCGAAAAGAAAAGCGCAGGCACTTTTTTCCAACTGCAAGAGCCCGAGCAAATACTGCTTACTTATTTAAATAAGAAAGATCAATACATCACTCATTCCAAATTCACCAGAATTGCAAGTATTTCCAGGAAAAAGGCAGAAAAAATACTGGTTAACCTGATTGTACTGGGAATCCTTGAAATCAAATTAACTGAAAATGGGGCTTTTTATTGCCTCAGGGAAGACCAGAAGGAGTTAGATGATTTGGATTCGAGACCATTGCCGGGTGAGATAAAGTCTATATAGGGAGAGGTTTCAAAAAACCATTATTCAATTACTGAATCTATTCATTATTAATATTTTAACCCTCAAACCCCAAATCTAAAGTTCTCTTTTATATTTATCCTGCCTCTATTCCGCATTCAGAAGGGCATACCGGGAACAGACTTCAAACTGACAATTAATTTCTTTTAAAAAAGTGCCTTTTTCACCAAACCAGAAACAAACAATTTCATAATAAGCACGTTGGGTCTAACAAAGAAAATTAATTTGAGAACCATAAAAATTGTTTTATTATGAATAATTCAAAAGCACTAATTACGGCATTTGCATTTTTCATCGGTTTAATGAATGTTCAGGGACAGGTTACTGTTGCTACTGATAAGAATTTAGAAGCAGCAGATTTTAATGAATACAAAACATTTACATTTGCAGACCATATTGAGGATGCTTCGGACAATTCGTTCTTTTGGGACAGTGAATTATTGAAAATTGTCGCGCGGGAGGAGATAAAAGACGAACTGGAAGCTCTCGGATACAATTACATAAACAGCCCCGAAGCTGACTTCTTGATCAATTTTAGATTTTTTGAAAAAGAAACGGAGTTTACAGGATGGACAGATAATTATGCAGATGAACACTACTGGGGTTCAATGGAGATGCGAAAGAAATCCATTGGGTTAACCCCCTCCCCCGAAGTAAGAGAGGCAGGTGATGCAGAAACCTACCACCTTGACAAAGGTAGTTTACTCATTCAATTTGCCGACCTTAAAAAAAACATAACGGTATGGCAGGGTTATTCATCAGGAATTATCGAAGATACCAGCATTCTTGATCCGGAAAAAGACAGGATTGATACAGCTGTTGAGATGATTTTTGATGAATACAATTTTTCTGCTTACGAGCATTAATAATTAATTAGCTGAAATAAAAAACGCCGGATGTAATTGACATCCGGCGTTTTTTATTTCTTTTTCAGGGATACAAAAGATATTTTTCCCTCAAAAGTCCATATTTTTTAAGGCTGGAATTCCAGGATTTTCTAATTTTTTCTTCACTCCACCCCTTTTCTATTTTCTTAATGAGCCTATCATTTCCACTTAAAAGATTAAACCACTCCCGCCGTGAAATAAAACCTGTCTTATCTGGTGAAAGCCGGTAGAAGTGCATTAAGGGCTCAAGGGAAAATTCCTGCTTCATTGGCTCCAACCCCCTGTAATCTCTTCCATAACAAACCTCTCCTTCATATTTAGGATGTTTTGCCATTCCATCAATGCTCCCGGGAGTGAAAGTAAAATCCCCATAAATTGAATCAGGAGCACCGACTACCTGAAAAGGAAACATAGTTCCCCGTCCTACACTCATCTTTGAAGCTTCAAAAAAGCACAAAGACGGATATAACCGGATGGAAAGCATATTGGGAAGATTCGGAGACGGTTTGACAGGCAATTCATAAAAGATGGAATGGGTATACCCATCCATACCAACTACGGTAAGATCGCAGGTAAGATTATTTTCCAACCATCCTTCCCCGTTAATCATCTTCGCCAATTCACCTACAGTAAGACCATGAACGACAGGAATGGGATGCATTCCCACAAAAGAACGAAATTCAGGTTCCAATACAGGCCCGTCGAAATAGTCTCCATTAGGATTGGGACGGTCCAGTACAATAAACTCCACACCATTCCTGGCACATGCCTCCATCATATAATGCATGGAAGAGATGTAGGTGTAAAACCTCACACCTACATCCTGAACATCAAAAACCACTACATCAAGATCTTTCAGATATTTGTCATTAGGCTTTCTGGACTCCCCGTACAAAGAAATCACAGGGATTTTGGTCGTTTCATCTATTCCATCTTTAACATGCTCTCCTGCATCAGCATTGCCCCTAAAACCGTGTTCCGGAGCAAAAATCCGCTTTACATCAATACCATGGGAGAGGATGGAATCAACCAAATGAACCCTTCCAATAAGGGACGTTTGATTGACCAGCAGTCCTACACTTTTACCGGAGAGTAACGAAAGCCATTTTTCAGTCCTCTCAGCGCCTGTTTTAAGTTGCGTCGGGGTTTGCCCAATACAACCAATGCAAGCGGTGAACAACTGAACAAAAATAAGAGTGGAAATAATCAGTTTCATACTTATGAGGATTTAAAGAAAACCCAAAAGGAATACGAAAAGCAAAAAAATCAAGCTTGTCCTGTAGGACCAAAATTCATTGGCGGAAAATTACTTCCATGATCATTGGGGCCTGCAATATTTTTGATTGGGCCATGTACCTCTTCAAAACGGTTAAGGTTATCTTTCAGAGCCTGAAGCAACCGTTTTGCATGCTCCGGGGTCAGCACAATGCGCGACTTAACCGAAGCTTTAGGAACGCCGGGCATCAATCGGGCAAAATCTATCACAAATTCTGAAGGCGAATGACTAATAATTGCGAGATTGGAATAAATTCCCTGTGCAATTTCAGGGCTCAACTCAATTTTAACTTGCCCTTTTTTGTTGTTTTGATCTTCCATTTTAATGCTTTTAATGTTGGCTAATAAAGATAATTGAAAACAGAGACAAATTAAGCCAAAATTCGCCTCTATAAAAATGATAACAAACTTTCTTTGCGGTAAAAAAGAATGGTTGGTGACTATAAACCCCCATCGGGGACTTTCACCACTTAGCGATTTACTATGCACGTAACATAAGAAACCCGCTTTTCATGCAAGAAAAGCGGGCCCAATGAAATTTTTCAAATTACTTATTTATTCCATTACTTTCAGTTTCACATTCCGGAACCAAACATCATCACCATGATCCTGAAGTCCGATGTATCCCATACGCTCTTCACCTCCGGCATTGATCATTTCAGTCCAGCCTTTAAACTTACTGTTTTCAATCATTTCTTCCCATTCCGGAGTCCAAAGATGATATTCAAGTACTACTTCACCATTTTGCTTGTGAATAACGGTGCCTTTGTAAACAATAATAGAACCACTGTTCCATTCCCCCCAACCCTTGCTGTTTTGTGGCTTGGCTGGAATCAGGTCATACAATGAAGCCGACTGGCGATTACCTTCCTTACCTAACTGAGCATCCAGATGATTCTCATTGTCAAGAATCTGGTATTCGGGAGCAGAGCGCCAGATAGGAAGATCCTCAATTTCACGGGCCAGGTAGAAAATACCACTGTTTCCGCCTTTCGAAACCTTCCAGTCAAATTTCAATTCAAAATTTTGAAATTTCTCATCGTAAATGATGTCACCACCATCATCGGCACCGGCTTCCCCCTGACCAGAGCCATTGATTTTAATGGCATTTTCCTCGATGCTCCATGCACCGGGAACGGATTCTTTTCCATAACCTCGCCAACCGTCAAAGTTTTCACCATTGAAAAGGAGTTTCCAACCTTCAGTTTTTTCTTGTTCACTCAGAGAGTTTAATGCAACTTCTTCTTGCACAGCAGCAGATTTTGTTTCTTCGGTTTTAGATTCATTTTCTGATTTTTTCTGACCTCCCATACCACAAGAGGTAATAAAAAAAGTTCCTGCAAACAAAGCTATTGCAATATTTCTTGCTTTCATATTTCTTATTTAAAGTTTTATTGATAATACACTGTTAAATTCTATTTCAGTAAAAGGTCTTTCGCTAAGGCATTGGAGGCAAACTCCAGCCATCACGATAAGTATGCTTAATCAGTTCATTTGCGAACGCTTTTGCACTCACCGGATCGGTCCATGTTTTGTTGAAGGTTGGGTGACCATCATGAATCTTAAACCCATCTTCGATAACTGTTCTGACGGTTTCATCATCATTAATATTGGTGAATTCCATGTTTTCGCCATCCCACTCAAGTTCTTTGTTAAGCCCTTGCAAACGCACGGCCAGAACTCCCATAACCACCATTTCATTAAATGGTCCCGCTTCATTGAATGGAGAATTGGTTGGCTGACGATTCTCAGCACTTTCTTTACATGCACGTACCCAATCCATTTCGTGACTGGTTTCTACCCGTCGCTCTGTTTTAGGCACTTCGGGTTTACGTCCTGATAACAACCATGGATCTTTACCATAGCAGCCTGTTATGAGCATATCTTTTGTACCATGGAACAATACACCTCCACCGGCATCGTTCATATCTTTTCCGGCAGGCCAACCATCAGGCTTCATTGGCTGCAGGCCTCCGTCGTACCAGTAAACCTCCACTTCAGGAAGTTTCATTTTACCCTTTTTCCCTCTTTCGGGGAAGGTCATCCTGACACTCTGGGCAGTAGGAGCAGATTCAGTCAACAGAAGGGTTGAGCTTCCCTGTGCTTTTGTTGGATACCCAAGATCAAGACCCTTAAAAGCAGGATGTAATACGTGACATGCCATATCCCCTAAAGCGCCTGTACCAAAATCCCACCATCCGCGGAAATTCCAGGGAGTATAAATTTCATTATAAGGACGCATTTCGGCTGGTCCTATAAATAAGTCCCAGTTAAGCGTATCGGGAACCCATTGTCCCTGATCAGGAACATTCAACCCCTGAGGCCATATAGGACGGTCGGTGAAAGCTTCAACTTTAGTCACCTCCCCTATTTCGTTATTTTTAAGCCATTCTGTAGCCAAAGCAACACCATCACCCGATGCTCCCTGGTTGCCCATTTGTGTGGCAACACCATGTTTTTCAGCAAGTTTAGTCAAAAGACGAGACTCGTAAACGGTATGCGTCAATGGCTTTTCAACGTAAACATGTTTGCCCATAGTGATGGCATGGGCAGCAATAATGGCATGGGTATGGTCGGCTGTTGCAACCACCACTGCATCGATGGAGTCACCCATTTCATCAAACATCTTGCGCCAGTCCCAATACTGCTTCGCCTTTGGAAAATGATCAAAAGCTTTTTGAGCATATTTCCAATCGACATCGCACAGGGCAACAATGTTTTCAGATTCCATGGCCTTAAGAACTCCAAAGCCACGACCTCCAATACCAACACCGGCAATATTTAACTTATCGCTGGGTGCTTTACGTCCCAATGACCCACCCATGGCAACATTAGGAATAACGGTCATCCCTGCTGCAATGGCTGCTGAATTACGTAAAAAACGGCGTCTGCTGAGACCGCCTGAATTGTTGCTGTTTTCCATGATTTATTTTATTAGTTGTGAGAAATTACATTTTTAAGTGAAGAATATATTAATCCTGATGATTGCATTTCTAAACGGGAAATTAAAAAAAATTAACGGAAAAACATAGAAGAAATGTGAATTTAGGGCCTGATATTCGAGAACAGATACAATTTGACACTAATTTGGCACAAAAAGACATCCCGCTAACTTCACAGATTGACTCAATTCACTTTTTTGTGTCGGGAATAGATAAACCTTGACAGGTAAACAACAGGGACCTGACAGGTACCTGGTTCGGTAACAGGCACCTGTTTAACTCCTCCAAAATGCGGCTAAAACCAAAACTACAATCGAACCCAACACGGAAAAAAGATAAGCCGTTATGTAAAACAATAGATCGTTAGATTATCAGATACCTGCTTTACGGCTATGGTCGTGAGGCAGAGGGAAAATTTAGATACCCCCTGGCAGATAAGCCAGGGGAGTAAATGTCAAAGCTGCAGGATCCCTGAGAGAGGGCAAACGATTCCGGATATTTTAATGAATTGTAGAATGTTGGCCTCTTTCAGAGACCAATTATATCCTTATTTTCACCCCCGGGCAGGTGTACCAGGGGTAATTTAAATTTGCCCCCTGCCTGCCGGCAGGCAGGCATTCGGGGACTTTGGAAAACTACTATTTTAAACTACAGCCAGGCTTAACGGACTATTGTTCTATAACAATAGATCGTTAGACTTTTAGATATAAGATTTAAGATAGATCATATAACACTGATAATCTATGCTTTAAGACGAAAAACTATTCATCCCCAAGAGCTTGAACTTTAGACTTGTATAAAAGTTTAACGGAGTATTGCTATAAAAGTATGTAACAAAAAAGGACTGCCCTCAAAACGGAGCAGTCCCATATTTGTTTAGAAAAACCCAAATCTGTTATTCTCTCAAATTTAAAGTCAGAGAAACCTCTTTGGAAATCTCATCACTAACATATACAACCTGAGGCGTAACACCTGTATCGTAGGTACTTCCCTCAACGGTAACTGTTGCGCCAATATAATAGTTACCACTTTCCAAATCAGAAAAAACAAACTTTCCATTGGAATCAGTAGTTGTGGTAGCTAGCAAGTCAGTATCCATATCGTAAAGCTTGACGGTAATACCTGAAACAATGTTTCCGTCATCGGCACTGGCATTTCCAACTATTCTTGCTTCATCTGCTTCGCAGGCAAATAAAGAGATTAGCAAAAATCCTAAAAAAAGTATCTTCTTCATAATAATATGCTTTATATGGTCAGTATTCTATTCTAAAACATTTTTCCATTTCGTACTACGATCTGATATCCATACAGGAATACCAGGATCATTGTGAGCACTGATAATGGCCCAGTTTTCAGGATCTGAAGCCTGAATACCACCAGGATATGTCATACGCTCTTTCCATTCAAAGACCTCATATGTATTGGCAGGATTATCTCCCAGATATTTGATTAAACGGCGCGCTGCAGTATAAGGTGTCTCAAAGTTGAGGAAGTTATAATGCAACTGAAGTTGATCATATATGGCTTGCACTTTCTCCTGAGCAGACAATGCATCAAACTCCTGAGCTTTGTTTTCAGCATAAGTACTTGCATCGTACTGAATACTAATTCTGTCACGCACAATTCTGGAATCATCCATATTGGATGGAAATGAAGGAGTGGACGACTTTGAGTAATTGTTGGAACTATTCAACTCATACCAGTATTGACATGAAAGCTCAATTGCACGTTTATAATGATCTCTGGCAGATCCATTCAAAGTCCCAAAACCTCTGACATCTGCTTCAGCCAAAGCCAGTTCTGTTTCAACAGCATGAATGGTAGGATACCTTAAGTTAAAATTGTACTGAGGAACGACATTATATTCGGAAATCAAATTATCATCAGTACCAATGGTCCAACCAATATCCTGATATTTTGATGCCCTTTCACGCATGGCAGCAAGCAGAAAAGGTTCGCGTGCCGACATGTCGTTAATAGCCTCATCATTAAGTTTAACTGTGTCCTCATTGTTTTGTCCATATGCAAAAAAATGAATAGAAGGATCGGTCAAAACAGGATCATTAATGTAGTACCCACGCATAATTTTGCTGTAATAGCTGTTCGGATCAGTTCCGTCATCCCAGGCAGTTTCCGCTCCTAAGTAACGTCCCAAAATATCCTTGGAAAACATATAAGCAACACGAGGATCTACAGTACCATCCATTAATCCCGTTGCAGAATTATCGCCCTCAAAATAGTAGAGAGTCTGTCCGTTCATCTCCACACTATTTTCAACAGGCTCACAATCCATTACATCATCCAGGAATTTTTTAGGAGCGCGGCACTCATCAGCACGCTCACGGAATGCACGTGTAATACCTAGTTCAACCTGAATTCTGTAAGGTTCAACAATAGCAATATCCGCCAAACCGGCTACATCATCGTATTCTGAAAGAAGCGGTTTGCCTGATAAATCGGTAATAACACTGCTTGTCGTTTCAGGCATTCTTTCACTCACATTCATGGCGCAGCGCAGACGCAGTGAATTCATATACTTACGCCATTTATTAATATCTCCGTCAAATATAACATCCTGATTACTAAAGGCAGCTTGCTCACCATCGGAGAGGGTTAATTCGGCAAGAAAATCATCAATTTCTCCTAACTCTTCAATTAGTTTGGGATAAATATCCTCCTGTCCGAGATAAACGGCCTTCTCTCCATCCAGACCACCAGCAGAGCCGGTTTCTATGTAGGGAACCTTGTCATAAAGGTCAATTGCCCTTTGATAGCCATATGCCTTAAGACCATGCAACAGATGCATAAACAGGTTATCCAAAGTAGACTTTTCTTCTTCAGACATTAGATTATATTCACGCTGGGCCCAAAGCACCTGTTTTATCCAGTCGTTATTGACCTTATTAAACACAGTATTATTGAACCCATTGGTTCCCCAATCATGTTCAACATCATACAAATTATAGGGCACACCGTAGTCTACGGTATTGTAATACAACTGAACACCAGTTCCGGTGATTCGCGAACCACTTCTCATTTGGTGGTAAGAAGCCCCATATTCGCCGCGCAGGAAAAAACCACGTGTCAATTGCGAGGTAAAGAAACCGGCAATTACACTAACTCCTCCCGTCTTATCAGCTTGTTCCTTTGAGAAACTATCAGGATCCTGATACAATTCCTCCAGCTTGTCCTGACAAGAAACTGCAGAAAACAGCATGAGGAGTGAAAGTATTGAATTTAAAATTATCTTTTTCATAAATACAGTCCTTTACAATTTACAACTTAACTTTTACAGAAAAACCAAAGGAACGTTGCGTTGGCAATGCTGTAGTTCCATAGGAGCTGCTGCCCCATCCTGTACCATTCGAGGACTCAGGAATTGTGTTTGGAGCAGCTTTATAAAGATAAGCCAGATTATTTCCAAAAACAGACAGGGTCAATTCTTTTAACATCACTCTTTCGGCAATTCTTCTTGGGAATGTGTAATCAATAGCCACATTTCTCAGAGCTACGTAATCGCTCTTAAAGAGGCGATCTTCAGGAAAGAAACCGTTGGAGAAATATGAATTATAATAGTAGTCTTGAGCTGAAACAACCTTATCATTGGGAGTTCCATCAGCATAAACCCCCTCCAGCAATACACCATCGTAATATGTATCGCCTACTGCAGGCGCTTCACCGGATATTTTTTGACCGTCCTCAAGGTGATAAGCTACACCACCATGCTCAGCGTCCCTGTATTTAAGGGTTTCATCAAGAACACCGGAAGCCATCATATAAGTCTCTCCTTCGGAAATAAAGAATGCCCCAAATGAGTAGTCCAAATTTGCAATGAGCCGAACATTCTTGTATTTAAATGAGCTGAATACACCACCTGTTACGTCAGGCAATAGTTTTCCAACCATTTTACTACTTTCCGGTGAATAATCATACATTGTTCCATCACCCTTCACAATCCGTTTGCCATTCTCAGGATTATCGGGATCGGATGGATCAATAAAATGTTGCCATCCACGTTGCTGGTAAATCAATCCATACTCACCACCTACTTCAGCAACTGCATTTAACCCATTGGTACTCCAAAGGGTAAGAGCTGATAATTCGCCGTCAAGTCTTTCAACCCTTGTTTTACTCCCGGCAAATGTAAAGTCAAGTCCCCACTGGAAATCATTGGTAAAAATGGGTTTGGTTTTCAACGCCAACTCCCAACCATTATTAGAAACATCACCGGCATTCATGAGTATTTGATCTACACCCATACCCGGAGGGGCTGTAACCCCCATAATCTGATCATAGGTATTAGATTTATAATAGGAAAAGTCAACACCCAAACGCTGATTGGCAAACAAGTATGCTTCAGCTCCAACTTCAAACTCGCGTTTTCTTTCAGGCTTTAAGTTTGGTTCTCCATTCTCATTCATAGGAGGAAGATCCTTTGGAGGTACCAAAATATATCCTGATCCTGAGGCTGAAACGCCATAACTTACATTACTAAAGTAACGAGGACCAGGACGACCTACATCGGCCCATGAGGCACGCACCTTGGCAAAATCAACCCAATAAGGTAAATCAAGAGTTTCGTGTATCAACCAGGTTGCACTCAATCCCGGATAGAAATAACTGTTATATTTTGAAGGCAAAATAGATGACCAATCCTGACGCCCCTGAACTTCAACATAAACCTGATTTTTCCAGGCAGCTTGAGCAGACCCCATAAGACTGTACAAAATATCTTCACCATTATCATAATTATAAACCGGTTGTTCCCCTGACGGAAGATTGGAGAAAGAGAAGAAGTTAGGAATCACCATTCCACCTACCCGGTTAGCACCTTTCATTTCGAAATAATTATGGCGGATAACACCACCAACAAAGCCGGAGACATTAAAATCGGAAAGATCGGTATCAAAATTTATCATCCCCTGTCCATAAGTTTTTCGGATATCCCGCGATTTATCGAAATATGAAGAACCGCTATTGGGACCGATCAAAGATGGGTCCATCAGCTTTCCCTTATACACATCCCTGTCGGAGGTAGCATCCAGCCCTCCCATTAATGTAGCACTAAACACATCATTGAAGGTCAAATCAAGTGTAAGCGACTGAATATTGTGATGACGATCGTAAAGCGACTCATTCTGTCCCTGATCCCAGAAAAAGCTCCCAATAGCAGAACGTCCTGCAGAGAAGAAATTAGTCAGATTGGGATTGGCATAAAAGTTATATCCCTCAGGGGTCACCAAATTACTCTTAATCAAATCCACATTAATATCAGCACTATAGGCTCCAATAGCTGCACGAGCACCCTGAGCATCAAATGTACTAGCATTGGCAGCATTTTTATTGGAAGTTACATAGTAGTTACCAGAGTATTTTACAGAAATATAATCATTGATGTTATACTGTGCACTCAAACTGAAAGAATTCTTCTCATAATCACCTGCCGGCAACGTTGGAGTCAGTTGCATATTGGTTAATGATAAACGAACAGACCCATCTTCATTTCCTGAACTAACAGAAACATTTGAAGTCGTCTGACGACCGGTACGGAACATGTCATCGTAAATATTATCGGTCTGAGGTTTCCATGCGCGCTGACTTCCATCCCACCAATTCAAGGTAACATCAGGATCAAATTTAGGTCCAAAAGCCTGACCACTGTAATCAAGAGTTCTCTGACCATTTTCATCAAGAAAGAACCCCTGAGCATCAGTTTCCGTATTACTTGGGCTCCGTCCTGTACCATATTGAGTCTGAAGATCCGGCATAAAAGCAGCCCTGTCCCAGGAAGTGGTGTATGATGCTGAAATACCCAACCCTTTTGATTTCGCACCAGACTTAGTAGTAATTAAAATAACTCCGTTTCCCCCTTCACTACCATACAGCACTGAAGCTTTTGCACCTTTAAGAATTTCAAAAGAAGCAATGTCATTGGGGTTGATATCGTTAATTCCGGTACCGTTATCGCGACTGTTGGCACCATATCCAATACCGGTATTCTCATCATGAATAGGCACTCCGTCTACGACAATCAATGGACGTGTAGTGGAATTTTCATCAAACGAAACAGCATTCCGAATATTAATTTTCATACCACCGGCCGGACCAGAAGCCGTTGAAGCAACCTGAACACCAGCGGCACTACCATAAAGGGATTGAAGGGGATTGGAAGGGGAACCACTTGCCATAATCCTATCTTCATCAACCTTTGAAACAGAATACCCCAGGGCTTTAGCTTCTTTTTTTATACCCAGCGCTGTTACAACAACTTCATCCAAACCAAGAGATTCTTCCGCCATTGTTACATCAATGGTGGATCTTCCCTCAATAGGAATTGTTTGGGTCACAAACCCAATAAATGAAAAAACCAGACTCCCATTTTCAGGTGCTTCAATGCTGTATTTTCCACTCATGTCAGTAATGGTTCCGGTAGAAGTACCATCCACAACAATGTTTGCGCCGGGAATAGCCTCTCCGTTACCATCCATAACGGTACCTGTCACAGTAATGGTTTGCCCCTGCTGATTTAAAAAGGCATCACCTTCCTGGTTTACTTCAGCAAATACAGAAGTACTACTGCCTAAAGCAAGGAAACCTGCCAGGGCCATAGCACAAATTCTGTAGCTCCACCTTCCAGTAAAATTGAAAGGATTGACAATTTTGAATCGTCTCATAGACTAGATTTTTAATTAAAAACTAAATGAACGTTAAAACAACATGCTTCTTCAACTCAAAACTCAAAAACTTACATTAACATTTTTAAATATTACACAAACAAAGACTTGAACACCTTTTAAACTTTTCTTGTATTTCAAAAATGCAATTTTGTGATTTTCAACACCACAAATATATATCTTTTTACACTTTTGAAACAAACTTTTTCTCTTTTTTTGCAAAAGTTTTTAACGTTACTTCCATTTTAATCATACATTGAAAACCATTTAAACCTAATACACAAAGGCTTCCGTTTGTTTTTTAGTACGTTTTTTTTGCTTTTTTTACATTTGATTCTGTACAGTGCCCAGCTATAAAGTCGGGAAAGTTTGTAAAGAGTCATGTGTCTGGTCAGAAAGTGCCAGTTGGAAGGCTTGCGAAGCCGCCAAAAACGGAGTCCCGATCCTTCGGGATGAGTATTTTGACGGCAAGCGCAACGCAGCAAGTGGTACTTTATGGACAGACTCTATATACAATTAACCCACACTACCAATAACCGGGCGAGGAACCAAATTAAACGGGATTTCGAAACTTTAAAGAATGATCTCTAATGACTGCTTTTACACCAATAAACTGATAATCTGAGATTGAGAACAAGCCTGTTTCACTGCCTTCGGAGTAGATATAGATCCTAAATTAAGAAGAATTGGCCCCTCTAATTAAATCACCTATTTAGATAAACGGAATACATTTATACGTTACTTTTCCCCTTTTCAATGTTACATTTCTATTTTCCGATATTACATTCCTGTTTTTCGGTTTTACATTTATTGCTTTCGGAATTACTTTTCTCTTTCTTCGAGGATTATTCGATTGTCAGCATTCAACTTTTACAAAAATTTTGGTGGTTTTTATCTCTGGGAACCAGATTGCCGTCCTGTTCGACAAAGAATTAAATGAATACTTCTCAGGTGTAGTTATAAAGAAAGAAGGCTGCCTCAATCGAGACAGCCTTCATATTCAGTATGAGTGCAAAAACACTCAATAAATTGTAGTTTTACACTACTACTCTTTCTTAGCCCACCAAAGTGGGGTTAATACAGCATCTTCTCCATTCAGGAAAGAAACAGCCTGCTCGTAGCCCTGAGGATTACTGTTTCTCAAGCTTGAGGGATACTTTAACCTTTGTGGGAAAAATTCCACTTTACTCTCCATGTAATTCGAAGCACTAAGTGCGGGAAGCTCAGTAATAGGGCGGTCAACAGCCGGATTTTCAAAGAATGGCAACCCCAATCGACGATGGTCATTCCATGCCTCAAGAGGCAACCATGGCAATTGAGCCAAGTACTTCTGAGTGATAATCTTGGTAAGACGATCATTGCTTACTTCACCATTTTCATAAAGATGGTTTTTAGGATAAGTAAACTCATAAGTTCCTGTTTCACCGGTATAACCATTTTCATAACTCATAGTGACCGGTCCTGAAGGCTCAACCGTGTGGTCCCATCTAACAGAGGTTCCGACCCTGTTGTAGTTATCAGAAGCCAGGTAGTCACCAAGGTACTCACTTACTTCCCAATATTCAAAATTGGCAGCAATACCCTCTTCGTAAGCGGTTTGAGCATCCATAGGTGTATTCCATCCTCTGACTGCAGCTTCAGCAATCAGGAAGTAAGTTTCCCAGGGCGCAAAGAAAATGCGCTCTGATGTACTGCCGCGGAAACGCTGACTCAATCTTGGGTTGGTTCCCAAATAGAAAGAGACATTGTTTTTCGCAGATTTCTCACCCCAGTCGCCCAGAGGAGCGGCATTCCATGTGTTGGCTGCATCAATTTCTACGACCTCATTTCCATCAGCATCTACCAGATTGCGCACGGTATTGCGTGCATCGTCGGTCCATGAAGGATAGAAACTGAAATCGGGATTATCAAAATCTCCCGGAACAGTAAAGGCTTTATAAGCCCTGGGATCCATGTTTTTGTGTAATCCGTCAAACCAAAAACCTGCTGAAGGATCATTGGTCATGGTAGTCATATGCTTTTCATATTTAACACCCATCCAGTTTTCAGGCTTAACAGCACTATGCATATCCCCCGGCAATTGAGCCTCAGAAGAAACGCCACCCAGACCAATATACAAGTTGTTAAGTGTAGCTGAAAGTGGCTGGGTATTCCATTCGCGGCTCATAACACCTGTTAAATCATCCCATCCCGGTTTTTCGGCAACTTTAAAAGTTTCATCTGAAGAGAGAATAATATTGCCTGAGGCAGCATCTTCAAACTCTTCCTGAGCTTTAGCCGGATCAACCTCGGACAAACGCATCGCCAATCTCATTCGCATTGAATTGGCATACTTCTTCCATTTCATCAAATCAAAACCATAAGCTTTGTCATAGTCTGCAAGATCTGAAGGAATTTCAATTTCTGTATCAATCGCCTCATTGGCAGATTTCAATTCTGAAAGCAAGAAATAATAAACCGACTTAACATCCTCGAAGCCCGGGTTTTCACCCTCAAAACCATCCAATGGCATAGGTCCGAAGTTATCGGTAAATTCACTCATCAGATAAACCCTCCAGATGCGGGCCACTTGCTTGATATTCTCAGTATAAGTAGAATTGGTACCATTCTCAATTTTCTCATCAGCCACCTTAATGGTCAGGTTGGCAGACTTGAGCCACTGGGTAAGTGAGCTGTAGTAATCACTACTCCACCCGTCGCTGTATGAGCCAAGAGACAGAACGCCATTGAGGCGGTGTTGTCTGGCTGCGGTTTTCCAGTATAAAATAAATGCACGTTCAGCAATGTGGGGATTCTGTTGAGCCCCGGTCATTGATGCATTAAAAAAGTATTCCTCCTGAACCTGATCCGCACTGGCAGCTTTTGGGTCGATATTAAGCTCCTCAAAGTCGGAACAAGAAGCAAAAAACACGCTGCTTAAGAGGAGCAATCCGGTTTTTATATTCTTAATTGTCTTCATCCGTATATAATTTGTATTAAAAGGTGTAATGGAAATTCTCATGACTTTTTCTTTCTGCAATCAATATCATCGATTCAAGCATCATGATCCACAAAGATCCATTATCAATTAAAATCCTAAAGTAAGGTTAAACAAGTAAGTTCTGGATGTTGGAGGGGCAGCGTTCTCAAATCCAACTGCGTTAGAACCTGTAGCAAATACAGACTCAGGATCCACACCA
This sequence comes from Marinilabilia rubra, assembly GCF_003121985.1. Taxonomy (GTDB): domain Bacteria; phylum Bacteroidota; class Bacteroidia; order Bacteroidales; family Marinilabiliaceae; genus Marinilabilia; species Marinilabilia rubra. Next base: position 469,205 of record NZ_QEWP01000002.1, read on the forward strand.
TTAAGGTTACTGTGAATTAACCAAACATTGTTAAGGGTCATACCAATTTTTGCTCTTTGCAGTGGCGATCCCTTAATCCAACGCTGAGGCAGCTTATAGCTGAGGTTGATGTTACGCAAACGGATATTGGTCGCATCGTAAACGTTAGCTTCCACAATACCAACGTTTCCGTTTCCTGCAACAGCAGTCCAGTATTGTTGAGTAGTTACCGACTGGTCATTAACTACATATGATCCGCTTGATTCGTATACACCATCTACAACCATATCCTCACGCTCTCCTCCGGGGGCAGTAACAGCCGCAGTTCCGGCCAGCTGCATACCCTGATTGGTACCTGAGAAGATTTCTCCGCCAAAACGCCCGTCTACCTGGAAGCTAAGATTCAGCCCCTTGTAAGAAAAAGAGTTAATCACACCCAACATAGCATCAGGCTGCTGATTACCCAGTTTTTTCAACTCAGGATCAGCCTGGGGCAGACCGTTTCCATCCAGTAACAACTCACCATAGTGCTCGCTGTTCTCGTCGGTAACTCTCAGGAAGGTAGTACCATATATTTCGCCATACATAGCACCGGCCTCGGCCATTACCTTCACATTATCAAAACCGCCCAATTCATAAGTTTGCACATCTTCGGCAAGCTCCTCTACAGTGTTTTCATTCTTAGAGTAGTTGATCTGCATATTCCAGTTGAATCCACCTGGCTGTTTAATCAGATGCGCGTTGGCCATCAGCTCAATACCTTTATTCTGGATATCACCGGCATTGATCTTTTTATACCTGTACCCACTCTGCGGGTCCATAGGAAGATTGATCAACTGACGGGTAGCATTGGACTTGTACCAGGAGAAATCAAGCGCCAAACGGTTGCTAAACAATCTCAACTCTGCACCAAACTCCAATGACTTAATAAGCTCACTTCTTACATTAGGATTGAATAAAATATCGTCAACACCGGCAGTGGTGTTTCCAAGAGGATCCTTACCAATCCAGTATGTATTGTAAAGCTGATAAGGCGACAAATCGTTACCAACTTCTGCATAAGAGGCACGAATCTTACCAAATGTCAGCCATGCAGGCAAAGTACCGCCCATTTTATCCACCATATCTGTAGCTATCAAAGAAGTCGTTACAGAAGGATAAAAGAACGATCTGTTTTCTTCACTCAATGTAGATGACCAGTCGTTACGGAAAGTCCCTTCAACAAAAAGGTAACTATCGTAGTTGACCTGAACATTTCCGTAAAGAGAATTGATTTTCTTCTCCACAAAGGATTCCGAAATGGTAGGATTATCCACACCATTGTTCAGAGCAAAAAGGTTGGGAACTTCCAACTCTCCTGAATTACTTTTAAGTCCTGAATTTTTGCGGGCCATAAGATTACCACCCAACATGGCACTTCCGCCTACTTTTCCGAAAAGATTATCTCTGGAAGCATTGATCAATGCACTGAAATTGTTTTCATGGAAAACTTGTTTTCCAAGACTGTAGCGCCCGGTTGGCGTCAGCGGACTGCCTCCGTAAACCTTAGATTCAGTATTTGTGGTGTAGCGATCGGAACCACCTTTAACCTCAGCATTCAACCAGTCATTGAATTCATACTTCAATGAACTGTGCAGAATAAAGCGGTCTCTGGAATCTTCATTGAGATTATAGTTTGCTCCCCAGTAAGGGTTTACTTGAGAACTGCTTCCATACCAAATCATATTGCCGTTTTCATCCACCGAAGGATCAAATTTTCTGATATCCAGAGAAACAGGCAACAAATACATGGTGTAATAGGCATTGGAAGCATTTACCCCCAACAATGGCCTGTTTTGAGCATTGGTGTTGATATATTGCACTTTGGTATCCATCGACCACTTCTCATTGGGACCAAATACATTTGAAACCCTTGCAGTAAGGTTTGTGCGCTTAAGGTCTGATCCGGGGATCATACTCTGGTCATCTTTGTGAGTAAAGGAAGTATAAACAGAGGTGTTATCATACTTCTGCTGGAAGGATACACTATAATCCTGCGATATACCAGTATCGAAGTAATTACCAACATTGTCGTAAGCCTGAAGGGGTCTGGTTTGACCATCCCACATTTCCAGCTCCTGTCCTTCAATCTTGGGTCCCCAGCTGGAAGTAGACTGGTTGTCAAAAGTTTTTTCAGTTCCCTGACCAAAGGTCTTTTGCATATCAGGATTGGTAAAAATACTTTCGATGCCCAAAGAAGCAGATACAGTAATACCAACACCTTTTTGCTCTTTCCCGGATTTTGTGGTAATCAGAATAACACCGTTACCAGCTCGTGATCCATACAATGCTGCCGCAGAAGCACCTTTCAGAACAGACATGCTTTCAATGTCTTCGGGGTTGATATCGCCCAATCCGTTACCCATATCCAATGATGGGTTCCAGTAGTCATTGTTTTCGGCACCGGTAAAGTTATCCACAGGAATACCATCCACAACAATTAAAGGCTGGTTATCGCCGGTAAGAGAACTGTTACCTCTCAATACAATTTTTGAAGAAGCAGCAGGTCCTGCACTTGATTTAATTACCTGAAGACCGGAAACTTTACCACTTAAAGAGTTGGCCACATTCGCTTCACGTGATTCCAATACTTCATCACCACCAATTTCCTGCATTGAATAGCCCAATGCTTTTCTTTCTCTTTTAATGCCCAAAGCAGTTACCACTACCTCGTCCAACCCAACAGCCTCTTCTTCAAGAGTAACATTTATGGTTGAACGTCCTTCAACAGGCACACTTTGAGATGTAAAACCAATGAAAGAAAAAACCAATGTTCCATCTGATGGCGCATCCAGAGTATATTCACCATCCATATTGGTGATGGTTCCCTGAGTTGTACCTCCTACCACAATATTTACTCCGGGAATGGGTTCGCCACCGGGATCCTGAACTGTTCCCTGAACTGTAACAGATTTTCCCTGCTGCATATCCATGGCAGTAAGAGAATTTTCATTACCTGTTTCAGCAAAAACAGACGAAACATTACCAAAGGCCATAAAACCAGCCAACGTCAATGCACAAATTTTGCTGCTCCATGTTCTTTTTACGAACAAAAAACAACTTTCTAATCGCCTCATAGACAAGATTTTAAAAATTTAATTAATAATAAAAACACTTACTGTGAATTTTAGTTAAAAAAAATTATTGATTCTAACTTTTCACAAAACCAAAATCAATCATTCTTTTTTGCATTTTTTTTGTTTTGGATGGACAAATGTATGTTTTTTTGCTTTTTCAAGCAACCTTTTACTATTTTTTTGCCTAAGTTTTATTTCTTAGCATTGTTTTGAACCTAAAAAAGCCATTCAAACAATCTCAAAATCAAATAACTACAAAAGGTGACATTAAAGCATCAGGAATAACGTGCGGTATTGGGATAGCAATAAGAATGAATAACAGGAAGAACAATCAAAAATGTTTTGCAAATGGAACCCGCACCGAAACAAAACAAAATCCATGAAAATCAAACAAATAAAAATACACAGTCCGGTTTTTAACCACAATAAGGGAAAACGTAAAATCATTTCACAAATGTTAATTTCAAAGATTAGAGCATTTGAGGAAACAGATTAGGCGTTACTTTTAGTTAAAACATAGAAAAAAAAGCCACCGGGCGGGATTAAACTGACCATGATTTCCCACCCGGCGACTTTAAGAAAAGAAAATACTTTTAGAAACTGTTAATTACTCTCTATCACATGCCCCTCCTCGGAATATAAAGAAACCGGGCCATCCAATAATACAGCAATGACAGTCCCCCGCGGATCAAGTACTGAATCCGGCACATCAATATAAGCAATTCCGGGAACGCTGCTCCAGTAAAGTTTGCCCACAATTTGATGGAACAATTTGGTGGCATTCCCCACTACCCAGATTCTGTTGATTTTATTTTTAAGGCCTTTTAATACCAAAGGACCATTGGGTTTTCCATCTACTATCAAATACAAGATCTGTTTATCCTTTGATAATAAAGATGGTCCGGAATAGTGAAGCCTTGAAATTCCTTCCTGTGTTTCTCCCATCAATGGAAGGTGCTTATCTCTCCAACGGACATCTTCTTCAAGGTAATCTACGAAATCATCAGTCAGGGATTTTTCAACCTTCCGAAGAGAAATTTCATCTTCAAAATCCACCGCAACTACTGTTATATCTGAATCCAAACCTTCTTCGGGAATATCTATTCTGACAGCTCCGCTCTGTTTCTCACGGTAGTATTCAGGAGCTACATTGCTGCCCACAATTCTTACATCACCTATTTCAGAAGCGACTCCTTTTAAACGAAGCGGAATCCCTGGCTTTCTGTCAACATAAAGAAAGAGCGTTTTGCCATCTTTACTCACTGCCGAGGGACCAAAAAAATGGCCTTCGGGTAACCCCTTCCGGGTGCCATAGATAGCTTCCTCATGTTTCTTTGTCCAACGGGAAAAAGCTTCCAGAATTTTAACCTGCGGTTCAGGAATTGTGCCATTCTGCATAGGCCCGATATCCAGCAAAAGGTTTCCGCCCTTATTGATGCAATCCACAAAAGTCCAAAGCAACTGGTAAGGGGTCTTATAATTGTGGTCGTTGTGCTGATAGCCCCAGCTGTTGTTCATGGTCAGGCAAAGTTCCCAGTAGGGACTTTGGGGAGTTGCAACCGGTACCCCCTGCTCAGGAGTCATATAATCTCCGTAGCCGCGAAGACGGCTGTTAATGATAAGTCCGTCGTTGTATGAAAATAGTTTTTCCCTTAATTGTTTGGCTTTCCATTCTTCCGCATTGTGCTCCCAGTCGCCATCAAACCAATAAAGATCAGGATTAAACCTTGAAGACAACTCCTCCATTTGAGCGAAATAAAAATCGGTAAAACTCCTCCATCGCACCGGATTATCTTTATATCTGACACTATCGCGTGTAAAAGCCGGATAATCGGGATAAGACCAGTCAATCAAAGAATAATACAGTCCAACCTTCATGTCATTTTTTCTTAAAGCTTTTACAAAAGGATCCACAATGTCCCGGCCGGCAGGGGTATCGTCCACCACATTGTAATGTTGGGTATCTGAATTCCACAGCGCTACCCCATCATGGTGCTTTGTTGTTAAAACGGCATATTTGGCTCCGGCATCCTTAAACATGTTAATCCAGCGGTTGGCATCATATTTCGAAGCGGAAAAGCCATCCAACTGATCCATATAGTCTTCATGCGAAATATACCCGTTAAAAAAAGACCAGGATTCATCAATCCCATTTACAGAATAAATGCCATAATGGACAAATATCCCGAGCTTGGCATCTTTGAACCATTCCATCCGCTCTGCTTTTTCCTGTTCGGTTCCTTTGTCCTTTGCAAAACCTGTAAAGGGTAACAGCAAGGAAAGCAGCATTAAAAGATTAATTTTTTTAGTCATATTTTATTTTTTAACAGACCAGGTATGTCCTTCCTGATCAATAAACCAATTTCTTTCTTCGGAAACAGCTTTGGCCTCAAACGTGTGCCAGCCTGCTTTAACTTCCACATTACACCCGAGTGATTCAGGTTTAAAGCCTATTTTTGTAAGCTTCTTTACTTTGGAGGCATATTGCCCGTATTTAGCTCTATAAGCTTTTTGGGCATAGTAAAGATTCCTCAACCCCCATTTGATGTTTTCTGATCGGGGATAATTAAAATCAACCGCTCCTTTTCCTGCTATAACGTTTGTAAAGAACACAAAACCCCAGGTTTCGGGTCTGTGCATATTAACCACACCCTGCGGGGACCAAACCCAGTTCTCTTCGGGTAAGTGCTTGCCTGTTTGAGGATCCTTTTGTTTAAGGTAATGGCCGTCAATCACCTCGGTATGCCATTGCACCCTGCTGAAATTCACACGCCAGTAAGCCCCATCCCCAGGTGCATGCCCCCTGGAAATCTGCTCTAAAACAGAAATGGGAAAGGCAATCTCCACACTCCAGTATTCATCCTCATCAGACGGATCATTAAGGGACCCTTCAATGTGAACAGCAGTCCGGATACCCGGTGTTTCCAAACTATTAACCGGGGGACCTCCATCGCGGTAGGGCTTTACTAAAAGCAGGTCCCAAATGGTGTTCCGAGCATTCATTTCAAACTCATAATAAAGATGTGAATCTCCGTCAGGATCGATAAATACCTCAAAATCATTATCGTGAAAAATCACTGCATCATGTTCTGTTATCTTTCCCTGAACATGGGGCTCTTCAAGTTTAGCAGCCACATAGAAATACTCATCATCCCAAACCATTTTGGCTTTTGTGCTATAAGCAGGAGCCGCAAAATCTTTACCCCTGATATCTTGAAATTCATCCGTCCAGGGCACATTTTTCCAGGATTCTTCATTCAGCTTTCCATCCACGATTATAGGATCTTCGGAACGATAACAGACATAAACGGATGGATTAAAAACCGGGACTACATCTTCCTGTTCCCAGAATTTATTCTCTTTGGCTGACTGAGCAAATGGACTTTGCAGAATCCCAGCCAGCAGAAAGGTCAATAATATTGGTTTCATTATTCTTAAATTAATAAGGTGAAAGGTACAGGTGCTAAGGATGGGATTGGGGTAAGTACTCAAAACATAATCAATGCAAAAGAAATCAGTTCAAAAAACTAAAATTCACCTAATTAAAATATGGGAGGAGGGGTATTAATGTGAATCAAGGGTTGAAAATATAATAAAAAAAGTATGGTAAATGCCTGAAAATCAGCGCAATAAATTTGTTTAAATCCCTGAAAACCAGTATCTTAGAGTTGTTTTCGAAGCGACTTTCAGAT
>NZ_QEWP01000020.1 GCF_003121985.1 Marinilabilia rubra
CAGAGCAAGCAAATGAAAATACCACTGTCATCCGACTTTTTTTCTCAAAACGAGCAATTATCCCTCTATGGATAAAGGGATGCAGCAATTTTCTTCTCAATTTCAAAAAACTCTCGGATGATAGTGACCTGCTTTATTCCTGAATTATTGCAATGAGATGTTCAAAGATCAAGAGATACAATCAACCGCAAATAAAATAGATGCAGAAAATTATGGATTATTTTCAAATCCATTTTTTTGATGACGTTTGTATTTTGCCGATAGTTGGACATCGGAATAGATTATTTATGAATAATGCGGGTTAGGGAGTCAAAAGTTCGGAGTAAAATAATTTCCATTATCACTATTTAGAACCATTTCATGTAAATAATCCTGCAACCTGACAAATATTGGTGGCTATTCACATCAGCTCCCTTTAACTTGTGTCTTAATAGTTGTAGTCAATTTTAAAACATTATTTATGTCATCTATGAAAGAAGAGATCAAAGGTTTTATTGCAGAAACATCTTTTACAGATCCCAAAATCATTAAAGATGAAACAATGCTTTTTGAGGAAGGGATCTTTGACTCCATGGGGTTGTTAAACCTGATTTCGTTTCTCGAGGAGAAATATGGAGTGAAGACGGAAGATACAGATTTGATGGAGGATAACTTTCAGAATTTGGTTGCTATTGAAAATTTTGTGACAAGAAAGAAAGGATAGCTTATGTGTGGTATCGTTGGATTTTCAGGTCATATGACCAGTAATGAGGAAGCCAGATTTGTGTTGGACAAGATGTTGACCCGTATTAGACACCGGGGGCCGGATGAGGCAGGTAACTTTGTTTCAACGGGCGTTGGCCTGGGAAGTGTGCGGCTCAGTATAATTGATTTGTCAACAGGTCAGCAACCTTTATGTGACGATACCGGGCGATATTGGATTACCTTTAATGGAGAAATATTCAATTATCAGGAATTGAGAGCAGATTTGGAGAAGCGGGGCTGTCACTTTAAAACGCACAGTGATACCGAGGTGCTTTTGTTGGCATACCGCGAATACGGGGCTGATTGTCTTCCAATGCTCAATGGCCAATTCGCATTTGCCATTTGGGATATGCAAAAGGAAAGTTTATTCCTTGCGAGAGACAGAGTGGGGATTCGCCCCCTGTTTTATTCCCTTCAAAATGATTGCCTGGTTTTTGGATCTGAGATAAAAGCTATTTTTGAGTTTCCCGGCATAAAACGGGAGCTTGATCCGGTTTCCCTTCAGCAAGTCTTTACCTTTTGGACTACCCTTACACCTAAGACTTCATTTTCAGGGGTGAATGAATTACCTCCCGGGCATTATCTTTATTTTGAAAAAGGGAATGCCAGATTGAAGAAGTATTGGGATCAGACATTCCCGGACATAGGCGAAGGATTTAAAGGTAGTTTTGATGAGGCCGGAGAGCATCTTGAGTACCTTTTGACCGATGCGGTGAAACTTCGGTTGAGGGCTGATGTGCCCGTTGGATCCTATCTCAGCGGAGGGCTGGATTCATCAGTTATAGCTTCATTGATAAGAAAAAACAGTCCCGAAGGATTGTTACAGACTTTTTCAATTGGATTTTCGGACAAGGAGTTTGATGAGGGTGATTATCAGAATAAAATGGTTGAACTGCTCAAAACCCGCCATCATCAAACTTTCTGTAAGCAGGAAGATATCGAAAAACATTTTCCCCGGACTGTTTGGCATACAGAAATGCCTTTACTAAGGACTGCTCCGTTGCCTATGCTTTTGCTTTCCGGATTGGTCCGTGAGAATAATATTAAGGTTGTTATGACGGGAGAAGGGGCTGATGAAATGCTGGGGGGCTATAATATTTTTAAAGAAGCGGCAATCCGCCGGTTCTGGAGCCGACAGCCCTCTTCCAGGTTGAGACCACTTTTGTTAAGCAAACTGTATCCATACTTGTCGCAGTTAAAAAAAATGTCTCCTTCAGCATTAAAGTTGTTTTTTGGATACCGGCTTCAGGATGTTGATTCCGGTTTGTACTCTCATTTGCTGAGATGGAATAATACTTCCAAAATCCGGAAATTGATGCTTCCACAATTGGCCAACGGGCAATCTTTTGTCGATAGCCTTGAAAAAGAGCTCGGCCCGATTATGGCAAATAAAAGTGATCTTGCAAAGGCTCAATATCTGGAAACAGGGATTTTTATGTCAGGTTATCTGCTTTCCTCACAGGGTGACCGCATGGCAATGGGAAACAGCGTGGAAGGTCGATATCCGTTTTTAGATCACCGGGTCATGGAGTTTTGTAATTCATTACCCGATGACTTTAAATTGAAAGGGTTGAATGAAAAGTTTTTATTGAAAAAACAGTTTGCAGACAGATTGCCCCTTGAGGTTGTAAACCGTTCTAAACAAGCTTACAGGGCACCACTGGCAGCACCTTTCCTGAATGAAACTCAGTCCGGGTATGTCGGCAACTTGTTGTCAGAAGATTTTACGAGGTCCGCCGGGGTTTTTGACCCCAAAAGTGTCTCTGTTTTAATGACAAAACTGATGAAAGGATCATCTTATTCAGAGGTCGATCAGATGGGATTGGTTGCCGTACTCTCCACGCATCTTTTGTGGCAGCAGTTTGTGTCCGATTTTTCGCCATTGAAACCGAATGAGATTATTGCTTCAGAATCAAGAAATACAATTGAAAAAAATACCTGAACTTATGGCAAACAAAAAAGAATTTTCCAAAGAAATACTAGAGATCAAAAACCCGGAAGAGTTACTTAATCAGATATGCGAGAAGTTACGTGCTGATGTTTTTCAAAGATTTCGTCGAAGGGGAGGAGTTGTTGGCATAAGCGGCGGAATTGACTCTTCAGTAACCCTGGCGATTGCTGCCAAAGCATTTGGTCACGAAAAGGTATTGGGAGTTATGTTGCCCGAACATGACTCGAATCCTGACAGTAAATCCCTGGCGTTGGATTTGGCTGAAAAATTCGGGGTTAAGACTGTTGAGGAAAATATCAGCCATGCACTTGATGGATTTGGATGTTATCAAAGGCGTGATGAGGCTGTTAAACGGGTTATTCCGGAATTTAACCCGGAAACTGACAAGATGAAAATCGTTATCCCTAAAGATATTCTTGAAAAAAAATTGCCACCGGTTTTTTATGTGACAGTTATTTTTGAGAATGGGGAGGAAGTTTCGAAAAGATTACCACCCGATGCTTATCTGCAAATAGTGGCTGCTTCCAACTTTAAACAACGGAGCCGGATGTCGATGCTCTATTATCAGGCTGAAGCTAACCATTTTTCGGTAATAGGAACGCCCAATAAGCATGAGGTAAAACAAGGCTTTTTCGTGAAATTTGGCGACGGTGGCGCCGACGTAATGCCCATCGGGAGCTTGTATAAAACCCAGGTGTATCAGTTGGCTGAATACTTAGGGGTTCCGCAGGAGATTATTGAAAGAACACCTACAACAGACACCTATACAGCCGAACAAACTCAGGAAGAATTTTTTTACCAGATGCCTTTCGAGAGAATGGATTTACTCTGGTTTGGTTGGGAAAATGGTTACAATCCGGCTGAAGTTGCAACGGTTATGGGAATGAAGGAAGAGGAGGTGCTGAATAATTTTGCCAACTTTGAAAGGAAAATAAAAACCACTGATTACCTGAGAAGTGCTCCTTTACATGATTATGACTTTTGGAAACCTTAAATAGTGTTTGTCTAAAAAGTACCATTTGCTTCCTTACGCTTGCCCGAAAATTACTCATCCCGAAGCATCGGAACTCTGTTTTTGGCGGCTTCGCAAGCCCCCGAAGAATAATCGGGGCAGGCTTTGCAACTGGCACTTTCTAAATAAACACATGCGCACTCAATTAATTTTGGAGAGTTTATAGACGTTCTCTAAACAGGGGAGCTGGAGGGAGGAGGAATTTTTGACTTCTCAGCACCAATTTATGAACTACTCCAAAAAACTGTCTGGTAAAACAGGATGTGCTTGTCAGAATTGACTCTATTCCTTGCTACATCCATAACACCCTTTTTCAAAGACGTGAGCCAGGTAGCTATTTTTTCAAAAGAACAGGTATGGTTTTTTATGCGAGTTCCATTAGCCATACTCCGTTATCCCGATGGTTCGGGATTGCAAAAGACGATAAATCAATCTTTGGGGATTACATTCATTGTTGCTTTAAAGTTTTGGTTGTTAGTATTGTATGATTCGCCTTAAATCTTGTATCTAAAATTCTAAAGGTCTATTGAACAGGCCTTAAAAATCAAATTTTATACTGATGAATGCAATTGATTATTTCTTTCAGGATACCGCCGGGCTGGAAAAAGATTTGATCGTTTCTGCGAAGGAAAGGTGCAGCTACAAAGAAATGGCCACGGAGGTTAATAAACTGGCCAGCTGGATTCGGGAAACATTCCCGCAAGGTACAGTGCTGTTACTGATATCACCAAACAACAATTTCTTTGTTAAAATTTATCTTTCCATTATAAAGGCTGGCTGCGTGGTTGTTCCTCTTAATTCAGCAATTGAGCCTTCCAATCTGGATTTTATTAAAGAAAAGACATCTGCTTCTCATGCATTTATTCATTCATCTGTGCTTCGCCGACTGAATCCTGAGATTGAAATAAGTGATGAAATAAAGGTGGATTCTGTGCCGGAGCTTTATGACGAAAAAAATTACGAAAAAGGTCCTGATCTGGAAGACGATCACCTTGCAGAGATTATTTTCACCAGCGGATCTACTGCAGTTCCCAAAGGGGTGATGATTACTCATGGAAATCTGGTAGCCAATACTAATTCTATTTTAGGGTATCTTCACCTTAAGCAAAATGATACCATGTTGGTGGTTTTGCCTTTTTTTTATTGTTACGGGCTTTCGTTGTTGCATACCCATTTAAGGGTAGGGGGCACTTTGGTCTTAAACAACAGTTTTATGTTTCTGGGAAGTGTTCTTCGTGATCTGAAGAATTATCGGTGCACCGGTTTTGCAGGTGTGCCAAGTCATTTTCAAATTTTATTAAGAAAATCAGATTCGTTTCGAAATGGGCATTTCCCGGATTTGAGATATGTTACCCAGGCAGGAGGGAAGCTCCATAAAGCCTTTATTGCAGAATTCATCGAACTTTTTCCCGAAGTTAAATTTTTTGTGATGTATGGGCAGACGGAGGCAACAGCAAGACTATCTTATTTACCTCCGGAACGATTGACTGATAAATTGGGCTCAATAGGGAAAGGAATACCGGATGTGGAACTTAAGGTAGTCGATGAAAATGAGCATTTGGTTAAGCCCGGGCAGGTAGGGGAGATTATTGCAAAAGGTAAAAACATCATGAAAGGATACTTCAGGGATCCGGAATCAACCAATAATGCTATTAAAGATGAATGGCTGCATACAGGAGACCTGGGAACAGTGGATGAGGATGGCTTTATTTTTCTGAGCGCCCGAAAGAAAGAAATGATCAAAGTTGGGGGCAAAAGAGTTGGTCCTAAGGAGATTGAAGAGGTTATTGTTGGCATTCACGGTGTCATAGATTGCACCGTTGAAGGTGTGCCACATGCTGTATTGGGAGAAGCCCTGCGCGCTGTGGTTGTAAAAACACCTCAGGTTGATCTGTCATCAGAAGATGTGAGAGCTGCCTGTGCTGAAAAACTTGCTTCCTATAAAGTGCCGGGAGAAGTGGTTTTCAAAGATAATATGGATATAAGTTCCACCGGCAAAAAAGTTAAAGGAACTTTGTAAAGTTCGTCCATCATCAAAAAACAACCATTCCTCAAATCCGGACTATAAAATTAATTTTTGACAAAATTAATAAATGAGTATTCGAGTACCTGAAATATTGATGTGAGCGGATGTAATGAATCGGTGTTCTGTCAAACATTTCCAGCCGTTGGTGTAAGGGCTCTGGACAATCTGGGAGCCTGAGGTGTATATTGTTGGTAGGTTTTAAAAGGAATGACAAGGGGAAAGGAAGAACAAATGAATGATGAAGTTAAAGCATTAATTAAATTATCAAGGGCTATGAAGCATCCTGAATTAATATCACAGGTTTTTACCGAGCATAAACTGCCGGAAAAGTTGTCTATTCGCCCCCCCTTTGTAAAACCCAGAGTAGATAAAAAGAAAGAAGCTCTACTAAGGAATGTCAGTCTGGATGTATATGAATTCTTTGTTGGGCATGTTGTTCCTGAGCGTCAAAACGTGAGCGTGATTGATACAAACACACGTGAGGGGATTGAGGAACATGTATCTGATGATACACGTTCTATTATTAATCTGAAACCCATCAATAATGTCCGGTATATTAATAAGTTTCTCATGAAGGTAAATGAGAAAATGCCCGATGCCGGATTTTTCCTGGGTTGTGTAGAGCCAATAAAACTTGCCGGAAGCCGGCTTAGAAGACAGACCAAAATCCCTTTTCTTTTTACTTTTATATGGTTCTTTGTTTTTGTCTTTCACAGAGTAATGCCGAAGATCCGCTATGTTCAGAAGATTTACTTCTTTTTGACCAAAGGCAAATATCGCTTTTTAACCATGGGAGAGACTCTGGGGCGAATAGTAAGTTGCGGGTTTGAAATAATTGAATACAAAGAGATTGATGGCTTATTGTATTTCTCGGTAATGAAGACCAGTGAGCCTGTTTATGGTCAAAAACCCAGCTTTGGGCCTCTGTTTCCAATGAACAGAGTGGGGAAAAACGGAGACATGATAAAAGTGTATAAACTCCGGACAATGCACCCTTTTGCTGAATTTCTGCAGGAGTATATTACAAAATTGAACGGATACAATGAAACCGGAAAACCTGCAAATGATTTCCGGGTTGCAACCTGGGGTAAATTTTATAGGAAATATTGGCTGGATGAATTACCTCAATTGCTGAATGTTTTGAAAGGTGAATTGAACATTGTTGGTGTTCGGCCATTGAGTAGAACCAGATTTAATGAGCTGCCTGAAGAAATCAGAGTTCAAAGAATAAGATTTAAACCCGGATGTATTCCTCCTTATGTTGCATTATTGATGCCGGACTCTGAGGGAAATATTGAAGCTGAAAGGATTTATCTCTCTGAGAAGATGAAACATCCTTACTGGACAGATGTCAAGTATTTATTTTTGGCTCTTTACAATATATTTACAGGAAAAATAAAAAGTTCTTAGTTGGTGGTTTAATAATAATGACTATCTTTAAAATCAAAGGGTTTTGCATTACATATTCAGGGGGATTCCCTATAGAAATAACTGTAATGCAAAACTTTTTTTATGTCCTTAAAGCAACTTATCAAAAGTATTCCGTTTGTGCGATTTTCCCTGGCTCTTGGGATGGGGATATTTCTTGCTGAAAAACTTGAAAAAGCGGATTTGCAAACGGCTTTGATTATCTTTGGAGTTGTTGCTGTTTTCTTGCTGCTGACACTTTTAGTTCCGTTTGTCTTTCAGAAATATACTTTTCGCTGGCTGGCAGGATGCTTCTTTTTCTTTTTTCTGCTGCTGACAGGCATTGCAATAACGTTGTCCTCCGGAGTTCGCAGGTTTGATGGTGAATGTGAAATAACGGCAAAAGCCAGGGTTGTGGAAGGAGATATTTCATTATCGGGCTATTATATTTTTGTGGTTGATCCTTTAAAATACAGCACCCGGTCTCAGTTTCGATGCGGAAATGATGAGTTATGGCAAATCATTGTTGAACCAAAGGACAGCTTTCTTGTCATACCTGCTTCACCTGGCAATATTGTATCTTTTAGAACAAATCTGTCGGGGCATTCAGACAATACCAATCCCGAATCATTTGATTATGGGAAATATCTTTTCCGGCAAGGTATTTCAGCAACTGGATTTGTTTTGGCAGAAGATTTCCAGGTGGTTGAAAAAACTGGAATGGCCGGTATTATGGGGGCCATAAAAAGAACGCGAAACAAGGTTTATGATATATATCGGGAAAATGGTATCGCAGATGAAGAGTTGCAGGTTCTTTCTGCTTTGACCTTGGGTATGCGGCAGGTGTTGGATGATGAGGTGAAAAGTTGGTTCATTCATTCCGGCGCAATACATGTTCTGGCCGTTTCGGGGTTGCATGTAGGGATAATTTTCGTTTTTGTAAACTGGTTCCTCTCTCTTTTTTTGTCAAGGAGAAGTATATTGAAGGTTATATTTGTGATTTTAGTTTTGGTGTTTTATGCCATTCTTACCGGAGGAGCACCATCAGTTTTTAGAGCAGTAGTAATGTTGTCCGTAATTCAAATTGGGATATATGCTCAAAGACCTGGAAATATCTACAATCTACTAGGACTTTCAGCTTTTATTATTTTGCTTATTCAGCCCATGGCTCTTTTTCATCCGGGCTTTTGGTTGAGTCACATGGCTGTTGCCGGCATTGTTACTTTTTATCCGCTTTTTAGTAAGTTGTATGCAGGGAAGAATGTTTTCATCCGAAGCCTGGGAGATCTTGTTGCAGTTTCACTTTCAGCTCAACTGGGAACATTTCCTCTTTCCTTATTTCTTTTTCGCGCATTTCCCAGCTGGTTCTTACTATCCAACCTATTTATATTGCCTCTTGTAGCACCAGTTTTAATACTGGCAAAGCTTTTAGTTTTTGCCTCTTCTCAATCGTTTCTAGCCTCAGTTTTTGCCGGAGTTTTAAACGAACTGCTGAGATTTATGATTGAGGTTGTAAAATGGCTGAATAGCCTTCCGGCTGCTTATTTACAGGGGATTTGGCTAAGTGGTGCAACCATGTTCCTTTTTTACCTTGTTTTGACATCATTGACGATGTGGCATAACTTTAAAATCAGACTATTTTTGAAAAGTTGTTTGGCAGGGCTCTTACTTATTTTGTTGATTTTAAATATAGAATACTGGGGCAAACGCAATACCGATGCATTTGTCGTCTTCGATTCGGGAAGGAAACCTTTGATTGGATGTATTGTTTCGGGGCAAGCATCTTTATTCTCTGATGATGAGACAACCGAAAGACAGATGAATTTTATTTGTAGTGGCTTCTTTTCCCGTTATTCCATTAATATGCAGAGGCAAAAATTGTTTCATTCTTCCGATGGAGGCTCTCAGGTAAGTTCTTTTTATGCTTTGGGAGGATATTATCTGGGAGTTGGAGATGTAGATGTCGACCATATAAAAATAAAATCTTCGGTAAAGAATAAGATTTTGGGAGTTATTATACTTGGTGACCTCAAAGGAGACATAAAGAAATTTCTTAATACTATAGGGAAACCAACGGTTATTCTTACCGATGCTTGTCCGCCCTGGAGTAAAGGACGCCGGCTATCCACTTTAAAATCCTCAGGTGTTGAAATCTATGATGTATCCCAATCAGGGGCTTATGTGTCATTGGCCGTTCCGCTTTCTCTTGATACATTCTTTAATTAGAATCTGTCCATAAAGTACCTTGTGCGTCGTTACGCTTGCCGTTAAAAACTCATCCCGAAGCATCGGGCCTCCGCTTTTGGCGGCTTCACAAGCCCCCGAAGAAAAATCGGGGCAGGCTTTGCATCCGGGTCTTTCTGTCCAGACACGTGATAACAAATACACAAGAAAAATATCCGGTACAATAGATTTGTAATCAATTGATTAAAAGAGTGCTCTCTTTTGTGTTAATATGTATAATTTTAGCATGATACGAATTATCTTACCTCTAATATCAAAAAATCTAACGATCTATTGAGGTAGTAATTCTGATACATTATCCTTCCAAAGTTCATTTATTATCTTTTAATTTGTTCCCGGAATTTTCGGGCTTTAATATTTTATTGTTTTAAGGTTTTGAAATTTATTTTTTTCTGACTGATCTTAAATGTTAGAATTAAGTATACCAGGTTTTTATTGTACCTTTAAAGGAAAATTTGTTCAGATGAAATGAGCACGATAACAGATGTCTCGACAGGATAAAGATGACTGTCATCATGCGAGTTACATAAGACCAATAACATAGACAAATTTTATACTGATGAATATTCTGATTGCCGGAGCAGGGGAAGTTGGAACACATTTGGCCAGGCTTTTTTCAAATGCTGACCATGACGTTACATTGCTTGATGAAGACGAGGTTAAGCTGCGAAGACTTAGTCGCTTGTTGGATGTTATGCCAATCAAGGGATCCGTTACGTCTATACGTGATTTGGTTGAGGCTAAAGTAAAGTCTGCTGATTTGTTTATAGCAGTGCCTCCTTATGAAGAGGTCAGCATATTATCCGCCATGCTGGCCAAGAAATTAGGAGCCAAAACAACCATTGCCCGTATCAATAATTTTGAATATCTGGTTCCGGCTAATAAAGAATATTTTAAACAGCTTGGTGTTGATGAGATGGTTTATCCTGAGCATTTAGGATCTCAGGAAATTATTGCTTCTCTCAAACAAGTGGGTACCAGACAACTTTTTGAATTTTCGGATGGACGGTTGTTGCTTCTTGCACTTAAAATAAGGGACAATGCCCCTATTGCCAATCTTTCCTTGTCTGAAGCATCAAACCTACATGAGGTAAATGACTACTATACCGTTGCCATTTATCGCGATGGCAAAACCATCATTCCGAGAGGGGACAACCGATTCCGCCACGGAGATTTGGCCTACGTTATTACCACGCGACCGGGAATACCCCAGGTTCTTTCCGATGCCGGCAAACAGCAATTTGAGATACACAATGTCATGATACTGGGTGGGAGCCGAATCGGGAAAAAAGTAGCCAAGGAGCTTGAACACAGATATAAGATCAAACTGATTGAGCTCAACCGCGAAAAGACTTTGAAACTTGCCGATTTTCTTGAAAACACTCAGGTTGTTAGCGGGGATGGCCGCAGTTTGGAACTTCTGAAAGAAGAAGGTATTCACAAAACAGATGCGTTTGTGGCGGTTACCGATAATTCGGAAGTCAATATTCTCGCCTGCCAGATGGCCAAAAAGATGGGCGTTAGAAAGACTGTTGCGGAGGTCGAAAATATGGATTACATCGATCTGGCCGAAAATATTGGGATTGGAACCCTTATCAATAAAAAGCTGATAGCTGCCAGTTATATTTACCGTTATACTATGAAAGCCAGCGTTTCGCATGTGAAATGTTTGACTGCTACCGATGCAGAGGTTCTGGAACTAACAGCTCAGCCAAATTCGAAAATAACACGGGGCCCCTTGAAAAAGGTCGACTTACCAAAGGATATGAATGTTGGAGGGGTAACAAGAGGCGATAAAGTTTTTATCGCCAATGGTGAAACCCGTATTCAGCCTGGTGATAAGGTTGTGGTTTTTGCTTTGCCTTCCGGTCTGAAGAAGGTTGAGAAGATGTTCTCATAAATAGAATCTCGAAATTGTATTGAAGTATCTGGTGTTGGGGCTAATTTATATACTGTCAGTGTTTAAAAGGTTTTTGTTGCCTGTTTGACTCTAATTGCTCAAATTTCAATTAGAGGAATGAGCCCCGAATGGATAAAAACTGTTTGGCTGTCAGAGTCTGCTTAAAATATTAATGACTATGATGTTATTTCCAAAGGCCGGTAATGTCCTGTTTTTTCCTTTTTGTTTTCATTATCTTCCCTTAATTGCGTGAAATGAGGTTGAGTGTAATGCAGTGAATTTTTGAAAATTAAATATTCTGCCAATTGTGGCTTTGAGTTAAAAGTTCTGCTGCCTCCGCCTGCTTTCTATAGCTATATAAACCTTTGTTTACTAAAAGACTCCATTACTAAAAACTTCGTACAAATTAGTGTAAAAAGACTGGTCAATGCTTAAACTATGTTGTAATTTAAAGGAACTTCTAATTCGAGACTTCCTCTTCTATTTGATTGGTTCCTTAAGTCTGGGACTGAAAGAGCGGAGCTTTATTAATACTTAAATAAAACTGTTCTTTTTTCTCTTTAACTTTCTTTTTTACAGGGAATATTTTGTGCCCAAACTGCTACCCGGAATAATGTTCCCTTGGCTTTTCTAAATAAATTTTTTCTCACTTGCCATGCATTTATGGATGTCAATGTATAATAGAGAATGTGTTGTATAAAGATATAATCAACAGGATTTCTTATTTAAGAAGCAATCTATTATCGAACCCTTTTATACTTGTTTTTTATAAGGTTTTTTCCACTAAAATTCTGGGCTATATATTGCATTTAGCAGGCGGAATTATTGTGGCCAGAACTTTAGGAGCTGAAGGAAAAGGGCAAGTGGCAGTGGCGCTGTCATTTTTAGGGCTTATCGGATTTCTGGATTTTGGCTTACCAATGGCCAATACCTATTACCTCAACAAAAAGATCAACCAAAAAAACAATGGCAGTATTCTTTATACCAATACCATTTTAGTTTGGTTTCTTACTGCTTCAATAGTACTTGTAATTGCTGTAGCCTTTATGACTTGGATAAAACCAAGGTATTACCGGGGAATAACCGAATTTGTAGTCTATATTTCATTATTGCAACTTTTTTTTGCCTCATTCAAAGTTCATGCATTAGCCTTTTTGAGAGGGTTGGAAAGATTCACCGATTACAACCTGGTTATTCTGATATCAGCTTTTATATATGTAGTAGTACTGCTGGTTGGGGTCTTTCTTGATATCTGCACGGTAGAGTATGTGATTGTCGCTGTTTTAATATCCACCCTTTGTAGCTCTGTATTTGCCTGGTGGCAGTTACGCTCCGAAGTCTCCTTTAAAGTTTTTAATTTTGATTTCAGAACCCTAAAAATAGGGATGTGGTATGGTGCGAGAGAGTTTGTAGGAGGAGTGATTAACAGACTGAATTTTAAGTTTGACATACTCATTCTTGCAAACTTTATCTCGGTTGAAGCACTTGGCGTTTACTCTGTTGCCGAGGCAATTATTAGTATGTTTGACTTTGTTGCAGCCTCAATAGGTGTTATCATCGTTCCTAAATTGATAAGAGAAACTAAAAAAAGCAGAATTAAAACTCTATTTAAATCTTTTGGTCTTTTCATTTTGCTTTATTGCATTGGTTGGGGGCTTTTCGCACTTGTAGGCGAAAAATTGATTGTGTTGATTTACGGAAATGAATTTGCCAAAAGTTATCTGTACTCGAACATCCTTCTGGCAGGAGGTGTCTTTTTTGGTCTGACAATGCTCATGAATAAGCTTTTTTCATCAGTGGGACGTCCAGAGTTAAAAAGCCTTTCCAGGCTTCTGGTCATGCCTCTTAAGTTAGGCTCCATGTATTTATTGGTTAAGCATATGGATGTTGTTGGTGCTTCTATCTCATGGTCATTCACAGCAATTATGTTATTTGTTTTTACACTGTTGATTTTTAATAGAATAAAAAATGTCTAAATGCAATGTTTTGCTAATTACCATTGATTGTCTTGGAACTGATAAGCTTTTATCCGGAAGATTAAATCTCCCTTTTCTCAGCAGTTTTATTAAAAAGGGGGTGTTGTTTGATAATATGTTTGCCACCACCAGTTCAACAACTCCAAGCATTGCATCTATAATGACCGGACAATTTCCAAAAGTTCACGGTGTAATTTCAACCTATGGCCACAAAATAGCTCCTGAAGTGAAAACTTTGGCTGAGGTCTTATCTAACCAGGGTTATAGGTGTTCTTCATTCGTTAGTGGTCCCTTAAGCAAAGAAACGGGCCTTGAGCGTGGATTTGACCACTATGTATACCGGCCTCCTGTATGGAAAATTAAGTTTGGACGATGGAGTGTGGGCTTTAAACAAACAGAGAAGATTCAGAAACAAGTGTTTGAGAATCTGGATCGATTAGATATCAGAAAAGGTAAAAACTGGTTTCATTGGACCCATATTCTTAATTTACACAATCGGTGGCGGGAATCGAAACAACCTTCCTGTCCAAAAACAGCTTATGAATGTGCATTGGAAAGTTTGGATGGCTATTTGGAAAAACTAATTTCAAAGGTTGACTTAACAAATACCATAGTACTAATGGTCGGAGATCATGGCCATTATGTTGCCGACATAGATGGAGCATTGGAAGGGATAGATTCCAGTGAAGCACATGGGTTCCATGTTTATGACATACTTACTCGAGTACCTTTTATACTATACTCCCCGTTTCATGATTTTAGAAAACACACTGTAAAAAAACTGACTTCTACTATCGATCTGTTCCCAACATTACTTGATCTTCTTAGAATTGATCAGGAAGACTCGATGCCGGGGCAAAGTTTAGTTCCATTGGTGGAGTCTTTAAACGGGAACTCACCTTTCATTGAAGAACCTGTTTTTCTGATGGCTTGCGGTGCCATTCTCAGGAAAAAACATTTGCCATTTCTGTATTCTATCCGGAAGGATAAATGGAAACTTGTCTCAACATTAAGAAAGAATGGTTTTAAGGATCAGTTGTACAATCTTAAAGACGATCCTTATGAGAAAAAAAACATTGTAACTGGCTTTGACGAAATAAGAGACAAATTAATGAAACAGCTCAAACAATTTGCAGGGAGTTAAACAAGTGGTATGTTGAATGATATTATTTATTGGCTTGATCTGAAAAAAGAGACCAAGATACTTTGGTTGTCAGATAAAAGGGAGAAAAAAAAGTTTACATTTTTGAAAGGTCTTACAGTAAAATATTCGGGGTATAACAATTTTTTTTCAAAAAATGATGGTTTTTATGATTTGTGTTTTTGTGATTTCCCGTATTCGATGAATGATGGAAACAAATTAGAAATAAAAGATGTGTTTGATAAGTTTCAAGGGGAGCGGGTTTTGGTTTGGAATGTAAAATCAGACCTATTTAGTGATTTTTTGATAAGACCTTTATTGGGCATTTACTCCTTTCCTGGTAAAAAAACATATTACTTACCAATAAATGAGTTGCAAGCACTATCACCTGAGTGGGAAATAGAAAAACAACTTTTTGTATACTGCCACAAAGCAAACGGGTTTTTGCTCAGCGATTCAGCTTTTTTTCTGAACAGTCTTCAGATTTGGTTCCCAAACTCCAGGCGAATTAACTTTCTTAATTTGATCCTAAAGAGCAAGTGCATCTTTAAATGGCTGAAGAAAAAATGGCCGGTCCGAATTCTGGTTTGTAAAAAGGTTATCAATTAAAAGGGAATGAGTTATTCCAAAGAACTAAATAAGCACATTCAAAGAAAGCATCCAATTTGTGAAATATCAACAGTTATGGCCGATAATAATAGGTACTTTGGTCATGCTGTCCATTTTTATGTGTTTGTATCCAACCGTCTTAATTACGTTATATCTACTTATAAAGAAGCAAGTGCTTCCCGGATGAAACGGGAAAACACAGTAATGATGAGTTTGAAAAATCAAGTGAGAAGCCAAGCTTTTATGGATTCTCTTTTGTTTTCGTTTGAAATATTATGTATAGATGATGAGTATTTTAGGGTTCAGGGGTTTGTTGCCAGTCAAGATCTTAGAAAAGTTTTCCGAAAAAAATCTCTAAAAGCGATTGAGAAATACTTAAATGTATCCTTCGACTGGCTTTCATCCTTTCAGGGAATTAGAAAAAAACAAAATGCATCACATGATGAGTTGGTAAAGGAAATAGAAGAGATTACTCATATTTTATCGGAGGAGCATACCGGAAGACGATGGTTAAATGAACTTATCAACAGTGTTTCCATCCATCATTGGGAATTGACAAAAGGTTTTTCTCATGGTGATTTCTGTTTCTATAATTGCCTTTATAATGGGTGCGACCGTTTCCTGGTTTTCGATTGGGAACATGTTAGCGAATTTTACTGGCTTTTTTATGATCCAATCCTGAATGTGAACTCTGTTTGGCAGTATTTTTTTGAAAGAGGCAGGGTCAAAAGTATGTATGATGTTCTTATCTTAAAGCGAAATGAGAAGAAATTTGAGGTTTTACTTTCCAAATATGTGGATCTTATTTCAGGCAAATACCGATTGTCATTAAAGCAGTTTTTGTTACTAAGTGTCTTTGTGTTTTTTCGAAATCAGACAAGGGAAGGTAAAAGTGGCGTTATTGCTACGAAGGCACCATATATTGACATTAATGGGGTTTTGTCTTTTTAAAATGGTCTAAGCTTTTATGATTATGCTCAAACTATTATTGATCGTTAGAGGTAAGATAATTCATATGGTATTGAAAACAGCATATTACAATGAGTTGTTGAGTCGGTCTTCAAGCTTTTTAAATGTGTTGAAATTTACTTTTTGCTAAGATCTTAAGGTAATTAATTCTTTTTGGTTGATCTCAGGATATGCATATCTGTTATTATATTCATAATTATCCTTTATGGAAAAGTGGTGGTGTTGGAACCTTTGTCCGAACCATTGGAAAAAAGATGACGGAATATGGCATTGAAGTATCAGTGATAGTGGCCGATGGTGCTTCCAATGATTCAAAGATCATTGATAATGGAGTTGAGGTATATCGATTGAAAGAATCGAAGTGGATTACCGGAAAGTTTATTCCCAATTCAATTTGTTTGCACCGAAAAATTAAAGAAATTAATGAAAAAAGGCCTATTGATATTCTTGAAACAACTGAAGACGGTTTGGCTTTTTTTTCCGGTAAAACCAATTATATGAAAGTGATCAGAATGCATGGAGGACATCATTATCTGTCAATTTTATTTGGCAAAAAGGTATCCAAATGGAAAGCCTTTAAAGAGATGATGTCTCTAAAAAAGGCCGACTATCTGTGTGCTGTAAGTTATACTGTTGCCCAATACACAAAAGAATATGTGAATTTAAAAAGACCGGTTGAAGTTCTGTATAACCCCGTGGATACTATGGCTTTTAAAAGAGAAGGGGCGCTTGCTTCCAGAACTTCCAACTCCAAACTCGTTTTTATTGGCTCAATTTACGATAAAAAGGGAATTGTGGAGTTAATTCTAGCCATGCACCGGGTGATAGAAGAGGTTCCTGAAGCCAGACTTTTTATTTATGGACGTGATATTGCAATGAGAAGAAACTCCCTGACTTATATGCAGTTTTTGAAAGGTTTAATGGATGATTCCCTGAAAACAAAAATTTTTTTTATGGGGGAAATTCCTCATTCTGAAATTCCTAAAGTTTTAAGTAAGGGGCAAATATGTGTGTTGCCATCAAAAATAGAAGCTTTGCCCATTGCATGGCTTGAAGCAATGGCTGTTGGTGTCCCCCTGATTGGAGGTGATATCCCATCAGGGAGGGAAATAATTGAATCCGGACGTAATGGAATTCTGGCTGATCCCAATGACCCTGATGATTTAGCCGGGAAAATCATTTTTTTATTAAAGAACCCTGACGAAGGAGCAAAGCTGGCCAGTCAGGCCTTGAAAGATATTCAGGAAAAATTTGCGTTAGAAAAAATTGTAAATGATAATATTGGCTTCTATGCCGGTATATTGAACCGGAAAATGGTGAAAGATCCCAATATAGTTGGTGCTGGGACATTAACATTTAAGTCAATAATCTTTTAGTCGATAAGCTAATGAGTCATGAAGGTGTGAAGTTTCTAATTATAGGTCATGGTCGTCACAAAATATATAACGACGATTATTATGGTTATGCTCCTTACATCCGCGAGATGAATATTTGGTTGCGGTATGTTGATGAGGTAAGGATAGTGGCTCCTTTGGTATCGGAGCCATTGTCCTCCCTCGAAATGGCCTATGCGCATCCAAATCTTTCATTTGTTGATGTGCCATTGCTTGATTTTCAAAGTTTTTGGAAAGGGGTTGAGTCGCTGTTTAGGCTTCCCGAGATTCTTTTCTCGATTTTCAAAGCGATGCGTTGGTCTAATCATATTCATTTGCGTTGCCCCGGAAATATGGGATTACTGGGAGCTATTTTACAGATCTGTTTTCCTCAAAAAAGAAAGACTGTAAAATATGCTAACAATTGGGACAGGAGTTCCCGGCAACCATTGACATACCGACTTCAGCAGTATATACTTAAAAATGAGTTTCTGACCCGAAATACAAAGCTTCTGGTTTATGGAGACTGGGGGGAGAAAAGCAGAAATGTGGTTCCTTTTTTCACTGCTTCTTACGGAGAAGCGAAAGCTATGCCTGTTTTACCCCGGAATATTGAAGAAGATGAATCTGTGAAGTTGATTTTTGTGGGTACATTAACACCTAATAAAAGACCACTAATTACCATTAAGGTGTTGCAAGAGTTGTTGCGACAAAATATTTCTGCCCATTTGACCATGATAGGCGGCGGAAATCAGGAGGAAGAGCTTAGAGAGTATGTGGTTGAAAACAACCTTGATGAGTTTGTCCGTTTTACCGGTAAAATGTTCCCCGATCAGGTGGAGTTGTGCTACAGAAATTCCCATTTTCTTGTCTTTTTATCCGAGACAGAAGGTTGGCCCAAAGTTGTGGCCGAGGCAATGTGGTGGGGTTGTGTTCCTGTTGTAACCAATGTTTCGTGTGTGAAACAGATGCTTGGGGGTAATACCCGTGGAGTATTGGTTTTACCGGATTTTAAGGAAGCGGCAAATGCAATTGTTTTCTTAATAAAACATCCGAATCAGTATTCAAAAAAGGCAAATTTGGCAATGCAATGGGCACGGCAGTATAACTTAGAGCGTTTTGAAAGGAGTATCGTTCATTTTATAAATTAAAATTCTTTGGTGAAGCTGAGAGTCCTTAGTTTGATTGATTCACTGGTTGCCGCGGGAGCCGAAAGGGTTGCGGTTAATATCTCCAACGGGTTAGTGAAGAATGGGGTAGAAAGCCATCTTTGCGCCACCAGGCAGGAGGGACCTCTGAAAAAATTTATTTCTAATGAGGTAAATTATTTTTTTCTTGGCAAAAGAAACTTTTTGGATATTAGGGCTTTCATGCAGTTGATCAACTATATAAAAAATAACAGCATACAGATTGTTCATGCCCATTCCACTTCATTTTCATGGGCTTTTGGAATAAAGCTCTTTTTTCCCCGAATAAAAGTGATGTGGCATATTCATCATGGCAACAGTGTCAATTATTCTAAAATAAGAACCTGGTTATTAAAAAATATTTCTGCGTTTTTTGACTTTGTGTTTGTTGTCAATCAACCATTGTATAAATGGGGGATAGAGAAGTTGAAAATTCCTGAATCCAGAATTTCCTGTCTCAGGAATTTTCCGTCTTTAAGATTCGAAAAAGACAGATATCAATTAGAGGATTTGCCCAAGAGTTACGCTTTTCCTAAAATTCTGCATCTGGCATATTTTAGACCACCCAAAGACCATTTTATGTTGCTAAAAGCATTTGCCAGAGTAAGAGAAAAGTACTTGGAAGCTCAGTTGTATTTAGTAGGCGGAAATAAGGGAGATGAGTATTTTGAAAAAGTTAAGCAAGAAATAGAACGACTGAATTCAGATAATGCATCTATTCATGTTCTGGGGTCAAGAGATGATGTGGGAAAAATTCTAAAAAATTGTCATGTTGGTGTTTTGAGTTCGGTCTCGGAAGGACTTCCACTGGCATTATTGGAATACGGCCTCGCTGGTTTGCCGGTTGTTTGCACAAGCGTGGGGGAATGTTCTGTAGTTTTAAATAACGGAGAGTTTGGGACATTGGTCGCCCCTGCTCAACCTGACCTCTTTTCAAAAGCTATAATTTCTGTTTTAGACAATCCGGATGGGAGTAAGAATAAAGCGAAAGCTTTAAAAAGAGAGGTTGAAATGAAGTACTCTGAAGCTTCGGTTATCGATGATATAACTACCATATATAACCACCATCTCGCCCAAACAACACTTGATCTTCAGTAAAGAAAAAAGCATCGATGGAAAATTTAAAAACTTGTTTTGTGGGACCGTTTTCTCCACCTTACAATGGAGATGGGGTGAAAAACACCACCTTGAAGGAGGGACTAAAAGAAAGAGGATTCAAGAATATAATGTTTTTAGATACCATTCCCAGAGATCAATCTTTTTTTACCAATTTTTTCAGGATATTAAGGTACTTATTGGTTTCAGAGCAAGTGATTTTGTCCTTAAACATCAGAGGAAGGTATACCATGGTTCCATTGGTTTATTTGTTAAGTTTTTTCAGAAAAAGGAGAACGGCTCTTTTCGTGATGGGTGGAGCAATGGGGGAAGAAGTTAAACACCTAAACCGCTTTTTCAGAACCCTTTTTGTCAAATGTCTTAACGATTTGGATGCAATATTTGTACAATCGCTGAATTTGAAAAGTGATCTGAATGATTCCGGCGTAAAAAATGTATTTGTTGTATATAACGGGAAAAAGGATTTTGGGCATCGGTGGCAAAAAGAGAATAAGCATGGCCGGTTGGTATTCGCTTCAAGAATCACAAAAGCCAAAGGAATATTTGAGCTGGCCACCGCAGTTGAAATTTTGAGTCGCGAGTTTAATCCTGCCATCAAACTTGATTTTTATGGGCCAATTGATAAGAATGTCAGCAAAGATTTTGAAAGATTGCTTTCCCGGAAAAAAGGGCTGATTTCTTATGAAGGAGTGCTTACGCCCGATAAAGTGCAGGAAGTAATGAGCAGGTATCATTTATTCATTTTACCTACTTATCATGATGGGGAGGGCTTACCCGGAATAATGATTGATGCTGGTTTTGTTGGTATACCCACCATTCTCTCAAGAATAAAAGCATTGGATGAATTCTTTTGCGACAAAGAAAGTGTTTTGTTTGTTCCTCCTTTGGCTATTGATGCCATCGTAGAAAAAGTGAAAGAATTGTATGATAATAAAGAGCTTCAGGTTCAGTTGAGCGGAGGACTTAGAACAGCAGTGAAAGCTTTTACCATTTCGAATGTGGTGAATTCATCCCTATCCATATTAAAGAACAAGGGTTGGGGGGTGTATTGATAATGCTGAGAATAAAATGGTTCCTGAGAAAACGAAAACCAGCATATTGATTGCTTATCATTTGGTATTGGGGCTTGTAGGAGCCAGTATGCCTGTGCTTATAACCCTTTCCTATCTGGGTGCTTTTATGTTTTTTGTGATTGATGTTATCATTTCCAGAGATAGAAATTCAAGAGCCGGATTTTTTGCCCTTTATTTGATGAGTTTTGAGATAGTATACCGGATGGGGGGAGAAGTAATTTCTTGGGAATTCGGTAAATATACTTCATCTCTAATGCTTCTTACAGGAATAATTGCAAAAGAAAGAAAACACATTCCTTTAATCTTTTTGGGGTTGTTTTTATTACTTGTTCCTTCATTTTTCCTTAGCGAAGCGGATGAATCAGGTAGATTGAGGTCAATGATCATGTTTAACTTCTCAGGTCCATTATCACTGGTGTTATCAGGATTCTATTTTTATCAAAGGGCTGTATCAAAAAAACAACTGCTTAACGGATTATGGATTTCATTTCTTCCTGCATTTGCCTTAATTGTGTTAATGTCCATCCGGGCGGGTTTAGGATCACTTGAGTTTGAAAGCGTTCAGTCCAATACAGATACCGCCGGAGGATTTGCAGCCAATCAGGTTTCCAGTATTTTAGGATGGTTTGTTTTGTTGGGGCTTATCTTGAAGATTTTTGGCAACTCTATTACTCCCTTTGGATGGGCCGATTGGATAATCATTGGTTTATTATTGATGCGCGGACTGCTTACCTTTTCACGTGGTGGAATGCTTTCTTTTGTCTTTTCTCTGATTGTTGGTCTGACCATTTATTTTTATTATGATTATCGGTTTCGGCGGGTGGTGCTGAAATACCTTTCGAAGATTGTTGTTGGATTTTTGTTCCTTGTTGTCGTTGTTTTCTATGCCAATAGTTTGACTGATAATTATTTGCTTTACAGGTATGAAGGGAAGACCACCAATGAGGTTCAGACCGGACAATTATCACGTGAGAGAGATTTACTTACCGGAAGAGGAAAAATTATGAAGGGAGATTTGGACGCATTCAAAGAATATCCGGTTTTTGGGGTTGGATATGGAATGGCTTCTGAGTGGCATGCCCGGTATTTTGGGCATCTGGCAGCCGCTCATACCGAATATGCAAGACTCCTTTCGGAACATGGCATTTTGGGTCTTTTGTATTTAATAATCGCTTTCATTGTCCTACCCTTTAGACAATACCATTTTATCAAAAGCGGAAGCAATAAGTTTTTGTTTATCTCCTTTTTTCTCATAAGTGTCCTGACCATGTTTCACTCTGCCATGCGTTTGGCTATGCCCGGCATTGTGTATGGTTTGTCATTCATAGTTATTTCCGGATCAGCAAGGGAAAATAACCGCAGTTTATCTGATCATCGTTCTTAAAATCTCTGCACATGGATTTTTTTAAAGTTTTAAATTTTGTTGGGTTCCCTGTTTACGAAGCTCAAAAAGAATATGCGGATATTATGGCAAAAAGGGATATCCTTGCCTGGCAGGAAGAAAAAAGGAAGGATATTTTCGACTATCATTTCAGGGAGAATTCATTTTATCGGAAACATGTAAATAGATGGGATGGTATATGGAGCCATTTGCCAATTATAACCAAATCAGATTTACGGGGAGACTATAAAGCCAGGATTCCCGCAAACTCTGATCATCATTTTTATGTTTCCAAGACTTCAGGTTCAGATGGTCAGGCGTTTGTTTTTGCGAAAGATTATTTTAATCATGCCTTAACCTGGGTGAATATCCAGGATCATTACTCACGTGTAGGAGTGACTTTGAATGATTTACAAGCACGCTTTTATGGCATTCCTTCTGCAGGATTTCCTTTTGTAAAAGAGAAGATCAAAGATTTTATTTCCAACCGTAGACGCTTTAGTGTATTCAATTTGCATGAAAACGCCTTAAAATACTGGTTGCATGACTTCAGCAAGCGTTCATTTGTTTACATCTATGGCTATCCTACGCTTTTGCTTGCATTTGGTCGGTTTCTCCGAAGAAACTCAATTATACTAAAAGAAGTTTGCCCTACGCTTAAAACCTGTATTGTAACCTCAGAGATGTGTTCAGCTTCTGATGAAACCTTTTTGGAAAAGAATTTTGGCATTCCGGTATTCAACGAATATGGTGCTTCTGAAATATGTGTTATGGGGTTTGGAGCCAGACGCAATTGGCAGGCTTCGGATGCATTGATTTATCTTGAAGTTGTGGATGAAAACGGGAGCCTTTTGCCGGAAGGACAATCCGGAAGGCTTTTGTGTACCGAGCTTTTTAATAAAGGCACCCCTTTAATTCGATATGAGGTAGGCGATTATGCTTCCATTAAAAGAGAAAATGGCCATACATACATAACTGATTTGATGGGGCGAATCAGCGAAGTGATGTCTTTACCTTCTGGCAGAATTGTACCGGGTGTTACCTTTTATTATGCCATTCAGGATGTTCTGGAGAAAAGAGAGGATATTTTGGAATCAAGAGTTGTTGCAAAGGATAGTTTTAATTTCGAAATTCAGATTGTAACTGATTCTGCAATTACTCATACACTCAGGAAAGCTCTAAAGAGAGTTTTTGAGAAGTATGTGGAACCGGGTTTAAATGTTTCTGTCACCAGAGTTACCAGGATAGATAGAACCGGGGCCGGAAAATTTAAGACTTTTGTGAAATTGTGATGACTGAATTTAGCCAACGTCCAACGGTTTCGGTTATCATGCCCGTTCGAAACGAGGAGAAGTTTATTGCAGGCTCTCTGGAAGCAATTTATCAGCAAACATATCCTCACGATAAAATCGAAGTTATTTTGGCTGATGGCATGTCTGAAGACAAAACTCTGAGTGTGATTGAAGAATTCCGCATGAGAATTAAGACCTTGAGGATTATGGTTATTCCCAACCACGGTAAAATAGCTCCAATAGCTTTAAACCTTGCTATAAGGAAAGCCACAGGTGAAGTCATTGTCCGAATGGATGCTCATGCTGAATATCCTTCTGATTACATTGAGCTATTAGTCGGGGGGCTATATGAATATGAGGCTGATAATGTAGGAGGAATCTTCTTGTCAAGTGCTTATGATGGTTCTACCAAATCAAAAGCAATAGCATTTGCTGTTGCTCATCCCGTAGGGGTGGGAAACTCATTTCACCGGATAGGGAGTATTGTTTCCAAAGAGGTTGATACCGTGCCATATGGGTGTTTTAGGCGAAGTGTTTTTGAGCAAATCGGACTTTTTGACGAGGAATTAATCCGCAATCAGGATGATGAATTCAACGGAAGAATGAAAAAAGCAGGGATGAAGATTGTGATAATCCCCGAGGTGAAAATAAAATATTATGTGAGAGATTCTTTCCGAAAGTTGTTTAAAATGTTTTTTCAATACGGGTTGTTTAAACCCTTGGTGGTTAAGAAACTCAATTTGCTTCCTTCATGGCGTCAGTTAATCCCGGTGCTTTTTGTACTTTTTTTGATTTTCGGAGTGGTAGGATCTTTTTTTAATTTTTCGTGGTTTATTGTATTTGCCGGTGTCTTATTTCTCTATTTAATTCTATTGAGTATCACTGCATTTTCCTCTGTTTTAATGGGAGAGCATCAAATGTTCTTTCCGGTAATCTGGTCTTTTAATGTTATTCATTTGTCATATGGCCTCGGGTATCTCAAAGGGCTATGGGCAATAGTCTGTGGAAATAAATCCGCATTTAAGATTGATTCACCCAATCGTTAACTTGCTATGATAAAAAGGGGGTTTGACATATTTGGTGCTCTTATGCTCTTGATTATTGCATTAATTCCAATGGTAATAATCTCAGTTTTTATTTTGGTGGATTCGGGTAGGCCTGTGTTTTTTATTCAACAACGTATGGGACGGTTTGAACGTCCTTTTTGGATGATAAAATTCAGGACTATGGGAGTGCTGAAAACTGCCCGTTATGGATCCTTTGATGCTGGAGATAATTCAAGGGTTACCCGCACAGGGCGTTTTTTAAGAGAATTTAAGTTGGATGAGCTTCCTCAACTCTTTAATGTTTTAAAGGGTGATATGTCATTGGTTGGGCCTCGACCGGAGATAAAGGAATGGACCGAAGTCTACCATGACCGGTGGGAAAAAGTACTCCAGGTGAGGCCGGGGATTACCGATAATGCCTCAATGCAGTTCAGAAATGAAG
This sequence comes from Marinilabilia rubra, assembly GCF_003121985.1. Taxonomy (GTDB): domain Bacteria; phylum Bacteroidota; class Bacteroidia; order Bacteroidales; family Marinilabiliaceae; genus Marinilabilia; species Marinilabilia rubra. Next base: position 24,890 of record NZ_QEWP01000020.1, read on the forward strand.
AAAGAATATTGACAAATATAAAAAACCCAATTTCCTACTACCGGGAGGTTATTCTCCCCTACAAATTGAGCCTGTACGAAGCCTATGTGAAAAATAATAATTTCTTTTCTGATTTGATGATTATTCTCAGAACTATCAGGGTTCTGTTCTATAGGGAAAATGCTCCTTTGTGATTTTTGTTTTTAATTAAAATCTCCAAAATCATACAAAAAGAATTATTTCCAGTTAAAAATTATGCTCAAGGTTCCCTTTTCCAGAGTAAAATGTGAGGGTAACGAATTAAAGTATGTTACCGAAGTATTGGAGAGTGGCTGGCTTACAACGGCCCAGAAAGCTTGCGAATTTGAAAAGGTTTTTGCTGATAAAGTTGGAGCTGTATATGCCTGTTGTGTAAATAGTTGCACTGCTGCTTTGCATCTTGGAATAGAGGCTTTGCATGTAAAACCGGGGGATAGGGTGTTTGTTCCTGATATGACTTTTACTGCAACAGCTGAGGTGGTTCGTTACCTTAATGCCCATCCTGTTTTTTTGGATGTGGAATATGGGAGCAGTTTGATTACTCCGGATATTTTGGAAGATGCTATTAGGCGCTATCCTGATGTCAAATATTTAATCCTTGTTCATTTTGGAGGCCAACCCTGCGAAATGATTAAGAAGGATGGAAAGGGTATTGTTGATATTTGTGAAAGGAACGGGATAAAAATATTGGAAGATGCCGCTCATGCTTTTCCTGCGAAAGTAGGGAACCAAATGGTCGGTTCATTTGGAGATATAACCTGTTTTAGTTTTTATGCCAACAAGACCATAACTACTGGTGAAGGGGGAATGCTTGTAACAGATGATGAGGATATCTATAAGCGGGTTAAAATAATGCGGCTCCATGGCATTAACAGGGATGTTTGGGATAGGTTTACTTCCAATAAACCCTCCTGGGAATACAATGTGGTAGCTCCCGGATATAAATACAATATGCCGGATGTAAATGCAGCTATAGGATTAGCTCAAATGGAGCAGGCCGATGCATTCAGGGATGCACGTGAGAAATGGGCGCTGAAATATTATGAATATTTGGGTGATATGGAGATGATAGATCTTCCCCAATGTAAAGTTCCTCCAAATAACCATGCATGGCATTTGTTTCCGGTTATATTGAATGAAAAAAGTAAAATTTTACGGAATGAATTCATTGAAAAACTTTCTGAATTGGGCATTGGTACCTCTGTTCATTATAAGCCTATGCACCGTCTAAGTTATTATCAGGATACCTACAATTTGAGTCCTGAAGATTTTCCGGTGTCTGAAAAGATTTGGAAAGGGACGGTAACTCTGCCTTTGTATCCTTCCATGACTGATGAAGAGTTTATGTATGTTGTTACTTCCATAAGGAATGTTTTGACCGCTTAACGAAAAACAAGATGCTTTTTGCTTCATTAGAATTTTTGATCTTTTTTACGATCGTTTTCTTTTTGTTCTTTCTTTTTCCCGGGAAAGCAAGACCTGCAGTTCTATTTGTTGCCAGTCTTATTTTTATGGCTTCTTTCTCAATCACCTTTTTGGTTTATGCTGGAGTGTTTACCCTGGTAAATTACTTCGTTGCATTGTATGTTGAGAAAGAACCCGGGTCCAGAAATAGAAAATTTGTTTATCTGGCAGGCCAGACTTTTAATATTGGTGGACTGGTGTTTTTTAAATACCTGAATTTTATTGTTGAAAACTTATTTTTGTTGATTGGCATTGAACAAGCAAATTTAGGGGCTTTAGGTAATATTGTATTACCTCTTGGTATTTCGTATTACACTTTTCAGAGCATCAGCTATCTGTATTTGGTGTATAAGAGTATTGATCCAGCAGAAAAGAGGTTTTTAAATGTGGCTCTTTATACAGTGTTTTTTCCAAAAATCATTGCCGGGCCTATTGCCCGCCACCGTTCCTTTTTTCTCCAACTAAAATCATTGCCCTGGGCTTTTGATTATCAGCGTGTAATGGATGGAGCCCGTTTGTTTATGTGGGGGATGTTTAAAAAAATTATTATTGGAGATACCTTAGGAGTGATTGTTACCAAGGTTTACGGAAATATTGAAGCTTATCAGGGCATGTCTCTGGTAATTGTTTTCATAATCCAGCCGCTCCAATTGTATTTTGACTTTTCCGGGTATACCGATATGGCTTTAGGATTATCCAGGATTTTTGGTATTAAGTTGATCGATAATTTCAGACGACCATTTATGGCCCAAACCGTTTCTGATTTTTGGAGGAGGTGGCACATTTCGCTTTCAAGCTGGTGTAATGATTTTATCTACAATCGTTTGTTGCTAAAACATCGAAAGTGGGGAAAAGGAGCTGCTATCTACGCAGTATTTATAACATTTTTAGTGATAGGGATTTGGCATGGTGCTGATTGGACTTTTGTAATATTAGGGGTGCTTCAGGGAATAGCTCTTACATATGAATTCCTTTCTAAAAGGAGACGCACAGGTTGGAGTAAAAGTGTTCCGCCCTTTTTATACAAATGGGGAAGCAGAGTTTTTGTTTATTTCTTTTTTTCAATTTCACTCGTCTTCTTCTTTTCACAAAACCTGAGCGATGCAGTGCACTTTTTTAGATACATGCCCCAGGTATCCGATATTTTAAATACTTCTTATGGATTTAATATTGTCCATTGGGAACTTGGGATGGCTTTGATTTTAGCAATATTGTGTTTGCTGATTGAAACAATTTATGAGGACGAAAAGATTGATCTGTTGAATTGGTTCACAAACCTGCGGAGGGGCTATAAATGGAGCTTTTATTTTATGTGGCTTTTTCTGGTTGTTTTCTTTTCAAAGAATCAATTGATATTTGTTTATGCCGAATTTTAGCCTGGTTTATTGACTTCGTCGATCTTCGATTCATGAGTTTTCGTTATGAAATGTACAATTTCCAATAAATATTGGCAACCGCAAAGAAAATTGATGAAGGAAATAGTGAACTTTTTTCAAGTCAGTTTTATTGAAGACGTAGGTATTTGGCAGGTTATTGAACATTGTAATAGATAATTTATGAATAATCCAGGTTCGGGTGATTGGTTTCTATTATGATTAAATTGATAAAACGTTTGGCATTATTTGCTTTTATCCTTGGACTTCTTCTTTTTTTCTCTTACAGGATAAATAGCATTTTCTTTAATGAGTACAATTACTCTCCCCCCGATTCTGTCGTGACTATTGTTACAGGCAGTTCTGTCGTAACCGATGGTATTAATCCAATATGGATTCATAAGGCCTGTAACATAGCGCTCTCTCAGGAGCCGATGTCCATATCTTACCTTAAATTAAGAGACTTATTGACCTCCCCTAACAATAGAGTCGAGCGTGTAATCTTGTCCTTTTCATTAATTGAGACCAATCCTGAATTTGATGAAGTCTTCAATGAAAGTCGCGAAAATAGTGTTGAAATGTTCTCTCGTGTTTCATTCTTAAGACAGGACGTTCCTTTTCGGTTTTTTGCACCATACCACCCATCAAAGCTTGACTATTTTGAGGTTTATCTTCGCAACAGGGTATTCCCTGTTTGGCCACTGATAGTGAACTCTGTGAGTAATGATTCTTTATGTTTTCCGCATATAGGGGGGTTCAACGATCATGATGAATTCAACACACGAAAAGCGGTAATTGAAAAGCGCGATTATCAAAAAATTTCCGGAAAATATTTTGACCCTTTGAAAGAGGATTGCTGTGTGAGCAAGACCAATAGTTTGTACCTCGACTCCATTATTAATCTCACCAAAAAGTTAAATGTGGATCTTTTTCTGGTGGGAATGCCCATGCATGTTGAATTGTACGATAAGGTTCCCGATTTCAATCTAGAATTCTATTACTCAAGAGCAAGAGAAGCAACTTCTTATGATCATGTTTTCTTCTGGGATTTTTCGAGATGTTTAAAATCCCATGGATTATTTAAAGATCACCTTCATTTAAGCAGGTCCGGGGCAGATTCTATATCAAAAATGATTAACGATTCAATTCTTCACTATTCATCTATGAATAAAGAAGTAAAGTGGACTTCTCTCAAACCAGATTGACCTTTATGTCTACTGATTTGATCTCTGGGGATAAAGAGTTTAAAAGGGAGGACTTTTCTTAATAATTTGTCTATGAGTTTCTGTTTTAAATGACCTGGCTTTTCATTGCTGAGATCATATTTAACCTTTTTTTATCTAAAGGCAGGCTTCTTTTTTTATTTCTTTTCCGGGTCTCTGAAATGAGTTTATTTTCGGATTATGTTCCTATCCATTTGGAAAAGTTTAAAAAAATCGAATAATCCATTTTTTATTTCAATTGCCTGTAGCTGTTTTTATTAACCCCCTTATTTAACTTTTTTAGTTCCCTGAAGATGTAGGCTCAATTGGATTAATTATTTGGTGTTTTGAGAATTGAGAGATTTAAGTGTGGTGAGTTTAAGAATTAAATTTTAGACCGATGAAAAGGACGATCTCCAAGATATTGGGAGGGAAGATAATTTCACCCTGGTGGATTTTCGCTATTGATATGTTGTTGGTAAATTCTTCCTTGTTAATGGCTTTTTTTCTCCGTTTAAATGTTCACTTATCAGAATTCTCCATGTGGGATTTTCTTAAATCTACAGTATTGGTATCTGCTACTTATGCGTTTTCGTTTCTGTTTTTTCAAGCTTATAGGGGCGTTGTTAGACATACGGATTTAGATGAATTACGAAATATGTTTACTGCCTCTTCAGTTGCCTTATTATTCCTTTTGGTTGCAAATTCTTTGGTGAAGTCTGACTGGTTTTTATTTGGGAGTACTCCCCGGTTGGTATTGATTATTCATTACTTGTTGTTAATCTTTCTATCCTTTGGATTTCGAATGGTTGTAAAAGAAGCTTACAACTATTTCACCTGCAAAAAGGGGTTCATCAATACGGTGATTGTCGGAACGGATGATCTTGCTATTATTACAATGGAAGCGATAAAAAACAACAAAGAAAATGAATACAATGTGCTGGCATTTGTTAATGAGAAATCGGGGCTGAAGCACGTTAAATTATTATCACTGCCAGTCATTTGCTGGCAGGAAGTCATTTCCGGCAAAGGTCGTTTTTCCAAAATAGAGGTGGTTATTCTGGCAGAAAATAATATTGGAGTGGACCGCAAACAACAAATTGCTGATACCTGTCTTAAGCAAAATTGGAAATTTAAGGTCATGCCAACAGCCACGAATTGGTTAAATGGGATCTCCAATAATATGCAAATAAGAGATGTGAAAATTGAAGATCTTCTTGGCCGGGAGGAGATTCGGTTGAGCCAGAAACGATTAATGGATGGTTTGACGGGGAAAAATATTTTGGTTACCGGGGCTGCTGGTTCTATTGGTTCTGAAATAGTCCGCCAACTTATTCGTTTCCCTGTCCAAAAGCTTATTTTACTGGATCAGGCCGAATCGGGACTATATGACTTGCAACAGGAGCTATTGTTAACCCACTATGATGCTCCGTTTGAAATTGAGTTGTGCGATGTGGTCAATAGACAAAGATTAAGAAAGGTCTTTGAAAGTAGGGAGATAAACATTGTTTTCAATGCTGCAGCATACAAACATGTGCCTATGTTGGAGGGAGCTCCATATGAGGGTATTAGTGTAAATATTGGGGGAACTAAAAACCTTGCTGATTTATCCACTGAATTTGGGGTGGAAAAATTTATAATGGTAAGTACTGATAAAGCAGTGAACCCAACAAATGTAATGGGAGCAACGAAACGAGTTTGTGAAATGTATGTCCAATCCCTGGCTCTTGCCAAAGGACATAAGACCAGTTTTATAACAACCCGTTTTGGAAATGTGCTTGGGTCTAATGGGTCAGTCGTTCCCCTGTTCAAGAAACAGATCAAACAGGGAGGTCCTTTAACAGTAACTCATCGGGAAATTACCCGTTATTTTATGACCATTCCGGAAGCTTGTCAATTATTACTTGAGGCTGCATTTATGGGTAAAGGAGGGGAAATCTTTGTTTTTGATATGGGACAACCAATAAAAATTGATGAATTAGCCAGAAGGATGATTAAACTAGCCGGACTTCAGTTGGGGGAAGATATTCACATAAGATATACCGGTCTTCGACCGGGAGAAAAACTTTATGAGGAACTTCTGGCATCAGCAGAAAATTGTTTACCTACTTATCATGATAAGATTATGATTGGCAAAGTCCGTTCCTGCGATTTTCTGATTGTCAGGAATATGGTGAGTGATTTATTGGAAACTTTGAATTTTATTTCTGACAAAATGTTGATTGTGAAACTAAAAGAGTTGGTCCCTGAATTTGAAAGTAATCAGTTGGTGCCGGTAATTAAGCAAATAGACTAAGCTCCTGGACACAAACCGAAATGTCTTAGAATAATTAGCCCTTATGTTTGTAATTAAGTATTTGCAGGTATACTTTGATTTATGTTAATACGCAGGAATTCAGTGTTATAAGATTTGTCTTACATCTAACCTGACTGCCGTCAGGCAGGTGTCTAAAACTCTAACGATCTATTATTTTGAAGTAGAGTATCTTTAATTGTTTTTTGATTGAATTGAATGAGCCATGAAATCAATTCGTTTATTTTTTGTTGTAGGACTGGAGTGGGTGCTGATCTTGAGCTTGCATGCGACCTCATTTCATGTTACTCCCGGCGGTTCTTCTGTTTCAAACGGTTCCATTGATGATCCATGGAATTTGCAAACCGCTTTTAGTCATCCTTTTACAGTGCAAGCCGGTGATACTATACTCATTCATGAGGGGATTTATTCTGGTTTTTTTGTTTCGCAACTTTCCGGAACTGATGGTAATCCTATTATCGTTAGCCCTTACCAGGGGGAACGCGTAATTATTGAACCTCCATCCGAAGAAAGTGGCACTGCTGCTTTGAGTTTTGAAGGTCAGTATTGCCATATTTTTGGCCTTATTTTTCGCTCACAGAAGGAGACTCGTAGTGAGGCCGGAAGTTCACCGGATGATTATTACCGTGCTGATGGAGTAGCCATTTTTGGTGACTATAATAAGTTGATTAATTGTGTGATATATGACAATATAGGGAATGGTATAGGCTTTTGGAGCTCTGCTCCAAATTCTGAAATATATGGTTGTATCATTTTTAATAATGGATGGATCGGCACGGATAGGGGGCATGGGCACGCTGTATATACCCAAAATGAGAGTGGAACCAAGCGTATTGCCAACAACATTGTTTTTAACTCTGCCGGATTTGGATTTCATGTGTATACTGAAAATGGGGGAATAGAGGGATATAATATCTTTAATAATATCTTTTTTAATTGTGGTCTTCTGGCCAATACTCTTGAAACAGCTCTTTTGGTGGGAGGATTTCAACCTGCTTCGAGAATTACCATTTCTAATAATTGCTTGTATCAAAGTCCGGAAATGTATGATGAATATTCTATGCAACTTGGGTATGGAACCCTTATTAATGTTGATGCCACAGTTTTGAACAACTATATTGTTGGCGGAGATGAAGCTTTAGGTGTAACTCAGGCCTGGGAAGATTTAACCATAAGGGGCAATACCTTTGTTAATCCTTCAACATTGGTGATGTTGGAAAATGATGAAGGTTATTTTTCTGTATACGATTGGGACAATAATGCCTATTTTGGGGGCACCTTTAATGGTGTTTCATTTTCTGAATGGCAAGATGCTTACGGATTTGATCAAAATAGTAGTTATTCAGAAAATCTTCCGTCAAGTAATAAAGTGTTTGTTTATCCGAACGAATATGAAGAAGCCAGGGCAAATATTGCTGTTTATAATTGGGAGTTTCTTGATCAGGTGGAGGTAGATGTCTCATCTTTTCTTTCCGATGGCGAAAAATACTATCTGTTTGATGCAGAAAACATGAACGGGATTCCTGTTGTGGAGGGAGAGGTAAGTGGAAACTCTATTTTGGTTCCTATGAACCTAACAGAAACCTTTGAGCCTTATGGGAATTTGTCTGCTATTCCCCCTCATACCGGAATCGATTTTGGGGCCTTTGTAGTAATAGGGGAGTCAGGTGCTAATAATGTATATAATGCACCTGCCATGAGAATATCCAGGTGCTATCCTAACCCTACAGTTGATATTTTTGTAATCGAATTTGCCAATGTGCACTTTGGAAAGATGGAGGTTAATGTTTTTGATAATAATGGGCATCTTGTTCATAATGAAGTTATTCATCCAACTCCCCGGAATAATAGAGCAGTGTTGAATTTGGCCCCATTTCCGGCTGGGATGTACATTGTTTCAATGACCGGAGAGGATGGAACCAATATTAGCTGTAAAGTTGTTAAAAATGACTTTACATCCTCACAGGATAACCACTTCAATCCCGGCTTTTCAAAGGTTCAGGAATATTCCGACAGTGCTTCAACGCAGGTTCCCGTATATCACCAGTAGAGATATTAATGAACAGATTGACTGGATTTTTCTTTATGGTTAAATGACATGGGGATTAGCCCAAATAGTTTTTTTCTTTTTCTCCTTTTTCTCTTCTCACCTGATTCATAGTAATACGAATATCCTTTTTTTTCCGACGGGATACCATTTAGAACGATTCCCAGAGGTTGCATTTTCTTCATTTTTTCATCTGACAAGCATTTTTGGAATACAGGTTTTGGCGTAACATTGCTGCGCGTTATCAGCAACATCAGATCACTGTGTTCTGCCAAAAGATAGGCATCACTGACCAAACCGACAGGAGGAGAATCTATAATAATTATTTCAAATTGTTTTTTCAGTTCAGAGAATAGATCTTCCGTTTTTTTGTTGGCTATAAGTTCCGCCGGATTTGGGGGGACACCCCCGGCGGGAAGGACATTCATGGTTTTAGCATGATTGGTTTGCACCAGATTTTCCAATTCCCGTTCTCCAATAAGATATTGCATCAGTCCTACGGGCTTAAGAAACGGAAACATTTCACTGTTTATGGCTGGCATTCTTAAATCAAATCCAACAAGAAGAGTATTTTTTCCCAAATGTGCAAACGTGCTGGCCAGGTTGGCTGCCACAAGAGTTTTTCCTTCTCCCGGAACAGATGAGGTTATGAGGATTGTCTTTTGAGTTTTATCTATCGCATAAAAGTTAATAGAAGTTCGGATAGATCTAAAGGCTTCTGCAAGTTGACTGTGTGAGTTGGTATTAATTATTTGACTTGATTTTTTGAATGAAGATAGGGGAATAGACCCGATTATGGGATTGGTGCAAATTTCTTGGATGTCATTTTCATCCTGGATTTTGTTGTTGTTGTAGACTTTTAAAAACGTAATGACTACAGGCAGCATAATACCAAATACCACTACCATCAAGGCACTTCTTGTCGTATCGGGAGCTACCTGTCCATCCAAAATAGCTTCTTCCACAATTTCATGATCGGGTAGGTTGGCTGATTTCGCAAGTTGTGCTTCAGCACGACGTTCAAGCAGATAAGTATACATCTCATCATTCATTCTAAACCGTCGTTCAATATTAAGAAGAGTTTGCTCGGTTTTTGGAAGTTTTCTTATTTGATTACTCAGTTGATACAATCTGTTGTTAATGTCAGCAAGGGAGATTTTTGTCGTTTCTATTAAACTTTTTGTGGTCTCAAGGATAGAGGTTTTCAGTGCTCTAATTTGCCTGTTTATTCTGATTATATTGGGGTTCTCGCTACTGGTATTGAACTGCAAGCTGGATTTTTCAGCATTTAATGATGCAAACTCCCCAATCAATTGATTCAAAACTGGATTTTCAACCCCCATGGATGATGGAGCGACTATTTCATTCAGGTCAAAATTGCTTTCAATATTTTCCACCAGGTAATTAAGATAATCCAATTTGGCTTCCAGAGTTGCCTTCTCGTTTTCCAGTTCGTTAGACTGAGTAATAATCATTTGTCCCTGAAATGAAACATCCATTACTTCATTGCGGCTTCTGAAATCTTCCAAAACAGACTCTGCGGCAGCAAGGGAATCCATAACACCGACCAGTTCTTTTTCAATAAAATTAATGGTATTCGTAGCTATTTGGTTTTTCTTGTCCAAATTGTAATTAACGGCATTTTGTGCAAGTTTATTTAAAAATTTTTTCCCTTTTCTGATGTTATTCTCAGTTATCGAGATTTCAATAATTGAGCTTTCAGGATTGATTCTTTGGAGTACTAAATTGGATTGATATGTTTGGGCCAGCTTCTCCAAAGTGCGGATTTCAAAAAGGTAGTCCTGGTCGATGTACTCATTGCTGGCGGAGATGTTTTCTTCATTAGGGATAATTGTAAATGAGAAATGAGGTGTTTCTATTTTTTCAAAAAAACTGTGGGATTCAGAATAATCAATGTCTTCGTGCAATAGCGTTAAAGCGAACTTGTTTTTACTGATGAATTGTATTTCAAAATCGTAGTTTTCCAATGGTACTTTGGATGTATCCGGAAGAACTGTAAATGGGCTGTTTTGATAAATTTCGTTGGTACGGAATAGATTGTCCTGAAAATATGAAATGGAGAAATCAAGCTGTTTTAGAACTTTTTTCAATTGTCTTCTTGATGTTATTATAATGAGTTGATTTTCAATGTTGCTTTGGCTGCCAAGATTAAAAACCGGAATAGCATTTTGATCTTCTCCAAGTATAGGGGTTTGTGGTTCATTGCTATCCGAAATCAATAATTTAGTACTTATGCGGAATTCCGGAGTGGTTGTTTTTTGGTAGAGAACTGCCCCGGCCAAAGTGATAAAAAAGAATATGGGAAAGTAATACCAATAATTGGTCATCTGCCATAATACCTTAGAAATATTCAGGTTCTTTTCATTCGCATTATCCTCGTAGTAATTGGCCATCTCTTTCTGGTTTTATTCCTCTTCAAGTGAGTTGAGGTAGGTTAAAAAGGTGAAGGTAGCGGTAAGCATGGATACCCCGATTGTAATAAAATTTGAGTTAAGACTTAACGCTTTAAAGGAGCGGGGTTCAACATAAATTATGTCTCCAGGCTGTAGCCAGAAGTATTCTGAGAAAATTATATTCTCATCAGATACATCCATTGAGTACATCTCCGGTTCCTCATACCTAAAACGAATCAGTCTGACTTTCTTTTTGTTTCCGAAATTAGTTATATCACCAGATAGACTGAGGGCTTCCATTATATTTATTCGTTCACTGTTGAGAGGAAATCGTCCCGGCCTTGTGACTTCTCCCATGATAGTAATATTGTCATTGATCAGTTTGACAATAACATTGCTCTGCTCAAGGTATTTACTTACAGCCAACATTATTTTGGCTCTTACTTCTTCAAGTGTCAGCCCTGCTACGTAGATTTTTCCGATAAACGGATACTCTATCGATCCATCCGAGTCGACCCGGTATCCTAACAAGCTGGTTGAAGAGATGGATTCAGGCATGCTGGTATAGCCCGATTCATTGTTCAGAAATGCCGATGTCCTTTCATCCAGGCTGGTTACCCTGATGTATAACAAGTCGTTTATTTCAACAGTATATTCAGCAGGTCTTTGGGAGAATTTTCCATCAATATCCTCTAGCTCCTGCGATAATTCACCGTCCAGGTAAATCGATTTTTTCAGGGAATAACATGATGAGGTTAGAGAAATAATCAAAACGACAATTATATGGTTGATTATTCGGTTTTTCATAAGTTAAAAGTTAATTAGATTCTTAGATTTCCTTTGCACTGAAAGGAGTTGGTCTATAATTGATCAGATTTATATTTTATACTTTTAATTATAGGCAGGTTTATGAAATCAGAGTTTTGTTTTTTCTCCGAAATAGTTATGCGGTTTGCAGTTGTCTCTTATGGTAGTGATTTGGTCAGTTTCCCCGGAAAAAAGGGGGCCTTAAGTCTCCTCCTTGAGGTTGCTTTCTCTATTATATTCTTTTGGAAAACATGATAAAACCCATGATCTTAACCAAAGTTAATATATTTTGAGGTAATTTGATCAATGAATAATGGTCTCTTGTCAAATAATTTAGGTTATTTACTGGAAAGTATGATATGTCTTGAACAGACTTTGAAAAAAGTTTTTTGCCCCCATTGAAGTTGGCCTGAATATGAACCGGGAAAGTATTAAACTTAGAAAGAAATTTTAACCAGACCCGTATTTGACTTATGACTATGACTGGCTAATAACTCTGAAAAGAAGAAAGGGGTTTTTTAAAGAACCTTTTGCTTATAAATCGGTGTGTTTTTTAATTCAATACTCCGTTAAACTATTACAGCACATTTGTAATTAATTGTGTGCAGGCACATGTTTATTTAGGCTAATGCATAGGTTTTTAGTGTTATAATATTTGTCTTGGCTTAAGTTTATTTTTGCGTGTTTTTGGGGATCGAACCTTACCAATGGAAGATCAGGTGCGGCGGATTCTTTCTGGGAAAGCGGCAGAGCCGAAGCCAATCCGCCGTTTTACCTCTGGTGGCGGATCGGAATCCGCCAGACCTAATTCGGTACTACCTTTTCAGGAGTACCAATGATGCCTTTTTTACTTTAATATGGTGACTTTGTCCTTGCAAGGCCTTGCTCTATTTAATCTCCAAGGGCAAAAACGCATTTTTAAACTACAGCTTTTGTCTTACATCTCATATCTAAAACTCTAACGATCTATCATAATTAGTGCCCATCTATAAACTAAGCAAACAGTGTCAAAATTTATGTACACGCACTTATTAAGATCCAAGATAAATCAAATGTTTTTCAAAATCTTTTTTTTAATCCAAATGTATTGCGTGTTAAGTGTTGGACTATGAGGGTTTTGAAAAAACAACGGAGTATTGTATTGCAGAAGTCGGTAGAAGAGATTGCTGATATTTTGAAAGAAGCGGAAACCTGATTTCAGGTAATGGTTTTTTATGAGATTGTAGCATTCTGCTGATGCTTATTGGAAAAGTATTATAGTTTTAAAATGCTATAATTGAATACTCACATTCAACCTTTCATTTGAGAATTCTATGAAGGACTGTCCTAACCAGTTTAGCCGGGATACTCAGTGTTTCCTCAAAACTCCAGCTCCCCTTTTCCTTCTCTGGTAATCTCACATTCATTGCTTTTGGTGCAGTCAACGATGGTTGATGCTTCATTTCCTCCGTAACCGCCATCGATAACGAGATCTACAATGTTTTCATATTTCTCATGAATGAGCTCGGGGTCAGTTGTATATTCAATTATTTCATCGTCGTCTTTGATAGAAGTGCTAAGAATTGGATTGCCCAATTGCTTGACTATCTCAATAATGATAGGGTTATCCGGTATTCTCAGGCCAATGGTTCGCTTGTTACTTTTGAAGAATTTTGGCACACTATTGTTTGCCTGAAGAATGAAAGTAAAGGGGCCTGGAAGATTCTTTTTGATTAGTTTAAATGTGCTGCTATCTAAAGGTTTTGTGTAATCGGACAGATGGCTAAGGTCATGGCAAATAACGGAAAGGTGATCTTTTTTAGGGTTTATGCCTTTTATTCGGGCAATTCTCTCAAGTGCTTTGGAATTATTGATATCGCATCCCATGCCATATACAGTGTCCGTTGGGTAAATAACAATACCTCCATTCCTTAAAATTTCAACTGCTTTTTCCACTTCCCGGGGATTCGGATTTTCAGGATAAATCTTTATCAACATAACTTGAAAATTTAAGTGTTATTCCTTCCTGCAAAAATCAAAATTAATTTTTGAGGTTTTCATCTTCACTAATGGATTTTTGTTTCACTTTCAAAGCTCCCATAAAAGGGAGTTCTTTCTATTATAAATATAGCATTTAATTTTGGTTTCTCCGGATTTAATAATTGGGAGTTTTAGCAATTCGGCTTTAGAAAGTAAACTCAATGCATGGGGGTATTTTCCGTAAAAGGTTTTCAATTTTATTATCAAAATGCTACTAATATTTTGGACTTGGATTAAGGAACACCTCTATGTATAATGCCTTGATTAAAATAGGGCGAAGGTAGAGATGTAATTGCCATTTTTTTTGTACTTCATATAGTTTCGTTGTTAATTATGAGAAAACATTGTTTTTTACCCCCATTTGTAATGCTGAGCATGCTTTTGGCTTGCGGAGGACCGTCAGAAAAGAATAAAAATAAGGAAGAGTTAAGTTCCCCGGCAGGGGAAGCTCCGAAAACAGAGAATTATTCATCCGCCTCTTCACCTGAACCAGACAGAGAAGGATTCTCTAAGATGTTGGATGGACTTTGGTATGACTCAGAGTATATCAAAATGATTCAGACAACTTACTCTGTATTGGAGGCTGGTCGGGAGGCTGAAACGGTCATTTCATGTGGATTTGACAAAGAAGCCCTCATGGGGGACAACCCATATGCCGGAGGAGCATCAGCGCACGAAGGTGGTTACATGGCACGGTTGACCTGGGATGAAAAAGGAAATTACTTTAAAAGTGCTTCTGTCGATCAGAATAGTTTGACAGATGAGCCTTTTAAAATTATTTTTAACACTGATCAGGAAATCAGTTTAAAGTCAATGGATGGCAGGACCATCCAGACTTTCAAAAAAGTTGAAATGCCTGATGCGTTAAACAATATTCTTTTGGCAGGTTCATATAAAATGGAAGATGGAACCAATATTTCTTTTACTCCGAAGGGGGAAATTAAAGGGCATCCAAAGTATGAGGGGTATGGTTACGAAATTGTTGAAGATTTCTTTGATATTCATATGGATCAGGTAAGAGTGGTAAATCCAGATAGGAAAACACAGGTGTTCCATTATGAGGTGGTAGAAGATGGGTTTGTTCTCTATGAAATAACTGGCAGCATGGGTGAAGGTTTCCACAGGGGAAGTTTTGTGAACAAGTTTACCAGTCTTGACGGTAGGAAAAATTTGATTACAGATGTTGAAGAGGATAACATTTCTGTAAAGACCAACTATTTTGACTTACCTGAAGATGAAATAGAGACGTTGAAGAAAATACTAAAAGATGATGATTTAGAGGTTGTTGAGGGGGCTTCAATTAAGACAATGAAAGATTATCTGAAAAAGACGGTTTTTGGAGGCAGGTCACCTTTTGGTCCTGGTTTAAAATCGGCATATTTTTGGAATGTATATAATGCTTTGCCTGAGTTTGTTGCAAAAAAAGAACGTCATCAGGGGTATTATTCGGGACAGAACGAATCAAATTTCAGGGAAAAACTAATTGCCTATTCTATATATCGACTTGACAGGAGTCCCGAAAATGTGAAGAAGCTTTTTGATTATGCCAAGCCTGTTTTAATGGAGATTTTTCCAC
Organism: Marinilabilia rubra; assembly: GCF_003121985.1. Classification (GTDB taxonomy): domain Bacteria; phylum Bacteroidota; class Bacteroidia; order Bacteroidales; family Marinilabiliaceae; genus Marinilabilia; species Marinilabilia rubra. The sequence goes on from NZ_QEWP01000020.1 coordinate 40,124, forward strand.
CAACCAGTTATGAAAGGTCTGGAATAGATCGAAAATTAAAGCAACTAATCAATTCGTATAAAATGCTGTCAGAGATTGATGGTTACGCCCAAAAACTATCTGATACATATACTGCCCTTGATACAATGACAGGGAAATTTATTAACGTTGACGGCCAGGAGGTGTTCAGGAAGTTTGAGAATTCAGCTTATGGATTTTCTGTCTATGATTTAAATGAGTTTATAATGAAAAAACTGAATCCTGATATGGATCGGTTTCAGAGTATTCCAGCTGGTTTGTCATTTTGGATGAGACGAAATTATGAAGGAAATATGGATGAGGTTTATTCTATTTTGAGAGAGATAGATGAAATATATTCAAGATAGCAGCCATCATCTGTTTTTATTTGTTGGGATAAATATGGAATTGAAGCTTAAATGGGAAACTGGCATTGATGTAATAATCAATGCCGGTTTTTTTTTATGCTGCAGGATAGTCGCTCACAGCAGGAAATAGACTTCAAAAAAGTTTTGCATAGCACTACCAAGAATTCTGCATGACAACAAATTTTGTCTTTGCAAATAATGTGAGATTTGTACCTGGATCCGTCTGGATATGATCCGGAACTTTTTCAAAAAACAATAAGAAAAAAAAACCTGAAGGAAATCCAACAGGCTTTTTGGTTGAGCGGGAAACGAGACTCAAACTCGCGACCCTCAGCTTGGAAGGCTGATGCTCTATCAACTGAGCTATTCCCGCAAAAGTAGAGAGAGCAGGATTCGAACCTGCGAAGGCTGAGCCAACAGATTTATCCCGAAGCATCGGGACCCTCGTTTGACGGCTTCGGTATCTCGAATATATACTCTCAAAAACAATAAGACCTAAAAAAACCTGAAGGAAATCCAACAGGTTTTTTTGGTTGAGCGGGAAACGAGACTCAAACTCGCGACCCTCAGCTTGGAAGGCTGATGCTCTATCAACTGAGCTATTCCCGCAAAAGTGGGGAGAGCAGGATTCGAACCTACGAAGGCTGAGCCAACAGATTTATCCCGAAGCATCGGGACCCTCGTTTGACGGCTTCGGTATCTCGAATATATACTCTCAAAAACAATAAGACCTAAAAAAACCTGAAGGAAATCCAACAGGTTTTTTTGGTTGAGCGGGAAACGAGACTCAAACTCGCGACCCTCAGCTTGGAAGGCTGATGCTCTATCAACTGAGCTATTCCCGCAAAAGTGGGGAGAGCAGGATTCGAACCTACGAAGGCTGAGCCAACAGATTTACAGTCTGCCCCGTTTGACCGCTTCGGTATCTCCCCAATTTATTTTTTGATACTATTTCGAATGCAGAGCCAATAGATTTATCCCGATGCTTCGGGACCATCGTTTGACCGCTTCGGTATCTCCCCGGTGTTGTTAAGAACGTTTACAGGCCTTGTAGTGCCTTGCGTTTGGGACGACAAAGATAGTAAAAAAATCTTTGCAGCAAACTTTAATGGTAAAAATAATTTTTTTAGAGCCAATAGAGGGATTCGAACCCCCGACCGGCTGATTACAAATCAGCTGCTCTGGCCAACTGAGCTATATTGGCATCTTTTAAGTGGGGAGAGCAGGATTCGAACCTACGAAGGCTGAGCCAACAGATTTACAGTCTGCCCCGTTTGACCGCTTCGGTATCTCCCCAATTTATTTTTTGATACTATTTCGAATGCAGAGCCAATAGATTTATCCCGATGCTTCGGGACCATCGTTTGACCGCTTCGGTATCTCCCCAATATTATTTATGTTATATAAACGAAGCTTGAGCCAACAGATTTATCCCGATGGTTCGGGATTGTCGATTGACCACTTCGATTTTTTCCATTTAAAAATGGAATCTACAATGCCCGTAATGTCAAAGATCTTAGGTGATGGAGCCAATAGAGGGATTCGAACCCCCGACCGGCTGATTACAAATCAGCTGCTCTGGCCAACTGAGCTATATTGGCGGGTGGGTAAGCTACCTATATCGCACCGCTACGACCGCCTACCCTTGCTGCCGTCAGGCCCTGGGGGAATTCAGCAGGAGCTGGTCGTATAGGACTTACCCGACCGCAAAAGTAGATAATTATATTTTGCTGGCAAATTTCCGGTGGAGAATTTTTCAGCTCTTAATCGTTCCGGAAAGCTAAAGTATTTTATTTCAATTTGTTTTTGCTTAAAAGTTTTTTTCATCTTTTTTTATCAACCAACCGAAAGCCATCACATTTTCATCAAAATTGATGTTGTTTGCCATTGAGAGTTCCTGCGGCTTGTATGTTTTCCCATACATTTTGTGTATTTTAGCCCAATATTTGAGAATGCCCATTTTCCATATTTACTATATAGCCTGCTTTATTCATGAATTATCGTTATGAGATGTTCAAATATCAAGAAATACAATTAACCGCAAATAAAATGGATGCAGGAAATAATGAATTATTTTCAAATCCATCTTTATAGAGGACGGTTGTATTTTGCCGATAGTTGGACATCGGAATAGAAAATTTGTAAATAAAGCAGGATAGAAGCATGAAATTTTTTATTAGGCTTTTTACTAATAGGAATGTGTTGTTTATGGTGCTTTTTAGTTTTGTTACCGCTGGTGTTGTTGTATAAAAAGAGATTTGATTGTAATAAATCAAGAATTAAAAATATTGAACGAATGAATGATTTGTCCACAGAAGAAAGACAAAAAGAACTGAAGAGTTTGAAAAGTCGCTTTGTTTTAAATCAGGGGGCTTTTATGGGGGTTTCACTTGCAGGGGCCTATTACTTGACCCATCTGCTTGGAATGATGGATTCTTTTGTTCAAAGTATTTTAACCTGGGCTATTTATATTGGCTTTATCCATGTGTCTATGGTTAAATACCGTGACCATTTTCAGGACGGACTATTATCCTATGGCCAAGGTGTCTGGATGGGAACCCGAATGGGAATTCTTGCCGGTATTATTGTTGGAGCCTATTTGTTTCTTTTTATGAAAGTTATTAATCCGGCTTATATTGATGAACTTATTGTGCAAATGCAGGAGGCTTATCTTCAGCTGGGATTAAAGGAAGAAGAAGTTGCTCAAATGGAAGGGATGTTCAGGTTAACCGCCAATCCGGTTCTGATGATTATTTCCGGGGTGTTAGGTGCCGGCTTTTCCGCTTTTATTTTTTCACTAATTATTGCCATCTTTCAAAGAAGAAAGGGAGATCCTTTTTCAGATGCCATGAAAAATATTGAGTAATGGATTTATCAATTGTTATACCATTTTATAATGAAGAAGAGTCATTATCTGAGCTACTGGCATGGGTTGGTAATGTTTGCAGTAAGATGGACAAAGCCTTTGAGGTAATCGTTGTAGATGATGGTAGCTCGGATAACTCCTGGGATGTTGTTTGCCAACTTAAAGAAGAGTATTCCTGGTTGCGGGGAGTCCGTTTTAGGAGAAACTATGGTAAATCAGCAGCCCTTAATACCGGTTTTGCCCTTGCTGAAGGAAAGGGAGTAATCACTATGGATGCCGATTTACAGGATAGCCCTGATGAAATCCCTGAGCTGTATGAAATGGTTGTTTCTGGAAAGTATGATCTTGTAAGTGGTTGGAAGAGAAAGCGCCATGATCCCCTGAATAAAACACTTCCCAGTAAGCTGTTTAACCGTACTGCCCGATGGGTTTCCGGAATCAAATTGCATGATTTTAACTGTGGTCTTAAAGCCTACAGTCATGATGTGGTGAAAAACATAGAGGTTTACGGCGAAATGCACCGCTATATCCCTGTTTTGGCTAAAAGGGCCGGATTTGAAAGAATAACTGAGAAAGTAGTGCATCATCGTGAGCGAAAGTATGGCACCACCAAATTTGGAATGGAGAGGTTTCTAAAAGGCTTTCTGGATCTTTTGTCGGTAATGTTTATATCTAAATTTGGCAATCGACCTATGCACTTGTTCGGATCTCTGGGAACTTTTATGTTTCTGTTAGGTTCAGGTCTGGCTCTTTGGCTTGGCGCTCACAAACTTTATTGTGTTGCTAAGGGGATTGTAGCTCCTTTGGTTACAACCAATCCCTTCTTTTATATTGGCTTGGTTTGTATGATACTGGGGACACAGCTTTTTGTGACAGGCTTCCTTGCTGAATTGGTTTCCAGAAATAGATCCGATAGAAATGCTTATGCCATAGCTGAAAAGTTTTAATCTTCCTGATATGTTTTACCAGTCTATTGCCGAATATTATGATTTTATTTTTCCCCCGTCCGAAAAGCAAAGGGCATTTATAGAGCAAGAGTTATCCGGTTTGGAGCGGAAAACTTTGCTGGAGGCAGGGTGTGGAACAGGGAATCTTGCTTCTTTGCTCTCAGAAAAGGGAGCAGATGTTACTGGTATTGATCTGGATAAAGAGATGATCTTAAAAGCCAAAACTAAGGTGCCTGCCAATGGACGAATTACTTTTGAAAATCTGAATATTTTAGAGATTGATCAACGCTGGGCGAAGGAAACATTTGATGGTGTTGTTTCTTTTGGAAATACCCTGGTGCATTTAAAAGACAAGAAGCAGGTGCTGCAATTTCTGAAAGGATGTTTTATGGTATTAAAGCCTGGCGGAAAATTGTTGGTTCAGATTATTAATTATGACCGCATTTTGGATAACGAAATTAATGCGTTGCCCACTATTGATAATGAAAAAATCTCTTTTGAGCGATTTTATGATTATGGGCCAGGTGATAATCATATAGATTTCAGGACAATCTTGACTGTTAAGGAATCAAACACTGTAATGAGAAATGTTGTTTCATTGCTCCCGGTTCGTCAAAAAGACCTTAAATGCCTGTTTGAAGAGACGGGATTTGAGAAGATGAGGGTTTTTGGAGGTTTTGGCGGTAATGGCCTCACATCTGATTCAATACCCCTGGTTTTTTCGGCGATGAAACCTGTATGAGTGTTGAGGATTTTGGCAATGAGGTGAAAACTTTGGGTGATGAATTCGTTTTATCTTATGGTTAAGGATTGATTTGTAATGCATTGTTGGATATAGTGCAGCCCTCAAAATACCATTACCCTTAATGACTTTTCTTTATTTTTTTTACCACTTCCTTGTCAATGGGAAAGGTCATATCTTCCGGAGATAATTCAGAGATAGGAATCCATCGAAACGATTGCATGCCATTCTTTTCTGCTTCGAAATCAAATTTTTTGTTGGAGATATTAAGTTGGTGGTCATGTGGAAGTAAGAAAGAATAGTAAATGCTGATAAGCTGGGTGTTTTTATAGAATTTTGTTGGCTGGAAAAATTCAGTGGTATAAAAATGCCCTGTCACATCTATTTTCAGGTCCATTTCCTCCAGGCACTCCCGTTTCAGGCACTCTACAGGGCCTTCGCCATATTCCAGCCCTCCGCCGGGGAGTTTGGTCATGTACATATCCATTACATATTCATCGCTGACAAGCAGATGGTTGTTTTCAATGCATATACCGTATACCCGTATGTTGAAACAGTTTCTTGTGGTCATGGAAAGTAAAAAAAGCCGGAGTCCTCTCAGAAGATTGTAAACCGCGAGAAAAATTAAAAATTAATTAATAATTCCGGACTCCGGCCTGTTTTAGTTTGTTTTCAACAAATTTAATAACTTCAGTGAGATTATCAGGAGAAAACCAGGTTATTTCTTTGTCTCTTCTGAACCAGGATAATTGCTTTCGTGCATATCGTCTTGAATTTCTTTTTATGAGCTCTATGGCTTTCTCCTTTGTGACTTCCCCGTCAAAATAGCTGAAAAACTCCCTGTAACCAACAGTATTTAGGGAATTTAAGTGTTTTTTGTGGTGCCATTGATTGGCTTCTTTTTCAAGCCCGGAGGCTATCATATGATCCACTCTTTGGTTTATTCGTTGATGCAATAATGCCCTGTCCATGTCAAGACCGATTTTTATGATATTAAAATCCCTGTCTTTTTTTGTATTGGTTCTGAGGGATGAATAGGGCTTTCCTGTCATCAGACAAATTTCCAGGGCATGAATTACACGTTTTGGATTTTTTAAATCCACTTGATTGTAAAACCCGGGATCCAGAATTTTTAACTGCCTCCTCATGTTTTCAAGGCCTTCGTTGTTGTATTGATCCTGCAAGTCTTTGCGTAATCCAGGGTCAATTGTGGGAAGTTCATCTATTCCATTGCAGAAAGCGTCAATGTACATCATTGATCCACCAGTGAGAATAATAATGTCATTTGTATTAAAAAGGGTTTCAGCGATTTTTAACGCTTCCTGCTCGTATTCGTAAGCACTGTAATAATCATTGATGGATTTTGTTCCCACCATATGGTGCGTGACTTGGCTAAGTTCTGCCTTGGTAGGAGCTGCTGTTCCTATTTTTATTTCTTTGAAAATTTGACGGGAATCAGCTGAAATGACAGGGCTGTTGAAATGCTTTGCAACCTGAATGCTCAACCCTGTTTTCCCTATTCCTGTTGGCCCTGTAATTACAATGGCTGTTTTTGCAGAATTCAATACCAATCCTCCTCCCAATCGGTTAAGTCAATTTCATCGGCATTTATATCACTGCTATCCGGATCATCATCTCCAAGTAATTCATTTAAATCGATGTCTTCAAGATCTCCGCTTGCCATCGCACTATGGTCAAATTGCTTTGGGGGTTCGCCATTTCGGCGAATGCATAATGGATGTTCTGTTTCCCCATCCATTATGGAAAACAGTTCAAGAAAAAGGGACCTTTCGGCAAATTGGTCAAACACATAAAGGAGTCTTTGCTTTTTCTCAGTTAACAGTTCTCCTAATTTGACTTTGTCCATGACTTTTCTGTCAGGATTTTGTCCTTCCTCCATGTCTAAAAGAGTTACTTCAATCTCTTTATGCCAGTTCTGATCTGTTAAAAAGAATGAGGTCATTTGTCCTTTTTCATATCCGAGTTCTTCCACAATGAAATTATGCAGGCTCAGAAATTCAGCCTTGCTATCAATTGCAACCTCTCTTATGAAATCATCGTGTTCGCTTGATATAATCCGAAATTTGTAAATCATATATTATTTATGTGACCTTCCTATTATAATGTAAACTTGATTGAAATGATTAATATTATCGAATTAATTGTTTCCTTCTGAATTTCCAAAACGCAAAACTGGCAGATATGTTACAAAAAACTGGTAATTTCGGATCGTAATAAATGAGAAAGAATTAGGATGAAACCAGGCATGAACAATAATTTTTCAGATCTGCCACTATAGGGGATGCAGGCCTTGTGGGTTTCACCCTGGTAATATATAGACAGACCTTTAAAAAAGCAAGTTTTATACCAATGAAACAAACGTGAATTTCAGAGTGCTAAAATCTAAAAAAAGCATGAATAAATCATCGTGCGTTTCATTCGGCCGGATGTTTAACTCTATTTTTAAACGAATGAAAATTTCTTTTATCGAAAGCCGTTTTTTTATTTCTGTGCTTCTCTTTTTTGTTTTTCCTTTTTCGCCGCTAAAAGGGGCACATATTATAGAGAAAACATATTTAGCCACAGATTCTTTGGTAGAGACAGGGGGGGTAGCTCAGATTGGAGAGAAAATCCTTGATTTAGTAACATGGGAGAAAGACGGGCTTGTCTTTACAGTTTACCCTTCGTTGAGCGTAAGTCCTCGAAACGGGTTTGTATATGGTGTAATGCCTGCCGTGAAATGGGAAAGTCAAAGAAAAGGTTTATCAAATACATTGACTGTAAATGCAGAAACCTCTACAAAGGGGATGTTGCAATTGCAATTTGAGCATGAATGGTATTTTCATGAAAAGTGGTTGACTAGTGGAGAAGCGTTTCTAAATAAAAGAGAAGATCTCTTCTGGATTGGTGGAGACCAGGAGGATTTTTATTTTGACAGAAGAGAAGTTAAGGTTGACTGGGACTTATTGAATAATATTTATCCGGGTTTTTGGATTGGATTACAATTATTTATTGATAGTAATCATTTTTCTGATGAAGCTGAACTTAGTTTTCGGGAAGAAGGGTTACAAGGATTTAAAGGAGGATTGATTTTTGGGTTGGGGCCAAAATTGCTGTTGGATACAAGGGAACGAACCTTGGCTCCCCAATCCGGTGTTTTGCTTGAGCTGCAACCATTATTTGTTGGGGTTGGAGGCATTGGAGATTATAATTTCACAAGAATTACTGTTGATTTTAGAAAATATGTACCTTTAAAACAAGAAAAAACAACATTGGCTTTTCAAACTGTTTTGGATTATGCAGAAGAGAAGGTTCCCTTCTATGATGCCCCGCAATTGGGAGGGAAAGAAAGACTCAGGGGTATTGGGCATCCTTTGAAAAGATCAGGAAACAGTGTTTGGTTATCCCGAGTTGAATTGAGGCAGCATTTGTGGTGGCGGTTTGGTGTTGCAGCTTTTGCCGGTGTTGGTGAAGCAAAAGTTAATTATCAGAATCCATTTGAAGATGTTGTTTCTTCTTTTGGGGCCGGACTTAGGTTTCGGATGCTGCCAGATGATCCTTTAAATGTACGTTTTGACTTTGGGCGTTCATCTATTGGAACCACCGGATTTTTTATTTCACTTAAAGAGGCTTTTTAATAAAAGGGATTTTCAATGAGTTTTAAAACCGTATTTTTTTGTGTGGCTTTTGTTGCATTGGTTCTTGTTTCCTGCGATCCGCCGGGGCAAATAGAATTACGAGAGCAGCTGGTTCGCATTGATACTCTCTTGAAAAGTAAACCTGAATTGGCTTTTGATAGTTTGTCGGCAATTGATAAAAGCGATTTGGGAGAAGACAATAAGGCTTATTCTAATCTGCTGGATGTCATCACCAGACATAAGCTCTATATTCCATTTGAAAATGATTCCCTAATTTCCAAAACTACAGAAGAATTAAAAGGGTTTCCGCCCGATAGAAATTACTTCCGGTCTTTGGTTTATCAGGGTATGGTTCGTTACGGACTCGAAAGTGTACCTGATTCTCTTGTTCTTTTGCCTCTAAAGGAGGCAGAAAGGATTTTGGCCAAGAATGTTTTTGAGGATGAGGATAAAACAAGAATTAAACTTTTTTTCTTTCTGGGGCTTGTTCATCAAGACAATAAGAACTACGAAATTGGAAAGAGGTATTTTGAAAAAGCTTTAAAAGTAGCTTCTCGAATTGATGATGTTGAAAACGTAGTTAATATTTCAATTTTACTGTTCTGGAGCCATTTGAGAAAAGATCGTTTTAATGAGGCCGAACAAGTTTTGACTAGTCTTGATTCATTGAAGAATCTTACTCCCGAACTGAGATATGATGTGATAAACGCTAAAGCAGGTTATAATTATACCACTGGAGATTTCAGGCAAGCTCTTTCAGGGTATCAGGAACTCGAGAAATTGGTTCCTCAAGTTAAGGGGGAGCCGAGGGTTTCTAATATTTACTATTCAATGTATTTGTCATATAGAGGAATGGCTGAACTTGACTCTGCAATGGTTTATGCCAAGAAGGCTGTGGAGAATATTTCAAAAACAGATGTGAAGTACGATAACTTCTATTTGTATGTTGATTTTGCCGATATTGCATTAAAAAATGGAGAATTTGAAATTGCAGCCAAGCAGTATAAGAATGCTTTCCTGAGTTTAAAGGAAGCCTCTGAGAAAAAGACAGAGAAGCGAATATTGGAACTTGAAAAGAAGTATGATCTTTCGCAAGCCAGGGTTGAAGCGTTAAAACAGCGACAAAAATTTCAGCGGTTTTTGTTTATAGCAGGAGCCCTGTTTTTAGCCCTGTCTTTTGTTTTTCTTATCTACCATTTAAACTTAAAGAAAAGCAGGCTTGAACTTGAAAATGAGCGAATATTGAGAGAATCGGCTGAAAAGGAGGCTGCCGGGACGATTCGTCAAAATCAACAGCGAGAGCATCTTTTGAAGTTTTACAAGCTTATTACTCAACGCGAAATGGTGACCCAGGAGCGATTTGATTTGTTGTCTCAAAAATATATAAAAGAAGATCCAATTGCATATAATGATCTTCAAACCGAGCTTTTTACTTTGAAAGAGGAATTCTCAGGAATGATGTATGATCTTATGAATGATGAACTTTTTTATTCAAATTTAAATCTACCTGAGGATTTTCAGTTGACAGATTCAGAGAAGGTTATGCTTTTTCTGATGTATTATGAAATGCCCACTACAGAAATTGCTACTGTTTTGGGAATCTCCACAAATAACTTCAGAGTAAGAAAATCGAACTTAAAGAAAAGGATGACAGATCATTTGGAGAATTATCCTTCTATGAAAAATGTCGTTTCTCTGTTCTAAGAAGTATTCTGGAAATGGACTAAAATCAAATTGGAGAAGCCTAATTGACGGGTTTTTTTGATTAATATTTGTTTTTCGCCCTGTTTTTTCACTTCTGCGTCTACTGTGAATTCTTGAGTTTGTTTTCTTCGAGCCGCTGATGGGTGGTTTTTATATGGCCATAGTAAAGGGTTTTGGGGTGAATGGTACATGTCCCGGTCGCTTTTTTCGTTGTGGTTCATTCACCCCGTATGCATTAATCTAATTTTGCCAAAACTCATAAAATCAGGTTATTGGGTGTTTTTTGCCCATTAAAAAAAATGAGGTTGCTGAAAATCTATTGAATGAATAAAAAACATCGGCTTACTTTGAATTATAGATTATTTCAGCAAACGCTAAAAATTTTACGCTATGAATTATAAAATGTTTATTCTCGCAATTGTTCTCCTTATTCCTGTTTTTTTTGCCAGCCCTTTGAGAGCTGATGAAGAGCCATCACAAGAGGAACAAGAACGTGTGGATTTGTTAAGAACTCGTGATATTATTATTCGCTCTTTTTCAATGAAAAGTTTTAGCACTACAAAAACTTTAGAGGTTTCTGTTGAGGCTGCCTTTGACGAAAGTGAGATGTCCATTTTCGTTAGTAACTATTATGGTGAAGTGGTAGTCAATATCGATGGACAGCTAAATGGTTCCTCTGTTTCTGAAAGTTTCTATGTTAATGGATCGTCAGAGTGTAGTGTGGATATTTCATCTCTTGAACCAGGCGAATACACAATAGAAATTGATACTGCCGATAGTAGCTTTGTTGGTAAATTTGTAATAGAGAATTAATTCCAAACCCAAAATTAGGATCCCAAACCCCGAATTTAACCTTCAAGCCCCAGGAAGCCCCCTTTCAAAGGGGGCTTTTTATACTTTCAGCTTTACCCTTGTTTTGATGTGATTTTCCTTCCTTTTCCCTTTGTTTACATCGTCTTTTTTAGCTGCCGTTCTGTTTAATATGCTATTATATGCAAGTTAACCATTCATCTTCAATCTCCAGGTCTTTAACGGAAAATGCCGGCTCTTTTACGTATGATGAGGAAGCCGGGGTTTTGGTTATTAGATGTTTTGGAGATGTTACTGTTGATAGTATAGCTTCCATTTGGGGTGAAATTGTTGATGGGTTTTCTATCTCTGAGAAAATGAAAGGGATTGTTTTTGACCTCTCTGAAGGTCATTTTGTCTTTCCCGCTTCTGATTATGATCATATCGTTGGTTTTTTGAAGGAACACCTCGATTTCTTCGGTCGTTTAAGACTTGGTTTTGTTGCAAATGATCCTCACAATATTGTTGTTGCCATGCTTGTGGCAAGGGCCGATGCTAGGTATTGTTTGCGTCCCTTTACAACATTAAAAGCTGCAATTTACTGGGTTCAAAATGTTTCTTGATATTCTATTCTTCTCATGGCCTTATTGTGTTGTTCTTGTTGTTTCTCATCTTCTCCGGATGGCTTTAGGTGATTTCCATTAATTATTTCAAGCTTTCATTTTTTTTTGTCATGTTTTTTTATTCTCTGAATGGGACAATACTCCGTTATCCCGATGGGTCGGGATTATAATAGATTCGTAATCAATTGATTGTAAAATCACCCGTTTTGAGTTAATGTGCAGAAAATTAGCATTATACGAATCATCTTACATCTAATATCTAAAAATCTAATGATCTATTGAATGGGAATGATGAACCATTTATCGATTGGATTGTTTAAAACATACAAAAAAGGTGGGAAAAAATCAAGAAAAATACATTGGAATTCAAAATAAGGAACTTATATTTGCAAACAAAGCATATTAAAAAGAAATGAAATATGAGGTTTTCGAAAAAGGTTAATTATGGTCTGGTTTTTTTAATGCAGCTGCACTATGCCTGGCCAGGTCATAAAGCTGTTAAGGAGTTGGCAGAAGCTGATGGATTGCCGCAAAAGTTCCTTGAGGGTATTGCGTCTGATTTTCGGAAAACCGGCTTTTGTGAAGTTAAAAGAGGTGCCCAGGGAGGGTATAAACTTGCCAGGCCGCTTAAAGATATTACTCTTCTGGAGGTTATCCGATGTCTCGACCCTGAGTGGGAGAGACAAACAGTAGTAACCAGCCGGGAAAGAAAGTCTTCCAAACAAGAGGCGGTGTCATTATTTCTCAAAGATATCTCCCATTCTGTGGAGACTGTATTTGGAGATGTAAAACTTGATGCTCTTCCGGCTTTAAACAAACATGAAGATACTTTAATGTATTATATTTAAGAGAGATATATTCATTTGAGATACGCATTATATAAAACGAAATAACTATGACGAAGATAGCAAAAAGCATGATTGATTTGGTGGGGAATACGCCACTGGTAAAAGTTAATAGACTGACAGAAGGGGCAGTTGCCGAAGTTGTGGCTAAACTTGAGTTTTACAATCCCGGGGGCTCTGTAAAAGATCGTCCTGCACTGAATATGATTGAAACGGCTGAACGTGAGGGATTATTAGATAAAGATACCGTTATTGTTGAGCCCACCAGTGGTAATACCGGTGTGGGACTTGCCATGGTATCCGCAGTGAAGGGATATAAGCTAATTCTCACGATGCCTGAAAGTATGAGTATTGAGCGTCGGAAATTACTGAAGAAGTTTGGCGCAGAGCTTGTGCTTACACCTGCTTCCGGCGGTATGAAAAATGCCATTTCAAAAGCACAGGAGTTGGCAGCCCAATATCCCAAGTCATTTATACCTCAACAGTTTCAGAATAAAGCAAATCCTGAAGCTCATTACTGCTCTACCGCTATTGAGATATTGAATGATACTGATGGGGAAGTTGATGTGTTTGTTGCTGGTGTTGGAACCGGCGGTACTATTACCGGTGTTGGACATCACCTGAAAAAGAAAAAGTCAGGTGTGAAAATTGTAGCTGTTGAACCTGCTGGCTCTCCTGTGTTGTCGGGAGGTGATCCCGGACCTCATAAAATACAGGGAATCGGTGCAGGATTTGTACCTGATATTTTGGATACCGAGGTTTTTGATGAAGTGGTGAAAGTTGAAAATGAGGATGCCATTCATACTTGCCACGAAGCCGCCAAGCAAGAAGGCATTCTTTGCGGATACTCCTCAGGGGCTGCTTTATGGGCTGCTGTTCAACTCGCCAAACGGGATGAGTATAAAGGTAAAAGAATTGTGGTTCTGCTGCCTGATACCGGTGAGCGCTATTTAAGTACTTTTGAGATTTGAATAAGCGGAATAAACATTAAAATAAAAGAGGCGCCGGTAAATCCAGGCGCCTCTTTTGCGTTATTGTTTAATGATCTTTTTGGTTGTTTCTCTGTTCTCATTGCTCATTCTTAAGAGGTAAAGACCTTTGGGTAAGTGTGACAGGTCAATGTTGCAGGTTCCTGTCTTTATTTGTTTCTTGAACACTGAATTGCCTGAAAGGTCAAGAATCTCAATATGTAAAGGAATGCTTTCTGTTTGGTTTATTTCTAAAAATCTCTGAGTCGGGTTGGGGCTTACAGAAAACAGATCATCTTTGGGGGCATTTATTTGAGTGTATTGCGCTACATTTACTTCAAACGAACTTGAACTCTCGTTGCCGTTGCTATCTGTAATGGTCCATTGAATATGGTAGGTTCCATAAGGGAAGCTGGCCCCATCCAGCGTTGAAGCATTGTTGTAATCATTGGTGATTGAATATTGGCAGTCATCATAAATATAAACAGGATCAAACTCATTCCCCGAAACGGTGTAAGAATTGGATGCATCAGCCTCCACGTTTTGAGTTTCCGGAACGGTGATTTCCGGTATGATATCGTCTGCTTTTATCAAGTGGTAATTTCCAATGTCAGCATTCGACCCATCTGGTTCCAAAGGTGAGGTAGGATCGCCGGCATCAATACATGGACTGCATTCAATTAAAGCAATGTTCCCGAATGTTTCATTGTAAAACAGTGGATCTTCATCCATGTTGTTATTGGTTCCTGAATATTCAGCTTGTGTGATTCTGGAGTATGAAACGGTTGCCTGTGCTGAGTTGGTAAGACTTATATCTTTAGGTGTATTACCCAGAAATAAACAGTTTTTTATTTGGGCATTTATTCCCGATGCCCTGCATTGAATGGCTCCTCCGCTGCTTTCCCCGGAGGTGTTTCGCAGGAAGGTACAATTGCGTATAGCGGGAGTTCCTGAATTGCTGCCCCAATACATGACAGCTCCACCCAGGGATTCATCGCTGTTTTCAACAAATGAACAGTAGAAGAGGTCCATTGGGGTATTTTGGCTTTTTATGGCTCCACTTTCATTAGCACTGTTGTTAAAGAAATCGCAACCCTCGGCCTTGATGTTACTGATGTATTGATCATTAAAAATAGCTCCTCCCTGTGATATTGCTGTATTGTTTCGGAAAATACAGTTTTTTATGGATATATCGGTAAGGCCGGTCGGGTTATACATGCCTGCACCTAAGTCGTTTGGGCTGGTGCCGTTGGCGTAACCTTCTTCAATTATAAATCCATCCAGCACCAGGAAGTTTGCTCCGTTAACAATCTGGTACGAGTTGTCGGTTTGTTCATCTTGCGTTCCGATGTCTCCTGATAATATGGTTTGATGAGCCTCTGCATCCTTTTCAACTGATGCTGTTTCTATTCCTGAAAATCCACCAAGAACCGTTGAGTTGTCCGGAAAAGAAAAACTGAGGGTTCGATCGCTTCCTGTGGTTGTATGATATGTTCCCTCTGCTACCCAGAATGTATCTTCGCCGTCAGAAAAGTCTATGGCATTGGCAAGGTCATTGAATGCATTTTCCCATGAATTGCCGTTGTTGTTCCCTTGGGCATCAGCATCTACAAATATTATTGTTTGACCAGTGGAAGTAAATTTTTCATGAGCCCCAATTTCAATATTCTCGTTTAGAATTCTTGGGTTGTTGAAAATTTCTTTCTCTGGCAGGCCTAGCTCTGAAATATCTGGTGTCCCTGCGTTGATGCATGGAGATGTGGGGGTTAATCTGAAATCTCCATTAGATGGGTCTGTCATTAATGGATCCCCATCCAGGTTGTTTCCGTTGTCCTGTCCAAGGGCTGTATCCCAACTATCGCTACCGCCACTATTCATGATGTTAGAAAAGGCGATGGAAGGCGTAGCAGAATAGTTATATAGTTGGTCACCCAAATTGGTTGCACTATTGTGCCAAAAGATTGTATTGGTTATAGTTGGGCTGCTAAAAGAATTCGTGATACCTCCTCCCCATTTCGCATTATTGTCGATGATGTTACAATTGGTAATAACTGCATTTGCTTCGTAATTAACCATCGCTCCTCCTGAACCCGGCGTGGTATTATCATAAAAAACACATCCTATGAGTCTGGGGGTACAGGGACCTGCTGATTGTGATATGTTATACATTGCCCCTCCATGGCCGTCGGAACTGTTGCTTATGAATTTTGAATTAATGAAAGTGGGGTGGCATTCTCCTCCAGTCCCAAAAGCTCCATTGTGAATCGCTCCTCCTGTAGATGTGCTGTTGTTATTTAAAAAAATGCAGTTTTGAATGGTAGGATATATCTCGTTTCCAGAACCATAATTATACATACCTCCTCCCTGTCCGGCTGAATTATTTTCTATAATGCAATTATCGAGTAAAATATTGGCATCCCGGCCTCCACCTGCATTGCAGATTCCTCCACCGTAATTGGCAGCATGATTATCTTCAATTATACAGTTTCTTAAAGTAAGCTCACTGCTTCCGTAAAACTCATTTGACTCGTGAAAAATACCTGCACCACGGTCATTGGGGGATCCACTTTGGTCTGCATATCCTTTTGTAATGGTGAATCCATCCAGGATAGTTGCACTCGTTACATTGATTGCTGTTACAACATGGTAAGAATTGTCAGAGTTATCCCCCTTAATGCCTATATCCCCACTCAATGTGATTGTATTGATATCAGGGTTTCTTTCTTCCAAATTTGTTTCGATTCCGCTAAAACCGCCATAAATTTTTACAGCATCAGGAATGGTGAAAGTTGCATCTCTTTGATCTTCAGAAGTAGGGTAATAGGTTCCTGAGGCAACCCAAATTTCGTCTCCGCTGATGGCATAATTAAGCGCATCCTGAAGATCATTAAATGCATCCTGCCATGACATGCCAGTATCTTCTCCCGAAGCATTTAAATTCACAAAAAGTGTCATGGGAGAAGTCCTGCTTGAGGTCAGAAGTTCAAATCCGCCATCACTGATGGTTGTGATGATGTCTGTTTGTCCGTCCTGATTGAAATCAGCAGTTTTTATATCGTGCCAGATGACAGCAGCCCCGTGCCCCAGATCAATGGTTGAGGGGGTAAGCGTTTGTGACCCATTGCCGTAATAAACAAGGAGATTGTTGAAAGCGGTATTGCCACCTGCTATAATGTCTAAATTTCCATCATCGTTGATGTCATAAATTGAAGTTGCGTTGGGTGCTCCTGTAGCTGTATCCAATACCTGGGGCGTCCAGCTCATGTTCCCCGCATCGGAAGAGCCCCAGAAAATGACAATTTCATTATCGGAATTGAATGCAACAACATCAATGACACCGTTTTTGTCGATGTCCCCTGCAGAATTGGATGAACTGTACACAAATTCAGGATTGAATGCGTAAGAAACATCGGGTCCAATAGAAGTGTTCCATTCTGTATTTCCAGTTGTAGAATTTTCGTTATTTAGAAAGGCTCTAAGGAAAGAATCGTTGTCTCCGCCCGAATTCCACTCGGAAGTGATGCCTATCAGGTCAATTCTGTCATCATTATTTAGTTCAATAGCATTTAAACTTCTGATATGTCCGTTTGAATATCCGTTTAATTGAGGCGTCGGGCCGGAAGAAAAATTACCGCTTCCATCCCCATAATAGAGAAGTGCATAATCCCAGTCAACCCCGTCGAAAATATCGAGATGACCATCATTATTGAAATCTTTAACAATGACTTGCCAGCCATAGGTGTTGTCAATTTGTTGGGTATTCCAGCTATTGCCTTCGTTAAAAGATACATGGAGTCCATTGTTTCGATGGGTAGATGCAATATCAATGTCGCCGTCTTCATCAAAATCGCCGGTAGCAATATTCCATGCCATATACGAGAAGCCTGTTATGGCGTCCGTTTGGGTAAAGGTTCCACCACTATATTCCCATATCTCTATTTCTTTGGTTGTCGAATTACAGATAATCAGATCCGGAGACTGATCATTGTTGATGTCTGCCACGACCGGTGTTTGGTAGTTCTCATCCGTTGCAAACGATTGAATGTTGTAATCATAAGCATGCGCAGGGAAGGACAGGATTAGAATCGATACAATCAGGAAGTAAAGTTTTTTCATAATGAAAAATTTAGGTTTAATGAAAAAGTGTTTTATAAGGATGTGTTTAAGTGAGCATATGTTTATTTTAATTGCATTTGTTAATCATAAATAACATAATGTTTTAATAATTGCACTGATGGTTAATGCTTTGGTGTTGAATGTATTGATTTTAATTTTTATTAACAAATATTCCATCAAAAGACATTATTGTAAAAAACTCTTAAGCCAGTCAATTTTTTTGCTGTTATAGACCTTTCCTTCTCATGACAACTTATGACATTGCATGAAACAGGCATGACACGCCTGACTTTTTCTGCCTATAATTTTGTGACATAGATTTTTTTCTGATTGTATCACTTAAATTATTTCGTCATGAAAACTTTAGTAATTACTTTGATTGCAGCAATTATTGGCACATGGGCAGCCAACGCACAAAACGACACTGTAAATTATGTGGTAACATCGAGCGACACCATCTTTTGCGGAAAAATGAATGTTAGTTCCACCAAAACAAAAATTGAACTTGAGGATGGTACTACGTTGAAATTCAAAAACAAAGATCTGGTAAGGTATTCAAAAGACGGTCGTTTTTTTCAAAAACTTCCGGTGTATGTGAGAAATCAAAAAACCGATCGTAGGGCGATGATGGAACTGATTCATTTCAAAAGCATGGTGAAAGTTTTTAAAGAAGAGCGTTATGATATCACCCGGGATGCTGTAGATGCTTACTTTTATTTTTATTATAACGGACAGTGTATTCAGGTCGACAGGAATCCCTCATTGGCCAATATTGTTGATTTTGTGGATGAATTTGAATACACAGACTACATCCCGGAAGAACGGAACCTGGCTAAGCAATAAACATCCTCAGAGGATATGCCATTAAAAGTATTCGGATGTCAAATTGTTTTCTTAGTTTTAAATTACTGTTTAAATTTAATGTTGGAAAAAGTAATGTGGTGGATTTGTAATACTATTTTTTCATGTCCTGTTTTTTATTTTAAACCATTTTTCCGCCACATATTAGATTTTGTTAAAACTTAATGAAGAATTCTTTGCATAAATTGCTGGCCGGTCTTACTGTCCTGCTCCTGTTTCCTGTTGTTATTGCTGTTTTTTATGAATATTCCCGCATTAATGACAGTGAAAAACTAATCAGTACTGTCTATAAAAATCAGCTTGAAACAATAGTGTCTTCCATTAATTCTTATGTTCAGGATGTAGCGGATAATTGGGGCTCAAGATTGGAGATGGGGCTGAAATTTACTGAGGATACTTCCGGAATTGCGCGTCTTGTCTCTGAAAACAAATCCATAAACGGGATTTATCTCAGTTCAACCGATCAGCAGCAGGAAACAATTTATCAGAAAAACACTGATGGATTCTCTCGGGATTCGTTAAATCTTTTTTTGCTGAGTAATCAAGACGAGGTGGTCCGTTTAAAAAATTACTATAAAAATGGTTATCAAAAGTTTGTGAGCCATTTTTTGAGTAAAGAACATGTTGTGTTATTTTTTGTGGGAGAAGGGAGAAACAATCAATTGCAGGTATTCCTGGTTGATGTTAATCTCCCCTTGTTTTTGCAAAACCACATCAGACCACGCATTCAGTCTATTGCCAGGGATAATTTTTTGATTGCGTTGTATTTAAAAAATAATGAAGAAGTGCTTGTCTCAACAGAGAAGTCAATTTCCCAAAATCAGGAATACGATCAGAAAGGTGAAATGTGGCTGTTTCCCTTTTTGGAGATAGGCATTACTCTCAAAGAACAAACCATTGCAGACCTCGCCAGAAGTCGAATAAAGGAGGGGCTCATTCTCATGGCAATTGTTCTTATTGTCCTTGTGGGGGGAGTCTGGTTTCTGTTTTCAAGTGTAAAGCGGGAAATTCAGCTGACTCAGATAAAATCAGAATTTATAGCCAATGTTTCTCACGAAATCCGTACACCTCTGGCGCTTATCAGTATGTATATCGAAACATTGGAGATGGGGCGGGTGAAATCAATGGAAAAGGTTAAGGAATACTATGGTATTATTGGTAAGGAAACGCAACGTCTGACAGGTATTGTCAATAAAATTCTGGATTTTTCGAAATTGGAGAAGGGGAAGCGCCACTTCAAGTTTGGAACCTGTGACCTGAATACTGTAGCAGAGGAAGTATTGGAGACCTATCAATTTCATCTTGAGAAAAAAGGATTCGAAGTTATCTTTTTACCCGAAGAGAATTTGCCCTGCAATTGGTGCGACAAAGAATCCATTGCCGATGCTATCGTAAATCTCATTGATAATGCCCGGAAATACAGTAATGGGATTAAGCGCATTGAAATAAAAACCGGGGTTAGAAAGAAATTCACTTTCATTGAAGTTAAAGACTTTGGGACGGGAATTTCCAAAAAGCATCAGAAACTAATATTTGATAAATTTTACCGCATTACTTCGGGAGACCTGGCCAATCAGGTGAAAGGTTCGGGACTGGGCCTGGCCATTGTCAGTGAGATAATCAAGGCCCATCATGGAAAAATTTCTCTGAGCAGTAAACCCGGTGAAGGTGCAGCGTTTCGATTGTATCTTCCCAAATTGCATCCTCCAAAGGGAAGCAAACAATAGAAGAATAAACTTTGCCAAAATATTCGAGTCATGATAAAAATATTGATTGTTGAAGATGAACTTCCCATGCTTCAGGGATTGAAAGACAATCTGGAATTTGAAGGTTATGAGGTGGATACTGCCACAAATGGGGCTGATGGATTGGACAAGTTATTGACAAACCAGTTTAACCTGGTGCTTCTGGATGTAATGATGCCTGAGCTATCCGGCTTTGATGTTTGCAAAGCCGCACGGGCCAAAGGTAATAAGACTCCGGTTATCATGCTTACTGCCAAAGGTGAGGAAATTGACAAAGTCCTCGGGTTGGAGTTTGGTGCCGACGATTATATTACCAAACCTTTTAGTCTTCGCGAATTACTGGCAAGGGTTCGTGCCATACTGCGGCGGTCAAACATTGAAGGGAACAACCCGGACAATCAGGTTTATCAGATTGGCAATATGCTGGTTAATTTTTCTGGTTATACTGCTACCATCGAAGGCCGGGAAGTAAAACTATCATATAAGGAGTTTGAGATACTTCATTATCTCCACAATCATAAAAATGAGACGGTTGACCGTGATGATCTTTTGGATGCCATCTGGGGGACCGATTATCAGCCTACTTCCCGTACCATCGATAATTTTATTCTAAAACTCAGACAAAAAATTGAGGTTGATTCAAACGATCCCCGCATTATAATGACGGTTCATGGCGTTGGATATAAGCTGGTTGTCTGATTTGTGACAATTTATGACAATTGGTTACATGGTGGCGACACTCTTTGTTTTTTTTACCCCCACCTTTGTATTGAAGGCTTCCGGGAAGAATGTTGAAGCAGATTTTTGTTCCGGATAAGCTTCAAACTGTTTTCATTAAATTCATTTACTATGAGAAGTATTCTAATCATATTAACTGCGTTATTTTTCCTTCAGGTTACAAATGTCGCAGCCTCTGATATCGAATCGATTGTCAGACTTACAGGTTATTGGAAGTTTAACATAGGTGATGACATGGCATGGGCTGAAAAGGATTTTGACGATAGCCAATGGGATCGTCTCTATGCCCCCGGTTCATGGGAAGATCAGGGCTATGTGGGGTACAACGGATATGCATGGTACCGTAACCGGGTCGAAATACCCGCTGGTAGATATACTGATCAATTGACTCTCAACCTGGGACGAATTGATGATGTGAATGAAGTCTATTTTAATGGAACTCTGGTTGGTCAAACCGGAATGTTTCCCCCCAACTTTCAAACTGCTTACAATGTTCCGGTAACCTATTCAATTCCCAAATATCTGATTAATGAAAATGGGGAGAACACCATTGCTGTCAGAGTTTATGATGAAGGCCGTGAAGGCGGGTTATTAGGCGATGATATGGCTTTAGGGTATGATCGTGATATCAGGATGCTAAGCCAGAATCTGGCAGGTAATTGGAAGATTGAGTTTAGTAATTTTGATAGTAAATGCCGGATGCCGGGGTTTGATGATTCGGAGTGGAAAGAGGTGTATGTTCCGGCCACTTGGGAAAGTCAGGGATACAATCATTATGACGGGCAAGCTGTTTATCGCAAAGAGTTTCGCCTTAAACGCGATCTAATAACGAAACGTCTTTATTTGGTTCTGGGGAAAATTGATGATGAAGACAGTGTTTATTTGAACGGGAAACTCATCGGAAAAACAAAAGATATGTACAACACCCGTTTTGCAAATCGCTTTACAGGGGACTGGCAGATACGGCGGGCTTATGAGGTTCCGGAGGGGCTCCTAAATGTCAACGGCACCAATACCCTTGCAGTAGTAGTTTATGATCACCGGGGAGAAGGCGGAATTTATGAAGGGCCGGTAGGGTTTATGACACAAGATGCGTATGCGTATTACCTGGACAAATATGAAGCGCCGGAGCTATTCCCCGGATATCATTTTTTGCGTTCGTTGTTTTTTGATTGATGGCCGGTAAGATGAACTTTAAGGTTGGGGCCTGACCTGCATTTAAAGGTTCTTTATTAATCAAATCTAACCTATTTATTGCCAGCAAGAAAACTCATGCTTTTCATCTGTGTTTGCAAAAAGGCGTCAAGTGCAAGGCTTGCGATGTCTGAAAAGCAGGAGTCCCGAATGCTTCGGGATGACTGTTTTGAAGACAAGCATTGAGTTTACCCCGACCCTTCGGGGCAGCAATTGTCGTTTTCTTGCAAACACTATTAATTAATTAATTATGTACAGGATACTTTTATATACATCAGTTTTGTTGTTCATGCTTCATTTTCGGGTTGTGGGGCAGCAACCTGATGAGCACTATCTTGAGGTAGTGGATCTGGAAGGAGAATGGAAACTGATGATTGGGGATGATAAAACCTGGGCTGCTCCGGGGTTTAATGACAGTCGCTGGGAACGGGTAGAAGTGCCCGCTACATGGGAAAGCCAGGGATTTTATGGCTATGATGGATTTGCCTGGTACCGTAAACAGTTTAGGATTGGTTCCTCATTTCGTGATGCCTCGCTGATGTTGTTTCTCGGCTATGTAGACGATGTGGATGCCGCCTATTTAAATGGCGTGGAGATTGGTCATAAAGGGTCTTTTCCCCCAAACTACTGGACCGCCTACAATTCAGAAAGACGATATAAAATTCCTAATGAATATCTGAATTTTGGAGGCGTTAACACCCTTGCTGTTCGCATTTATGATGCCCAATTGGATGGTGGAATAATTGGCGGAGAAATTGGAGTTTATCAGCGCAATCGTGATTTACCTTTTGATATTGATCTCGATGGCTACTGGAAGTTTGCAAAAGGTGATGACATGGACCGTAAGAATCCGGGATATAACGATTCTGACTGGGATGAGATTTCTGTACCAGGCATCTGGGAAGATCAAGTGGCCGGAAATTACGACGGATTTGGCTGGTATCGAAAGCAGTTTAATGTGCCTGCGTCCATGGCGGGGAAACGTTATGTGCTGATGATGGGGAAAATAGATGATGTGGATGAGGTGTATATCAATGGCAAAATGGTTGGAAAAACCGGAGAAATTCATGACAATCCGTTTCGGATTCGTTTCAATGGAGAGTACGCTCAACAGCGGTATTATTATTTGGAAGAGAGTGACCTGATTCCCGGAGCTGTTAATACTATTTCAGTAAGAGTATATGACGGTGGAGGTGAAGGAGGAATTTACGAAGGCCCGGTAGGTCTGGTAGAACTAAGACGATTTGTTACTTACTGGCGAAAACATTAATGATGCTTGATTAAATGTCTGAAAAACGACATGACTTAAAGAGGCTGTCTTAAAAGTATAATACTCCAAAAGGCGTGTTATGTTGATCGTAGTCGAAACATCTGTTTATTAAAGGAAAAGAATCTTCGACAAGCTCAGAATGACATCAAAATTGGACTTTTGAGACAGCCTCTTTTTGTTTGACCTGGCCACAAATAACCGGATTACTTGCACTCACCATGTTGTGTTTCTTGTTCTCGTATCTTTCTTTTATGCGAAGGGAAATCAGATCGAGGGGGTAAGGTTTTTTGAATAAGAATCCTACAGATTGCGTTTAATAGAACGCAGATGACGCAGATAAAATCCGCTTTAATCCTTCAAATCTGCGTCTTCCGCGTTCTATTTTTAAGATTCATTTATTGTCCAAATTCAACCCTGATTGAAGCACTAATATTTCGCCCCTGGTTGTAATATCCAAGGCCCTTGAGTGTTGACAAGTGATCAAAATATTGTTTGTTAAAGAGGTTGTTAACACCAAAAGTCATCTCTACCGGGAGGTTTCCAACTTCAAAGCCTCCGTTTAAGGTGGCATTCACCAGGGTATAGCCCTTTGTGGCGCTCTCATCCGGGGAAGGATGGTCCTGATCAAGAGCGGTAAGAGCCCACAGTTTGACAGAAGGATTTAAAATACCCCATAATTTCTTTCTGCCAGCCCTTATCTCGTAGCGGAATTTTCCTGCCGGAATAAAAGGCAGGTAATCATCATTCTCTTGTTTCCCGGTTACAGTCGACCAGGTTCCTTTCAGGTGTAACCAGGGAATAGATTTGGGATGGACATGAACGCCTGCTTCTCCTCCATAGAGGCGGGCATTGGTCTGCCTGAATTGAAAAACGGGTGTGCCATCGGCGGCAACTTCGGATGTGGGTGAGAGAAATATGTAATCACCAATGTGGTTGTAGAAAACAGCTCCGTCAAGCGACATAAATTCGCCATGATAGTGTACACTCAAATCGGTCTCCAGAGCTTTTTGCGGATCCAGATCGGGATTGCCCTCTTCATACCTGCTGCCATGCATTCCGTGAGAGGTAAGTTCCGAAATATTGGGAGCCCTGAATGCTCTGGCCACATTGGCTCTCAGAATCCATTTGTGGTGTATGGTGTAGGTAGCCCCTGCCGAGCCGCTAAAGCTTGAGAAATCTTTTGATACGGGAGCATGAAAATCATCTGATCCCTCAATACCCAGAGGATCTGTATCCGTGCTCAGGAAATCGTAACGTACACCTCCCTGAAGTTTCAATCCTTCAACAGGGGCATATTGTGCCAGCATCAGAATGCCAAGGTTGTTTACATCGGCGTTCGGTAAAAATTGGGAATCCCGGTTGTTAAGATTCCGGTTGGTTTGGCTCATCCCCTGAAGGCCTATCGTATAATCGGTTTTATCGGTATGTGCGAAATGAACCTTCGACTCATAAGTAAAGGTATTAAGGCGCATCTCCACAAAAGGATTGATGCCGGTGGTTTTCAACTTACGGAGAGCACTTTGCCAGGCTATGTTATTTTCCCATTTTATATTCCCCAGGAAAAGGGTGTTACGGGAGTTAAGCAGATGATGCTCCAAATCCTGATACCAAACCTTATTTTTGCGGCCTGGCTCAGAAACCAATGCAAGGGCAGGAGGTACCGACATG
The DNA here is from genome assembly GCF_003121985.1 of Marinilabilia rubra. Classification (GTDB taxonomy): domain Bacteria; phylum Bacteroidota; class Bacteroidia; order Bacteroidales; family Marinilabiliaceae; genus Marinilabilia; species Marinilabilia rubra. The sequence goes on from NZ_QEWP01000020.1 coordinate 65,203, forward strand.
CCCAAATCCTGGTTAAAATAATCATAGAACAGTCTGAAAGTACCTGCTTTTCCCGTATAACCGCCATTGGTACTCAATGACCATTCATTGAACCGGGTGTTAGGTACAAAATCACCACCTCCTTGTTGGTAATCTTCGTGTGATTTGTGTCTGGCACTGATGCCGCCAAAAAGATGGTCGGAACTTGCCTTAAAACCCGCACTGGTATTAATTCCATTGGTATTAGAGTGTACCTGACTCTCCGCAAAACCGCTTATGCTTCCCGTGGCAGCCGGTCTCTCTTTGGTGAAGTTGATAACGCCACCAATAGCATCAGATCCATATAAGAGGGAAGCGGGGCCTTTGATAACTTCTACCTTATCAACAGCATTGGCGTCAACTCCTAATGGGTGATTTTCACCGTATTGGTAATTCTCTAAGCGAACGCCGTTGTTGAGCACCAAAATGTCATTCATCGATAACCCCCGGATGACAGGTTTGGCAACTCCCTGACCTTTGGCAATCATATCCACGCCCGGAATGGTTGTCAGGGTTTCCATCAGATTAGGTGATCCGGATTTTCGTATTTCTCTGCTGTTGAGCACTTCAATCTTTACTGCATTATCATGTTGAGAAGAAATTCCAATTCCCGTAACTACTACTTCCTGCGAATGTATAACCGCAGGGGTCAGAGAAATATCCATGTTTACCGGGGATTGGTCATCTATTGTTATGATCTTCATCTCGGTATTGTATCCCAAATATGAAAATTGAATTTTGGTTTTTCCCGAAGGCAGGTTTTGTATTTGGTAAAAGCCTTCTTCATTACTTGCTGTTCCTTTATTTTGCTCAGGTAAAAATACGGCTGCTCCCGGAAGAGGCTCGCCCTGGTTGTTGGTGACGGTTCCGGAAATTTTATTTTGAGCAGGAATATAGATATATAGCGATCCTAAAAGGATGAGAAATAATATACGTTTCATTAAATATTGGTTCTATTGAATGACTGATAGGGTGTGACCATAAAAAATGAGAGTTATGATCACACCTCGATTCGAAAGTAACTGGTATTAAAGATCCACACTGAGTTGATGTTCCACATGATTTCAATGATATTATCTCACAGAGGCACTAAGGGCGCGGAAATGAAAATAGTTTTATCATTTATTGGCGTCCACGTGTCTTTGAGCGATTCATTAATTTCTTGTGAACCTGCAAAAACAGTTGATGTAATGAGTAAGATGATATGTTACAGTACCGCAGGGGGAGGCCTGCAAATAAGGTCGCTTCTATGAAATCCAGGGACAAAATTTTCCCTGTAGAAAGATGGTATTTCGGCAAAAGTCGTTTTCCGGTATTGTAACTCCGGTGTGGGGGAGGAGGTGAAAACGGAAAGACTCAGAGCGCAAAATGAACAATGCTCGTGCTGATCGTGAAAATGGTTCTCGGTTTTGGCGTCGCAGTGAAAATCATCTTCGTGGTGATGGTGCGCACGTTTGATAATCCCGGGCAGGAAAAAGGCCCCGAGAATCAGCAGTGCTATTATTTTTCTTTTGATATTCACCATGTGTCCGATCAGTTTTTCACCGCGACTTCAAAGGTAATTGAATTGTCCTTTTATTGATTGGTTAAAAAGAAGAACGTGCTTTTAACACTGTTTTACCGTTGAATGTTGATTCTAACTTAGAATATCCCGTTTTGTTTACTTCCTGACCGGGATTTTTGATTTATTAACCATTTTCAAAAGCAAGGGCTCCCGATGGTTTCAATAAGATTTGGAGAGTTGCTGCAGGGTGCAGCACTTCTTCAAACTTTAAAAATTTATATTGGGATGGTAAACTTAAAAACAGAACCTTCTCCAGGGGTTGACTCTACCGTTAAATCACCCTTCATGGCTTTGGCTATTCGCTTCGAGATGGCCAGCCCCACTCCAATTCCTCCGTATTTGCGTGTTTGAGAATCGTCTCCCTGTCTGAAAAATTCGAAAATAATAGCCAGCGTTTTCTCGTCTATTCCAATGCCGGTGTCTTTAACATAAAACGACACGGTGTTGGGTGATTTACGGTAACATCCCAGTTCGATAAAACCTTCGTGGGTGAATTTAACCGCATTTTTCATCAGGTTCATTATTACCTGGAAAGTCTTGCTTTTATCCAGAACAATATTTTCTCCTTCAAGCCCGGGATCGAAATAGCATTGCATTTCAATATTGTCTTTACCGGCTTTGTAAATGATCTCGGATAAATGTCCGCAAAACTGGCTGAAGAGTTCCTTTAAATTGAAACTTTCGGGCCTGATGCTCACTTTTCCGTTTTCTGCCAGAGCCAGTTCCAGAATATCATCCATAATGGTCAGCAGATTGTGTCCGTTTTCATAAATGATGGATGAGTATTCCAATGTTTCCGGATCTTCCGACGTGTTTTGGATGATGTCGCTGAAACCCAGGATAGAATTAAGAGGGGTTCTTATTTCATGGCTGATGGTGGCCAGAAAAGCCGATTTCAGACGATTGCTCTCTTCGGCTTTTTCCTTTGTGATTAATAGCTCTTCAGCTGCCAATTTTTGTTCCGTGCGATCTGTTACCATGCCAATTACGAGCTCCTGGTTACTTTTAGAATTGCGTAAAACACTGACCTTCAATTCAGAGCATATGATTTTTCCCGATTTATGGATGTATCTTTTCTCCATTTTGTAGCTGTCGCGTTTTCCTGCTTTTATTTGGGCAAAGAAATCTTTGTCTTTTTGCAGGTCATCCGGATGAGAAAATTCTCCAAAATGCATCTTCATAAATTCTTCCCGCGTATATCCTAAAATGTTACAAAGCCGATCGTTGACCACAACCGGGTGTCCTTCAAAGTCAACAAGGGCAATGCCTACAGGTGCTCTTTCAAAAAGATTTCTGAAGTTGGCCTCGCTCTTCTTTAGTTGTTCTTCAAATTCAACCTGGGCATGAATATCGTCCATCAGCACCAAAAGGGATGACTTTCCTTCGTATTCTATCACCCTTACTTTTACATTCATCCAAATGTATTGACCGGTTTTCTTTTGGGCTTTTATACGATAGCTATCCGGAGGATTTCCACCATTGAATCGTTGGTGGTAATACTTGTTTATTAACGCTTCTTCTTCAGGATGAAGGAAGTTTTTAAAGTCTTTTCCAATCAGCTCCTCATTGCTATAGCCCGATTTTTCGCTTAAGGCATTATTGGCAAATCTGATGATTCCATCCTGGATGATCAATACAGATGTCTGGAGGTTGTCCATCAGAGTTTTGTAGCGAGTCTCGCTATTGTGGAGCTTATATCGGGCCTTTATTTTATCTGTTACATCTGCGATGGTTGAAAAAACCTGATAGGGCTTTTCTTCATTGTTTCTGAATAGCGGAACAGAATCAACTGAGATCCACTTGTAGTTTTCCAGATATGGATGGATAAAACCCATTGTAAACCCTTTCACGGGCTTGCCGGTGCGAAAAGCAATATAGGCGGGATTGTCTTTATGTGAGAGGGGGACGCCTTTTTCGTTAATCGCATGCCACTTAGGAGATAGAAGGTCTCTGCCCTTGATTCTTTCGAGAGGGATACCAAGAATTTTTTCTGCTGATTTATTGGCCGTAATTATTTCACCGTTGATGTTTTGAAATACCACACCTACAGGAAGATGCTTGAACATCTTACTATAATCCACTTCCTCGTTTACCGCTGTCTCCATGTTCAAAAAGAAAATTAATCGACTTCAAGAAACAAAATTTAAACAGTTTCTAATATCGCAGATAATGATGTCCTACGGAAAAAACTGTTTCTGGTTTCGTAATTTTTAGAATGCAGCGGCTGTAGTTTAGTTTTGCGATGATATTAACAATTAGGTTCTTTCTCTAAATTACGTACCTTGTGAATGACACAAATAGGGATAATCCATCAAGTCCCCCATTCGGAGACTTTGGAAAATTGCTATTTTAAACTACAGCCATTGTCTTAAATCTCATATCTATCCCGAAGCATCGGGACTAACGATCTATTGAAAGAGATAGCAGTTTCTTAAAAATTAGATACTTTTGCATAGGAGTTATTTAAAGAACCGAAGAACTTTTTTCGATGAAGCAATCTTTTTTCAGGCAGTTATATCCTCAGAATTTTATCATTGCCCATCCGTTGAAAGGGGTATTGATCCTTTTCCTGTTCAGTTTTCTCTTTACGGTTCTTTATCATCCGCTGGATACCCACGAAGGCTATTCGCTGAGCTTTGAAATTACCATGCTTTTTTATGCTCTGGGAATTGCTGTTTCCGCTTTGGGAGGTATTTATTTACTGAGGCTGGTTCCTTTTTTTAATGTGAATAAGCCCTGGACATTTGGGCGGGAGTTGCTCGCCATTTTCGTATTGGTTTTTCTGATGGGAACCGTGGTTTTTCTTCTTGCCTTTTTTATTGAAGAACCTGCAATTACTACCCGATGGAACCTGGAAACCTTTTTGGATTCCTTCCTGCGCACCTCATTTATTGCCCTGATTCCTTTTCTTTATTTTACATCCATTAATTTGAAGGTGTTTTTCGACAGGGCAAATATCAATCAGGAAAGTCAGGAAGAAAGGGATTCTGCCCAAAGAAGAAAAATTGACATATCTTCAAAGCTGAAAAGGGAATCGCTGGAGTTTTATGAAGATGAATTGCAATTTGCCATGTCTGATGGCAACTATGTGGTTTTTTACTTGTTTCGGGATGGAAAACTCAGGAAAGTACCCATCCGTAATTCCATATCTAATATTGAAAAGCAACTTTCCGAATACCCAATGCTATTGAGATGTCACCGGGCATATATTGTAAATGTGGAGCAGGTGACCAAAAGAAAAGGAAATAGTCTGGGGTACAGACTTACTATGTCTCATGCTTCCGAAGAAATTCCGGTTTCGAGATCCAGAATATACGAGTTTGATAAGCTTTTTAAAGACTGACGTTTAATATACATTCTAACAGGCTGAATACCTGATTTGATATAGCCAGAGAATAATTAGGCTTAAGTTTATTTTTGCGTGCTTTTGGGATCGAACCTTACCAATGGAAGATCAGGCGCGGCAGATTCTTTCTGGGAAAGCGGCAGAGCCGAAGCCGATCCGCCGTTTTACCTCTGGTGGCGGATCGGAATCCGCCAGACCTAATTCGGTACTACCTTTTCAGGAGGACCAATGATGCCCTTTTTTCTTTAATATGGTGACTTTGTCCATGCAAGGCCTTACACTATTTAATCTCTAAGGGCAAAAACGCATTTTTAAACTACAGCCAATAATTATTCTTCTGCCTTTCCAAACTATGCCTGTTGTTATTTACATCTCATCACAACTTCTTGTTATTCGTCACAGATAGATCAGACTTCTTATCAGCCTGTCACAAAACCTATCAGAGTATCCCATTTATTTGGGGTTTGAAACACCCTTTTGTCACTTTGTAATATCAAAACCGGCGAGGCTATTACCTCTGAGAATTATTTGAGGTTGGTTTTCCGGTTTTTAAAACAGAGTAATTAACAAAAAAAAGGGAGTCATGATGAGGATTTTTAAACATTTCAGCTTTAACCTGTTTTTGGTTTTTCTTTTTGTCAACATTGCCAGTGGTCAGTCAAAAGGAAACATTACAGGAACAGTAACCGGTCAAAAGGGGCAGCCGGTGGAATTTGCAACTGTCGCTTTTTTGGCCTTACCTGATTCTAATTTGGTATCCGGAACTATTACGGGAGAGACAGGTCACTTTGCACTGGCTGTTTCAAATGTATCAGCAGGACTGATTCAGGTCAGCTGTGTCGGTTTTACTTCAGCTTTGCGGCAAGTTTCGCTGGAAGACGAAGAAATTGTGGATATTACGCTTCACCCGCGTTCTTATGCTTTGAATGAAGTTAAAGCAGTGAGAGAACGTATTAAGGCTAAGAGTAAAGATGGGGCAACCACCTACTTTGTCAACAGCAATATGAAGAAAGCTTCTGCCTCCGGTATTGATATTGTAAAGTTTGTGCCGGGTATCCAGGTGGATATGATGCAGAATGTGATGGTGGAAGGAAGTGAAAATGTTATTATTATGGTAGATGGTATTGAGCGGTCGCCCGATTTTTTGGGGCAACTCGATTCTGAGTTGATTGATAAGATTGAAATCGATCATCAACCCGGGGCTCAATACCGATCTAATATTACTGCTGTGGTAAATGTGCTTACCAAACGGAAAAATTCTAAGGGAATCAGCGGTCATATATTAGGTGAAATTCCTCTGAGTTCAGGGGAGATTTACTCTTTCCCTTCAGCCGGCATTTTATACAGCACAGAGAAAGTGAATGTTTTTGGTTCTTACAGAGGTGAGTTTAGCTATTTTGATATAGAAGCAAAGAATACCAAAAGGGTTTTTGGAGAGCCAGAGATGGTGTTGGACAGCCATGGAGCTCTGCATCAGGAAAACTGGTCGCATAAAGTAATGGGCGGATTAGATTGGTTCCCCGATTCAGCCAATCAGGTGAATGTTTATGCTTTTGTCAATCCTTACTCAAACGAGCAGGATGGCCAGGTGACAGCCATCCTGCAATCAGATAATAATACCGGTTTTGAAAATGTCTTTGCAAAGGATGATCTGGATGAAAATCTGGCTTTTGGCGGTTCTGTCTTTTACAAGCATTTATTTGACAGCCATAATCGGGCATTGGTCGTGGAAGCCAATTATTACCAGTATGATGGAAGTAGGGGAACACAATACAGCAGTAATTATGAGGTTTTATCCGGTTATTCTGATCCTTTTGAAAAAGCTTTTGTGGGAAGACTGAATTATCATTCCGATCTTGGTTCAAGATGGGGCTTGGCGGCAGGTCTTGAGAATCGTTACAGGCAGCTTGGAGAGTCCGGTTCTTCTACGTCAGATTATCAGGAGAATATTCTTTCCCTGTTTTCGACCTTTTCTTTTAATGCTGATCGCTTTAATGGTCAGGCAGGTTTCAGGACAGAATATTCAAATGCCGAAGCTCCACAGGAGGAGGTTGATGATCAAGTGTCTTTATTCCCGTTTGTGTCACTTTCATTTAAGCCGGCCGACAAGCATCAGGTTAAACTGAGTTACCGGCGATCTGTCCGCCGTCCTCATATTTTTCAGTTGAATCCGGCTTTGCTGCAAACAGATGTTTTTACCCAACAGCAGGGAAACCCTTCTCTTGAGCCCGGTTTTAATCAGGAACTGGCGTTGGAGTATTCTTTACTGGCAGGGAATCAGTTCTTCTCTGTCGGGCCGTTTTATTCCAAAAGTACCGATGTTGTCGCCAATCTGACCACTATGCCTAATCCTGGTGAGTTCTTTGTGAAACCTTATAACCTGGGAGATATTACAAGGTTAGGTGTTCGGTTTAAAGCAGCTTTGACACCTTTCAAGCGGTTGTCGTTCAATCCATATTTCAGGGCTTTTCATCTGGAAACCCATCCGGGACAATTGGCAAAATCTCATCAAATCACCTCTGAGGAAAAGTGGGCAGCCGAATGGGGCTTTGGTTTGTCGCTGCGGATGATGAATGGGTTTTCTTTTTCTGCCTCAGGTATGCAACGTGCCGATGTACATCATATTCAGTCATCATCTTTCGAGGATTTTCTTTATTTCGTTTCTCTTGAGAAATCGTTTTTCGAGAATCTATCTGTGGGCGTAACCAGTGCCGTACCTTTTGCTGAGGAGGTGACTTACCAGGGGCATTCTCTTAAAGGAGATGGTTTTATTGAAAACTCAACGGATAATATCCTGACATCCAAATTTCCTCTCTGGTTTAAAATCAAGTATTCTTTTTCATCAGGACTGAAAAAGGAGCGGATTCAAAATTCGGATGAGTTTGAGAATAAACGGGTGAGAAAGGGGTTTTGATGGCCCGGGCCAATTCGCTAAATAGGGTCTGTTGAAAAAGTCTTTTAAACAACTTCTTGTGTCTTTCCCGGGGATATTTTACCCGTCCCGGAAGAATTTGAGGCGTCCCGGGAGTTTTTAAGGTGCCCCGGGCATTTTCTGGCTGTCCCGGGGCTTTTTGAGCTGCCCCGGGAGGTTTTGAGCCGCCCCGGGACAGTTTTTCGCCTTTCCGGGGAAGTTTGGGCCGCCCCGGGACAGTTTTTCACGCTCCCGGGTATTTTCTCATCATCCCGGGCGTTTTCTCATCATCCCGGGCGTTTTCTCCTTTACCGGGAAAGAATCCGCCAAACCTTAGATTGAAACGTATACTCATAAAAAAGCCGCTTCTCATGTTCTTTCGAAATTGAGGAGCGGCTTTGCATTACTTCCTTTTGCAAGTATTGGTGTCCGGTTGAATTCTGTTTTTTAATGGCCAATTGTTTGAATATTATGGTGCTTGAAATGTGTGATTAAAGTTTGGGCTGTCCTATCGCATTAAGAAAATCTCGTTAAGAAAATCTGGGTGTATTCCGTTTAAAAATCCGAACTGTTTGAGCGTAGCGAGTTTTCGGATTTTAGGAATATACCCTGATTTTTTCCCGATTATAGTTTTGTAAGCTTTTGCCCAAAATGGCAAAAGCAACAAAAACTTATTTCGGGATTCTTTAAGCGACGGCATTTTTTGTTTACTTTTTTTTGCTGTAGAAAAAAAGTAAAAGCCAGCGCGGCTTGAGCGCAATAGAAAAATCTATTGATTTGCCGGACAATAGATTTTGCAATTAGTTAATCCAACATATTACCAAGCTTAATTCCGAAATAGAAAGTCCGTGGACTGGTGGGCCCGTAAACATAAGCAGGATCTCTGTTGATACCTGAATCAAAATCATCCTGGTAAGAATTGAAGATGTTTTTCATACCAGCGTAAAGTTGCAATTTGGCGCCATTGATTTTTATATTGTAGCGAATCTTTGCGCCCAGTTCATAGAAAGGATCGGATTCTCGCAGCACGCTTTCGTTGTAAGGAACGAGCATGGATCCTGTGTAGTTTCCGGTAGAAGAGATGCAGAGATTTTCAACCGGGTCCCAATCAAGGGCAAAATATCCATAATTTTCGGGTGTACGGAAGAATTTTGTTTCATTAAGTTCGTGTACTTCTTCGTACTCGCTTGTTTGGATGGTGAATCCACCTTTCAGATTAACTTTTGAACTTGGAACAAAGTTAGCCTCAATATTTACACCTTGTACGGTGGCCCCTTTTTCGGCGTTTACTCTGGTGTAAACAACCGTGCCGTCTGCATTGGGTTCTCCAAATTCATTGGCGAAGGCATTGTCGAGCTGTGTATAAAATCCTTCTGCCAGAAGGTTTAAGAATGATGTACCCAGTTGCTTATTGAAGTCTAACGAGAACATATAACTGTGACTGGTTTCCTGTTCAAGGGCATCAGCGTTTTCATGTATCACTTTCTTGGCCCCTGAGGTTTCAATGTGCAGGTCTTCATCGAAAATCTGCGGAGCTCTGTAGCCTTGCGAATAGCTGGCCCTGGCCTGGAGTGAACTCAGAATATCATACTTTAATGTCACACGCGGACTTAATACATCACCTGAGGTTGAGCTTCCATTGGATTCATCCTCGATGGTATAGTGGTCGAACCGGGCACCAACCGATACGTTTAATTTACTGAGGTCAAACTCGTATTGCATAAATGAGCCAAAGGTGTTGGAGGCCTGGTCGGCAACAATGCGGTTATCCACATAGGTGCCTTCTTCATTGATGTAGCCGAGTTTTTTATCGGTCAGCCAGGCGCCGTTGTCTTCTATACCCAGCAAAAGATTGGTCTCTCCCAAAACGGCGTTGTACTGGGCACCGGCAGTATATGAAAAGTCTTTGGTGTTGCCATAATCTGAAAGCGACTGGTTGGCTCCGTAATAGGAATCTCTGTCAACATTTTGTCCGGATACATAAACCGAAAGCTTGTCTGCTTCGCGGAAAAACCTGTCGTAGCTAACCGCACCGGTGGTGATGTTGTGTTCAACGGCCTCTGATATATCCGCCATATGATGCGGCATGTCAAATTTGTTACCGCCCCGACGACTTTCTTTGATGTTGAAAAAGTCGGCAGTGATTTTATCCCGGGTGTCAAATCGGTGGTATATGCGTCCTCCAATTGTAGTATTATTTAACTCCATCAATTCCGAAAATGAATCGTCATTGGCATCAAATGGCTCTTTGTTCCGGTAGAACCCATATACGGCCATCCCTGTTTTGTTATCCTGGGAAACCACAGATGTATTAAAGTTTACAGTGTGATCCTGCGCTGTACCGCCTGACTCATCCATGCCTAAGCCAATTAATCCGCTGCCGGCCCCAAATTCATACGAGTTATTGATGGGATCTTTGAGGATGAGATTGATAGTGCCGGCGATGGCGTTACTGCCATAAAGGGCAGAGCCTCCACCACGGATTACTTCGATGCGCTCAATCATGTTGGAGGGAATCAGCTCGAGTCCGTAAACCCCTGCCAATCCACTGAAAATGGGACGGCTGTTGATCAGAATCTGAGAATAAGGGCCTTCCATGCCATTCATACGAACCTGCGAGAAGCCACAATTTTGACAATTGCTTTCCATTCGAACCCCCGGACAATAGTTAAGACCGTCACTCAACGTCACAGCCTGTACCGTATTAAATAGTTTTGAAGTGAGAGTGTTGACTATGGTTGAGGATTCTTTCCGGTTTTTTTCGTTACGATCTGCGGTTACCACAATTTCTTCAATCCCAAGTACGTCCTCTTCAAGCTCAAACTTAACCTCTTTGGTTTCCCCTTCAGTGATTTGTATTTCAATAACCTTGGGCTTGTATCCCAGATACTGGGCTTTTATCCTGAGACTGCCGGTTGGAAGGTTGGCCAGACTGTATTTCCCTGTTTCATCAGTTGCTGTTCCAATGGTTGTATTAACAATATTGATCGTTGCAAAGGGAATGCTCTCTCCGTCCTGACTCAGCACCTGGCCGGTTAGATTGGCATTGGTGCGTTTTTCTTCTCCTTCGGCAAAAATAGGTGCGATGGTAAAAAAGACGAATAGGAGAGATAGAGATATAAGGATTCTTGAAGTTTTCATTTTCGGAGGTTTGATTTTAGACAAAAGGAATAAAACATTAGTGTTCTGACATGAGCAATGTGCCTGCCATTTGAAGCATCTGAATGGGATATACAAATGTCAATAAAACAGTGGCGTATTGGCCAAAATATCAGTTATGTTGTTTTGAAATTGATTTCCGGTGAAAAATCAGAGATATAACCGGAAAAGTGAGGGGGATAAAGATATTAAAGAACGGGTGGGGCTCTCCCATACCTACTCGCAATATCAGATTCTGAGAAATGAGCTTTTAGTGAGGTAGTATACTTTTTCTTGTTTCTGAAAAGTGCCAGCGAAATAAAAAGGAACAGGATGGGGAAGAACAATTGCAAATTATCCAGAAGGTGAAATTGAACTGCCGTGTGTTGGTGGGCAGCAGGAGAGTTATTGCCTGTTTCTGGTTTAAAAGGGTGGGAGTGAGAAATGATTTGGCCACCTTTTGTAATATGGGTATGAGTAAACAAGGCCTTGTTAAGAATCAACAAACTCATGGCAGCGATCATAAGTAGTGCTGTCATTCGAATGATGGTATTATGTTGACCTTGTTTCATGCCAGCAAAAGTATAGCATTTATTTCTTTCCGGAAATTTTTCGGTAATAAAACGGGGGCTTACAAAGCAAAATACCAATATGTTGGGAGACCCTGTTATATGGGAGTTGTAGGTCCTGATTGTCGGGTTTAGCAGGTTCTTTAGGGCTTTCCTGTAATATCTGGGCTAATGTTCATTTTTCTGAGTTTTCATGATTGCCCCCTGTTTTGGTTATTTTATGGGTGTAATGATTATGTTACTCGCCGTGGATGATTAGAAATGATATTATGTGGTAAATTCCGATAATCAGATTCTGGTAATGATTTTAATGTGGCTGCTATATATTAAAATCACGAATGATGGGGATTGTGAGAATTCTTAAAAGCCCCCAAATTTGTATGAAAATAAAGCCGATATGGAAATTCTAAACCGCACCACGAACGGGACAGTCTTTAAATGTGATAGTTGCTCAAAGATTCACATTGAGTATAATAACCTGAATTTTAATTTTTCGCCTCAGGAGTATTCAAATTTCATTGATTTTTTCAAGAATTTGAATGAGGATTACTGGGAGAGTGCCAATGCTTTATCGCCATATAAAAGGAAAATAGTGGTTCCTGTTGGGCCGAGGAACCTGACAGCGGTATTCAACTCCAGAGAGGTAAAAGAGATTAGAGTTTTGCTGGGTATTGAGAAGAAACGACCCGAAAGATGTGCGTCATATCTGGTGTCTGAAATTGGGGTGAATTAGAATCTTAATATCCGATAACCGGAGTTAATTTTTACAGATATCCCAAAATGTTGGGATTTTGAAAATATGATTGATGATTAGTTGAAAAAGCAGAAAGGAGATCAGTATGCCGGTCTCCTTTCTTTTTTTATAACTGTCCAAACTATCTTCTGCTCATACTCTTCTTAAAGTGATACTGGTTCTCCGGCTTTTTTTGCGGCCTTCTCAGGAGCTGATTCTGTAAGGTCGGAAATACTTCTTATGGTTTCGCCTACAATTATCAGCAATGGTGTCTCAATGGCTCCTTTTTCCTTGCAAAGTTTGTCAAGCTGAGTGATGACAGCTTTTGAGCTGGTATTTGAAATGTTACTTAACAATGCTACCGGAGTTGATTTATCCCAGCCTTCTTCAATCAGGGCCTGGGATAGTTCACACTGATGTTTGGCACCCATATAAAATACCAGGGTATCGGCTTTGGGAAAAGGGCGTGTGGATAAATTGTGTCCCACCAGGAATGCGAGCGACGACGAAACCTCTCGTTGAGTTAATGGAATGCCGAACTGGGCTGCAGCTGCAAATGCGCTGGTAATTCCGGGTATTACTTCCACATCAACCTGGTGTTGGTTGAGAAACGCAACTTCTTCGCCGCCCCGGCCAAATACAAAGGGATCGCCTCCTTTCAACCGCACCACATTCTTGCCGGTAAATGCTGCCTCCAAAAGCATCTCGTTGATTTCTTCCTGTTTTTTGTAATGTTGGCCGCACCTTTTACCAACTGGAATTTTTTGGGCCTTAAACCGATCCAGGTATGAGACATCCAGCAAAGCATCATGAAAAATGAAGTCGGCTTCCTCAAGGTATTGGTTGGATTTTAAAGTCAGTAATCCCGGGTCACCCGGGCCAAAACCTGCCAAAATCACTTTTCCTTTTTTATTGGCAATTTCCTGATGCAGAGGAGGGGAGTCCTTATTCCTGTTGTAGGTGGTTGCAGCATCTTTTTTGATCCTGATTTGATCCGATTCAATATTAAGATGATCTCTGATCAGATTTCGGATTTTAACCGATTTAGATGGGTTCTTTCCATTGGATCCAACGGCTACGGTTACATTCTCATTTTTGTAAATGGCAGGAGAAACAAAATCACCTGTTTGCGGGGCGTCTGCAATGCTGACCAGTATGTTTCGTTGATAGCTGTCTTCTTTTATTTTCTGGTTGATCCCGGGATTGTTGGTACAGGCATAAATTAAATAATGCCCTCCTAAATCTTCGGGCTCATACTCTTTTTTGATGATCTGAATATTATCTGATTGGTTAAAATCCGGATGGATTTCAGTCCCCAAAACACTGATTGAAACCTCGAAGCGGGAAAGGCTTCTGGCTTTTTGGAGGGCCACCTTTCCGGCCCCTATGATTAATATTTTCTTTCCTGTAATGTTCAATGATACAGGAAGGAATTCGGTTTTATGGATACTCATAATTATAGTTTTTAAAAAGAAAGGGACTCTCGTTTATTGAGAGCCCCTGTCAAAATGTTTAGGTAAGCAGGTAGTTATGACTATACTCTCATTGTTGTTTCTGCTTTACAGAACATCATGTTGCACATACAATTCAGGTGCAATGCAGAAATACGATTCATCTTGGCATTAATTCTAATTGGTTTCATAATCCGGTTATTTATGATTTTGCTTTTTAGTGTTTGAAATCTCTACCCTGAGTTATCTCCTGCACATAATTTTGGCGAATAACAAAGTCACCAAAAGGTTCGTTACTCTTTTTATTGGAGGCATAGTCTGCTATGATGGGCTTCAATTCAGCCAAAATTTGTTCCTCATTGAGTGTTTCTTTATATAAGGCGTTTAGGCGGGTTCCATTATTACTGCCACCCAAATAAAGATTGTAGTTGCCTGGTGATTTTCCTATCAAACCTATCTCTGCCAGGTACGGACGGCCACAGCCATTGGGACAACCTGTCATCCGGATGACTATCTCGTTTTTCAAAAGATCATGTTTCTCCAGAATCTTTTCAATTTTGGATATAAGATCAGGTAAGTACCGTTCGGCTTCTGCGAAAGCAAGACCACAGGTGTTGAGCGCGACACAGGCAATACTGTTTTGGCGCAAGCCTGAGAGGGGCGCAGGCCAAACGCCGTGTTCTTTCAATATCTCAGCCACCTTTTGCTTTTTCTCAGTGTTGGCAATTACCAGATTTTGGTTTCCGGTTAGAATAAATTGCGCATCTTTCACTTTTTTAGCTACTTCGCGTAAAGCGGTTTTTAATGGATAGCCAGGCAAATCTTTTACCCGCCCACCTTCTACAAACAAGTTAAGGCTCCATTTGCCGTCAGTGCCTTGTTTCCATCCATAGCGGTCGCCGTTTCGTGTAAATTTAAAGGGCCTGGGGGCTTGCAATTCATATCCCAGAGCACTGAATAATTCTTTTTTGAACCAGTCAAGCCCGTTTCTATCTATGGTGTATTTCAGCCGCGCTTGCTTTCGGTTTTGCCGGTCCCCATTATTTTTTTGGATGAGAACAATTTTTTCAGCCACGTCTATGGCCTGATCCGGCTTACAAAAACCAATTACATCACCCAGCCTGGGGTAGGTTTCCGGGATTCCAAAGGTCGATCCCATTCCACCTCCTGCTGCAATGTTATAGCCTGCGAGCTTTCCGTTTTCTTCAATGGCAATAAAGCCCAGATCCTGGGAGAAGACATCCACATCGTTGTAAGGTGGAATGGCTACACCTATTTTAAACTTCCGTGGCAGATATTGTCTCCCGTAAAGTGGTTCGGTTTCTTCTTTACTCGAAGAAACCAGTTTTTTATCAAGCCAAATTTCGTGGTAGGCCGAAGTTTGAGGTATCAGGTGACGGGATATATCCCCGGCCAATTGGTAGACCTGGGCATGAAGGTCTGATTCTGCAGGATTGGCATGCGACATAACATTCCGGTTCACATCACCACAGGCTGCGATGGTGTCAAGCAAAGCGTCATTGATGCCTTTAATGGTTGTTTTTAAGTCTTTCTTGATGACGCCATGTAGCTGAAATGCCTGCCTGGTGGTGAGCTTTAAAGTTTTGTTGGCATGCGTTTCCGATAATTGATCCATTTGCAGCCATTGATCGGCTGTTGCGATACCCCCCGGAAGCCTTACTCTGATCAGAAAGGAAAAAGCAGGTTCCAGTTTTTGGTGCTTACGTTCGTGGGCAATGTCACGGTCGTGTTGCTGATAGATGCCGTGAAACTTGGAAATCTGGGTGTCGCTGGCAGCGATGGATCCGGTGACCGGATCTTTTAAACTCTCCTCCAGAGTGCCTCTCAGATAGTTGCTATCGTATTTTATTTTCTCCACTTCTGAAAGGGTACTCCAATCTATTTGGTTGCTCATAGTTCCTGGTTTTAAGTTGATAGGTTACTTAGAAACTGTTTAACTTTTGGGATGTTTTCTGGTCTTGAGCTCTTATACTTCGTCAAAATTTCCTTAAATAGAGTCTGTCCATAAAGTACCACTTGCTGCGTTACGCTTGCCTCCAAAATACTCATTTACCCAAGTAAACTCCGTTTTTGGCGGCTTCGCTCCCGAAGAATCGGGATGCAACGGGCCCTTTCTGACCAGACAAATAACTTTTTACAAACATTCCCGACTTTATAGACGGGCACTAAATAGCGTTGCTATTCGTGTCAATTTTGACTTGTCTGGGAACTCAATCCTTCAAAAACATCTTCTAAAAACATAATTCAAACAGTTTCTTGTTGTCTTTATTTATTTTTTTCGGGGGGAAATAGCGGAATTGCTTCGGCTCTGCCGCTTTCTCAAGAAAGATTCGCCATACCTAAAAATGGGGTTGCTGTAGGCAATTCTTAAATCTTTTGTCTATTGATCTAAAAATCTAATATCTCAATACACATCTGCCTGGAAGCGTTTCTCTTTTTTAAGCTTTTTGATGTAGTCTCTGGCTTTGTCTGTCGTCATACCGCCTTGTTTCTCAATTATTTTGTGAAGAGTCGTTTCTACATCTCTGGCCATGTGTTTCATGTCTCCGCACAAGTAAAAGACAGCGCCGTCTTCCAGCCACTTGTAAAGCTTCTTTTGTTGCTTTTTCAGTTTGTGCTGCACGTAAACTTTCTCTTTTTGATCGCGGGAGAATGCCAGGTCAATTTTTTGCAGATATCCCTTCTTAAGATATTGTTGCCATTCAGTTTGGTAAAGAAAGTCGGATGAGAAATGGCGTTCCCCAAAAAATAACCAGGTCTTGCCTTTTTGTTTGGCCGATTCTCTTTGTTGCAGAAATGCCCGGTAAGGGGCGATGCCAGTTCCTGCTCCTACCATGATGATTGGGGTACCGTTTTCGGGCAATCTGAAGTTTGGGTTCTTTTCAATGTAGACCAATATGGTATCATCAACCTTTAAGTTTTCAGCCAGATGAAAGCCTGAGCAGGCGCCAAGGCGTTGACGCCCCTTGTTCTCATACTGGACTTTTGAGACAGTTATGTGAACCTCTTCGCCCACTGCATCCTGACTTGAGGAGATACTGTATAAACGGGGTGGGAGAGGTCTCAATATTTTGAGTAAATCTACAGGTGTGATACTTGTCGGGAATTCATGTAGCAAGTCCAGAACATCATGTCCGTAAAGGTATTCGTCCAGTTTCTTTTCGTCTTTTAAAAGAGCTTCTACTTGTTTGTTCTTTGTTTGTTGGGCATATTTTGAGATAATATCCCGCGTTAAAATCGTTATTTCGTAATGATGTTGCAATGCATTTTTCAGGGTAAGCCTCCCTGCATGTGTGTCAATTGTTTCAAGGCCTTCATCATTTAAGGCCTCCAGAATCCCAATCACCAGGTTTTCCGGATTTTGAGCAATAACTCCCAGAGCATCGCCCGGCTCATACGTTAAGCCGGAGTCTTCAAGTGAAATCTCTAAATGGTAAATTTCTTTGTCCGATTCGCGGCCGGTAATTCTTACTTTCTCGAGGATGGTTGCTTCAAACGGATATTTTCGGGAATAAGAACCGCTTTCATGTGTTTCGGATGCAGTTGGCTTTACTTCTGAAACCTGTGAAGATGGTTTCAGCTTCTCCAGCTCAGCGAAGGCATCTTTTTTCCATTGGTTGGCATCATCCTCATAATCCACATCGCACTTCACTATAGGGGTGAACCGGGTCGCTCCTGCACGGCGCAGGGACTGATATATTTCGATGCCGGTTTTGCAAAAATGTTTGTAAGATTTGTCACCGAGGGCCAGAACGGAGAAGTTGAGTTCCGGTAATTTGGGTGCTCTTTTCCCGGTGATAAACTTGTGGAAATTCTCAGCCATTTCAGGTGGATCTCCTTCTCCATGTGTGCTGACCACAACCAGCAGATTCTTTTCTTTTTTCAGGTCCCTGGGATTGTAATCATCCATTCCAACTACTTTGCTGTCGAAGTTTTTGGACAGAGCCTTTTCCTGAATGCTCTCAGCAATCTTTTTACTACGATTAGTGTGTGTTCCGAATAAAATGGTAAGAGGGACTTTTTCACCTGAGGCCTGACCGGCAGACGATTTAGTGTTTGATCCTGCTTCTGATAGTCCTTTTGAAAGGCCCTGGAAATATCCATTGAGCCAAATGACCTGCTCGGCTGTGACCTGATTGGTTAAATCTCCAAGCGCCTTGATTTGGAATTCGGACAGTGGGGAATGATTAATACTCATTGGTTGATTAATTTGTAAGTGGTTAGTTAACAATACTCCGTTAAACTTTTGTAAAGGGCTATAAATCAACTTTTTGGAATCATGTGCATGATTGCTTTAAGGCCCTGGTTATTAGCACTATATGATTCATCTTAAATCTAATATCTAAAAATCTAACGATCTATTGTAGTTAATAGATTTCTCGAAAAAGGCTTTTATGGTATTTCTGGTTTCAATTGAAGCATAAACATCTTTTGCGTTCGAGCTCACGGCAATCCTGATGTTGTCTTTCTGATAAATGGCGGGGGATACAAACTGACACAAATTAGGCTGGTCATGAATATTTACAAGAACTCCCAATTCATAACCATCTTTGGCTATTTGCATGTCCAGGTCACGATTATTGGTGCAGGAATAAAACATCAGATAACCTATAAGGTCAGATTTTTCATAGGGTTTGATTCGGTACGGAATACCACTTTCCGCAATTTCTTTGCATACCTGAAGTGCCACAACCTCAATATCGGCATCGAAGCGTTTCAGTATCTGAATCTTTTTCCAGGCTGATTGGCCGCCGCCGATGATCAGGATTTTTTCCCCTTCAATGTTCAAGGCTATGGGTAAGTAGTTTTTTTCTCTCATGGCTTTTTAATGTCAATTCTATTTGTATTGCGTTTATCCGGTTCATTTTGAGTTGTTAAACCCTTACGCGTTGAGAAGAGCAAAAAAAAGCCCTTCCGCAATTATGCAGAAGGGCCTACCTTATTCGTTATTAAATCGAAAATCAGCTTTCTTTCCCTTTCTGCATAAATTGATTGCAACACATACACATCAATGTACATGTCATAGCCATCATCATATTTGCAGAAAGATTGTGAACCATTTCTTGTTTTTGTTTCGATTGATGAAGCAAAGTAAATGACTTTTTTGAAAATAAAAAAGAAAAACGGATGTTTTTGTCTTGAAAGTGGTGGTTTTTGTATGAGGAATTAATTTGTGGATCGGTTAAAGTGTAGAGAAACTTGTGTTTAGAGGATATTCCCTGGCAGGGGTTTAATGGCAATAAATAATCACTCCATAATTTTTATTAATATTGTGTTTCACTTGAAAAACACAATTGTATGAGTCGACTTCCTATTATTCAAAAGGCCTCGGGCGAAGAGCAACCCTTTGATCCGGGAAAATTAAAGTATTCGCTTCAAAGATCAGGTGCCGACAGCCATATTATTGAGGAGGTTGCAAACGACATCATCCATTGGATTCAGCCGGGGACTTCGACCAGGCAAATTTATACTCGTGCATTCCGACTGCTCAGAAAGAAAAGACGGAGCATGGCTGCCCGTTATAGTCTCAAAAAGGCCATTATGGAGTTAGGGCCTTCCGGCTATCCTTTTGAACAGTTTGTAGGCCATCTTTTTAAATGTAAGGGATTTGACGTGCAGGTTGGACAGGTTGTCAATGGAAAATGTGTGACCCACGAAGTGGATGTAATTGCCTCCAATCACAAAAACCAACACTTGGTAGAATGTAAATATCACAATAGCCAGGGGAAATTTTCAAGCGTTCAGGTTCCTCTTTATATTCGATCCAGAGTAAACGACATTATTGAGACCCGGAAGGCTTTGCCTGAATATAAAGATTTTACTTTCCATGGCTGGGTGGTAACCAATACCCGATTTACGACTGATGCCATGGCATTTGGGAAGTGTAGCGGATTGAATTTAATGAGCTGGGATTTTCCTGATAACGACAGTCTGAAGGTATTGACAGAAAAACACAGAGCTTTTCCTGTTACGGCTTTAACGCAATTAACAAAAGCCCAAAAGCAGTTTTTACTTAAAAAAGGGGTTGTTCTTTGTGAAGAACTAAAAGAAAATAAAGAATTACTGCATACATTACAGATATCAGAAAGAAAAATAACCGGAATCATTGATGAAGCCAAGGACCTTTGTGATGATCATTAATTTTTCCGGCAACTAAACCAGTAAAGACCAATCAATTAATTTTTAACCTATAAAAAACATCAATTTTTTTAGACATCTTTGTTGGATAATTGAGGTGAAGCACCTATTTTTGCAGGGCAATTGACAAAAGGAATGCCTTTTGATCATGCACAAAAATTCCTCAGTAGCTCAGTTGGTTAGAGCGGCGGACTGTTAATCCGTAGGTCGTAGGTTCAAGTCCTACCTGGGGAGCAAAATTAACAGCTATCTCTTTTCGAGGTGGCTTTTTTTATTACCCAAACTTATGGAGTTCTTCGTGTATATCCTTTATTCGCCAAAGGCTGATAAATATTACGTGGGACAAACTTCTGATGTCACACGGCGTTTGAAAGAACACAATAATCCTGAAGTTTTCTCCAAATTCTCAGCCAAAGGTATTCCTTGGACCTTAAAAGCTTTTTTCAAGATCTCTGATTCCAGAAGTGAAGCAAATAGAGTGGAGAGATTCATAAAAAAGCAAAAGTCCAGAATATTCATTGAAAAACTTATTTCACATAGGGACGATGCTGAGTTCATCCAACAAATTATTAGAAAAGCAATCACTGTCATCCGAAAGTCTTAATTTTTAAAAGCCCGAAGAATCCAATATTTTTGTTTTCACCACAAAAACAATTTATATATGGGACTCTTCAGGCGAAACAAAAATACCAACAAACCAGTAATTCG
>NZ_QEWP01000021.1 GCF_003121985.1 Marinilabilia rubra
TTGGTCTCTCTCGCAAAGCGGGTGCAAAGATAACAGATATTATTTCGTTTCTCCAAACCCTTTTGCAATCTTTTTTCCAAATATTCTTTAAGTCGCTTATTTTCAATAAGACTTTTTTTCGGAGCATTTTTGACAGGAAAACAAAAATACCAAAAACGGTAATTCTTGTCAATAAAAAATGGTTGGAAATGTGGAATTGAAACAGAGATTCTCATTAATCCCTATACTTATTGTATCTTCGCAGAAAATTCAACACAAATTAAGCTATGACACACAAAGCGGGTTTTGTAAATATAATAGGCAATCCGAATGTCGGAAAATCAACCCTTTCCAATAAACTTATCGGGGAAAGACTCTCAATTATAACCTCAAAAGCCCAGACCACCAGGCACCGTATTTTCGGAATTGTTAATAAAGAAGATTATCAGATTGTATTTTCAGACACCCCCGGAGTACTTAAGCCAAAGTATAAGCTCCAGGAGTCGATGCTGCACTTTTCAAAGTCTGCATTAGCCGACGCTGATATACTATTATATATTACAGATACTGTAGAAACTCCGGATAAGAACGATGAATTTCTAAATATGGTTAAGAAGGCCACGGTTCCGGTGCTTTTGGCCATCAATAAAATTGACCTGATTCAGCAAAAAGAACTGGAAGATTTGGTGGATTTCTGGAAAAAGGAATTGCCGGAAGCAGAAATATACCCCTTATCTGCACTTCATAAATTCAATATTCAGAATCTATATGACAGAATTGTTGAATTGCTGCCTGATTCTCCTCCCTTCTTTGATAAGGATGCCCTTACTGATAAACCGGAACGGTTTTTTGTATCAGAAATAATCAGGGAAAAGGTCTTACTTAACTACCAAAAGGAAATACCATACTCGGTAGAAGTTGAGGTGGAACAGTTTAAAGAAGGCGAAAAGAGACACGACATAAGATGTATCATTCATGTAAGTCGGGATTCTCAAAAAGGCATTATAATAGGTCATCAGGGAAAAGCACTTAAGAAACTGGGTATTGATGCCCGAAAAGAAATTGAATTATTTTTGGGGAAACAGGTCTACCTGGAACTTTATGTAAAAGTCTCGAAAGACTGGCGTGACACCGACAACTTTCTAAAAAATTTCGGATACGACCAGTAGATTTATCTGTAAATCAATCATTTTTATTAATTTTGCCCGCCTTAAAATTTTAAGGTCATCATTCTGATGATGATGAAATCAGTTGATGATGAAGGGCAACAGCCCTCCATTATCCCGTTTTTCCTGGTTTTAGAGGTGAGTAAAAACGGGCCAAAACAATATAGAAGCAAAAATACACTAACGATAAGATGGGAAATATTGTAGCCATAGTAGGAAGGCCAAATGTTGGCAAATCGACACTATTCAATCGCCTTACAGAATCACGTCAGGCCATAGTAGATGAAGCAAGCGGAGTAACACGTGACCGTATTTACGGAAAGGCCGAATGGAATGGAGTACGCTTCTCTGTGGTAGACACAGGCGGATATGCAGTGAATTCAGAAGATCATTTTGAAGAAGCCATTCGCGATCAGGTTTTAATCGCGATAGAAGAAGCGGACGTAATATTGTTTGTCGTAGATGTTATTACCGGAATTACAGATTACGATCAGGCAGTTTCTGAAATCCTTAGACGAAAAGCAAAGAATGTTATCATTGCTGTAAATAAGGTAGACAATCATCAGCAAATCCCGGAAGCTTCATACTTCTATTCAATGGGGTTAAAAGATTTGTTCCCTGTCTCTGCAATTAATGGAGCCGGAACGGGAGATATGCTGGATCATCTTGTAAAAACGTTACCCCAACAAACCTATGAAGAAGATCCTGAAATACCCCGTTTCACTGTGGTGGGACGTCCTAACGCAGGAAAGTCGTCTCTCATTAATGCCTTAATTGGAGAGAAACGCAATATTGTCACTCCACTATCGGGCACAACACGGGACAGCATTTTTACACGTTACAATAAGTATGGTCACGACTTTTTACTGGTCGATACTGCCGGCATCCGCAAAAAAGCCAGAGTACATGAAGATCTGGAGTTTTACTCGGTTATGCGGGCCATCAGAGCTATTGAGAACTCTGATGTATGCGTTCTCATGATCGATGCAACGAGAGGATTTGAAGGCCAGGATCACAAGATATTCAGCCTGATCGAACGAAACCGAAAAGGCGTGGTGGTCCTGGTAAATAAATGGGATTTGATCGAAAAAGAGAGTAATACAGCCAAAAACTTTGCTGAAACTTTGCGGGCACAAACAGCTCCTTATACCGACTATCCTATAATCTTTACATCAGCCACCGAAAAAACAAGAATATTTAAATCCCTCGAGGAAGCTGTGAAAGTATATGAAAATAAATCCAGGAAAATAGGCACCTCCAAGCTTAATGATTTTCTCCTGCCAATAATAGAAAATTACCCGCCACCGGCCAACAAAGGGAAATACATTAAAATTAAATACATCACTCAACTTCCTTCGGGAGTGCCGACTTTTGCCTTTTTCTGCAACCTCCCACAATATGTAAAGGAACCCTACCGCAGATTTGTGGAGAACAAACTCAGAAAAAACTGGGATTTTACTGGGGTACCGATGAACATACTCTTCAAAAAGAAATAAATAGGGAGCGCTGAAAAACGCCTACTTTATTAGCGTTTAAAACTTTAAATCATATCATCAAACTCCTATGTGCAAGGTTATTCCACATCAAACTCGGATTTCTTTGCACTTAATCATAAAAAAACAGCTAATCAAAAGAACAAAATTTACTGCACCGCCCGAATCTCGAAGTATTTCAATACTCCTTCGATTGGGCGGCTTGTAAATTTTGCCCTTTTGACTTTTTCAAAAGTCCCTAAATATCCCTATATTTGTATTTATTCTAAATAATCCTTGTAATGCACATACATCCCAACATGAAAATGTCGGATTTGGTGCAGTCGGATTTTGAATTACTGGCTGTACTCCAACGACTTAAAATTCCTTTTGGCTTCAAGGACAAAACCATTCAGACAGTGTGTAAGGAACAAGGCATTGATTTACACTTTTTCCTTAATCTTGTCAAATGGTTTCATGAGCGTGATTTTTTTCCGGGTGAAACCTTAATGAACCACCCTGTAAAATGGCTCGTAAAGTACTTAAGGTCTACACATTCCTGTTACGTAGATTATTACATCCCCAGGATAGAAAATGAGATTGTGCAGATGGAAAGCTTTGACCACTCAGCCGGTCACAACATGCAGCTTATGCTCAAGTTTTTCAGAGAATACATAACCGAATTTTCTTCCCATATTCAATTGGAAGAGGAAAAGATATTTCCATACATTCTCCGGTTGGAGGAAAACCTCGCAAAAGAAGCTCCTGATCAGGACTTTTGGGAGAAAATCCAGGGATACACTATTAAGGATTTTCTGGATGAACACAGCGATATCGAAGAAAAGCTTGTGGACCTGAGAAACATTCTTCTAAAATATCTGGCCCCTCCATCAGACAATTGTATTTTCACTAATGTTTTGGTTGAAATATTCCGGCTTGGAAATGATTTAAACGATCACACCATTCTGGAAGAAAATGTATTAATCCCTCAGGTTCTAAAACTGGAAGAGGAATTCAAAAAGAAATTTCCAGGCTAACCACTTTTCATTATGGCCAAAGTATTAATTGCAGAAACATCCTATCTCGTTCGAAAAGGTTTGGTTAGCCTTCTGGAGCACACAGATGGCGTCACCGAGCTCAAGGCAGCAGGACATCCCGAAACCATTATGCTCACCTTGAAAGAATACAGTCCGGATATTCTTTTGCTCAATTCAGCCATAACAATGCCCGTCACTAATGAGAAACTCACATCTATTCTTCATGAAAATGCACGTATTATATACATTTTAAATACACCTCTCCCGGCAGAGAGCCCTTCGTCGCAGATATCAGTTTTTGATACCAAGAATAAATTATCAGAAAAACTCTCTTTCCACATCAGCCAATATGCAACCCAGGATAATGACAAAGGGGAAACAGAAGAACTCACTCCCAGGGAACGACTGATTCTCAAACATGTTGCATTGGGGCGCACCAATAAAGAGATTGCTTCAGAACTATTTATCAGTACGCATACTGTTATTTCGCATCGCAAAAACATTACAAGGAAACTGGACATCAAAACCGTCTCGGGTCTTACTGTTTATGCCATCCTGAATGGGATCATAAAAATGGAAGATATTTAATTCCGGTTCCAATTTCGTATCTTTGCCAACATATGGAAACGGAAGAAAACCAAAAATTACCCTGGGAAAAGGTCTCTTTAGGAGAACGCATCCTGGCCGGATTAATTGATATAATTGTAGCTGCATTACTATCCCTTTTTCCAAAAATAGGGTGGATGTTTGGCCTGATCTATTTATTAGCTAAAGATTCTTTTTCATTCCTGGATGGCCAGAGTTTTGGCAAGAAACTGTTCAACCTGCGGACAATTGCCCTACCCCATCACTCGTCCTTATCAGGATGGCCTGAGAAATCTATCATACGGGGACTTGTGCTTATAATTCCAATACTGAACCTGTTTGATTTGTACTACTTAATCATTCACAAGGTACGTATTGCTGACCGATGGGCTGAAACCCGGGTAATCAGAAATCAGGACTGGGAAGAGAGCGGTAGCTGAATAAAAAATGTGGATCCTTCTCCCTGCTGAGTTTCGAACCAGATTTCACCTCCTGCACTTTCAATGATTCCTTTAACAATGGCTAATCCCAGTCCCATACCGCTGGTTTTAGTCGTGAAATTGGGAACAAACATCTTTTCGCGGACTTCTTCCGGGATGCCTTTTCCATTATCCCGGATTTTAACGAGTACACTCCCGCCTTCTACCGATCCGGATATTTTAATTCGCCCTGTTCGATCCTTAGGAATAGCCTGAACAGCATTATTAATCAAATTATTAAAAACCCCGAGCATCTGTTCTCCATCGGCATTCACAATTAAGGATTCATGCTTGCCAAAATCAGTAACAATCTCTACCTCATCAACTTTAGAAAACAAGGTCACACTGCTTCTAACCTTTTCTATCAAATCAATGTTTTCTCGTTTAGCAGCCGGCATTTTGGCAAAATGGCTGAATTCGGTAGCAATTGAAGATAATTTTTCAATCTGCTCAATCAGAGTTCCGGTTACCCGCTCTAGAAAAGCATCAAAATCCGGCACCTTATCTTTCCATGCCCTTTGCAAGTACTGAATATTAAGTTTCATCGGAGTAAGCGGATTCTTTATTTCATGTGCAATCTGACGGGCCATTTCACGCCAGGCCAATTCCCGTTCCGTGCGGGCAAGCTTGGAAGCACTTTCCGATAATTCATCGACCATCCGGTTATACTCCCCAACCAGGCTTCCAATTTCATCTTCACCCTGATAGTCGATCTTTTCATTATGACGGTCAATTTTCAGCTCTGACAACTTGGATTGTAAGACCTGAAGAGGCCGCGTAATCTGTCTTGACAAAAAGACCCCGATACCAATCACAATGAAGGAGAACAATAAATAAAAATTGACTACGGTCATAACAACTGAAGACACCTCTTCCCGCAACTCATTATTAGCCACAAAGTAGGGAACATTTACGTATCCCAGAAGAACATCATCCCGACTGTAAAACGGAACGTAGTAAGATGTATACTCCAGACGACCAACTCTTTCATCTCCAAGAAAGCGGGAAGCACCATTAAAAACCAGCTCATAATAAGCAGAGGGATTCATTTGACTTCCTATCAGTCCCTGATCAAATAGCTCGGGACGTGAGGACGCCAGCAGTGAGCCATCCTTTGAAAATAAATTAATGTCGCAAAAGAAAACATTTGAAATGGTCTGAAGCTGATAGTTCAGATATTTTTCATTTCCTTCATTCAACGAACCTTCTAACCCTATCTTAGACTCCAACTCCAATAACACTGATTGCACCTTATCATTGAGCAATTCCTCGTGTTTATTTTTAAACTGGTTGACAGTATATAAGATGGTACCAATTGCAACAACCAACAGTATGAAAAGCATCAGGCCAACAAATGACAGTTGAATTCTTTTTTGTACAGACAGCTTAAATGTGAAGGAAAGGCTCTGGGCCTGTGTCAGTCCTACCAGCAGTAAACCTGTTATGAAGAAGAAAATGAAGAACACAGAAAATGCTATAAAAATATCTGAAACAGAGTGATCTTCACGGCTGAGAATAACAACAGTATCAGGTTCAGGACTAAACACCAAATGCGAATAGCCTCCTTCCTTCATATACATTTTAGACTCCTCACTGAATTGCATTTGCCTGAAAGTCCCGTGGTAATCGTATTCCCCGGAACGTTTAACTAAATGGCCATCTACATATTTGGCATAACTGTAGTCATTAAAAAGCCCCAACCTGGCTTGTTCCTTTTGGCTTATAAGCAATTCAGGATATCCCAATCCTTCGAAATATGGTTTTGACTGAAGTTCAATAAACAAAGTTGTTTCCAGCGGATGTCCTTCAAAAAAACGGAAAGCCCCTAAATATGAAACCCTTCCATTGTCATTATTTAAATAATAAAAATGGTTGTTGCCATCTATGAGGTTGCCTTCTTTGTGAACTATTGAGAAAAAATACTGATAGCAATTATAGGCTTCTCCGGTCTCTTCAAAAACAACATTACCTCCGGGCCAGCAAGGCACAATTTGCATGTCGTAACGGCCCCAATAGCCGTAAAAATAATACTTTAGCAAATGATTCCTTACGGCTGACTGATTGATATTGGTTTGCGCCAATAGCTGCCGAAGGGGCGCATCCTGCAAAATCTGCCTCTCAATATCGTTAAGATACATCTCTGCAACAGGATCTTCTTCCCGCAACAATTGATAAGACAGATTTTCTACAAGTAAGGACCTGTTTTCTTCTTCTTTTTGAATAGTCCGATCAATAAGAACGGTGCCGGAAAACAACGCTATTAATGAAACCAACCATAAAAAAGTATTGTATGAATGATGCAGCCGGAAGTCTCTCTTCACCATTGCCAATAGTAAACCAACCAATCCGGCAAACAGTATTGACCAGTCACTCGAGCCATAACCCAAACCTCCCCAAAGTAAGGCTAT
The DNA here is from genome assembly GCF_003121985.1 of Marinilabilia rubra. Lineage (GTDB taxonomy): Bacteria > Bacteroidota > Bacteroidia > Bacteroidales > Marinilabiliaceae > Marinilabilia > Marinilabilia rubra. The sequence continues at coordinate 7,127 of NZ_QEWP01000021.1, forward strand.
CAGAATGGTGGATCCGGCAATTAGAAGACACAACTGAGCTCTGCTGATACGGAAAATAAAAAGACGGATTACCTTTTCAATAATCAGAATGAATGAAAAAAACAGCAGAGCCAGAATAAATATTTTAGTGACCGCTATTTCGTCAATCTCAATAACTTTAAAGAAGACAGAGGGGCCGGAGGAGTGCTCCACCAATTTATAGATGAGCCGCATCAGGTAAAGCATCCAAATTTGAACGCCAGAAAAGAAAAGCAAAAATAATGCAGCTGTAGAAAAGGGTCGGTCTTTATTCCCATTTAAGAAAACCGGCCATCGAAAGAATCGGAAAATAAAAAAAGAGATCAGTAAGATAAAGATGGCAAAAAGAAGTAAGGCCCCCAAAGAAGAAAACAGGTCTGACATAGCAAAATGCAGAGGCGAGAAAAGCCCAAGATCCTGAAAAGCTGACAAGCCTGAATGCCAAAACGCAAAGTAAAAATAAACAGAAAACACGCCAATGGCGAGCAGCAATCGAATATTTTGAAACCGATGCCCCCTGGATTGCTTTAACCACATAAGGATTATCCCCCATAAAGCCAGCACGGAAAGCAAGTAAGCCCAAAAGACATAGATCCCTGCTGAATTAGTCTTCTGACGACGCATTAAATTACTGACGGAAAACAAGTACTCTCCTTCCAACCCGTAAACAGGCTTGTAAAAGGAATTTTGATTGCGTACAATATCAACTGAAGGTGCAAGGGCAAGAGGCAATAAGAAACGATCCTTCAGGTATTTGTTTTGATAAGGAAATGACTGCTTTATTTTGTACATGCCGACCAGCAAAAAGTCATTCTGCCGCATTTGCTGAACCAGATAACACCCATTGTCGAGTTTGATGAAAGGTTGTGATAAAAAAACGGGATGCACATCCTGTAACGGTAAACCCTGATCGGACCAGGCCACCAATTTATTGTTCTTAAAAACAAGTAAATCATTTCCGGTTTCCGAGATAGAATCCATGGCAGCCCATGTTTGGGATGGGGTTTTCAATATGCTGTCGGGAAAGTTCTTGAGTAACTCGTTTAAGTAGACCTGTCGTTTCTGAATGACTTTTTCCAATTGGGATACATCCAGTTCCTGTTTTCGTTCTCCGGTAAAGAAAAACTCCAGGAACAACCCACTCGTTGTTCCTGCTAGAAATAAAAATATAAGTATCCACCAGATTTTTTTACCGGACATAGAGTTAATAATGAGGATTAAAACAACAGATCATTAGATCTTAGATTCAAATTAATTATCAAAACACTGAATATCTGCATCTTAAAACAGAAGTTCACAAAACACAAACTATTAAGAATTAACCGATTACAACCCCACCTACGGGGAACAACGGACTATTAATTAGAAAACAGGTTTAAAACAACTAAAGCAAAGCCTGGAAAAACCTATATCTCTAAATTTCACATGAAGGTAACAATAACCATGCAAAAACCCTTAATCGTGATGATAAGGTTCGTTTTTGAGTATGGTCATGGCTCGGTACAATTGTTCAGCAAATATTAATCGTACCATTTGGTGAGAAAAAGTCATCCTTGAAAGCGATATTTTTGAGTTTGAATGCTTGTAAACCTCGTCTGAAAATCCCCAGGCACCTCCTATGACAAAGACTAACCGGCGTGTTCCTGCAAGCATCTGCTTCTCCATAAAGCCTGCAAAATCCCGTGACGAAAAATGTTTGCCTCCCTCATCCAAAAGTATCAGTCTATCCGACTTATCAAGAACTTTCAAAATAGCTTCGCCTTCCAACTGTTTTAAAGCTTCAGGTTTAATTTTTCCTGCATTCTTTATATCGGGCAGCACCTTAGCGTCAAAGGGCAGATAATGATTAAGTCGTTTATAATAACTTTCAACACCTTCATTGAGCCATTTTTCAGAGGTTTTCCCGACCATTAAAAGAAGTACCTTCATTCGTTAATATTTATTTTTTAGGTCCAACGCATTGTATTACTGCTAAACTGAACTACAAAAATAGCTATTAACGACCAGATACAACAGGGAGCGCTGAAAAACGCTTATGTTATTAGCTATTAAAACCTTAATACACCTCAAGAAACACTTTAGTGCAAGGTTATTTCACAATAAACTCAAATTTCTTTGCACTTGATTATATGAAAATGGCTAATCAAAAGAACAAAATTTACTTCACCGCCACAATCTCGAAGTAACTCAATACTCCTTCGATTGGGCGGCTTGTAAATTCTGCCCTTTTGACTTTTTCAGCAGCTCCTATAATAAAATTTAAAAGTGGGAAAGGGTGTTTAACAAATCAAATTGTCAGAAAAACACTTCATTCCCCCAATAATTCAGGAATTATTTCTTCTTACCCAGATGCCCGGCGACGCTTCAGTACCGGTACAAACTTTTTCTAAACGTTTATCTTCAGCTAAGTAAGGGTAACTTAAAAACTTTCATATATTTGATGGCTTATGAAACTAAGTTCGACAAGGTCAATACTTCATATTAAAAAACAGTTGGAGTGTGGTTTAATTTTTGCAATGTTTTACTTTTGTATAGCAGGACTTCCGTATTTTTGAAGACGTTTTCCGGAACTAAGCAGAATAAACGAGGAGTTCAGGCTTTCAAAAACCCGCTCAGAAGGTCAAAGAAAAACATCTGAAGTATTTTGGAGAAACAATAATTCATAATAGATCGCTAGAGTTTTAGTACCTGACTGACAGCAGTCAGGTTGAATGTAAGACAAATCTTACAACACTGACAACCTGCACATTAGCCCAACTCAAAGCATACCTGCAACAAGTTGTTTACGACTATGTTGAAAAAGTTTAACGGAGTATTGATTCATAAAAAAAGAAATTTGACCATAATTAGAGTTTGTCCATAAAGTACCATTTACTGCGTTACGCTTGCCCGAGAATTACTCATTTACTCAAGTAAACTGCGTATTTTCGGGCTTCGCAAGCCTTGTAACTGGCACTTTCTTGACAAACACATGACCAGAAGCAAGTTTTGCTTAGTTTATAGACGGACTCTAATTAAGTAAATTAAAAGCAGATGAAACGAGTATGACAGCCTTTTTCACAAAAGAACTTGTATAAAGTTCAGTCATGCGAGTTCCATCCGGCCTTAACAAATAAATTTTATACGGATGAAACATTTCAAAAGTATTATAATTGTGTTAGCGATTGTGTTTTCCCTGCTTCCTCTTAACGGGCAGACCAACTCAAATAACAGCCCCCTTCCTCCCAAGGTGGTTGAAGCCGTTAAAAAAGGGAATGCTGCAGAACTCAAACCTTTTCTAAATTCAAGGGTGGAACTCGTTTTGCCGGAAGAATCGGGAATATACAGTAAAGAGCAGGCGCATTTCATTTTAAAAAGTTTTTTTGAAAGCCATAAAGTTACGTCCTTCCGTGTACTTCATCATGGAACCAGGCAGCATGCCACTTATGCCATAGGTGAATACAAATGCCCCCAGAACCAATACCGAATGTATTTTCTAGTAAAAGAGGTTGAAGGAAAACCCTTAATTCATCAAATCAGGATCGAAAAACAAGACTAGATAAATGGATAAAGACTATTTGAAAAAATTCATCACCAATGCCCTGCAGGAAGATGTTGGAGATGGTGACCACTCGTCACAAGCATGTATCCCTGCAGATTCTGAAGGCAAAGTTCAATTACTGGTAAAGGAAGCCGGTGTGCTGGCAGGTGTAAATGTGGCTTTTGAGATTTTCAAACATTTACAAACAGATATTGATATCAGCCCATTATTAGGAGATGGCACACTGGTGCATCCGGGCGATATCGCTTTCACCGTTAGGGGAAAAGTACTCACCCTGCTTAAAGGAGAACGTCTGGCTCTTAATGTTATGCAGCGTATGAGTGGCATTGCTACACATACCAGAGAATATGCCCGGTTGATTGAAGATTTACCCACCAAAATTCTTGACACCCGGAAAACTACTCCGGGCATGCGTATGCTCGAAAAAGCTGCTGTAAAAATCGGAGGTGGTGAGAATCATAGGATGGGCCTCTACGACATGGTGATGCTGAAGGACAACCATATCGATTTTGCAGGAGGTATTGAAAATGCCATAAAAGCGACTCAGCAATATCTGAAAGAAATCGGTAAAGATCTGAAAATTGAAATTGAAGTCCGCAATATGGATGAACTTAACCAAGTCCTTGAAACGGGCGGCGTTCACCGGATCATGCTTGACAATTTTGACACACAGACCACCAGGGAAGCTGTTGAATTAATCGCCGGCCGCTATGAAACCGAATCATCCGGAGGAATCACTAAAGAGACATTGCGCGGTTATGCAGAATGTGGCGTAGATTATATTTCAGTTGGTGCGCTTACGCATCATATTCGCAGTTTAGACATGAGTCTGAAAGCGCTTTAGGCGTCAGAAAATATTGAATTAAACCACATCAGGCACATCCGGATGGTAAGTTATTAAACCATACTGCAAGCCAACATAACAAGTTTTTTTTCAAAATAAGGTTAAAGTAATGGTCCAAAAACACATTACTTTAGCCTGTTTTTTTAGTTTTCGCTGAAAGGATTTTTCTTTTTAATATAAATGGTAACCGGAATTGCCAGAAGTGCCATTACAGCGGCAAACTTAAAAGTTGTTTCATTGCCAAAGTGATCGAACCCATAACCGGTAATTAAGGTTGAAAAGGCCCCGAGAATAAAATTACTTGTCATATACAGTCCATTAACAAAGGGCAGATGCTCTGTTTTTAACTCATGAATGATGGCCAGAAAAACCGGCGTGGGTGCTAAAAGAAAAAAGCCCATGGCAATGAGCAGGGGAAAAGTAAAAACGCCACGAAAGTAAATAAACATTGCCAGTAACAAAGGGGATATAATGGCCACAATCAGCAAGGTATTTCTACGCCCGATAAAATCGGAAATAGTACCTGAGAGAAATGTTCCCGCAGCACCCGACAGATAAATAACGGACAGTGAAATCCCTGCCATCCATCGGGATTCACCGATGCTCTCCATATAACCAGGCAAATAGTAGGTCAGACAGCTTTTCATAAACCCCCGGGTAAGCGTAATGCTCCCAATAATGAGCAAGACCGGCAGGTACTTTTTCAGAGTAAGCAGATAAGAAACAGACTGTGACCCCTTTTTGACTTGTTTACGCAGATCAACATTTCGAAATCGCACAAAAAGAATGATGGACGCAAGCAATCCTGCAGGGATAAGACGAAATATTCCTTCAAACCCCCATACATCAATGGCTCCAAGCACAACTATTGGTCCCAGGGTACGGGCCAGTTCACCTCCCACCATATAAAAACTCATGCCCCTGCCGGTTCTTTTTCCTGCAACAAGTTTTACCATCACCGGGGTAGGTACATGAAACATGGTTGAACCAATTCCCGACAGCAGCATCAATATCACCAAAAAAGAATAAGATGGCGCAACTCCAATCAAACTCATTGCAACAGCGGTCACCGTTGGCGACACAATCATCAGATACCGGATGCGGACCTTGTCTGCCAGTATCCCCATCAATGGATTAAAAAGTGTTGGCAAGCGTTGAATAACGGACAATAATCCGAATAGAGTATAGTTTATAGAAAGTTTTTCGATGAGCAATACCTGAACAGGCGCCAAAAATGCCGTATAGATATCATGAATATGGTGGGCCAGACTGATAAGAAAAACATCCAGTGTCCTGAACTTTGTTTTTTGAGGTTTACCCTGCATTGCTCTAGAAGGTTTTTACCAAATGATTTTTGCTTTAATGAGAATCATTATTGTCCGGTAAACAATAATATTTTCTACTTTGCGCTCAAGCCGCGCTGGCTTTTACTTTTTTTCAACAGCAAAAAAAAGTAAACAAAAAATGCCGTCGCTTAAATAAAATCTCTAAAAATCAGAGTCTTTTCCTAAAATCCGGAAACTCGCTTCGCTCAAACAATCCGGATTTCTTTACGGAAAAGACTCTGATTTTCTTCACGAGATTTTCTTAATGCGAAAAGCAAGCCCTCACCTAAGTAAAATTGGTCAAACGAATTGATTTTCATCAAATAGCCAAATTCGACGAATACTTTAACCGGACACCAGTGAATGAGAATAAAAAAAACCGCAATACTTCAGATCAATACTCCGTTAAACTTTTATAAAAGTCTAAAGTTCAAGCTCTTGGGGATGAATAGTTTTCCGTCTTAAAGCCCAGACTATCAGTGTTATATGATCTATCTTAAATCTTATATCTAAAAGTCTAACGATCTATTGTCAGATATCACGATTTTTTGTTGCGATATTTTCGGTCTCGCTTATTCCTCAACTTCCATGTAGAGTCGTACCTGCACAGGTTCTTCCTTCACTTCCTTATGTATATTAACAATTTCCTTATTGGCATTGGTGTAGCGAAAAGTATAAGTGGAATTTTTGTCCACATAAAGCGTAAGAAAATCATTCATATCCTGAGTAGGGCCACTGGTACGACCTCCGCCAATCTGCTCGTCACCCTTGAACACATCCACATTCACAGCCATTCGATCGTCCCCTACAAGTGAGCACTTATCATTCTTGAGCATGATGACTTCCAGTTCAACCAGTTCTCCGGATGCCACTTTAGCTTTTTGTTGCTCCCGGTAAAGCTGCACATACCGGTCGGTTACATTCACTGCCGGAACATACTTGATGCTCATGTCCCATACCAGAGGAAAGGGATTACCGGTCTTTTTAAAGCTGGAAGCCCAAACGGCATATTTGGGATTATTCTTATCCGCTTTCCCGGCATCGTTCAGAAACCAGCTCTTATTCAATCCACTGGGATAATACTCTGTAAAGTACCAATCGCCATCGACCCAAACCTCATTCCAACTGTGATTACCACGGTCGTCGTGCCAGCTGGCTGTTCCGGCAATTCGTGAAGGAATTCCTACAGCCCTGAAAGCATCTGTGAGCAAAATCGACAAACCCGAGCAGGAAGCCATATTCTGCTCCATGGACTCATAAGGACTTTGGTCGGGCTTTTCACGCTTAGTGTTGTATTCCACATCGACTTCGGCGGCAATATTTTTATTCACCGAATCGATAGCAGTTTTCATGGATTTTGCATCCTTCACATAGGGATAAAAACGGTTATAGAAATCTTTCCGCCAGTTATCACGACGTTCATTCAGAGATGCATAAGGCAACACTTCATTAAAGAATATAGAATCAGGTACTGTTTTTGTCCACGAAAAGGCTTCGCGTGCTTTGTAAGCATACTTAACATTGTCTTTCAGGAATTGGGCAGACAGGTTCTCTAAATCCCGCTGAGGCATGTTCGCAATCAAAAACGCCATAGCCTCCTTTTGAGAATCGGGCACCTCAGTCAAAGCTGCGTTCAGTTGAACCCGGTTCTCTCCGGCATCCTGAAGTGCTGTATCAAGATCGGTATGATACTTCTCCGGTACGCCCGGATACTTTTGTGTGCAACCGGTGGATAATAATACCACAACCAGTGTCAGCAAGCTGGATAATTTAAGTTTTTTTCCCATGTTCAAATATTTTTAAGCAGGCCGTATAAAAAGTAAAAAACATGTCATGTTGAGCGCAGTCGAAACATCTGTTTATCAAACGAACAGATTCTTCGACAAGCTCAGAATGACATCAGATTTGAACTTTTGTGACAGGCTTTCTTTTTTTCACAATAAGTCTCAAATAATTTTTATCCCTTCAGATTTTTGATACTCTCTTCAAGCACCTGAATTTTTGCCTCGGCATCGGCCTGTTTCTTTTTCTCCATCTCAACCACTTTATCAGGAGCATTGGCTACGAACTTCTCGTTGCTGAGTTTCTTCATCACGCCATTCAGGAATCCCTGCATGCGTTTCAACTCATCTTCCAGCTTAGCTATCTCAGCATCTGTATCTATCAATCCCTCAAGAGGCACAAAATACTCGGACGACTTGACCAGGAATGAAACCGCTCCACTCAGTTTCTCATCAGTGGTTTCAATAGATTCCAGGTTGGCCATTTTCTTCAACACAGGATCCATCTGCTTAAAATAACCATCTTTTCCGGTCAACACCACTATTTTAAGTGCTTCACGTGGCGACAAGTTCTTCTCTTTACGGAGATTGCGAATGCCGGCAATGGCTTCTTTTACATATTCGAATTGGGCCAACAGTGCCTCATCATATTTTTCTGCCTGGGGCTGAAGACTGATCATGATGCTCTCCCCCTCTTTTCTTTCTGCAAGATGGTGCCAGATTTCCTCGGTAATGAAAGGCATAAACGGATGCAAGAGTCTCACCAGATCATCGAAAAATTTCAGTGTTGCTTCATAAGTTTTTTCATCGATGGGTTGCTGATAAGCAGGCTTGATCAACTCCAGGTACCAGGATGAAAATTCGTTCCAGAATAACTGGTAAACCTCCATCAAAGCATCTGAAATGCGGTATTTATCGAAATGGTCGTTGATTTTCTCAACCGATTCCATCAGTTTGTTTTGGAACCAATCGATGGCAATCTTTGAACTCTCGGGCTGCTCTGCTCCGGCTGCAACATCCCAGTTTTTCACCAGCCGGAAAGCATTCCAGATTTTATTGGCAAAGTTACGTCCCTGCTCGGTCAGGCTTTCATCAAACAAGATGTCGTTTCCGGCAGGAGAGCACAACAACATCCCCATGCGCACCCCATCGGCACCATATTGCTTAATCAACTCCAACGGTTCGGGTGAATTACCCAGAGATTTGGACATTTTGCGACGCTGCTTATCGCGTACAATTCCGGTAAAATATACATTCTTGAACGGATAAGTCCCACGGTATTCGTATCCGGCAATGATCATACGTGCCACCCAGAAAAAGATAATCTCGGGAGCCGTTACCAAATCATTGGTGGGATAGTAATAATCAATTTCGTTGTTATCGGGATTGAAGCCGTCAAAGACTGTGATGGGCCATAACCATGAAGAGGCCCAGGTGTCGAGTACATCTTCGTCCTGCTTCAAATCATCCGGGGTAAAGTTGGCATTGCCACTCTTATCACGGGCCATCTTAAGAGCTTCCTCCTCACTTTCTGCTACCACGTAGCTGCCATCAGACAAATAGTATACAGGAATCCGGTGGCCCCACCAAAGCTGACGAGAGATACACCAATCCTTCACATTCTCCATCCAGTGACGGTAGAGATTTTTGAATTTTGGGGGATGAAAACGAACCTCATCTTCCATTACCGCTTTCAAAGCAGGCTGCGCCAGTTCTGACATTTTAAGGAACCACTGAGTACTCAATTTTGGTTCGATGGCAGCATCGGTACGTTCGGAATAGCCTACTTTATTGGTATAATCTTCAACTTTCACAAGATTTCCGGCCTTGTCAAGATCCTTTTCGATTTTATCGCGTACATCAAAACGGTCTTCGCCAACGTAAAGTCCGGCAGCTTCGCTAACTGTTCCGTCGTCGTTAAGAACATCGATGCTTTCCAGATTGTGACGCATGCCGATTTCGTAGTCGTTGATGTCGTGCGCCGGAGTAATTTTTAAACACCCGGTACCAAATTCCATATCTACGTACTCATCCTCAAGCACAGGAATGGCACGATTCACCAATGGCACCAGTACTTTTTTACCGACCAGATGTTTGAAACGCTCATCGTTGGGATTCACGCAAACGGCAGTATCACCCAAAATGGTTTCGGGACGTGTGGTGGCAATGGTTACATATTCATTCTCCTCACCCTCTACCTGATAACGTACATAGTAAAGTTTAGACTGCACCTCACGGTAGATCACTTCCTCATCAGAAAGAGCTGTTTTGGCGGAAGGATCCCAGTTCACCATTCGCACACCACGGTAGATATAGCCTTTGTTATAGAGATCAACGAATACTTTGATAACGCCTTCGCTGCGAACCTCATCCATTGTAAAGCAGGTACGATCCCAGTCGCATGAAGCGCCCAGTTTTTTGAGCTGCTCCAGGATGATACCGCCATGCTTATCAGTCCAATCCCAGGCATGTTTCAGAAATTCATCTCTGGAAAGTGAGTATTTGGAAATTCCTTCCTGCTGAAGTTTGTTCACCACTTTGGCCTCGGTAGCAATGGAGGCATGATCGGTACCAGGAACCCAGCAAGCATTTTTACCCTGCATACGTGCTCGGCGCACCAGGATGTCCTGAATGGTATTGTTCAGCATGTGTCCCATATGCAAAACACCGGTGACGTTCGGTGGAGGAATCACCATGGTGTAGGGTTCACGCTCGTCGGGAACAGACTTAAAAAACTCCTGTTCCATCCAGTAACTGTACCATTTGCCTTCGGTATCGGCCGGACTGTATTTGCTTGCTATTTCCATAATACTATAAATCTATGCTCTGTTGTTCAATACAAGCTGCAAAAATATAAAAAAGTCGCCGACCTTTGGGTATGTACCAGAGAATAGTTATGGTTATTAGTAAACCCGCCACATTGGAGGCCTTCGGAAGACATAGGATTTGAACCACATTAGACAGATACAATCCTGAAGAGATTTGAACCATAACTTGTTCCACATTTATCGGGATCAGGCAAATGAGAAAAGTGCATTTCTGTTTTCAAGTGTAGCATGCAAGCCTCTCAATTGGCAAAGTTTCTTTGTAAGCAAAGCAGCATGGTTCAGTATCAGGTAGAGTAGAGACGCACGGCCGTGCGTCTTTAACGGTATCCCCCGGCTCGGCCAAGTCTGCAACTTTGTCATTTTTTCATCTGTAGTCTCCATACTACCAAATTTTATTACAGGCGCTAACTACATATGTGATGCGACCCAGATACAATCTCCGCCGGGCTGGAGATATCTCAAAATTTAATAGTTTATTAGTATTCTAAAACAAATTGAAATCCACTATTTACTCATTCTACAAAAACAATTTCCACCCTTCGATTTGCTTTTCTTCCTGCTTCAGTACTATTATCGCCAATGGGCTTAGATTCACCAAAATATTTGACTGAGATTCTATCATCAGAAATATTATGCCGAATGATATAAGCCTTTACAGCCATAGCCCTTAACCGGGAAAGAACCTTATTACTTTCTGAAGTTCCAATATTATCCGTATGTCCGTGTACCTCAATTTTCAAATCCTTACGGTTTCTCAAAAAAGTCACCACCCGTTGCAGTTCTGCTTTTGAAACATCAAGTATTTCAGCCTTGCCGGTTTCAAAGAATACATTATTCAATTTGATAGCTGATGATTGGCCTATTGGGATTAACTCCAGATTAACCCATATTGTATCACGCGTTTGAACATCTGTTAAATTTACATTTTCGCTCGACGAAAAATAACCATTCAGATTTGCATTAATGCTGTAATTAAGATCTGTATTAGCCTCTATGGCAAAAGCTCCCCCATCATTGGTATGCTTTTGATGCACTATATTGCCTGAATTTAAGTCGGTAATCTCTATAATTGACTGCATGGGTTGTTTGGTAATACCATGCATTGTTTTTCCTGCTATAATCACATTTCGTTTGGCAATACCCTCGCCATATAAATTGCTTGATTTTAGCCAATCCTTATTGTCAACCCGCAACTGAATGAAGGCATTTTGCCGGCCTCTGACTTCCGGAGAAAAAGAAACGTTTACCCAAAGCGTATCGCCCGGAGAAAGGTTTCTGCTATTAGCTGTTGAGGCAATAGAAAAATTGCTTTTATGTTGAGTATTTATCCGCAGACCAGTTATAGAAAGCGGTTCTGTTCCTGTGTTTTTTATTAAGGGAACAATGGTGTCGCCAGATGAAAATACATTTATTGCCGGAAAATTAATTTGACCGGAGAGATGATCAAAGCCTTTCTCCATGCCTGTACCCTCTAACCGGCAGATATACTTTTTATCTCCGCTTACTATGACCAACTCCTCTGTATTCAGTCCTGTTTTTAGCGGGGTGAAACGCAACTCAACCTCAGATTTCTCCATGGCTTTAATTGCAAAACCTCCAGGGGCTGAAACCAGGCTAAAACATGAGTTATCACTTTCAACATAGATGCTGTCAATAAAAACAGGATACTTTCCGGAATTATTAATGATGTCAGAAAAAATATCTTCTACAGGAATTTGAAGATATTGCTTAGGAAAGGTAATTTTTTCTGCTACCCCCGGCTCAGGGGATAATACATTAAAAAAAGGCGTAACATCGGTATCAAGTTTCTTTTTTATCTCTAGTGAAGAAGTTTTCAAAAGGTCCTCTAATTCCAGAGAAGCAATAACATTATCACATGTTATTAAGACGGAAGATTCATTGGGTGATACATCAATTTTTTTAATAAGGTCTGACTGAACAAAAAACTTATCAGCTGCTCTTTTGCTATATAAATCCAAAATTACAAGAGAATCTTTTTGGAGAAAAAGAAATTTATCTGATTCCGGGAAAAACTGGTATTGAGCAACGTCTTTATGAGGTTTTGAGTACAACACTTCACGGGTAGAAATATCTGTAATAGTCAAGCTATCACTTGTAATTTGTGCAATGGATAAACCACTGGGTGATATGTCAAATTCGTTTTGCTTTTTAAATGAAAAAACCCGATTCCCATTTTTTAAATAGTAAATATTATAATTCAGGGTATCTTGTGTAATAACAAATCGCGGACAATCTGAGAACTGATAAAAGGATTCACCTTCCAGGTTAAGCTCTAAAGATTTTGATTTTAAATTATAAAGCTGTGTACTATTGGTGTTTGACACCGCTAAAATGGATCTTGTCCGGTGCAAAATGGATTTTTGAAATGATGGGCCAGTATTTATGGAAAACTCTTTTTTAGAGGTTCCTGTTTTAAAAACATGAAGCTTAGACTTTTTTCTGGCAATACTATAATTGATCTTGGGAGAGCTGGTAACATCTATAAATCTTGAATCTTCCGCGTGTGACAAATAATGAAAATTATTTAAGGTCACATAAAGTTCTTTGTTATTGACATGAGTGAGTGAAGTGAGGTTTTTCCCCTCCCCCAGCGGCATTTCTTTCATTAGTAAACCATTCCGGTTAGTATATACCTTAATGCTATCAGAAGTTACATCGACTACCCGGTTAAATCCGGGCATATAAGCATAATCTCCTTCAAAGACCTGTTCAAATGTGTTTCCTGGTTTTCCAGTTTTGGCACTCCAACTCTTTAATGTTCCGTCTGTTGACAAACTAAGAATTTCGTTACCTGATTTACTGTAGCATGCTGATTGAAAAGAAGAGCCATCATCTATAGAAACAGGAGCAGTGAGTAAATTGCCAAAAGTTATATCGCCTGAAACAACACCTTTTATTCTAATAGAGTCATTTAATGCAACAGCCTTCCAATTTTTCTCATAGCCAGTCGCTGACCCTATTGATAGCCATTTGTTGTCACCTTTTATCTGATAAAACAAATCAACAGGTTTCGACTTGGTAATTCCACTCCATGTAACGGGCACTTTTTCTCCCCTGGTATATTCTTCTCCACCAACCGGATTCGTTAAAACTAATTTTTCCCGCCCCTGTGACGATGCATTCACATAAACATCAGGGCAACCTTTACTTTTAATAGTGTATTTTGCAGCGGCCTGAATACTGTCATTAGGCAAAAATGATAATTCAAGCAGATTTAATTCATTTGCTTTTGAAGTAAGGGGAAAAGTTCCCGGCTTAATTCCGAAAAAGGCAGGGTTAGTGCTTTCGACGGAAGTAATATTAAGATCAACATTATGTCCTTTTATAAAAACAGGTTCAAACGCGATGCCAGCTTGTTTGTCGTTACTAAAGCTAACTTGATCAGGCGATACTTCAATACGGCCCACCATTTTCCCGGGTATTTGGTATTGAAAAGAAAAGGTTTGCTGCCCTATCTTTAGTTGTGTTGATTTTTCCGGATGGCAGCTATAACGTGATTTCCATCTTATCTTACCATAACTGTTTCCCTGGGACTTATTATATATTCTTTCAAAGGCCCAGTCAATCTCTTCTTCGCTGCTCAAATCACTGTAATAGTTTCCATCCGTTTCCAGCGAAATGTATTTCAACTGATTACTAATAGGCCTGTCAATCGTAATACAGTTGACCACTATTGAATCTGAATTGGCCAATGCTGCAACCCGCTTATCGTTTACAAGGGCCATTCCATCACTAATAAAAATGATTAGCTTATTGTCAGACTTTCCTTTTTTAGCGATATCTATTAGTCCTGTATTTTTGGTAAAAAAAGCCGCTTCAAAACTGGTTCCTCCCAGTCCACTCAAACGATCAACAAAATTAATAAGTGTAGTGCAATTGTGGGTAAAGTCGCGATTTAAAGTTACTTCAGCATTAAATGTGGCGATTGCCACTTCCGTTATTTCCAGCGGTAATTTTCGAATTATTTTCCTGGTACTTGCTTTGAGGATATCAAAACGCCGACCATTCATAGAACTCGAAACATCAAGAGCAAACACAACGGATAACGGCATTGCTTTTGGGTTAATAGAAGGTGGCTTGCTACTAATGGGCAAGATATTTTGGCCATTTTCAAAAATAGATATACTATCCACCTTAAATTCTTCAGCATCGAAATCAACATCCAAGACCTCAATCTGTGCCTCAACCACAGGAAAATCGGAGGCATTCACATCCACTAACCGATAAGTTTGTGCTCTACATAATCCTGCCAACAAGCTAAAGGTCAGCAATAATAGCAACTTAGATCTTTTCAAAAAAACACTATTTAATCAATAGAAAAACATAATAATTCAAGACTTGATTTCCTATGCCCGATGAAGCTTCGCCTTTTTCAAATATTTAGCATCAAGCTACTGATTCGTCTCCACCTTGATACAATCTACGCCGAGCGGCAGCCCTTTAATTACTCAACACTCCTGACCTTTACCCCATATGCCCTTTGAGGGTTCTTGACCAGCAGTAAATCAATATCTTCCTGAGAAAATCCATTTTCCTTCAGTGCCGGAATTAAATGTTCAAAGATATCGGTATAACCACGATAATCACCTCCATTTTCCTGACCTACATTGTACCAGCCAGAATCATGAGAAATCAATACTTTATCCAATACATTTTCATTTTTCAAGGCTGTTAAACGGTCAACAAACCAATCTACATTACCTGTATTTGAAGAAAAACCGGAATCAATATAACGCAAATTATCAATAGAGATCCAGGCTCCCTGTCTCGCAGCTTTAATATGACCTGGCAAAGTACCTGCCTGAGCATGTGTCCAGACAAACGCTTCAGGAGAAACGCCTTCTTCTTTCAGAATTTTTAATTGCGAAAATGCCGGCCCGTCCGGTCCGGTATGCGAAACGATTGTCAACCCCGTTGCTTTATGGGCAATGGCAGCTGCTCTAATAATCTTATTATGCATCGCAGAAAGAGTATCGTTTCTGTCTACCGCTACTTTTATAAAGCCCGGATATATCCCTGTTCCCTCAATTCCATTTTGAAATTCATCGATCCAGACCCGGGCAATTTCTTCTGCAGAATCTTCAAAGGCATGTTTGGGAACAAATTTATTGTTTCCGGCACCATAGTAACCCGTATTGGTCACAATATCGATTCCGCTTTTTTCAGATAACTCTTTTAGAACGATGGGGTCGCGTCCAAGAAAAGCGGGCGTGCAGGCAAAAAATGTATTAACGCCTTTGTCTTTTGCTTCTAAAAAGAAAGGAAGGGCACGTTCAACAACCTTTGACTTATCCCATCGATGGGCTCCGGTGCTGTCAACTCCAATCCAGTCTACAATTACATGCTCATGAATTAACGAAACTCCCATTTCCTCAACAGGTATTTCGCCTTTGACGGTTATGAGTTTTTCACTATCAGAATCAGGGTTGCAACCTGAGATAATCAGGGTTAGAACCAATACAACCAAAACATTTTTCATAACGCATTTTTTACAGATTCCAGAGTTTGGTAGCGGCGTTGGTTTTGTCTTAACAAAAAGCCCTAAACCACCTCTTTTAATTGAAGTTGCAAATTGCTTTTTTGTTCGATGCTGGTGTAATTTGGGCCGGGCGGAGGTATTGTCATTATATCATTGGCTAAATTGTTACCTAGAAAAGCATATCAGTCATTAACCCTTCCATAAAGCCATCTCACAGATATGGGAATTCCCAGTTTTGTTCGAATAAATTTACCATTATTTATACCCGGATACCAATTTGGCATCGATTTAAGCGTTTCTAGAACAGTGCTGTCAAGTGGCGGATCAATTCCTTTATTTAGTTTGATGTTACCGAGAGAGCCATCCTTTTCTACAATCAGCTCAAAAACCATCCATCCTGAATACCCATTATCCAATAAAACTTCAGGCATCTTGTAATTATCCAGAAAGTATTCCCTGACTGAGAAGGTGTAGACTGAATCTGCATAATTTCTCATTGATGGTGTTATCTCAGGCATGAGATACAAAGTAGTATCAGAACTCTGCACACAAGAATCTTGCTTGATTTTCCTCAATTTATACAATTCCTTCTTGGTCTCTATCAGAGCTTTTTCTCTATTTTCAATGGATAATCTTTTGTGCAGATCTACTTTTTTTTGATCTAAACCTGAAGGAGGAGGTGGAGGAGGCCAAAAATATTCGTTTCTTTCCGGGTGTTTTAAGCTCCTGCTCAGACCACAGTCATTAACTCTATAGTCTCCCTTATATTTCTTGCTATAAATCAACCAATCTCCGAGCTCATCAATAAAAGGATAGCAATAATAGTTATTTTCGAACTCAACAATCTGCCCTTGCTTCAAATTCCCCTTGAATATTTCCTCTACTCTTAATGTAAAAGTCTTTTGATCACCACTTATATCAAGCACTTCACCAATTATCACATTGTCGGACAAATCAAACTCCTCTTGTTGGGCTACTTCCAGACGTTTGGGAGGTGGACAATCACAAGCCTCTGCATTTGTCCAAAGAAGAATCAGTATTGTTAAAGAAATGATTTTCATTTATGCCTGTTTTAATTCAAAAATAGATTGAATTCTCTGAACTTTATGCCCAGTGAGGTCTGTGACTTCGTCGTATTCAAATCACTAATTCGTTTGATTGCAGTTACATACTTCAAATTGTTTTCAGCGTAGATGCAATCTACGTCGAGCGGGGGTAAGTAGAGACGCACGGCCGTGCGTCTTTAACCTCTATCCGCATGGGTATCATATAACCTTCCTAAATAAATAGAATTGTCACACCTCTGTCTAACAACTCATTCATATTGCAGCATTTGACCTTCATGTTCCTTTGTTAACTAAAGTTGCAAACTTCAGAATTGTTCTGCCGTAGATACTATCTATGCTGAGCAGGTACGGATGGAAGGCTATTACACCTATTCTTATTCGTTTTCCCTCCCCGAATCTACCAAAAAACCCAAACATTCGAAAAACTTTTGATTGGATGCCAGGTAATTTTGAGTGGAGTCATCCCCAATATCCAAAAAACAGGTGCAACAGGGTAACTTCAGTTGCGGAAACCTTCCCTCACGTGCGCAGCAAAGGATCCACCCGGGAGAAAACCGTCTCGCACGCGCATTTCAAGCTGTCCTCCACAGTGAAGATGGTCTCGCACACGTGCAACAGGCTTACCACGATGGCAGAAAGCTTCCCGCAGGCTTGCGAGACCCTTTCCACACTGGAATAAGGCTTATTGCCCAAGTGTTTTGCCACCTCCTCCACTGAGGGGAACATCAAGCTCCCCAAAAAGGCTGGCCGAAAAAAAATAAAATGGCTGTCACATCAGTTGCTACCTATGTTTCATCAACAAAAAACATGACTATAATCATAAATAATTTGTTACTTACAAGAATGTTATTTATATTGCGTCTGCCTATAAAACCTTAATAACTAACCATGTTATGACAGATACAGTTTTATTTAAACACTATCGCAACAGTGAATTCGTCCAATACGTAAAGAACGCATTGGCAATTATTTCATCTTCCAATCCTGAAGAATTAAAGGTAAAAGAGCAATTCGATGCCACGAATGATCCTTTCCAGGAACTTAGCAGTCTCTTTAAGAAAGAACTTGGAAGCGACATCACAATTGAGCTTCAGGAGATTGACAGAAGACGTGACGATGCATTGAATGGCATTAGCGCCAATCTGGAGTCGTTAACTTACCATTTTAAAGAGGAGATTCGCACCAGCGCCTTCGAACTCATCGAATCTATTAAACTTCATGGCAGTGGACTGGCACGTCTGCCCTATCAATCTGAGACAAGTGTCATAAGCAGTATTATCCGTAAATGGCAATCAGAGGAAGAAAAGAAACAGGCTCTTCAAAATCTGGGTCTCGAAGCCTGGGTGACAGAACTGGAAAATGCCAACAAATTGTTCGATGAGCGATTTCTGGCGCGCATTCGGGAACAGGCCAATGATCCTGAAATCACTGTTGCTACTTTGAGAAAGGAGACCACCGAAGCATTCCGGACACTCCAGGAGCACCTTGATGCACATGCACTTCTCACCCCTGATGAAAAATATGATAAACTCATAAAGGAGCTAAATACCCTAACCGAAAGCTATAATCAAACGGTACTGGAAAGGGTTGCAAGCAATGAACAAGAAGTAACTGAAAACGAATAATTAACTATTTTTTTAACCAATAGGTTTTTATAGGCGCGCCGGGGACTGTTTTTAGTTCCCGGCATTTTTTTAATAGTAGTAGTTGGCCCCTTATCAGGGACCTGGCAGGGTATAGCACTCTCCTGTCCCCCGGGATAAAACCCCGGGGTTATCAATGTTGGCCGCTTTCAGCGACAGAGAGTGGCACATCCGGATGGTGGAGAGCCTTTTTGGAGAAGTGTCTGATAATTAAGTAGTAGTTGGCCCCTTATCAGGGACCTGGCGGGGTATAGCACTCTACTGTCCCCCGGGATAAACCCCCGGGGTTATCAATGTTGGCCGCTTTCAGCGACAGAGGGGCTCATTTGTAAAGGTAAAGCAGATGCTACATAAAACTCCGTGGGTCCCTGATAAGGGGCCAAGCTCAATAACCCCGGAGACACTTTTCCGGGGGAAATGATCAGCCACAAGCATAAAAAAAGGCTGCCCGATGGACAACCTCCTTAAGTTTTTTAATACCTGTTGCGGTAAGATCGATGGCCTCCATTTCCACCTCTGCTTCCAGATTCTTCACGCGGACGGGCTTTTTTGACGACAATGTGGCTGCCATCTAATTCGATGTCGTCCAATTTCTCGATGGCAGTAGTAGCTTCGTCATCGTTAGACATTTCCACAAATCCGAAACGTTTAGAATTTCCGGTTTCGCGATCCATAATTACTTTGGCGGAGGTTACTTCCCCAAACTCGCCAAACATTTGCTCAAGGTCCTCACTTTTTGTGCGGGAGCTAAGCTTTGCTACAAAAATGTTCATAATAAAAAAGAAATAATTAATAAATAAGGGTGATCAGATAAAAAATACAGCAAAGCTCATTCATTAGAAGTGCATTACAGTATTAATAAATCTAACTTCTATGCAATTTAAGATATTCATTAACCAATTGCACGAAAAAAAGACCCCTTTTTTGAAATTTATTGATTAGCAAGGGGGTATTCTTTGTGAAGAACAGGATTTCAGGGGTGATTTTCACATAACCCCCACAAAAAAAACATTGTCTAATCGGTCTTACACTAAAACTCCAAAACTGCACTTATCCCCCAATGCTCATATTCCCCATTTTCAAATCCGGCAAATACCCCTACACTCCCCATAAGAAATATTTGATCGATGGAATATCCCATCTGGGTGTAATGGGTCAGCTGAGGGGTGTACAAATAATTGAAGTGAAGCGACTCCTGCCACAAACGGTTACTAAGAACGGGCAGGTTCTTCAGCAACAAATAGGGCGAGGAATACTCCAGGTCTCCGGTAACATACCACTCGTTGGTTGAGGAAGCATAATCATCGAGTAATCTGAATGATGGTCCACCGGTCAAGCGAACCGGAATGGCAGAGCCATTGAAATGTTTGAACCGTGAGAAATGCATTTGCTCATTACGTGCAAACCATCCACCTCCGGCTTCCCAGGAAAGGGCCGGAAAAAAGCCGGCTTCTTTTTCCTGTTTCACACTGCCTTCCACTAATAAGTAATCAGCATCGCTGTCAAACGCGGAAAGACCATGTTCCATAGCCAATGAGAAGGTCGGATAATCGGAATGTGCCATAATTTTTCGCCCGTTACGAATACGATAAAAATAGCGGGGCGTATAAGTGATACCGGTTCTCCATGAAAGGCTGTTTTGCGCCATAAGATGTGAGGCTTCCAGAATAGGGTTTCCGGGAATATTGGGATAGAAATCTTCCTCTTTGTCGAAAAAAGAATAGGCGGTGTTGTTCTGCACCGGTTTCATTTGTTCGTAAGTGGCCGATAGATCCCATCGTAAACCGTTTGACAGATCAATTCCATTACTAACCCTACTAAACCTATGGTCGAAATACCTTTTGTAATTTTCTTTGAAAAACAGAGAGGCAACCATATCGGCAAATGGGGCCACATCCACCCTGCCGGGTTTGAAATCGGTGGATTCATCACCTGCCGATATCTCCAAATATCCCCGCTGTATGGGTGCATAAGTCTGAGAAAGACTGGCATTCCACATCAACGCTTCACGCGAAAATGCCCAGGCAGCTTCAGGTTTAAAGATCATCTGATGAACCGAATCCTGTCGCCATTTAAGGCGGAGAGATTGTTTGTAACTCCAGCCGTCAACAGGATTGAAATTCACATTTCCCAAACCTATTAAACCATCATAATCAATGGTCACAGTCGAATCGGCCATGTAAAAACGCTTCCCAAAGGCTGAAAAACCGGCAATTTCTCCAAGCAGACCAGTCTCCTTCTTATCCGTTGAATCGTTCTTGTTTTCGGCAGCACGGGCCAGACTGTCTCCCAAAGCAAAGCTGTTCTGTTCCAAAGGAGTCAGAGGCACAGGACGCATGGTTTCCCAATAAGCAGAATCCCGTTTCACTGAATCCTTTTTCACATCCATCTTATAGGTGCTGGTCAGTTCGAGCGATTCCGGCACCTCTGTTTGATCCGACTCCTTCTCCATCAGCTTTGCCAACCTCATCATTTCCCTATTGTTGAGGTCCTCTCTGGAAAGCAGCTCATCAATTTTTTTCTGATTTTCACTTTTCGGAGCTTCAGCAGACGGCTCTTCTTCAAGAATTTCTTCTTTCTCCTCAACCAAAAACTCAGGTGCTTCGAGATCCTTATTCAATTCCACCTCCTTATATTTAACGGACCCCGAATAATCCACTATGGCCTTTACCCCCATCATGGAAACATCCAGATCGAACTGATGTGTCACCGGCAACCAGGCATTCTCTTGCACCGGCTGGAAAACCTGTTTCACTTTCACATCTCCAAAAAACATTTCCGCCTCCACATCCACTGAGTGCAAATTCCACAAGTCCTGAACGATGTAAACATACCCGGTTACCAACTGCTGACTTTTCCGTTTAGGGGTCACTTTTATTTTGTTAATCTCGTAATTCCCTTCATCGAAATACCCCTCGTAACGAAATTTGTAATGGCGCATAGCCTGTGGAGCCAAAGGAGAAATAACCATGTCGTTGTCGGGCTCATAAAAACTGCTGTTGATAAAGCCAAGTGCAGTGGATTCATTTCCTGCCGGGAATGAGCTGCGTGAAGCCAATACCGTGTGCTTGAAGGTATCAGGAGCGATAAAAGTAATTTCGTTCATCGACTCCATAGTGTAAGTGCGTCCCTCCTCTATGGGAACTTCAGTTCCATTGGCACTAATTTTCAGCTGACTTTTCAATAAACGCGGGATTTTGTTCATTCTGAAAGAACCTTTCAAATAAACTTCCGCGTTGTACCGCTCAGTTTGCCGCAAATAATAAGGGGCCATACCAATGGCTTTGCGCATGATGGCATAAGCCGGGTCTTCGCCTGAAGGGTTAATAACCACTTCGCGCAACTGATAGGATTGGGGCTCAAGCGTCAAATCAAGGTCAATCCATGTTTTTCGGATGGTGACTTTAAACTCCCGTTGCTTAAAGCCAAGGGATCTGAATACCAGCTTGTATTCACCGGGCTCCAGAGAAATTTCATATTGACCTTCAAGATTAGTGGTGGTTCCCACTTGTTCAGAAGGCATGTAAATACTAACCATTGGCAAAGGATCGCCGGTTTCGTCAACGATGATTCCACGTACGCCCTGGGCAAAAGATAGAACCGGCAGCAGAAATGCCAGCAAAAAGAAGGTTGTTTTGAGTGACATAATAAGGGTTGGCTTTAAATAAGATTATTAGATGATAGATTGTTAGATATTAGATCTGCCTTGCGGCAGAAAAGAGAAAATCATACAAAATATTGATTAATAAAATATAATATCAAGACTTTTTTAACAAAAGTTATTCCAAAAGCACTGGACTTTTAATTTCTGTTCTACCCCTGCCCTTTGTTTGCAACACCCCTGCCCCTCGTTTGCAACGAGGGGCATTCAGACACTCGTCTCTGACGTGTTTTTTTCACAGCAGGAAGATTAACCATTACTTTATTTTGTCGTCACAGACGACTGACCTTTACCTCTCGTTAAAAACGAGAGGGAGTGTTTTGTCAAATCCATAAGTATTCTTTACCCTGACACCAATCTACCATTCCGCCATCTCACCCTCTGCTCCATGCTGCCATAACCTAATGAGTGAATGAGTGAGTGAGTGAATGAGTGAATGAGTGAATGCAATTCCACCATTCTACCCCCTACTCCATGCCCCATGCTCCATGCTCTCTGCCCTAAAACTGCCATTGAAACGAATTGCTTACTGTATAAAACAAGTTATCCACCTCCGGAGGTGCCAGGTTATCATATTCAAGTTTAACAAACAACCCGAAGTTGAACTTTTTAGATATCTTCAGATTAAGCCTTGTTTCACTCCAAATTCTGAAATCGGCCGGATCGGAATAATCCGGTTCATAATAAGTAGTGTGATTAAAACTGGCAGAAGGACTGATTTCCCAGTCCATACTGCCCATTGAACTGAACTTCACCAGACTTTTGCGTCTTTCATAATCAGTGTGTTCGTAAAGCTCATTAAGGTAAATGGTGTAACCCACGATGAAAAAGGAAAATTTTTCGCCATCGGCGATGTTGAAACGTGGCCCACCACCAACGATGTAACGGTGTTTCAGACTTTTCACCCGGTTGTACTGGTATTGCAAAAAACCTTCTGCTATGATAATCTTATCAGGCACCCAGTAGTTGTATTTCAGCATCAGGCCACCATTGTTTACATTTCGCTCCCCACCTACCTGGTTAAAACCAATATCGGTTGAAAACAAATAAGTATTCAGGTCATCGTTGTACTGAAGTTTCAGTCTGGAATTCAACTGTTTTTGATCGGTAGTGGTATGAATAAAATTAAACCCGAGATTGAATGCCCCCTGAAGTCCCTGATTGGGATTACGGGTCCTTCTCTTATCGATGCTCACAATCTGGGCTTCGGTCAGAGCCAGACCTGCAAACATAAGCATCAGTGCAATGGTACAAATACGAAACAAACGCATGATCAGAAATTTGAGCTTTAATAATGAAAATAACGGGTTCCAAATTTACCTAAAAAAGAACAGGGAACAAGAGAGAAGACGGATGGCATGGGGTAAAAGGTAAAGGGAACCAGGTGACAGGTGCAACGGATTGAATCCGTCGTTAAAAACCATACCGAAAAAAGGATATAAAAACTAACATCCATTACCTACGAAACTTTTCGTTATTCTAAGAATTTTTCTACCGACATTTTGTCCCTCCGGAACTTAGAGTAAGAATTACCCAAAACCCGCAACAAAGACTAAGACATTCTTAGTGAGTGTCCATAAATTCCCATTTACCGTGTTACGCTTGTAAATGAAACTTTCTGGACACGCACAAAAAAACCTTTGCAGGAATTAGGAATAAAAAGGTTTGCAGCTACAGCTTTTAATCGTCCCCCTCACAATTCCTAAAAAAAGCTAAAAAGTATGCAAAGTGTCATTATCTTTGTTCGCTTTCAATCCTAACTTTGTAGGAAACAAAACAGCAGCGATTATGCCAAAAATCTCAAACCGGGGCAGCGAAATGCCTGCTTCACCCATACGAAAATTGGTTCCCTACGCTGAAGAAGCCAAAGAAAGAGGAACCCATGTCATCCATCTTAACATTGGACAACCAGATATATTTACGCCTGAAGTAGCATTAGATGCCGTCCGGAATCTCACGGACAAAGTGATTGAATACAGTCACTCGGCAGGCAATGAAACATACCGCCGGAAACTGGCTTCTTATTACCAGTCAATCGGCATCAATGTAGACCACACCGAATTGCTTATCACCACAGGTGGATCGGAAGCACTGACATTTGCCTTCCTGAGCTGTCTCAACCCCGGTGATGAAGTGATCATTCCGGAGCCTTTCTATGCCAATTACAATGGGTTTGCCACTTCAGCAGGCATCAAAATTGTTCCGGTAACCTCTACCATCGACAATGGGTTTGCATTGCCTCCGGTTAGCGACTTTGAGAAGCTGATTACTTCACGCACCAAGGGTATCGTGATTTGCAACCCCAACAACCCAACCGGGTATCTTTATTCAAAAAGTGAAATGGAAGAGATGCGCGAACTGGTATTGAAGCACGATCTTTTCTTCTTTTCGGATGAAGTATACAGGGAGTTTTGTTACGACGAGCACAAACACCTGTCAGTCATGCATCTGAAAGGACTTGAGGAACATGCCGTGATGTTCGATTCGGTATCCAAACGTTTTAGTGAGTGTGGTGTAAGAATTGGTGCTCTGGTTTCCAAGAACAAAAAACTGATTGAAACCGCCCTGAAGTTTGGGCAGGCCAGACTGAGTCCTCCGGGGCTCGGACAAATAGTTGGTGAAGCATCACTTGATACACCACTCGAATACTTCACGTCGGTTTACAAAGAATACATTCAGCGAAGAGATTTTCTGGTAGAGAATCTCAATAAAATTCCCGGAGTAGTTTGCCCCATGCCAAAAGGAGCTTTCTACACCATGGTGAAATTGCCGGTGGATGACTCCGATAAATTCTGTCAGTGGATTTTGAGCGACTTTGAATTTGAAGGCAAAACAGTGATGATGGCCCCCGGAAGCGGTTTTTACAGCACGCCCGGTAACGGCAAAAACGAAGTGCGAATTGCTTATGTCCTCAACCGCGAGGAACTTGCGAACGCTATTGAAGTGCTCCGCGTTGCGCTGGAGGCTTACCCCGGGCGAGTTAGTGAGTAGTTTAAAGATATAGTCATCAGAATACGAAAGAAGTCAGCCGGGAAAAGTTAAAGATCTTTTATTCCGGCTGACTTTCCTGTTTTATATCCAAAAACGTCTTTCCCCTTTAAAACCCATTGTCTATAACTATCTGCTATCCCAGCTTCTCCATCAACCACGCCATATTGGTTCCCAGGTTACGCATGGTCTTCAATCCTTCCTCATCGTTGAGAACATCTCCCTTTTCTTTTCCGTAACCTACGTTCCAATAGGTTGAGCCGGGAATAATCATCTCCCCTATCAGGAAAAAGCGATTGATGCTGTCGAAAGCGGTCATTCCACCTGCACGACGAGCCACGACAGCAGCAGCACCAACCTTCCGTCGCAACGGATTGCCCGCGCCACGGGTAGCATATCCGGCCACGTCAATCAAAGCTTTCATTTCAGTAGTAATGTCAGAGAAATAAACAGGAGACCCTAAAATAATTCCATCAGCTTCCACCATTTTGTCAATACACGCATTAATGGCATCATTTTCCATGTGGCAATGCCCGTCTTTGGCAGTGCGACATTTGCCACAAGCAGTACATCCTTTCACATCTTTACCCCCCAGGTGGATCAGTTCGGTGTCCACCCCTTCTTCTTCAAGGGTTTTAAAGGCTTCTTTGATCATTAGCTCTGTATTGCCACCCTTACGAGGGCTGCCATTGATTGCGACTACTTTCATATTTTGATTATTTATTGTTTGCAAAAAAACGACAATTGCTGCATTATGCCTGTCTTCAAAACAGTCATCCCGAAGCATCGGGACTCCTGTTTTCAGATATCTCAAGCCTTGCAACTGAAGCCATCTTGTAAGCAAAGATGAAACGAGCATGCAAGGGTTGTCACCAAAGAACATACATAAGCTTTAATCATGCGAGTTCCATTCGGCCAATAATATTAACAAATTTTACACGAATGAAAAACATGAGTATTCTTGCTGGTTCAAAAACAGGAAAACCTCCAAAGTAGCACAAAGGTAGAAACATCTGTCCATCCTGAAAAGTTATTTTAACCTGTCCGCACATTCATCAATTCAGTTAAACCGGTCATTTTTCCGATTCAATTTTAATTAACTGCGATTCCCCATCTCAGAGGCAATGTCCATTTTAATGACACTTACATTTGCTCCGAAAATGTGAGAACCATCAATAAAAAAGGAAAAATGAGAACTTCATTAATGACATTATTTTTTACCGGTTTGGTTATCCTGAATACCGGATGCAGCAGCACTGAACCGGAACAGAAGAAGGAGGCCAGATACGTAAAGATTGAAGAGGTGCAGCCTCAAATAACTGCCAATGCCAAAACATTCAATGCCGCTATTGAAGAAAACCGTAAATCCTCGGTGCCCTTTCGGGTAGGAGGACCTTTGGAAAAAATATTTTTCGATGAAGGTGATTTTGTTAAAAAAGGGCAAATATTGGCTCAACTGGACAAACGCGACTTCAAAACCAGGCTTCTGGCAGCAGAAGCTCAATTCACCCAGGCAAAGGGAGAATTTGAAAGATACTCACAGCTCTATGAGCAAAACAAATTGCCGGCCAACACCTATGAAAAAATAAAGTCTGCTTATCTGGCAGCCAAAAGTAACTGGGAGAATGCCAGCAATGCTCTTTCCGACACCAGACTTACAGCACCATTTTCGGGTTTTGTGTTTCAAAAACTCATTAATAACCATGAAACCATTGCGCCCGGCCAACCGGTTTTAATTCTCATTGACACCAATACCCTGGAGGTCAACTTTGGTGTTCCTGAGTCGGTTGTTAACACCCTGAAAGAGGGACAAGAAGTCGGCATCACAGTAAATCATCACACTGACAACCGCCATTCGGCCACCATCCATTCGATCAGCCACAAAGCGGGCGACGACAGATTATTCCATGTGCGCCTGAAAATGAAAAACCCGGATCCTGAAATTAT
Organism: Marinilabilia rubra; assembly: GCF_003121985.1. Lineage (GTDB taxonomy): Bacteria > Bacteroidota > Bacteroidia > Bacteroidales > Marinilabiliaceae > Marinilabilia > Marinilabilia rubra. The sequence continues at coordinate 34,270 of NZ_QEWP01000021.1, forward strand.
TAAACCCGGAATGACAGCAAAGGCTATTGTTGCAGAAACAGAATCAAAAAAATCGTCCCGGCCGGTTGTTCCAACCGAAGCTATTTTCTACTCCGGCAATCAGCCTAATGTCTGGATCTTCAATGAAACCAACAACCAGGTTTCACGCAGACCAGTAACCACCGGACTTGTCAACGACGAGGGAATGATTCAGATAGCAAAGGGGATACAGCCCAATGAAAAAATTGTGACAGCCGGGGTACACTCTCTTCTTGAAGGCCAGAAAGTAAAACCTTTATCTCAAAATACTTCATTTTAAATTAAAGACGGATGTTAGAGAAATTACTTCATAAAAAATCTTTACTCATCACTCTGTTCACCATCCTTGTTATTGGAGGAATAGGGTCATTTTCCGGCTTGAGCAAACTTGAAGACCCCGAGATACCGGTCAAAGCGGCAGTGGTGATTACGCCTTACCCCGGAGCCTCGGCTGAAGAAGTGGATCTTGAAGTGACCGAGCCCATGGAAGAAGCCATTCAGAAGCTCGAAAACATAGATTTTATAGAATCCCGCTCTCTGCCCGGGATGTCCCAAATAACCGTCACATTGGAAGGATATGTTACAACTGCCGAATTGCCGCAGATATGGGATCACTTGCGTCGTAAAGTCCATGATGCCCGGTCTTCACTGCCTCAGGGGGCAAGTGAGCCCATTGTCAATGACGACTTTGGTGATGTATACGGCATTTTCATGTCCATCAGCAGCGATGGTTACTCTTACCAGGAGCTGAGTGATTACACCGATTTTCTGAAGCAGGAAATTCTGGAAGTAAAAGGGGTCAAACGCATTGAAGTGATCGGCCGGCAAACCGAGGTAGTCAACATCGCTTTCTCAGCAGAAGAATTTGCTCATCTGGGAATAAACCCGATGGCCATTGTACAAACACTCAACGATGAAGGAGAAGTAGTAGATGCCGGATCTGTTGTATCAGGTGCTGAGCGTATTCGGCTAAATGTAGGCACCAAATTAAGATCTCTGAAGGAGGTTCAGGATCTGAATATTTTCACCCATGATGGCAGAAGCTTTCGGTTGGGGGATATCGCCGATATTTCCAAAGGTTTTTATCGCCCCAGACAAAGCGGATTAACCTTTAATTCCATGCCGGCTCTGGGTTTAGCCATTGCCATGGAATCGGGCGATAACATCATCAAACTGGGTGAGCGGGTAGATGTCAGACTGACTGAATTGAAGGCAGAAATCCCCATCGGAATTGAGGTTCATAAAATCTACGACCAGCCATCAAAAGTACAAACAGCGATCAGCGATTTCTCCATAAACTTACTGGAATCGGTACTCATTGTTATTGTGGTCCTGTTGATAGCAATGGGATTCAGAGCGGGGTTACTCATTGCCAGCAGTCTGGTGTTCACCATTCTCAGTACTTTTATCGTCATGGGCTTCATGAATATGACGCTCGACAAGGTCTCTCTGGCAGCCATTATTATTGCTATGGGGATGTTGGTGGACAATGCCATTGTGGTGGTAGACGGCATTCTGGCCGACATGCAAAAAGGCATTGAACGGCACAAGGCATTTGTACTGGCGGCCAAACAAAATGCCCTGCCACTTATCGGAGCAACCGTCATCGCCATACTGGCATTCATGCCACTGGCTTTTAACACCACCGCTGCCGGTGAGTTTATGAAACCATTATTCTATGTATTGGCCATTTCGCTCACTATGAGCTGGGTACTGGCCATGATTCAGGCCCCTTTTATGGCATCCCTGTTTTACCGTAAAGATAACCCCCACAAGAAGCAGGGCGAAAATCAGGAAGACATCTATTCCGGTGGGTTTTATCGTTTCTTCAAAAAAACCATCCGGTTTGCCCTGTGGCACAAATCGCTGGTAGCAGCTGCAACAATTGTTATACTGGTGATTTCTTTCTGGGCATTTCGCTTTATTAATAAAGATTTCTTTCCGGTAGCCAAATACAATCAATTCATGGTTGAATACCACCTGCCCGACGGAACCGATATTTACCAGGTAGAAAAAGATCTGGCCCAGATTCAGAAAACCCTTCTTACATGGGATGAAGTCACCAAAGTAACGAGTGCTTTGGGCAGTTCCCCGGTTCGTTATACTCTGTCGCGGCCCATGAACAGTTTCAATCCCGGCTATGGCGAACTAATTGTGGAAACACACACCTTTGACGAAGCCATGGTTTTAATAGAGCGAATTGAAAAAGAAATCGGTAAAGAATACCCCAATGCCACGATAAGATGTCGCCAATATTCTTCCATCGGAGGAGATTATAAGATCCAGGCTATGTTCTCAGGCCCGGATCCCGGGATATTGAGAAATCTTGCAGAAAAAGCCAAAGATATAATGGCGCAAGAGCCCACAGCCATTTTCGTCAACGACAACTGGGGTAACAAAGTAAAAAATCTGATTCCTGTTTACGCCCCTGAAAAAGCAAGACCCCTTAACATTTCCAGAAGTTCTATGGCCTCTGCCCTTTCAATTGCTTCGGAAGGAATGCCGGTCGGCACATATTACGAAGATGACACGCAACTGCCCATGGTTCTGAAACTGGCTCCATCCCTTTCAGAAAATCCTTCTGATATCGGATCGGTTCCTGTTTGGGGCAATTATTCGCAAAGCAGCGTGCCTTTGGGACAAATAACCGACTCTCTGAGTCTTGAAGGGCGAAACTACCTCATTTGTCGTTACAACGGAATCAGAGCCATCAAGGCCCAGTGTGACCCCGTTAGAGGCAAGACAGCGCCCCAGGTAATGGAAAAAATAAAAGGCAAAATTGAAGCCATCGATTTGCCCGAAGGTTACAAGCTGGATTGGGAAGGCGAGATAAAGGCTAACAAAACAGCCAACCAGGCCCTTGCACAGAATTTACCACTGGCCTTGTTGCTGATGGTGCTCATTACCATTGCGCTGTTTAATAACTTCAGACAACCGGCTCTAATATTCCTGATCGTTCCGCTGGCCTTCATCGGAATCATTGCAGGTTTCCTGATTACGCGTCTCAATTTTGGCTTTTTGGCCATTATCGGAGGGCTCGGACTGATTGGGATGATGATTAAGAACTCGGTTGTACTGCTTGATCAGATCAATATTGACATCAACAGCGGAAAAGATAAACTCACCGCTATCATTGGCGCCACTGTTTCAAGGGTACGCCCGGTGATGATGGCCTCCCTCACTACCATTTTGGGTATGTTCCCATTGGTGTTTGATGAAATGTTCCAGGGAATGGCCGTCGCCATAATGTTTGGTTTACTTTTCGGAACAGTCATCACACTCATAATTGTCCCCGTACTTTATGCCGTTTTCTATAAAGTAAATACACGCTCTTTGTCACATCATGACGAGGATAAAAAATAAAATTGATTAGAAATGATGCTGAAAAATACAATATATATATCACTGGTCACGATTTTATTATCAGGATCGGGATTTGCCCAGACCCCGCTAACGCTTGAGAAGTGCAGAAACGAGGCATTGGCCAACAACAAGCAAATTCAGTCATCGGGGCTTCAGGTAAAAAAAGCTGAGGCCTCCGTAAAAGAAGCCGGAACCGCCTATCTACCATCGATCGATGGTAGCGGAAGTGCCATGTATATCCCCAATCTGGAGGAACTAAAGCAATTTGGATTTGATCGTGAAAGCCTGGAACTTTACCAGGCTCAGATAACGGCACAGCAAGCGATTTATGCCGGAGGAAAAGTGAGACTTTCCAATAAAATGGCTCAAAAAGGGGTGGAAATTGCCAAAAATGCCCAGGTTAAACAAAACGCCGAGATCATTTTACAAACCGATAAAGCTTACTGGAACCTGGTGGCCATGCAGGAACAGAAAAAAGTGGTTGACCGTTACACCGAAGCTCTGGACTCTCTGGAAGAGCAATTGCAAGCCAGTTATGATCTGGGCCTGATTCCTAAAAGTGAAATTTTGCAGGTGAGGGTAAAGAAAAATGAAGCGGAAGTCACTGCCATTGAAGTCAAAAATGCCATAAGGTTATTACAGATGAATCTTGCCCAAACAATAGGTCGCCCTCTTGATGAGGCAATTGTTGCCTCCCAGGAGCCGATACTCACGCAAAAAAAGACAAGAAACAAGAATAACACCTCCGATGAGGGGGCCGGCAACCGTCCTGAAATAAAAATTCTGAAGAATAGGGTTGATCTGGCAAGAATGGAGAAAAAACTCACACGTGCCGATTATCTTCCACAGATCGGAGCCCAGGTAAGCTACGGCTATCTGGAAGCTCCTGACATTTCCCCCGGTTCATGGCAACTCAACGCCGGCGCCAGCCTGTCTATCCCCATAATTCACTGGCGGGAGAAAAAACACAAAACTCAAAAAGCCGAAATCAGCCAACAAATGGCTAAATTAGAGCTCCAAAATACCAGAGAGCTGGTCAATCTCGAAATCAGTCAGACCCGTCTGAAGCTTGAGGAAAGTACCGAGAAAATCCAGTTGGCCCGGAGGAATCTGGCCGAAGCCACTGAATCACTCTCTGAGGTTGAGATTAGCTATAATGCGGGATTAAATACCATTACCGACCTGCTCAACGCACAGGCAGCCCATCAAAGAGCGCGGGCCTCTCTGGTGCAGGCCAGGTCGGATTATCAGATTTTTAAAGCATCCTGGATGAAAGCCACAGGAAAGCTTGGAGTTACCAATTAAAGCCATGTTGAATGACCAAAAGAAACCTCAAATATCATTCATGTTTTGACAAAGATCAGATGCCAAAAAAAATTGCTTTATACAAGCGGCTCATCGCTGAAATTCTGGCATCTGTGTTTTTCACGTTTCTCATAGTGATCATCAATCAGAATACAACCCTGGATGAAGTAAAGATTCCGGGGGTATTTTTCAGCATTTTGGTATTTGTATTTCTAAGTGAGGGCATCTTCATCTTTGATTCACTGATTGCAAGAAAGTATCCATGGCACGAAGCTTTAAGAAAAAGAGTGGCCTCCCTTTTAGTTTTCGCCCTGCTTTGGCTGGGGATTACCGGAGTATTGGCCACCCTGGCACGGCCTTATTTTGACATCAATCATAAACCGGGAGAACAAGTTGACTTTGTGCTGGGACTCACCATCCTGGTATTATTCATTACCATTTACGTTTTTGCTCTCATTGCGTCAAACTACCATAAAACACTCAGGTTTTTTATTCTTGAGAATGAAAAGCTGCGTCAGGAAAAGTTAAAAATGGACTATTTTGCCCTTCAGGATCAGCTCAATCCTCATTTTCTTTTTAACAACCTTAGTACCTTAATGGCTATCATACCAGATAATCCTCAAAAAGCGCTCTCTTTTACTGAAAATTTCACGGATGTTTACCGCTACGTTCTAAAAAGTTCAAAACACAAACTGGTAACCCTTCGGGATGAAGCAACTTTTATCCAATCCTATCTTGGCCTTCACAAAGAGCGACTTGGAGACGGCTTCAGCTATGCCATGGAAACAACAGAAGAAGATACCTCAAAACTGCTGCCTCCTTTAAGTTTACAGTACCTTGTTGAAAATGCCATCAAGCACAACATAGCCACAGAAACCAGGCCACTGGCGATTTCAATTTCAACGGCCGGCAACCGGTTAATGGTTTCCAATAACTATCAGCCCAAAACCTCGACTTATTCTACCAACACAGGTCTCGACAATCTGAGAAAGAGATATGAGTATCTTGCCTTAAAGGATCAGGTAGAAATCATTAATGCCAGTGATACATTTACGGTCTCCATCCCTTTAATAGACAAAAATCAAGGATATGGATTATAAAATATTAATAGTAGAAGACGAGCCTCTGCTTTCTGCGGCTTTGCGAACAAAAGTTGAAACCCTCCGTCCTGAATGGAATGTTGAAGAAGAACTGAGAACTGTAGCAGACACAGTAGACTGGATTAAGTCAAATCCGGGACCTGCTCTCATTTTTATGGACATTCAACTGGCCGATGGGGTTTGCTTTTCCATTTTCGAGCAGGTTGATGTCACCAACAAAGGCATTATTTTCACCACGGCTTATGACGAGTATGCAATAGAAGCTTTTGATGTAAACAGCATTGCCTATTTGCTAAAACCCATAAAAACAGATGCCTTAAAACAGGTTTTTCAAAAAGTTGACAAGGTGATTGAGATCATGAACCAACAGTTCAATCTGGCCCCCTCTATCGACTACAGCAAACTGGCTGAAGAGGTGAGCAACCTTCAAAACAAATACCGTAAGCGAATGATGGTATCGCGCGGAGATGGCTACAAGCAAGTACCGGTTGACGAAATTGCCTTCTTTTCAGTCGATGAAAAGCTGACTCAGGCCACAACATTTAAACAAAAAGAATACATTGTGGATGTCACCCTCGGCGATCTGGAAAAAGAATTAAATCCGGAAGTTTTTTTCAGGGTTAACCGACAGTTCATCATTAACATTGATGCAATAGAAAAAGTGGAGCATTATTTTGGCAGCAAATTATTCATAAAACTGCTGCCTAATCTAAATCCCGCCCGTAAAGTAATTGTGAGCAGAGACAAAGCCTCACAGGTTAAACAATGGTTGAATCAATAATAAAACCAACCGGTTCATCCCCCTAAAGGGGCAACTCATCCTCCTCTTTTCATAATTGGAGATTTTTTTTTCACTCAGCAATTTCTTAAACCATATCTTTATATAGAACTCATACAATGAAGCCTGTTTCTTTTAGAAGAAGAAGGCAACATGAAAATTAAAACAACATGTCAGTAGTGCAATAAAACGAATGTTTGTTTTTGTATGAAGTCTATTTCCTTTTTAACCGGAAAACACTTAAAGGTTGTGTTTTCCGGTTTTTTATTCCCACAAACGGGGCTTCATTAAATCCCGCCTGCTAATCAGCATCACTTCAACCTGAGTTATAGTATGACCATCTGCAGTTTTCGGCGGTTGATTGATTAATCCGAAAAGATAACGATCAATAATCCGAAATTTGAAATCCCATTCTACACATCAAATATTACAGCTCATGCAAACAATAAAAATTGAATCACGCCTCCCCGGATTAGGACATTTCCTTAAAAACCTTCCAATTTTTTTTGAGAAAGAAGGTATAACCTTGAAAAAAGGACGTAATGAAATAAAAATATTTGATTACGGAGAGTTCCGACTTTGTGTAAAAGCCTTTAAGAAAGTGACAATTTTCAATCGTATGATGTATTCATGCTTTCGAAAAACCAAAGCTCAGAGATCCTATGAAATTGCCAAAAAACTTCTCCGGAAAGGGATTGATACGCCTCAACCACTTGGTTATATAATTGTCAAAGGGAAATGGGCCATCATCCGCCAAAACTATTATATATCAATTTTCAACAACCATCATTTCACACTATCAGATGTGCTCAACGGGAAACACCCGAAAGATCAGGAGCAAATTTTAAAGGAATACGCAGAATGGATGGCTCTGGATATTCATCCCAAAGGAATACTTCATGAGGACATGAGCGCCGGAAATGTGTTAATCATTAAAAACGAAAATGGGAATTTCTCATTTTCCTTAATTGATCTCAACCGGATAAAAATAAAGAAACGCATATCGCACCGACAGGGAATACGCAATTTGCGAAAAATCAACAACCGACCGTCGGTTTTGGCCTTTCTTGCCGAGCATTATGCATATGTTGCAAAGGGTAACCCGGGCCGATATGCCTTCTTCCTTATTGGCAGCCAATTACTTTTTGCCCATATGCGCCGCATCACTAAAGGTTTTCTTCACAGCCTGGCTCCCAAAAAAGAAATAAGATGCTGACACCTTTCATCTTCATTATCACACCAGATTATTCAGGTCTTCATCAGCGTTTTAAAAGTCTTACGTGATAAGATGATTCTTTTCTCCCTTGCACTAAACCCAGGTAAGAGAATCATCTAATTGCACTGAGAGATCAGTTATGATAAACCATTAAGCCAACAATACCAGGCGTAAACCCACAAATAAAAAACGGCGGATTGGTATCCGCCGCACCTAATAGGTTATTATTTCTTCTTATTCATCTTGGCCCAGGTATCACGCAGCTGAACCGTACGGTTGAAAACCAAATGGTCTTCTGTGCTATCCGGGTCTACGCAAAAATAACCGAGTCGCTGAAACTGAAAAGAGTCAAGCTCTTTGGCGTCTTTCAGTGATGGTTCCACACGACATTTGGTCAAAACTTTCAATGATTCAGGATTAAGGAATTCTTTAAAGTCTTTTTCCTTATGACCCGCCGGATCTTCGTCCATAAACAAGCGATCGTATTGACGAACTTCAGCCGGAATACTATGAGTAGCACTTACCCAGTGCAGGGTTCCTTTCACTTTTTTGCCACTGGTATCACTGCCACTTCGTGTTTGGGGGTCATAAGTACAATAGATTTCTTCAACCTCTCCATTCTCATTTTTCTTAAAATCTTCACACTGGATGATGTATCCATTTTTCAAACGAACCTCACGCCCGGGCCCAAGGCGGAAAAATTTCTTAGGAGGTTCCTCCATAAAGTCGTTGCGCTCAATATAAAGCTCACGAGTAAAAGGAATTTTACGGCTGCCCTGGCTTTCATCCTCAGGATTATTAATAGCTTCCATCCACTCTACCTGATCTTCGGGATAGTTGGTAAGTACCAATTTCACCGGATCTATCACCGCATTTACACGCGGAGCTCTTTTATTGAGATCTTCACGAACACAATGCTCCAGCAATGCCACATCAATGATATTATCACGCTTGGCAACTCCTACGCGTTCTGCAAAAGCCCTTACCGATTCCGGGGTATACCCGCGCCGACGCAGACCTGAAATGGTTGGCATCCGAGGATCATCCCATCCGCTTACGATTCCTTTTTGTACCAATTCAAGCAAGCGCCGTTTGCTCATTACTGTGTAATTGATATTCAGGCGGGCAAACTCTATCTGACGTGGTTTACGTTCAGGTTCCGGTTCACCCTCCAGTATTTGTTCCAGAAACCAGTTATATAACGGGCGGTGCACTTCAAACTCAAGGGTACAAATGGAGTGCGTAATGCCTTCAATAAAATCACTCTGTCCGTGGGTAAAGTCGTACATTGGGTAAATGCACCACTTATCACCGGTGCGGTGGTGCTCTTTATGAATGACACGGTACATAATGGGATCGCGCATATGCATATTAGCAGAGGCCATATCGATCTTAGCCCTTAAAACCCGTTCTCCCTCTTTGAACTCCCCATTCTTCATGCGCATGAAAAGATCCAGGTTCTCCTCCGCACTTCGGTCGCGGAACGTACTCTCAACTCCTGGCCTGGTAGGTGTCCCTTTTTGAGCAGCAATTTCATCCGCAGCTTGATCGTCAACATAAGCTTTTCCGGCCTTAATAAGCTTTACAGCCCACTCAAACAGCTGATCAAAATAATCTGATGCATAATGTTCCTCTCCTTCCCACTCAAAGCCTAACCAGCGAACATCTTTTTTGATGGAATCCACATATTCAACCTCTTCTTTGGCCGGGTTGGTATCATCAAACCGGAGGTTACATCCACCATTATACTTTTCGGCCAAACCAAAATTCAAACAAATAGACTTGGCATGCCCAATGTGCAAATAACCATTGGGTTCAGGCGGAAAACGCGTTAAGACTGCGCCACCATTTTTACCTTCACCGAGGTCTTTATCTATTTCCTGATGAATAAAATTGCCTTTGCCGGCAGGGGCACCCCCTTCTGTAGTACTGCTCATAATTATCAGACTTTAATATCTTTTATTTGATCACTCCCTGTTTCAGGGATACAAATTTTCTATTCAAAACTAAACAACAAAAATAACGCTTTTTGATGGTTATTAAAACACTCGGAATGAATGGTTAGATTTTTTAACAGCAGAAAAACAAATAATTGGAAAAACCCTTTAAATAGTAAACTATCAATAAGTTGTCAAACTTTCAGATACCGCCCGACGCCAACCTGGTAAGATTTAAGTAGGGGCTCCTGAAAAAGTCAGCAGCCTCATTTTTATTAAAGCACCCTCAATGTGCTGATGCGTAGACACATAATTGTTTCTCAGCAAGCCCCAGGTAAACCGGTCGCATGTTATTAGTGCAAAGAATCGTATTTTCCCAAACTAATTCTTGTTCTATTTTATTTTTTCTTCGTTAAGCTTTTTCGCCGTAGTTCACTGTGACTGTAAAGCTTTCCTTGAAAAAACATAAAAGTCATCAAACACTATAGTTCGACAAATTAAGGCTCATTGCACCAGGCAGAAGTTTGAGAGGCAGACGTCAGAAGAAAAAACAGGATGGGTCTGGTCATTCAGCACTTTGAGAAAAGGCTGCCTTTTTAGGGCAGCCTTTTCCAAAAATAACCATTTTAATCAAGTTATGAAAGTATTCCTATAAACCTGTTGCTTAATACTTTTATACTCGCAGAAGACATCAAGTTATCCGCATAAGACAGATGCGAAGGAGATAAGCTCAATTTATTTCTGAGCCGCAATATTCTGAATATTTTCAAATAAAAGCGGATAGTAGCAGGCAATTAACCCTAAAGCATTTTCGACAGATACTTTTTTATTCACAATTGTTTTCTGGTTTCGCAAAGCTTCCTGCGAAAGAAACATTTGGTTCGTTTGTTCAGGCAATTGTCTGTAGTTGCTATTACCTATGGTTGTTGCACCAAAACCTGACTTTCGGCAAACATACTGGATTTCCATAACACTACTCCGTACAATGAAATCATTACACCTTTTTCGCTCATTCAAAAGGATGGTCACAGGTGATTGTCCATTTTCATATTCCACCCGAAACTTTCTGAAGCTTTCCTTTCCTATTGCTTCTGTTCCAATTTCGGTAATTTGATATTCTCCTAATTCTGTTAGAGATTTCCCTGTTAACACATCAGCAGGATCTCCTGACGCCATAGCAGAAGAACCGGAGAAAATCATAACTAAGATAATAAGGCCTGAAATTAAATTTACTCGTTTCATAATTTCCTGTTTTTAGTTTTTGTTTCTGCCCGCTCTATTCCAAAGCATATGCCACAAAAACCAAAACAATGATTCAAAGAAACTTAAGTCAACTTACAACTATCGCCTTTTGCCCATTTTCGAATACCTGGTGTTCGTTAGCGAACGGTTTTTTATTGGTTTCAAAAAAAACCGGGCCTGATTATTAAAATCCTTCTTAATGGTATTTTGAGCTGGCGGAATAGCAGCCCTAAAAGGGTTTGAATCCCTGTCAGGGACAGGCAACAGCAACCACTTTCCATTGTCCGTCACTACACCCAGAGGTACTTTTTGAGTTAGTTAAACCAACAACCTTATAAACAAAAAAACCAGCCCCTTATCTGAGACTGGTGTTTGTGAGGTCGGTGGCGGATTCGAACCGCCGTAGATGGTTTTGCAGACCACTGCCTAGCCACTCGGCCAACCGACCCTGTTTTTTTTGAACAGCCGTAGATGGTTTTGTCCCGATGCTTCGGGACCTAGCCACTCGGCCAACCGACCATCTATTGGTCAAAAATGCGGTTGCAAAAGTAAAGAATAATTTCGATTTCGCCCAATAGTTAGGTGATTTTTCTTCAATAACAGACACCGGATCTTTCTAAATTCCATCTAAAAACTTAATAATTAACCCCTAATGCCCCCATCGTTAAACAATGCTCACCTCTCAAGAGTAACACTCACCCTTTTCATTTGTCCGCCCATGGGTGGATTCATTTTGGAGACTTTCACCCTGCACCACTGTATTTCAGGAAAATGACGATAAAGAGAATCAATAATCCTGGCTGTGACATGCTCCAACAAATTAGAGGTTTGTTGCATCTCTGTTCGAACAAGCTCATATACTTTCACGTAATTGAGAGCATCTTCTATTTTATCTGTTTGCATGGGCCTGCCCATATCTGTTTTAATGGCAATATTGGCCAGAAAACGGTTACCGACCACATTCTCTTCTTTAAAGCAACCATGATAGGCATAAAACTCCATTTCTTCCAACTCAATAATTCCAATTGGTATTTTAGTTTCCATCTCTTTAAATTTATTTTACCGTTAAAAAATCAAATTCATTAAGATCGTGAAATTTCGAGTCCCTTATTATTCAGCTCCATGTTAACAAATCTGGCTTTTGAGTTGGGAGTATTTCCGATCAGTCTTTCTCTTATTCTTGAGGCAGCTGTCTCATCCTTTGCACACATAAGTAAATATCCACCACCCCCTGCACCAAGAAGCTTATACCCATATGTCAAATCATCAATTTGATCAACAAGAGCGGTGATTTCGGCAGTGGTGGTACCGGGATCAAGGGCTTTATTCAACTCCCATGACCGTCTTATCATACGCCCGGTTTTTTCAAGATCGCACTGTTGAAGTGCATCGTATGCATCAAAAGCATGGTCTTTTATAGCATCCAGAACTCTAAGGCGGTCTCCTTGATTCAGGAACATTCCTCTTACAATTTCGCCCAAAATATTCTTGGCAACTCTGGTTATCCCGGTATAATAGAGTAACCAATTAGATTTATATGGCAATTGCGTAAACAACAAATCAGGCAACCAACGAATGCTCATTTGAGATTGGATCCCAGGCTCAGTTTCCAGTAATTTAATACCCGGGAAAATTCCGCCATACTGATCCTGCCACCCCCCGCCTGTTGTCAACATTTGTTCCAGCACCAGTGTTCGATGAGCGATGGCTTGTTTATCCCATCCAAGGTCACAAAAGTCAGCCAATACACCAAGAATCGTAGCCGCCAAAATAGAGCTGGTTCCCAACCCTGACCCTTTGGGAATAGCTGCCAGTAATGATATTTCAAAACCACCTCCAAAATTTTTCAGCTGCTCTTCTAGGGAATTAAAGGCTGCCCCGCAAAAATCGGGATGAAACCCCGCCAGCCTAAGCGCAGCCTTTGGAAGAGAAAAAGCGGACCCTACACTGTCTTTTAAAGACAGGTCAGCAAAGGTCCTTACCACCTCAAAACCTCCATTATCAACCGATCTCAAAACAATATGGGGTTTATCAGACAAACGGATAAAAACCTGAAGCGGCGGCTGCCCGTTAAGGTTTACCGCCAGATTCAGAACACGCCCTCCCGTCTGCATGCAATAAGGTGGAGTATCGCTCCAGCCACCTGCCAAATCCAACCTGGCAGGACTCCGTCCCCATACTATCTGATCTCTGAAAACATTAAGTCGAGGTACCTGCCGGTGATTTACAGACTCCATTATCTCACGCCTCAGAACGTCAAACGCTTTGTCAGACTCGCTCCCTCCGTTTTTTCCCGAAAGTCTTTCTATTTGAGCCCTGAGCATATGATTTCTAAAACGAATATACGGCGATTCCGATTTTGGCAACTCATTTGGGAATTCCAGTTTTCCATCAACAAAATCTCCCGCCAGGCGACTTAAATCCGACTGATAAAAAACACTGTGCTTGTAGTTGTGTAAGAGAGCTGCAATGTTTTGTTTCCGGAATTCAGAACGCTGCTGAAACATCCTGTGGAGGTTGGTCTTTTGACTAATGCCTGAAGCCGACAGACGTGGAAGTGACGTCCATAATTTCGAGAATTTATTACCCTCATCATCATTGGTTATCATCCAGTTCACCAGATCTTCAGTCAACTGTTCCTGCTCCAGCACCGGAAAGAGCCGGACATTCTGAACATCTTCTGCAGAATCAATACCTGCATCAGATAAACTAATGCCACGATCTGCCATCCATTGCTTCAAAGAAACCCCCAACCAGCGGGTCTGATCGTCTCCGGCCTCTCCGGAAAATTTGTCATCGATATGATAGGGCCTGAGGCATAATTGTTTTTCCCCAACAGGAACAACATCGACGCAGATACCTTCAGAAAGCTTTAAACTCCACCTGTTTTCAGGAATTCCGGTAAGAACATGGTGATTGGACAATTCCCATAACTCTGGCACAATGCTGTTTTCAATCCATATGTGGTGATGAGAGTCGTCCCATTTGATGCCTGTCCTGGCATTTTGCACAAAAACAGATGGATGTGGTTTAACACGATTATGCAATATTGCGCGACGATCTTTTACGGTGTTTTGAATCCTTTCTGTTGAAGTAATCAACTCCTCACTGGTTCCGAAATGATAAAACTCCCCCTTTTCGAGAGGAACAATGGCTACCGACAAATCATTAATTGAGGTCGATTGATTAACCGGGTTATTTCCAAGACAAGTGCCAAACGAGCTGTACAAATCATAAAAAGAGGGCTTTCCATTCTGAAAATGAATTCCACTCCAGCTGCAATTATTCATCAAAGTATTTACCGCACGGTCACTCAGTATCCACACCCCGATGTCCATCATAAAAAGATGAGAATCCGTAAGCTCCTCAATTTTCTGATGGGATGGCTTTTGCAGCATAAAATCGAGCTGCGCAGGATTATTGCGGGGGGTGAAAAACACTCCGTGCCGGGAAGCAAGATGAGGATCGACCCAAATTCCGAGACAAATCACATCCGCTTGTGGAAGTTCGGCAGGAAGTTTGTTGTACCGGATCAGCACATCACCACTGGCGATAAGTGTATGATTACCCTTGGGGGCAATATCCATTAACCTTTCGTAAAGAGGCAGTTGCAAATCCAAAAGATTCTGATCAAGACTTTGACCTCTGCTCCAGCGAAAAACCGGCACAGGGGTTAAAACTTTACCCAGAGGTGCATAGGCAGGAAGCCTGCGGCTTTGACCACCCGCATGAATAATAATTTTATTTTCAGATTTCAGATAATCGTCAAAATCCGAAAAGCCCGATTCAGCGAAATGGCGTGAAAGAAGCCAGGCGGTGCCGCCGCCCGACCCGACTTTTTCACCTTCCGGATCGCAGTCAACATAATATTGGCGCCCCTTACTTTTTTCAATTTCATTAAAAGAGGCAACCAAATTTTCGGGCAAAGAGAGCAGAGTTTGCATATGGACTTGACATTTGATAATTACTATACAAATATATGGTTGTTTTTGGCATAAGCTTTCCCGCATTTTATTTTTCAATATCTTTGCCACCAAATTTAACGTTCATCTTTAGGGGCTCATTTATACACCAAAAGCAACGTTAAAGAAAATATACTGGAATGAGAAAATTTTGGCTCTTACATACTTTATTATTGGTCTTTTCTTTATCCTCTGTTGCCCAGTTTCAACAAATAGGAAACCGGATGGGCGGCAACGGCCCCGGTGGACAACGTCCGGGAATGCAGCGGGGAATGGACATGGACAACAATCAGGATCAGGAAGAAGGGAGTCAGACACCATTCATCCCACGGGAAGTAAAGACATGGCATCTGGCGGACGATTACAGTTTGTCAGATACCATTGCGGTTGATACACTTTCAACAGGATTTCAAATTTACAATCCCGTATATCAAAGATCTATTGTAAATGCCTATACCGGTAATCTTGGTGCTCCGGCCAAATCAGTAGTTCTTGAAGATTTTGAAGTTAAACCCCGGTTTTTATTTGTTGAAAACCTCGACTACTGGTTTACAGATCCTGACAAATGGCGATATTACAATACCAGAACTCCATACACCAACCTGTATTACCAGCATAGCGGGCCCAAAAACAGGAGTGAAGAGCATGTAGGAGTAATCTTCACACAAAATGTAAATGAGGATTTAAATTTTGGATTTAATTACAAACTCATTTCATCCGTTGGGAAATACCAGGCACAGAAAGTTGAAGATCGTTTTTTCCGCTTCTTCTCATCTTATTCCGGGGAAAAATATTCATTGCATGGATCCTTTTTTTATGGTAAGGCAGATCAGTTTAAAAATGGGGGTATCATTACAGACAACGAAATCCTGAATCCTCAGGATAACGAATACGACGGACCTGAATACATCCCGGTTAACTTTACCACAGCCTCTACCCGAATTGATAATTATAAGCTTTTCATTAATCAAAAACTGGACATCGGTAAAGTCAATATTCAGGTTAACGACTCTACAGAAGGAACCACACCGCTTGCCACTGCCAGCCACACCTTCGAACTGAACCGGTACAGGCGGGCCTACAAGATTGATGAGCTGCAAAGCTATTATCAGCAGGGAACTGAAATTGCCCCCTTTTATTCACAAATATTAATTGATCCGACCCAAACCAAAGACACCACTTATCACAACACCATACGCAACACCATTCAACTCAAATTCAATGAGGAGGCCAACCCCTTCTTGCGTTTTGGAATGAGGGTTTACCTGATGAATGAGTGGGAAAGACTAAAATGGCCGGCCCCTTCCACCCCCGTTTTGAATGAAGCCGGGACTGATACCACCGATTACATTTACCGGAAGGACAATGAGCAACGAAGTGCCACGGCCATTGGCGGTCAGTTATTCAAAAACAGAGGTAACAATTTCTTTTTTGATGGTGGCTTGCGTATTTGGTTTCAGGGACACAAAGCCGGAGACAGTGAAATAACAGGCGGACTGAGAAGCCAGTTCCGCATTCGTAAAGACACAGCCGGGTTTTTTGCCAGAGGCGGTGTTTACCTTACATCACCCGGTTTTTTTACTGAGAAATATTACAGCAACCATTTTGAGTGGAACAAGCGATTTGATCCGACAAAAACCATAAAAGTACAAGGTGGAATCTTCATACCCACACAGCGGCTTAACCTGACAGGTGAGATACGTCTCATAGATGATTATGTATTTTGGAATCAGGAAGCGCTCCCCGAACAAACCAGTGCCTTTCTGAAACTCATCCAGGTGAAACTCAAAAAGCACTTCCAACTTTGGAATTTGCACAGTCGCAACGAAATTGTTTATCAAATCACCAGTAATGATGAAATCGTACCCCTGCCGGAGGTCTCTGTTTTCAGCTCCAATTATTTCGAAAACACCCTGTTTCAGGTGCTCTTTTTCCAGATTGGGTTTGATTTACGCTACCACACAGCCTATTACGCACCCGATTTCATGCCGGCAACCGGACAGTTTTTCATTCAACGCCAAAGAAAAGTTGGCAACTATCCGGTTATTAATCCATTCGTCAATTTTCACCTGAAACGTGCCAATATTTTTGTAAAATATGACCACATAAATCAAGGATATCCTGACAATAATTATTTCCACACCATAGGCTATCCCATCAATCCGGGAGGGCTCAGGTTTGGTGTTTCCTGGAACTTCTACGATTAGTGTCAGGTCAAGCATAGTCTGACGGCCCAAGCCTTGCTCTTTCTACCTTGTGCTTCTCAAAAAAAAGATTCACGTAGCTAAGGCTATGCTTACTTTTTTGTTGATTGGCACAAGGTGAAAAATAGCGGCGGCTTACCCGACATTCTACACTTGACTTGACACTGGTAGTTTTTGCCTGCCAACCAACAAATTAGTATCTTTACTGCCTGTTATGACCTTCGGTTGTCAGTCAATCTGTCAGCAGGCACAGTTATTGCCGGGAGGTCGGAAAAAAGAATATATGAGAAAAATTTCTACTCTTTTTTTGATGATTTCCCTGCTCGGGTTCACCGGGTGCCTTACTGAAAAACCGGACTCTGCTAAAGAGAAAACTGTAAAACTTGCGGAACGGGATCTGGCCGATATAAAAGAAGAAGGCATCGTCAGGGTTGTTACCAACTACAACTCTACCAATTACTTTGTTTACAAAGGAACACCTATGGGTTATCAGCTTGAACTTCTTCAGGAGTTCGCAAATTACATGGGACTTAAACTCGATGTCACGGTCAACAATGACCTGACAACCAATTTCAAAAATCTACAGACCGGAAAAATTGATATCATAGCCAGCAACCTGGCAGCCACGCTCGAGAGGGATAACGGTGTCGCCTTTTCAGAACCCCACAGCTACAGCCGGCAGGTTCTCATCCAGCAACGCTATGCTCCTGATAATGGAGAGGCCCATCAGCGGGAATACAACAAACTGATTAGAAATCAACTCAATCTGGCAGGTAAAACTGTATATGTGCAGAAGGAATCTGCCTATGCCACAAGACTTAGAAATCTGGCACAGGAAATTGGTGACAGCATCAACATTGTTGAAATTGCCGACTATGAAGTAGAACAGCTGATTGGTCTGGTAGCCCAGGGTGAAATAAAATACACCGTTTGCGATGAAAATCTTGCAAGGGTTAACCTCAATTACTATCCAAACCTGGATGTGGAAACCGCCATTAGTTTCCCGCAAAAACTATCCTGGGCGGTCAGAAAAAATTCTCCTGATCTTCTAAACGTCATCAACAACTGGCTGATCAGCTTCAAAAAGACCAAACAATACAGCAATATTTATCAAAAATATTACTTAAACAAGCGTTCTATACATCTTGTGGACGAAGGTTTTCACTCTATAAAAGGTGGTCAGGTATCGGATTATGACGATATGATCAGGGAAGAGAGTGAGAAGTTTAACTGGGACTGGCGTCTCATTGCCAGCCTGATCTATCAGGAATCCAGATTTTTGCCCAAAGTTGAAAGCTGGGCCGGGGCCAAGGGACTGATGCAGCTGATGCCCTCCACCGCCGGGAGATTCGGGGTTACCAATCCGGAAGAACCCCGACAGAATATCCGCGGAGGAATCGAGCTCTTACAATGGCTCGATGAACGTCTGAAAAACAGGATTACCGATCCCAGGGAACGCATCAAGTTTGTTCTGGCTTCCTACAATGTTGGTCTCGGGCACGTACTGGATGCCATGAACCTTGCTGAAAAGTATGGAGAAGATCCATACAAGTGGGAGGACAATGTAGCGTATTATCTGCTTCACAAATCGGAGCCCAAATATTACAACGACCCGGTTGTAAAATATGGTTATTGTCGTGGAGAAGAACCATTCCATTACGTTACCGAAATACTGGAGCGATACGATCATTACAAAAATGTAATGGAGTAGGAAGATGCGCCGGAAACACCAATAATATTGACGACATATTCAGGACGGGCCAAAAAAACCCACACTTGAGTAACTATCAAAAAGTTAAATCACACCGAAAAGTTAATAAGTGCAAGACTATTTCAGCAGCCCCTGTTTACAGTAAGTTGCTAAAGCCGGCGGATTACCTCAAGAATTTCGCTAAGAATCATGGCTGTAGCACCCCATATTCTTTTGCCACTAACACCAAAATAAGGGGCAGATACATTAAGACCACCTGACTGGTAAGTGAAGGTCCTGACGCAACTTTCATCCAAAAGCTCATCCAGTGACACTTCAATCACCTCATCTACCTCCATGGGATCAGGAATAAAAGAAGGGGCCCCATGCATCCAGCCCACCTGGGGATAAACAAAGAAATTGCTTTTGGGTATGTAAAGCCGGGTTAAGGCTCCGAGATGAATTACCCTGGCAGGTTCGACACCTATTTCCTCATGCGTTTCCCGCAATGCTGTTTCCAAAAAACCGGCATCCTGCTCTTCCTGCTTTCCCCCGGGAAAACTAATTTGACCACTATGCGCCCCATTGTATAACGGGCGCTGAATCAAAGGCAAATACCACTGCCCGTTTTTGGGGTAGAACAAAATTAAAACACTGCTGAACCGGGCATTCTCAGGACCCGATCCCCAGGGCCCTGGATGACGCACCTCCGGAGCCATTATCTCCTGGGCCTTTTCCCCCGGCAATGGGGTATTCAACAGTTGTTTTAATCGTTCAATATCCATTAACAGATGATTAGATTTTTATAGTTTTCTGAACCATATCAGGCATATAAAAACAGGAAATGGGGGTATTGCTTTGTCATAAAAGCAACACCTCACATCAGGATACCAGACGCTGCATTTAGGCCTGCCCCCATGCTCATTGCTCTTTATTAGCCTCCAAGCTCATCAACAGCCTTCTCAATCCGGGAAACCACCTCATCCTGCCCCAGCATTTCGATAATGGTAAACAAATCGGGTCCAAAACTTCCGCCAACCATTGCCAGACGCAATGAATTCATTACTGCCCCAAAGTTCAACTCACCGGCCTTGATCATTGAAGAAACCTCTTCTTTCAAGGCTTCGGCTTTCCACTCGCCATTCCAGTCTTTAAAGAACACTGCCAGTTTACCCATGAATGCAGGTACATCTCCTTTCCAGCGCTTTTTGGCAACTTTGGAATCGTATGATTCAGGTGCGACGAAGAAAAAGAAAGACTGATCCCATAATTCATGAACAAAGCTCACCCGCTCTTTCACCAATGCCACAATGCGTGACAGGAAATCGACGGCAGGAGGCGTTATCCCTTTCTCTATCAAAAACGGCCCAAACAATCCGGCCAACTCTTCGTCAGATCTTTTCATCAGGTATTGATGATTAAACCATCTGGCTTTTTCAGGATCAAAACGCGCTCCGGCCTTATTTACACGATCAAAAGAAAAGGCATCAATCAATTCCTCTTTGGAAAAGAGTTCCTGCTCTGTTCCGGGATTCCACCCCAACAGTGCCAACATATTTATAAAAGCGTCAGGAAAGTAGCCGTCTTCACGGTAACCGGCAGCAACCTCACCACTTTCGGGGTCAGTCCACTTGAGCGGAAATACCGGGAATCCAAGCTTGTCCCCATCCCGTTTGCTCAGTTTTCCTTTTCCCTGAGGCTTCAGAATCAGTGGCAAGTGCGCAAAAACCGGCTTATCCCATCCAAAGGCCTTATAAAGCAAAACGTGCAACGGCATAGAGGGCAACCACTCTTCACCACGGATAACATGGGTGATCTCCATCAAATGATCGTCCACAACATTGGCCAGGTGATAGGTGGGCATACCATCTGCCTTAAACAGAACCTTATCATCCAGATCAGATGTTTTAAAAGACACTTTACCGCGAATCATATCCTCATCCTCAACATCAACAACCTCATCGGGCATCTTAAAACGAATCACAGAAGGTTCTCCTGCTTCGAGTTTTTGCTTTACTTCCTCATCCGAAAGCGACAATGAGTTGCTCATAGACAGGCGACTTCCCGTACCATAAGAAAATGTTTGTCCTTGTGATTCTGCCTCTTTCCTTGCTTTATCAAGGTCCTCAGCAGTATCAAAAGCATAATAGGCATGTCCTTTTTCAACCAGCAAATCAGCGAACTCACGATACTGCTCCTTCCGCTCACTTTGCCTGTAAGGGCCAAATGCTCCCCCCTGAACAGGTCCTTCATCAAATTCAAGTCCGCACCACCTCAACGATTCAATAATATAATTCTCGGCACCTTTTACATATCTTGTCTGATCTGTATCTTCAATTCGAAGTACAAAAGCACCCTTCTTCTGTCGTGCAAAGAGATAATTGAACAGAGCTGTTCTTACTCCTCCCATGTGCAATGGTCCCGTAGGACTGGGAGCAAAACGTACGCGGACTGAATTCTGTGAACCCATATTTTTAATTTTTATTTATTTTCTGTTTTCCGGCGCAAAGATAGAAAACGTCAATGGTTTTTAGAATGTTTAGAGTCAGAATAAAAAAAGCCTGTCAGAAAAATCCAACAGGCCTTTTTGTTACAAAATGGCAAATTCAAATCACCCACACTTGGAAGAACCACAGCTTTGACAAATCAGACAGCCTTCCTGATAAATCAATTCATCTGATCCACAGTTTTCGCAATGTCCTTTTTTGGCTTTGGTTCCATTGGGGATATATTTTTTCAGGGCCCGCTCAACGCCGTTTTTCCAGTTATTAATATTCTCATTGTCAAGCTGCAATCCGGACACCAAATGAATGGAATCTTCGATCTGCATACCGTGACGAAGAACACCCGAAATAAGCTTGGCATAATTCCAGAATTCCTTATTAAACTTGAAGGACAAACCTTCAATGGTGGTTTTATAGCCCCGTTTATTCACATACTGAAAATCATAACGAGAAGTTCCGTCGCTGTCACGGCTCTTTATAATATAACCTTTCTGCACAGATTTAGGCAACAAGATACCATCCTCATCATCAGCCAAACCGGTAAAAATCTCATAAGGACGGCCTTCCAGCAAGCCAACAAAAGCAATCCATTTCTCTTTATTATTCTGGAAACGTACAACATCAGCCTCCAGAGTTTCAGGCCGCTTTTTGGGGAATTTACCACCTTCTTCTTCTTTCTTTTCAGAATTATTCAACAACACTCCGGCTCTGGAACCGTCACGATAGACAGTAACCCCTTTACAACCGCTCTTCCAAGCCTCCACATAAAGTTGTCCAACCAGCTCTTCAGTAGCTGTAGAAGGCAGGTTAATAGTAACACTGATGGAGTGGTCTACCCACTTCTGAACCTGCCCTTGCATACGCACTTTACTCATCCAGTCCACATCATTTGAAGTAGCTTTATAGTAAGGTGACTTTTCAATTAACTTATCCAGTTCAGCCTGGGTATAATTCTTAGTTGTATCGATTTTATTAGCCTTCATCCAGGTCACAAACTTATGGTGGAATACGATGTATTCTTCCCAACTGTCCCCTACCTCGTCAACAAAATCAACACGTACTTCAGGGTCATTGGGATTCACCTTACGGCGACGCTTGTAAACAGGCAAAAAGACAGGTTCTATTCCGCTTGAGGTTTGCGTCATCAGGCTGGTGGTACCGGTTGGAGCAATGGTCAGCAGGGCAATATTACGGCGGCCATGCTTTTTCATCTCCTCATACATCTCAGGATCCGCTTCGGCCAGTCGCTGAATAAAAGGATTTTCTTTTTCTTTCTCTGCGTCGAACACCGGGAAAGCACCTCTCTCCTTTGCAAGCCCTACAGATGATTTATAGGCAGAAGTCGCCAGAGTTTTATGTACCTCAACAGAAAATTCAGTAGCAATGTCGCTCCCGTATCTGAGTCCCAGGGCGGCCAGCATATCGCCTTCTCCTGTAATACCAATACCGGTACGACGGCCTTCTTCAGCTTTTTTGCGTATGTTGAGCCAAAGATTTTTCTCAACCCGCTTAATCTCTTCATCTTCCGGATCGGCAATAATTTTCTCCAGAATGCCATCTATCTTTTCCAGCTCCAGGTCTATAATGTCATCCATAATGCGTTGCGCATGACCGGCATGTTGCTTAAACAAATCAAAATTGAAACTGGCATTTTCAGTAAATGGATTGTCAACGTATGAGTAAAGATTAACGGCAATCAGACGACAGCTGTCATAAGGACAAAGTGGAATTTCACCACAGGGATTGGTACTCATTGTGCGATATCCAAGATCGGCATAACTATCAGGCACCGATTCGCGGATAATGGTATCCCAAAAAAGAATTCCCGGCTCGGCAGATTTCCAGGCATTATGCACCACCTTTTCCCACAGTTGGCGGGCATTAATATTCTTTTTCATTTTGGGGTCAGCAGCATCCACAGGATATTGTTGCTGATACTCGGTACCATCAACAACCGCCCTCATGAATTCATCATCTATCTTGACAGAAACATTGGCACCTGTTACTTTACCCTCTTCCATTTTGGCATCAACAAACTTCTCGGAATCGGGATGCTTAACCGAAACGCTCAACATAAGTGCACCGCGGCGGCCATCCTGAGCCACTTCACGTGTAGAGTTGGAAAAGCGCTCCATAAAAGGAACTATTCCGGTAGAGGTGAGAGCAGAATTCTTCACCGGTGACCCCTTAGGGCGAATATGGGACAAATCATGTCCAACACCACCACGCCGTTTCATCAACTGCACCTGCTCCTGATCTACTTTCATAATGCCCCCGTAAGAATCGGATGGACCGGCATCACCAATTACAAAGCAATTGGACAGCGATGCAACCTGATAAGCATTGCCAATCCCGGCCATAGGGCCACCTTGAGGTACAATGTACTTAAACCCCCGAAAAAGCCCGTAAAGCTCCTCTTCCGACATTGGATTCGGGTATTTCTTTTCGATTCTGGCCACTTCACGGGCCAAACGCCAATGCATCTCGTCGGGTGTAAGCTCATAAAGATATCCATTGGAATCTTTGAGCGCATACTTATTCACCCAAACGCGGGCTGCAAGTTCGTCGCCATTGAAATACTCCAGGGCTTTTTGGTAAGCATCCTCATGTGTGAAGGTTTTTTCGCCATGCACCTTGGTTTGAAGATTGACTTCTGCTTCTGCCATGATGATCGTTTTTTTTAAAGGTCTGAAAAAATGGTATTTAATAATTTTTAATCCTCGCTTGTAGATGACTGCAAGTTAGGAAAGCTTTTTGTTCAGGGCAACTATTTTTTATCAACAACGCCAAAAGTTGTCCATTTTAAAACTCCAATAAACTGATTTAATGGTTTTTGATTTTTTGAAAAAATCAAAAAGTTTTCCAAAAAGAAAATCTTTATGAACTTTAAGATAATTTTCAATCCAGAAATTGGAATTTTCAAACCCACTGAGGCAGACTAGCCAACAGGTGTGTGGAAACACTTTTTAACAATCCGTCAGCGGAAAAGCAATGCCATTTTCCATTTTTTGGAAAACTTTCAACACCTTGTTAAAATAGATCGTTAGATTTTTAAATACCTGCCTGACGGCAGTCAGGTGAGATGTAAGCCGAACCATACTATACTAATAGCCGGGGCTTTAAAGCAATCATCTGCATAATCGCAAAAAACTGATTGACAAATTATTACAGAAACTTAACGAAGTATCGCTATTAAAAACCCGGAATATTTTCACAAGAAATCGTCAAAAATGAATCAGGGATGGTTTCAATAAAATGATTTGTAGCCTTTTACAAAAGTTTAAGGCTGTAGTTTAGTTTTGCGATGATATTAACAATTAGGTTCTTTCTATAAATTACGTACCTTGTGAATGACACAAATAGGGCTAATCCATCAAGTCCCTGATAAGCTTGCCTGCCGGGAGGCAGGGGGCGAACTAAAATAACCCCGGGGCAACTGTCCCGGGGTTAAACATGCTCGCGGCACCGGGTCCCTGAAAGGGGCCAACTAATTCGGAAAGCGAGAGCTTCCTGGATGAATACGGTAGGTTGATCGAAGAGAGTTGAATTAAGATCGATGATACCTTTTTCCTGATTGATTAAGTTAACTGACAGGGATCAAGATGCAAAGAGCTCGACCTGCAAAAGAGCTGGAGGATGTTGCCCCCTTATCAGGGATCTTAGGGGGAGATAGTGCATCCAATCCCCGGGACTTTCGCCAGAGCCTGTCCCGACAAATTCGGGAGGGTTATTCGGATTCGCCGCTTTCAGCGACGGGGAGGTTCTTCTGTATGAGGGGGCTTTTCAAGTGTTCGATGTTTCTTGTACGTTCCTGATAAGAGGCCAACTATTCCGGATATTGTAGTGGGTTATAAGATGTTGGCCTCATTCAAAAACTAATCATATCCATATATTCACCCCTGGCAGGTGTGCCCGGGGTTATTTAAATTTGCCCCCCTGTCTGCCCTGCTTACCGCCAGGAAGGCATTGGTGGAATTCAATAAAATCGCCATTTTAAACTACAGCCAAGTTTAATGAAGTATTGATTAAACTAATTAGAGCCTATCTATAAGGTAAGTTAAATATGTTTTTAGCCATGTGTCTGATCAGAAAGTGCCTATTGCAAACCTAAGGGATGCTTCGGGATGAGTATTTTGGTGGCAAGTATAACGCAGCAAGTGATACTTTATGGACAGACAATTAAGAGAAAACCTCTTTCATTATGACTGCAGTGGCACCACACATGGAAGAAACATATTCACCGGCAGCTTCTCCATATTCTTTTCGCTTTTGAAAATCATTTCTAATTTTTTCCACAAGGGGATAAAACTGCTTGTAACCCTCAATGGAGAATCCGCCATTACGGGCTACCAGGTCTTTAGCCTCCTTAAACTTATGATATCGCGGCCCAAACAGAACAGGAATTCCATAAGTTGCGGCTTCAAGGGTATTGTGAATGCCTTTCCCAAATCCACCCCCAATATATGCTACATGCCCATATCTGTATATGGCCGACAACAACCCTATGGTATCCACAATCATCACTTTAGCCGATGAAGAATCTGCCTTTTCACCCTCTGTATATCTGAAGAATGACACAGACAACTTACTCACAATTTGCTGAACATGCGACTCATGCACCTCATGAGGAGCAATAATCAATTTAACATGCTCCGGCGTCTGATTGATGTACTGAATAAGGATATCTTCGTCGGCAGGCCAGGTACTACCGGCAACAATAACAAATTCTGAACCTGCAGCAAACAACTCAGCCAAAAGCACATCCCTGGCAGAGTTTACAATTGAAGTAACACGGTCAAAGCGGGTATCGCCAACCACCTTATAGGCATTTATACCGATAGAATCGAGCAATTCTCCGGATTCCTTATCCTGGACATAGAATTTCCGGACCATCGAAAGAGTCTTACGAAACCAGGAACCATACCATTTGAAGAAGATCTGATCCTTTCGAAAAATGGATGAAGCACTATAAACCGGAACGCTGGACTGTCTCAATGACCTAAAGAAATTGGGCCAGAATTCATATTTAATAAAAATGGCCACCTCCGGGTTAGCCAATTTAACAAACCAACGAGCATTTCGGGGGGTATCAGCAGGCAAATAACAAACCACATCAGCCTGATCATAATTTTTCCGCACCTCATAGCCTGAGGGCGAAAAGAAAGTCAGCAAAATTTTCTTCCCGGGATGTTTACTTTTCAAGGCTTCGATAACAGGACGCCCCTGCTCAAATTCACCCAGAGAAGCACAATGAACCCATACAACAGAATCGCCATTAAGTTCTTTGAGCTTTTCAAGTACACTTTTCCGTCCTTCTCTTAACAGACGTGCCTTTTCATTAAATGGACTTACCAGCCAAAGTACAAAAGAAAACAAATGAATCCCGAAAGTATATAACCAACTCATAAATATTTTTTCTGAAAGAGACGACACAAAATAGTTCGTTAGATTTTTAGATTTAAACAAACGACAGACAGAAGAACAACAAGGTCATCTTCCAAATTCTGCAGAAAGGCCACCTGACAAGCAAGCATTTAACCAACACCCCATAAACAATTAACAAACAGCGCTTTTTGCTTTGAGATTGATATGAAATTTAAATCAAAAAATACAACTTTAACAATCTTCAATTTACCGACAATCACCGGTGCGCACAGGCCAATATTTTACAATTAATGCTTGTCTATAAATTACCATTTGCTTCGTTACGCTTGCCCGAAAATTACTCATCCCGAAGGATCGGGACTCCGTATTTTCATGCCTCGCAACTGGCATTTTCTTAACAAACAGTGTTCAAACTTAATATCTTTGCCGGCTTTACGGACAGGCTAATTAGTGTCGGTCCATAAACAAAGCGTTTTTCACGTGTTTGAGATAGAAAGTTCAAATCCAAGGCGTGTGAAAAATCTAAACCGCAGTCCCGAAGTAGCTTTTGTAAGTTTTTTTGAACAAAAAACCAACAAAAAGCACAATCGGGATGAGGATTTAGATTTTGAGCAACAACGCAGAAGTTGGACTTTAGGGACAAACACTAATTACATTTAAAAACCTAACAGTGCATTGATTCAGCCTGTTCAAAACAAAAACCGCCGGACGCATATAACAGCTTCGCCCGGCGGAAATATTTTATAGAATTACTCTCAATTAACCACGGATGGCTTTTATACCGGGAAGAACTTTTCCTTCAAGATACTCAAGAAGCGCGCCTCCGGCAGTAGAGATGTAAGAAACCTCATCGGCCAATCCAAACTTATTGATACAAGCAACAGAGTCTCCCCCTCCAATCAAGGAGAAAGCTCCTTTTTTGGTTCCTGTAGCAATTGCATCTGCAACAGCACGAGATCCTTTAACAAAGGTATCCATTTCAAAAACGCCCACAGGACCGTTCCAAAGAATAGTCTTTGAGTTTTCAATAACCTCTTCCATTTCTTTAATAGACTCAGGACCTGCATCAAGTCCCATCCAGCCATCCGGAATATCATCAACAGGCACAATCCTGGTATTGGCGTTATTATCAAAAGCGTCAGCAGCCAAAACATCAACCGGTAAATAGAGCGTCACTCCTTTTTCCCTGGCCAGTTTTTCAATCTTAACGGCTAATTCAAGATATTCATCTTCACAGATTGAACTTCCCACATTACCACCACGGGCTTTAATGAAGGTATAAGTCATTCCCCCGCCAAGAATCAGGTTATCCACTTTATCCAAAAGATTCTCGATGATGGTGATTTTTGTAGAAACCTTTGCACCACCCATAATAGCGGTAAAGGGTCTTTCCGGTGCTTTCAACACTTTGTCGAGACTTTGAAGCTCTTGCTCAATCAAAAAGCCAAACATCTTGCTATCATCAGCAAAGTAGTCGGCAATCACCGCAGTGGATGCATGTGCCCTGTGAGCAGTTCCAAAAGCATCGTTAACATAGACATCAGCCAAAGAAGCCAGGTCTTTTGAAAACTCTTTTTGTTTCTCTTTCATTTCACTCTTGGCAGCTTTCTTTTCCTCATCGGAAGCATCATCAGCAAGCTTGGGCTTACCCTCTTCCTCAAGATGGAATCGCAGGTTTTCGAGCAACAATACCTGTCCCGGCTGCAATGCAGCTGCTTTTTCTTTGGCATCAGCACCCACAGAATCTTTCGCAAGAACCACCTCAACTCCCAGTAGTTCGGCAAGTCTTCCCTGTACATGCTTCATTGAGAAGTCGGGGTTAATCTTTCCTTTTGGACGCCCAAGGTGAGACATAACCACAACAGATCCACCATCCGCAATTACTTTCTTCAAAGTAGGAAGGGCAGCCTTGATGCGGGTGTCATCTGTAATTTCGAACTTTTCATTGAAAGGCACATTGAAGTCAACACGAACAATGGCTTTCTTTCCTGAGAAATTGTAAGCTTCAATTTTCGACATAATAATATACGAATTAAAGGGTTTCTATTCTGTTTTTAGGATCAACAAAGATACAAAATCAGCCCGGATTAGGGAATGAAAGCAACATGAATTTTAAATCATTAACGTCAGAGACAAACTATTAGATCTTTAGATTCAAGATTCAAAACGAGCCATATAACAACAATAACCAGGGCTTTACAGCAATCATATTCATAATTGCAAGGTGTTTATTTACAGCCTTTCACAAAAGTCTAACGGAGTATTATTCATAAACCCTTACCCAGAATAAAGGGTGCATTTTAAGCCAAATCAGGAACATTAAGCCATTTTATTGAAGAGTTGGGATAAAGTCTGAGATTGGCTAAATCCAGGTTTTGAATTAAAACCAACCCGGGAACAAACCCCGGAGCCAGTCTCCCTGCTTTTGAAAGACCGGCTTGTTCCGCAGAATAAGATGTGGCTTTAAAAAGTACCTGAGAGAGGTCAACCTGATTTGATGATTGGCTTCGTGCTATTATTCTGTCGAACAATGGCACACCCTGCTCTCCGGTTTGCTTGAGAAAAGAGGCAGGATCTTCATCAAATCCTCCTGAATCCAGCACACGAGGCAATCGATTCTGATTCTCTTTTATCTCTTCCGGAATAAACGGACTCAAAAGATACAAGGACCCACGCGTAAAATGACGATTTAGAAAACGGGAAAGCTCTTTTTGAAAAAAGTCATCGCCGGTTATCCAATCAATAAAAGCAGGCACCATAAGGCCGGAAAAAAAACGCACGCCCGGTTCTTCCCGGAAATTCCCCATATGGGAATACACATCCTGCACTTCACCGCTGTCATCAATAGCAACAACGGGCCACTTGACAAAAGTCCCGTCAGGAGCCAACATGTAATGAGATGCAAATTTATTTACGGCCATTGCTGGATATCGTTAGTTTTTAAAAATATAAGAATGGATAACCGCTAAGGCTGGCTGCTTGGCCAGCAATAGCCCCATCGATCAGGGTGTGCTAATTTCAAATGCGCACCAGCAGGGTGTCTTTTGCAGTTTCCTGAAGATATACGCTAGCACATTAATACTACTCCGGAAGTGTTTTCCAAAACCTTAATATTCAGCCTTTTACAATAAAGGAAGCCTTTTGCGTTAAGCTTGATATCCTGAAAGAGATATGATTTATCTCAGATCTTGTATCTGGAAATCTACCACTCTATTGATTAACGGATTTCAATTTTTTTGAGCTTCGGAAGATCCTTATGATCGATTGATATAACGGAATCCTCTTTTAACTCAAAGTGTT
This sequence comes from Marinilabilia rubra, assembly GCF_003121985.1. GTDB lineage: Bacteria > Bacteroidota > Bacteroidia > Bacteroidales > Marinilabiliaceae > Marinilabilia > Marinilabilia rubra. The sequence goes on from NZ_QEWP01000021.1 coordinate 64,274, forward strand.
CAAGCTTTATTTTTGAAAACTCAATGGCTGCTCTTTCAGTTGAGTCATGATCAAACAAAAAACCGGATATCTGAATTACCGTATCGGCAGTATCTATTGGCTGAGATATAGAAAAAGACTTATTCTTAAAGGCCTTTTCCAAATCATAAGAAATGGTATCCATAGTGCTGTCCGAATACATTGAAATCATTTCAACATGGGCATTCCGGGTCATATCTGCCCGCAAAAATTTATAGAAAGAGGTCAGTCTGACATTTCCCGACACCAAAGAATCAACACTCACTTCAAAAGGCAATCGCAGGTTGGCAGTATCACCGGGGGTCACCCTTAAAGTACGCTCCTTCACCCACAAGTCTTTCAAAATGTTTGTGGTATCCTCTTTGGCCTTTTGTTCCTTCAGCCTTTTATTAAAATCAGCCTCTCTTTTACTTAAGATTTCAATGGTTTGCTGATAGACATCCTGATAATGATAGGGGTGTGATGCATACCACTGTCGTATAGAATCAAATCCTTCAGCGGTCAAATCATACTTGTCAAGCACGGTGCGATAGTAACCCGGAATCCGGTCTTCGCCCATATCCTCACTCAAGGGCCCCCTGTTGTTATTGGAGATCACGCTCTCTGTCCAGTATAAATCTGCAAGGATACTGGCCATCTCCTCCTTATCGGGATATTCTTTGGGTACGGACTCCTGTGGATCACAGCCTTGAAGCACAAATATCATAACACCTGTTCCCAGGAGCAATAACCTACTGATGTATTTTGAAAAAAACGATAGCATACAAAAACTTATTACCAATAATTTCTTTAAAGATACAGTAACAAAATTAACACCACAAATCACCGCCTCACCAGGATTTTGGCAATTCGGCGGGCAGCCAATCCATCCCAAAGATCGGGCAATTCTCCTGTGTGCACTTTTCTGTTTAAGCAATCCTGCACGGCATTATTGGCCATCACCAGATTTTCACCGGCAAGAATATTAGTTCCTTTTTCAATAGTTACGGGGCGTTCGGTATTTTTACGAAGTGTTACACATGGCACCCCAAGCCAAGTGCTCTCCTCTTGTAGCCCACCACTGTCTGTAATCACAAATTTGGCAGACTTCAACAACCTTTGAAAATCAACATATCGCTGTGGAGGTATTATTCGGAGCCTGGAGCCGGGATCTGAATGTGGTGCCTTTTCTTTCATGAGCTTATTGAACTGCGACAAACTGCGCGGATGCATAGGAAAAATCAGAGTAATTTGCCTTGACAACTCAAACAACCAATCGACAACATTCTTAAACCGCTCAAAGTCATCAACATTTGATGGCCGATGAATGGTCACCAGCGCATAAACTTGATTCTCCAGTTCTAAATCAGTCAGAACCCCGGAATTTTCAATCGAAGGCTGAGCAAAAGCCATACTATCAATCATCACATTTCCCACAAAATGGACTTTCTCATCAGCCACACCCTCTTTCTTCAGATTTTGCATTCCCGATTTTTCTGAAACAAACAGAAGGTCCGAAATGGCATCGGTGGCGATTCTGTTGATTTCCTCAGGCATAGAGCGATCAAAGCTTCTGAGTCCGGCCTCAATATGTGAAGTCCGGACCCCCAGCTTCACCGCCACTATGGCACATGCAAAGGTTGAGTTAACATCACCCGTGACCACCACATCATCAGGGTTCACTTGGGCAATAACATCATCAAACCCGGACATGATGGCCGCGGTTTGTTTGGCATGAGTTCCACTCCTTACATCCAGATTGTATTGTGGCTGTGGCAATCCAAGATCTTCGAAAAACACCCTGCTCATAGTATCATCATAGTGCTGGCCTGTATGCACCAAAACCGTTTCAACATTCTCATACTTTGAAAAGGCGCGCCACAAAGGTGCGATTTTCACAAAATTGGGTCTGGCACCAGCTACTAATATGATTTTTTGCATGGGGTAAGTATCAAAAATTCGTTTAAAAAGCCTTAACAAGAAGACGCCATGCCCCAGAGCATATACCATGTGGCATTTCCGGTCTTCTCTATGGTTATTCCCATTTGGCTCCAACGGACACCGGCATGAAAATCAGACCAATCTCCACACCACTTTTCCGCTATCATCCATAGCGGATTTTGAACATTTAATATAAAATCAAACCAACAAATGCCCTTGTCAACATCTATTTCCCGTCCCCTTTAACCATAGTACGAATGGTTTTAAGGAAGATGACGAAATCAAGCTTCAGGGACCAGTTATCGATGTACTGAAGATCCATTTTCATCCACTCTTCAAAAGGAATATTGTTACGTCCCGAAACCTGCCAGATACAGGTAATTCCGGGCTTCATAGATAACCGACGAAGCTGCCAACGCTCGTATTGCTTAACCTCATCCGGTAGTGGTGGTCGTGGTCCAACCACTGACATATCGCCTGAAAGGACATTAAAAAACTGTGGGAGTTCGTCCAGACTGGTCTTACGCAAAAACCGCCCCACCTTTGTAATGCGGGGATCGTTGGTCATCTTAAACACGGGACCATCCATCTCATTTTGCTCCATCAGTTTCTTTTTCAGTTCTTCGGCATTGGTTACCATGGTACGGAACTTATATACCATAAATTTGCGTCCACGCAATCCTGACCTTTTCTGGGCAAAGAATACAGGTCCCCTGGAGTCGATCTTGATGGCCAGCGCCAGAAAAATAAAGATTGGCGATAACAAAATTACTACCAGGGCTGAAAAAATAAAATCAAAAGCATCTTTCAATCGTAGCTCCAGATAGTTCATGGGGGTATTGGAGATGGTCAGCATTGGCGTGGTGCCGAAATAATGAAGATGCGTTTTATTGGTCAGCATGTTAAAGAATGAAGAATACATTCTGAAAACAACCCCTACTTCAGAAGTAATCAGCAACAATCTTTCAATCTCCTCCTGATCGGGATGTTCTTTACAAAAGATAAGTTCATCAATGGTCTTGTCTCTCAAAAGTTGCTCAATATTGGTATTTTCAGGAAGAAATGGAGCTATGGCACCAAACTCCTGCTCAAGATCCTCTGTTCCGATAATGGCTGAAACATGGTACCCCCATTCTTTCATTTTTACCATTTGCCGTAAAAATGACCTGGCACTCTGATCGCCGATAACTAACACATTGGAGGTATTAAATCCTTTGGCACGAGCTCTTTTCAGGAAAGAATAATTCACTGTTTTGAACCCAAATGTAAGTACAAGATCGATGCTTGCGAATATAAGCAACTGGGTAAGATCGATAGAATGCAAAGCCAATGCCCAAACGGCGATAGCAAGTGCTCCTGTTCCAACAACAGCAAGACTTAAGCAACTAAACAAAACCGCTGAATAAGGTCTGGATCGATAAAGCTGATTGAGCCGAAAGGTACGGGCCAGTAGAAACCAAACCAAAATAATTATAAAATGAAGAATTATCGAGTCTTTATTCTGAATTGGTAAAAGACGTCCATATTCTAAAAATACTGCGATGTTGTAACTCACCAATGCAATAACAACATCCACAATGGCCAAAAAACTGTTAACAACCTTAGCTTTCTCTTTTAGCATACCTTCCCTTTGTACGAATTTACAAATCTATATTTTTTATTATCTTTTTACAACTCTCAATAAGATCGTTAGATTTTTAGATTTAAGATTCAAGACAAATCATAACCGATTGATAATATGAGCATTAACCTAAAAAACCATCAATCTATAAACAATTGATTCAAAGATCATTGCAAAAATTCAAAGAACTATTAAACTCTAAAACAACTGGTAAATTACACCAATTTTAACTCCTGAAGAGTGATAAATATCACCAGCATCCCAGGCAAAGCTGGCATTCAGTTTCAATCCATCCACAAAATCAGGCTTCCATCCAACTCCCAGCAGGGTGTACCATTGATCGCGGCCTCCTTTAAACCAGTAATCATCCACCTCATTCCAGGTGTACCGGCCGGGGTATTGTTCAAAATAGGTTCCAAAGTTGCGAGTCCAGGTAAGTCTCATTTCCCAGGAAATATTTTCTGAAATATTGCCTTTGCCTCCCAAATGCAGAGCTTTGAAACGATCGTTTTTAATGCCAACTCGGTGATTAAAATTCATTCCTGGTTTTACCTGCTTCAGTTGATCCCTGGTTAAATTAAACGGACTGCCCATGATGTGATTGCGTCTGGCCCATCCTGAAGGATAAAGACCATTGTTCATATAACCGTCACGGCCACCAAAATCATTGCCATGGTTCAACTCATCTTCCAAAATATCCTTAAACCCTTCAAGCGACAATGGCTCGTCTACTAAGATGCCAAATTTTTCCTGAACAAAGGCATTCTTGTCGTCCACCTGCTTTGGAAAAATAATTCCATTTAAATAAGGATCAGGCATTCCATTGCCACTTTGATAAGTCGTTTGTATCCACTCGAAAGTCAGATTAGAGAGCCAGTCGATTTTAACGGGTTGCCAGTTTATACCTAAAATATGATCAGTATTTCCCTGCCAGAAAAGCATACCTGATCCATCGGAAAAAGGGATTTGATAGTAGAAATGTATGGGGCCTGCTTCTGAATTGTAGTAAGTTCCAAAATCGTATAACCCCATATGAGCACCAGCAGCATTGGTAGCTTCTCCACCATCAATTTTTTCGCTTCCTTTGCCAAAAACAGTAGCAATAAAATCAACAGGTATCTCATTTTGACTATTGGGATAATTACCCCCGAAAAGAGAAGAGTGATTTAACCCTGCATAGGGTTTCCACCGATTTCCATTCCATCGAAGATAAGCATACTTTTCATGAAGCAGTACATCCCCGCTATAGGGCTGATCGGAGAGCCATCCCTGAGAAATTCCACCCCGGACTTCCAGTCTGCCTCCTGTAAAAGGAACAGGTGAGTAATCCGGAATTTCCAATGTCACCCTGGAAAAAGGCCGGTGATTGATGCCAAAAATATAGCTGCCACTTCCGGAGTTGGGTTCGGTAAAGATGGGATTAAAAGAGTGTTTTCCTGCCTTAAGGGAGAAGCTTTTCCAACGAATTCCTAAGAAGCCTGTGTGCAGATAGGTTTCATCATAGCCATCGGAATGATCAATTTCGGCTTCACCAATAACATTAAAAGCATCATATATCTTCCAATTGATATCGGCTCCAACAGTCCCAAGAATCTGGTTGCCTTGCAAGTTATTCCACCTTCCCTCCTGTTGGGAAACAAACCACAAAGGAGGAAGCTCACCGGAGTGGACAATAGCCTGGGCTGAGCCTGTCCCATCAACGTTAACCTTCGTTTGAGCAGAAAGACTCCCATGAATGGGAAGGCATAAAAATGCCAAGAAAAATATTTTATACAGACCGGTCATAAACAGTCAGGGATTGATTTTGCCGCAAAGATAATTTAATTTGGTCCGTGGTCATAAAAAAAAGAGCCATTCATGTCACGTTTGACCGAATGGCTCCTTTTTGTCCTATTTTTTAATTTTAAACCACCCTTTACCTTGAGAAAAGCATGCCAAAAGATAAAAAAGGCTCTTTTTTAAACTTTTTTAATAATTGCATTTCATAAACCCCTCAACCAGAGAAGTCTGAACAAAGCGAAAGTTATGAGATAAATTATCTGACTGCACGAAAACGAACACAACGTGTACGGAAGTGGAGAGAAAAAAGCCTCCCCTAACCCCTCCAAAGGAGGGGGACAAAATACGGTGGTGTGGGATTGAGGTTGAGACCAGGGCTGAGAAAATGAAGCATAATTCTTCACCCCATTTCACCTTCCTGCCGTTTCACCTTTCCCCCTTTTACAATCCCACCCTCTTTCTCATTCAAACCGGATAGCCTTAACAGGAGAAATGCGGGCCGCCAGATATGAAGGTCCCAGCATCATAAAGAAAATGGCAATTACAGCCCCTGCATTCAAAAGTAAAAAATGAATCAATGATAAATGAATGGGCACTGTATCCAGAAAGTAATTATCGGGATTCAGCTTCAGGAATCTAAACCAGAATTGGGCCCAACAGAATCCCAACCCCAGTAAATTGCCCCAGAACAAACCCTTTAAGGCAATGTTTGAGGCCAATGTTAAAAACACCTTTCTCAATGACCAGTCTGTTATTCCTAAAGCCTTCAGGATACCTATCATATTGGTGCGCTCCAAAATCAAAATCAACAAACCGGTGATCATATTAAACCCGGCCACTAAAACAATCAGGAAAATGATCACCACGATGTTCATGTCAAGCATATCAAGCCATCCGAATATTTGTGGCTGACTTTGTTTTATGGTTTTGGTGCGCAGCATAGTGCCATCGGGAGAAATGTGACCGGCTACAATCCTGGAAACCTGCATCCCGGTTTCTGTTATGCCCTCAAAACTACCGGTCAACAACTCGTAGCCGGAGATCTGATTGTATTCCCAATTATTGAGCCTCTGAACCTGACGCAGGTCTACAATAATGAAAGTCTCATCAAATTCAGGCAAATGGCTATTAAAAATCCCTTTTACAGTAAAATTTCGTGCCCGTATCTGATCCTCAAAAAAGTACATGGGCACTTTATCTCCAACATTTAAATTCAACATTCCGGCTATGTCGTCAGAAATCAGAATGTCGTTGGAAGCGCGGTCTTCTGACAACGTTAGTGTATCACCCTGCTCAATTATAGAGCGAAAAAATGACCATTCAAACTCCGGTCCTACGCCCCGAAGCACAACGCCCTGCATCTCATCCCGGGTCTTTATCAACCCCGGCTTGGTTGCAAATCGTTGCAGATGTTTAATTTCCGGAACTTCTTTTAGCTTTTCTTCTAAAAGTGAATCCTGTTCAATGGGATTGGTTTCAAAACTCAAGTTAAAGTCGTAACTGACCACCTGTATGTGACTACCAAATCCAATAATTTTCTCCCGAATCTCTTTCTTGAAGCCCAGTCCCGTAGCCATGGAAATGATCATGACCACCATTCCAAGGGTAATGCCGGCAACCGCCACCTTTACTACGGGGCCTGCCAGCCGTTTTCCGGAGATGCCTCCGGACTTTATTTTATTGACAATGAATAGTTCCAGTTTCATAATGTACCTCCCCTAACCTCTCCAAAGGAGGGGGATGGAGAACGGGGTGTTTATATTGTTTTTTGCAAATATAGCAAAATATGGGGCCGATAAAGCTACGACCTCCCTCTCGTTTGCAACGAGGGGGGGGGGGGTAAGAAACAGATTCTTCGTCGTTCCTCCTCAGAATGACAAAAGATAGAACGTCATTCTGAACGGAGAGAAGACCTCCACCTCTGACTCGTTGCAAACGAGGGGCAGGGGCACTTCTTAGACCTCTATCGCTTTACAAACTTCAAACTCCGAACAGTGCCATCATAAAGCTTTACAGCAATCAAATAAAAACCTTGTGGTAAAGCTGAAACATCAACTGTTTCCTTTATCTGGCTATTTTGACTAAGCACCTCTTTCCCGGCAAAGTTAAAGACTTTTATGCCATCAATTTTTCCTGAGGTTTCAATAAAAAGCCTGTCAGAAACAGGATTAGGAGAAACTTTAAGAGAAATCGTCTCTCTTGCTCCGGAAATGGAAGTAACATTCCCCAATGTATGTTTACCGAGATTTGAAACATCATCCTTTGCTAACTGAGTCCATTCACTCCCTAAAGTGTGAAAGTCGTTTTCATTATCGGTAATTAACGCACCACAGTTTATTGCAGCCTTTCGTATTAAAGTTTTATCCACAGTTTTAAGGTCCCCGAACTCCCATCTGGACCCGGGATCCATACCGATGCATCCAATAACATCCAGATACTTGTCTTCTGAAATTTTATAAAGGCACACGGCATCATCACCATTAAAATTCAAAGAGCCATCCATCAAGTTTGGACTGGAATAAATATCAGCACTGGAATGGCCTACAACATAAACAGAATTTTCAGCCAACATAGCATCAAATGTCACCTTGCCACTAGGATTCTCCAGATCTCCATTCCCATTTGTAAAAACATGGATTTCATAATTTGAAAGATCAACCGATTCGCCGGTTCCATTAAAAATTTCGATGTATTTGTTATACGAACTGCCTTCCACATATTCGGAGATGAAAAGATCGGAAGGACTTTGAGAGACAGTAACGGCAGAATACAACAATCCCACCAGCAACAACGCTGTAGTTTTAATCATAACTTTGAGTTTTTCAATGAGTTAATTATTATTGTAAAACTACAGACAAGAAATTTGAATGTCAAACAATTCGGGTAGAATATGTGACAAACGTCATTCATATTTACATAAAAGGTTGATTTTTTGTGAGGAAAGGCCTCCCCTGGTCCCTCCAAAGGAGGAGGAAAGGGCCTCCCCTAACCCCTCCAAAGGAGGGGAACTGGTAGCTCTGTTGTTTTATTTGTTTCTGTTAAGGGGAAGGGAGCTGTTTAATTGCAACTAATCAGGAATATACGACACCTTCGGCGTCGCCTTTGTTAATAATTCCTTTTCTAAAGAATGGGGGCTGTCTCAAAAGTATAAAACACCAAAAGAGTGTCATGTTGAGCGTAAGCGAAACATCTGTTTATCAAGGAAAAGATTCTTCGACAAGCTCAGAATGACATTCAACATAGAAGACAGCCTCATAGTTTTGCCTCCATAAAGATACCTCCCTATCCCCCCCTGCCCCTCGTTTGTAACGAGGGGCTGTTAACCAGTCGTCTGTGACGACCATTCTCCCATTAAAAACACCCCCTTTTTGTTTTGATATACATAGGTCTCGTCAAAGACGAGTTATGGGGAGCCCCTCGTTGCAAACGAGGGGGAGTGAAAACAGATTTTTAATGGAGAACTCGTATGCAGGAAATGATTCTCTGTCTATTATGAGCGAAGAATCTCTGAGAAAAAACAGGATAAACTTCTTAATCATAAAAAAAATCTGCAAACCTTTTTTCAATGGTCTCTATCTCTGAACTTGACAAACCTGAAAATTCTTTTTCTCTGGCTCTTTTAGACAGTTTTCCTCCATTCTGTTCCAGAAAACGAACCAGAAGCGCTACTATTTTGTCAGGCATTTCAAACTCGTCATCCAAAAAGTGCTTAAATCCGTCATATTGTTCCAAATACCTCACCTCCTGAGGGATGATATTAAAAATCGTATCAGCAACACAATCGTAAAGAAATTCTGCCTGAGGAGTTGCATCGAAGTAACGGTAGAAATCAGCTGTTTCGTTTTGCACCTTCACGTTATTGTCGGCTGTTTGTTCCCAATCAATAAAATCAAGAATAGGCTGTGAATATTGTTGAAGAACATTGCGATAATCATTTATGTAGTCAAGAATAGATGTGGAAACCGGAAAAATAAGCCCCTGCTTTGTAAAACTTTTCCTTGCCAGTATATGGTGGATCAAATAACGATGAATTCGTCCGTTGCCATCCTGAAAGGGATGAATAAAAACAAACCCAAAGGCCACCATTGCAGCAGCCACAACAGGATCAATTTCTTCCTCTTCCAATAAATGACTGGCAGCTATAAGACCTGACATAAGTTGGCCAAGATCCTTCCAACGGGCTGAAATATGTTCCGGCAGCGGTTCTCCTGTTGACCGATCATGCTCCCCCACAAAACCTCCATCGTGGCGAAAACCCAGCTTTACAAACCTGGTATTTTCAATAACCATTTGTTGCAACCTGATTAATTCATCCTTGCTAAGTGCGTTCCCCCCAGCCTGGCCAATTGCTTTTCCCCAACGGGCAGCCCGCTTACTTTTAGGACTCTCCCCTTCGATGGAAAAAGAGGCTTTTGAATCCTTCAATAATAAAAAGGCGGAGGCTCGTTGTAACAAATCTTTGTGGACATTACTCAAACGTTTATTCTGTTGCTCGGATAATCGGGCATGGGAATAGTTTACCAATTTTTCAGTCTTAAATACAAGTGGACAAAAGTCACGTGTTCCCGGCAGGTTATTGATTATTCGATGCCGCTTTGAACGTGTTCCCCTTATTGCAAATTGTGTCTTTTCATCCAATAGTTTCACATAGTTACCTTTTTGAATATCTGGCATATCCAAAGCATCCATCATCAGCCATTCATACAAAAACCAGATTTTGCGACTGTATTGTCCGGTTGGTTTTCCGGATATCATAGAAACTATTTCGGAAGACGGTATTTTTTCAAACAGCTTTTTAAAAAATAACAGGTTGACTCCTTCGTACTTTAAGGCAAAAACCAGGTGGCTGTATAGATTATTATCCGGAAGGTGGCGGGAAGTAAATACCTGCCAGCTTCTATCGCGATATTGACGGTTTTTATAACTGATTAATGCTAGTCGCCCTGGCATAGGCATTGGAAGGCTGAGAGCCTCGATAACAGCCCCATAACCAGCCAATCTTGCCTCTTCAGGGGCTGTTCGGCCATGAAAAACGGTTATTTCACGTGATATATGTATATTTTCCATGATTTTTCGTGAAAAGCAATTATTTAAGCAAATATACGTGAAAATTTATTATAATCCATGAAAAACAGATTTGTTGGGGCCTCCCCTAACCCCTCCAATAAGAGAGGAAAGGGCCTCCCCTGGCCCCTCCGAAGGAGGGGGATTGGTAGTCCTGTGGTTTTAGTTGTTTCTGTTAAGGGAAAGAAAGTTTTTTAATTGCAACAAATCAGGAATGTACGACACCTTCAGCGTCGGGTTTTTTGACAATTCCTTTTCTAAAGAATGGGGGCTGTCTCAAAAGTATAAAACACCAAAAGAGTGCCATGTTGAGCGTAAGCGAAACATCTGTTTATCAAGGAAAAGATTCTTCGACAAGCTCAGAATGACATTCAACATAGAAGACAGCCTCATAGTTTTGCCTCCATAAAGATACCTCCCTACCCCCCCTGCCCCTTGTTTGCAGCGAGGGGCTGTTAACCAGTCGTCTGTGACGACCATTTGCCCGCTGAAAACACACCCTTTTTGTTTTGAAGTAAACGAGTCTCGTCAAAGACGAGTTATGAGAAACCCCTCGTTGTAAACTTTAAGAAGTGACGTTTTGATTTCAAAAAAACGACATTTTGCTTTTCTTCTCCCTGTTTTGTATATTTGTCTTATACCAATCGACATTTTAACTTTGTCTTATGATTACACAGCAAAAACCCGGAGGTAGAAATAAACGTTCTACAAAGGACACCCAACAATCCATAAAACTCACCATGGAAAAGCTTTTTAAGGATAATAGTAACTCACCTAAAAGCAAACAGATTTTTTTGGAAAGTTTAGAAGAAAAAAACTTGTCCAGTTCTGAATTTGATACTTTCGTTAAACAAGCATTAAATTTGGGTCTAACGAAAAAAGAATATGCCAATTATTTACATGTAAATGCAAGAACACTGGATAGAAACTTAAAAGAAAAATTCACTTTGGATGTTGATAAGAAAGAAAAAATCTTGCTTCTCTGGCAATTAATGAAAAGAGGAATAGAGGTATTTGGGAGTGAGGAAAAATTTTCTTTATGGATTAGGGAATATAATACAGCACTTCAAAAGAAACCAATTGATTTGTTTTCATCAATAACAGGCATTGAAATGGCAAATAACCTATTAACCCGGATTCAGTATGGCGTATTCTCTTGAAGTATACCGTATTTGTAAGACAGAGTATGCCGGCGATTTGAAAGGAACAGGAGCCTATAAAGTAGGAGGCAGGTGGAATACACCGGGTAATTATATGCTATATACTTCCTCTTCAGTTTCATTAAGTATGCTTGAAGTTTTAGTTAATTTCTCTCCATCAACCTTTCCTGAAGGCATGAGTTTAGTGATAATAAGTATCCCAACAGATTCAATCAGCGAATTATCAATTGAAAACCTAAATGATAAATGGGCCAGCCTACCCATTGATTATTTTTCACAATCTGTTGGTGATGCGTGGTTGGAATCAAAGGAATCTCTCACCCTCACAGTGCCAAGTGTAATAAATCCAAGAGAAATAAACTATTTGGTAAACCCTTTGCATCCTGATTTTAATAAGGTACATATTAAAGAAATCCTTCCGTGGAACTTTGACTCAAGATTAATGTGGCCTCCCCTGGCCCCTCCAAAGGAGGGGGATTGGTAGTCCTGTGGTTTTAGTTGTTTCTGTTAAGGGAAAGGAAGTTTTTTAATTGCAACAAATCAGGAATGTACGACACCTTCGGCATTGCGTTTTTTGACCATTCCGTTTTCTATAAACATACCTCACTATTTCCCACCTCTGCCCCTCGTTTGTAACGAGGAGCTGTTAAACTGTCGTCTGTGACGACATAGTCAACCAAACGAACTAAGTGATATTTGTAAAACAACTCGTCACAGACGAGATCTTAACGATCCCTCGTTGCAAACGAGGAATCGTTACAGCTCCTATGTACCTCTATAAACAAAGAACTATCCTTTTTCTTTAGTATTTATCAACGTTTTAACCACAGAAATGAATTCCTCAGCTAAAGGAAGTATTTCTTCGGCCATATCTCTATCATATCTCACAAAATCATCGTAATCCCCTGTTATTCTATCATTAAATAACTGGTTATAAAAACGGCCCAGTCGTGGAGAAACCTTTTTCTCAACAACAAAGTGAAGTCCAAACATCTGTTTTACTCCTGCGTGTGTCCGTGCTGCAATCCCTTGTTTAACCAGTAAAGCAATCACAGCATAGTAACAGGCATAATATAACCGATTTACTGCTGCATTGAAAAAAGAATTATCAATTAAAGTTTTGGCTTCCATCAAAGTCTCTTTGGCTCTTTCTAATCGGTACTCAGACAATGCATTAATGCTCCCGGGATCCATTTTTTCTTTCATAATGGCACCCCTTCATTTTGAATATTAACATAAAAAGGTGTCTTAAATGGGCGATTTTCCCATTCTTTCCTTGAAAAAACCACAGGGCTAACAACAACACCTGTTTCCAGTTCCAGATCAAATAAAGGGCCGGTCACTGCACTCCTATCACTGTAAGTTAGAGGATACTTATTGAGCAAAATGAGAACATCAATATCTGAATCAGGCCGGGAATCCCCCCTTGCTTCTGACCCAAAAAGAATAATCCTTGCATCAGGATTCTCTTTTTTCACAACGCTTTTAATTTCATTAATAATCTCTCGCCTGTTCATGGAACACTTGCCTGATTAGTATGCAATAATTTTAAAGATAAGAAATTTTGGCCAAAAAGGAAACTGTAGCAGGTTAATTGCAACAAATCAGAAATATACGACCAGGGTACAAAGATGGATCGAAAGAGGTACAGTTATAAATGAAAAACAGGCCGAAGGCCTGTTCTTGATCAATGATAATTTTTATGGATAGAAAGCAACTCATCATGAGAGGTCTTCATATTTTAATGATTTATCCAATCCGTTACCTTCACTATTCTTTCTAAGAAAAACCTTCCAGAGCTGAGGAATCCATTTATCGGATTTCCGATATTCTGAAAATGAAGATTGTTGCCAGTTGACATCCAATTGACCGGCGGTTTTTGGAGAAATATAAGTATATACAAGTCCGGCTATATCAGAATCATGATTAGGCTTGTCATAGGATGCGTCCATGGTATTGGCAAGTAACCTTATATTTCTTTGACCGCATTCTTCTTCCAAAATCCTGATGGTTTCATTGTACTTAGGAATTAAGTCTTCCGTCAGCTGTTTTCTGTATTTTCCACCGATGTCCATAATGGGACGGATCTGCAACACATCAACAGGCAATTGTCTAAATACTTCAAAAAAGTCTTTCAACTCCTCAAGATTCTCTGAATTGACGGTATAATTTATTCGAATGGCTGGTTTCTTTTTATCTCCAGATTGCTCACGGATCTGTTTAATATTTGCCATTACCTCCAGAAACTTTTCATAACTGGCCCCGGTCATGAATTTCTCGTAGGTTCCTTTTTTCACCCCATGTACTGAGAGCGTGATCTCTCTCACTCCCGTTTCTTTCATAACCTCAATGTCATGACGCTTTAATGTTTGTCCATTGGTGACGATGCCAATATCCGGAACACCATACTTTTTGGCCAGTTTAAAAAGTTCAAGATATCCTGGATGCTTGGTGGGTTCAGCTCCACAACCAACCATCAGCTGAAAGGACCGGGGAAATAACACACGCGCAATCCCTTCCATCTCTTCTTTGGTAAGAGCTCCTTTTTGCTTTTTCCGAAATTCAGCAGAACTAAAGCTGCACATCCGGCAAGCCAGATTGCAGCCCAATACCGGGTCTATCCGGATAGAAAGATGCCGGAGACCAAATTTGGATGCTGCAAGCAGTCCAAGAAGCTTGAGTCTGCGGCTTTTTATGCGTTGGTGAAGACGCAGGAGGGTGTAGAAAGTCATGAGAATCTTTTTTTTAAAACAAAATAAAATGCACTTAGTTTTGATAAAAGTTCCATTCATCTGCATATATCCCATAAACATTATCCAACTCATAACGAACCACATAATTCTCATCAATTAACGGATCAAAATTTATGTGGTAGACAAAAACTTTTATTCCATTATTCTTCAATTTTCGAATGAGTTCCATATTGGGAGAAACGTAATTCCTGGAAATAGCAACATAGGCCACACCTAATTCTTTTAATTTATCGATCTTGTTCCCTTTTAAGTTGTCTACAACAACTTGGGATGGAATTGCTCCTTTTATTCCAGCCTTAACTGCTGTTCGTACTGCCGATTTATCAAAAAGTTCCATCATTAGACGGCCTTTATCAACAAATGCAGCAGCAAATTCAATCGGTTTATTAATCTTATCAGTAACCAGTATAGCCTCCTGATGATTTTTAAACCACTGATTAATACCATCCATTGTTAATGGAGAAAACTTTTTGTAGATTTTTTGCTCCCGGAACTTCTGAAACGATGGAGGAAGGGTTCCTTCATATCCGGTAATCTCTGCCCAATGCTCCCAGTCATGAGCAGCAACAAAATGCCCGTCTGATGTTTCAATAATATCCAACTCAAAAAGTCTAAAGCCTTTCTGATAACTTTCATTGAGGGCTTCTAATGAATTGGTATATTTATATCCATCAATCATTCCTCCTGCATGTGCAATAAACCGACTTGTATCCTTAACGTACTCATCATAATTTGCTGACACCACAGGGATCTTCAACTCTTCTGATTCATATCGTTGTAATCCTGCTTGATTCAATGCTATCAAATGGTGCATATTTTGATCTATAAAATGCTCTATGTCCTCTGAAACATAATCGGTTAAAAATTTAACATTTGTACTTATACCTGCTCCATCAATAAACATCCGAGGGAGATCAACCTGATATAGAGGGCCTGTTTTAGTAAAACTTTTCTTTTCCGCATTAGTTAGAAAAAACAATCCCCGCTCACCAATTTCCCGAAGTTTGGAGGTCATTCCCATCTTAAGATGATCAGGATATATATATACTACAGTATTGTCCAAAACATTCTGCTCCTTCAAATAATCAATAAAATCACCCAAAAGATAATCCACTGCGGAAACCATAAACTCAATATTGGTCGCCTGTGGGGATACATATTTCTCCATCCTGGCATCATATTTACCATCAGGGAAATGTGTATCCAATGTAGATATATAAATAGCAAATGGGTCATTTTGAGACAAGGATGCTTTTATTTCCTTTTTGGCTTGTTCAAAGAGGTCTTTATCGTGACAGGGACGACCAATAATATCTCTATCAACAATTTCATCGAACTGAAAAGTATAAAGCATTTCCTGAGTTCCGGAATAAGCTGCTTTACTGGTAATGTATTTTACCCGGTATCCTGCTTTTTTTAAAGCATGGCTCACACCACTTATTTGAGAATGAAACGAATTTTGAAAAATTGAATTTCCCTCCACTCCAAAATACGCCGGTAAACCAACCAATGAAGCATACAATGAACCACTTGTCCATTTTGCTCCATTATTCTGCTCCATTTCGTAATATCTCCACCGATTCTTTAATGAACGTAATTCTGGAGTAAGATGCCTCATTTTCTGGCTTAAATACCCTCTTTCATAAGATTCTAACGATATAGCAATAATATTCTTCCCTTTTTCCGCCCATACATCCTGAGGGGAGACATAATCTTTCATCCCTAAATCCTCCAATGCCTTTAAAAAGGATTTCCCCTCAACATTCATGGAGGCAAAGAAACTTCCAGCTGCTTGAATAATACCACCCTGCATACTCATAACAAATACTGAAATTAAAACTACGCCCCAACGAAAAACATTTTTGTGCGGCATTTTTACGGATGTCCGCCCAGTCACTCCATTCAATTTGTCAAAAATAATTCTGAAAACACGTGGCGCCTGAAATAAAAACCACCACAAAAGCCCCCAAATAAGAATGATTACTGTGCCCTGAACAACATATATATCAAGCATCCCTACAATATCCCTCAGATTTAGGTGCACATAAAATTCATAGCCAATAAATGTCTTAACAAAGTATATAGATACCAGTTCGAAACAAAGAAACAAAGACAGGAGACCTGATACAGTTATTCTCAGTACTTTTCTTGAAATCCAGGTACATATTACAAAGGATAAGGCAAATAAAAAAAGTAGATTAAGAAGTTCTATCCGAAGATCTGATAGTTGGGATAAGATTGAAAGGATATACATATTAACACATTGTTTTTTTTAAAATCTGCACATTACATTGGGAAAGCTTCACAAGGGGTAAAGCTTAATAAGCAAAAAAGACATAAATAAAAAAACAGGCCAAAGGTAAGCCATCGGTCTGCCACGTATTGCATCCTCCGGCCGGCAGCCGTTACTTTGTTGTCAAAAAATGAGGATGACACTGACAACTTTTAAGCAACTCTACCAAGAATACCAGGAATCGGGCCTGAAG
>NZ_QEWP01000022.1 GCF_003121985.1 Marinilabilia rubra
TTATTGTTAAATAAATCACAGCAAATATATGAAGAAAATTCGACTATCATCCCGAAAGGGGTGAGTTGCGTCTGTTTACCAATCTTCAAATCAAGCACTTAGGCTTTGTAAGCCTGACGGCTATGCCTGTAGGGGCAGGTTATTGTTTTGTTCTTTTGGACTTTATGCCCGACGCACTCGGGTTATTGAAAACGCTTCACCAAAGTTCGTGAAAGCGCTTCACCAATGCTGGTGAAAGTGTTTCACCAATGCTGGTGAAAGTGTTTCACCAATGCTGGTGAAAGGTCTTCATCCGTGTTAGTGAATTGCTTTCACCAGCATTTTTACTTTTCACAAGGTGGACTTTACTATTCCACTGTCAGGGGAATAGCAAAAACCGTGGATCTGGGTTCTTTCAGTAGTGAGCTCTGGCTATACTGCGTCGTCACCTTCACGTTATAAGTCCCGGCTTCCAGATTGGGCGTAAAAATGATCAGTTCCGAAGGCATATTTTCCACGATGTCGGTAGGATCTACCTTTACCACATCGCCGGTGGAAGCGTTGACAAAGCTGACGCCCACATCGGGGTGGTCGCCGTCAATTTTAACCTTTGTACCTCTGATGCGCAGGTTACGACCGGACGTTACCACATCGTTGACAGATCCGCTTTTTACATCCACCACTTCCATGATGACAGTTCCCGTGTCGGCCACACCCTGTATTTCCACGTTGATGTTTTGGATCTCTTCACGAAGAAGTGCGCCCTGGTTAAACTGGAAAAGTACGGAGTGCTTGTTGGGGTCGAAGCTTTCACCGGGACTGTTGAAAACACCTTTGATTAAGGCCCCGGCAGTAAAATAGCCTGTGTTGACCGAGAAACCGTTGCTGAGCTGGTAGCCCATTTCTTTAAAAAACAAATCCACATGATATTCCATGGATTCGGCGGTTGTTGCCGCGCCTCCACGTGTCACTGCTGAGCTGCAGATGTCGCCTGTGGAAAGCGATTTTTCGGAATCGACCCTTGCAGAATAATCGTTGGGGTCGTCGGTCAGCAAATTCAGGTAAAGATTTGCTTTGATGCTGTGCAATGTTGAAGTTGCCATAGTTTAAGATTTAATGGTTAATAAATCATTTCAGAGCGAACGGCTGAAATACGAATTAATAATCAAACCGTGAGTTTATGCAACAAATTAAAACCAATCAATGGTACTAAAGTATGGTTTTTTATTATTGTTAAATTGTAGTGTTGAGGTGATTACCTTGTCCAAATCGACCGATGGGAGGTGGTGTTTCTGATTGGAAATCCTGAAAATAGTCATCCATATTATTGCCTGCACCTGATTGAATGGTGATACTGCTATTGGGGATTACCACTTTTTCGTTTAAAAGGTCGTTGTTTTGCTCCTGGTTATTTGAAAAGAGAAGAATCCAAGGAGGAGTGCAAGTAGTATTTGCTTCATGAAACAGTGGATTAGTGAAAACAGGGAATGGCGCTCAAAAGAATACCAGATATTAATACTAAAAAGTTTCTGCACTAATATCAGTGCAAAACCTTTTAATTCTATGTTTGCTTAATCATTAATTCAACGTTATGACGACACAGCTTACAATGAGCTTTCCTTAATACCCGGGTTTTTATTCTTTCCCAAACCTGTAGGTAAATCCTACTGTTCCGCGAATAAAGAACCGGTCATCATATCCATCCGGGAGATCCCATTCATATTCTGTGCCGTATGTGCCGTACACTTCCATTACAAATCCAAAATTTTTGTTGGCAAATGGAAACGCGTCAATCCCCACTGGAATTCGTACACCGGAAACATGATCCAGATCCACCAAAGTTATACCTGCGTGGAAAGTATAATCTTCCTTCTGAATAATTTCATATTTTACCGAAGGCATGACCATCGCCCATTTGTCAACATCAGGATCAAAAGTCGCTCCCAACCTGAACCGGTTTATTTTGTAATCAATAGTGGATTCCATCTCGGTGTTGACACTTGCTCCAATTTGACTATATGCACTTATGGAGGTGAGCACAAATACTAAGGTTAGTAACTTTTTCATGTTTTTCTTTTACTATTTAAAAACTCATTTCAGGAATTTCAGCTGCAATTTTAACAGATAAACGTACTGTTCCCAATAGTCCTTTAGTATGGTTTTTTATTATTGTTAAATACATGTAAGACTACGACATGTAGTTTGTCTAAATGACTATTTTGGGGGTTTGTTGATATATCATTTCTTTTATTGTTCTATTGGAATGGCCGTCATTTCAAAATATTTAATAATTTTGATTAATTGAATTAGCACGAAATGTAACCTTAAAGCCCAAAAGTGTATGTCTTTCGTAAAACATCTTATCGATTCGGTTGGAAGTGCAGTGACTGCAGAAGGTATCCCGGTAGAGATGCCCGATTCGTTTAAACTCCTGGATGTTTTCTCCACGTTGATGAATCAGAGTATATATGTGGCCGATTTCAGCCGGGGGAAGTTTTTATATGTATCTGATCATCCTTTGTTTCTGTGTGGTTTCACGGCTGGTGAAGTGAAACAGATGGGCTTCTCTTTTTATGAGAAAATCATTGCTCCCGAAGATATTCCTTTAGTGATGAATGTGAATGAAAACGGGTTCCGCTTTTTTAATACCAAACATTCGTTAAATTGCCGGGATGATTGCTTTTTGTCTGTGGATTTTAGAATAAAACAGGAAGACGGAGGCCTCATGCTGGTTACTCAGCGACTGGTGCCCCTGGTTCTCTCGGATGATAATAAACTGATATCTGCCCTTTGTTTTGTTGTTCCTTCTTATTCTTCCTGCCCCGGAAACGCCGTGATTCAGAGTCTCAGTGAACCCTATCAGTACAGATTTAACCCTTTTACCCGCCGGTTCGACTTCCGTAATCAGCACCAACTTTCCAAACGCGAAAAAGAAGTGCTTAGCTTGTGCGCCAAAGGGTGCGGCAATCAGGAGATAAGTAAAGTGCTCAATATAGCTTTATCGACCGTTAAGCACCACAAGCAAAACATTTTTCAAAAACTGGGTGTGACCAGTACTTCTGAAGCTGTTTATTATGCCATTAGAAACAGGATGTTGTAAAGGGGTAATTTGTTAATTTCGATGGGTTCTTCGTTTTCCTCTTTCTCACATCCTGCCCCCAATAAAGCCAGGAGAAGGAGTAAGGCACTGATCTTTAAAGTATGAGTGTTCATGGTGATTAGTTGACTTTTGATATGTTTTTTAAAGATATCTGGTTGTAATAATTCCAGGGGAAAGACGGGAAAAACGCAGTGCAAGGGCCACATGAAAATTTAATTTTTTCTTTCTCATGTGATTCCCTGTATTGAAATCTTATTCTATAATTGGATTTCAAATATTCAGGGAAAAATGAAGGTCCACAATCATTGAAGCTAGAGGTTTGGTTTAAAACATCATCTGGAAAATCAAAAAACTCAGAAGGCAGATCGAATGTGTAAAAGTCCATAGGCCAGTGAGCATCCTCATTTTCACTTCCTTCCAATAAAATACAATAGCCTCGTTTAGTTCTGTTCCCTGTGGCTACATCGGTTTTTGGGTCGATTTCATCACATATAAATGAACCAACAATTTAGCCTACAACGGGTCCCTGGAGCACTGGTTCTTTCTCCTTCTACACCCCGCTCCCATCAAAGCCAGAAGCAGAAATGCGGCACTGAATTTTAAGATAAATGTTTTCATGGTTGTAGATTTGTATGTTTGACAAAAGAATTGAATAGCCCTGTATTGCCGGGCCTTAACTGAAAATGTAGGGTGGCGTATCCATAGTTTAAGTTTTAGAAGTGACACTATTATTTTGCGAATAGTTAAAGAGCTTATTAAGTGTTTCATTGTCCGCAGTGTGAGGGGCTTGAAATGCCTTTCTGCCAAACAGCTTCTAGCTTCTATCATCTAGCCTCTAACATCTAAACTCCAGCATCTAACCTCTAATCTCTATTTTCTAATATCTAAAAATCTAATAGTCTATTACCAAGATGCATTAACATACAATAAGTTGCGTGGTTTTGGTGTATTTTAAATTAGAAGTTAAGGTGGAACAAAGCAATAGTTCTTTAGTATAGTTTTTAGTTATGTTTCATTGAATAGGAAGAACTATGACTTCAATTGAATAACGGGAATTGGGCTTTCAGCCCGCTATAGGCCGTTGGCCATTTTCCCGGGGCGGTGCCCCAGGCTGGGATAAGCTGGGCCTGCGGCCCGTCAGGGGTTGAGGTGTAATATTGGAGCGTCTAATATTTATTTTTCCAATCTTTCTTTTCCTGTGGTTTTTGTCTTGATCATTGGAATTTCTAATTTGTTCCGGGCTCTCGCCCTGTAAGGGCTTTTAAACCCCGCCCGGGGCATCGTCCCGGGGAGGAGGCCGGATGGCCGTTAACGCCCCGTCGGGGCAGATTATTTTATCTGTCAAATGCCAATCAAGAATATTCTGAATGGCATTCTGGAGTTGGGCTTTCAGCCCGTCTTTGGCCGTTGGCCAATTCCCCGTGGCGGTGCCCCGGGGTTGGCTAAAATGGCCCTTCAGCCCGTTTGAGGCCTGGTTTTAATTAGGGCGAATTATTAACATTATTCTGGGATTGCCATTGCGTAAAACTTCCCCTTTAATTATTCAATATTTTTATACCTCTGAAACTTCATATTTAAACTTGCGTAAGCTTTCACATCTTCATTGTTGATTGGATTTTGTGAGAGTTATGAGACAGGTTACTAGATTTTTTTGGGTGGTATTGTTGATGTTGGTTGCTGGTAATGCATCAGCGCAAATACCTGAGGGGTGGCGATTTCCTGAGAAATATACTTCACTGGTTGAATTTTTGGCAGACAGTCTTCCCGATCTGCATGACATAAAAATCAAGGTTAAAGAAAAACCGATAGGTACTACGATGGCAATGCGTCCGGCATTTGGATCCTTTTTCAAAAAACCGGAAAAGAGAACCTATGTGTTATGTATCAACAGTAAGGAAAATTTTTCAGGAGTACTTTATGACGATGTGCCGCCGGAAGCCCGGGTTGGACTGGTTGTTCATGAGTTTATGCACATAAGGGACTATCAGGATCGAAACTTTTTTGGTCTGTTAGAACGGGGGTGGCAGTACTTGTCAAAAAAGGGGAAGCGGAAATTTGAATTTGAAATAGACCAGATGGTCATTGAAGCGGGTTTTGGATTTTTTCTTTATGCCTGGAGCAGCTACGTAATTGATAAATCAGGTGTGGATGAGAAATATCTGGAGTTTAAGAAGGAAGTTTATATGGGGCCTCATGATATTCTTACTGAGATCAATCAAATTGGCGATGGTGAAATCCTGAATCTTTAATCTCCATTATTATTAAACCGTAATATATTTAATAGTCCTTTATCCCGATGGTTCGGGATTGCAATGAGCTTTGAATGAATCGTTTATAGAATAGTAACTCCTCTATGTAAAGCCCCGATTATCAACTTGTTGTGATTTATCTTGAATCTTATATCTATAAGTCTAATGATCTAATGATTTAGGGATTTCAAAAATTGGCCAAAACATCTGCGATGTGCAAGGTTTTTATGGGAAGTTCATTTTTGCGAATGTAACTTTCGATGTTAATAAGACAGGAAGCCTCCGTTGAAACAATGTATTCAGCTCCGGTTGATAAGGCATTTTCTACTTTTTGTTCCACCATGGCGGTTGAAATGGGGACAAATTTCACCATAAAAGTTCCTCCAAAACCGCAGCAAGTGGTGTTTTCGGGCAACTCCCGAAGATCAATCCCTGCCACATTTCTCAATAATTTTCCGGGTTCATCTTTTAGCCCATACTCTCTTAAAGCCGCACATCCATCGTGATAGGTGATTTTGTGGGGGAAGCAGGCTCCAAAGTCTTCAATTCTTAAGTGATTGACTAGGAAATCAGTCAACTCAATAACATTGCGACACACCCGGTCCACATCTTCTTTCAGCTCAGGTTGATCTTTAAATAGCTGTGGGTAATGATTTTTGATATATCCGGCACAGGAGGCAGATGGCACCACAATAGGCCTGTCGTTGGGGAAATCTTTCAAAAACTTCTGAGCAATTTTCCGGGAGGGATTCCAGTAACCACTATTAAAGGTGGGCTGGCCACAGCAGGTTTGTTTGGGGTTGTAATTAACTTCAATTCCCCCTTTTTCCAGCACTTTAACCACATTCCATCCCGTTTGGGGGAAAAGCTGATCGATAAAACAGGGGATAAACAGATCTACTTGCATAATGCAATACTTAGTTGATTTTGCAAAGAGCTAAAAAGCAGTTACTTGTAATTTGCAGGGCAATTGCTTTCAAGCTCAGGTTATTAGTGTTATCAGATTTGTCTTAAATCTTAGTTCTAAAAATCTAACGATCTTAACATTTGGGAATTTACTGAATACAAATATAGTATTAATGCATTGGATGTTATTTTAAGCTGAAATGATTATTGATAAAAGGCTCTGTGGTCTGTTTTTGAATGTTTTATGATGGGATTTAAAAAGTTTTTTCTATTTTAAAGCCCAAATTAAAGGGTTGCATTATGAAAAATTTATACTCCTTCATGCTGGTTTTTCTTTTTTCTGCTTTTCTGCCTGTTTCTGTAAGTTCACAGGATGTTTCCGGAACCATTAGCGGTAATGTTACCTGGGGGCCGGGTACTGTTAATGTAGTTGGGAATGTTTCGGTTTCCGGCAATCTTACCATTGCAGCGGGAACAACCGTTTCTGTCTCTGATCAGGTTATGATAACGGTAACTTCAACCGGAACCATTACTGCGCAGGGAATTGAGGGAAACGAAATTCTTTTTACTGCTGCCAATGCTTCTATAGGATGGGAGGGGATTTATTTTAATGGCGGGCCAGGCGATGAGTCGGCGTCGGTATTTGAATATTGTACTTTTGAATATGGGAAAAAGACCGGAACCGGAACTTTTGATTCATCAGGAGGGGTTGTTTATCTGGACAACCATTCCAATGTAGCTTTTAGCAATTGTACGTTTCAAAACAATGAAGTTCAAAGATATGGAGGGGCATTTAAAGCGGTTGAATCACAAGTATCTATTTCCAATTGTGTATTCAAGAATAATTCCACTACCTCATCTGATGGGGGAGGAGCCATTGATATTGTTAACGGAGAGGGGAATGTATTGAAAATTGAAAACAGTAGTTTTTATAATAATTATTCTCATACTGGTGGAGCATTAATGGCAGAAGGGTGTTCAGGATTGAACATTGTGGGCTGTATTTTTGCAAATAATGAAGCCAATTTTGGAGGCGCCATCACAATTAGCCAGGCTAGTAATAACATTTCTTTATATGCCAATACTTTCGCGAACAATAAAACACTAAATTCTGATGCTACGATCCGTGTAGATGCCATTCAGTATTTTAATTTCATAAACAATATTGTATCCGGCTTTGATGCTGATAATGCAATAGAATTTGATGGTGCTTATGCTGATAACCTCACATTCGAAAATTGCTTAATTGAAGGTGGGCTTTCTTCTGTTTTGGGTTTGCCGGCATCTTATGTTTGGACTGATATGGTGGATGGAACGGCTTCTTTTGTTGCTCCTTCATCTGCGTCGGGACTTGCCGGGGATGGAAGCACTGCCGACTGGCAGTTAGGTGATCAATCACCTGCCATCAATGGCGGAAAGGAAGATATTTCAGGTTTGAATCTGGAGACGCTTGATTTGGCCGGAAATACCCGGGTTCAGCAAGGTAGGATAGACATTGGAGCACTTGAAAGCAATTTTGTGCCAACTTCTGTTTTTAATCCCGGAACTGATGAAACTTTTGATGTTTTCCTGAGACGGGATGAGAATAAAATTCTGGTTAAAGCGGATAATTCTTTCGTGCGGTTTTCAGGTATTTTATTCGATATTTCCGGGTCTATTGTGTCAGACAAAAGATCTGTTTTGCAACAGCATCAAATGACCTTTGAAACAACCGGACTCAGAAAAGGCATTTATGTAGTAAAAATCCTTAGCGAGTCCGGTAAAGTATTGGAAATATCAAAGATCATTATCAATTGAGTCGGCCGGAATAAATTCCATCGAAATACTGTTGACGCAATGCCGTGTGTTTTTGGAGGTGAAACCTTCTCCAATAAATACATGGCCCAGATGCGCATCGCAACGGGCACAGATTATCTCCGTTCTGCGGCCATCGGCATCCGGCACACGTTTTACCGCACCGTCAATCTCATCATCGAAGCTTGGCCATCCGCAGTGACCATCAAACTTTGCACTGCTTTTGTACAGATGTGCGCCGCATCTTTTGCATGTGTAGATGCCCTCTTTATAATGGTCGTTGAATTTGCCGGTGAAAGGTCTTTCGGTTCCTTTGTTAATAATAACATACTCCTCCTCCGGGGTCAACTCCTTAAAGTTGAACCGTATGCTGTCTTCTTGCGCCATAGCGTTTCCTCCGATAAAGATTAATAATATGATTGCAAACTTCTTCATTTAATTATCAATTTCACTGATCAATAGATCGTTAGATTTTTAGATTTAAGATGAATCATAACCAATTGATATTCGGAGCGTTAATCCAAAATGCGATTGGCGTATAAACAATTGATTCAAAGCTCATTGCAATCCCGAACCATCGGGATAACGAACTATTAACTGATAAGAAAACAAGAATTCTTAGACTAAACCGGACTTGTTATATCAACTAATGACTATATCTAGCCACTATTTACACTTTTTCTGCTTTGTATCCGGCCTCCTTAAGTAACTCAACTACTTCATCAGCATTCCCTTCAGTTTCTACGGTTAAAATCCTTTCAGGACTTTCCAAATCAACGCTCCAGCCAGAGACATTGTTCGAACCCTCTAGAAAAGGTTTTACGGTATTAACACATCCGTTGCACTTAATGGTGGTTTTGAATTTTAAAGTTTCCATAATTTGTTTGTTTTATAATTGTACAATACTTCGTTAAATCTTTCATGGCATTGCATGTCAGTTGTTTGAGTTTATGGGTGTTTGTTTGTTAAAATACAGAATATCAAGACTGTATGAATTATCTAAAATTCTAACGATCTATTGATTATATTTTGGCCCTTTTTAATCTCAGGCTGTTGCTCACTACAGATACAGAACTAAAAGCCATAGCAGCTCCGGCAATCATGGGGTTTAAAAGAAACCCGGAGACCGGGAATAAAATTCCTGCCGCAATGGGGATGGCAATAACATTGTAAAAGAAAGCCCAGAATAGATTTTGTCGTATTGTTCGCACTGTTTTATGAGAAAGCTTCAAAGCTTCAGGTACCTTCAATAAGTCGGATGATGTGATGGTCATGGCTGCTACGTCCATAGCCACATCAGCACCTTTCCCCATAGCAATTGAGAGATCTGCAAGAGCCAGGGCTTCAGAGTCGTTGATGCCATCTCCAACCATGCCCACAGTTTTACCCTTGCTTTGTAATTCTTTTACAAAATTGGCTTTGTCTTTTGGCAAAGTCCGTGCTTTAAAATGTTTGATTCCGGTAGCCTTAGCAACTGCTGAGGCGGTCTGTTCATTGTCCCCGGTAAGCATATAAACTTCAATGCCCTGTTGATGGAGCTTCTTAACCGCTTCTTTAGAGGTCTCTTTTATTTTATCGGCAATGGCTAATATTCCTGCCGGTTTATCATCAATGGCCACCCATATTACTGTTTTAGCCTCTTCCTGCCAGGAGCGTGCCTTTTTCAAGAGGTTTTCAGGCAATGGAATATTGGATTGGGCCATCAATTCTTCGTTGCCCGTCAATATTTTTTGTCCGGAAATTTCGGCCTTAACACCATTTCCGGAAAGATTCTCAAAGTTTGAAACAGAAGTCTCGGACGAACCAAATTCTTTTTCTATGAAATTGGTGATGGCCTGAGCAAGGGGGTGTTCTGAATGGTTCTCCAGAGCATACAGGTGTACAAAGAATGTTTGGTTTGAATCTGATATTACTTCATAGTTGGTAACTTCCGGCTTACCTGATGTGATAGTACCTGTTTTATCCAAAACAATTGCATCAGTTTTATGTCCTTTTTCCAGACTGGTGGCATCTTTTATCAGAATTCCGTTATTGGCTCCTTTTCCAACGCCTACCATAATGGCGGTTGGAGTGGCCAGTCCGAGTGCACAGGGACAGGCAATAACCAGAACCGATACAGTTGCCAGAAGTGCCTGTGTGAGATAGGTGGTGCCACCAA
This sequence comes from Marinilabilia rubra, assembly GCF_003121985.1. Lineage (GTDB taxonomy): Bacteria > Bacteroidota > Bacteroidia > Bacteroidales > Marinilabiliaceae > Marinilabilia > Marinilabilia rubra. The sequence continues at coordinate 10,187 of NZ_QEWP01000022.1, forward strand.
ATATCATCCAAAGGGAAAATGTTAATATGGCAATGCCGATTACCGTAGGCACAAATATTCCGGCGACTTTATCTACCAATCTTTGAACCGGTGCTTTTGTGGCCTGAGCATCCTGAACGGTTTTGATAATTTGTGAAAGAACTGTTTCTCCGCCTACTTTTTCGGCTTTCATGGAGAAACTGCCACTTTGATTGATGGTACCGGTGAAAACTTTACTTTCAGTGGTTTTTTCTTCCGGCATAGATTCTCCTGTGACCATACTTTCATCAACAAAAGAGGCCCCCTCAGTGACTACTCCATCAACCGGAATCTTGTTCCCGGGCTTTACTCTTAATACATCTCCCTTTTCTACAAGGTGAATATCCACTTCTTTCCAGGAGCCATCTTCCTGTTGTTTAACAACTGTTTTCGGTTGTAAGCCCATTAGTTTTCGGATAGCAGAAGAGGTCCCTTCCTTGGCTCTTTCTTCCAGCCACTTTCCCAGCATGATAAAAACGATGATCACTGCGGCGGCTTCAAAATAAACGTGAGCCTCAAGCCCTTGCGATGTCCACACTTCAGGAAAAACAGCATTAAACGAACTGAAAAGATAGGCCATGCCGGTACTCAATGTCACCAATGTGTCCATATTCGCAGCCCCATGTCTGGCCTGCTTGAATGCATTGATAAAGAAATGACGGCCAAATACAAATAAAACGGGTGTAGTTAATGCCCACATTATAAAATTGGCATAAGGGATGTTATTAAAAAACATACCAATCAGAAAGACCGGAAATGCCAGTGAAGCTGCCCAAATCAATCGTTTTCTGGTGCGTTGGCTTTTCTGCTTTCGGGCTTCCTCCATCGCTTCATCAGATGCCGCCTGTTCATCAATTATGAGGTCGTATCCTATGGATTGGATGGTTTTTTTCATTGCCGAAAGGCCAATATTTTCCGGCACCCATTTCACATTCACTGTATTCTGGGCGAGATTTACAGAAGCCTCCAGAATACCCGGTTGACTATTCAGCATGCTTTCCACGCTGGATGAACATGCTGCACATGACATCCCATCCACAGGTAGCTTTTTTTCTGATACGACCGGTTCAATGCCAATATCTTTTAAACCACGAACAAGATCATCTAATCCGTTTTCCTGCTGGGTAGTAACAGTTATTCTTTGATTGGCCGGTTCCCAGTTCCAGTTTTCGATGTTGTCAAAATCTTTGAAAGCTTTGGCAATCATGGATTCTGATATGTCACTGGTGGATGTGGCAACCGGTATTATCCATTCTTTTTTATCTTGTTGGCTCATATCTCGTTTTTATCTCTTTTTGTAGTTACAAAGATAGGAGGGAAGAGGCCTGATATTTTTACATATTTTTCGGAAATACTTGCATAAGAGAAGGTAACTGGCCAATGACGTTTAAAGTTTTAAACAAAAAAAACTGCCTTAAAAAGCAGGTCTGTAAACTCCACTTCTTAAGGCAGTTTGATGAATGAGGCTTTTCCAAAAATATAAAATACCAATCAAGCATTTCATTTTGAGTCTGAGCCTTTGTTTATCAAACGAAAAGATTCTTCGACAAGCTCAGAATGACATCCAATTTGGACCTTTGATACAATCTTCTATAGCTTATCTATAGTATTTCGTACAGGCTTTCTTAATTTTTTAAAATCTCCGGGCGTCATTCCGGTAATTTTTCGAAATTGATTCGACATATGTGCCGGACTGCTGTACCCAATTTTATATGCTATTTCAGAAAAATTAAGTTGTTGATAAGCTATCAGTTCTTTTACTTTTTCAATCTTTTGCTTGATGATGTATTGCTCTATGGTCATGCCCTCAAAGGCGGAAAACAGGTGACTTAAGGACTTGTAATCCTGGTTTAGATTATCTGATAGATACTTAGACCAATTAAACCCCTGATAAAGCCTCTCGTGATGAATTTTCTGAACCACAAGGGTCTTTATTTTATCAATAATTTGTTTGTTGTGGTCTTCAATGCGTTCAAAACCCAATTCTTCAAGTTTCTTGTCAAGTTCTTGAAATTGAAATGGAGTCAACTCCTTTTCTTCAATTTCAACCTGACCAAGTTCAACAGAAACCGGGTGAAGGGGCAATTTTAAGAGTAATTCCCTTACTGCTGAAATGCAGCGTGGGCAGACCATATTTTTTATGTGCAGGAACATAACAATTTTTGTTTGATATTAAAAAGCTAACATAGAACTCAGGACCCAGAACTCAAAACCACCGGCAACTGACCACCCATCACTGAATACTGACCACTGATAACTGGCTACTATTTAAGCCCACTACGTTCAAGTAATGGTTCGATGGATGGCTCCTGTCCCCGGAAAGAGACATAAAGATCCATTGGATCTTTTGTGCCCCCTTTTGAGAGGATATTATCCCTGAATTTTTGGGCCGTTTCCTTATCAAATATTCCGTTTTTCTTAAACAGGTCAAACGCATCAGCATCCAATACTTCTGCCCACTTGTAGCCGTAATAACCGGCGGCATATCCACCATCAAAAATATGGCCGAAAGCTGTGCTCATACAACTTCCATCCACATCCGGAAACAATTCGGTTGCTTGCATTGCTTCATTTTCAAACTCACTTACCTGCTTTGATACTGGTTTTTCAATGGTATGCCATGCCATATCGTTCATCCCAAAACTCAACTGGCGAACGGTAGCATAACCACTTTGAAAATTGCCTGCAGCAATTATTTTATCAACCAGTTCACCGGGTATAGGTTCACCGGTTTTGTAATGCTTTGCCACCTTCTGTAACCAATCTTTTTGTTGAGCCCAGTTTTCCATTATTTGTGATGGCAGCTCAACAAAATCCCGGTATACCGATGTGCCGGCCATACTTTCATAAGTCACGTTACTAAGCATTCCATGTAACGCATGACCAAATTCGTGGAGGAAAGTATTGACTTCATTGTATGTCAGCAATGATGGTTTTGTGGAAGTGGGGCGGGTAAAGTTGGTAACCACTGAGATATGTGGCCTAACGTCTTTGCCGTTTTTTTTGTGCTGTTCAAGGTATGAAGTCATCCAGGCACCGCCCTGCTTACTGTCTCTGGGGAAGAAATCAAGATACAAAACGGACAGGAATGATCCGTCGTTGTCATATACTTCATATGCTTCAACTTCCTTGTTGTAAACGGGGATTTCCTTGTTTCTTTTATATGAAAGTCCATACAGTTGATTGGTAAGATCAAATATACCATCCTTTACCTTTTCCAACTGAAAATAGGGCTTTGTCATTTCATCACTGATGTTGAAACTCTCAGTTTTGAGTTTTTCGGAGTAGTAGGCAAAATCCCATCGTTGCAAAGTTCCTTTAAATCCTTCTTTCTTAGCAAATGTCTCGACGTCCTTTACATCTTTTTGAGCAAAAGGAAGTGCGGCCTCTAAAAGTTCATTAAGAAAACTGTTGACTTTATCGGGTGTTTTGGCCATTCTCTCAGTCAAAACATATTCTGCATGATTTTTAAAACCAAGAAGTTTTGAGCGTTCTGACCTAAGGGCGACTGTCTTTTTAATGATTTCATTGTTGTCCCTTTTGTTGCCCTTATTGCCTCTTGAGGTGAAGGCTCTGAACATTGTCTCCCTCAAATCACGGTTGTCGGCGTATTTCATAAAAGGTAGATAACTGGGGATTTGTAATGTAAATATCCAGCCTTCCTTGTTGTCACTTTTTGCTCTTTGTGCAGCTGCATCCAGCACATCCCCGGGAAGCCCGGCAAGATCATCCTTGTTGGTAATGTGGAGTTTGAAATCATTGGTTTCTGCCAGAACATTTTCTCCAAACTGGAGCGATAACTGAGAAAGTTTTGAAGAAATTTCTCTGTAGCGCTCTTTTTCTGATCCACTTAAAGAAGCCCCTCTTCGGGCAAAGGCCTTGTAAGTATCGTCTAAAAGTTTTTTCTGTTCTACATTGAGTTGAGAGTTATTCTCATGCTGGTTATAGACCTGTTTTACCCTTTCAAAAAGCTTTTCGTTCAGCCAGATGTCATTACTGTACTCCGAAAGCATAGGAGATACCTCTCGGGCAATACTTTGGATTTTTTCATTGGTTTCTGCGAGGTTGAGGTTGAAAAAAACCGAACTTATGCGATCAAGCAATTTGCCCGATTTTTCCATCGCTTCAATGGTATTTTCAAATGTTGGTTCTCCCGGATTGTTTATGATGGCTTTTATTTCAGAACGCCCCTCTTCAAGAGCTTTTTCAAATGCCGGCATAAAATCCTCTTCCGTTATTCTATCGAAGGGAGCTGTTTGATGAGGAGTTGAAAAATTCTGTAACAATGGATTAGTATCGCCCATTTTAACTTGTTTTTTGCATGATACAAAACAGGTTGCACTGCTAAAAAGCACTGCCAAACCTAAGATTTTAATTCGATTCAAGATGTTAGTTGTTTTTTTACTGTGCCCAAAAACAATCTTGTGTGTTGTTCTTCAGTATTGTTTTATGGGAACATGGATTTAAATATAGTGTTCATTTACAATACTTCGTTATCCCGATGGTTCGGGATTGTAAAAGGCTATCAATCAATTTCCTGGAATTACAAGCATGGTTGCTTCAAATCTCTGGTTATTAGTACTATATGGTTCCTCTTAAATCTTGTATCTATCCCGAAGCATCGGGACTAACGATCTATTGCATTTAGGTGTACTGTATTAATATGCAATTTTACGGTTTTAGGCTGATTTCTCAAAGAAAGGAATTTTTGCTTACGATTGTTTATGCGGTTGCCTTTCATGATAACATATTGTAACTTTTCGAGGCCGGAAATGTAAAGAACTGCTGAGGCTTTTTCAGATGCTTTCCAGCAGACTGTTTTTTATATGATAAGTTTAATGGTTTCAATTTTTGGGAATGAAAATTTTTGCTCAGTTTATTTTTTTTCTGGTTAGTCTGTTTTTAAGTGTTTCTGCTTTTTCTCAGACCAATGATTTTTACCTTGTTTCTCCAGAATTGCTTCCGGCAAAATATCAGTCCGGTATTGAAAAAGCCAAAAGATACATAAAGAAAGGGGAGGTGTATCTCGAAAAAGCAGCGCAGGCCCAACAAAAACTTCAGCGTTATCAGGAATCCGAATCAGTTAAACCTATGAAGGTAATGACTCTGAAAGAGGGTGTGTTCAGACATCAGCTAAAGGCTTCTTCTTATTTTCATGATGCCCACCGCACAGAATTTAAAACTTTAAAAAGGTATTTGAAAGATGAGTTTCCAATACCTTATGAAAGAATCTATGAAAGGGCAGCAAAACAATTTCACCGTGGCTCCGTTTTAAGGAAGCGAGGTTCAGAAGCCGTTCCAAACAGCAGCCCATTGGCTTTTATTCATGAGGCAGTTGGTTATGAACAGGAGGCATTGGAAGATTTTGAAAATGTTTATCTGTTTGGTGAAGAGCTCTTGGTATCAATGCCATTGCCTGATTTTGAGTTGGATAGCGTGTTTTTTGTGGCAGGTGCCATAAAAGCACCTTTAGAAAAGCATGGGGTATTGAAACCAGAACCCTTGCAACCCGTAGAAAGGAGCATTGTTTCAAATGAGAAATCCGGGGTGTTTTTTTCAATCCAGTTTTTGGCAACGAAAGACCCGGTTTCGGAAATAAAGGCCCGGCAGGTTTACCAAGGGGCTTTGCCGTTGATAAAAAGTTACGGAAGCGGTTGGCATCGTTATTCAGCCGGCAGATTTACATCTGTTGAAGAAGCCTCCAGGCTTATGAAAGAGGAAGGAATTTATGGTTTTGTTATTGCTTTTAAGGGCGATGAGAGAATTTCAATAAAAAAAGCCAAACAACTAATGCGGCCTTGATTTTAATTTGAATTTTAAGAGTGATAAATCAAATAAGAATTAACCAGAAACTTTATCTATGAAATTAATGAAAAGAAGTTTTTCCGTTCTGTTAGCTTGTTTTATAAGTCTGTCGGCATTTTCTCAGGAACCACTGCGTAACTTTTTTCAGGCAGGTGAAGATAATGCCCGTATCTTAACAAAGGCCTATTTAAAGCCTTATGGTGAGATGTTGGGGACTTCCCTCAATGCCGGATGGTACAATACTGCAAAAGTACATAAGTTAGGTGGTTTTGATTTGACATTCAGTGTGATGAATGCAGTGGCGCCATCTTCAGCCACTACATTTGATGTTAGTGAGCTTAACCTGAATGGCTTAACTGTTGAGGGGACAAGTGCTCCCACTATTGCAGGAGATATGCCTGAAGCTGATAGAGCCGTGCTAAGCCCGTCTGCAGCAGGTGGTGATATGGCTGAGTTTACCATGCCCAACGGGGCAGGCAATGATAAATTGCCCATACCCATGCTGCAGGCCGCTGTAGGTTTGCCATTCAATACTGAAGTGATGGCCCGTTTTGTTCCTACCATGGATTTTGGAGATGCAGGTGAAGTGAGTGCTATAGGGTTTGGATTAAAACATAGTTTGAAGGATTATATTCCTTTCGTTAAGAGGCTTCCATTTCTTCAAATGTCGGTTTTGGCAGCTTACACCGACTTTAATAGTTCTTATGGTGTAGGAAGCGGAGGCATGATGGAGGTTGAAAATGGTGCGTTAGACATCTCTTCGGGTGCCTTTACCACAAGATTACTGGTTGGAGCCAACTTTCCTGTAGTAGCTATTTATACAGGGGTTGGTTATGGTTCTACCAATAGTGACTTCGATGTGAAAGGTACTTATACTTACACCAATGACTCCTCACAAGAAATCAGCATCGGGCCTGATCCTTTTACACTTGGGTACAAAACCACAGGTATCGACTTTAATGCAGGACTCAGGCTTCGTCTTGGATTCCTGGCCCTGCATGCCGATTACACTGTTGGAGATTATTCAGTTTTAACAGCCGGTGTAGGAATTAATATCCGTTAAAAACAACCATCTCAGAAAGAGTTTTTCTCCTCTTGGGAGGCGCTTCAACCTCTTCGGGACGACCAATTGGCAATAATACTGCCGGTTCGAGATGCCCGGGGAGGTTGAGTGTTTTTGAGACCTTGGCAGGATCAAAATTACATACCCAGCAAGTTCCCAATTCTAATTCTGTTGCACGCAAGGTCATATGATCCGTGGCAATAGCCAGGTCAATATCTGTATGATCTTTGCCATCAACCGATCGTTTCCAGGCAGTTTTGTGATCCCCGCATATCACTATTACCTGAAGGACCTGGCTAAACCAATCGCGCGAATAGGCTTCATGAAGTTGTTTTAATTTATCAGGGTCGTTTACTACTACAAAAACAAATGGTTGCTTATTGACTGCTGTGGGCGCCATTCGGCCGGCATCCAATACTTCATTGAGTAGTTCGTCTGATAAAATTTCGGGTTTGTATTTCCTGACAGAATACCTGGCTTCTATTAGAGGTTTAAAATCCATAATGTTTTGTTTTTAGTTTGTCATATGGATTAAAGACGGTAATTTTTCGCAATTTTGCAACATAATATTATATAAGACATCTTAAAAGTTTTCAGTCCCTCTCGTCAAAAAAGGGGGGCAGGATTAATATTTAGTTACTATTGTTATGTTCTTTATTCTCTCAAAGCTTCTTGATGTTTTTTTATCGCCATTATTTTGGGTTGTTTTCCTGGCTTTGGGGTCTTTTTTTCTGAGTTGTAAACTGAAAAGAATATTCAGATTAAGTTCGCTGATTTTGTTGGTTTTGTTTTCAAACAGTGCTCTTTTTAATCTTGTTTCCGTAAACTGGGAAGAACAATCTGTAAAACCCGATGACTTGCAAAAAGCTAATTCTTTTGCTGTGGTTTTAGGAGGAATGGCATCAGAAAACATGCATAATGGTCTGCCCAGGTTTGCTAAAAGTGCTGACCGTTTATGGCAGGGGCTTTATTTGTTGAAGCAAGGCTATGTCGATACACTTCTGATATCAGGAGGTTTGGGTCGTTTATTTGATAAACAGATACCGGAAGGTGAATTGTTAGATAACTACTTAACGGCTATTGGATTGAAGGATAAAACCATAATTATTGAGTCTTCTTCCCGGAATACCTTTGAAAATGCCCGTAATACCGCTAAATTATTTGACCGGAAAAAACTACCTAAAAAGATAATTCTGATAACTTCAGCTTTCCATATGCCGCGGGCGAGAGCTTGTTTTGAAAAGCAGGGGTTTGACCTGGAAGCCTTTCCTGCTGATCCTTTGTCTGATACCAGACCTATGCAGTGGAAAGACTATTTAATCCCCTCCGGAAGTGTTTTAGCTCAGTGGAATGTATTGATTCGTGAATGGGCGGGTATGGTGATGTATAAAATAAATGGGTATATTTAGAAGCTACTGAAAAAGTCAGAAGGGCAAGCGTAACGCAGTAAATGAGACTTTATGGACACGCACTGGTTAGTGAAATATGCGTTTTTCAGCGGACCCTGTTTAGTTCGTTTTTTGTTTACGACAGATAGGCGCTTTGAGAGCTAAAAGCCGAAACATACATCTCCAGGGAACTAAATGGCTTTTAGAATGAGTGATTAAAAATTTTATAAATGACCGAGAATTTGTTGAAATCTATTTTAGGAACAGCCATTGTTCTTTTTTTCTCTTCCTGCGATGAGATTTTGAATGTTGAGATAATAGGGGATGGGAATATCAAAACCGAAACAAGAGAATTTGGTTCCTTCGAAGAGCTAAGCTTGAATGCTGATTTTAAGCTTTCCCTTACCAACGGGTCTCCATCTGTTGAAGTTGTGGCAGATTCTAATCTTCTCACTTATATTGAAACTGAAATTGTGGGAAGCGAGCTTCAAGTGTCAGTTAAGCCTAATTTTCAGATAGTCCCTCGTCAGCCGGTAAGAATTTATGTAAGCGTCGATGATCGGTTTTCCGGAGTTGAAATTACGGATGGAGGAACTGTTATTGCCGACTCTTTGTGGACACAAAAGCTAAATCTCGCGGTTTATGGTGTTTCTAATTTTGTTGGAGATACCTTGGGGGCTCAAGCTCTGAATGTGTTTTCTGAAGGGAGTACCAATATTGATATAAAGGGAAGTTTTGATGATTTATCCATAAGACAAATTGGTTCCGGAAACATTTTTTTGGAAGGTTACTCTGAATTCGGGTCTATCATACTTGAAGGTTCCGGGAAAATTGATTCACAGCATTTAACAATAGGCAACGGAAAAATTAAACTCTATGGCAGTGGCCTGGTTTTATGCCGCATTATTGGAACTTTGACTGCCGAAATAGAAGGGAACGGGCGCATTTATTACTATGGCATACCAACCAATCTCATTAAAAAAATAGAAGGAGAGGGCTTGGTTTTACCGGCTGACGATTAAATGCATCCACAAACAAATCCCTCAGCCAGGCTGTCCAAAGCATCCTTTTCAGCCGTCTTTTCAGCTTCAGTTCCTTTGCATTGGTTACAAACAGGAAGATTTGTTTTGGCGTTGAAGTTTTTCTCTGCTTTGTCTGTAATTTCCTTTTTGCAAACAAAGCATTGATTCATAAGTGTTTTTTGCTCAGCCATATTTTCGACAATAAATAGTGTTTGTCTATAAAGTCCAACTTCTGCGTTGTTGCTTAAAATCCAAATCCTCAAATACATTAGTATTCTGCGGTTTCGATTTTTCACACGCCTTGAATTTGAACTTTCTAGTTCAAACACCTGAAAAACGCTTAGTTTATGGACAGGCTCTAAATAGGTTCTTTTCAGGCTGCAAAATTACTGATTTTAAGTTTTAAATCAAGCATTCATTTTGCAATTGAAGACCGGAAGCTAAGGTGACTCGAAATGAATTATTAAAACTCCAGTTGCAAATTCTGGTGCCCCGGGTTCCATCTTTCTACAAAAGTACCTTTGGGGTCGAACTTGTTGAGCTGGGTTTGCAGATTGAATTTTCTGTTTACGCGGCTGTCAGTCCCCCGACCGCTTTGATAGGCCCAATTTCCATAGTTGCAATAAACGTCATAATCAATTAATCGGTTTTCAAACCAGGCTGCTCCCCATTGCCAGTTCACCTGCATCTCCTTCGATAAATAAAAACTCACAAGCATCCGGCCTCTGTTACTCATGAAACCGGTCTCGTTTAATTCATTCATCAGGGCATCGATAAGTGGTTGTTCGGTTTTTGCATTTTTCCACTTTTCAAATGCTTCCATATCATCATACATGGAAGGCTCTGTCTTTCTGAGTCCCTTAACAGTGAATAGTTTCCGGCCATATCGTAAAAATAAAAACCGGAAGTAGTCTCTCCATATCAGCTGCTCCAATAATGGTTGGATGTTTTCTTGCTTTTCGGGATGCTCTTCCTGCTCTTCTTTTAACCGGCTAAAAAACAAACGGGGTGATAATGTGCCATTGGCCAGCCATGATCCCAGTTTACTGCTGAAATTGTGACCCTGAAATTGGTTTCTGGTTTCACCATAATGTTGGGGCCCCCTTTCTGTGAAGTAGTTCTCCATTCTGTTCAGACCTTCAGATTCTCCTCCTTTTAAAACCGGCTCTTCTGAAACAATTAAACTGTCAGGGTTGAATGTCTCAATGCCTTCAGGAATTGAATTACCCGAAGGCGAAAAGAGTTTTCCGGGTGTTGAAACCGGAGATGGGGAAAATGGATGTTCCAGCACCTTATTTTTAAATTTTGTGTAATAAAAAGGTGACTTTTCAACCGGAAAATCAACCTGATCTGGTTGGTACAACATACTGCCCCATATTAAGTCTAATTGGACTTTATCGGCGACCTGTCTTTCAATGCTGATTTCCTCCCAGGCAGCCTCCTTTTGAGCAACTACCTTTAGTGCATTGAAGTGTTTTGCTATTTTGGGAATTATTTCTTTTGTGTCCCCTTTTAATATCAGTAAATTACTTCCTCTTTCTTTTAAATTTCTTTGCAGGTTTAGCAATGATTCAGCCAGAAATTGTTTTCGCTTATCACCGGTCCGGGGGAATCCAATGTAAAAATCGGAGTTGTACCATAAGTCCTCGAATATAAATACCGGAATAACCGCGTGGCCTGTTTCAAGGGCTGTAACAAGAGCCGGATTATCATGCAAGCGTAAATCGTTTCTAAACCAATAGATGATGGGGGATTGAGACATTTGTGTTTAATTTTTTGTTTTGATTAGATAAACAGATGTTGTTGGCTTCGGTTCAATGACGTGTTTATTAATAAGAAAAATCAAAAGAGATAATGCAGGTTAGGTTCTTTATTTGGAAAAAACAATTAAATTCGCAGGCCTCTCAAAATATTGAGATGCAGGTCTTAATTGTTAATTAAAATTTTTTTCAACCTGCCTGAAAACTCTGGGCAGTTTGACTTGTGTCTTTATTCATTTTATTACTTAGATGGAAGGATTGTTGCGCTATCGCAACCGCATGGTTGAGCGGAATCGTTTGGAGTACGGAGTTTATTACGACGATATCAACTGGATTAATTATGGTCAGGCACTTCAGCTTGAGCAGGAACGTGATGAATTATTGACCGGCCTTAAGGATATGGTTCAGTGGGGATTCAAAGGGACCAAAACTGATGTGTCCGGTCTTTCTCCTGGCTGCAGGTTGTGCGCTGAAGGTCAATGGAGTTGTTTGTTCATCAATGGAAAGTGCAATTGTAATTGTTTTTACTGTCCTGCACCACAGTCCGAAATCGGATCTCCGGTAACACAAACTTTAAGCTTTGAAGATCCGTTGGAATATGTCGATTATATCCGGAAGTTTGGTTTTAAAGGAATTAGTTTTAGTGGAGGTGAGCCATTTGTAACCTTTGATAAGATGTTGAAATTTCTGAAAGTCTTTAGACGGGAATTGGCGGATGATTTGTATATATGGGCGTATACTAACGGGACTTTAGTCAGGGAAGATAAATTGAAAGCTCTTGCTGATGCGGGGATAAATGAGCTTAGGTTTGATATAGGGGCTACAAATTATGATTTACGCTTCGCGAAAAAAGCATTGCCAATAATTCCTAAAGTTACAGTTGAAATTCCTGCCATTCCTGATGAAAAGAATCAGATTGTTTCAAGCGTAAAGGAGTTGTGGGAGGAAGGGCTGTCATATCTAAATCTGCATCAGCTGAGACTTACACCGTATAATCGTCAAAAATTATCACAAAGGGGCTATATGGTTGCCCATGGTGCAAGGGCTACATTGCCTGAAAGTGAAGTTGCCGCCCTCGGAATATTACATCATTTTCGTAAAAACGGGATTGAGGTTCCTGTAAATTATTGCTCATATGCATATAAAAATCGTTTTCAGAAGTCGGGTTTGCGTCACAAATTAGCCCCCCGAACTGTTAATGAATGGGAAGATATTACCGAAAACGGCTATATCAGGAACCTGTCGGTTGATCTTAATAAATTTCCCGGAGCCTCTGAAGTTCTTATGTCGCTATTTAAAGGGAATCATTCAGGAATAAAGTGGGATAGTGAATCGAATCGTTTCTTTTTTAAGTTGGAGTATTTGAAGACCGTTCCTGCAGAATTAACGGTTGAGTTGGGTTACAGAGATGTAAGAATATCTGATAAACTTGGTGAAATACCGGACTTTGAAAAGGTGAAAATCGGGAATAATCGTGAAATATATGTTGAAACGGCTTTCGTAGTTAATGATCTGGAGATACATCCGACTATGCGGGAAATGTTATTGAGGATTGCAACGGGGGTAGCCAGCCCCGAAGAATGGCAAGCTACCGAATCGTTGCATTGGATTGCTCATTTCGAAATAATCGAAGAAGGGCTATCTGTTTATTATTGATGGACGATTTCAGGGACCACCATTTTTTCTCTTAACTCGGCTGCCTTATCAGGCCCAAACAGGTTGGAGATTATTTCGATTGAAAATTCCATGGCAGCACCAATGCCTCTGCCTGTGATAATGTGTCCGTCAGTGATGGCCGGAACAGGATAATGGTGGGCTCCTTTTAAATGGTGCTCAAATCCGGGAAAGCAACTGGCTTTTCGGTCTTTAAGCATTTCCAACTCTCCTAAAATCATTGGAGCTGCACAGATTGCTGCGATCCACTTCTTCTTATTGTCATACTCCCTGATTAAATCTGTCAGTTTTTCATGGTTTTTTAAATGCTGTGCTCCGGGTATGCCTCCGGGAAGGATTAAAATATCTTTATATTCAATGGGCTGTCCGTCAAAAACTCTGTCGCAAACAATGGTTAATCCATGTCCGCCCGTAACGTTTTTATCTTCAGTAATTGATATGAGCTCAACCTCTGCTCCGGCACGTCTTAGCACGTCAGCAGGTGTTAAGGCCTCAATTTCTTCAAATCCCGGGGCAAAAAATATTGCTGCTTTCTTCATAACTGCTTGTTTTTATGGTTTCACATTAGGTGAATTCGAGCTTAAATAATGCCTGGGTATTTCCCAAATCAGCATATTAAGCCTTTAAATATTCAAAAAAGTTAAGAAGTTTTTGGTGCAATGCAAAAGCAATCAGGCAGGTTCGTTCATTTTATATTGAATCTGCTCCTTTACCTTGATTGCAAGATCATCATATGTTTTATCTTCGGGGTAAACAGGATTTAGGAACTCAATGTTCACTTTCTTAAATGGACGTGGGAAAATGCTTCCTTTGGGAAGAGCTTCATGAGCCCCTTTAATGGATACAGGTACCACGGGGATGTTTAACTCCCGGCTCAGTATGGCAAAAGTTTTCTTAAACTGGCCCAGTTTCCCGTTTTTAGTACGTGTTCCTTCAGGAAAGATGATAAGGTTTTTCTCACGTTTTAAAACTTCCGCCATTTTCTGAATAGACGATTTTAAATCGTTATTAAGATCCATTATGATGATGTTATTCCTGTTTGCCAGAAATTTCAGCCATGGTTGTCTCACATGTTTTTCTTTGGCATAGAAATAGGTCTTTCGAATTTGGCGGGTTCTAAGATAAGATGCCACAAACAAACCATCGAAAAAGCTTTGATGATTGGGGGCAATAATACATGGCCCGTTTGGAATATTCTTCATTCCCCTTGCTTTGAAACGAAAGTAGGAGTGGAAGAAAAATCTTGAAATACGCACCATCAGGCTTCCGGTAGCCCAGGTTTTAGGAAGCTGAAGATTTACCTTTTCTTTTAGTATATCCCTCCAGTTGATTTTTTGTTCTTCCACTTTGGTTTTTGCTTCCCTTACATGCTCAGCAAGCAGGTGGACATTGTTGAAACGTAACATCTCTACAGGATCCAGACTAACACCAAATGTTTGAAAGAGATATGTTTCAAACCCTACCTTATCCAGAGAGTCCAGTCCCAAATCCATTTCGAGATGATGATGCGGCAGAACATCACGCCCCTTTTCTTTGGAGAGGTAATCTGTAATCATCTTATATTCTTCAAAATCAGGTTTTAGCTGAAGATGATCATCTGTTTCGGTCTTTTTAGCAAACTCTTCTAGTTTAAAACGTTGAAGCTTTGATAATCTGGTGCGCGGTAAATCCTGATCGGTCAGGTAAAAGCGCATGATTTTTTTATACGAAGAAACATTTTGATTGAAATGATCAATCACGTTCCATCTGACAATATCTTCAACAGACTTGTCTTCGGGCTGGCCGATGGCACTTTTCTCAGGGACAATTACGGCCTGAAGCAGGTCATCTTTGAAAAAAACGCCACATTCACGCACCAAAGAAGACTCCTCGACCTTTTGCTCTATTTCTGATGGGTTGACATTCTTCCCATTGGACAGCACTATGATCTCCTTCTTACGCCCGGTAATGAACAAATACCCCTGTTTATCCACGTAACCCAGATCGCCGGTGAAAAGGCGACCGTCTTTAAGGACTTCAGATGTTTCTTCAGGGCGATTGTAATAGCCTTGCATTACCTGTTTCCCTTTTACGGCTATTTCACCGTCAATGGTTTCAATTGTTGTTCCCGGAAGTGCTTCACCCGGTGATCCCAGTACTACTCTTCCCGGACGGGTGAAAGTAATCATAGGAGCAGATTCAGTCATTCCAAACCCTTCCAGAACCTCGAAACCAAGTGTCTGATAATCTCTGCCGACTTCTTTGTCTAAGGCAGCACCTCCTGAAACAAGATGTTTTAAAGATCCCCCCATCTTTTTATGAACTGCTTTAAAGATGGTCTTTGAAAATTTCGGGCTCTGTAATTTCTCTGCTAAATTAAAAAGCATTTTAGCAATGGCACTGGCGTTGATTTTATCTTTTATACCTTTTCTGATGGCAGCATAAAGTCGGGGAACCCCAATCAGAATGGTGATCTTATTGTCCTGAAGTGTTTTTATAATGTCTTCAGAAGCCATAGAGGGACTAATGGCCACACTACCGCCTGCATACAGGGGGATGATCATAGTCCCCATCAATGGAAAAATATGATGAAGCGGCAGTAGCATGAGAGTGCGGCTTTCGGGTGTGAAAATGGGAATGTTATGAACAACGCCATCAATATTGGCAATCAGGTTATCAAATGACAGCATAACGCCTTTGGGGCTTCCGGTTGTGCCGGAAGTGTATATAATAACTGCCGTTTCCTCTTTATTAGCAATCTGAACAGAGCTGTCAGAAGCATTTTCCTTTTGAAATAACTCGTGCTCATCAGCTCTGATTACGATGGGATTTGTTCCGGCTTTCTCAATTGCAGACTCCAATACTGCTGCATTACCCGAGGAGCTGAAAATTATTTTTGGTTGGCAATCCTTTAAAATGAATGCCACCTCATCGGCTGTAGCCAGGAAATCAATAGGAACAGCAATGGCTTTATTTTGCCACGCTGAGTAAAACGCATAAACCCAGGAGGGGCGGTTTTCCATAAAAATGGCTACTTTTTCTCCCTGTTCAATGTTGTAAAGATTGGCAAACTCTTCAATCTTTCCAATTAAACGGCTATAACTGATTTTATCACTTCCAAAAGTGATGGCCGTTTTGCTACCCATGTTCTTTAGCATACCGTTTTATCAAAAAATGAAGCCGCAAAAGTAATCATTTTGCGGCTGGTTTTATTATTCGCAATATTTAATAAACAATTATTATGCCGTGTTGTTCGGGCAGTTATTTCTTCATTTTTACAGGTTTAGATTTGTCTGGCAAAATGAGATTCAGAATAACACCTGTTACAGCCGCAAGACCAATACCGGCGAGAGAAAAGTTTCCGAACTGGATTACTGCACCACCAATTCCTACGGTAAGGATAATGGAAATGATTACCTGATTTCTTGTTTTATTGATATTGGTTTTTGAGTCAATTAATGTTTTGATGCCCACACTGGCAATCATTCCAAAAAGCAGAAGCATGATGCCACCTAAAACAGCTCCGGGAATGGTCTCCAAAAATCCGCTGATTTTCCCAAATACAGAGAAGACAATCGCTGTTATTGCTGAAATTCTCAAAACTACAGGATCAGTCACTTTTGTGAGAGAAACAGCTCCGGTAACCTCGGAGTAAGTAGTGTTCGGGATACTACCCAAACTTCCTGCCAGGGCAGTTGCAATACCGTCACCCAACATTGTGCGCTGCAAGCCCGGATCTTTAACATAGTTTTTACCAGCCACGGCACCAATGGCATACATATCTCCAATGTGTTCAATTATAGGTGCAATGGCAACGGGGATCATATAAAAAATTGCTGCCCAACTGAATTCGGGTGCCTGAAAAGCAGGTAAGGAAAACCAGGGAGCATTTGTTATTTGGGAGAAATCCACATCGCCTGTGAAAATGGAAATCACGTATCCGACAATAATCCCGCAGAAGATAGGGATAAGTTTGAGCATGCCTTTGGCAAATACAACTACTAATATGGCTGTTGCCAGTGCGGATAGGGCAATGGGCCAGTTTTCTGTTGCCATTTTAACACCCTCGGATGCAAGGGAGAGCCCAATGACCATAATTACAGGGCCTACTACAACAGAAGGAAATACTTTGTCAATTAAAGCAGGTCCGCGCCATTTTACGATGGCAGACATGACGGAATAGACTATACCCACGGCAATGATCCCTGAAAGGGTTCCTGCAAAACCGAATAACCGTGTTGCTTCAATTATCGGGGCTATGAAAGCAAAGCTGCTTCCCAGAAAGACAGGGACTTTGCCTTTGGTAATAAAGTGGAAGAGCAGGGTTCCAATTCCGGCAGTGAAAAGAGCGATGGAGGGACTAATGCCAACCAGCAGAGGGACCAAAACAGTGGCGCCAAACGCAACAAACAGAAATTGAATGCCAAGAATTGTTTTTTTCGGAAACGATAGAGGACTCTCTTGTGTCATTTTTTTTAATTGATAGGTTTAAAATCCGGCACGAAAATATAAACTCTTGTCCTAAACCCTGATATAAATTGTTAAAAACTTTTTTCGAATGATTGTAACTTTTTATGAGGTTGGGGCGTCCAACAAACGTTTTTGATTATTTATCAGGCTGTAAACTTGTCATTTACCCTGTTGCCTTCCAGATGGGGGTTGTTTTTAATTGTATTGAAATTATTTATTTACTAAATAACCAATTATGAAGAAATTAAATTTATTGTTGCCTGTTTTACTTGCTTTGCTTGTTTGCCAGGCATTTCAGAGTAGTGCCCAAAACCGAGAAGAACGCCAGGTTGACGGGGATTTTGATGAAATTGAAGCTTCCAGTGGTATTAATGTGATTGTTAAACAGGGAGAGGATGTTGAGATTGTGGTTGAAGCCGATCCTGATGATATGGATGAGGTTGTAACCAGGTTGAGAGGGAATACCTTGAAGGTATACTTCGATTCAAGTGTTTTTGACTGGTTTACGAGTCGGTCCGCTAAAGTTTATGTTACCACCAAAAACATTAAAAAATTGTCTGCATCAGGTGGTGCTGATATTAAAAGTACAGGAACGATAAAGTCCGGTCGAATTGTCGTTTCCGCCTCTGGTGGAGCCGATGCGGAAGTTACTATTAAGGCAAGAGAAGCTGTATTGAATAGTAGTGGTGGTGCTGATGTGTTAGCAGAAGGAGAGGTTGAATTACTTGAGGCCCACGCAAGTGGTGGGGCAGATGTAATGGCCCGTAAGTTGGTTGCTAAAAAGGTTGTTGCTACTTCTTCCGGCGGTGCTGATGTGGAGGTATACGTAACAGAGGAACTTGAAGCCTCGGCCAGCGGAGGCGCTGATGTTGATTATTATGGCCCCGGAAGCCCCCGAAAGATCAGTGAATCAGGAGGAGGAGATGTTACGGGACATGAGTAATAATATCAAAAAGAGAACAATTTGATATTTGAGCTTACTGAATAAAATAAGAAAGGCGGGTTACCTTAATAGAAAAATCCGCAAGAGATGGTTCTCTTGCGGATTTTTATTTAAAAGAGCTTTCACACGGTGCGTTCACAGACAAAGGGAATAGGTGGTTTAGGTAAAGAAACGCTTTCCGTTCAAGGCTCTAAGTCGGATTTCAAGTGTTATATCTAATTTCTGTTTCCTTCGTTTTTATGCGATTGCAAAACTAGTTAAAAATATCGTTTTGTATAATAAAACGACCTAAAAAATTGATTTTTATCAATAAATTGGCCTGAATAAAGTCATATTTATTGGGAGCCGTTGGGAGTGGTTTTTGATGTTATCAATGAAAAGTCCTGTGTCTTGTTTGTATTTTTTTGTTAGGTAATTGGTTGATTTTTATTGCGTTTTGCTGAGTGTGAATAGTTTTTATGAAAGCCTTGATAAAGAATTGTCATCTTTGTTTATTAATCTATTGTGAATGCTTGTTAAATAGGTTAATTGTCTGGTCTTTTTTTCTAATATTTTTTTATTTGCGGGTTCATTCCATAAACTAAAAAAAAGAGGAACGATGGGTGAAATGACCTTATTATTGGTTTTGTTGAGTGGTCTTGTTATTCTGATGGCGTCTCTGCTTAAAGGCATGACCGGTTTTGGATTTGCGCTAATATCCATACCGTTTTTGTCTATGATGTACTCCGTTAAAGTTTTAGTACCTGCAATGGCTATGTTTAATCTGATAACAAGTATCATTTTGTTGCTTAAAATCAGGGAAAAAGTATCATGGTACTATTTCATTCCAATGTTTGCTGCCAGTCTTGGGGGGATTCCTTTGGGCATATACATGCTTGATTACCTGGATGAGAAAGTACTAAGGATAATCATTGGGGCAATTTTAATCATGGTTTCGGTAAAAATGCTAATCGGCATACCCCTTGCCAAAAAATTCAGGAATAAACCCATTATTTTTGCCGGATTCCTCAGCGGGGTTCTGTCCGGTAGTGTTTCTCTTGGTGGACCACCATTGGTTATTGCAATGAATCGGAAGAATTACAGCAAAGAGTTGTTTCGGGGAATTTTCGCATGGTTCAGTACGTTTAGTTCCTTTTTTGCATTAGCCGCATTTTATGTTCGAGGGCTTATTCCGGCAGGTTCGATGAATCTGGCTCTCTATTATTCGCCATTATTACTTATCGGCTCTTCACTTGGCAACAGGTGGGCGTCGTTGATTAATGCGGAAAAGTTTAAAAGGGTGGTTATTATTGTCAATGTTTTTACAGGTGTACTTACTGTAGTTTCTGCTATCTTTGCGTCGTGAAAAAGTTATGATTATGGATAAATCAACTCATATTTTTAAGGATGATATTAATATTGAGGATTTGGGAGAGGGCATTTCCCGTCAAATTCTCGGGCATGATAATGAACTGATGATGGTAAAGGTAAATTTTGAAGAAGGAGCCATTGGAAAATCGCATTCCCATCCACACCGTCAAACCACTTATGTTGATTCCGGTGTATTTGAGGTAAGTTTAGGTTCAGACGTCAGAACATTGAAAGAGGGAGATGCTTTTTATGCTGCACCTGATGAGGTGCATGGAGTACTATGTCTGCAAAAGGGAAGTTTAATTGATGTGTTTAATCCTTCCCGGGAGGATTTTCTTTAATCAGGTGAAAAGAAACGGGGGTCCCGGGCACCGGACCTCTGGTAAATCATTCAGCTTAAGGTATAGCCTGCTGTTTTTTTAAAATACTTTTTATATCAATACTCCGTTAAATTTTTGGAATGAGCTTTGAATCAATTGTTTATATGTTAACAGCTTTCTGGGTTAACGCCTGGATTATCAATTGGTTATGATTTATCTTAAATCTAACATCTATCCCGAAGCATCGGGACTAACGATCTATTGTTATATGATATCCCGGAATTTGTTTTTTGTTTTAACTTTTTTATTAATGTTTGTTGTTGGTAGTGGTTTTGGACAGGTAGAATTGAAGACCGGAGATATTTTATTTCGCGGGAAGAATCCTACCAAACTATCGGAAGCAATAGATGAGGTTACCCAAACCGGCTCAGGACACCATTTTTCGCATGTCGGAATTGCAGAGGTTACAGATGGAGAGGTGTTTGTTATCCATGCTGAAGGGGAGAAAGGTGTTTGCAAAGAGAGCTTGGATTCATTTTCGATTGATGAAGTGGGACGCAGCCTGTATGTCGAAGCTTACAGACTCAAGCCTAAATACCGGGATAATATTGATTCTGCAATAGTCAGTGTCAATTCGGTAATAGGAGAGCCATACAATTACACCTATATCATCGAAGACAAGGGTTATTATTGTAGTGAATTGATTTATTGGGCTTTTCAATCAGATTCAGTCTTTCAACTGAATCCCATGACTTTTAAAGACCTTGAAACCGGTGATTTTCATCCTGGATGGATCGAGCATTACAATAAGCTGGGGATTGAAATCCCTGAAGGCTTGCCGGGGTGTAATCCTAATGGAATGGCTGCTTCTGAAAATCTATTGCTTTTGGGCGAAATAAATTGATAGTCAGGAGTAAGCCACTTTACTGAAGAGGATATTTCTTTTTTTGAGGTCTTATTTTATCTATAATCCATGTCCTCAATAATTTCAATTTTATTATGCGTTTAAAATTATTTCAGGTTGATGCTTTTACAGATAATGTTTTTGGGGGAAACCCGGCCGCTGTTGTTCCTTTGGAAAAATGGTTAGCCGATGCAGATCTTCAAAAAATTGCCATGGAAAACAACCTTTCCGAAACCGGATTTTTTGTTCCTGAAAAAGAAGGTGGTTTTCATATCAGGTGGTTTACCCCTGAAGTGGAAGTGAATTTGTGTGGGCATGCCACTCTGGCTACTTCGCATGTTATTTTTAATCATCTTGAATGGCCAGGGTTTGAGTTGGAATTTAAGTCGCGAAGCGGGCTGTTGAAAGTCCGGCGGGAATCGGGGCTGCTAAAACTAAATTTCCCAACCGATAAACCAAAGGAGGTTGAATACAATGAAAAACTGGCTGACTGTTTTGACAAAAAGCCATTGGCTGTACTGAAAGGGAGTGCCGATTATTTGATGATATTTGATGATGAAGAATATGTAAGGAATGTCATTCCTAATCTTGAAGCCATCAAAAAATTAGATGCCGAAGGGGTTATTATTTCTGCAAAAGGGAAAAGTGGAGCAGACTTTGTTTCCCGTTTTTTTGCGCCTCAATTAGGTATTCCTGAAGACCCTGTTACCGGCTCTGCTCATACTGTTCTGGTTCCTTATTGGGCGCAAATAACCGGAAAAAAGCAAATGATTGCCCGTCAGCTATCTCAAAGGGGAGGGGAATTGTTTTGTGCGGATAATGATGATCGTGTTGAATTAGGCGGCAAAGCGGTTACTTTTCTCGAAGGTGAGATTAATTTCTGAATCTGATTTGCAGCCTTAAGTAAGCATTCCGTGGAGCTCCCGGGTAATAATACCGTGGAGCACTTCCTCCGAAAGAAGGAGCATTCACCACAACCATTGCTGCATAATGATGATCAAACAGATTTTGAATGCCTCCCTGCAAGTTTATTTTAAATGATTTTCCGGAATAAACATCTTTTGCCGCTTTTATGTCAAGCAGGTGATGCCCTCCATATTCCTTGGAATTGGCGTCATTTAAGTACATAGAGCCGGAGTACTTCCAATCCAATTGTATCCGGGTCCTCTTCGGAAATGAGGTTTTTAATGAACTTCTGAAAAAATGACCGGGTATGCCCGGTAAATGATTATCTGAGTAATCGGTGCCATCATCGATGAACTCTTTAAACCGGTTTTTCATATAGGTATGAGAAAGGGCCAGTTCCAGAATTGTGGATGAATTCATTTTCGTAATGGTGGCATTTAGGTTCGTTTCCAGGCCATAATGTCTGGTTTTTCCCGCATTAATCCCGTAGAATATTTCTTCGGTTTCCCGTTTTGTGACAAGCAAATTTTTCAATGAAACGTAATAAGCCGTAATATCATAGGTTATTCGTTGGTTAAATAAATTTCCACGTATGCCCAAATCATAATTAATTCCTTCCTCAGGTTTAAGATCGGGATTAATAGATCCTTCCGGCAATAAGGTTTCTTCTACACTGGGAGCTGAGAAACCATGTCCGACAGAGGCAAATAGTGTTGATTTGGAGGTAATTTCACCTGTGAACCCAAATCTTGGCGAAAAAACAGGATCGTAACTGTATTCTCCAGATAAGTCTTCACCGTCAGGGAATTGATCCTCTAAATCAAACGATAAGAAATGTAAGTTTGCGCCTGCTGAAATCTGCCATCCCGGAGCAACTGTGAAATCTGCTTTTCCAAAAGCATTGATGAAATTTCGCTGCTCTTTATTGTCTGCAAACTGATTTCCTTCTTCACCGTTATTCGTTTTCATTAACTGCCACTGATAGACTTCGCGAAATAGTTCAGCTCCTGCAGTGACGTTGAGATTTTCAACGTTTACCGTAAATTCATTCCTGGCACCCACCGAGAGCATTTTATCATCCAGAATGTTGAATGGGCGCGATTCATAAGCATCTGTGTGATTCAGAAAAAGCGATAATTTATTACTGGTTTTCTCCGAAAAATTGGATTTCAGCGTTAATCCGGACAGCCACTTCTGATATTTCTCAAATCCTTTCACCTCCAGCCAGTTTGATGCCGCTTTATCCGGTGATTGATTGAATGTTTTCAGGTTAAGGGAACTCGGAATCTCAGCCCTCAGGTTAATAAAATTGGAAAGTAAGAACAGAGAGTGTTTCCCGAAATAATGACGAAACATTATTTGTCCGTTTTGCCTTTCGTAATCACTGTTTTGTCTGAATCCTGTAGTTCTGGTATCACCGGCACTCAGTTTAAAAACCGAACTGTGTTTTCGGACTCCCGCATTAACAATAAACTTTGATTGATCAAAAGGGCCTGCTTGTGCTGTTGCTTCCAAAGAAAAAGGAACTTGCTGTGTGTGATCCGGGTGGAAAACAATTACACCTCCCAGGCCACTGCCGTATAGTGCCGAGGCAGGTCCTCTTATGATCTCTGTTCGGGCGATGTTACTCATCTCCAAATCCTCAACGGTGGTGTTGCCATCTCCAGAGGTGAGGGGGATCTCATCAAGATAGGCTCTTATGCGGGTAGTGGCGTATGGTGATCGGCTTCCTATACCCCGGATAAGAATTCGTCCGGTATTTAAGGCTCCTTTCTGCATTACTACTCCGGGCGATTTTTCAATAACATCAATGGCGGAGAGATCAGGGTGCAGGGAATCTTTCAAAACCAGCGAAAATCCGGCAGGTACCTTTTTTTTGCTGACATTCAGAAGTGGTGCAGATACAGTTATTTCATCAACTGACTTAGAATAAGGTTTTAATAAAATAATGTTTTCCCTGTTTGGTGTTAATCTCTCTTTTGAGGCTTCAAATTGTGGATGTAAAACAAAAACTGAAATGACACTATCTCCGGCAATGGAAAACCGTCCGGCCCGGTCAGACTTAGAAAGTATCTCACTTGCGTTTTCAATTTTTACTCCTGAAACAGGTTGGCCTGTTTGAGCATCAAGGCATCTACCGAAAATTTGCCCGTAGCTGCATGGTGAATTCATGAGCAGTACGGGCACTATGAAAAAAAGAGTCCTGAGAAACGGAATATGCATATAACTTTCTGTTGCTTTTTATTAGAAAAAAAGTATTGAATTAAAATTAGTGAAATGGCCCCGGTCAGTCCCCGGGGCCATTCTTATATCAGGTTTATAGCGGGCTTAGTGAATGGTATTGAGAATACGGGGAGAGAGTCCCGTTTTGTCTCTATTCCTCCGGGATTAGCCGGAAAACATATCCCGGATTTTCTACTCCTATGTAAAGATAACCGTCCGGGCCGGTCTCGATTGATCGAACCCTTCCTGCTTCACGAAGCATTATTTCGTGTTTCTCAACTTCGTTCCCATCTAATTGCGTCCGCACAACGTACCTGAAACTAAGTGAGCCTGAGAATATACTGTTGGCCCATTGAGGGTAGGTTTCCGCATCGGCAAATGCCATTCCGCAGGCAGCAATAGAAGGCGTCCAGTAAATAACCGGCTGTTCCATTCCAACTTTGGCTGTATCCTCGGTAATAATGGTCCCGTTGTAATTTATTCCATATGTTATTTCCGGCCATCCATAATTGTCTCCTTTACGTATAATGTTCAGCTCATCGCCCCCCTTTGGGCCATGTTCAGTTTCCCACAGAACACCTGTTTTCGGATGGAATACCAGACCCTGAGGATTTCTATGCCCATATGACCAAATGGAAGGCATGGCATCGGTATTGTCCACAAACGGATTGTCTTCCGGAATACTGCCATCATCATGGATGCGATGAATTTTGCCGCAATGATTGGTGAGATCCTGGGCATTAGGTGGATTTCCTCTTTCACCAACTGAGAAGAAAAGGTAGTTGTTTTCGTCAAATGCCATTCTACAGCCAAAATGTACTCCACTGTTGGTGTTGGGCTGAGCTTTAAAGATCTTTTCTTTATCAATTAATGAATTTCCATATATTTTGGCCCTCATAATTGCTGTATTCCCTCCTTTTCCTTCCGGCTCTGAATAAGCGAGGTAAATCCAGCCATTTTCTTCATAGTCCGGATGTAATTTTATATCTAAAAGGCCTCCTTGCCCGCGTGCATAAACTTCAGGGACCCCATCAATCATCCCTTCAAATGTTTTGTTTCTGAAGCGAAAGAGTTCACCACTGCGCTCTGTTACCAAGAGGTCGCCATTGGGAAGCCATGCCATTCCCCATGGGATACTTAAACCTGAGGCTACGGTGTCGATGCGAAATGCCAGATTTTCGGTTTGCACTACCTCAGGGAATCCGGGCCTGTACTTATGCGCATTGGCATCATTTTTTATGTCGGTTAATATATGGTCGGCCACTGCGGTTACCTCTTCTTCAGTGAAAACATCACCAAAAGCGGGCATGCCTGTTTCATAATCTCCTTCGCGGATGATTTTTTCCATTTCATTTTGAGGCAGCTCAAACATCGCCTGTCTGTCTTTACCCGCAAAGCGTTCCATGTACATGCCGTGGCAACTTGCGCAGTAATTCTCATACAATTCTGCCGCAGGGCGGGCTTTTTCTGATTGGTTGCTTGTTTTTGCTGAACAGCCGGAAGATGTTGTCGATGTTAGCGCCAACCATAAGATAATGGTGGAAGCAATAAAAATTCCTGTTAGTCGAATGTGTTTAGTTTCAAGCATGATATGAAGGTTTAGTTGGATTATGAAAAGTCAACTGTTACGGCAATTTAATTCATTTTCTTTTAATTGTAAACTAACTTTTTAACACAGAAGAGATTAATTTTGTTTAATAATCTGGGTTTTCGGGAATATGTAATAAAAGTGTAAATGAGAGCAGCAGAAATATTTCTGGGAAATGTTCATAAATACCCATGAATGAATTTAGATATTTATATTTTTTGTTAGTTTTAAATTATATTTGATGGGGATTAATTGTGTCTAGGTTTAATTACAATAGATCGTTAGTCCCGATGCTTCGGGATAGATATTAGATTTAAGATAAATCATAACCAATTGATAATCCGAATGTTAACCCAGGAAAACTATTAAGATGTAAGTAATTGATTTAAAGCTTATTGCAAAAGTTCGACGGACTATTATATTAGAGCCTGTCTATAAAGTCGGGAAGTTTGTAAAAAGTCATGTGTCTGATCAGAAAGTGCCAGTTGCAAACCTAAGGGAGGCTTCGGGAGCGAAGCCCCCAAAAGCGGAGTCCCGATGCTTCGGAATGAGTATTTTGGGAGCAAGCGTAACGACGCAAATGGTACTTTATGGACCGACACTAATTGTTGTCCCGGTTGCGACTTAGAAGTTTTTATATGAATATATTTAAAAAATTGAAGTTATGAACAATACAGAGAAAGTGGCAGTTTTATGGACCAGTGGTGATGTTGAGGTTGCTGAAAAAGTGGTTCTCATGTATACGAAAGGAGCAAAGATGAATGGTTGGTTTGAAGAAATTGTGCTGGTTGTTTGGGGACCATCAACAAAACTTCTGGCCACGAATGTCTCTTTACAAAACAGAGTTAAAGAATTAATAGAAGCCGGAGTAAAGGTTAAAGCTTGCAGTGTATGTGCCGGTGAGTATAATGTTACTTCTGATTTAGAGAATGTAGGACTTGAGGTCATTCCTATGGGGCCCCCGTTAACTGATTATTTGAAAACTGACTGGAGGATTTTGTCTTTTTAATGAAACCGAAATAATCTGGTTTCCAGTTGAGGGTATTCCAGGTAAGTATTGATTATTATCTTCTTAATTATTTCTATTATCAATATATAACAGTCCGTTAGGCTTTTATAATAACCATTGAATCAGTTGTTTATGTGTAAAGAGTATTGTGTGTTAATATGCAGATTTTCAGTATTATACGATTCAGCTTAAATCTTATATCTATCCCGAAGCATCGGGACTAACGGTCTGTAGAATATAGATATTGGTGTTTAATTTTCTTATATTGCAACAGATGTGGCAACTATCTCGTATAGGAGTTTTTGGCGTATACTTCGAATGACTCTAATTTCAGACTATGGTTTTAATTCATCTGTTATTAAATGACTCAATCTCCTACAAATAAAGAACTGGAAGAAAGAATAAAGTATCTTGAACAGGAATTGTTTCGCCTCCGAAAGAGATCTGAGATGGAGCTCAGGGAGGAAAATGAAGACCGCTTCAAAACCTTGGCAGAGGCGGCTCAGGAAGGCATTTTTATACTCGAAAACGGATACTGTATTGAAGCCAATCTGAATGGTTGCCAAATGTTTGGATATAGCTATGAGGAAATTATCGGGCGTAAAGCAAGTTCCGTTTTTGTGCATGAAGACCGGGAATTAGTAAAACAAAATATTATTGATGAAGTAACTACGCCATACGAAGCCTTAGCTTTAAGGAAAGACGGGAGTCAGTTCTTTGCTGAAATCAAGGGGAAGAATTTTACTTTTAGGGGACGCAAAGTCAGGGTGACTTCTGTTATAGATGTCACTAACCGGAAGAGAGCAGAGCAAAGACTTATTGAAAGTGAAAGCAAATACCGTGAAGTCATTGAAAATGCTGCTGATGGGATCCTTATCGGAAATTTAAGGGGCGAGATTGTTGAAGTTAATAAGGGATTTCTCAAGATGACCGGTTACAGCCGTAATGATGTTATGAACAGACATATAAAGTTTTTGTTTGATCCTGAAGTTTTGGAGAAGAAGCCTTTACGGTTCGATTTGTTGAATAAGGGGCAGTCAATCATCATTGAGCGAGATATTATAGATGTTAATGGAAAGCCTATTCCCATTGAGATGAATTCTAAACGGCCACATGCTAACTATTATTTGGCCATTATACGCGACTTGCGTGAACGACGTAAGGCAGAGGAAAATTTAATTTCTGCCAATAAAAAACTTCTTGATGCTAAAGAAAGAGCAGAAGAGAGTGACCGTCTTAAATCTGCCTTCCTTGCTAATATGAGTCATGAGATCCGGACGCCAATGAATGGTATAATCGGATTTACAGAACTTCTTCGAAATCCTGACCTTACAGATGATGAACGCTCCGATCATCTTAATGTTGTTATCAGTAGCGGACACCAATTGTTGAATATCATTAATGACATCCTTGAAATATCACGTATTGAAACGGGTCAGTTAACTCTGACGAAGAAGTTTGTTAAGGTTGACTCAGTATTACGGTCTTTATTCCTTTTCTTTCAACCCATGGCTGAAGATACGAGGAATAAGCTGAGTATATCCATGGATATGCATGATCTTGAACCTGTCATCTATACGGATGAAGGAAAGCTAAGACAAATACTTACCAATTTGATAAGTAATGCCTTGAAGTTCACTAATAACGGGTCGGTGACATTGAGTTTTGACCAGGAGGGTGATTACGGGCATTTTGCTGTTAGGGACACAGGAATTGGGATTCCTGCTGATGCCATTGAAACTATTTTTGATCGCTTCGTTCAATTAAAACATGTTGGGGTCGCCAAAAAATCAGGAACAGGTCTTGGGTTATCTATTTGCCATAAGTTGGTGAGTCTTCTGAATGGAGAAATTTGGGTTGAATCGAAAATAAATGAAGGATCCCGGTTTCACTTTCTTTTGCCCCTTAGGCCAAAAGAAGAATAAGAAAAGAAGGATTTACATTCCAAAAATAGCAGTTGGTGATTCTTTTGAAAGGACTTTCAATTCGAGCCATTATTTGTCGGGGCAAACAGTGTAAGTGTTGCAATAAATATTCGAAATCCAGCCATAAATAGAGAGAAGGACCGGCAAAAATAATCTTGCCGGTCCTTTATTTGTTATCCGATTTTGTCCCACTTTTCATGTCCACAGACAGGACATTTTGGTAATGCATCATTGTCGCTTTCGAGAACAATTTCTTTCCCGCATTTCTGACATTTGTAGGTTCCTTTTCCGGGCTTTTCTCCTGATGTGTGCATAGTTTTTCTTTTTAAAGGTTATTATTTAAACCATTAAGATAAGAAATGAAAAGGAAAATGTAAAAACAGATTGTTATGTTTTTCCATAGATTTCCGAAAACAATAATGAGAATTTAAAAATATTTTTTGGCTGGTGTCGGCATGTTTAAATGCTCATTTAATACTTTATTGCATAATATCCTGATTGCTAATGATAATCTTTTTATCTAATTTTAGTTGTTCAATATTCGAAACTTTGAATTTGTATTATTTACAACTTAAACCTTTTGTTTTATGAAAAAATTAAAACTTGCCCTTCTTTTAGCTCTTGCCTCTATGACCATATTTGGTTTAACCTTTAGTTGCCAAAATGCAAATGCTAAAAAGAAAGCTGTTAAAATTCCAATGGAAGACTTTTTTAGGAATCCTGAAAAAACTGCTTTCCAGATTTCGCCAAATGGTAAATTTTTGTCATTCCTTGCTCCCTATGAAAACAGGATGAATGTTTATGTAAAAGACCTGCACGGTGATTCAGCTGTTCGTGTTACCTCTGAAACTGCCCGGGATATTGCCGGCTACTTTTGGGCTAATAATGAGCGACTTTTATTTTTAAAGGACACCGGGGGCGATGAGAACTTTTCCTTATATGGAGTAAACAGGAATGGTGAAGAAATGAAAGCCTTAACCGAATTTGAAGGTGTTCGAACAACTATGATTGATGACTTGCCTGATATTGAGGAAGAAGTTATTATCGGTCTTAATAAAAGAAATGCCAGAGTTTTTGATCCATACCGATTGAATATTGAAACGGGAGAAATGGAAATGCTTGCAGAAAATCCTGGAAATATTCAGGGGTGGGTTACTGATCATGACGGGAAACTGCGGGCAGCCGTAGGTATAGAGGATGGAGTTAACACCACCTTACTTTACAGGGATTCTGAAAGGGATTCATTTGAAGTTGTCATTAAAAACAATTTTAAAAATGAACTCAATCCCTACTTCTTTACTTTTGACAATGAAAAGATTTATGCCGTTTCTAATTTGGAACGTGACAAAAAAGCCCCGGTGATTTTTAATCCTAAAACAGGAGAGATTGAAGAAGTGCTTTATGAAAACGATGAATACGATGTGACTGGCTTGAGCTATTCCCGAAAAAGAAAAGTGCTGACCACCGCTTCCTACACCTCATGGAAACGACAACGACATTTCTTTGATAAAGAAGCCCAACAGCTTTTTGAAAGTTTAGAAGAAGATTTAGGAGAATATGAAATAGCAATAACTGATTCCGATAAGCCTGAGAAGCGTTTCATTATTCGTACCTACAGTGATCGTTCTCTCGGAGCTTACTATTATTATGATTCCGAAAATGATGAACTTAACAAGATTGCTGATGTTAGTCCCTGGTTGGATGAAGAAAATATGGCAGGAACTACTCCTGTTAAGTATCAATCCAGAGATGGTCTTACAATACATGGATATCTCACTCTTCCAAAAGGATACAGTATGGAGTCGTCCCAAAACTTGCCCGTTGTTGTGAATCCTCATGGCGGGCCATGGTATAGAGACAGTTGGGGGTTTAATCCTGAAGTGCAATTTATGGCCAATCGTGGATATGCTGTCTTTCAAATGAATTTTAGAGGATCCACCGGTTATGGAAAAGAATTTTGGGAAGCTTCATTTAAGCAATGGGGATTATCCATGCAGGATGATATTACCGATGGTGTTAAGTGGTTAATTGAAAAAGGTATTGCTGATCCTGAAAGGGTGGCCATTTATGGGGGCAGTTATGGTGGCTATGCAACATTGGCAGGCATGACCTTTACTCCTGAACTTTATGCTGCGGGTGTTGATTATGTTGGTGTATCAAACCTTTTTACTTTTATGAATACAATACCCCCTTACTGGGAGCCCTTGCTGGATATGATGTACGAAATGGTAGGACATCCAAAGAAAGACAGTTTGCAATTGCGGGAAACTTCCCCTGTATTTCATGCTGACAAAATTGAGGCACCATTGTTTATCGCTCAGGGGGCCAATGATCCAAGGGTGAATAAGGATGAGTCAGATCAAATGGTTGAAGCTTTAAAGAAGAGAGGAGTTGAGGTTCAGTATATGGTCAAAGATAATGAAGGGCACGGTTTTAGGAATGAAGAAAACCGGTTTGATTTTTATGGTGCAATGGAAAAATTTCTGGCTAAACATTTAAATGGTGAGGAAGTCAGAGAGTAGCTTTTTGAAATTGAGTTTTTAAAAGGATCGCCATGTGCGGTCCTTTTTTTTGCACAGATTAATAAAGTGAAATACGAGATGAGTAAAAATAATAATCAAATTGACAAAATTAATTTGAATTTTTACTTTTGTGAAAAACAACTGTATTATGGAAAAGATTTTGCCCATCACATGTCCGGGGTGTAGATCCGAAATGCAAGTGAAGAGTCTTTATTGCCAGGCATGTGATACCACCATTACAGGATCCTTTAGTTTACCCCTGTTTTTGAAGCTGGAACCGAAGGAACAAGATTTTATTATGAAGTTTGTTCAAAACAGCGGTAGTCTCAAACAAATGTCTAAAACCCTAAAACTGAGTTATCCTACTGTTCGAAATATGCTGGATGATTTAATTGAAAAAATCAATCAATTTAAAAAAGAGAGCCATGAAAATGAATAAAATATTTAATCCTTTTCATGAGATTGCCGGAAGTAAGGCACTCTTTTTAGGACTTTTGGCTATGCTGGCAACAGGTCTTATTGGTTACTTTAGTCATACCCATTTCCCGGATATTATCTCAATAAAATATATTCCGGTAAGTTTACCATTATGGTATTATTTCATTCAGCAATTGGTAATATGGTTGATACCCTCCGTTATTTTTTATTTGCTTGCCCTTTTGGGGGCATCGTCATCAGTTAGAATTATTGATGTTTTTGGCACTCAGGCATTAGCCCGCTATCCCTATGTGCTTGCTTCCATTACAGGCTTTTCAGGTTCCATGAAACGATTTGGGGAATACATTATAGAAGTTGCAATGGAACAAAATCAGGAAGCCTCAATTTCTTCATTTGATTTAATTATGTCTATACTAATCATCGTTGCATCTCTGTTATTGGTTGTATGGATGGTTGGATTAATGTATAATGCTTTCCGCATTTCAGCTAATCTGAAAGGAGCTAGAGCAGTTGGTTTGTTTATTGCCGGTTTTGCAGTTTCGTTTTTGGTTTCTCTATTTACCGGTATACAGTTGTATAACTTTTTACAGTGAGTTGAAATTTTTTGGTAGGGTAAATGAAGAATAAAACGGTGTATTGGTAAAAGGATTTTTTAATCAAATACTAATCACCATGAAAAAGACTGTATTTTTTATTTTCGCTGTTCTGTTTACTGTATTTTCTTCTATTGATGCTCAAACTCCCGTTGTGAAGAAGCGCCAAATGAATCAACAAACCCGCATTAATCAGGGGGTTAAAAGTGGGGAGTTAACCAAGAGGGAAACTGTTAAACTTCAAAAGCAACAAAGGAATGTTCGCAAAACCAAAAGAGCGGCAAAAGCAGATGGAGTTGTAACCAGAGGAGAACGGGCTGTTATTCAGCATAAGCAAAATAAGGCTAATCGTAATATTTACCGGAAAAAGCACAATCAATTGGACCGGGATTGATGGTTGGTTTTTATAGAACCAATTGAAAAATCGCAAAAATCCCTCAAAATGTCGATCCTGAAAACAGGAACATGACACTTTGAGGGATTTTCCACCTAAGAGGCAGATGTTATTTTTGTTGGTAGTTAAAAAAAGCAATGGCCTCTTTCAACTGTTCTGCCTGTCCGGCCAGTTCCTCTGCATTTGCCGCCAGCTCTTCACTTGAAGATGCGTTTTGCTGAGTGATGTTATTCAATTCCTGAATGGCACTGTTCACCTGATCTACACCGCTGTTTTGTTCCATGCTCGCAGCCGAAATTTCCTGGATTAATTGTGTGGTGTTCTCCAATTTCGGAACCGTTTGCATGAGAACCTGGCCGGCCTCATTTGCCAGGAGAAGGTTGTCCTGACCGAGCGCTACGATTTCGTCCGCTGCCTGTTTACTCTTTTCTGCCAGTTTTCGTACTTCAGTCGCCACCACTGAAAATCCTCTTCCTTCTGTACCTGCGCGGGCTGCCTCAACGGCTGCGTTTAGAGCCAGAATGTTGGTTTGAAAAGCAATGTCGTTAATAACGGTAATTTTCTCTGCAATGACCTCACTTGCCTTCAGCGATTTTCCTGTTTTATCGGAGGTATCATGTATGCTTGAGAGATTCTCTTTTGACATACTTTCTGTTTGTTTGGCATTTTGAGTGTTCTGTCCAATATTGGCAGATATTTCCTCCATGGTGGATGAAACTTCTTCAATAGAACTGGCTTGTTCGTTGGCTCCCTGGGATAGTTGTTCTGATGCAGAACTCATTTGTTGACTTGCCAGAGCAATATTATCTGCACTAACTGTTATGCCCCCAATAATTTCATTCAGCTTTGTTGTCATGCTGTTCAGAGCTTTTGCCAACCGACCTATTTCATCATTCTGATCCAGTTCAATGGAGGTGTTAAGATCACCAGATGCAATAGACTCAGCCAATGATAAAGCCTTCCGTATGCCCTTGGTGATGGCTCTGCTTATGGTTGTATTGATAAATATGAAAACTCCCAGCCCCAGTATTAAAGCGATTATAATGGAGTTACGTGTTTGGTTGATCAAATCCAGTAGTTCGTCTTCATAAATTGAAACTGAAACATATGCATCAATGATGTCAATGTATTTATAATACTGGTATTTTGTTTCACCTTCCCACTCATACCGTGTTTTGCCTGAATTTTCTTTTGAATTAATGAGTTGTTGAAAAAATGTTTGTCCTGATTGGTTTTCTCCCTCTTTGGATGGGTGTATGATGAATGTTCCATCCTGCCCAACCAAAAATGGATATCCTGATTTGAAATATTCTTTGTTTTTAAATAACTCCCGCAATCCAGCCAGGTTTTTCTCAGGAATACCATAATATATTATACCTATAATTTCATTGTTTTTTGAGATAGGAGCGTACCCCGTGAGATACCAGTCGTTTACAACAAAGGCTCTGCCGTAATAGGTTTCCCCTTTCAAAATGGTTCGTATTACCTCTGAATTATTAGGGATGTAAGTTCCGGTGGCTCTTTCCCCGTTTTCTTTCATTACATTTGTAGAAACCCGCAGAAAACCTTGTGGTATTCTCTGGAAGATAGTTACTGTGCCTCCTATATTGTTTGCAATTGAATCCACTATGGCGTTCGATTTCTGGATGGTTTCACCATTTAGCAGCCATTCATTGGATTGCACCGGGGTGCTTTGTTTGGTTATTTGATTAATGGCATTAAACTGAACATCGTCGTCAGAAATCTGTATTTCCCCCAGGTTTTTGAAATAATGCTCGGTATACTGCATACCGATGTTTACTTTTTCCTGTTGTTGTTGAATTTCATTTTCAATAATTTTTGAAAGATCATCTACCTGCTCTTTCATCCTGGCATCAGTGAGTTTTATTATCTCTGCTTTCTCTTTGGAAACAATATATATCCCCAGCAATATTACAATTATGGCCATTGTTGCAGCCAATAAAACATTGAGTCTAATCCCAATGTCGATGTCTTTCATCTTTTTCATTTTGGTCAGTTTTATGTGCTTGTGTTTGTCTGAAAATTTTACCCGGTGAGGTCAGGGGTAAAGCGGGATAGACTTTAGGTGAGAAGTTTTTTTGTATGACTTTTTCTTTAATTTCTGATATACGATAAAAACAATATTCAGTTATATAAAGTTATTGCATCAAGAGTGGATTATCGTTCTTTGTTAAGAAATGGTAAGTAATTATAAAACGAAATAGAACGCTACTGATATGGTTTGTGTAAGTGGTTGATTAATGAGATGAAAATTAATAGTTTAAATATTAGAGAGTATATCCGAAATTATTTCTGAAACTTAATAGCAATACTTCGTTATCCCGAGGGTTCTGGATTATAAAAGGCCTGAAATCAATTGTTTGTAATGAAAGGAGTGTTTGCGTTAAGGGGCAGAATACCAGTGTTATATGGCTTCTTTTAAAGCTTATACTTATCCCGAACCATCGGGACTAACCATCTATTAATTCTTGTTGTCAAATAACAATACCCTTTGGTTTCCGGATAAATATTTCAAAAATTCCGGACTTTGAATTAATTTGTTGAAATATAGTGATTAAAGTCTGGTGGTATTATAGTATCACCAAAATGTGTTTGACATAAATCTGTGAATTCCCAATGTATTCGACATATAAGTATATTGAGGTTTCTGTTCAAACTTTATCATGTTGTTTTGCTACAAAAACAAAATATCTATGCAAAGTTGAGGATTTTCTTCTTGATAGTTGATGTATCAAGCCCATTTATAGCTGTTTTCAACTATTGGAGTCTTTCTTTTTGATTCAAAAAAGCATATTGTTTTTGCGAGAAAAAATTAATAAAAATTAACAAACGCTTTCTTTGCCTCTGTTTTTAAGCCTTCCGGCAAAAACAATATTTCATAAGCATGATTCCGGGTTTCGCTTTAAAATAAGTAAAAATAAAAATGACAAAAAGGTGTATGTTGAAAAGCAAAAAAATAACAAAAGTACACTGAGGTAAGGTTAAAAATAAATAGATTTGTGCATTTCAAAATGTGAGCATCCGGAGCTTGTATGTTGAAAATTGAAATAATATGGCCATTAAAGAATTATTTAAAACGAAATAACGGTATGGATAGAAGAAAAATTATTCGAGCGATTTTTTTGACCCTTATATGTACTTTAGGACTTAGCGTCAACGCTCAAACAAAGGTTGATTACCGCGTAGTTCCACTTCCGCATCAGATTTTTGATGAAGCAGGCAAGAGGCTAACGATCAATGAAAAAAGCCCGATAATCAATATGGAGCCCGAAAATTCCATGATGAGGCGAAATGCTGAGTTTCTGGCTGAGTATATTGAAGATCATTCCGGTATTAAAATGGCTGTAAAATCCGGAAACAAAAAGAAAGGTGTCATACTTCTTAAATTGGGGCTGGAAAATGAAAATCCTGAAGCTTATAAAATTGAAGTTAACAACAAAGCCTTAGTGATATCAGGTGCTTCTGAGGCTGGTGTGTTTTATGGGATTCAGACTTTGCGAAAAGCCATTCCGGTCAAACCAACATCAGCAATTGAATTTCCGGCTGTAACGATCAAAGATGAACCCCGGTTCTCATACCGGGGGATGATGCTGGATGTTGGTCGACATATATTTTCGGTTGATGAGGTAAAAACCTACATTGATATGCTTGCCCTGCATAATATCAACAATTTTCACTGGCACCTCACCGAAGATCAGGGGTGGCGAATCGAGATTAAAGAGTATCCCAAACTTA
The DNA here is from genome assembly GCF_003121985.1 of Marinilabilia rubra. GTDB lineage: Bacteria > Bacteroidota > Bacteroidia > Bacteroidales > Marinilabiliaceae > Marinilabilia > Marinilabilia rubra. The sequence goes on from NZ_QEWP01000022.1 coordinate 46,237, forward strand.
CCGAGATGGGTTCTCAAAGAAAAGAAACGGTTATTGGAAGAAACAGTGACCGTTACGATGGTAAACCCTATGGTGGATTTTACACTCAGGAAGAAATCCGGGAAATCGTTGACTATGCAACCAAACGCTATATCAACGTTATTCCCGAAATTGACATGCCCGGTCACATGTTGGGGGCCCTTGCCTCTTATCCGGAGTTGGGATGCACAGGGGGCCCTTACGAGGTTAGAACCAAATGGGGCATTGCCTATGAGGTGCTTTGTGTGGGCAACGATCAGGCTTTAGAGTTTGTGAAAAATGTGCTGAATGAAGTAATGGATCTTTTCCCTTCTGAGTTCATCCATATTGGAGGCGATGAGTGTCCCAAAACCCGTTGGGAAAAATGTCCCAAATGTCAGGCAAGAATCGAAGAACTGGGTTTAAAAGATGATGAAGCCCATACAGCTGAAGAAAAACTTCAGAGTTACTTTATCAGTTACGCCGAGAAGGTTATTAATGAGCGGGGACGGCGTATGATTGGCTGGGATGAAATTCTGGAAGGCGGATTGGCTCCCAATGCAACTGTGATGTCATGGCGTGGCATGTCGGGCGGTGTTGAAGCTGCTAAAATGGGGCACGATGTTGTAATGACACCCAACTCTCATGTTTACTTCGACCATTACCAGTCTACCGATAATGCCCGGGACCCGCTGGCTATTGGTGGTTATTCTCCCGTTGAAAGAGTATATGCGCTGGAGCCTGTCCCTGACGAGCTAACCAACGAAGAGAGAAAACACATTCTGGGAGCCCAGGCCAATTTGTGGACGGAGTACATTCCTGTATTTGAGCATGCCCAGTTTATGGTTTTACCACGTATGGCCGCTCTTTGTGAAGTGCAGTGGATGCAGCCTGAACAGAAAAATTACGAAGATTTCCTCTCCAGATTAATGCCATTGATCGAAATCTACAAGATCAATGATTACAACTATGCCAAACACATCTTTGACATAAATGCTGAAATTGTCCCTAATCCCAAAGATGAAACCATTGATATTTACCTCGATGCACTAAACAACGGCGATATTTATTACACCCTAAATGGTACAGCTCCGGTAAAACATTCCCCTGTTTACGATGAGGTGATTAAAATAGATGAAAATGCCCAAATAAAAGCAGTTACTTTTTTTGATGGTGAAAAAAGCAGGGTTTTTAGTGAGGACATCACTTTCAATAAGGCAACCACGAAACCGATTGAAGCTCTGCAACCTGTTGATGAAGGATATAGATTTGAAGGAATATCTACTCTGGTGGATGGCTTAAGTGGAAATAGTAACTATCGTACCGGTCGCTGGATTGCTTTCCGGGGCAATGACCTGGAGGCTGTCATCGATCTGAAGAAAGAAACTACGATCAAAGAGGCCGGACTAACTTCTTATGTGCTGAAAGGTGACTGGATATTTGACATGCGCAGTTTCACTGTTCAGGTTTCTGATGATGGAAAAAACTTTGAAACGGTTGCCAGAAAAGAGTATGAACAATTAGGTCAGTCTGACAGCAACGGCATTAAAAAGCATACATTGAGATTCGATCCAACAGAGGCCCGTTATGTTAAAATAATTGCCGAAACGGAGAAGGAAATGCCCGGGTGGCACAGCGGTGCAGGAAAACCGGGTTATCTTTTTGTAGATGAAATAATAATAAATTAAAATGAGATTGTCCTATAAGAATAAAGCACCAAAGTCTTTATGTTGAGCAAAGTTGAAGCATCTGTTTTTCAAACGAAAAGATTTTGCAACCAACTCAAGATCACATAAATTTGGACTTTTGAGACACTTCCGGTTTGTTAAGGATGATTTAAGAGCGCAGAGAGCATTGGCTTTTTGCGCTTTTTTTCACTGGACGATTGAGTCATTATTGTTAGCGGAATTTATTCAGTTAGTCTTAAACAAAGGATGTCCTTTGCATTATGTTCCAACAAAAGCAAAGAAATACTCATGTAGTTGTTTTTTCCGCCGGAGACGGAAAAACTATGTGGTATTTGCAAGCTTGAGAAAGGTAATTCTCATCTCCCGGCTGGCTTTTGATATTTGTGACGCTTCCCTGCGAAAAAACCTGCCATCATAACTTTTTTGCAACAATCAAATTTGGATCAGGAAGAAGAAACAGAGCCCGAATTGTGATCAAAACAGGAAGAGTTATCTACTGCGGTAAAACCTAAATTGCCGGATTACTGGCCCGTATCTTCAGAAAATCAGTTGTTAATTGCATTACCTCAAAACTGTTACAGACCGGGTATTCCTGCATTACCGATGACATAGAGGGACACCGGCGGATTATGGAACCCGGACTTTATTTCGTATAACCTTAAGCCCGCTTTTTCGTAACATTTTTATTCTGATAAATAACTTCCGGTTGATAATCCGTCGGATCGGGCAGATTCTGTCTGAGCGACAGTATTATATCAATAATGTGGTTATGGGGTAAAATCCTTACAAATCAGAAATTTGTTTTTAGATGTTTCAATGTTATCAGTTCCAAAATGAACAAGTGAATTTGCCATGAACAGATCTTTTAAAATATTTATAATTTGCGAAGACGTGGTTTTGAATAACTTATTGAAAAAGTCATTAGACATATGGATGGAAGTTGCTTCTGTTCAGTTTTATACTTCTTTTTCAGAAGTCAAGGCAATTAATCCGGGTGAAAATTTGGACTGTATTGTTTTGGATGACATCATTACCGGATCCGCCAGCCATGAAATTGTGCACATATTGCGGCAGAAAAAAAAAATTAAATGCCCGGTTTATTATCTAAGCAATGCTGAATATGGGGAGGAAAAAAAAGCCTTGTACCAGGGGGCAAGTTATTTTTTTAAAAAACCATTTGACCCGCAGGAGTTAATGCGCCACATTGCTGGTAATACTAAAGCCCGGGCAACAATGAATGTGCCAAACAATGCCAGTCAGATTAAATCGATTGAAGAAGAACAGGGTAACTTATTAAGAGTTGAAAAATGATCAGAAAACTATTCTTGATTATTGCCATAAACAGCTTGTCGTTTGGCGTTTTTGGTCAGATAAATGTGGATTCTTTATTTAATCTGGCAACAGACCATGCGCAAGATCAGGAATATGGTGAAGCTCTGGCAGATGCGGAGAAAGCTCTTGAGGCTGACCCTGCAAGATTTGATGTTATGGTGTTCACGGCCAATGTATATGCGTGGAACGGGAATTATGACAAAGCCCTGGAGGTAATCGGCCGGGCCCGGGAAATAAATCCGGAGTACAGGGAATTATACGACAGTTGGCTCAATATTTTGCTCTGGAAGGGCGACTACGTTGCATTGCTTGATAAAGTTTCACTGGCTGTTGAGCACGATTACCCCGATAACAATAATCTGGCTTTAAAAACCATGCTGGCCTATAAGAGCCTTGGCAGATACTCTGAAGGCATTCAGTATGCAGAGAATAATACCATGTTAATGAATTCGGAAACCATTTGTGCCGTCTATAATGAGATGGTGATGCTGGACAGGCAGAATATTTTTTCTGCTTTTTATTCAGTGGATATTTTCGGAAATAATACTCCCGGGCCCTTTCATCTTGCTTATCTCGATTACGGATTTAAGATCGATCGTCACACTTTATTAGCCCGGTTCAATTATGCACATCGTTTTGGTTCATCTGATTTGCAGCTGGAAACGGATTACTATCATGTTTTTAATAACGGGCATTATTTGTATGCCAATTATGGAATTGGTATACAAAGCACGCTTTTTCCGGATCATCGGGCAGGTCTGGAGTATTATTTTCCCGTCCATAAACAGTTAGAAGCCAGTCTGGGAGGCCGTTACTTCTATGGCGACTCAAAAAGTGTTTTTATTGTAACCGGTCATGCTGGCCGGTATTTCCCCCGCTTTTGGTTAGCACTTAGGCCCTTTTATGTTTTTGGCGAAAACGGAAATGCATTAACTACCGTATTTAATATTCGCCATTTTCAGGATAATCCGGTTAATTATTGGGGGCTTGAACTTGCTTACGGCAATTCGCCCGATGAACGATATGCGGTGGATTCCTCATTTGAATTGCTCCGAATGGATACTTACCGGCTTAAAATTGAGAAGAATCTGCAGGTAGGGAAGGTCAACGAACTGAAATTATCTGCAGGGTATGCTTACGAAGAGTACATTGCAGATAAATACCGAAACAGAATTCTGTTTGAAGTAATTTTTAAACACCGATTATAGGATGAATTTACAACTCCGTTTATATTTCAAAAGAGGGATAAAAATTTTTCTCAGAACTCTGTTGGTTCTTTTAATAACAGGGATGGCTTATTTTTTCTATCAACCCGGGGTGAGAATATTCAATACCAACGTGGATAATCCTTTCTATGCCCGCGTGGCAAATCTTGAGCCGTGGTTATATTTGGTGGTATGTCTTATCGTCTTTTTTCTGTTTTTGTTTCTGTTTCTTTTTTTTCTCAGTTACTATTTTGACCTTAAGCGCAAAAGGGAGGCGAAATTGGTTTTAATCCATGAGAATTTCTTTTCCGAAAGGCTGTCAGAATATTTGCTTTGTGCCAAGTATGAGAATCTGGAGGAAAGAAAAGCCTTTGTCCGGACTATCGCTCCTTTTACACGAAAAACTTTTCAGATAGAGGTTCTGTTTAATACATATACCTTTATTCAGGAAACATTAGCCATTAATCTTAGTCACAAATTTATTATTCTGTTAAAAGATCTTCGATTGTATAACAGGCAGAAATCTTTTTTATACAGTAGCAGGATTTATAAGCGAATTATTGGCATGAAAATGCTTTCGTATTTGCGGATAGCGGATTTTAATAAGCGCATATTATACTATACCCACAGTCCTAATTATGCGCTTCGCACCGAAGCATTTGCTGCTCTTGTCAGGTTAATGGATAATACCGACCAACGGCTCTCCTTTATTGGCGAACACCATAGCTTATCGCTTTTGGAAATAAATGTTGTGGTTAATGCTGTTTTGAAAAATTTTAAGACGGACATTGACTATAAAAGCCTTTTAACTGCGACTCAGGTCTGTAAAAAAATTGTAGGGGCGCAGCTTATTAAACATCGGAAGTTAAATGAATACAGCCATCTTCTGTTTGAGGGACAAAACATCGGTACCCGTAATCTTTTGCTGAGGCAGTCGGTGTGGGATTCTTTCCTTGAATTAAGCGAGGAGTCCGAATTTGTTGATGTTATTTTAGAGCGTTTTGATGCTGAGGCTGAAGAAGTCAAAATATTGATATTGGAAAAGCTGTCAGAAGCGGAAAATCCCCGGTTTTTGGAGTTTTTAGGCGATATAGTTGAACGGCAACCCCTTTTGGTAAAAGTTGAGGCCCTTAAAACCTTGTTCAATAGTGATATAGTGCGGTTTATAACCTTTAAAGGTTCTACCGATATTGAATTGAAGAAGGCATTTAATGAAGTTTCTGACATAAATATAAACTAATCTGAAAATGGTTGTATTGACTCTGTTTTTTGAAGTTTTCAACAATGTATTTTTGTATTATGCAATGTTTCTCTTTGTATCGTACCTGCTTATTGCGGTGTTGTCAACTTCGGAATTGAAAGCATACATTGATAGAAACAAATACTTCAGGTACAAAACCATCCGGAGTTACAAGATCGTTCCTTCAGTTTCTATTATAGCACCTTCCTACAATGAGGAGGAAAGTATTGTTGAAAATATTCGAAGCTTGCTTTCGTTGCACTATCCCAAGGTTGAGGTGATTATTGTCAACGATGGAAGTAAGGACAACAGTCTGCAAAAAGTGATTGACAGTTATGAACTTGAAAATGTAGATTATGCTTTTAACGAAACCATTGAAACGGCTAAAGTACGAGGTGTTTACAAGTCTTTAAACAAAGCCTACTCCAACCTCATTTTTGTGGATAAAGAAAATGGTGGTAAGGCGGATGCTTTAAACGCCGGAATTAATATCTCGCGGTCCGATCTGTTTCTTGCCATTGATGTGGATTGTATCATTGAACCGGATGCAATTTTGCGAATGGTTAAGCCTTTTTTGGAAGAAGAGGGTAACAAAAGGGTCATTGCTTCCGGAGGTGTGATCCGGGTTGCCAATTCCTGCGATGTTAAAGACGGAAGAATCGTAAAGGTCAGGTATCCGAAAAATATATGGGCCAAATTTCAGGTTCTCGAATATTTCAGGGCTTTCACTCTGGGACGAATGGCATGGAGCAGGATTAACGGCTTGCTGATTATTTCAGGCGCTTTTGGGATGTTCGATAAAAAGTTGGCCATTGAGGCCGGTGGTTACGATACTTCCACTGTGGGCGAGGATCTCGAATTGGTGGTTCGCATGAGAAAATACATGCACCGCGTGAAAAAAGAAAAATATAAAATTGCTTTTATCCCCGATCCTTTGTGCTGGACAGAGGTGCCCTCAACAGTGAAGGTTTTAGCACGGCAAAGAAACAGGTGGACCAGGGGATCCATAGACACTGTGTTAAAGCACCGGGATATGTATCTCAACCCGAGGTATGGAAGAATCGGGATGGTGAGTTTTCCTTACTGGGTGCTATTTGAATGGTTTGCTCCGATATTGGAAACTTTGGGCATCATATATTTCATCGTTGCCCTGATTCTGGGAATGGTCGATTATCAAATTTTCTTTTTACTCCTGTTATTTGTGTTTTCCTTTTCACTAGCCTTCTCGTCGTTGGCAGTATTTTATGAAACTTACTTTTTTAACCGGTACAAGGGAGCAACGTTTCTTCTGAAAATAGTGCTTATCGCAATGGCTGAGATGATTATTTTCCATCCCATGAACGTATTTTTCTCGCTGAAAGGCAATTTTGATTACTTTTTCAGGAAAAACAAGAAAGGATGGGGAGTAATGACGCGAACCGGCTTTGGTGATAAACCGGCCGGGGAGAGTTCTGTGCAACCAAATGAATAAAGGTTTTTTGATTTTCAAAACACCTGCGGAGGCAGTTTTGTTATATTTGATCTTCGAAAACAAAAGGCTGTAATAACAAAAGGCGGCCTGATAAAAATAAAACTATGGCAAGTATCTGGAGCGATAATTTTTCATTAAACATTCCCGTGATTGACAACCAGCATCGAAAATTTTTTGAGATTTTTGAGAAAGTTTCTAAAGGATATGAAAACAAAACGTCCGAAGAGCTTGATGCCTTAATTGGTGAACTTGAAGAATATCTGGAATTTCATTTTGAAGAAGAAGAGAAACTTATGCGGGAGAGTGGCTATAAGTGGTATGAGGCTCATAAGAAGCAGCATACATTCTTTATAAGCCGCATCGAAGAAATGAGAAATGAGTTTGATTATCTGAATCCCATGTTGTTTAATAAAATCAGGGTTTTTATTAAAAAGTGGTTTGTTAGCCATATCCTGCATAAAGATTTTGATTATAAGGAGGATGTGGCAGGGATTGCTCCCGATGGAAATTAATTTTTTACTTAAGACACATTTCAACCTGAGTGTAATCAAAGTGTTGTGAGTAATTGATGAATGATGGTGTTTAATTCGCATTTTATATGCTCTGTTGATTAACAGTTCTAAATATGGCAAAGCTGGTTGTAACTATTTTCCTGACAATATTGACTCAAATTTCTGCCGTTTCAATTAAAGCAGAAAATCCCGTTCCGTTTTCCACCGATTCTTCGCATTTAACCATCTGGAATGGGAACGAATATGTTCCGTTTTTCCTGAAGGGGATGAACCTGGGGGTGGCTGTGCCAGGCACTTTCCCCGGGCAGCTTGCCGCTACTCGCGAACAGTATGCCCGTTGGTTTGAGGATATTAAAGAGGCGGGCTTCAACAGCATCCGGCTTTATACTTTGCATTACCCCCGGTTTTATGAAGTGTTGGATTCTTTTAATAACGCTAATCCGGAAAATCCTTTATTGTTTTTTCAGGGGGTCTGGTTAAATGAGTCCCCTCCCGGTTATGAGGAGGATTTGTTTTTTATGACTGACACCTTCAGGGTGGAAATTGAGGAAAATGTAGATTGTGTGCATGGAAACCGGCAGATAGGAGTCAGGCAGGGCAAGGCTTTCGGTCAATATCAACACGACGTTTCCCGGTGGTGCCTGGGATACATTATTGGACGTGAGGTACATCCGGGGGAGGTTATTACCACCAATGAGAGTCATCCGGGGGTGACGGAACATCAGGGAGAGCATTTCTCCATTACCAATGGTATTGCCTCTGAAGTCTGGTTTACCGAAAAGATGGATCACCTGGTGGGTTATGAACATCAGAAATATGGCACACAGCGACCCGTAAGTGTGTCCAGCTGGCCCACACTGGATCCGCTTTCTCATCCGGAAGAGGCGAATGACTATGAAGATTCTGCTTCTCTGGATTTTTCAAAAATTGAATTAGAAAATGCGCCTGCGGGCATGTTTATTAGTTATCATGCCTATCCGTATTACCCTGACTTCATCAGTTTGCAATCCGATTACCGCGAATACAACGATCAATACGGACCTAACAGCTACCGGGGCTATCTTAAAGAATTGAAATCTCACTATAAGCAATTTCCTGTCATCATAGCTGAATATGGTGTGCCGTCAAGCTGGGGCATTGCCCATTATGCTACTTCGGGAATGAATCATGGTGGCTTTGATGAGCAAAGTCAGGGCGATACTAATATCCGGATGCTGAAAACCATGGAGCAAACCGGATGTGGCGGGGGCATTCAGTTTGCCTGGATCGATGAGTGGTTTAAGCGCACCTGGATTACCGACCCGGTGGATTATGATCCTCAGAGCCGGATTTTATGGCACAACATTACAGCAGCTGAGCAAAACTACGGGTTGGTCAGTTATGAAAAAACAACAGACTTTACGTCTCTCAAGACTTTTGGTGAGACATCGGCCATTACTGAGATGAAAGCAGATGCCAATTACGCTTTCTTTGAACTGGAGATAGGGCTGAATGCCCCTCTGGACATTCCCGATGAGATGTGGGTGACTTTTGATACCTATGCCGAAGAACTGGGGGAGTTGCTATTGCCTAACGGTGAGGAAATCCCATCAAGAGCTGAGTTTTACCTGCACATCACCAATCATTCGGCCAATTTGTATGTCACCGAAGCTTATGACAGGTATGGCATCTGGCATGGCGTTGCCTCACCCGAACAGCAATTCCGATCTGTTCCTTCCGATGGTGCTCCCTGGTATATTGTGCGTTGGAAAAATAACTACAGCCATTCGGATGTTCAGTATATTGGAAGTTTGCAGCTCAATTACGATTTTCAAAATGTCTCATCCAAAGATGCTGTAACTCTCTCCGATGATAAGTTATCTGTTAAAATTCCATGGTCACTGCTGAATGTGGTGGCGCCAGACAAACGAAAGGTTCTGCACGACGACAGAAGTACTCCTGAGACTGAAGCGATGGTGTCCGATGGTTTCCGCCTGGCCGTTTATTATAAGGATCAGTGGTATGATACCGGTCAACGGTTTACATGGGATACCTGGAATACCATTGATCCGGAGACTTTAAATGTAACTAAAAAGATTTCATACCATGTAATGAAAGACCGGCTGCCGGAATTTAATACACCTGCAATTGCCGTTCGTGATAGTTTTGACTTTTCCTCGGAAACCTTTCCAGTGGTGTTGGATGCTGAAGAAGGAGTCTTGAAAAACGATTACGATATTGACGGAGACTTCAGGGTGGCAGTCATTAGTGAGCCTCCCGTCTATGGAGATGCCGAATTGCGAAGTGATGGCTCCCTGGTTTACCAGGCACAGGAGGGGTATAGTGGTGTCGATACGTTAAAATATTATCTTTTTGATGGTTACAGTTTATCCCGGCCCAATCTGGTGGTTATGGCGGTTTCAGGTGATGAGCCGGAGACTGAGGAGGAAGGCAGCAGAGGCACGGACCTCCTTAATGTTTATCCAAATCCCACTTCCGGCAAAGTTTATATAGATACAGCCGTCTTTTATGAAGAAATTCTTGTATTTGATTCCTCAGGTAGGTTGCTTGAAACGCATAAGTCCGCATCCGGGATTATTGATGTTGATTTGTCCCGTTACAAATCGGGGGTTTATTTGATTGTAGCCAAATGGGAGGATGAGTATATCTCCAGAAAAGTGATTTTCCATTCAGCAGATGACTAGTGTCAAGTCAAGTGTAGAATGTCGGGTAAGCCGCCGCTATTTTTCACCTTGTGCAAAACAACAAAAAAGTAAGCATAGCCGAAGCTACGTGAGTCTTTTTTTTGAGAAGCACAAGGTAGAAAGAGCAAGGCTTGGGCCGTCAGACTATGCTTGACTTGGCACTAGAGTCAAGGAAGATAAGGCCGCAGTGGGGATTTTTTTAAGTTGGCCAATCGGTTGACGACAAATTGTATGTTCTTTGCTATCACTTGAAAATCTTTCTTGTTCGTGCAAGATTTTATTCGTCTGGAAGATAGGGTCTTGGGTTTTGAGACCTTCCTGACCATACTTCCTGATTGTTCAATTTTTTGCGACAAAAGGCTGAATTTTGTCATAGGATTCATACTTTTGCGGGCATTTATCGCTGATCTAAACTTCACTAATCAAAGGCATGATGGTTGCCTGGTAATTATTTACGGAATTCTGGCCATTACACTTTAAGATTTTATTATGCAGTTATTTAAGAATTATTTGTCAAAACAGGAGTTTGACTCGCTGGAAGATTTTCAAAAGAATTTTAAAATAAATATTCCTGACAATTTCAATTTCGCTTACGATGTGGTGGACGAATATGCCCGCCTCGAACCTGATAAAATTGCTATTGTCTGGGTGGACGATGAAGGAAATCACCACGACTTTACTTACCGGGAGCTAAAGGAGAAAACCGATGCCACGGCATCTTGGCTGCAATCTGTAAATATTGGACGTGGCGATAAAGTCATGTTAATCCTAAAGCGCAGATATGAATTTTGGTTGATATGCCTGGCTTTGCATAAAGTTGGAGCAACTGCTATCCCTGCCACGCATCTGCTTACCTCCAAAGATATCATTTACAGGTGTAATGCAGCAGGTATAAAGTCCATAATATCTGTTGGGGAGGACAACGTGATTTCTCATGTGGAAGGTGCTATGGCCGAATGTCCGGATGTGGAAACATTGGTTTCTGTGGGCCCCGTATTTCCTGAAAATTGGCGGAATTATCAGAAGGAAATGAAACGGGCTCCTGAGTTTGTGAAACCCGAGCTGCCATCGGAAAACGACGACCTCCTGTTTCTATATTTCACATCAGGAACCACGGGCAATCCCAAAATGGTGGCCCATGATTATACCTATCCGCTGGCACACATTGTTACAGCCTCGTTCTGGCACAATGTGAAGGAGGATGGCCGTCACCTGACTGTCGCAGATACCGGTTGGGCCAAAGCTGTATGGGGAAAACTCTACGGACAAATGATGGCCGGATGCAGCGTATTTGTTTATGAGCACAAGAAATTCTCACCGGCTGATATGCTGGCTGTTATGGCTAAACATAAAGTGACCTCCTTTTGTGCGCCCCCCACAGTCTATCGCTTTTTGATCCGCGAAGATTTTTCACAATACGATCTTTCATCATTAAAATATTGTACAACAGCAGGTGAAGCACTAAATCCTGAAGTGTTCGAAACTTTTAGGAAGAATACCGGCATTAAGCTTATGGAAGCTTTCGGACAAACCGAAACTGCAGTTCAGCTGGCAACATTTCCATGGATGGAGCCAAAGCCCGGCTCTATGGGTATTCCCAGTCCTCTTTACAACATTGATTTGGTTAAGCCTGATGGTACAGTTTGCCAGGCAGGTGAAGAAGGTCAGATTGTTATATACACCGGTTCTCAGAAACCTTTGGGTCTGTTCAACGGGTATTACCGCGATGAAAAGCGCACACAGGAGATCTGGAATGATGGCGTATATTATACCGGCGATATTGCCTCACGCGATGAAGATGGCTATTACTGGTTTGTGGGACGGGTTGATGATGTCATTAAAAGTTCCGGCTATCGAATCGGTCCCTTTGAAGTTGAAAGTGCCGTAATGACTCATCCGGCCGTAATAGAGTGCGCCATAACAGGTGCACCCGATGAAATACGCGGCCAGGTGGTAAAGGCGTCAATTGTGCTGGCTCCCGGATATGAAGGAAGTGAAGAGCTTAAAAAGGAAATTCAGGAGGTGGTGAAAGAAAGTACTGCTCCTTACAAATACCCAAGAATCGTTGAATTTGTTTCCGAATTGCCAAAAACCATTAGCGGAAAGATACGACGTGTGGAAATAAGGGGTAATAAAAACTGAGATAATGAAATATTAAGCATCGTGCTTTACAATACTCCGTTATCCTGATGGATCGGGATTACAATAAATTCTTAATCAATTGGTTACAAGAGTATCCTCTTTTTCTGTTAATGTTCAGGATTTCAGCATGATACAAATCATCTTACATCTAATATCTAAAAATCTAACGATCTATTGGCTTTATTTCCATGCTTTTATTTTTCACCCATCCAGGACCATAACGAGCAAGTCTTAAGGGTAGGTTATAAAGCCCTGCAAGGGCATTATCAGAAAACGATGGGTGGCGGCCCTTCATTTCTGAAGAGCGAGGTAACTTACAGCCCTGCATGGGCATAATCGGTATTACTCCATTGTTTAAAAAACAATTTTGAATGAATAATATTTTTAAGCCAAAGTTTTTTACCCTTTTAAAATCAGGAATTGATAAGAATCAATTAAGAAGCGATGTATTATCAGGGATTGTGGTGGGCATTGTTGCTTTACCTTTGGCTATTGCATTTGCCGTTGCATCAGGGGTTTCACCCGAAAAAGGACTTATAACGGCCATTGTTGCAGGGTTTTTGATTTCTTTTCTGGGTGGCAGCAGAGTGCAGATAGGCGGGCCGACAGGTGCATTTGTGGTTGTAGTCTACTACATTGCCGAAAAATATGGCATTAACGGGCTTATGATCTCTACCATTTTAGCAGGCTTGTTTCTGGTTATTTTTGGTTTGCTTAAACTGGGGACTTTGTTGAAATATTTTCCGCATCCCCTGGTGGTTGGTTTTACGAGTGGTATTGCTTTGGTCATATTTTCAACTCAAATTAAAGATGCTTTTGGCCTTCCGATTGATAAAGTGCCTTCGGAGTTTTATGAAAAATGGATGGTCTATTTCTCAAATTTTTCAAGCATCAATTGGACCGCCATTACAATAACCGTTATTACCATTCTGATAACTGTTTTCTCAAAAAAGATAACATCTAAAATACCAGGTTCTTTTTTATCCATCATCATTCTTACCCCTATTGTTCAGATCTTTGAACTTAATGCCGCTACAATAGAGACCTTTTTCGGTTCAATTCCCAATAGCTTTAGTTTTAGTTTTCCGGAGTTTCGGTTTAGTGACTTACAAAATTATATTGGACCGGCCATGACAATTGCACTGCTGGGGGGCATCGAATCCCTTCTCTCAGCCGTTGTGTCCGATGGTATGATAAGCGGAAAGCACCGCTCCAATACAGAACTTATTGCCCAGGGAGTTGCCAATATCGTAACGCCATTCTTTGGAGGAATTCCTGCAACAGGTGCAATTGCGCGAACCGCAACAAATGTGAAAAACGGTGGAAGAACCCCCGTTTCCGGGATGGTGCATGCCATTACCTTACTCCTTATAATGTTGTTTTTAGGACGTTGGGCCAAACTAATCCCTATGTCCTGTTTGGCAGGAATACTAATTGTTGTGGCATATAATATGAGCGAATGGAGGTCTTTTGTCTCCATACTTAAGGGTTCGTATTTCGATAGTCTTATCTTACTGTCCACCTTTTTCATTACCGTATTTTTTGACTTAACCCTTGCCATTGAAGTTGGTGTGTTATTATCAGCAGTGCTTTTTATGAAACGGATGTCTGATATTAGCGAGAATAGGATAAAGGATGTTGTAGATGACGACTTGATAGAAAACTATTCCGATCTTCCTGAAGGCGTTAAAATTTATGAGATCAGCGGCCCCTTATTCTTTGCATCTGCCAGAAGGTACTCCGAAGCTATTGAAGAGATCGGGCTGACTTGTAATGTTTTGATATTAAGGATGCGCCATGTTTCATTTATCGATCAAACCGGCCTGCATAACCTGAAGGATGCCCTGAAGATATTACGGAACAGAAAAATTACGATTCTGCTATCAGGCGTCAATCCGGAAATCAAAAAGGAGATTAAGAAACATCAGTTAGCCGGATTGATTCCGGAGGATTTGATTTTTGATAATTTTGGCAGAGCCACGGAAAAGGCATGTGAGATTTTGGGTTGTACGGGTTCGCTAAAGAATGCCTGAGGGGGGTGATTTTGGTTGAGTTTAATTCCCGATAATCATTGAATGTAAAAAGGATAATGCCGCGGCCATTTTTAAGATTATCCATAATATTTTCCTGAAACATATGGAATTGGAGAATTCGCTGAAGATTTAGAAAATTAGGGAAAAGCTCACTTCAGCGCTGGATAATGTGAAGGGGCTGCTGAAAAAGTCAAAAGGGCAAAATTTAGAAGCCGCCCAATCGAAGGAGTATTGAAATACTTCGAGATTGGTGTGGTGATGGAAATTTTGTTTTTTTGATTAACAGTTTACTTATATACAAGAGTAAAGGAATACGGGTATGCTTTTAATCCCTGAAGGCTGAATACAACAACGATGGGTGACAGCCCATCGCAAAGAAGTAACTAACAAATCTAAAGCCCTGGAAGGGCGTAACTTTTTTAGGTCTGTTTTTTAAACCAATTTTTTAGAAGCAATAATTGAGAATGAACAATATTTTTAAACCAAAGTTTTTTACCATTCTAAATCAGGAATTGATAAGAATCAACTTAGAAAAGATGTCTTATCAGGCATTGTCGCAGGCATCTTTGCTTTACATTTGGCCATTGTAATGGCTCATTGGATATTGGTATCATATATTTACTATTTTTGCAGCCGGGTTAGGAAACAGGGCTAATGGAAGTAATAATAATAGAAGATGAAACATTATTGGCTGAAGCCTTGCATAAAGAGCTGGCAGCTATTGATCCCTCAATAAAGGTCATAAAGTATCTGAGTAATGTTGCTGACAGTATTGAATGGTTAAGTTACAATCACTGCGATTTAATATTTTCAGATATTGAATTAACCGATGGCAATTCTTTTACCATCTTCAAAAAACTTGATATTACCATTCCTGTTGTTTTTACCACTGCTTATGATCAATATGCAATCAAGGCTTTTGAGACCAATAGTATAGGTTACTTACTGAAACCTATAGAAAGTGAGGACCTCCGAAAAGTTTTGGATAAGTTCAGGCAAAGCCGGTTGCATCCTGCTGCTTTAAATCATTTAATAGATCAATTGTCTGGGGATTCATCTGCGACTCCTGCCAAAGTCTATTTAAATCGACTGATTTTATCCCGCGGAAATATCCAAAAGCCCGTGTCGGTAGATAAGATTATTTGCTTTATGGCAGACGACAGATACGTGTGTGCCATCACTCAGGATGGTAAGAAATTTTTCTATGAGGCCACCCTGACACAATTGGAGGATGAGTTAGATCCTAATCTTTTTTTTCGTGCCAACCGACAGTATTTTATTAATAAACATTTCGTAAATGAGATTAAGACAATAAGTCGAAGCAGGTTGATTATAAAAATGACAGAGGACCTTGGAGATGATATTGTGGTCAGTTATTCCAGAAGTAAGGCATTTAAAAAATGGATTTTAAGCTGATGTATAGAATATTGTTCAATAAAAGGAATGTCGTTGCATTAGTAATTTTAGTCGTTGTTTTTTCTTTGGGGACCTACGGGATCAGACAACAAATGCACCAGCAATATAATCATGACAGCCAGTCGTTAATTCATGCAAGTACCAAAGGGTATCAAAAGTTCCTGAATTATTATTACAAAAGTTATGATCGTGTCCTGGAGGCATTAGATTATGAATGGAATGAGGCTAATAACATTGATACTGGTCTTCGGGGGAATATGGAAACCATATTAGAAATGGACAGCACTATTGTAGCGGTTGGTGCTATGTTGCATAACCAGCTTTGGGAAATACATGAAGATAGTTTGGAGGTTCCATTACCTGACATGAGGAGTTTACTGCAACCAGAGGACGAGGACGGTCGTCAAGCCTCCGTTTTAAAAGAACGCTACTTATTTGTGGGCGGTGATTCCGGGCGATATGACGCTCAATATGCCCGGGGCATTATAATTGATTTGTACCGGTTGCATGAAAAATTTATCCGGGATAATGTTTACACTTCTGTTTATCAGGTGGTAATTAACCAATATCAGCAGTGTGTTTATCATCCCGAAATTGAAAAAGTTGGCAAACATTATCCTTTGCCTGGTTATTTATTCAATAATGAAAAGTATAATTACGAACAGTTTGATAAGTTACACCTGGCGCAATCTGACTATTTGCAAATGCCGGTATACATAGAGTACAGCTCAATGCCTTTCAGAGGAGATGAGTGGATAGTTTCAAGTGTATCGCCGGGATTTGAAGTCAAAGATATGATTGTAAGGCAGGAACGAAATATGGTTCTACTGTTTCTGTTTTTCTTGAGCACACTTCTTGGAATACTGATGTTTGGGATACTGCATTGGAAACGGGAATTTTTGTTAAGATCTTCTGCCGAACAAGAGAACCTGAATTTATTGCTGAAGCACGAAAAACAGAAAAGTGAGACAATTTCTGTTAAACTTGAACTGTTACGATCCGGGCTAAACTCCCATTTCATGTTTAATTCCTTAGGTACTGTAAAGGCCTTGCTTAGTAAGGATGATGAAATAGCCCGGAAAATGCTCTCCAATTTGTCACATTTATACCGGTATCAGTTACGCACAGAGGGAGAGCAGATGGTTACTTTGCGCGACGAGCTTGGATTTACACAAACCTATGTTGATGTTATTAATTTGCGGATGAATTCGTCTATCCGGTTAGAGATTAATAATTTATCGGATTATTTTGACAGTAAGGTTCTGCCGGTTTCTTTACAGTTATTAGTCGAAAACTGCATCAAACACAACATTGCTACTGAGAAAGACCCATTGGTTATTACAATAAAGGTAACAGAAGGTCGTATTTTTGTGATCAATGAATTACGCCCCAAAGTTGCTTTAGTGGAAACCAACGGGAAAGGGTTAAACAATCTGAATATCCGCTATACACTTATCACCGAGAAAGAGTGTACATTTAAAAAGGAAAATGGTCAGTTTATTGCATCTATCCCGGTCATAAATTAAGGAGGTGTGTGGTTGTATCTTTTTAACGAGTCACTGACTGATCCAATTTACAATTTCACTACAACAAATTACCACTTCACCCGACTGTCTTTGTAAAAAACTTCCGGATCAATTAATCTTGCCTGCTATAAGATGTTGTGATTTATGAAGAAAGTATTTCAAATTATTATATTTTGTTTGATCGGCCTGGTGCCTTTGATGGGGCAGGCGCAAATAGACAGTCAGGCTCCGATTCCATTAAATCCCAAATTGGTAAAGAAAACTTTGCCGAATGGATTTACTTATTATCTGCAAAATAATGCTTTACCTGAGAATCAAATTCGAATGCGGTTGGTTATCAAAGCCGGATCGATTCAGGAAACAGAGGCCCAACGGGGATTTGCTCATTTTCTTGAGCACATGGTATTTAATGGAAGTAAGCATTTTCCCGAAAATTCTTTGATTGATTATTTGCAATCTATCGGAGTGGAATTTGGTGCCGATGTGAATGCATACACCGGATATGATGAAACGGTTTATATGCTTCCTTTGCCCGATGGTAAAAAACAAACATTAGATAAAGCATTTTTGTTTTTTGGCGATATACTTTCAGGTTTAACCCTGAGTACTGAAGCCATCGATAATGAGCGAAATATTATATTGGAAGAGTGGCGCACTACAATAGGACTTAACCAGCGTTTAAAGGATGCTATGTATCCTCTTCTTTACCATAACTCACGGTATCTTCATCGCCGTCCCATTGGGTTAATGGATGTGGTGACCAAACAAGGAAATGATGAAGAGTTGCGAAAATTCTACCGGTCGTGGTACCGTCCCGATTTAGCTAGTCTTATTGTTGTGGGTGATTTTGATGAGGAAGACATCGAAAAACGAATTAATTCAGTGTTTGGACCTTTGGAAAATCCGGAAAACGCACCTGAACGTAAATTCTACACTGTTCCTTCCCATGATTCCACATTTGTTAAAATCATAAAAGATAAAGAGATTACCAGCACATCGGTAAAGATGATACGTAAGTTTCCTCACCGGGATGAAAAAACGCTGGCAGATCTTAAGCGAAGTGTGGTGAATCTTATCTACACCTATATGGTCAATCAACGACTCAGCGATATTGCACAACGAAAAGAGGCTCCTTTTATGTATGCCCAATCATATGCAGCAAGTGCTTCAGGGAAAACAGATCGTTATGTTTCGTTGGTCACTACCAAAAGTGATCAGATTATTGAAGGGACGCAGGGCTTAATGCGCGAATTGTTAAGAATCAAAAAACATGGTTTTACGCAACCAGAACTGGATCGCAAGAAAGATATTTTATACAATGATTTTGAGCGAATGGCCAGGGAGGAAGATACGCAAACCTCAAAACAAATAATGGAGGCTATTTCTAATCACATTATTTATGGTGAAGAATATGCCGGTATATCGTTTAATAAGGATTTTGTACATAAGGTTATTGATGAAATCACATTGTCTGATATTCAAAACCTGGTGAACGAATATATCGACCAATCCCAGCGAAATCGTGTGATACTTGTAACGACTCCTGAGGATACAGATGTTCCCACAGAAGATGAGTTATTGGGAGCCATAAAAAGTGTAACCTCCCAAACATTGTCCCGTTTCAAAGACATTGAAGTTCATGGACCTTTAATTGCCGATACTCCCGTTTCCGGAAAGATAAAACGGGAATCGTATTCTGAGAAAATGGGAATCACAACCATTGAGTTTGCCAATGGGGTGAGTGTTGCTATGAAACCCACGAAATTTAAAAGTGATGAGATACGTTTTTCATCAATACGGGATGGTGGCTATTCATTGGCTAGGCCTGATAATTTTGATAATGCGTCAATGGCATCGGTTTTGGTGAGCCAGGGAGGATTGTCGAAATTCAGTGCTTTGGAATTAGAGAGACTTACATCGGGAAAGCAGGTTTATGTGTCGCCTTACATTCATCGATACACAGAAGGAGTGTCCGGATTTTCATCAAAAGATGATTTTGAAACGTTATTGCAATTAACTTATCTTACCTATACGGCTCCCCGAAAAGATGAAGCCCAATTTGAGCGTTTCATCGATAATAAGAAAGAATACAACAAGAATGCATTTAATAATCCTGATTCCTATTTTACCGATGAGATAAATAAAGTTATGATGCAAAATAGCCCTCGTACCGCTACTTTGCTCTCGCCGGAAAAATTAGATGATCTAAGTCTTGATAAGGCGATGGGTTTTTATAAATCGCGCTTTAAATCTGCTTATGGTACGCGTTTTTTTATGGTGGGAAGTTTTGATGTGGATTCAGTAAAACCTCTCTTATCTAAATATCTCGGGAGTCTCCCGGGTGAAAAAATTGAAACCAAATTTGTAGATCATGGTATACGTCCTCCCAAGGGCGAACACCAATACATTTTCCCAAGAAACAGGGTGGAAAAGACCAAGGTTTTAATGCGGTTTACCGGAGAATATCCGAACACCCAAAAGGCCCGCATTGAGATGGGATTACTGAGTGATGTTTTGACGATCAGGTTAAATAAAAAACTGCGTGAGGAAATTGGCGGAGTTTACTCCCCGTTTGCCTCCTCAGTAATATTACAAAGGCCATACAATAGTTACAGGATGGATATTTATTTCACTTGTTCTCCGGCCAATCTGGACACATTGCTTCAGGCTGCTTTAAAGGAGGTAGAGATAATGCAGGGTGGCATTTCTGAAGAGAACCTTGAAAAGGTAAAAAAAGCGTGGCTCAAAAACCGTGAGAGTTCATTAAATACCAATGGCTATTGGCGAAAATTGCTTGAAGATCAATGGACACGAGGTGAAGATGAAAAGGACTTTGAAAAGTATGAGAACCAAATACAAAATGTGACAGGAAAGCAATTGCAGAAGTTGGCGCGAAAATATTTAGACCAAAAGAATCATTTGGAATTTATTCTGAGTCCACATAACTGATAGGGTTTTGTCAACCGCTAAAAAATTTTGAATCATACAATGAATGCTATAAAAACAAAAATATCTCTCGTTGTGCTTGTTGTCAGTGTTCTGGGCTTTGGGAGTTTTCCTTTGAAAGCTCAGGAATCGCGTACGGTACAAGGTATTGTTACTGATGCGCAAACAGGAGAGAGCTTAATTGGGGTAACTGTTATCCTGAAAAATACCAGCTCCGGAGTGATCACCAACTATGAGGGACATTATAGTTTTGGAGGGTTAGTTCCTGAAAGTGTTTTGCAGTTTTCATACATCGGTTATGAAAAGCAGGAAGTCAAAGTAGGAGAGAAGGCCATTATTGATGTTCAGCTTGAACCAGTTTCGCATGACTTAGAAGCGGTAGTGGTCTTTGGTGAAAACCGTAAAGATGTGCGATCGATCACAGGATCGGTGGGAAAAATTGACACTAAAGTTTTCTCTGCCGGAACGCCTGCCGGTTCGTTTGATCAATTGCTTCAGGGACAGGTGGCGGGTTTGGCTATTCAGTCAAGTGGAGAGCCCGGTGAAAAAGCCACCATCCGTATTCGCGGAAACAACTCATTGGGCATCCGTGCCAAGGATGATGCAGAGTTGGTTTCGGCCAACCGGGCGAATGAACCTCTGTATATATTGAATGGTACGCCTATTTCTTCAGATGTGTTTAATACCATTAATCCGGATGACATTGTGGACATCCGGGTGCTGAAAGATGGATTGTCAACTGTTGAATACGGTACACGTGGTGCCAACGGTGTAATTGAAATTAAAACCAAGCGGGGTATTGTGGGGCAAACTACCTACAATGTTCGTTACCAGCATACAGTGAAACCGATATCAGGTCTGGGGGGGATCAGTTTGATGCAATCTCCCGAAAAACTGGCACTGGAGCGCGAATTGGAAATTGTTACCGGCCTGGGTTTCATTTATACACCCCAACCGGATGATTCAGAAGAAGAAATCTACATCAAAAACAAACGGTACCGGCAGCTGGAGTCGGTCAATACAAACTGGCTGAAAGAGTTATCGCGCGTGGCCCAGGTGAAAGACCTGCAGGTAAGTATGTCGGGGGGAGCTAATGATACCCGCTATTATTTATCCACCAGCTATTACGATGAGCAGGGGGGCTATGAAACATCAGGGGCGAACCGCTTCACCACACGTTTTAACCTGGATCATAATCTAAATGAAGATGTTTCAATTGGTTTTGATTCATCGGTGGGGCGCAGCCAACGTTCAAAATCGAATAATACTTCTCCGGCCAGCCTTATCTATACTTTACAGCCATACGAAACAGCCAGTGACGAGGATTTCATTGCCAGAAATCCTTTGGAAAATTCTATTCAGTATTTCGAAGATCCTTTTGAAGAACTGAATAGCCGTACAACTGATTTAACCACCTGGCGGTTAGATTTGAATACAAATTTGAGCTGGGTTATCGCGACAGGTTTAAATTTGAATGCCAGGGCCGGAATCACCTACAATGACGGTGAAAACAATATCATAACGCTTCCCAACCGTATGGTTGCAGAAGCCGGTCTCGTTAAGGGGGAGGGCGTTTTCAGTAAAAATGAATCCAAAGCATTAACATCCCGGGGGAATATCAGTCTGGATTACAGCAAACATATGGGTAACCATTCCCTTTCGTTCAACGGGGGAACAGAGTACATTCATACCAGGAGCTGGGGATTTGGTTTTACCAGCCGAGGCATCTCTGAAAAGGTGGATCCTGAAATTGGTGCCAACCCACAGGCAACCATCTCCACATCTAAGTATTACGATGCATTATTGGGGTTCTACATGCGCGGAAATTATAACTTTAATTCAAAGTATAATGTGACTGGTTCATTCCGCTACGATGGCTCATCTATCCTGCCCGAAGACAAGCGCTTTGTGCCTGCCTGGGGAGTGGGGGCTGCCTGGAATGTGCAGAAGGAAGACTGGTTTGAGCCGTTTTATTTCTTCGATCAATTTAAACTGCGGGCTTCGTACGGGGTGAATTACAACTCTGGTGGGATACGTCAGACACTGGGATTACCCTTCTATGACTTTACCAATAGTGACACTTATCGCGGAGAACGTGTGGTTAACCTTCTGGAGTTCTGGAATTCTGACCTGAAGTTCGAACGTGCCAGGCAGTGGAGTCTGGCTCTTGATTTTGGACTGTTCAGCCATCGTATTTACGGAACCATTGAAGGATACGTCAAAAACACAGATGATTTGCTGGCTGCTGTTGATATTCCGGTTTCCAATGGCTACTCTACTTTGTTGCGTAACATCGGTCAGTTACGTAATCGGGGCATTGAAGTGCAATTGAGTGCCGTGGCTGTCAGGACGGATGATTTTCGCTGGACCACCAGCCTTAACTTTGCCTATAATGATAATGAAATAACTGACTTATACCTTCAGGATGAGATTAAAGTAGGGTCTGAAGGGTATTTTAAAGTGGGCGAACCTACTAACTCTGCCTATGTGAAACATTGGGCGGGTGTGAATCCTGTAAATGGCATGCCATTGTATTATGATGAGAACGGCAATATTGTAGCCGGAGGGGTGGCTCCTCAGATGACCGGTTTTGGTACTTACACGCACCCGGTTACCGGTGGTTTAACCCATATCTTCAACTATGACGATTTAGAGGTTTCAACCTTGTTTACCTATGCCTGGGGAGGGGTTAATTACAATAATCTCAAGGCACGCATGATTCGGAATGTGAAAAACGGAGAGGTGCCCTATGATGGCTTTATGAGCGATATCTGGTTGAAACCCGGGGATGAAAAACCATTGCCCAATCCAAAATTCTTTTCTGATACCAGTGTTAACTCGTTATTTGTAGAGAATGCTTCTTATATCCGATGGAAGAACATTATCGTTCGTTACAATTTGAGTGAAAAACTAAAGCTAAAAGGGATTTCGGCCCTGAAGATTACGGCGCAGGCCAATAATCTTCTAACCATTACCGGCTATGACGGAATTGATCCAGAGATTACGGGTATTGGTCAACCGCTGCCGCGGTCTTTTACCATGGGATTGGATGTTACTTTTTAATTTAAAGCAGAGTATGAAGCGAAATATAGCAGTTGTATTGTGTTGTATGGTTCTTTTCTCATCGTGCGAATTGTTGGACATCACGCCAAAGCATGTGGTGTCGCAGGAAAAAGCTTTTAATGATGTGGAATCATACGAAATGGCTCTGAATAATGTATTCCGGACTATGACGACATCGGTAATGACCATGCAGACTACCGATTACGCATCCGATGACTTTTCGGTTGTTGTACCCGGTTACGCACCCACTAATTACAATATTTATAACTGGGACTACCAAACACAACCCCAACCGTCTGTATGGAAGTACCAATACTTTTTGATTGCCAATGAAAATGTATTGATAGATAATTATTTCATTGTTCCGGCTGCCGATGAGGCCGAGCAGGCTAAGATTGACCAGATTTATGCACAGGCACTGGGGCTGCGCGCCTGGTCGCTGTTTAATATTGTTCAGTTGTATGCGCCTCATTACAATGGACAAAACGGGAACGAAGAGGGTATACCATTAAAGCTGAAATTAGAATTGGAGTATCTGCGAAAGGCTAAGCTTGGAGAAGTGTATCAGCAGATCTTTTCTGATCTGGAAAAAGCAGAGCGGCTGTTGACTGAGAGTGAATACGCCCCATCGGTTAATGATAAAGCCTATCAATTTGGGTTGGATGCAGTTCGTGCATTACGTGCCAGGGTAGCTCTTTTTACCAACGACCTGGAAATGGCCAAATCTGCCTCGGCGCATTTTATCAATACAGAATTGTTAAACAAGGAGAATTACTGGATGCTTTGGGAAGATCAGTTTGGTTCTTTGAACAAAGAGATCTTGTTTATGACACACGACCTGAGCGATACCGATGATGCTGAGTTGATTGATTATCACGTAATGTATGAAACCAATAAAGTGAGGTTGAGTGGAGAACTAATGGACAGTTTTTCTCCTGGCGATGTTCGGCAGGAGGCCTCTTATATCGGTCCTGGTCAAATGCCTTACAAACATGTGATTCCTGTTAATGACCGTAACGACCAGATGGATCGTAATCTGCATTACAAGCATTTTCGTTTGGCTGAGCAATATTTAATTTATGCCGAAGCGGTTTTGCCCGACGATCCGGAGGAAGCCATGCGGGTGCTGAATATCCTGAAAGCTAAACGGGGCGCTGAGTTACTGACAACTGTTCCCACCATGGATGACATTTTAGAAGAGCGCCGGCGGGAGTTGTTTGCCGAGGGGCTTCGTTTTTACGATCTAAAGCGGCTATCTGATGAAATGAACATTGTTGTAGAACGCCAGGATGGGACAGTACTGGCACCTAACTCACCTTTATATATCTGGGAAATCCCAAAGGAAGAGACCAACTCAAACCCATATATCAATTAGAGCAGTATGAAGCATACAATTATAATCCTTTTGCTGGCTTACGTTTTTGTGGGGTGTGAAAATCCTTATGAGCTCGTAAAAGAATCGAAGGTCTACAAGGAGAATCCGTTGGTAAGCTTAAGTTCAGAGCAGGCTGTCATTCACCTGGGAGTAGATGAAACGGGTAATCATACCCCTGAAGCCGGGGTGTTTAAAGACAGTCTGGTTTTGAGTCATGTTCTGGATCATGACATAAATGTCACTTTGGAACTGGTAGAGGATGAAACCTTTGGAGAAGTGGAAACTCACTTTAGCTTTCAAAAAGAGGTGACCATAAAGGCAGGGCAAAATTACGGGACATACAAAGTACAGGCATTGAATGTGCCGGTTGAAGCGATAAGCAAATATAAATTATCCATCCGCATAAAGGAGGTGGATGATGACAATATAATTGCCGGTTTGTATGGCGTAAAAAAAGAGAATGAAGACCGGAAGAAACGGTTCAAAACCTACTCTTACCAGGAATAACAGGAATTATTATTAATTATTTATAAACCAGGTTGACCCCTGAATTAAATTTTACAATTATGAGAAAAGTTAATGTGTTTTTCGCCTTACTATTGGGCACTATGATTGGTTTTACCTCATGTTCTGAGGATGATGAGTTAACTCCTGAAGAGTTGGAAGCAAAACAAACAGAAGAGTTATTGGGTACTATTACATCCAACTTTGATGAAATAACCTCTAAACAATGGACATTGAAAGAGTTTCAGCCATCAGATGATATGGTAGCAGCTTCAGAAACTGAAAATGGCGCCGTTGCACAAACTCGAATTAATGATGCCGAGCATGCAAAAAACTTTAATATGGTTTTATCATTTGCTGCTAACGGAGATTTGTTGAAGCCAGGTATAGCAATGAATGTTCCCGATGAGGAGTTGGAATCCAAAGTATTAACTTATTTGAACGAACCTTGGGGATTTGAGTTGTTTACATCATTGACTGAGGGTGAGTTGAATAGTTATTTAGCACAGTTTCGTAGAGTTATTGCTGCGCCTCTTGCTGCTGATGATTTAAATACGGATGATATTACAAGTGAGGAAACTGGCCTTTGTGTTTTCAATATTGAAATGAGAGATTTTTCCCAAATGTCTTATGATGATGTAGTATTGGCTCAAAAGCAGTTGATTGAAGGGAATAATGATAAGATTTATATGAATGAAGACGGTACACTTACTGTAGAAACAACAAGTGTAGAGTATGGTGTATCCAAATTGATTCTGGAAGAAGTTACAGAGTAAATTATTGGCTATTAATTATTTAAGAAAGGTCATTCAGTTTTGAATGACCTTTCTTAGTGTGCGTAAGAATGGCAATATTTGCAGATTCGATAGTAAATCTGCAGTGGAGGTAAGGGGTGATCGAAGATGCACGCTTTAAAAAAAATTATTACCTACATTTGTAATGGAAAACCAGCAATAACTTTATTAAAAGGGGGGAATAAGACGGATTCCTAAACAGCCGTGTTTTGAATACTATGAGATTAAAAAACAATTTACTACTTGCGATTTTTCTGTGTTCTTTAAGCATTTCCAATGCCGTCAATTATACCTACGTTCCGGATATAACGACATTCGATAAGAATGATTACCAGGCGGGAAGACAGAATTGGGATATTGAAGTAGATGACGATAATGTGGTGTATATAGCAAATGATGCGGGACTTCTTCGTTACATTTACGGGCAGTGGATATTAAATGAGCTCCCCTCTGGCCAATCATTACGTTCTATTTGTATTTATGATGATAAAGTCTGGTGCGGCGGTGATGGGATAGGTTATTTTAAATATGATGAAACTGGTAATTTGACATATCACCATCTTTCTGATATTGATGGCAATGTGTGGAATATTGAAGCCAATGGCGACAATGTGTTCTATCAATCAAATAGTTCTATTTCTGTATATAATATAAATACAGAAAGCCTTGTTCAATACACATTTCCCAATGCTATATCCGGATTAGGAAAGTGGCAGAATGAAATATGGACGATAAGTACTGACAAGGGGTTAGGAATTTTAAGGTCTGATGGATTCTCATTTGTTAAGCCTTTTGCTCCCGGGAAAAACCAGGAAATAAGGGTGTTATTTGAGCATGACAGGAAGCTTATAATTGTCTTAATGAATGGGCAGGTATACTCCTATGATGGGGACCATTTTAATGAAATAATTATGCCTGAACAGACGAGTTGTTTTTCTGCATCTCACTACGATGAAAATATCTTTTTTCTGGGCTCTATATTAGAAGGCATAATTCCCGTAAAATCAGATGATGGAACTGTTTCTGTTCAAAGAAAGATACAGGAACGCCATGGTTTGCTTGATAATACAGTTCTTTCTCTGGCTGTAGATAACAATGGCAATTTGTGGGCAGGTCTGGATTATGGAATTGCAAAGATTAACAAAGAGAGCTTGTTAAAAACCATCATTAGCAAGGGAGCAACCTATGACATTTTAATGAATGACAACACAACATACGTTGCAACCAATAAGGGACTTTATGCCAATTATGAATCAACAGATTTTTCGCTTGTTGACGGCACTCAGGGACAAGTCTGGGCACTGAATGAATCTGCCTCCGGACTCTTTGCCTGCCATAACAATGGATTGATGAAGATTGAAGACGATCAATCCCGACTTGTTTACAATAGTGCAGGAGTAATGGATGTGGCTCAATTTGGTAATACCAGCCATTACCTGTTTTCTGCTTACACAGGAACACTTTGGATGCAGGAAGTCGGAGGTGAATTTCAGGAAAGACAGAATCTGGGGATTTGGGGTAATCCCAAACTTAAGTATGATGAAGCCAATCAATGTGTCTGGGTTCATGATGCAAGCGCTGATAGCATTGTCTACCGTGTTCGGATACTGAATGATTCCTGTGCTGTGACCAAAACCACCATGAAAGATGTTTTTTCAACTGATAATGGATTATTCTTTTACGATGGCAATGCTTTATTTGAATACGAAGAGGGGAGCTTTACAGAAAGTCGAATGGCTTTGACGCAGAGTATCAATGGAGAAGAAATAACAGCTTTAGAGGTATCTTCTGATAATAATATTGCCGTTTATATTCAGAATAATGAGGTAAAGATGATCGAAGAACTGGCTGATGGTTCAACCGTTATTCACGATAAATTGCTGAGTGAGGTCAATAACGATATTCTGGAGCAGTTCGAATGTTTGAAAATACATGATAAGTTGCTTTACATTGCAACCGATCGGGGAGTGAAAATCCTGCCTCTCAATAATAGATATAATAGTCAAAGTTTAAGAGATCCCATTATTTCAAAAATTGAGATAACTTATTCCGGCAGAAATAAACCACGAGCCATTTATTACCCATATACCAATAAAGCATTGAATCTTGCCAGCCGCCAATTTAAAACCATAACACTGTCATTTGCAAAAGAGGAAAAACACAATGTTGAGTACCGCTACCGTCTTTTACCTTATAATAAAGAATGGACAGAATGGTCGTCCTCCCAAACCCAGGTTGTTTATGGTGATTTAAGACCTCGGGAATATACTTTTGAACTGGAATGTCGCTATAATGGGGCCATTGAAAGAAAGACCTCTTTGCCCATAATAATTGAAGGCATAGGATATTATTATCTACGTCTGGGGATCTTGTTCGTTATTTTGGCAGTGATTGCTTTAGTAATAATACAATCTGCAAAAAATCATAAATTAAGATTAAAGCATAAGCAATATAAAAAACTGGCTGCAGAGGAACAGGTACAAGCTAAAAAGCAACAACTTCTTCAATTTACGGAAATCATTCGTCATAAAAATTCTTTTTTAGTTGAAGTAAGAGGTGCTTTGGCTCAAATGAAGAATAGCGCAGCGGCACGCTGGGTGAACAAAATTGACCAGGAGATTAATAAAGAGAAAAAAGAGTTTCTGTTTCATAAATTGTTCTCCGAAGATCATCAGGATTTTATTCAACGCATCTCTGCTCAATATGAAGAATTAACACCGCATGATATTCGCCTGATATCGTTTATCCGCATCAATGCCAACACAAGCGAAATAGCTCAGTTCCTAAATATCTCTAACAGCAGTGTTGATACGGCACGTTACCGCTTGAGGAAAAAATTGAATTTAGAACCCAATCAAAACCTCGATAAATTTATCAGGGAATTCCAGGTTAACGCCTGAGTTCAAATCAAGGGTCTGATAGTTCTTTGAAGGGGGTTTGGCTAACAGCCTTTCAGCCCTGATATAAGGTCTTATCTAATAACAATGGGTGCAGTCCAACGCTCCCCACGCAACCACTCCCCTTCAGCCCTGCAAGGGCGTAACCATAACTATCACGCCCTTGCAGGGCTCTGGTCTGGAAGCGGTGCCTACCACATGGCTTCACCCTGTGTTTTTGTATCGTACCCCTTCAGAGCTCAGGTCTCGTGGTAGTGCTCGACCACAGGGCTTCCCCCCTGTGTTAACAGATGTTACCCCTTCGGGGCTATTAACAGCAATCCTTAAGCGTTAAAGTTTTAAAGCCCTGCAAGGGCCTCATCCCTTAACGATTGGTGCCATCCCATTACCCTGGAGGGCATAGCCGTCAGGCTTACAAAGCCTAAGTGCTTGATTTGAAGATTGGTAAGCAGACGCAACTCACCCCTTTCGGGATGATAGTCGAATTTTCTTCATATATTTGCTGTGATTTATTTAACA